>VJOU01000015.1 GCA_007050995.1 Glycocaulis profundi | reverse complement strand
AATCACCAGCGGCCACACACCGCTCATGGCGGGCGGCCGCCCGCCATGATCTACTGGCGCGAGCGCCAGCCCAATCAACCCAGTCAGCAGGAGCTCAGAGTAGCTTAAAACGTCCCCGAAACTGTCCAAACATCGGGGAGCAGCTCAGCCCTCATGGAAGAGCGGAGCGTCACGCGCGCCGCCCGCCGGCTCGGGATAACCCAGCCGGCGCTCTCGAACTCGCTCAATCGCTTGCGCGCCATGCTCCGCGATCCGTTGTTCATCCGCGAAAGATACGGCATCAAACCGACGCAGCTCGCAGAGGAGATCGCACCGACGATCGAAGCTGCGCTGGCACAGCTCGACGAGGTGGTGGTCCATCAGCAGGATTTCGATCCCGCCCACGCAGAGCGGCAGTTTCTCATCGCGCCGAACAGTTATGTGGAACTGGTGCTGATGCCGACACTGGTCGCGAGGCTGGGCGAGCAGGCGCCTGGCATCACGCTTCGCATGACTCCATTCGGCAACGACCTCGCAGAGACCGGCGTGATGTCAGGGGCGACCGCAATGGTGCTTGGAAGGATCGTCGATCCCCCGGACAATCTCGTCGTTCAGCATCTGATGGACGACGGACTTGCCTGCGTCGTGCGACACGACCATCCCGAGGTCGGCGACACCCTTTCCCGAGACCTGTATGAGAGCCTCAAGCATGTGAACGTGCTTCCGCCCGGGCGTATCCGGGCCGGCCTTTTTCAGGCGTTGGAAAAGCAGAACCTCAAGCGCAAGGTCGCCGTCTCCGTGACGCATTTTCTCGCAGTTCCGGAGATGATCGCCGTCACCGACTACTGTGCCACTTTGCCTTTGCAAATCTGCCGCGGTCTTCAGCGAGATCCTCGCCTCAAGGTGCTTCCAGCTCCTGTCGATCTGGGAACCTTCCCGGTCGAACTGGCCTGGCATGTGCGGTATCGTCAGGATCCCGCGCACAGATGGCTGCGGTCGACGATCATTGAGGCCGCACAATCGCTCTCCACTCTCAATCAAAGCTGAGGGATGTCGCCGACCAGGGAAAAGCGGACTGTCCTGATCGCCCCACGAAGTCCGGGGGCGAATAGCGCTCGCCACCACGCGTCTCTGCACACCGACATGTCCGCTAAATCACGGAAAAGGGTCTGAGACAGTAAAGCCACGAATGGCTGGCGGTGGCGCCAGACGAACGCGAACGGGTCTCTGGAATTCCCTTTTTTGACGGGAGTTTAACGGGAAATTCTGCGTGCTGGGCGCAGAGGGCCCTTGGACATGGCCTCGAAAGCTCTGTGCTGGCGGCATACTGCGGCGAATTTCCCGTGGACCGATAAACGCGAATTCTGGCGATCCCCTAGGGGCGTGACGGGAGGTCGGCGTGAGCTCGACGGGAATGCGCTCGGTCCGGCGATCATCAGGAAATTGGAAGCTATAGCCTTCCGCTCATACCCGGCGGCGGAATGGGATGTCCGGGACGCTCCGGGGTTCAACAGCGTTGCGATGGCATATCCGCCCGCCAGCATTATTAGCTGTTTCCAGACTGCAGGGGTCGGAAGTCCCGCATCAGCTTCGCTGTCTGGGGAGCCTCGGATTCAAGAGCGCTGACGATCTCGTCGAACTGGCCCTCGCTTTCATCCTGGCCGAGTTTGAACGCCGGGCGCGCCGCACGTATGGGCGCGGTGAACCCCACCACGCCGCGCGACAGCCGCGCATAGCGCTCCCCCATCTCTTCCGGCGACCAGGCGTCCGGCCGTCCGTGTTCCATCGAGTCGATGAGGTCGCGGAGGAGGGCGTCGATCTCGGCTGGATCTTCGGTCAGCTCGACACCGCATTCAAAAGCGGCGCTGGCGTAATTCCAGGTCGGGGCCTGGCTGCGGTCTGACAGCCATGACGCTGAAACATAGGCGTGAGGTCCCATGAAGAGAAAAAGGGCGCGCGGGTCGGAGCGCAGCCGTTCAAGGTGAGGATTGGAACGCGCGAAATGCCCCGCCAGCGCCACGAGACGGCCCTGGGAGTCCAGGCGCGGTCTGACGGGCAGGGGCGTGGCGGAAAATCCGCCCCCGGCGCTGACGACCCAGGCGAAGGGGTTCTGCTCGACCAGCTCTGCAAGCGCCGTGTCGGAGCCGGGCCGGTACTTCTCAGGCGCGGGGTCCATCAGGCGTCCTCCTTTCCAAACAGGGACAGTGGAGGCCAGCGATCCGCCCAGGGGCGGGCGGCTTCCAGTCCGCACGCCAGCTTCAGAAGTCCGTCCTCAGAACCGCGAGGCCCCGCCAGCATGACGCCGATGGGCAGACCCTCCGGGCTCCAGTGAAGAGGCAGGCTCACCGCTGGGGTTCCGGCGAGATTCTGGAGCGGGGTGTAGCCCAACCAGCCGAACATCCGCTCCATGAGCTGTTCGGGTTCCCCGTCCGGGGCCATGTGCCCGATCATCGGAGGCGGCGAAGCGAGGGTGGGCGTCAGCCAGACATCGAAGCGTTCCGCAAAGGACGAGAGCTGGCCGGGCAGGGTCGCGATCTGTGCGTGTGCGCGCTCAAGATCTTCAGGAGAAAGGTCGTCGGCCATGCGTCCCAGCGCCAGCGTCCAGGGCTCGAGAACCGCGGCGGGATCCTGTCCGCGCGCCCGGGCCGCGTCCACACAGTCGGCGCCCAGGTGCATCCAGAGCACGCGCTCGGCGCGGTCCGCGGCGGGGCCGTCGACAGGCAGTTGCGCGGCTTCCACGTGATGGCCGAGCGCGGCGAGCAGCTCCGCGGCTTCGCTCAGAGCCTGCCGGCAGTCGCGATGGGGAACCGCGCCGCTCAGCGTGTGCTCGATGACGGCGATCCGCAGCCGTTTGCTTTCAGGTCCGTCCGGCGCGGCCTCCCGGCCGGGACGGGCGAGAGCAAAGCCTGCAGCGACGTCGCGGACGGTGCGTGCCATGAGGCTGTCGGCGACCAGGAGATCCTCGATCGGATGGCGGGCGCGCACCCGCACGGTGGCGCCCCGGCCCGGCTTGAGGCCGACGATGCCGCAGCAGGAAGCCGGGATCCGGATCGAACCCGCCCCGTCGCTGCCGTGGGCAAGGGGCGTCATGCCGGAAGCCACGGCCGCGCCCGCCCCCCCGCTCGACCCACCAGGAGACCGGCGCGCATCCCATGGATTGCGGGTGACGGGCCCGATCTGCGGCTCTGTCACGCCCAGCAGGCCGAACTCGGGCATCGCGGTCTTGCCCAGGGGGACGAGTCCGGCCTGGTCAAGCCGCGCGGCATAGGGGAAACCCTGCAGCGTCGTCGTGTCCGGAAGGCTCGCCGACCCTGCGCGCGCGGGCATGCCGGGATAGTGCAGGGAATCCTTGAGCAGGCACGGCGCCCCCGAGAGCGGCCCGGGAGGCAGCGGCGACCGGGCGCGCTCCCGCGCCAGGTCCCAGGCCCTCCAGCTCACCGCCTGCAGGCCGGGGTCGAGGGCTTCGATGCGGAGGATGGCGGCTTCCGTCAGTTCCACCGCCGAAACCTCCCCCCGGCGGACCATCTCCGCCTGGGCCATTCCGTCCAGCCGCCCGAGGCGCATGGCGTCTGAAATCTTCACGTTCACGCTTTCCGTGATACGCAAGGCGCCCGGAGGGGCGCCTTGCCGGTGTCGGCAGGATCAGCGGCTTCAGTAACGCCAGCGCGCGGTGACGCCAATCGTCCTGGGACGGACGATGCCCTGACCCAGCCCGTTCACTTCCGAGACGGTGCGCGTGACGCCCCGCTCATCGAAAACGTTCGTGCCGAACAGCGAGATGTCGGCGTTTCCGAACGTCCCGCCCAGGCGGAGATCGACCAGGTCATATCCACCCTGCCGGTTGGGCGTGGCGCCCGGAACTGCGGAGTTCAGATCGCTGATGCCTTCTGACAGATGCACGTGAGACACGCTCAGCACCGGATCATAGGGCGCGTGAAACCGATAGGAGGCCGTGTTGGTGATCGACCAGTCCGACGAGCCCGGCAGTCTCGATCCTTCAGGCGCCGTGCCGTACCAGAGGATGAAGAGCGGTTCTTCGAGCCGCGCCTCCTGATAGGTCACCGAACTGGACAGGTCGAGCTGGTCAGTGGGCCGCCACGAGGCGCTCAGCTCCACCCCCCGGCTCGACGCCGAGCCGCCGTTGGCCGCGTAGTTGAAGAAATCAGGCGTCTGAAGGCGAAGCTGGATGTCGGTCCAGTCCACATAGAACAGCGTGGCGTCGAGCTGGAGATCGCCGTTCAGCCAGTTGCTCCGGGCGCCGACTTCGTAATTGGTCAGCTTGTCGCTCGACGACCCCGAGGGGATGGGATAGTCGCTGAGGCCCGGCGTGTTGGGCGTGCCAAAACGGAAGCCTTCAGAAACCAGCGCATAGACCATCAGATCCTCGCTGTGAGTGTAGGTCAGCGAAAGTTTGGGCGAGAAGCCTTCCTCGCGGGTGGAGGCGGGCGTCACGATGGGATCGCCGGGATAGGTTGAGAAACCCACCTGGGTGGACACGGTGTCCACTTCGGTCCGGAACAGCCGTCCGCCCGCTGAGAGCGTCCATTGGGGCGTGAAGTGGTAGGAGGCCTCCCCGAACACGGCGGTCTCCTGACCGCTGACGGTCGAGTAGAAGGCGTTGAATATCTCACCGTCCGGAGCGATCACCGCGCCGGCGCCCGGCCCGAACAGAGAGGACTGGTCGAATTGTGCCGCCGCGCCCGCGGAGCCGATCTGCTCGTAAAGCCGCTTCTCGGTATCGAACACCATCGCGCCGATCAGCCATTCAAAGCGCTGTCCTGACGGCGAGGTCAGGCGCAGTTCGAAACTGGTCCCTTCGCTTTCGCCGCCTGAGTTGATGAACAGGGGGTTCGTCAGGTTGAGGTCGAGGTCGGTGTTATATGCGCCCCGGATCGGGGTGTAGTCGAACCGCCAGTCCTGGCTCTTTTCGTGATAGGCGGCCAGAGCGGTGAGGCTGGCCCAGCCGAAATCATGATCCAGACGCGCGCTATGGATCACGACCTCGGTGTCGGTGAATTCGGGAATGGCCGTCTCACGCCGCAGATCGCCAGCCGCTGGCATCTGGTAAGCGTTGTCCGCGCTGTCGATGGTCTGGAGCATGCTCATCCAGCTCACCGTCGTGTCGGCAGACGGGGTGAAGACCAGCGACAGCCGCCCGCCCGACACTGACAGATCGTTCGCGCCGCCCGTGCCGACGTTCTCGATATAGCCCGGGTCGTCCCGGTAGAGCAGAACGGCGCGCGCCGCGAACAGGTCTTCGGCGAGCGGCAGATTGACCATGGCTTTGGCCGAATAGCCCGGGTCGGCGTTCCGCGTCTGGCTGAGCGTGGTTTCGAGCGCCGCTTCGAACCCGCTCGCATCGGCGGTGTTCGCGATGTAATTGACCGCGCCGCCCATCGATGCAGATCCAAAAAGCGAGCCCTGCGGGCCGCGCAGGACCTCCACGCGGTTCAGGTCGAACGCGTCTATGTCGGGCACCGCGATGGTCCAGCCCGGTTCGGTCAGCGGAATCTCGTTGAGGAAATATCCCGTCGTGGCCTGGCCCTGGACATTGCCCGAGCTCGTCGCGATGCCACGGACCACCACGTGAGAAACGCCGGGCTGGTAATTGTTGAAGACCACCCCGGGCGCGCGCTGGACGTAATCGGCGAGAGACTGCGCGCCCAGATCGGCCAGCGCTTCGCCGCCGAACGCGGACACCGAGCCGACGACGTCGCGCACATCCTGCTCGCGCCGGGTCGCCGTCACCACGATCACTTCAGGAACGCGGCCCTGCCTGGCGTCCGCCTCACCGTTCGTCGCAGCCTGCTCCTGCGCCACGGCCTGAGAAGCAAGGGCGCTGACGCCCGCCAGGAGTATCGCCTTGAATGCCGTTCTGCCTGCCATCGTCTCCCCCGTCTGGCTTGGGTTTCCCGGTGAATGACCGGACATGACAAGGCTATGACGGGCAAGCCTAGCCCACGCGCCGCGAAGGGACATTCATTGTCGCGATCGGGCCAAGTCCGTGCTCAACAGCGCTTTCAGCCAGTCCGCGCCGTCCTGAATGGCCTTGCGAGCCAGGGGGGATATCTCCGCAGCTTCGAGGAAGCTGTGGGTCGCGCCCCGATAGACTTCGGCCTGCACTTTCACCCCGGACGATTGCATCCGGCGGGCCAGGTCCAGACTCTGCCCGGTCAGAACGTCGCATTCAGGAATGGTCAGAAAGACGGGGGGCAGGCCCTCAAGCTTCGCCTGCGCAGGCACGGCGAGCGGATTATCCGCATCGGCGGTGCCGCGCAGATAGCTGTCCCAGAATCCGTCCATTTCTGCCGAGGTGAGCATCGCCCCGGGGCCGCCAAAACGGCGCTCCCACTCCGGCTCGATCTCTGTGTCGAAAGCGCCATAGTGCAGATGAAGCGCTTTCAGCAGGTCCACGTCCCCCCGGTCGCGCAACAGAACGGCGGTGGCCAGCGCCATGTTCGCTCCCGCGGAGTCTCCCCCTGCCGCGATACGATCACGGTCGGCTCCGAGCTCCTCGGCGTGTTCCCCGATCCAGCTGATCGCAGCGGCGATCTGCTCAAGGGCGACTGGAAACCGGGCTTCAGGAGAGAGGGTGTAATCAACGCCGGCGACAATCACGCCTGCCCGGCTCGCGTACTCGCGCATCAGGCGGTCATGGGTGTCCAGGCTGAACATCACCCAGCCCCCGCCGTGGGCGTAAACCAGAATTGGCTTGGGATGTTCGGACGGGAAGGGGTCGTGAAGCCGGAGCCGCACGTCGCCGTGAGGGGTGGGGGCCGCCACCTCGAAGGTGCGGTCCATGCGAGGTCCGCCCGCCGCCCAGGGCGCGCGAACGATTTCCGCGACGGCGCGCGCTTCGGCCCGGCTGCATTCCGCGATCGGCCGCTGGCCCGAATAGGCCTGCGCGATGCGCGCCACGAAGCGTTCGATGTCCGGATCAAGCGACGGACCCCGGTCGCCGCGCCGTGTGCTGCTGGTTTCGGCCATGTGGCCTCCCTGTGGCGGCGGGCCGCCTTTCGCGTGTTGTCTTTTCCAATTCTTAGGACGCCGCGCACACGCCTGCTGTCGCGTCTGGATATCCGATCGTCTAGAATGGGCCACATGAGCCGAAGCACCCGAGGAGAAGACTATCAGCATGTCAGCCGGCCCGTGGCCGCGCTGCTCGACGAGTATCCCGACCACTTCCTCGATCCGTTCCATTCTCATGAGCGGGCGCAGCTGATCTACGCCAGTGCAGGCGTCATGTCGGTCATGACCGACGAGGCGAGTTTCACCATTCCACCTCAGCGGGCGGTCTGGATGCCCGCGGGCGTGAGCCACCAGGCTCTGTGCCGAGGACCGGTCTCGCTGCGCACGCTTTACGTCGAGCCCGACGCCGATCTGCGCCTGCCTGAAAGGTGCATGGTGCTGGAAGTCTCGCCCCTGCTCAGGGCTTTGATCCTGGAAGCGTGCGAGTTGCCGGTGGAGTACGATCTCGCTGGACGGGACGCGCGGCTGATGCGTCTCATTCTGGACGAGATCGCCCGGGCCGTGGAGCACCCGCCAGGCGCGCTGCGCGTTCCCATGCCGACGGACAAGAGGCTCATGCGGGCATGCACCGCGATCATGGACGATCCGGCTGCCGACTCCGATCTCGACGATCTGGCCCGCCTCGCGGGCATGGGCCGGAGAACCTTCACCCGGGCTTTCCGGCGCGAGACCGGACTGAGCGTGGCGGACTGGCGCCAGCAGGCGCGACTGGCCGCGGCGCTGTCGCTTCTGTCGCTGGGCCATCCCGTGACCACCGTGGCCTTTGAAGTGGGCTATAACAGCCCCAGCGCCTTCACGGCCATGTTCCAGAAAGCCTTCGGCCTGCCGCCGAGCCAGTATTTCCGGAGCTAGGCCCGTCCGGCGGCGAAGTCTGCAAAGGCCCAGAACAACGCCATCTGCGCGTGCCGGTCGGATGCGCCGCCGCTGGTCTGGTGGCCCGCGGCCATGTCGGTCGTGAACAGCACCGGATTGTCCGATGTGGTCGCCTCTCTGAGCGCGGCAGTCCACTTGGCCGGTTCCCAGTAACTGACCCTTGGATCGCGCACGCCGGCGGTGGCCAGGATGGCCGGATAGGGCTGAGCCCGGACGTTCTCATAAGGGGAGATCGCGGCGATCCAGTCATAGGCGTCCGGATCGGCGAGCGGGTCGCCCCAGTCCGGGCGGAAGAGCGGGACCAGGGGATGGTTCGCGTCGCTCATGGTGTTGAGCATGTCCACGAACGGAACCTGCGCGATGATGCCCGCATACAGATCGGGCGCGCGGTTGACCGCGCCGCCCACCAGAAGCCCGCCCGCCGACAGACCGTAGCCCACGATCGCCCCGGGCCGGGCGACACCCCGGTCGAGCAGGTGACGGGCGCAGGCGTTGAAGTCGATGAAGCTGTTGACCTTCTTGTCCCTCCTGCCGTCCAGGAACCAGTTCCGGCCTTTTTCCGACCCGCCCCGCACATGGGCGATGGCGTAGGCCCACCCCTCATCGGCCAGCGCTATGGCCTCGGGGGAGAAGGCGGCTTCCGTGCTCACGCCGTAAGCGCCATAGCCATGAAGCATTAGCGGGCGAGGACCAGAGCCACCGCCATTCCTGCGACGGAGAACCGTTATGGGTATCTGCGCGCCGTCGGGAGAGGGGGCGTCGAGCCTGAGGATCTCGTAGTTGTCCGCATCGAAACCGCCGCCGACGCGCTGGCGGGCAAGCTCGGTCGTCTCGCCGCTGGTCATGTCGCAACTGATCCAGCGACGGGGTTCGCGCGGCGATTGATAGATCAGCCGGAGACTTGTGCTCGGGTGATACTGGGCGTCATCCAGGGTCAGCGCGTAGGCGTCTTCATCGAAACCGATCACGCGTTCAGTCCCGGCAGGTTCCCGCGTCACGACTTCCAGGCGCCCGTTTCGTCGTTGCCGGCGCGCCAGGTGTCCGGCGAAGGGGCGGATGTCGAGAATGTGCGTGCCGGGTCGATGTTCGACCAGCGTGCGCCATCTGCCCCGTCCCGGCGTCTCGCGGGGGGCGGTCACGATCTGGCCGTCCACTGCCTGGTCCGCATCCGTGAGGATGACGAGCGCGCCGTTCCAGTCCTCAACCATGTAGCGAAGGCCGGGTGTCCGCGGTTCGACCACTGCGGGCTCGCTCTCTATCCGGTCGGAGGCGATCAGCCGCCATTCATCGAGATCGGGCCCTGAAATACGGATGGCGACGTGCGCGCCTGACGCCGCGCGGCGCACCGACAGGAACAGCGCCTCGTCAGTCTCCTCGTAGACCAGCGTGTCGGCCGCATCGCCTTCAGCAAGCCCGCCCAAGGGGGTCCGATAGACGCGAACGGGTCTGCCGCGCGAGTTCCGGCGCGTCCAGAACACGAAACGGGAGCATGGCGAGACCACCACGCCCTCCCAGCCGAAAGCCTCTGCGGCGTGCTGCTCGATGACCTCGCCGGTTTCCAGATCACGGGCGCATATCCGGTAAGCGTCGCCGCCCTCGGTGTCCTCCGCCCACACGAAATATCGGTGATCGGGAGTGTGCTGTTCGGCGACCGATCGGTAATAGGCGCTGCCGCGCGCCCGATCCCCGGGCGAGAAAACGATTTCCTCGGAACCGCCTGGGGATCGGCGGACGTGTTCCGGGTGATCCGCGCCAGGCCTCTGTCTGACGCGATAGGCGAAGCCGTCTGTTTCGAGAGCGGGAGCCTCGGTCGACTCGCTCTGCAGTGCGGCCATGCGGGCGGCATAGGCCTCACGGCGCTCCGTCAGGGGCGCCAGAACGGCGTCGGCATAGGCGTTCTCCGCCTCCAGATGCGCCACGATCTCCGGGTCCAGCAACCCCGGATCATGACGGGCTTCGTCCCAGTTTTCTGCTCGGAGCCAAGCGTAAGGGTCCACCCGAACGCGCCCCAACTGCTCGATCCGAACAGGCCGCCGCGCGGCGCGAGGCGGGGTTGGCGTGGGGACGCTCGCCGTGGCGAATGGCTTTCCTGACAATGGAAGGAGCACTGTGGCCAGTCCGGCGGAGATCAACAGCTGTCGACGATTCATGGCGGGCTCCCTGGCTGCTCAGAGACTAGCTCTCCACGTCGTCCCCGGCGATCCGCGCCGGGCCGGGTGCTGTCTGAATCGGGCCTTTGCTGTTTTAAGTCTCAGAGCTTTCTGCGGTCCCCACACCATCAGTATCCACATGGAAATGCCCCGGAATGGGAAGCGTAGCGGAGATCCAATTCAGAACGATCAAGCTACAAGACAGAACGCCCGCATGGCGACGGCATAGCCATTGTCTATGCCGCAGAGATTAAAGCGAATTTGCCCGCACGCGTGATTTTCGCGAGGTTCCGTATGAACGAAAACTCAGGAGCCGAGCGTGATTGCAGCGCCTTACCTTCTTTACCTTGGGGACTGTCGTGACCCCCTGTCCATCAAGACGGCGCGGGGCGTCGCGCAGTGGCGTCCGGACGCCTGCATCGGGGAGCGCAGGCTGTCAGCACGGGCTGAAAGCCTGGGGCTGGCTCCGATGTCCTATGCCGAAGCGGTCGCGCAGGGCGCCAGGACCGTTCTGATCGGTGTCGCCAACCGGGGCGGCGTGATGACTGATCAGGACCGGTCGGAGATGCTGGAGGCGCTGGAGGCGGGACTGGACGTCGCCTCAGGCCTTCATCAGCGGCTGCGTGATCAGCCAGCCCTCGTCGAGGCGGCGCGACGGAACGGGCGGACCCTGCACGATGTGCGCGCCGCGCCTGACGGCCTTCAGGTGGGCGACGGGGTCCGGCGTGCCGGATTCAGGGTGCTGACGGTCGGAACGGACTGCTCGGTCGGCAAGATGTACACCAGTCTCGCCATCGACAGGGAACTGCGCCTCCGCGGACTGCGGAGCGATTTCCGCGCCACCGGCCAGACCGGCATCATGATCGCGGGGTCCGGCGTGCCGGTGGACAACGTCATCTCTGATTTCGTGTCGGGCTCGGTCGAGGCTCTGTCCCCGGCGCGCCATGACGGTGGAATCGACGTGATCGAAGGGCAGGGCTCGCTTTTCCACCCGTCCTACGCGGCGGTGTCGCTCGGGCTTCTTCACGGCGCGCAGCCGGACGTGCTGGTGCTCTGCCATGAAGCGGAGCGCGCTCACATGCGCGGCCTGCCCGGACGGCCGGTGCCCGGTCTGGCGGAAACTCTTGAGCGCAATCTCGAAGCGGCCCGGGTCACCAACCCGGATGTGTCCGCGGCAGGGGTCTCGATCAATACGAGCCGGCTTTCGGAAATCGACGCCCGGCGGGTCTGCCGCGCCGTCGAGGATGATCTCGGCCTTCCGGTCGAGGACTCCTGGCGGACGGGCGTATCGCGTATCACCGACAGGATAGTGCAATGCTTGCAAGACTTGCAGCCCATGGCGAGCGCTGGCCGCTAGCCCGGCCGTTCCGCATCGCCAGAGGCATGCGGACGGCGGCCGAATGCATCGTGGTCGAGATCGAGGCGGACGGCGTCACCGGCCGGGGCGAGGGGCTGCCCTATGCCCGCTATGGAGAAACCGTCGATGACGCCCTGGCCCGCATCCGTTCCGTGGCCGAGGCCGTGGAAAGGGAGCCGGACCGTCAGGCGCTCAGAGGTCTGATGCCCGCGGGCGCGGCCCGCAATGCTCTGGATGCGGCCCTGTGGGATCTTGAAGCGAAACGGCGGGGCGTCGGCGTCCAGGCCCTCGTCGGCGCGGCTGCCGCGCCCGGGCCGCTGCCGACCGCGCTGACGGTTTCGCTCGATGAGCCCTCGCTCATGCGGGAGGCGGCCGGCCGGCTGTCTGACGCGCCGCTTCTGAAAATCAAAGTGGATGAAAAGAACCCGGAAGCCGCCGTGCGGGCCGTTCGAGAGGCCGCGCCGGATTCAAGGCTGATCGTGGATCCGAACGAGAGCTGGACGGCGGACATTCTGGCTCGGCTGATGCCCGCCATGGCGGAGCTGAAGGTCGACCTCATCGAGCAGCCCGTGCCGGCCGGGGAGGATGAGGCGCTCGAGCGACTGAAGCCCCTGGTGCCGCTGTGCGCCGACGAATCCGCGCATGTCAGCGCGGATGTCGAAACCGTGGCCCGGCGCTATCAGGCCGTGAACATCAAACTCGACAAGACGGGCGGCCTGACCGAGGCGCTCGAGATGAAGACCGCGGCGCGGAGCTGCGGGCTCATGGTCATGGTCGGCTGCATGATCAGCACGTCCCTGAGCATGGGGCCCGCCATCCACCTGGCACAGGACGCGGACTTCGTCGATCTCGACGGCCCGTGGTGGCTGGCGTTCGATCGCCTGGATGGAGTGTCCTTCGAGAGCGGGCGCATCCATCCCGCTGCGAGGGGCTGGGGCTCGGCTCTCTGAGAAACCCTCGGATCAGGCTGGACGTCGCCCGACGTTCAGCCTGTTCGCTAGTGCAACAATGCATGTCGAAGAATACCGCTCCGATCCATTTATATGCGGTTTATCTATATCTCGCGGAAGAAAACGAAACGATGACCGGTTGACGGTCCGGTTCCTGCCGTCACAGTCTTGTCGTGTTCGGGGGAGGGACGTCAGCGCGAATGGGATCATGCGCTATACCTCCAATAAAAAAAGAAAATTCCGGGGGGCTCATGTTTTCAGGGGAGAGCGTCATGCAAATTCGACAGACTGAAACTCTTGCGTGCGGACTATCTGGCCGAGCCTTCATCTTAGGTCGTGGGAGGCTTCTCCTTGGGGCCTCTGCCATGGCATTAGGGTATGTTGCAGTGCAACCGGCTCACGCTCAGGAAGGCGAGCCTGTGGTGACGGCGCAGGCGCAGGCCACGGCGCCTGCGCTCGAGCAGATCCAGGTGACGGGCAGCCGCATCACGCGGTCGGGGTACACCACGCCCACCCCGCTGACCGTGCTCGGCGAGGCGGAGATTAACGCGGCCGCGCCCTCCAACATCGCCGAGTTCGTGCAGCAGATTCCCTCAGTCGTGGGCAGCGCGTCCCCGGCGACATCTAACCTGTCGATCAGCGCGGGGACCGCGGGCGTCAACAGCATCAATCTGCGCGCCCTGGGCTCGTCGCGGACCCTGGTGCTTCTCGACGGTCAGCGTTCGGTTCCGTCGCTCATCAACGGCACCGTGGACGTGAACACCTTTCCCCAGTCGCTCGTTCAGCGGGTCGAGGTCGTCACGGGCGGCGCCTCGGCCGCCTACGGGTCCGATGCCGTCTCGGGGGTGGTCAACTTCATCCTGGACAAGGAATTCGAGGGACTCCGGATCAATGTCGACGCCGGGGAGACCACCTATGGCGACGACCGCGGCTGGAAGGCCAGCGTGGCGGGCGGCGTCAGCTTCGCTGGCGGCCGAGGCCATCTGCTTCTGAGCGGCGAAGTGTCCGAGCGCGACGGCATCTACGGCGTGCCTCGCGACTGGAACAATGATGGCTGGTACATCATCAACAACCCTGACTACACGCCGGACGGCGGCCTGCCGGAGCGTCTGGTGGTACGCAATGCGGGTCTCAGCAACGCGTCCCCGGGCGGCATCATCACCAACACGCCGCTGCGGGGGACGGCCTTCGGAATCGGCGGCGTGGCCTATCCCTTCGCTTACGGCGACGTGCTGCGTGATCCGTGGATGGTCGGCGGCGACTGGCGCGACGTTCAGGTCAACGACATGCAGTCGCTCAATCCTGAGGAGCGCCGCTCGGGGGTGTTCGGGCGGGTGAGCTATGAAATCACGCCGCGGCTGTCGGTGTTCGCCCAGGCGTCCTGGAACAAGCATGCCGCCCTGCAGTGGACCGGGGTGCAGTTCAATCAGGGCAACGTCATCATCAGAACCGACAACGCCTTCCTCCCGCAGGAACTCCGTGACGAATTCGCCGCGCTCGGGATCGAGCAGTTCAATCTGGGCACGACGAACGCGGACCTGCCGGTGCGCAAGATCGACAATGAGCGCACGGTCACCCGGTTCGTGGTGGGCGCGGAGGGTGATTTCGATCTGTTCGGCCGGGTCTGGAACTGGGACGCGTATTATCAGCGCGGCGAGACCGAAACCTTCGAGATGGCCCGGGACATCACCAACAATGCCCGCCTGGCCCAGGCGCAGGACGCCGTGTTCCACCCGGACACGGGCCAGATCGTCTGCCGGTCCAGCGTGGCCGATCCGGGCAATGGCTGCGTGCCGTTCAACAGGATGGGCATCGGGGTGAACTCCCAGGAGGCGCTCGACTACATTCTCGGCAATCCGTTCCGCGAGCAGACCTTCACCCAGGACGTCGCCGCGGTGAACGTCGAGGGCGAGCCCTTCTCCAACTGGGCAGGGCCGGTTTCGGTGGCGGCGGGCCTGGAGCATCGGCGCGAGGAGGTTTCCGGCGTCGTTGCCGAAGAAAACCAGTCGGGCTGGTTCGTCGGCAATTATCTGCCCAGCTTCGGCAGCTACGACGTGACCGAGGGTTACGTGGAAACGGTCGTGCCGCTGATGGCGGGACTGGATTTCAACGGCGCCGTCCGGGGCACGGAGTACAGCACATCGGGCTTCGTCACGACCTGGAAGGCGGGGCTGACCTACGCGCCTGTCGATGACCTGCTGCTGCGGGTCACCCGGTCGCGCGACATCCGGGCGCCGAACCTTCAGGAACTGTTCCAGGCGGGCAGCACCCGCACGAACAACCTCATCGACCCCTTCAACAACAACGCCTCGGTCCAGTTCCGCGAAACGGTGACGGGCAATGTGAACCTTCGGCCTGAAACAGCCGATGCCTGGGGCCTTGGCTTCGTTTACCAGCCGGCCTTCGCGCCCGGGCTCGGACTGTCGGTGGACTACTATCAGATCGAGCTGGACGAGGCGATCGGCTCGGTGACGGCGCAGACGATCGTGGATCGCTGTTTCGCCGGCAATCAGGACTTCTGCGGCGCCATCGTGCGGGGGACGAGCCCGGACGGCGCCAGCGTGATCGAGCAGGTGAGCGTGAGCCCGTTCAACTTCGCCCAGCGCACCGCGCGCGGCGTGGATTTCGAGGCGAGTTATCGTGTCGAACTCGCGGACGTCTCGAACCGCCTCAGCGGGTCGCTCAGCCTGCGCGCCATCGCCACGCACTATCTCGAGAATTACCTGGACAACGGCATCGACATGCCGACCGACACGGTCGGCCAGAACGATGGGAACGGGCCGCCCGACTGGGTCTACAGGCTGACGGCCACCTACTCGCTCGACCCGATCACGCTTTCGGTGACGGGCCGGGGGGTCAGCGAAGGCGTTTACGACAATTCGTTCATCGAGTGCACGTCCGGCTGCCCGGCCTCGACCGCCGACAACCGTACGATCGACAACAACTCCATCAGCGGCGCCTTCTACATCGACACCACCCTGACCTACGCGCTGCCCAATATCGGGAACCGCGCCGAGCTGTTCTTCAACGTCAAGAACCTGACAAACGAGGACCCCGAGATCGTCGCCTACGGCCCGGCCGGGAGCGCCTATGGCAACCCGTCCACGAATGTGGGTCTGTACGACTATCTCGGCCGGGTGTTCCGGGTCGGCGCCAGATTCGAATTCTGATCGGGCATGCGCGCCGAAGACTGAACTGACGAAAAAAGGGGAGAGAGGCATGCACGAACTGATCAAGACCACTGCCGTCGCCGGTCTGGCCGCGGCCCTGGCCGCGACCGGAGCGGCCGTCGCCCAGGACTATGACGTCCTGATACGCGGGGGGCGGGTTCTGGACGGCTCGGGAGTGCCGTGGCGATACGCCGACGTCGCCATCTCCGACGACCGGATTGTCGCGGTCGGACATGTCCCCGAGGACGCGACCGCGGAGCTGGTGGTGGATGCGACGGGCCGTTACGTCACGCCCGGTTTCATCGACCCGCATTCTCATGCGGCGCCCGCCATCGAAACGGCTGAACTGGCTCACGCCACGCCCGTGCTCCTGCAGGGGATAACCACCGTCCTGCTCAATCCCGACGGCGGCGGACCCGCCGACCTCGCTCCGCAGGCGGAGGCAATCGAGACGCACACGCCCGGCGTGAACGCGGCGCTTACGATCGGGCACAACGCCGTGCGCCGTTTCGTGATGGACGATGCGAACCGTGCGCCTAGCGAAGGCGAACTCGAACAGATGCGCGAACTGGTCCGCGGCGGCATGGAGGCGGGCGCCTTCGGTCTGTCGTCGGGCCCCTTCTACATCCCGGGCAAGTATTCGGACACCGACGAGATCGCGAGCCTGGCCGAAGTCGCGGCGGCGTATCCCGGCGCGTTCCACATCAGCCATATCCGCGACGAGTCCAGCTATGACATCGGGGTTCAGGCGGCGGTGGAGGAAGTGATCGAGGTCTCCCGTCAGACCGGAATTCCGGGGATCGTCACGCACTTCAAAATGCTGGGCCCGTTCGTGTGGGGCGAGTCCGAGACCCTGGTCCGCGTGATCAACGAGGCGCGTGAGGAAGGCCTGGAAATCTGGTCCGACCAGTATCCCTACGCGGCTTCCGGTTCGGGGCTGCAGCCCGCCCTGGTTCCGGGCTGGGCCCAGGAGGGCGGATCTGAAGCCATCTCCCGGCGCCTCCAGGACCCCGAGCAGCGTGCGCTCATCCGCGAAGAGATGGAGCTCAATCTGGAGCGGCGGGCGGGCGCCAACGCGATCCAGATACGACGCTACGAGCCGGATCCCTCGCTGGAAGGGCGCAGGCTGGACGATATCGCCCGCGAGCTCGGGCAGGATCCGCTCGACACAGCCATAGACATGCTGATCGAAGGCGGCGCGGCCATCGTGTCGTTCAACATGAACGAGGACGACGTGGAGCGGATCATGCGCCAGCCCTGGAACATGACCAGTTCAGACGGCGGCCTGACCGAATTCGGCGAAGGCGCGGTCCACCCGCGCAATTACGGCGCCTTCCCCCGGAAAATTCGTGAGTATGTCATGGAGCGGGGCGTCATCACTCTGGAGCAGGCGGTCTATTCGTCCAGCGGCCTTCCCGCCACCGTCCTGGGGATCACCGACCGGGGCTTCATCCGGCCCGGAGCCTATGCGGACATCCTGATCTTCGACCCCGAGGAGGTCCGCGACACCGCCACCTACGACGAGCCGCACAGCTATTCGGAAGGCATGCATTATGTCTTCGTGAACGGCCGCCCGGCGGTCGCGGAGGGCGAAGTGACCCAGGACCGCCATGGCCGGCTTCTCCAGCCGGTGCGGTGACCGGGCTGAGGGAGGCGGCGCATGATCGCTGAAGGCACGCAGGCGGAGCCGGGAGCCCAGGAGTGGGCTCGCCGGCTCTCCGCTGAAATCGGCAAGGCCGTCGTGGGCCAGGCCGCGATCGTCGAACGGCTGCAGATCGCCCTGCTCGTGGGCGGCCATGTGCTGCTCGAGGGCATGCCGGGACTGGCGAAGACGCTGCTGGTGAAGTCCCTGTCTCAGGCGATGACGCTGGATTTCGAGCGAATCCAGTTCACGCCCGATCTCCTGCCCGCCGATGTGGTCGGGACCATGATCTTCTCTCCGGCGGAAGGCAGTTTCTCGACCCATCACGGGCCGATTTTCGCCAACCTGGTTCTGGCCGATGAGATCAACCGCTCTCCGGCCAAGGTCCAGAGCGCGCTGCTGGAGGCGATGCAGGAGCGTCAGGTGACGATAGGGGGCGCCACCCACCGGCTTCCCGAGCCCTTCTTCGTGATGGCCACGCAGAATCCGATAGAACAGGAGGGCGCGTATCCTCTGCCCGAAGCGCAGACGGACCGCTTCCTGTTCAAGCTTGTGCTCGATTACCCTGAAGAGGCGGAGGAGCTCGACATGCTCCGGCGCTGGGGGTCGACCGTGCGCGCGCCGAGGCTGGAGCCCGTCTCGGACACCGCCGAGCTCCTGTCGCTGCGCGCGGCTGTGGACGGGGTCCATGTCGCTCCCGAGATCGAGGCCTACATCCTCGCCCTGGTGCGGCGCACCCGCGAGCTCGCGAGCATTGAGAGCGACGGGCTGGTCCTGCTCGATTTCGGCGCTTCGCCGCGCGCCTCTCTGGCGCTGCTTCAGGCGTCGCGGGCGCTGGCGCTCCTTCGGGGGCGTGCGCATGTCACGCCGGCCATCGTCAAGGAAATCGCGCCTGACACGCTGCGTCACAGGATCGGCCTGTCTTATGAGGCTGAAGCGTCGGGCGTGAGCGCTGAAGCCGTCGTCGGCAAAGTCCTGGACGAGGTGGAGGTCCCGGCTCCGTGACAGGCCCGCGCGCCACGCTTGATCCCGGAGCGCGGGAGTCGCTGCGGCGGATGCGTCTCCAGCTCCGCAGGGCCCGCGCGGCGGGAACGGGTCAGCATCAGTCGATATTCCGCGGCCGGGGCGTCGAGTTCGACGAGATCGCCAGGCACGGCTTCGGCGATGACATCCGGGACGTGGACTGGAACGTCACGGCGCGGCGCGGGGAGCTTCACCGCAAGGTCTTCCGGGCCGACCGCGAGGCGCGCGTGATCGTGGTTCTCGCAGACGATCCCGCGCTACGGTTCGGATCGGGCGTCCGGAGCAGGCGGGATGCGCTGCTCGAGGCGGCCGCGCTGCTGCTCATGGCCGGGGCGGTCCAGCGCGAGCAGACGGGTCTGATCCACATTCGCGGGGACGGGGTCGAGCATGTTCCGCCCAGCCGCGCCCGGGGGCGGATCCTCGCGGCGGCGGCGTCTCTGTCCGCCGCGCCTGCCGGACCGCTGGACACGCCGGCCCGTCTCGACACCGTCTTCCCCCTGCTGATGACGCAGCCGCTCGGGTCGACGGTGTTCTGGCTGGCCGATTCGCCGTCGGAGGCGCCGCCCCGGGCTCTGGGCGCCTTGCGCCGCCGCCACCACGTCACCGCGGTGCGTGTTCTCGACCCGTGGGACGAGGCACTCCCCCAGGCCCTCGATGCCATGGCGTATGATCCGGTCGCCGGGCGGCTCGTCCGGCTTCAGGACGGGCCCGAGGCGCGGGCGGCGCATGAGCGCTGGCGAGAGCGGCGCGAGCGGTTGTGGCGCGAATGGTGGCCGGAGGTCAGCGATCGCATGAATCTCAACGTCCAGAGCGGCGCGGCCGCGGCGCTGGCCGACTTTCTGCACCTGCGTTCACGAGCGGCGAAGCGGGCGGCCTGACGGATGGACGCCTTTCGCTTCGCCGAGCCGCTCTTCATCCTTCTGGCGCTCGCGGCGCCGGCGGCGGCCCTGCTGCGGGTCTGGAAAGGGCGCGCGGAGGCGGTCGTCGTTCCGCATGCCGCCCGATGGGCGCCGCGCGGGCTGCGCGCGCCCCAGTCGCGGACATGGGCGCTTTATGCGGCCATCATTCTGCTCTCGCTGGCCGCAGCGCGTCCTCAGGTGCTTGAAATCCGGCGTGAAGCCGTGGCCCGCGGCTATGACCTGATGCTGGCGATCGACCTGTCCACCTCCATGCTGGCCGAGGACTATGAGCGTGACGGCGCGGTGATCAACCGGCTCGAAGCGGTCCGGCCGGTCATACAGGCGTTCATCACGGGCCGGCCGGGCGACCGCATCGGGGTGGTCGTTTTCGCAGGCCGGGCGTTCACGCTCGCCCCGCCCACCACCGACCACCGATGGCTCGAGCGCCGGGTCGGAGACATTTCGATCGGGATGGTGGAGGACGGCACCGCCATCGGGGACGCCATGGGCCTCTCGCTCGCCAACCTCGAACGCGCCCGGGGCGGCGAGGATTCCACTGGTGCGTTCATCGTTCTGCTGACGGACGGGGCGAACACCAGCGGCGCTCTGAGCCCGGCCGGAGCCGCCGCGCTGGCGGCGCACCGGAGCGTCCCGGTCTTCGCCGTCGCGGCCGGCGGGACGGGAATGGCTCCGTTTCCCGTTTTTGACGAACAGGGACGAAGGGTCGGAACCCGGCCGAGGCCGTTCAGCATCGACCCTGAAGCGCTGAACGCGATCGCTGAGACGACGGGCGGACGCTTCTTCATGGCGGACGACCAGGCGGCGCTGCAGGAGGCATTCACGGAGATCGACGCCTCGCAGGCCGCCGAATACACCGTTCGCGCGCGCCTGGCCGCGACAAGCCTTCACGCATGGTTGGCCGTGCCCGCCTTCGCGCTGCTGTTGTGGTCAATCGCTCCCGGAGCCCTGCCCTCGCGACGGAAGAGGGCCGCATGAGCGTGCACCTGCTCCACATCCTCTGGGTCGCCGTCGCCGCGGCTCTTGTCCTTGCGGCGGCGTTTCTCCTCGGGCGCAGGAAAAGCGGGATGCCGGACGGCCCCGCTCTGGTGAAAGGCGAGATGCTCGGCGGGCGTTTCGTGGAGTCGCGCAGGCCCCGCGCATCCGGACGGTGGCGGGGGGCGCTGGCCGTCCTGCTGGCCGCGGGGGGCGCTGTGCTGTCCGGATCAGGCGCTCTGGAGATCGACCGCGACCGGCCTGACGAGCTTGTGGTGGCTCTTGATCTTTCTGACAGCATGATGGAGAGCGACGCCCGGCCTGCGCGGCTGGAAGCGGCGCGCGGCCTGGCCAGACGCGTCTCGGAACGCCTGCCTGGCGTCGAGATCGGGCTGGTCGGCTTCGCCGAGGAGGCGGTGGTCCTGTCCGCGCCGAGTTCGGACCTCGCCGCATTCACGGCATTTCTCCAGGACGTCCGCCCCTCGGACATCGCCGGACGGCGCGCCCGGATGGGCTCGGCCATCGAGCAGTCGCTCGACGCGTTCAGCGAGAATGCGGGGCGCCGGGCGCTGCTGATCATCACCGACGGGCAGGCCCAGGCCCTGCCGCTGGATGAAGCCGCTGCGGCCGTGCGCCGCGCGGAGGTGTCTGTTGTCGTCGCGGGTTTTGGTTCGGACGGCCCTCAGGACCGCGCCGGGACGGGGTTCGCCGCATCGACGGGCGGCGCCTGGATTTCCGCATCGGACACGTCCGCCGTTCTGGCGCAGGTCGAAGCGCTGTTTCCCGACAGCGCCGCGGCGGGCGGGCAACGGCATGGATGGGCGCTGTCGGCGCTGCTCGCCGGGGCGGTGGTCATGGCGGCGTGGAGTCTGTGCGCGGAGCATCCAGCCATGACGCGCCCGCGGCGGTCGCCCGGCGGAGCGGCCGGCGCGCTGGTCATCGCGACCGTTCTGGGCGCTCTCCACACGCCTCAGGTGTCGGCTCAGGTTTACCAGCCTCCGCCTCTGGACATGGCGGGGGAGGTCGAGCCGCTGGTCCTCTACCGTGCCGCGGTCCGCCGCGTGGTGGCGCACGGAGCGCCGGATGCGGCGGACTATCTGGAGCTGGCCCGGACCGCGGCCCGATACGGAGAAGTTCACCGGGGACATTCCCACCCGATCTCGGAAGGGGTTCTGCGCGATGGCCTGGAGGCGGTCGCGCGGGGACGCGCGCTCGACCCCGGAGCGGGAGACTGGGACGATCTCGAACGCGGCCTGCGCAATCTGCTGAGGCCTCCGCCGCCGGTGCCGCCCGATGATCTGTCCGAGGCTGATGCGGCGAACGAGCCCATGGACGCGCGCATGGCCATGCCCATGGGGGATCCTGACGGCGAGGCCGCGCCCGGGGACGACGAAGAGAGGCCCTCGTCCGGAGAAGGCGGTCAGCAGGCCGGCGGCGGTCGCCGCGAGGCGCACGACCCGTCCGAATGGCGCAACGCGGAACTCGTGAGGTCCCTGCATGAGCTCGCCCGGCTCAGGCGGGAGGCGTCGCCGATCGAACTGCTGCGCTCCCGGCGGAGCGTTCAGGCGGGCGCCGCAGGCGGTGAGGGAGGAGAGCCGTGATCATCGGGCTGCCTGCCATCATCGCCACCTTGGCCCTCGCGGCGGCCCAGACGGGCGGGGACGCTTCGCAAGAGACCGGGATTTCAGGGTCTCTGCATCCGCCTGAGCAGGTCTGGGCGGGGGAGGTGTTCGATCTGGAGCTGGACTGGGCCGTGCCTTGGGAGGCTTTTCGCAATGTGGAGGGCGAGCCCGAGCTCGCCGGTTCCGGGATCATGACGGGCCCCTGGTCCGGCGCTCGCACGGTCCCGCCTGAGGCCGGGGAGGCTGCCGGGCATGTGGCATTCACCGCTTCGGCGATGGCCCGGGAGGCTGGCGACATGACCGTGGGTCCCGCCTCGCAGGGCTTCATCATGCAGCGGCTCGAAGGCGAGCCGGGGCGGTCGGCGCGGATGGTGGCGGCCCCTGTGCGCGCCCTGAGCGAGCCTGCCGCTCTGGGCGTCCGGCCCCTGCCTGAGGCGCCGCCCGGCTTCACCGGAGCGGTCGGGCGTTTCGAGCTGCGGTCATGGCTCGATACCGACGTCGTGGCGGCGGGGGAGCCCGTCCGGTGGACGGTCCGGCTCGACGGCCGGGGCAGCTGGCCCCTGATCGACGGCCTGCCGCCTCGCGGCCTGCCATCGGGCATCCGGGCGGAAGCCTCGGTGACGGTGGAGGAGTTTCCCGGCGGCGACTTGTTCGACAATGGTCTGGAAGAGACGGTGATCCTCGTCCCGGGCGAACCGGGCCGTTATGAGCTTGGACCGGTCAGGGTCGCCGTTTTCGATCCCGGGCGAAACGCGTACGATGTTCTTGTCGCGCCCTCAGTGGTGCTTGAGGTCACAGCTCCGGGCTCTGGCGCGGAGCCGCCGGCGCCCCGGACCGCCCAGGCGCGATCCGCTCTGCCGCCTCTGCCGCGCGCGGTGATCGGTTTCTGGACCGCGGGCCCGCTTCTGGCTGCCGCGCTCCTGTGGCTGGGTCTGGCGGGATGGCGGACATGGACCGGGGACGAAAACCGGCATGCGCGATCCGCTCAGCGCCGCTTGGGTGTGGCTCTGCGCGCGCTTGGGCGGGCGCGGGATGCTCGGGGTCGCGACCGTGCCCTGCGGCTCTGGCAGTCCGCCGCCGCCGCGAGATGGGGCGAGCGCTCCGCCGCGCCCACCGCTGACGCCATGGGCGGCAGGCCCGACTGGGCCAGGCTGTGGCATGAGGCTGACGACGCGCTGTACGGCGCGGACCGGTCGCTGGCGCCAGACTGGAGCGCGCGCGCCCGCGAGGCGGTGCGGACGGCTCCGCCGGCTGCTGGTTTCCCCTGGCGTGAAGTCGCGGCGCAGCGCAATGCCGCGCCCTGGGCAAGAGCGGTGATCGCGCTCTGCGTTCTGGCTGCCGCGTGGCCGGGCGCTCAGGCCGTCGCGACAGCCTCCGGAACGGCGCTCGCGGAACGCATCGAGGCGGTTCCGCTCGACTGGGCCGCGCGCCGGGACTTCGCCGAGGCCCTGGCCGCACAGGGGCGGGACCGGGAGGCGGCGGCTCATGCGCTCATTGCCTGGATACACAACCCCGCCTCCCGCGATGGCCGGGAACTGCTGCAGCGGGTCGGCGCGGGGCGCGCCGGAGACGGGCTCGGCGGAATTCACGTGGGGGCTCTGGGCGGGCTCCTGTCACCCGGTGCGTGGCAGCGGGCGGTCTGTGCGGCGGGCCTCATTGCGGGACTGGGCGGCGGACTGGCGCTGCTTTGGGGATACGGGCTGGCGGGCGGCAGAACGGGCCGGTTTGGCGCCGCCCTGCTGGCTCTCGCCATCATGGGAGCGTCCTATGGTCTCTGGACGCTGCATGGCTATGGCGCGGCCGGGGATCGCCGCGCCGCCGTGACGTGGGGTGAAACGCAGGTGCGAGAGCTGCCCATTGAAATGCCGTATGAAGTCGCGGTTCGGGAGATTCCGGCAGGAACGATCCTGAAGACGGGCGCCCGCTTCCTCGGCTGGCGTGAGATCAGCGGGCCGGGACCATGGTCGGGCTGGGTGCGCGAAGGCGAGATTATTCACATCTGGGGCGATCATGATCCCGATGACGGGGCGAATGAGGCAGGCGAGGCGCTGGAATGAGACTCAGACATATCGAGGTGTTTCACGCGGTTTACAAATATGGCTCCATAAGTGCGGCCGCCCGCGATCTGAATGTCTCCCAGCCCTCTGTCAGCAAGGTGCTGCGCCATGCAGAGGATCAGCTGGGATATGACCTGTTCGACCGCAAAAAGGGACGGCTGACGCCGACACCGGCGGCACATGAGCTGTTCGGCGAGGTCGAGGACGTCTATGCGCGGATGCGGTCTCTGCACCAGACCGCCCGGAACATCGCCTCGCGCAAAGGCGGGCATCTCCGGATCGGGGTGCTGCCGTCTCTGGGCTTCGAGGTGCTGCCCCGCGCCATCGCCCGCTTCCGCGACGTCAGCCCGGAGACGAGCTTCGAGATAGACACGCTGCATTCGAAGACCCTGGCGGGCGCGTTGATCGAGCGCGAATGTGACATCGCGGTGGGTTATGGGGATCCCGCCCGGGCGGGGTTGGTGGCCACGCCGCTGGGGGCGAGCGAGCTTCTGCTGATCGAGCCCAGAGGCGAGCAGGCCCCGGAACGGCAGGGCCCGGCGCAGTTCGCCGAGCTTGAAACCGTTCCGGTCATCGGGCTGAGGGACAGCGGACCGTTAGGCGATCTGCTCACCCGGCGATTGGTCGAGAACGACATCGATCTGAACGAAGTGGTCGTGGCGCGGACCTACTACATCGCGCTCTCCCTTGTCCGGCTCGGCGTTGGGCTGGCCGTGGTGGACGATTTCACCGCCGCGTCAGCCTGGGACGGAGCGATACGGGCGCGCCGCTTCGCCGATCCCATCGAATACCCCGTCACCGCCGTCACCCTTGATGAGCACCCGCACATGACGCTCATCTCGGAATTCGTGCAGATTCTGGCGGAAGTGGTTCGGGACCGGCCCCGGCCCTGGGACGCGTCCGTTAGCCCCGGGTTATGACGCTGTGAAGAAAGGGAAGGGCGGCAGAGCTTGCCCGCCGATGCCGCAGCGCCGGAGAGTGGCGCTTCTGGAAATCGGACGAGGGACCTGGTTTTGAAAACCGTTCACGGGACGACTGGATGCGGGACGGGCCGATGAAAACGGTGGCTCGCAGATGGTTCGCCACGCCGCTGTGGCAGCGGATTCTTCTCGCTCTGGTGCTGGGCGCGGCCTTCGGCCTTCTGGCCTCTCAGTGGGCGGTCAATCTGCAATGGGTCGGCGAACTGTTCGTCCGGCTGATACGGATGCTCATCGTGCCGCTGGTCTTCGTGACGCTGGTGGCCGGGATCACCAGCATGGGCGATCCCAAGCGCATCGGATCGATCGGGGGCAAGGCGTTCAGCCTCTACCTCGTCACCACCTTCGCCGCGATCGTCATCGGGCTGGCCATGGCCCTGGTGTTCCGCCCCGGCGCGGGCGTGGACCTGTCCGGGGCCACGCCGCGTGACCTCGGCGAACCCGTCAGCCTGCAGGAACGCCTCATGGCGATCGTGCCGGACAATCCGTTCATGGCGTTCGCGACGGGCGATATTCTGGCGGTGATATTCTTCGCGGTGCTCAGCGGCGCGGCTCTGCTCCTGGCGGGAGAGCGGGGCCGCCCGCTCGCCGGCGTGTTCGATGCCGGCTCCGAGATGATGCTGAAGATGACGGGCATCGTGATGGAATTCGCCCCGGTGGGTGTTTTCGCCCTGATCGCCTGGGTGATGGCGACCGAAGGGCCCGGGGTCTTCATCAGCGTTTCACTGCTCGCTCTGGCGGTCTATCTGGGCTGCTTCCTGCACATTCTACTGACTTATGGCGGCATGGTGCGTCTGCTGGCGCGCCTGCCGGTCGTTCCCTTTTTCAAGGGCGCGCGCGAGCCGCAGCTCGTGGCCTATTCCACGTCGTCCAGCGCGGCGACGCTGCCCTCCACGCTGTCCGCGGCGGAGAAGCAGCTCGGCATCGGGGCGCCGGTGGCGTCGTCGGTCCTGCCTCTGGGCGCGACGATCAACATGGACGGCACCGCGCTTTACGTGGCCATCATCACCCTGTTCGCCGCACAGGCCTTCGGGGTCGATCTGTCGGTCGCCGACTATCTGATGATCATTCTGGTCACCGCCCTGGTCTCCATCGGCACGGCGTCCGTGCCCTCGGCGTCATTGTTTCTCATGGCGGCCGTGCTGGACGTGATCGGGATGACGCCGGCCCAAACGGCGGTCGTCGTGGGCTTCATCCTGCCTTTCGACAGGCTGCTCGACATGATGCGGACCGTGGCGAACATCACCGGCGACCTCGCGGTCGCCACGGTGGTCGCGCGGTGGGAGGGGGAACTGGAAGACGACGTGTTCCTCCGGGACGGAGCAACCAAAAACTCTTAGCCGCAGGCTATGACCGGTAGAAATATTTGAATGTGTGATGCTGTTGAGAGGCGAGATTCATTAGGCGATATTCTGCTCGCAGCGTTGAGTAAATGGGGCTCGATATTTCGCATGATTCAGGTGTTCTGCGAGAAATGAGTCGGGCGTTTACCGTTGTATTTTAAACCGGCGGCAAATCACTAAAAAATCAGGGGAAGACATGAAGTATTCAGTTCTGCTGGCAGGCGCCAGCGTGGCCGCGCTGTGCGCGTCAGGCGCCGAAGCGAAGCAACAGGAGACCGGCGAGACGAGCGCGACGGAAGTCATTCAGGTGACGGGATCGCGCGTGGCGCGCACGGGATTTGACGCGCCCACTCCCACCACGGTTCTGGGGGCTGACGACTTCGAGCGGGTCGCGGCGCCCAATCTGGCGGACGTCATCAACCAGCTTCCCGCCGCGCGACCGTCCCTCACGCCGTCCAGCTCCACGAACAACACCGGCGTCGCGGGCGGCAACTTCCTCGATCTGCGCGGGCTGGGAGCCAACCGGACCCTGGTGCTCGTGGATGGCAAGCGCTTCGTTCCGACCCAGCTGACCGGCGGGATAAACGTCAACGTCATCCCGCAGGCCCTCGTGAACAATGTGGACGTGGTCACGGGCGGCGCGTCGGCCGCCTGGGGCTCGGATGCCGTCGCGGGCGTCGTGAACTTCCGCTTCGACCGTCAGTTCGAAGGCGTCCGCGGCGTGACGCAGGCGGGCGTGTCGGATCATGGCGACCGGCGCACCGCGCTGGTGTCGCTGGCTTACGGAGCGAATTTCGACGATGGCCGGGGCAATTTTCAGATAGCGGGCGAAAGCGCCCATAATTCGGGCATCGACGGGCAGGGCCGCAGGGGATGGGGACGCCAGGGCTGGGGCCTGATCGCGAACCCGGCCTACACCGCTGACAACAACGAGCCTCAGCGCCTGCTTGTCCAAAACGTGCGTTCGGCGAACACCAGCCTCGGGGGCGTGATCAACTCGGGCCCGCTGCGCGGGATCCAGTTCGACCCCAATGGCGATCCCGTTCCCTTCCGCTACGGCGACCTGGCCACGGCATCCACGATGGTGGGCGGTGACGGAGCGAGCAATGCGGAGAACCTCGTGGTCGAGGTGCCGGTGGACCGCCACAGCGTTTACGGCCGGGCGTCCTACGCGTTCAGTCCGGCGTTCACGGGGTATGTGGAGGCGTCCTACTCCTTCCAGTCCAGCGATCATGCCAGCCTGACCAACAGCGACACGTCGCTCACCATCCGCCGGGACAACGCCTTCCTGCCCGAGAGCATCCGTCAGGCGATGTTCGACGAGGGAATCGAGACCTTCTCGATGGGACGGCTCAACCTCGATTACGCGCGGGTCCAGAACGAGATCGAGACCGATGCTGCCCGCTTCGTGGTCGGGGCCGAGGGCGAGTTCGGACAGGGCTGGAACTGGGACGCCTATTACACATATGGGGAGTCCGAAACCCGGACCGTTCAGGCCAACAATCGGATCACGGCCAATTTCCAGCTTGCCGCAGACGCCGTGCTCGATCCCGCCACCGGCTCCATCGTATGCCGGTCCACCCTGAGCGATCCGGCCAATGGCTGCGTGCCGGCCAATCTGTTCGGCCAGGGCAATGTCTCCGAACAGGCGCAGGCCTACATGAACGGCGCGTCGGAACGCACCGCCAATCTGAACCAGCATGCCGCCGCCTTCACGCTGCGCGGGGAACCGGTGTCGACCTGGGCCGGTCCGGTCTCGCTGGCGACCGGGGTCGAGTTCCGCCGCGAGGAAGCCGCCATCGTGGCCGACTCGACATCGGAAAACTTCGGCTTCTACACGGGCAACACCGTGCCCTGGGACGGTGGCGTGGAGGTCAAGGAGGGGTTCGCCGAGGTGGTGATGCCGCTTGCCGAGAATCAAAGCTGGGCGCGCTCTCTCGATCTGAACATGGCCGCCCGTTACACCCATTACAGCACGTCCGGCGGGGTCACGACCTGGAAGATCGGACCGGTCTATGAAATCAACGACTCGATCCGTCTGCGGGCCACCCGCTCGCGGGACATCCGCGCGCCCAGCCTGTCAGAGTTGTTCAACGGCGCGTCGTCGGCATATTTCAGCGTGTTTGATCCTGAAGCGGGCCAGAACGTCTCGGTGATGTCGATTTCGAGCGGCAATCCCGATCTGGCTCCCGAAGTCGCCGACACCTGGACGGTCGGCGCGGTGCTCAGCCCTTCATTCGCGCCGGGCCTGCGCGTGTCGCTCGACTATTTCAACATCTCTCTGGACGACGCCATCATCTCCCTGAGCGCGGCCGCGACGGTGGACCGGTGCTACACTGTCCAGCCCCAGCTCTGCGGCCAGCTCATCCGTGAAAACGGAGAACTGACGCAGGTCCTCGCCTCTCCTCAGAACCTGCAGTCGCTGACGACCAGCGGGTTTGATCTCGAGGTCTCCTACGGCACTGCGCTGGACGCGGTTTTCGCGGGTGTGCCGGGTGATCTCACGCTGCGTGCGCTGGTCACCTATGTCGATGAACTGTCTCTGGATGACGGGGTGGTGGCGAACGAACTGGCGGGCAGCACGGTGCAGCCGACGATTCTGGCCGTGGGCGGCGTCCCGCACTGGCGGGCCAATCTGACCGCGACCTACGAGGTGGACCGCTATCGCGCGAGCGCCACCGTGCGTCATGTCGGAGGCGGCAACATCAACAATGATTTCACCTCCAAGGATCTGAACGTCCTCGAGCATGACGGGCGGACGTATCTCGATCTGTCCGCCCGGGCGCGCCTGGTCGAGACGGCCAGAGGCGATGCGGAGCTGTTCGCCGCCGTCAACAATGCTCTGGACAGCGATCCTCCGGTGACCGGCACCGGCGGGTTCGTCACGGTCCGCTCGCTGTACGACACCGTGGGCCGCTACTACACCGCCGGCGTCCGTTTCCGTTTCTGAGCCCTCAGGCTGAAGGAGAACCATCATGAACATCACCGCGCTGTGTTCCGCAGGGCTCATCGTCTGCGCGACGTTCGGGACGGCCGCTCATGCTGTGGCGGGACCTCCGATCCAGGCGGTTCTGGATTCCGCCGCGGGCACGGACGAGCCAGGGTGCGCGGCCGGTGTGTTCAGAGCCGGCGAGCCCGTTTTCACGGGCGCCGCCGGGCTCGCGGATCTGGACGGCGGCGCGCCGCTGACCGAGGACACGCTTTTCTATGCGGCGTCCGTCTCCAAGCAGTTCACCGTTCTGGCGGTCGCGCTGCTGGCTGCCGACGGGCGGCTCGATCTCGACGACGATGTCCGGGACTGGATTCCAGAGCTGCCAGAGTATGACTGGCCGGTCACCGTCCGGCAGATGATCCATCACACCTCGGGGCTGCGCGATTCTCTGGACCTGATCCGGCTGGCCGGAATCGAAAGCGCGGCCCGGACGGACATCGACACCGCGCTGGCGCTCATGCACCGTCAACAGGGCCTGAATTTCGAGCCGGGCACGCGCTACAGCTACTCGAACGGCGGCTACCTGCTGCTCGCCGAACTCGTCGAGCGCGTCACGGGTCGTCCGTTCCACGAATACGCTCAGAGCGAGGTTCTCGAACCGCTGGGCATGACAGACAGCTTCTTTCTCGCCGGCCCGCCTCCTGAAGGCGTCATGGCGCATGGCTACGTCTCCTCCGGCGAGGACGGGTTCGAGGTACGGAACACGTTTCCTGCCTTCAGCGGTTCGGGCGGGCTGGTGACGTCGGTTTCCGACATGGCGCGATACGAGCAGGCCATCGCTTCGGGCGGCTCCATATGGTCTGACGAGGTGGCGGCAATCATGCTCGAGCCGGCCCGCTTCAATGACGGCAGCCCGGTGGAGGCCACCGAGGACGGTCTGGTCTATGCGGGCGGCATCATGGTCGGTGAGCGGCGGGGCCAGAGCTGGCAGCAGCATACGGGCAGTTCGGAGAGCTTCCGTGCCGTGTACGGGCGCCTGCCGGACAGAGAGCTGGGCATCGTGATTCTATGCAACCGTTCGGACGCCTTCCCTCTGGGGATGATGGACGTCATCGCCGAGGCCGTTGAGGGCGAGACATTTCCCGGAGAGCCGCCTGCGGTCAGATCGTTCGATTTTGTGTCTCCGCCGAACGCCTTCGATCCCGCGCGCGGCCGGTACAGGTCCGAGGAGCTGGACGCAGAATACGATGTCCGTCTCCATGAAGACGGTGATCTGGAAGTGACCGTCCGTGCCGAATGGCGCGGCCAGGCCAATCCGGCGCGGGTGATGAGGTTCTCAGCCACCGAGAGCGGGGCGCTGATGTCCGGCGGCACAGGCATGGTGTTCAGCGAAGATGGGTCGGTGCTGGTCATTCACACCGCTCGGAGCACGGGAATACAATTTACCCGTGTTGAAGCGGAGCGAACCTCTGAATGAGCGGGGGACGATCTGCGTGTCTTGGTGCGTCGCTCGTTTGAACAAAAGTCCGGCGAGCTTGAGATCACATTACGCGCGCCGAAGGTTGGTCGCCTCACGCGGCGCGGCGGTTTCTTGAAGAGTGCGGCCTCGTCACCGACGACTATCACCGCACACGATGGGAGTGGTTCGCTGTGACCTTCACCGCAATCTGGCGCAATTTCTCCAGCGCTAAGTGGCGGGTTGCGGGCGAGATCTGGAAGAAAAGTAGAACGGACGTTCGAGCGGGATGCCGCGAAAGTCTGGTCTGAGCCCAAAGTGACGAATGCTGCACGATGGGCGAATGTCGATTGCCGACATCACTACGCCGGCGTGCGCGCCATCTCACGGATCAGATCATTTGTCTCTGGTCTCGTCGTTTGGTGCCGATATCGAAGGGCCAAAACAGTTCTTGATATTTCAAGGCCATCGATGGGTTTCGACACCAGGCCCATGTCCGAAGGAATAGCGGTGGCTGGCAGGATCACCGCACCTGACCCTTGCCGAGCAAGTTCAACTAACCAATCCACGCGATTTGACCGATAGGCCGCGTAAAGTACGTGACCATGATCCGCGCAGGTCTCATGCAAAACATCCCGCATTTCGCAATTTAGTCGGTCAAGCATGTCAGTTTTAGCAAGAATCGAAAGAGAAATAGCATTTAGTCCAGACAACGGATGCGACTTTGACACCACGACCTTGTAGTCCTCTTCATAGAGGTGGTCTATGCGGTAGAGGTCTTCACTGACCTTCTCTGCGGTGACTACAACGTCAAATTCACCATCTCGCAACCCGGCAAGAAGCTCGGAGGATGACGCAACGATCAATTCGATTTCGGCTTGCGGCAATCGCGTACGAGTACGCTCCATAGCTGCCGAAATCCTGTTGTGGCCAATCGTTTCGCCGACACCGACAGAGATTGGAACCCGCTCCAAGCGCATATGACGGACCGCCTCTGCCTTGGCCTGTCGCGTCTCATCGTGAACCTTCTGCAACCTTGGCTGCATGAGTTTTCCGAGGGCCGTAAGCCTGCATCCCGCACGGTCCCTGACAAACAGGTCACCTCCAAGCTCGTCTTCAAGTTTCTTGATCGCAGTCGTCAAGGAAGGTTGGGAGACATTGGAGGCACTGGCTGCGTGGGTGAAGTTTCGGTGCTCGCAGACAGCGAGAAAATACCTGATCTGGTTCATTTCCATCGCCGTATTCTCCGTCACATCTCAGTTCAGGCCATCAAAACAACTTCGATAGTCCGTGCCTATCAAAGAATAGAATTTAGGAATTGGAGTCCGACGCATCCGGCATGGGACAAGAGTGCATCGAAACCAAACGCGACGCACTTCAAATCAGGAGGCGACCATGAAAACGCAAATCCTTCAGGCATTCGCCGCACTGGCTCTGGTCACAACTTCTGCAACTGCACAGGACAACCCAATGGAAAATCATACTGCCAGCTACATCGCCATGCCGGCCGCCGAAGGCCAGACCGGAGCCTTCGCGGAGTTTCTGGCTGGCGCCGCACCTATCGCGCGAGAAACAGAGCCGGGCACTGTACTTTGGTTTGCTCTGCAAGCCGGCGATACGCTCGCAATCTTTGACATCTTCGCAGATGAAGAAGCACGCGACGCTCACTTCTCAGGAGCGGTTGCTGCGGCTTTGAACCAAAACGCCGACGCGCTGGTCGACGGAGGATGGGACGACGGTGTTGTCGCGAATATCAACAACTCCGATGTCCTGTCGGTAAAGGCGCCGGTTGATCTCTACACGGCAACGACCGCAACTTACATCAAGCTCGAAGCTGCTCCAGGCAAAGGCCCCGAATTGGCAGCCTTGCTGACCGCCGCCGGTCCCATCGTCGCAGAAACCGAACCCAAGACATTGTTCTGGGCGGCGCTGCAGATTGACGAGAACAACTTCGCCATCTTCGACATCTTTGCCGACGACTCTGGCCGCGAAGCGCACTTTGCCGGACAAGTCGCCGGACTCCTGAATGAAAAGGCTTCAGAATTGATCTCAGGCGGATGGGACGACGGTGTGCTGGCAAACGTCCACAATTTCGACATCCTCGCTACCAAGTAATCTCGAGGTGACTTGAGAAAAAAGTGCCCGGTGCAAGCCATCGGGCGCTTTGCTGTTTGAATTTAGATGCACGCCAATGCGGCTTGCGGGAACTGGCAAGCGAAGCTCGCACTCGCCTCCGGCTTGGAAAGGGCGGCTAGGCGCCATGCGCATGACGGTTCCGCAGCCCTTGCTGTCGTTCCGTGCATGGGCGCCCATCCGGCAGACGCAGGACAAAAGTATTCCGGCCGCCATCCTCTAGCTTGATGTTCAGGAGGGGGCACATGGCTGAAGGCGCGCATGGGATTCTCGAGGGGCGGCACAAAGGCACCGCTCTGGGGAGTCGCACCATCGCGCCTCAGGGGTGGGAATAATGGAGAGGACTTCGTCAGCCTGCTTCAGCGCCAGTAGGCGCGCTGTTCGATGTCTGCGACCACACTTTCCGTTAGCGCCCGCAGGTTACCGATACGCCGTAGAGCTTCGCCCAGGTTACGGTGGTCTTTCGTTTCATCGAACCATGCGAGCCTCGCTTCGTAGTTGCGAATGTCGATCACCTCCCAAGAATAGTTCTCGATCCGCTCTGCGTTGCGCAACAGCGAGTTCGACGTCTCCATGAACGTCGCGCACACGCTGATCGCTTGCTGGCCGCGGTACGGGAGGCGGGCCCGGCACTCCTGGCCCAGTTCTTCTGCGCCCCGGAGGCGAGTGAGGTAGAACTGGTAGTTGTCGTGCGCTTCCGGCGGCGGCGAGGCCTGTAGCGCAGCGGCGGCGAGCAGAGCTGCAAGCATAGCGATCCCCTTTTTCTCAGACTGGTATGCGAAGGCACCCAGCCAGCCCATCTTTCCACCGAGACCTTCGTGCGCACCGACATCCCGCTATGCTGGGATGAACAGGCGCGCGTGTTCGGGTTCGTTCTACCGGCGGCCTGATAAGCGTGAAAATACCCCTGTTCGATCTGTAAACTTCCCTGTTGATGTTAAAAATTCCCTGCTCGCCTGCTTAGGGAAAACGTCTGCAAGCCCATGAAGATACTGGCGATACAGACACGTTCATAGGGCGAAAACCGGTGATTCTGGCGTGATTACCCTGTTTATTGGCCCTGAACAGGGAAAAGCGGACCGTCTCTATGGCCCTAGAGAGACCGGGGGCGTTTTCGGGCCCAATGCGCTCGCCACCACGCGTCTCTGCGCGTGGATGCGTCCGATAACGCACCGAAATGTCGTGGGAAATCAGGGAAGAAAAGTCTGAGACCGCAAAGACGGGAATGGCTGGCGGAGAGGATGTCTGCCGGGGCGGTATCCAGCCGCATCCGAAGGCGTCCGTTATCCCGCATGGCATAAGCGTATTCAGGACATAGCGCGTCTTGACCCGTCCAGCGAAATCCGGTCCAATCCGGACACGCAACGTATACAGGAACGAATAATCTTATGGCCCGCCCCCGCAATAGGCTGTCCGCCCGCGCCGTGGCGACCGAGACCCGCCCAGGCTTCCACCCGGACGGCGGGAACCTGTATCTCCGGGTCGCTCCAGCCGGGAGCAAGTCGTGGGTCTTTCGTTTCACGTTGAACGGCAAGGCGCGGATGATGGGGCTCGGCCCGGTGGACCTCGTTTCGCTGTCAGAGGCCCGCGAGAAGGCGCTGGAGGCCCGCAAGCTCCTGCTGGACCGGGTAGACCCCCTTGAACACCGACGCCTTGAGCGCGCCTCACGCAAGGCCGCGGCGGCATCGGTGCTGACGTTCAGGGAGGCCGCAGAACGCTTCATCGAGGCGAAGGCGCCCGAATGGTCGAACCCGAAGCACGCGAAGCAATGGGAGGCCACGCTGGAGAAATACGCCTATCCCGTGTTCGGCCATCTGCCGGTCGCGGACGTGGACGTGAATCTGGTGATGAAGGCGTTGGGGACGGCGTGGACGGCCACGCCAGAGACAGGCAGCCGCGTCCGGGGGAGGGTGGAGGCGGTTCTGGACTGGGCGACCGCGCTGGGCCATCGCGAGGGCGACAATCCGGCCCGGTGGAAGGGCAACCTGAAAAACCTCCTGCCAGCTCCCCGGCGCATCAAGACCGTGCAGCACTTCGCGGCGATGCCTTGGGCGGACGTTCCCGGCTTCATGCAAGACCTGCGAGGCCGGAAGGGCGTATCCGCCCGCGCCGTCGAGTTCGCCATCCTGACCGCAGCCAGATCGGGAGAGGTGAGGGGGGCGACGTGGGACGAAATCGACGCCGCCGAAAAGGTCTGGACCGTCCCGGCTGATCGCATGAAGGCGAGCCGGGAGCATCGCGTTCCACTCACGCCGCGCGCTCTAGAAATCGTCACCGAGCTGGGCGAGGCGTTCGGCACCACCGGGCTGGTCTTCCCTTCGGTGGACAAGGACAAGGCGCAGCTATCGGACATGAGCCTGACGGCGGTTCTCCGGCGCATGGGCATCAAGGGCGACGTGGCCACCGTGCACGGCTTCAGATCCAGCTTCAGGGACTGGGCGGCGGATCGGACGGCCTTTCCTCGCGAGGTGGCGGAGGCGTGTCTGGCGCACACGCTGGGCGGCGTCGAGGCGGCATACCGGCGCTCAGACCTGTTCGGGAAGCGGCGCAAGCTTCTGGAGGCTTGGGAGCGGTTCGTTCTCACGCCCCCGGCGGAGAAGGGCTCGAACGTGCGAGCGATAGGGGGCGGGAAATGACCCCGATTCTGAAATTTACCGTCTCCGCATGGCTGAACGAGTTTGAACGCCGGTGGACGCAGGCGAGCGGCGATTGCCAGCCCGAACCTGCGAAACTGGCTGCTAAGCTGGAGGATCGCGTGCTGGCCGAATGGGTGCGCGAGATGGGGAGCCGGGATAATGCGCTCGCACTTGTTCACCGCATGAGGGGCCAGCTTCGCGCCGGAGCCATTGACCGGGCTTTTGAGGAGATGGAACGGCGCAAAACGCAAGACGCCCACTTGCTCAAGATGATGATGTCGCCGCACCTGAAGGCCTCCGCCGCATTGCGGCGAGGGGGCAGGCCAAAAGACGACGAAAAGCGCAGACGTGACATCCGGATGGCCAGATCCTTTCTGGACAAAAATCCCCATCCACGGTTCAGCGAATCCGCGCTGAAGGCTGACATCGGCAGGGCTGACGGGCTTGGGCGCAGCGCCGCCATCGAGGCAATAAATCGCGGGCTCAAAATTCTGTCCTGCGAAAGGGATTAACCGGACGACGCCCCGGCCATCCTTGTCCCGTCGCTTCCATTCGGAGGCTTCTGGACAAGGAGAAACCAATGCGCCTGCTGCGCCTGAACGAAGTCCTTGAGCGCGTCCGACTGGGCCGCTCCACCCTTTACGCACGTATCGCTGAGAAGAGCTTTCCCGCGCCCGTGAAGGTCGGCGGAAACGCCGTCGCATGGCCCGAGGGCGAGGTGAACGCCTGGATCGAAGCCCGCATCGCCGAGCGCGACCGGGAGGCGGTCTGATGTTCGGCTATGACGAATCCCGAATGATCGACCGCGCCCGATACGAGGGCGAGAAGGTCGGCAGCCACATCCGCGAAATCCACATGAACGCCGCCTGCGCGGGGCTTCAGGATGACAAGCTCGAAGCCGCCGCCATCCGCGCCCGCATCGCGCTCCTGAAGGGCTCCTGCCGGGTTCAGGAGCAAGCCATCCTCATGGGCTGTCCCGCCGATGCGATGGATCAGGTCGTGGACGCCTTCCACGCCGGTTTCAACGAGACCTACGGCGAACCCGCGGAGGGCACGGCATGACCGAGAAAAGCGAAACGCCGCCCGTGCAGGGGCGGCGCTCCAATGCGTGCTCAGAACAGGAAGGAAAGAGCCCGATGACCCTAGCCCAGCGGGCCGAAAAATGGAAGCCCGCGCATCTCCGTATCATGGTCGCCGGGCGTGTTCTGCGCCTTGATGGCCGGTGTGCGGAGATAGCTCACGCGATGGCCACGCGCGGAAGCGTCTGCGCTGCGGACCTGACCCCCGGCGTGCGGCTGGCGGCCTATATCCACCTGCTGAGGACGCAAGACCGGATTCCGGTCGCGACCGAGCGCGTCCTGAACGCCCGCGGCGACGGCAAGTTCGCCCGATACACGCTGGCCGCTCCTGTGAAGGTTCTGGCGTGGACGCCCGGAGGGCGCACGCTGTGAGTGCCGCGGGCTTCAAGAGAACAGATCACACCGGGCGCACCAGCAGCGAGGTGAAGACGACCAAGCGGACGAAAATCAAAGAACCGTTCGCCTGGCGGGCTGTGTCCATGATGACCAGCCCGGCGTTTCGCGCCTTGCCGCTGACTGCGCATCGCGTTCTGGCGAGGCTCGAAATCGAAATCTACAACCACGGCGGACGGGACAATGGGGCGCTTGTCTGCACGTATCAGGACTTCGCGGAATACGGCTGCGCGCGAGACACCATCGCGTCAGCCGTCCGCATCCTTGAGCGGCTGGGCTTCCTTGAGGTCGTGGAGCGCGGGCGAGCAGGGAACGGAGAGTGGCGCCGCCCTGCCGTGTATCGGCTCACCTACCGCCCGACCGGCAACTGGCAGCCGACCGACGAATGGCGGGCGGTGAAGACCGACGACGAGGCCGCGGCAATCATCCGGCAGGTCCGCGACGAAAAACAGAATGCCAGTCCGAAAAACGGACCGAAACCAGTCCGGAAAACGGACCGAAACGGGCCTGAGCCCCAGTCCGAAAAACGGACTACTAGGCCCAGTCCGAAAAACGGACCACTTTCTAAATCTCCGGGGGGAGAGGCGGTTCAGGAGGGCGCGCGGAGCGGAGTTCACGAAGCGCAGCGCAGCGCGCCCGTCACCCCGGATGGCGCCCCATGATCGATCAGGCGGACATCCACCGGGCTCGGCAGCTCTGGCGGGAGCTGGGCGAGTGCCTAGACCGGCTGGAGGCGGATCAACCGGAACATTTGCCGGTTGAAACTTCAGCGACCCCCCAGACGTGGGATGAGGCGGTTCAGGCCGGCTGGTTGGAGCCTGGTCGTGCGGCGGGCCTTTTCGGCATGACGGAAAGCTGGGCGCTGAAGCGGGCGAGGCAGGGATATGGAGCGAAATTCGGGACCGGGCGCTGGCTGATCGACGTGGCGCGGCTTCGGGCGGATCAGGCGTAGCCGTCCGGTTTCCGTCCGGTTTTAGCGCCTCCCGTCCGGTTTGAGCGGGTTCCGCCGTCCGGTTTGCTCCGGATGATGGTCTCAGGCCAAATCCCCGGAGACCGACCAATGACCGCACGAACCGTTGACCTCAGAGACACCCGCCACGACTCGACCAAGGCCCTTGTCGCGTTGAGCGCCAGCATGGGCGAGGAAGCGGCGCGCAACTGGGCGGAGAAACGATGGGGCAACCGCGCCCCGCGGAACATCGTCCGCTCCGCGACCGCCAGCGTGCTGAGCTCCGAAATCGGCTCCGGCACGGCTTATGAAGATCCGGCCCTGTTCGGCGCGATCCGCAACCGGGCGAGCCTCTTCCGCATCGGCGCCCGGCGCATCGGGTTCCAGACCCGGACCATCACGGGCGGCCACGTCGCCGCGGCTGAAGTGGGCCAGGGCGAGGCGATGCCAGCCGTGAAGCCCTCGTTCATGCTCGGCGGCTTCGCCCGGCGCAAATTCGGTGGCCTTGTCGTCGTGACCAAGGAGGCGCTGGAGGCCGAGCCCGGCGTTGAAACGCTGATTTTCGACGGCCTGACGCAGGCGCTCGCGGACAAGCTCGATGAAGCCTTCCTCACCCCGGCCACCGTGGGCTCCATCACCAACGGCGTGACCCCGATCCCGGCGACCAGCGACATGGCGGCAGACCTCCGGGCGCTGGTTGCAGACTTCCAGGGCGACCTGGGACGGGCCTATTTCGTGCTGTCTCCCGAGCTGGCGGTGGCCATCTCCGCGGCAAAGGTGGAACCCGACCTCGGCGCGCGCGGCGGCGACCTGTTCGGCGTCCCGTGCGTGGTGACCCGCGGCGCTCCTGCTGGCCAGATCACCCTCGTGGATGGCGCGGGCATCGTGGCGGCGTGGGACGAGGAATCGCACATCGCTTCAAGCCAACAGGCCGCGGTGGAAGCGGACAACGAGCCGGACGGGGACAGCACCACCCCGACCGGGACTTCGCTGATCAGCCTTTTCCAGGCGAATTTATGGAGCTTCCGGGGCTTGGTCTATGCCAACTGGTCGCGCACTCGCCCCGGCTCCGTCTCGGTCCTGACCGGCGCCACGTGGGAGGCGGAGTCGTGAACCAGCTCAAGGCGAGCCACATCACCCGAACCATGAGCGAGAACACCCTGAAGTCTCCCGTGAGCTGGCGTGCCTTTGCCGAGGCTCTGGAAGCGGTGACCGAGGCGGCAGGCAAGGGCTTCGATCAGCGAGACGCCCGCATCAAGGCGCTGGAAGACCGTCTCGCCAAGCTGGAGGGACGCAGATGACCGACCACATCGCTATTAGCCTGATTGCCGAGGGCATTTCGCCCGCAGTGGCAAACAGGGCAGCCCAGGAGGTGCGGCAGCGCATGGCCGATGCCGCCGCGGCCGCAGCACTGGACCCACACAAGCGCATGGCCATCAATCTGCCAGAGGATGAAATCACCCGGCTGCACGATATCGCCTATTCCGCCGCCCTTCAGACAGGCGCGCAGGATGAAGCGCTCGACCTTGCCACCTCCTGCATCTTCCGTCACCTCGCCGCGGCGCTGATGCGCAAGCGCGCCAAACAGGTTGCGATGCGTCCGAACCTTCGGGTGGTGGCGTGACCGCGCTCCCCCCGCTGCTGTTCTTCCTCACCACGTGGGTCGCGGCGCGTGGGCGATGGCGGGGGGAACCCCTCAACACCGACCGGGCCTCTAGCGCGGGACCGGCGTGGGTCTCACGCGCAGATTTTTTCTCACTCTTTGGTTTCCGGTAGCCTGATACCGGGGGTGGAGATGAGCTTCAGGACCGTATGCGTGGAGACCGGCGTGGGGATCATAATTTTCGCGTCCACAGTTGGAGCTTTGGCAAATGGGCAACGCCCGAAAACCCCTGTCGGTCGCTGAGGTGACCGGCCAGACAATCAAGAACCCGCAGCGGTATTCCAGCCGCGCCCGTCACGCTTCCCCGCTTCTGGGCGAGCCGACCCCCGGCCTGACAGAGGGGGAGCGGACTTCGTGGGCGAATTTCAAGCGTGAGCTGCCCTGGCTGACCGAGGGCGACCGAGCGCTGGTCGAGCTGGCCTGTCGGCTTCGGGCGAGGATGGACAGCGACCCCGATATCGCGGTGTCGGCGATGACACAGCTTCGCCTTTGCCTTCAGACACTGGGCGCCACGCCGACCGACCGTTGCCGTGTGCCGGAGCCGGACGGGAGCGGGGATGACCCTGCCGAGCAGTATTTCAACTAGCGGGGGGAGCCTCTCGGTTCCCGCCCGTTCAGCCGCCCCCGGTGGGGGAGTGTGACGGGGCTAAACGCCCCGAAAAAAGGTTTCAGGAGGCCGCGTGATGGCGGATGACGTTCAGAGGCTCGTGACGCGGCTGGAAGTCCGCATGAACCAGTTCGAGCGGGGCATGGAACGCGCCGCCCAGCGCTCCGACAACGCCTCCCGCCGCGTGCAGCGCCAATGGTCGAACACCAACCGCCGCCTTGAACGGGAATGGCGTCAGGTGGGCCGTGTGGCCGCCACCGCCTTCGCCGCGGTCGGCGTGGGATTGTCCGCGCGAGCCGTCACCAGCTTCGTGACCGGCACGCTTCAGGCCGCCGAGGGCATCTCAGACGTGGCCAATGCAGCGAACGCCGGGGCGGAAGCGCTTCAGGAGTTGCGCCTCTACGCGGACCGGAACGGATCTTCCGCGGCGAACCTCGACCGGGCCTTGCAGCGCCTGTCATCGACCGCAGGCGACGTTCTGGCGGGCAAGACCAACCAGGCCACCCGCGCCGTGGAGCGCCTTGGCCTCGCCCAGCAGATCGCCAACGGGGAGCTTCAGACCTCAGACCAGATTTTCGAGGCCATCGTGCGCCGGATGGAGACCGTCACCGACGCGAACCAGCAGGCGGCAATCGCCACAGACCTGTTTGGCCAGCGGATTGGCGAAAACCTCGTGCAGGCCCTTCGCGGCGGTTCGGACGCGCTGGAAGAGTTCCGGCGCCGGGCGCGGGAGTCCGGGGCCATTTTGGACAGCGAGATGGTGCAGCGCGCCGCCGCCGCCAACGTGCGCCTGCGGGAGCTGGGCCAGACAATCCAGGGCAATCTCCGCGCGGCCATTCTGGAAAGCGTCCCGGCCATCGAGAGCGTGATGAACGTCGTCGCGGACATGCTTCCGCGGCTCGCGCAGTGGGGGGCGGGCGTTGCTGAGATTTTCGCCCAGTTCGGCGGCGGCATCTCAGCGTCGGACAGCACGCGCGCTTCAAACATTCTGGAGTCGCAGGCCGCGCGGCTCATGAACCGCCAGGCCAGCGTCCTGAACCGGGCCGATGAACGCGAGTTGCGGGCCATGCTCCGGCAGGTGTTCGGGAACGAGCGGGCGGAGACCGAGACGCAGCGGATCGCGGAAATCATCGGCGGCATGCAGCGCGGGCAGGCGTCCGGCATCATCTACGGCAGGACAATAGATGAAGCCGTAGCGCAGCGCTTCCTGGCCCTCGCTGGCGACGTGCGCCGGAGCGGGCGGGAGCGGGCGCGCTCACGGGCCGCGGCCTTCCCGCCTTCCTTCCCCACCGGCACGCCTGAAACGAGCGGCGACGGCGCCGACACCGGGCAGGCGGAGGCACTGGCGCTCCTGCGTGAGCGTCTGGCGCTGGAGTTCGAGCGGCAGGAGGCCGAGGCGAGGGGCGATGAGGCGAGCGTGCGCCGGATCACGCGCCAGCTCGCCCTCATGGACCGCATTGCGGCCTACACGGGCGCTCAGGTGGAGAACGCGGAAGAACAGGCCCGCATCGACCAAAGCCGCCTCGACACGCTGGAGGATGAGGCCAGCGCCCAGGCGGCGATTAACGACATCATCGACGCGCGGCGCGAGCTGATCGAGGACACCGCCCACCATGAGCTCGAGCTGGCCCGCCTGAGCCGGGACACGGCCCGCACCCGCGAGCTCGAGCGCGAGCTGTATATCCGCCACCGCATCGCGGAATTGATGGAGCGGATCGCCAACATGACCGCCGATGAGGCCCGCGGCATCGCCGTCAGGGAGGCGGATGCACGCGATTACGCCCGCTCGCAGGGCGATGCCCGCGAGTTCGCCCGGCAGGCGTTCAGGGACGGGCTTCTGGGGGCGCTGGACGGCCATGCCCGCGAGGCCGTCTCAAACTTCTGGCGAGACACCGCCACCCGCGGCTTGGGCCGGGCGCTGGACGCTCTGGCCGATCAGTTCGTGGATCTTCTGCTGAGGCCGGGACAGGGCGGGGGCATCGGGGCCTCGATCGCCAGCATTTTCGGCTTCGGCGGCAACCGCGCTACGGGCGGGCCTGTCCGCGCCGGGCAGGCTTATACCGTGGGCGAGCATGGCCGGGAGACTTTCATCCCCAGCCGCCCAGGCGTCATCATTCCGAACGCCGCGCAGATGCCCCAGATCGGCGGCAAGGCTCCCGTGCACGTGCACAATCACTTCGCCTTCCACGCGGAAGGGGCCGTGCTGACAGATCAGCTATTGCAGCAGATGCAGCAGATCGGGACCGTCTCCGGCCAGCTCGCGGTGGAGCGCGCCCGTCAGGTCATCCCCGCCGACCTCGCTCGCAGCGCCCGGCATCGGTTCAATCGGTAAGGGAGGGCATCTGATAAGGGTTTTCAGATGCCCTCAGTGACCTCGTTCCCTCGCGTAACGAGGTCCGATCAAGCGGCGAATTTGCCGGTTTAGGAGCCAACGTTCCCGCCCGGAACATTGGAGCTTGTTCCCGTCTGGAACGAGCTCTGGGCGCTCCATCTGGTAACGCTTACCAGATGCCCCCACGAAAACGCCCCCAGCCGGAGCTGGGGGCGCATCTGATAACGGTTGTCAGATAGGCTCACTGTCCACGTGGGCAGTGACGGGCGCTCATACTGGCGGTTTCCGCCAGTCACTCATAACCGTTTTGAGTGTGGCTAGCCGCGGACTATCGCCCTTTCCCAGCCGAGTTCCGCAGCCCTTACGCGGAAGGAATCTTCCGGCTCGTATTCATAGTCGGACCGGTCTAGCTCCAGATCATCGCCAGTCCCGAACGCGAGGGATTCCGTCCATCCAAGCGAGGGTTCCAGATCGGCGTCACCCGTCACGGCGTCCGCGGCCTCTATGAGGGCGATAATCTCGTCGGGGAAAGGCGGTTCGAGGCGGCGCGCGACACGCTCAAGCTGTGTCGCCAGCTTCACCGGACCAGCCCCGCGAACGTCTTCCACGGGCTGTCACTTTCGGGCGCCAGCCAATCGATCCCGTCATATTGGGCCTCAACCCGATCCTGCAGAAAGCTCAGAACGGAGTAGTGGATGCGGTCGATAGCGTCACGGCGGAGCGTAAGCTGATAGTCGGGTAGGTCGTGCGCATCGCGCTCTTCGGTGAAGAAGTTGGCGATGGCGGTCAGAAACGCGGCGTCATCCTGATCTTGCGGCCGGAAATAGCTCGCAGCCATCGCGAGGTCCGTGGCCTGCGCGAACGCGAGCTTAGACAAGCGGCCTCTCTCCTCAGGCACTTCCACTTCGGTGCTGTGCAGATCCTCAACCAGAACCTCGGCGGCAAGGCTCAGCTTGCGCCGCATCTCTTTGAGGGGATTGGGGGTGGCAGGCTTCTCCGCGGCGGGGCGGATCGTTTCAACGTTGGACATGGGTGGCCTCCTTCCTGGTTGGCGGGGCCATGATGCACAACGTATGCAGACTTGTATACAGAAAATCAGGCGAAATCGTTTGAGCGTTGAATAAACACAAGAAAAAAGGGGAAAGTGGCGGAGAGGATGGGATTCGAACCCACGAGAGCCTTTTGAGCCCTACTCCCTTAGCAGGGGAGCGCCTTCGACCACTCGGCCACCTCTCCGCCGACGGGTTTAGCCGCCATGCGACGGGGCCAGCAAGGCTTTTCTGCGCCTGTTGCGCAGCCGGGCGGTCTTCCGCCGCGGGGCGGGGCGGTCTATCTCAGCGTGATGACCGACATGCTGCTCTCCGCCCTCGCTTCCGTTTCCGATCCCTCCAGCTCCAAACCGCTGCCTGACAGCGGCCGCGTTCTGGGCGCGGACCTGCGCGAGGGGACGGCCACCATCGTGCTCAGCCCCGGCGGGCGGGACGAGGATGCGGGCGCGTTGATGACGGCGGTCGAGACCGCGCTTCTGGCCCTGCCTGATGTGATCCGCGCGCGGGTGATCTTCGAGGCCGAGCGCGCGCAGCGTCCCGCCCGCCCGTCGCCCGCCGCGGCCGCCGCCGAACCGGCGAAAGCGCCCGCCCGCCTCGTGATCGCGGTGGGGTCGGGCAAGGGCGGGGTGGGCAAGTCCACCGTGTCGGCCAATCTGGCGGCGGCCTGCGCGAAGGCGGGGCTGAAGACCGGCTTCATGGACGCGGACGTGTACGGCCCGTCGGCGCCGCGCCTGTTCGGGCTGACCGGGCTGCCGGGGCTGAAGAAGAATGAGCGCGGCATCGAGCCGGCCGAGGCGCACGGCGTGAAGGTGGTCTCGATGGGCTTTCTGGTCGGCGAGCGTGATCCGGTCGTCTGGCGCGGGCCGATGGTGACCGGGGCGATCCGGCAGTTCCTGAACGACACCGACTGGGGCGATCTGGACGTGCTGATCATCGACATGCCGCCCGGCACCGGCGATGTGCAGCTCGCCATCGCCCAAGGCACGCCCATCACCGGCGCGGTGATCGTCTCCACGCCCCAGTCGCTCGCGCTGGACGACGCGAAGAAGGCCGCCGCCCTGTTCGACCGCACCGCCATCCCCGTGCTGGGGGTGGTGGAGAACATGAGCTATTTCCTCTGCCCCCATTGCGGGGAGGGGACGGAGATCTTCGGGCGCGGCGGCGCGCGGGCGGAGGCCGAGCATATCGGCGCGCCCTTCCTGGGCGAGATACCGCTTCACATCGAGCTGCGTCAGGCGTCCGACGAGGGCCGTCTGGTGGCGCTGGGCGAGGGGCCGGTGGCCAAGGCCTTCCACCGTGCGGCGGACGCCATGATCGCCTCGGCCGAAGCCGCGGGCCGTCCGGCGCCGGAAATCGTGTTCGAGGATTAGGCGAAGCGGGGGTCGGTGCGCCCGCGCTCGATGATCAGGGGGATGACGATGTCCTCCTCGTCGTCCAGATGCCGGACCAGAAGCGGGCGGAAGCCGGTCAGCGTCTCGCCCAGCCGCGCGCCCAGATCACGGATGTCCCGGTCCGTCTTGCCCGCCTGCGCCGCGCCCAGAAGGCTCCGGCTCTGTTCGGCCAGATCGTGCAGGCCGCCATGGATGGCGTGGTGGTCGGCGTCCAGGATTTCAAAGCCGCGCGTCATCTCGGGCGCGGCCTGGGAGAACATCGGGAAGTAATGGCCGTCCTCGACGCGGTGATGGCCGTCGAGCTGGGACAAGAGCGCCCCCATCTCCCGCTGGAAGCGCCCCAGATAGGCGCGCACGTCCTCCTTGCCGCCGCCGAAGCCGGTCAGCCCCGCCGCGATGTGGTCGGACAGGGCGCGGAAGAAGCCGTGCCGCTCCAGCCACACGCCCGCCGACCCGCTCATCCCCGCCGAACGCGCCCAGCCCTCGCGGGGGTGGCGTTTCGACAGGGCCAGCAGCTCGTCAGGCAGGCCGTCGCGGATATGCAGGGCGAGGGGATCGGTCTCGGTCATGGCCTTCCAGATAGGGGCGGGAGGACGGAACGCCAGCCTGCGGCCCCGGCGCCTGCAGTCCTCAGCCGGGAATGAAGCGCGATTGAGCCTGCCGGATGCGGCGGCTCATCAGATAGAGCAGGGCGGCGGTCGCCATCTGGACCACGGCGCTGGCGAGATCGGCCCGCATGCTCAGCATGAGCGCCCCGGTGTCCAGTATGTCCCCCTCCAAGGAGATGGCATTGTTGTAGTGAATGGACGAGAACATCGCCACCAGACCGCCGAGTATCCACAGCGCCCACCAGACGCCGATGGACGGGGGCACCCTGTCGTCCAGCCCAGCGCGGTCCCGGGACTCCCGCCAGACTTCCATCACCCCCTCCAGCGGCTTCCACAGGCATAGGAACGGCACGAAATACCACAGCCACATCATCCTTGGACTGACGGTGAGGTGGGGCGCGTTCAGGGCGTGCAGATTGGCCATGGCCCGCTGGAAGAACCGTGCGTAAGCGACGATGCAGAGCAGGAAGACGGGCACGAAAAGCAGGGCCGTCACTGTCAGGCGAAAGTCCGCCGCTTCCCCCTCAGCGGTGGCGGCGGGGCCGCCGGCGAGGCGACCGTCTTGAACACGCTCGAAGAAGTCGAGCGCCGACAGCGTGGACAGACCCCACAACAGTGAAACGACAAGCCACGCGGTGATCGCGATCTGGAGCAGCCGCCAGGGGCCGTCCAGCGGCTTGACGCCTTCGGGCGCCGCAGCCGTCGAAGCGCCTGTCATGATCTCGGCCAATATGAATCCCTCCCTGCTGGCCGAGAGGAGATTCTATCCTGAGGTGCAGGTCAACCGTCCCGCCCGCTCACCTCATCCAGAAACGCCCGCAGGTCGCGCGCGGTGGTTTCGGGGTCTTCCTCCATCGCCATGTGGCCCAGTCCCGGATAGACCAGCGCGCGGGCGTCCGGCATCGCCGCTTCGAAGCGGGCGGCGTGGGCGGAGGGGATCATCGCGTCGCGCCCGCCCCACAGGATCAGGGCCGGAGCCTCGATGCGGGCCAGATCCGGTTCAGGATCGGGCAGGGTGAACACGCCGACCCGGTCGATCAGGGCCTGTGCGGTGCCTTCGGTCTTCATCAGGTCGGCGATGCGGTCGATGCGCGCGTCGTCCAGACGGCTCGCGTCGCCATAGAGCGCAGCGGTGGCCTGGGCCACGCCGGGGCGTGGCGCGAAGCGCAGATAGGCCTCCACCGCGCCGGGCACGGCGGCGGGCTCGTCGCCCACGCCCAGATTGGGGAAGCCCCCGGGGCTGACCAGCACCAGGGCTGCGACCCGCTCGGGCCGCTCGGCGGCATAGCGCCACGCCACCAGCCCACCCAGCGAGTTGCCCCCGATGACGAAGCGCGGCGGGGCGATCTCGTTGAGCAGCGCGGCGACCTGGCCCACGGTGTCGTCGACCGTGTAGGCGCCGTCCTCGCGCGGGGCGGACAAAGCGTGGCCGGGCAGGTCGAAGCGGATCACCCGATGATCGCCGTCTAGTTCCGCCGCCCAGCCGTCGAAGCTTTCCAGCGAATGGGAGAAGCCGTGGATCAGCACGATGGCCGGGGCGTCCTCCGGCCCGGTCTCGCGCACGCGCCAGCGCTGGCCCGCAGCCTCCGCGTAGCGGTCGTCTCCGGTCATGTATCGCGCCTCGATCTCGCTGGTGTCGGCGGGCCGCAGCATCCAGGCGAACACGGCGATCACGATTACGGCGAGCAGGATCAGCGCGCCCAGGATTTTCTTCAGCATGTCACGGCGCCTTTTTCAGGAAGGCCTCGATGGCGTCCCACGCCTCGGGCTCGTCGAGCAGGGGGGCGTGGCCGATATCGGGCACGTTCACGACCGACAGGCCGGGATGGCGGCGGGCCATCTCGTCCACGGTGGCCTGGCTCAGAAGATCGGTGATCGCGCCGCGCACCAGCAGCACGGGGAAATCCGCCATCGCCTCGAACAGCGGCCACAGGTCCGGCGCGGTTCCACCGGACTTGAACGGCTCGGCGATCTTCGGGTCGTAGTCGAGCTCCACCTGCCCGTCCGGCGTCTCGCGCGCCACGCGCCGGGCGAAGTCGAGCCAGAAGGCGTCGCCGGTCTCGTTGGGGAAGGCGACCGCGTTGGTCGCGCGCACCGCGGCGGCGGCCTCGTCCCAGCCCGCGAAGGCGGGCGCGCCGCCGACATAGCCCATGATGCGCCCGATCCCGGCGGGGTCGAGCTCGGGCCCGATGTCGTTGATCACGCCCGCGCTGATCAGGCCGGGGCGGCGGGCGGCGAGGACCATGCTCATCAGCCCGCCCATGGACGTGCCCACGGTCACGATCCGGTCCCATCCGGCCTCGGCCAGCAGGCCTTCCACGTCGTCCACATAGGTCGCGTAATTATAGTTCGCCGGAACCGGATCGCGGTCGGACCTGCCCCGCCCGCGGGTGTCGATGGCGATCACCTCGCGGCCCGTTCCGGCGATGCGCGGCGCGATGGCGGCGAAGTCGCGCGAATTGCGGGTCAGGCCGTGCATGCACAGCACGGGCAGTCTGCCGCCGCCTCCGCCCGCCGCGTAACGCCGGTAGTATGTCTGCACGCCGTCCGGCGCGGTGAAGAAGTGCTCGTCGTATCCGCTCACGATTGCTCCTTCGCCTTGCGGCGCTCGACCATGTTCAGGAAGCCCGCGGTGATGAAGCCGGGCAGGCGTTCCTGGATGCTGGCGATGTCGGTCGAGCGGCACACCCCGCCCGACAGCCTGTCGATCCGCCCCGTCTCGGCATAGGTCAGCACCAGCGCGCCGGACAGGAAGTGATAGGTCCAGTACAGGTCCTCCTTGGTCACTTCGGGAACGCGCTTGCGCAGGGCTTCGAGAAAGCGGTTCGCGATGGGGTCGAAATACTTGCTCATCACCTCGCCGCCCCATTCGGGCGTGTTGGTGATCTGCCCGATCAGCGAGAAATAGCTCTTCCACCCGTCGCCCCCGGTCGCGGACAGCTCCAGCAGGGGGTGGGTGAAGGCGGTGATGATCTCCTCGGGCGAGGGGCCCTCCGGCCCCGCATGGGCCTCGATCTCCTCGAGCTCGGCGATCCGGTAGCGGTTGAGCACCGCGCCGCGCCGCTCCAGCACCGCGTCGAACAGCTCGCGCTTGCCGCCGAAATAATAGGCAACCAGCGCCGGGTCCGCGCCCGCTTCCTTGGCTATGGCCCGCACGGTCACGCCGTGAAAGCTCATCTCGGCGAACAGCTTCTCGGCCGCGTCCAGCAGCGATTCGCGCGTGCGCTCGCCGCGACGGCTGGGGCGGGAAGGGGGCGTGTCGGCCATGAGGGTGTCCCTGGCGGCTTCAAACTGTGTTCCCAATACGCCACTCCCGCGCTGATCCGTCCAGCGGACCGTAAAGTCCGTTGACTTTTCATTCAACGTTGAAATTAATCTCATTCACCGTTGAAGTAATTCAATCTGAGAGTCGCCTTCGTGAAGGGCGGCCGGTCCGAACGGGAGGAACCCATGAAAACGATCCGACGCGCCGCGAGCGCGGCCGCTCTGCTGTCCAGCGTCTCCATGCTCGCCGTCGCAGCCCCTGCGCTGGCGCAGGAGACCACCGCGGACGCGGGCCGGGCGACCGAGATCATCACCGTCACCGCGCGCCGCCGCGAGGAATCGCTTCAGGATGTTCCGGTGGCGGTCTCCGCGCTGGGCGCCCAGCGGCTGGAAGAGACCGGCGCGCTGGACATCACCGATCTGGGCGAGCAGACCCCGAACGCGACCGTGCAGATCGCGCGCGGTTCGAACACCACCCTGATCTCCTTTATCCGGGGCGTGGGCCAGCAGGATCCGCTGTGGGGCTTCGAGCCGGGCGTGGGCCTGTATGTGGACGACGTCTACGTCGCGCGTCCCCAGGGCGCGGTTCTGGACATCTATGACGTCGAGCGGATCGAGGTCCTGCGCGGGCCGCAGGGCACGCTGTATGGCCGCAACACCATCGGCGGCGCGATCAAATACGTCACCCGGCGGCTGGACGACCAGCCCCAGGGCTCGCTGCGCGCAGCCTATGGCTCGCACAATCAGATCGATCTGGTCGCTTCGGGCTCCGCGCCCCTCGCCGAGGGCTTCGCCATCGGCGGGTCCATCGCGCGCTTCACCCGCGACGGCTACGGCACGAACCTGACCACGGGCCAGGATCACTACAACAAGGACATCATCGCGGGCCGCATCTCCGCGGAGATGACGCCCCATCCCGACGTCTTCATCCGTTTCGCCTACGACCGGCTGGAGGACGACTCCAACCCCCGTCACGGCTATCGCACCCTGCCGGGCGCGCTGCCGGGATCGGACGTGCTGGACGACATCTACGACACCCGCGCGGGCGCGCAGGGCGACAACTCGGTGATGACCCAGGGCGCCTCGCTGACGGCCGAATGGCAGGCCAGCGACATGTTCACCTTCAAGTCCATCACCGCATGGCGCGAGGGCGACACCGTCACGGTGATCGATTTCGACGGCACGCCGTCTCCGACCCTGGACATTCCCGCCTTCTACCGCGACGACCAGTTCACCCAGGAATTCCAGCTCCTGTTCGACGCGGGCCGATTCCAGGGCGTGGCGGGCGTGTACTATCTCGACGGCACGGCCGAAGGCGCGTTCGACACCATCGCGGGCCTGCTGGGCGTGAACATCGCCAATGGCGGGTCGGTGGAGACCGAAAGCTTCGCCGCCTTCGCCGACGTCAGCTTCGACATCACTGACCGACTGTCCGCGTCGGTCGGCGCGCGCTGGACCCGGGACGAGAAGACCGGGACCGTGTTCCGCGCGACCTATCTGGGCACCGAGCGCAGCCCGCTCAATGGCGGTCCTGACCGTGATCCGCTGATCCAGAACACCGACTACACCAATACCCGCACCTTCTCGGAATTCACGCCGCGGGTCTCGCTGTCCTACCGTATCGATCCCAACTACACCGCCTACGCGTCCTACAGCCAGGGCTTCAAGTCCGGCGGCTTCGACATGCGCGGCGACGCGCTTGCCACGCCGGACACCGTGAACGGCTACAATCCCGAGACCGTGGACGCGTGGGAAGCAGGCCTGAAAGGCCGCGCGTTCGACGGCCTGATGCAGTTCAGCGCCGCCGCCTTCTACTCGGACTATCAGGATCAGCAGGTGACCACCCAGGTCCCCACCGCCACCGGCATCGCCAGCTTCGTGGACAATGTGGGCCAGTCCACCATCTACGGCGCGGAGTTCGAGGGCGCGCTGTTCCTGACCGACTTCCTGACGGCGAATTTCTCGGTGGGCTATCTGGAAGCCAGCTTCGACGAATTCATCCGTTTCAACCTGACCACCGGCGAGTTCGAGGACATCTCCGACCAGGTCGTGTTCCAGAACGCGCCCAAATGGACGGGGTATTTCGGCCTGACCTGGCGCACCGACGTCATGGGCGGCGATCTGGCGGTGACGCCGTCGGTGTCCTTCCGCTCGTCCTACAATCAGTTCGAGTTTCCCAATCCGCTGCTGGATCAGAACGGCTACACCCTGGTGGACCTGTCCGCCCTGTGGACCTCGCCGGACCAGCGCTGGACGGTCGGCGCCTTCGGTCGGAACCTGACCGACGAGGAATACCGCATCGGCGGCTATAACTTCCTCGGCGCGCAGTTCGACGACTCCGTCAGCGCCTTCTACGGCCCGCCCCGGACCTTCACGGTCCAGCTGGGCTACCGCTTCTAGACCCGGCCCAAGACAGCGCCGCCAGCCCCTTCGGCTGGCGGCGTTTTCCTTTTGCCCGCCTGTCCCGGTTCACCCAAGATGCGCCGGGCGCAGAATGAAAAGACGTGACCGAGGGGAGACATCCATGAGCCAGACCCAGGCGGCAGCCACGCCGCTCAAGCCGCCCAGCGCCCGGTACCGGGTCTGGGTGATGGTGATGCTTTTCCTGGTCTATGCGTTCAACTTTCTGGACCGCCAGATCATCTCCATCCTCGCCATCCCGATCCGCGAGGAGCTGGGTCTGGACGACCGCCAGCTCGGGCTTCTGGGCGGCATCGCCTTCGCGGCGCTGTATTCGACGCTGGGCGTGCCCATCGCCTGGCTGGCCGACCGGGCCAGCCGGACCTGGATCGTCACCGTCTCGCTGACCGTCTGGAGCGGGTTCACCGCCCTGTGCGGCATGGCGCAGAATTTCTGGCAGCTTTTCGCCGCCCGCGTGGGCGTGGGCGTGGGCGAGGCGGGCGGGGTGGCCCCGTCCTATTCGCTCATCGCGGACTATTTCCCGCCTGAGCAGCGCGCCCGGGCGCTGGCCATCTACTCGCTGGGCATCCCCATCGGCAGCGCCTTCGGCGTGGTCGCGGGCGGCATGATCGCGGGCGGAGCGGTCAGCGAGAATCTCGACTGGCGCGCCGCCTTCATCATCGTGGGCCTGGCGGGCGTGCTGCTCGCCCCGATCTTCAAGCTCACCGTGCGCGAGCCGGTGCGCGGCGGGCTCGACCCGGTCAAGGCCGCCCCGGTCGAGAAGCACCCGCCCCAGCAGGGCGAGGGCATCGCGGCCAAAGCCATCGACGAAGCCGCCACCAAGCCCGGCGTGTGGGACGTGGTGAGGCTGCTGGCGAAGAAGCCGTCCTTCTGGCTGCTCTCGCTGGGCGCGTCGTGCTCGTCGATGATGGGCTATGGCGTGTTCTTCTGGATGCCCAGCTTCCTGGCGCGCAGCTATTTCCCCGATCTGTCCACCGCCGAGGCGACCATCCAGTCCGCCTGGCTGTTCGGCACGGTCCTTCTGGTGGGCGGCAGCGCGGGCGTCATGCTCGGCGGCATCCTCGCCGACCGGCTGGGAAAGGCGAAGAAATCCTTCTATGCCATTGTTCCCGCAGTCGCCTTCTTCCTCGCCTTCCCCTTCTACATCCTCGGAGCCATGTCCGAGACCGCGGCCGTGGCCATCGTGATGTTCATGATCCCCACCGCGCTGGGGCTGAGCTGGCTGGGTCCGGCCCTGTCGGCCTTCCAGCACATGGCCCCGCCCAACATGCGCGCGATGGCCTCGGCCATCTTTCTGCTCATCAACAACCTGCTGGGCATCGGGGTGGGCGTGTACGTGCTGGGCGAGCTGTCGACCTATCTGGCGCCCACCTTCGGAACGGAGTCGCTGCGCTATTCGATCATGTTCGGCGCGTCGCTCTACATCGTTGCGGGCACGCTCTTCCTGCTCGCCTCCCGGACCATCTCCCGCGACTGGGAGAAATAGGTCTGAACGAAAAAGCCCCGGACCATGCGGTCCGGGGCTTTCCATGTCAGGGGGGAGGGGGCTCAGGCCGCCTCGACCACCTTGAGCGCGTCCACGAAGGCGCCTGCGGCGTCCTCCACGGCGGTCTCGCTGTCTCCGGCGAAGACCTCGCCGCGGATGGCCAGAGCGGCCGTGCCCTCGACGCCTTCCTTGCCGGACGCCTCGGCGATCACGGCCAGCGCCTCGCCAGTGGCGAAGACGGGCTTGCCTGATTTGACGAAGTCATGGATCAGCAGGCGGCTGTCCTGATCGTCCAGCAGACGGCGGATCGACTGCGCGCCGCCGGGCAGGATCAGCCCCTCATTCTGCTTCACCGAGATGTCGCCCGGCTTGAGATCGACCACGAAGTTCATCTCCTCGTTGGTGGCCGAACGGCCGGACACGAGAGACTTGTTCGGGCTCGCGATCAGGGTCTTGTACCCGCCCCGCTCGGCGGCATGAGCCGCGGCGTTCTGGTCGGGCACGGAAAAGCCATCCGCCACCAGGGCGATGACGGCGCCGGCTTCTCCAACCATGTTGAGATCGATGCGTTTCTGTCGCGGGGTACGTTGGGTAGGTGCCACAAATCCTCCAGCGCTCCCGCTGGCGGCGGGAGCTGTTTAATGAACGGTCAGTGCGATGTTGAGCAACATAGGTAACACCGGACGCGGGTCAACCGTTCCCCAAGAGTTTTCACAGCACAGAAAATTGAAAAATATCGGTTTTTTCAGTGCAAAAACTTGATTTCACCGGTTCTGTGATGATCTAACGGAGCCAGCGCCGGACGTGGTTCGGCATCTTCTTACATTTACAGTTCCGATTGCGAGGTATCTGCATGTGCGGCATCGCGGGTGAAATCCGTTTCGACCAGACCGACCCTGATCTGGGCCGTCTTCAGGCCGTGGCCGATGCGATGAACCCCCGCGGGCCCGACGCGGGCGGCATGTATTCGCAGAAGGCCGCCGCGCTGGCCCACCGCCGCCTGAAGATCATCGACCTCAGCGACGCCGCCCAGCAGCCGATGGTGGATTCCGAGCTGGGCCTGTCCATCGTGTTCAACGGCTGCATCTATAACCACAAGGCGCTTCGCGCCGAGCTGGAGGCGAAGGGCTATCAGTTCTTCTCCGCGGGCGACACCGAGGTGCTCCTGAAGGCCTATCACGCCTGGGGCGAGGACTTCGTGCACCGGCTGAACGGCATGTTCGCCTTCGCCATCGTCGAGCGCCAGTCGGGCCGGGTGCTGATCGGGCGCGACCGTCTGGGCATCAAGCCGCTCTATTATTCCGAGGGCGAGGGCTTCTTCCGTTTCGCCTCCGCCCTGCCGCCGCTGCTGGCCTATCCCGACATCGACCGGTCGATGGACGCCCAGGCGCTCAACTTCTACTTCTCCTTCCACGCGGTCGTCCCGCCGCCCTTCACCCTGGTCAAGGGCGTGCGCAAGCTCGCGCCGGGCACGCTCCTGCGCATCGAGCCGGACGGCCAGCGCAGCCAGAAGGGCTATTGGGACCTGAAGTTCGGCCCCCATGAGGACGAGCGGAATCTCTCCCGCGAGGAGTGGAAGGAAAAGGTCGCCGACGCCCTGCGGCTGGCGGTCAAGCGCCGCCTCGTGGCGGACGTGCCCGTGGGCGTGCTGCTGTCGGGCGGTCTGGATTCCTCGCTGATCGTGGGCCTGCTGGCCGAGGCGGGGCAGGAGGGTCTGAAGACCTTCTCCATCGGCTTCGAGAGCGTGGGCGAGGAGAAGGGCGACGAGTTCCAGTATTCCGACATCATCGCCGAGCGCTTCGCCACCGACCACCACAAGATCGAGATCGACACCGCCCGCGCGCTGCCCGCCCTCGAGCGGGCCATCGCCGCCATGAGCGAGCCGATGACCAGCCATGACTGCATGGGCTTCTTCCTGCTGTCCGAGGAGGTCTCCAAACAGGTCAAGGTGGTCCAGTCCGGGCAGGGCGCGGACGAGATCTTCGCCGGCTATCACTGGTATCCGCCCATGCTGGAGGCCAACGACCCGCTGGACACCTACGCGAAGGCCTTCTTCGACCGCGACCGCTCGGAGATGGGCGAGCTGCTGCACGACGAATGGCTGAACGGCGACGCCGCGCGCCAGTTCGTCTCCGATCATTTCGCCCGCCCCGGCGCGGAGAGGCCCATCGACAAGGCGCTGCGTATCGACACCCAGGTCATGCTGGTCGACGATCCCGTCAAGCGCGTGGACAACATGACCATGGCCTTCGGGCTGGAGGCCCGCGTGCCCTTCCTCGACTACGAGGTGGTCGAGCTGTCCGCCCGGGTGCCCGCCGAGTTGAAGACCGCCGAGGGCGGCAAGGGCATCCTCAAAGACGTCGGCCGCGACGTGATCCCCCACGAGGTCATCGACCGGCCCAAGGGCTATTTCCCCGTCCCGGCGCTGAAATACCTGCGCGGGCCGTATCTGGAGCGGGTGCGCGACGCGGTGACGTCCAAGAGCTTCGAGGAGCGCGGCATCGTGCGCCGGGACTATCTCGACACGCTGTTCGAGGACCCCGAAGCGCACATCACCCCCCTGCGCGGCTCCAAGCTCTACCAGATCGGCCTGCTCGCCATGTGGCTTGAAAGCCATGGCGTGTGAGCGCGATGCAACTTTGAGGGAACATCCCCCCGCCAGCCGGGTTCATCCGTATAGCGAGCGATGACAGGGCGCGACGACATGACGGCCGTGAAGAAATCCGCCAAGCGGCGCAACCCTCTGGGGCACCGCCTCAAACGCCTGCGCGATCACGGCATGAAGTCGCCGATCAAGGATGAGCGCTCAAAGGAGGATTTCGACCACGGCGCGGTGGTCGACTGCGGCTGGGGCCGTCTCGCCTTCGCCCAGACCTTCGACAGCGCGAAAGAGCTGGTCGAGGTTCTGCGCGGCGAGGAGAGCGGCAAGCGCGACATCGCCTTCTACATCCGCGATCCCCATGTGGCGCTGGCCGCCGCGCCCCAGGAGGTCTTCCTCGACCCGTCCCACACCTACCGCCTCGATCTGGCGACCTACCGGCCCGGCCAGCCCCCCTCGGGCTGGTTCATCCGGCGCCTGACCTCCGAGGCGGACGCCGAGGCCGTCAACCGCATCTACGCCAGCCGCAGCATGGTGCCCGTCGAGCCGGGCTTCTTCTTCAGCCATCGCGATTCGCGCTGCCTGACCTTCCTGGTGGCTCAGGACGCCGCGACCGGAGAGATCATCGGCGCGGTCACCGGCGTCGATCACGGTCGCTGCTTCGGTGATCCGGAGAAGGGCTCGTCTCTGTGGTGTCTGGCGGTGGACACCAAGACCGCCCATCCGGGCATCGGCGAGGGGCTGGTGCGGCGGCTGGCCGAGCTGTTCCAGGCCCGCGGCGCGGCGTGGATGGACCTGTCGGTCCTTCATGACAATGACGGCGCCATCGGGCTCTACGAGAAGCTGGGCTTCCGCCGCGTCCCGTATTTTACGCTCAAGCGCAAGAACACCATCAACGAGAAGCTCTTCATCGGCCCGCCGCCCGAGGAGAGCCTGAACCCTTACGCGCGCATCATCACCGACGAGGCCCGCCGCCGCGGCATCGGGGTGGAGGTGCTGGACGCCGAGGGCGGCTTCTTCAAGCTCACCTCCGGCGGCCGCTCGATCACCTGCCGGGAGTCGCTGTCCGAGCTCACCAGCGCGGTGGCCATGAGCCGCTGCGACGACAAGGGCGTCACCCGCCGCCTGATGTACAGGGCGGGCGTGCCCGTCGCCGCCCAGCTCGACACCGGCGCGGACGCCGAAGCCCGCGCGGCCTTCCTCGCCGAGCACGGCTCGGTCGTGGTCAAGCCCGCTCGCGGCGAGCAGGGCCGGGGCGTGGTGGTCGGCATCGAGACCGCCGAGGAACTGGAAAAGGCCGTCGCGGCCGCCGCCGCCATCGATCCCAACGTGATCATGGAGCAGTGCGTGGCGGGCGACGACCTGCGCGTGGTCGTCATCAATGACGAGATCGTCGCCGCCGCCCTCAGAAAGCCCCCCGAAATCACCGGCGACGGCAAGCGGACCGTCCGCGAGCTGATCGAGCGTCTGTCGCGCCGCCGCGCCGCGGCCACGGGCGGGGAATCCAAGGTTCCCCTCGACGCTGAGACCGAGCGCTGCGTCGCCGCCGGCGGCCATGCTCTGGACGACGTGCTGCCGAAAAAGCAGACTATCCGCGTGCGCCGCACCGCGAACCTGCACACCGGCGGCGCGCTCCACGACGTGACCGCCAGCCTGCATCCCGACATCGCCGCCAGCGCCCTGAAGGCCGCCCGCGCCATCGAGATCCCGGTCGCAGGCATGGACTTCATCGTCCAGGCCCCCGACGCGCCCGACCACATCTTCATCGAGGCCAACGAGCGCCCGGGCCTGGCCAATCACGAGCCCCAGCCCACCGCCGAACGCTTCATCGACCTGCTCTTCCCGCTGTCACGCACGGACGGGTGAGGGGCGTTTTCGCCTGTCCTTAGTCCCGGCCAGGCGTGACGCGATGATGCGGGTCCGCGCGGTGACGCGCGCATTTTCCGCGTGTCCTGAAAAAACTGTCGATCTCCCGCTCCCTCGTTCGTCCTATGCTCAGGACGGCCATCCCGGCCCTCCGCCGACAAAGGGAGAAACCCCATGCGTGTGATCGTTTTCGTCAAGGCCACCGAGGACAGCGAGCGCGGCGATCTGCCGACTGCTGAGAATCTGGAGGCCATGGGCCGGTTCAATCAGGAACTGACGGAGGCGGGGATCATGCTGGCGGGGGAGGGACTGAAGCCCACCTCCCAGGCCAAGCGCGTCGCCTTCGACGGCGCCTCGCGTTCGGTCATCGACGGCCCCTTCGCGGAGACCCGCGAGCTGGTGGCGGGATTCTGGCTGTGGGAGGTGCGCGACATGGCCGAGGCGGTCGAGTGGGTCAAACGCTGTCCCAACCCGATGCCCGGCCCCAGCGAGATCGAGATCCGGCCCCTGTACGAGATGGAGGATTTCGGCGACGCGCTGACCGATGAAGCCGCCCGCCTGCACGGGTATGACAAGGACTGATCCGCCCACCCGCCAGGCCGTCGAGACGGTGTTCAGGTTCGAGCGGGCCCGGCTGATCGCCGGGCTCGCCCGCCTGACCCGCGACGTGGGCCGGGCGGAGGATCTGGCCCAGGACGCGCTGCTGGCCGCGCTGACGCACTGGCCGCGAACCGGCGTGCCGGACGATCCGCGCGCCTGGCTGATGGCGGTGGCCCGCCGCCGCGCGCTGGACGGCTTCCGACATGACGCGATGGCAAAAGGCAGGCATGGCGAAATCGCGCGGGCGGCGGGCGCGGCGGACCCTGATCCCGCCGAGGCGCTCGACGCGGCGCTGGACGACGATATCGGCGACGAGATGCTGGGTCTGATCTTCACCGCCTGCCATCCGGTGCTGACGCCCGAGGCCCGCGCCGCGCTGACCCTGCGCCTGATCGGCGGGCTGACCACCGCCGAGATCGCCCGCGCCTTCCTGACCTCCGAAGCCGCCATCGCCCAGCGCATCGTGCGGGCGAAAAAGGCCCTGCGCGCCTCGGGCCATCCTTACGCCATCCCCCGCGGCCCGGCCCGCCATGCCCGGCTGGGTTCGGTTCTTGAGGTGGTCTATCTGATCTTCAACGAGGGCTATGCCGCCACCGCGGGGAGCGACCCCGTCCGCCCCGCCCTGTGCGCGGAGGCCCTGCGGCTGGGCCGCGTTCTGGCCGGGCTGATGGCCGATGAGCCGGAAATCCACGGCCTGCTCGCCCTGATGGAGCTTCAGGACTCCCGCCTGCGCGCCCGCGCCGGACCGGACGGCGCCCTGCTGACCCTGGCCGGACAGGACCGCTCCCGCTGGGACCGGCTGGGGATCGGCCGCGGCCTCGCCGCGCTGGACCGCGCCGTGTCCCTGGGCGGGGCGGACGGCGTTTATGCGCTGCAGGCGGGGATCGCCGCCTGTCACGGCCGGGCGAGGCGCTGGGACGAGACCGACTGGCCCCGGATCGCCGGGCTGTATGACCGGCTCGCGGTCGTGCGCCCCGACCCGGTGGTGGCGCTCAACCGCGCCGTGGCCCATTCCATGGCTTTCGGGCCGGAGGCCGGGCTGGTTCTCATCGCCGCCATCGAAGGCGCGCCCGCGCTGGAGCGTTACGCGCCGCTGCCCGCGGCGAAGGGCGATTTCCTGCTGCGGGCGGGACGGAAAGTCGAAGCCCGCGTCTGCTTTGAACGCGCCGCGGCGCTGGCGGGCAACGGCGCCGAGCGGGACTTCCTGCTGGGCCGGGCTGCGGAATGTGGTCAGGGCGCTTGACCGGGGTCCGCTGCGGCGATCACGCGGCGCCAGCCGTCGGCACTGAAATCGGCGGGGATGGGGCCGCCTTCGTCCTCCAGCGTCTCCCCGCCCAGCGTCCAGACCGCGCCGGACACGCCCTGGACCCGGGCGCCGGTCAGGGCCTCGCCATTGATCAGGAAGCTGGGCGTGACGCCGATGCCGTCCGCGGCGGAGCGCTGGCTGGCGGCTTCGACGTCGGCCAGCATCGCCTCGTCGGACAGGCAAGCGCGGAAGGCGTCCGCGCTCACCCCGCCCGCCGCCGCCGAGCGTTCCAGCTCTGCCAGCGCGCGGCCCTGTCCGGCGGCGGCGTAGATCGCCTCCTGGCGGTCGAGCAGGTCGTCCATCACGTCCAGATAGCGCCGCTCGCCCGCGCACCGGGCGGCCATGAAGCCCGCCACCGCCAGCCGCGGCTCGCCGGAGATCATCTCGCGGAACACCACGCGCAGCCGCCCCTGCCGGACCGCCTCGTCGATGGCCGGCCCCGCCTCGCGGCGGAAGGCGGCGCAGGCCGGACAGGCGGGAGAGGCGTATTCGATCAGGGTGACCGGGGCGTCCGCCCGGCCCTTGGCGAAGTCGCCCTCACGCTCATGGGCGCCCCGCGCGCCGTCCGCGCCATTCCCGCACGCCGCCAGCATGATGGCGGCCAGCGCTGCCCCCGCGATCCGTCCGAACATCGCCCGTCTCCCCTGTTTCAGAGCGGATGATAGGCGAGGGGGCGGCGCCTGCGGATAACAATCGGCTGAACGAGGCTGATTTTCTGATTTCGCGCGGGGGCCGTATAAGCCGCGTCCATGGACGCCATCACCTTCCGACCCGCCACCGCCGACGACCTGCCCGCCATCATCGCGCTGCTGGCCGCCGATCAGCTGGGCGCAGCGCGGGAGGATCCCGGCCCGCCGCTCAATCCGGCCTACACCGACGCCTTCGAGGCGATGGACGCCGATCCCAACCAGCTGCTGGCGGTGGCCGAGGACGGGCGGGGCCGGATCGCGGGCACGCTCCAGCTCACCTTCATTCCCGGTCTGGCGCGCACCGGCGCCTGGCGCGGCCAGATCGAGGCGGTGCGCGTGGCCGCCGATCAACGCGGCCGGGGACTGGGCCGGGCGATGTTCGAATGGGCCATCGAGCAGTGCCGCGCCCGCGGCTGCTCCCTGGTCCAGCTGACCACCGATCTCAGCCGCGAAGACGCCCACCGCTTCTATGACGGGCTGGGCTTCGAACACAGCCATGCGGGCTACAAGCTGAAGCTCTGAAGGCGGTTCAGGTCGTGGGACACTCTTTTGACGGCTCTGGCGGGCCCTCTTCAGGGTCGCCGGGCAGGGGGATGTATTCCTGCTCGCCGGGGGGCAGGATGAAGACCGTGCCCTGCCAGCGGCCCGCCGCGCTGGCGCGCCAGTCGGTTTTGGCTTTCTCGATCAGCTCTTTCGAGCTGGCGACGAAATTCCATTCGATGAAGCGTTTGCCGATGTCCTGACCGCCCAGGATCATGGCCCGCCCGCCCGCGCCGCTGCGCATCTCGGCGGTTTCGCCGTCGTTCAGCACCGCGAGCTGGCCCGGTTCGATCCTCTGGCCGCCGACCTCCGCCTCGCCCGAGACCAGATAGACCGCCAGCGCGTCGTGGCCCTCGGGCAGGTCGAAGCGGGCGCCGGGCGCCATCTCGGCGTGGATGTACACGATGCCGGAGAAGGTCTTCACCGGCGCGCGCTGCCCGTAGGCCTCGCCCAGGATCAGGCGCAGGGCCGCGCCGCCGTGTTCGAATTCGGGCAGATCGGCCTTCGGGTGGTGGTGGAAGCTGGGCTCCACGCTCTCGTCGGCTTCCGGCAGGGCGATCCAGGTCTGAATGCCGTGCAGGGAGTAGCCGCGCGCGCGAACCTCCTCGCGGGTGCGTTCCGAATGGCTGATGCCCCGGCCCGCCACCATCAGGTTCACGTCGCCGGGATGGACGGTCTGGTCCGAGCCCAGACTGTCGAAATGGTGCATCTCGCCGTCGAACAGATAGGTCACCGTCGCCAGACCGATATGCGGGTGGGGGCGCACGTCCACGCCCTGTCCGGGCGGGAAGACGGCCGGGCCCATCTCGTCGAGGAAGACGAAGGGACCGACCATGCGCCGCCGCGCCCAGGGCAGCACGCGCGAGACCTGAAAGCCGCCCAGATCCTTGGTGCGGCCGTCGATGACCTGTTCGATCGCGCTCATAAGGTCTCCTATCGGTTGAGCATCAGGACGGTGTTGGACGGGGTCTGGAAGTCGATGCGGTATCCGCGGGCGATGGCGGTCGCCAGCGCCTCGTCCTTCGCGTCCTTTCCCTCGGGGCGGGGCAGGATGAGCAGGCCCGGCCACAGCGGTTTGGGCGCATCGGCCAGAAAAGCGCCCAGCACCCGCGCCTCCGCCCCGTTCACCGACAGGCGCAGCCCGTCCAGCCGGGTCATGCGCAGCTGATCGCACAGAGCGGCGAGGCCGGTGACCTTGGCGGCGGCGTGCCCGTCCACCAGCCGCAGCAGCGGGCCGCCCTCATAGTCGGACAGCGCCGCCCCGGCGGTCTCGATTTGCTCCAGCCCGTTGGTGCGGGCGTTGAACAGGATGCGGCGGCGCATGTCGGGGGAGGGCTCGACCGCGATGATCCGCGCATGGGGGCCGCCTGAGCGCGCCGCGCGCAGGGCGTAGGCGGCGATGCCCGCCTCGGCCTCCATGAACACCTTGCCCGGCGCCATCAGGCGCGCGACCGCGGCCAGCTCGCGCCGGTCATGGCATTGCGGGGTGAGGAACAGGCGGCGCTCTGCGAGGCTGCCGCGCGGGTCTACCCGCAGCTTCAGACCCAGCGCCCGCACGTCCGCCAGCCCCTTGCCCGCGCCCAGAAGCGCCAGAGGCCGCGCCGCGCCCGCCAGCCTCAGACCGGCCCGGGTCGGAGGCAGCGCCCGGCCCAGCGCCATGCCCGCCTGACCGATCAGGCCGGGCCGGTGCGCGCCGTGACGCGCCAGACGGGCGGCCTCGGCCGGCGTCCGGCCCGAGGCGTCAGGGGCGGTCTCGTCTTCGAGGGACTCGTCGAAGCGGGGCGGGGGCGTTCGCGTGGTTTCGTCCATGAGGACACATATAGCCCCTCCCGCCCCCCTGCCGCGAGGGGTTTGACCCCGGCGGGGCGGGGGGTAGGGTGCGCCATCGATAAAAACACCAAGGGGAACACCATGCTGCGCACAGCCATGACCCTCGGCGCGGCGGGCGCGCTGGCCTCGATGGCCGCCCTCGCCGACGCCCAGGAGCGCTTCGAGCTGCCCGCCGAGATGAGCCAGACCGCCCGCATGCTGGCCGAGGCGGGGCTTGAAAGCGATTACGCCTATGAGATCACCGAAGATCTGACGACCCGGATCGGGCCGAGGCTGGCGGGCACGCCCGCCGAGCATGCGGCGCTGGAATGGGGCGTGGCCCTGTTCGAGGAACTGGGCTTTGAAAACGTGCGCATCGAGGAATTCCCCCTCGATCTGTGGACCCGCGGCCGGTCGATCTATGAGGAGGTAGCGATCACCGCGCCCTTCCCGCAGGAGCTCTACGCCATCTCGCTGGGCGGCGCCGCGGCGACGCCCGAGGGCGGGCTGGAGGCCGAGGTCGTCTTCTTCGACAGCTATGACGACCTGCTCGAAGCCGACGACGCGCCCGATGCGCTCGCAGGCAAGCTGGTCTTCGTGAATGACCGCATGGAGCGGTCGATCACGGGCGAAGGCTATGGCTGGGCCAACCGCAAGCGGACCCAGGGCTGGCGCGAGGTCGAGGCCCGCGGCGGCGTCGGCCTGCTGATCCGGTCGGTCGGCACGTCGAACAACCGCTTCGCGCACACTGGCATGATGAGCTTCCCCGACGAGGAGATGCCCGAAATTCCCGCGCTCGCCGTCTCCGCGCCCGACGCCGACCAGATCGAGCGCATCGCGGCGATGGGCGAGACCATCACCATCCGCATGACCACCTATGCGGGCTGGCGCGGCGAAGTGACCAGCGGCAACGTGATCGGCGAGATCGTCGGCCGCGAGGCGCCCGAGGAGATCGTCATCATCGGCGCGCACATCGACAGCTGGGACACCGCGCCCGGCGCGCTGGACGACGGGGCGGGCATCGGCATCACCGTGGACGCGGCGCGTCTGATCATGCAGATGCTGCCGGAAAATCCCCGCCGCACCATCCGCGTGGTCATGTTCGGCGCCGAGGAAGTCGGCCTGGTGGGCGCGCGCGCCTACGCCCAGGCCCGGATGGATGACGGCACGCTGGAGAACCACGTCATCGGCTCGGAATCCGATTTCGGCGCCGGGCCGGTCTGGCGCTTTTCGTCGGGCGTCGGCGCCGACGCCCTGCCGGTTCTGGACGCCATCGGCGAGGAGCTGGCCTTTCTGGGCATCGAGCGCGGCGGCAATGAATCGGGCGGCGGCCCGGACATGATCCCGCTGCAGATGCTGGGCGTGCCCATGGCGCGGCTGGATCAGGACGGGACGGATTATTTTGATTACCACCACACGCCCAACGACACGATGGACAAGATCGACCCCGAGAACATGCGCCAGAACGTGGCGGCGTGGGCGGCGTTCACGTGGCTGGTGGCCGAGCTCGACACCGACTTCCGCGCGGGCCGGGACGCGGAGGACGACGAGGACGAGGACGCCCAGCCGTCCGAGTGATCCAGGCGGCATTTGAGGAAAAGCCCCGGACGGTCCGCCGTCCGGGGTTTTTCTTTTGCGTGGCACGGCTAGGCTGACGCTGCAGCCACAGGTGGAGGATGTGATGATCGCGATGGCGCTGGCAGGGCTTCTCGCCGCAGACCCCGGCCCGTGTCTGGACTGGATCGCGCAGCGGGAACTGCGCGCCGAGCACGAGGAGAGCTTCCACGAAGTCTCCGACTCCCTCGCCTGTTACGACGGCACCATCGAATCAGACCGCTCCGAGCCGCTGATCGTCTGGGCGGAGCGCCCGGCGCTGGACGGCGAGCGCAAGCATTTCGTGGTGCGGTCCTCTGGCGGAGACGTGGCCACCGCCCTGAACGTGGTCGAGCGCCTTCAGGCGCATCAGGCGGTCTCGACGATCGTGGATTTCTGCGGGTCGAGCTGCGCGAACTATTACTACGCGGCCATCGCGGACCGCCGCATCGAAGATGAGGCGGTGGTCGGTTTCCATGGCGGGCTGAGCGATGCGCAGATGCAGCGGGCGAGGGACCGCTTCGACGCCGATATGGAACCTTATCGCGATCAGTTCGACGATCTGGAAGGCATGCGCAGGGGGATGGAGGCTCAGCTCGGCGAAGATATGGCCCGGCAGGACGCGCTGCTGGCCGCGGCGGGCGCGGACGGCGCGATCATTCATCAGCTTGAGGCTTTCATCCCGCCCGAGGACGGGCCGCACTGCCACGGGCCGGAGGGCGCGCCTCTGGACTTCCAGCATTTCGATCCGGGCCAGGCCGAAGCTCTGGGCATCGCGCCCGCCGAAGGGGTGATGCTCAGCGAGGGGCCGGCTCTCAAGGCGGCGCTTGAGCGTCTGGGGCTGACCTTCCGCATCTGCCGCGCGCCTGACGCGGTTCTGCAGCCCGCCGACTGAGGGCTTTTCTCCGCCGGGCCGTCCCGCTTACCCTGCGCCCCGGAAAACAGGGGAGGCGGGGATGGCGGCTTCGATCAAGGCTACGCGGCGCGGGGTTCTGGGGCTGATCGCGGGAGGCGCGGCGTCAGGTGCATTGGCGGGCTGCGCGCACGAGGAGGCGGCGCCGGCGACCGAGGGCGTGAGCGTCGAGACGCTGCGCTGCGCGGAGCCTCTGTTCTCGGTCAGCCACACCGACGCCCAGCGCGAGCAGATGATGGTCGGCATGGAGGCGTGGGTGTCGCGCGCCGAGGCGCTGCGGGCTATGGACAAGCCCAACGACCTCGCCCCCGCCACCGTGTTCGATCCGCGCCTGCCCGGCGCGCGCTTCCGCCCCCAGTCCGACGCCCTCTCCGGCATGCCCACGGGCAACGCGGCGCTGCCGGGCGGGGAGGCGGACATCGCCTTCGCGCCGGTCTGGCGGCAGGCGGGGTGGCTGGCGCGCGGGGAGATCAGTTCAGCCGAGCTGACAGAGATCTATCTGCGGCGGATCGAGGCGCACGCCCCGGCGCTGGAGTGCTTCATCCATGTCGCCGCCGACCGCGCCCGCGCCGAGGCCGCCGACCGGGACCGCGAGCGCGCGGCGGGGCGCGTGCGCGGCCCGCTGCACGGCATCCCCTATGCCCTCAAAGACATCATCGACGTGGAGGGCCTGCCCGCGACCTGGGGCGCGGAGGTCTATCGCGACCGGACGGGGGAGACGACCGCAACGGTCGCTCGCCGTCTGGAGGCGGCCGGGGCGGTCCTGCTGGGCAAGACCACGGCGGGCGCCATCGCCTATGGAGACATCTGGTTTGATGGGGTGACACGCAATCCGTTCAACCCCGAGGAGGGCTCGTCGGGCTCCTCGGCGGGGTCGGCCTCGGCGGTGGCGGCGGGGCTGTGCGCCTTCGCCATCGGCACCGAGACGCTGGGCTCCATCGTCTCGCCCTCCCACCGCTGCGGCAATGCGGGGCTGAGGCCCACCTTCGGGCGGGTGCCGCGCACCGGCGCGATGGCCCTGTGCTGGTCGCTGGACAAGATCGGGCCGATGACGCGCCACGTGGCCGACTGCGCCACGGTGCTGCGCGCCATCGCGGGGCCGGACAGCGGGGATGCGGGCAGTTTCGCCCACGGGCTGGAGATGGCCCTGTCGCGCGATCTGTCTGGCATGCGGGTGGGATACAATGCGGACTGGTTCGAACAGGCCGCGGAGCCGGACCGCGCCGCGCTGGAGGCCGCGCGGAGCCTGGGCGTGGAGCTGGTCCCGTTCGAGGTGGACGAGCGGCCCTATCAGGCGCTCGGCCTGATCCTGGAGAGCGAAGCGGCAGCGGCGTTCGAGCACCTGACCCTGTCGGGGCTGGACGAGCGTCTGCGCTGGCAGGAGCCGCAGGCCTGGCCGAACACCTGGCGGCGCGCGCGCTTCGCCAGCGCGGTGGATCTGGTCAACGCCGACCGGCTGCGGCGGCAGGTGATGATCGACATGGCCGCCCGGTTCGAGGATCTGGACGCGGTGATCGGGCCGAACTTCGCCGGGGCCATGCTGCTGATCACCAACTACACCGGCCACCCCCAGCTCGCCTTCCGCTCGGGCTTCACCGAGGAGCCCACCCGGACCATTTTCGGCGCGCCCGCCGACGAGGACGACCAGACCCGCCACCGCGTGCCCCACGCGACCAGCCTGTGGGCGCCCCTGTTCGAGGAAGGCAGTCTGCTCGCGCTGGGCCACGCCATCGAGGGGCGGCTGGAGGTCGCCGACACCCGCCCCGACGCTTTCGCCTGAGGACGCCATGATGAAATTCTATGACTGCGCAACCGCCCCCAGCCCCCGCCGCGCCCGCATGGTGATCGCGGAGAAGCGCGTGGAGGTGGAGACGGTCCAGATCGATCTCAGGAGCGGCGAGCAGTTCTCGGACGCCTTCCGGGCGGTCAATCCGCGCTGCACCGTGCCGGTGCTGGTCACCGAAACCGGGGAGGCGCTGGAGGGCAACGCGGCCATCGCGCGCTATCTCGAGGCGGTGTTTCCCGACCCGCCCCTGATGGGGACCGGGCCGGTCGAGCAGGCGCGGGTGGCCGAATGGACGTGGCGGGCCGAGTTCGACGGGCTGGTGGCGATCATGGAGGTGCTGCGCAACAGCTCGAAGGCGATGGAAGGCCGGGCGATGCCCGGACCGGACGCGGTGCCGCAGATACCGGAACTGGCCGAACGGGGCCGGGCGCGGGCGGAGCGTTTCTTCCCGGTGCTGGACGCCCGTCTGGCCGCAGCGCCGTGGCTGGCGGGCGACGGCTTCTCCGTGGCCGACATCACGGCCTTCGTGTTCGTGGAGTTCGCCGCCTGGGTGAAGCTCAAGCCCGCCGAAGACCTGACCCACCTGCACGGCTGGCTGGAATCGATCCGGGCCCGGCCCAGCGCGGGGATGTGAGGGAGGTGTCTTGGCTCAAGGCGTTTGGGACGGTTCGATGAGATCCCACAGATTGCCGTACAGATCTTCGAACACCGCCACCGCGCCGTAGAGCTCCCGGCGGGGCGCTTCGCGGAAGATCACGCCCGCCGCGGTCATGCGAGCGTGGTCGGCGTCGAAGTCATCGGTGACGAGGAAAAAGCCGACCCGCCCGCCGGTCTGATCGCCGACGCGGACGGCCTGGCGCTCGTCGGAAGCCCGGGCGAGAAGGATATCAACGCCTTGCGGCCCGGTGCTCATACGCACCCAGCGCTTGCCGCCGGGCAGCGACGTATCCTCGATCAGGTCGAACTCCAGCGCCCGCCGATACCAATTGATCGCCTCGTCATAGTCCCTCACGACCAGGGTGACGAGTTGGAGACCCGCCATATCTAAAGCTCGAACACGCCGATGATCGGAGTGTGATCGGAGGCTTTCTCCCGGCCCCGCGGCTCCTTGTCGATCTCGACTGATTTCAGGCGGTCGGCGGCCTGAGGGCTGAGCAGGAGGTGGTCGATGCGGATGCCGTTGTTCTTCGGCCAGGCGCCCGCCTGATAGTCCCAGAAGGTGTATTGGTGCGCGCGCCCGTCGACCTGCTCGAAGGCGTCGGCATAGCCCAGCCATTTGATCGCCGAGAAGGCGTCGCGGGTGGCGGGCAGGATCAGGGCGTCGCCCTCCCACGCGGCGGCGTCGTGGACGTCGGAATCGCGCGGGATCACGTTGTAGTCGCCCGCCAGGATCACCGGCTCCTCGAAGGCCAGCAGCGCCTCGGCGCGGTCCTTCAGGCGTTTCATCCAGGCCAGCTTGAAATCGTATTTCGGCCCCGGCGCGGGATTGCCGTTGGGCAGGTAGATGCTGGCGACCCGGACCGGGCCGCTGTCCGCCGCGATCACCGCCTCGACATAGCGGGCCTGCTCGTCGTCTTCGCCGCCGGGCAGGGCGCGCAGGGCGACCTCCTCGATGGGGCGCTTGGACAGCAGGGCCACGCCGTTATAGCTCTTCTGGCCCACCGTCTCGACATTGTAGCCGAGCTCTTCGATCTCCAGCCGGGGGAAGCCCTCGTCCTGGCACTTGATCTCCTGCAGGCAGGCCACGTCGGGCGCCTTGTCCTTCAGCCAGTCGAGCACGTTGGGCAGGCGCGCCTTGATCGAGTTCACGTTCCAGGCGGCGACGGTCAGGGTCATGGCGGGCTCGCGGCTTTCAGGGTCGGGGCGCACAGGGATAGGCCGGAGCGCGCCTGCGCTCAATGGCGGCGTGCGCCGCGCCATCTCCTGACCGTCATCCCCTGACCTTCAGTCCCCGGACGCGCCTCGGCGCGGTCCGGGGGCTGATGGAGGCCAAGGCTAGGGCAGGGCCTGCTCCGAGCCGCCTTCGCGGGCGTCGCGGCGGTCGTGCTCATCGAACCAGGCGAGGATGTGGCCCACCTTGTTCAGCAGCCGCGAGGGGCGGGACTCTTCAAAGCCGTGGGCGCCGCCGGGGATGCGCACGAAGCGGGTCGGCACGCCGCGGATCTGAAGCGCGTTGTAGTACTGCTCGCTCTCGAACACCGGCGTGCGGCGGTCGTCTCCGCCCACCAGAACCAGGGTCGGGGTCTCGACCTCGCCCACCAGCGACAGCGGCGAGCGCTGCCAGAACAGGTCGGGATCCTCCCACGGGGTGGTGCCGAACCAGTAGGGCGCGATCGACACGCCGATGTCGGAGGCCAGCGCGAAGCTGGTCCAGTTGATGACCGGCTTGACGGTGGCCGCCGCCGCGAAGCGGTGATCGACGCCCACGATGGTGGAGGTCAGCACCCCGCCGCCCGAGCCGCCGGTGACGAACAGGCGGTTCTCGTCGATGAAGCCTTCGGCCACCAGAGCGTCCACGCCCGAGAGCAGGTCGTCCACGTCCTCGTCGGGATAGGTCTTGTCGATGAGGTTGGAAAACTCCTCGCCATAGGAGGTCGAGCCGCGCGGGTTGGTGTAGAACACCACGTAACCCGCCGCCGCGAAGAGCTGGACCTCGCCGGAGAAGACCGGGCCGTAGGCGGTGTGCGGGCCGCCGTGGATCTCCATCAGCATGGGATACTGCTGTTCGGGATCGAAGCCGGGCGGGTAGGCGATCCAGCCCTCGATCTCGCGGCCGTCAGCCGAGCTTTCCCAGGTGAAGCGCTCGATCTCGGCCAGCTCGCGGCTGGCCAGCAGCTCCTCGCTGTAGCTGGTCAGCACGCGGGTCTCCCCGCCGCGCTCGCCCACGCCGAGATTGGCCAGGCGCTGGGGCGTGCCCACGGTCGCGGCGTAACGGCCGTTGGACGACACCGAGAACGAGCCCGAGGTGTAGGGCCGCCCGAACAGCAGGCCGCCCAGCGTGTCGTCGATGCGGGTCAGCTCGCCGTCCAGCGTGACGTGAGCCAGCGTGGTCAGGCCCTGATCGACGAACTGGATCCAGAGGCCTTCGCCCGTCTCGTCCCAGACGGCGCTGGAGATGGAGCGGTCGAGGTCCTCGAGAAGCTGGACGGTGTCGCCGCTTTCAAGGTCGCGGACATAAAGCCGGGCGTCCTGGTTGGAAAAGCCCTGGTTCTCGTAGCCGGTATAGGCCAGCCGGGCGCCGTCGGGCGACAGGCGGGGGCTGGTTTCGGGGCCGCTGTCGTCGGTGATCCGGCGCGGCTCGCCGCCATTGAGCGAGATCGCCCAGATGTCGGTCTCCCGGCCGTCGAAGCCGTCCTCGGCCCGGCCGCCATGGCTGTAATACAGGGTCGTGGAATCCCCCGACCATTCCAGCCCGCCCAGATTGCCGCTGGCGGCCTCGGTCAGGGCGCGCGGCTCTCCGCCGCCTTCAGTGGAGATGACGAAGATCTGGTTCTGGCCGTGGGGCAGGTCGCCCTGGCCGTCGAACTGGTAGCGGGTGGTCTCGTCGATGCGCGGGACGTCGGCCCATTCCGCGCCCTCGGGCTTCTCGGGCATCTCGAAATCGACCTGCGGGCCGTCGTCGCGCACGAACATGGTGAAAGCCACCCAGCGACCGTCCGGCGACCAGGCGGTGTTGTTCACCCCGGTCTCGGGCTCGAACAGAACCGTCTCCTCGCCGGTGGCCATGTCGCGCGCGATCAGGCGGGTGGCGGGGCGCTCGTCCGATTCAGGGTCGGGTTCGGAGCGGGCGAGATAGAGCAGGCGCGATCCGTCCGGCGACCAGCGCGCGCCAGTCGCGTCGCCCATGCCCGACACGATGGCCTCGTGGCCCGAGCCGTCGAAATTGATCGCCCACAGCGCGGAGCGCGTGCGGTCGGTCATGATGTCGTTGGAGCGGCGTTGATAGACGATCCGCTCGCCGTCGGGCGAGATCTGCGGATCGGCGGCCATCTCCAGCTCGAACATGTCCGCGAAGCTCAGCGGCGCCCGCTCGCCGTCCTGGGCGAGGGCGGGCGAGGCGGCGGCGATGAGGCCGATGGCGGCCAGCGCCTTGAATTCCATGGTGTCTTCCCCGATGCGGTTGTGTGTCAGGGGGAAGGTTAGACGCCCCGGCGGCGGGGCGGAAGAACCAGCCCGCTCACGGTTCCGTGCGCGCCATCAGATCCTGACGCTTCAGCCTGTAGGGCGCGCGCAGGGGCCCGGGCCCCGCCACCGCCGCCCCCGCGAGGAAGCGCGCAGGGCTTCCCAGCGCCGCCTTCAGGGCCTCGGGGGTGTCCACCCCGTCCACGTAAGGCGCCGCCCGGAAGCGCGCGGCCAGCGCGGAGAACAGGGCGACGCTGCGCCCGCCCGCCTCCGGCTCGCTCTCCCCCCAGGTGCAGCCGGCCAGTCCCGCGCCGGTGTCGGTGAAGGCCGACAGGCTCATCGCGCCGATGGGGGCGTGGATGGCGATTTTCCCGCAATGGCTCTGAAGGGTCATGCACGCCTCGCCGATCACCGCCGCGGGAGCGTCCAGCGGCGCCTGCTCGACCCGGACATAGATCAGCCGCCGGACCTTCTCGGGATGATCGCGCAGGGACTGGATCATTTTCGCGCGGGTGCGCGCGGTCACCAGCGCCCCGTAGGCGGCGGGCAGCATCACCGCGCAGCGCCCGCCCTCGGCGAACAGGTCGGACAGGTCCCGGGCGGCCCGGTCCAGCAGGGCGCGGAACAGGGCCAGCCCCTCATCCGCCCGGGCCGGATCGGCCAGTTCCCCCGCCCGCCAGCGGTCTGGCAGGGCGCCGTCGAACACCGGCAGGGCGTGGAATATCGCCACCGCCTCGCCATGGGCGTCCCACAGCGGCTCGTAGAGCGCCCCGGCCAGTGGCGGCAGCGCGGATTCGAGATGCGCGGACCGGGCGGGCGGCCGTACGCCTTCAGGCTTGGCGCGCTCCAGCGCGGCGTGGAACTCAGGCGTGCTCATCCGGGAGGCGGTGGCCTCGACATCGACCATCTTCAGATCGGGGTGACCGAGGAAAAACTCCGCCAGTTCGCCGCGCATGCGCGTGGTCAGCCGCTCCGCCTTCGGACCGGAGAGGTTGGCGTAGACCACCAGGAAGCCGGTCGCGCAGCGGATTATGAGGTCGTCAGGATCGGCATGACGCTCGATCAGGCCCTGAGCGGACAGGAAACAGCGTTCGCGCAGCTCCGCCCACCGTCCGCCCGCCGCGGCGGCGACATGGTCGAGATTGATGAACTGGTACTGGCTGACATCGACATGCTCGGCCCGGGCCAGATGCCGTTTCAGCAGGGAAATCGCTTCGCTCCGCATGCGTGTTCGTCCGCCTGGCCCCGGGAGAGTGTGCCCGCAACTTGTTTGCAAGGCGTAAGCATAGGCGCCTCTCTCAGTTCGCGCATGCAGCAAAACTGCGCGTGGCGGTTGCGCCACAGTTTCGTAAAATCTGTTCAAAACTCCTAAACCGTTGCTATCGCTTGAATGCAGGAGCGTAGATCGCCCTTTTCGCTTGCGTTCGAATAAGACACTCTTGTGGAGACGGCGCTATATTGCGCTGCAACAATAAAGGCCTGCCTGAAGGGCGGCCGGAACTGGAGGAAGACCCAATGCCAGCACGCGTGTCACGCGCCATGCTCGCCATGGCCGTTTCGGGGGGAGCGCTCGGCGCCGCAACAGCCCACGCGCAGGTTTTCGAGCCTGTGGGTTCGGAGGAGCGACGCTCCATCGAGGTCATCACCGTCACAGCCCAGCAGCGCGCCCAGAGCGTGCAGGACGTGCCGATCTCCATCGGCGCCTATGACGCCCAGGCGCTGCAGGACGCCGGAGTGCGCGACATCAAGGACCTCATCTCCATCGCGCCGGGCCTGATGGTGACCTCCACCCAGTCGGAAACCATCACCACCGCCCGCATCCGGGGCGTGGGCACGGTGGGGGACAATTTCGGGCTGGAAAGCTCGGTGGGCGTTTATATCGACGGCGTGTTCCGCGCCCGCAACGGCGTCGGTTTCGGCGATCTGGGCGAGCTTGAGCGCATCGAGGTGCTGCGCGGGCCGCAAGGCACGCTGTTCGGAAAGAACACGTCCGCAGGGGTGCTCAACGTCGTCACCCAGGCGCCTGACATGAACGAGTTCGGCGGCAGCGCCGAGTTCACCGTGGGCAATTACGATCTGCGGCGCGTGGCGGGCGGCATCACCGGCCCCATCGTGGAGGATCAGCTCGCCTTCCGCCTGTATGCGGTGAAGACCGAGCGTGACGGTTTCATGGATCTCGAGCTGGGCAAGGGCGCGGCGGCGGTCGACCGCCAGTCTGAGAACCAGGACTATTATTCGGTCCGGGGCCAGCTGCTGTGGACCCCGAGCGACAGGGTGACGGGCCGGATCATCGCGGACTATTCCGAACGCGACGAGCTGTGCTGCTCGGCGACGGCCTGGGATTACGATGCGGGCATTGCAGGAATCGTGCGCAATCTCGGCGGCCAGGTCTCTCAGCCTGCGAACCCGTCCGGGCGTCAGGCCTACGCCAACACCGAGTACCTGCAATACGTCGAGGATTACGGGATTTCGGGCGATTTCAGCTTTGATCTCGGCTTCGGCCAGCTGACCTCGATCACCGCTTACCGGCAGTGGAACAACCGGCGCACCCAGGACATCGATTACAGCTCGCTGGACATTGCCCGACGCGAGGACGGCAACTTCACCGATCTGGGCCGGTTCAGCCAGGAATTCCGCCTGCAGGGCGTGAACGGCCCCCTCGACTGGCTGGTGGGCGGTTTCTACTCCCGCGAGACGCTGGAACTGGGCGACGCCATCCGCTTCGGCGCGGACTGGGAGAACTTCCTCGGCATCCTGCTGACCGCGCCCTCGGGCGCGCCCACGGTGACCGGCGTGCGCGACACCATCTTCGCGCTGACCGGCGGTGCGGTGAACATCCCCTACGGCGCGGCGATCCCCGGCGGGACCGGCGTGGCCCAGGACCGCTACGACCAGACCGCGGACAGCTGGGCGATCTTCACCCACAACACCTATCAGCTCACCGACCGGTTCTCGATCACGGGCGGGCTTCGCTACACCATCGAGGAGAAGTCGGTCACGGCGGACTTCAACACCAACGCCCCGCTGGGCTGCGCCGCGCTTGAGCAGGCCTTCGGGCTGAACCCGGTCGCGGGCTTCCAGGCCTTCGCCACTCAGGCGGGTCTGCCCCAGGCCACGATCATCGGCGGCTCGGTGGCCATCGGGAACATCTGCCTGCCCTACGCCCGCACCGGGCTGGACGGCACCGGGTACGACCAGTCGCGGACCGACCGGGAGTGGTCCGGCACGATCCGGGGCCAGTACGACCTGACCGATGAGGTGATGGTGTTCGCGGGCTGGTCGCGCGGCTTCAAGGCGGGCGGTTTCAACCTCGACCGCCAGTTCAACGGGCCGCTGACGCCGGGCGTGGGCTACACCGACGTGGACTCCTCGTTCGGGCCTGAGACGATCAGCGCCTGGGACGCGGGCTTCAAGTCGAACCTGTTCGGCAACGTGCTGCAGCTGAACGGCAACCTGTTCTATCAGACCATCGACGATTTCCAGCTCAACACGTTCAACGGCATCGCCTTCGTGGTGGAGTCCATCGACGAGTCCCGCTCCTACGGCGCGGAGCTGGACTTCCTGTACCTGACCCCGCTGGAAGGGCTCGATATCACCGGCGGCTACGCCTACGTGAACACCGAGTACAAGACGGTCACCACGGCCGATCCGCTGATCGCGGCGCTGGAGGGCCAGTCCTTCTCGCTGTCGCCCGAACACTTCATCAACGGCTCGATCAGCTATGAGCGGCCGCTGGCGAACGGGTTCGCGCTCCGCACCAGCCTCGATGGCCGCTGGGTGTCCAGCTACAACACCGGCTCGGACCTCGATCCGGAAAAGGTCCAGGACAGCTTCGCCACCATCAACGGCCGCATCGGGTTCGGCCGTCAGGACGAGCTGTGGACGGTCGAGCTGTGGGGCCGCAACCTCACTGACGAGACCTACGCCCAGGTCGCCTTCGACGCCTTCGCCCAGGGCCGCCGCGGCCAGGCCGGCTTCGATGGCGGGGAATGGACCCAGCCGCGCAACACCGCCAGCTACATGGCCTTCCTCGGAGCGCCGAGAACATGGGGTGTCACTCTGCGCTCAAGATGGTAGAGTGCGACAAATAGTCCTGACGGATTAACCAGTCAGGGAGGACGGGCAGGGCCGGAGCGAAAGCTCCGGCCTTTCTCGTTTCGGACATCAACTCATTGACGCGCAAAGAAAATCCCCCGGACCCTATGCCGGTCCGGGGGCAGTTCGCAGCGCCTGCGGCGGGCCGTTCCCGCCGCGTCCGGCGCCAGGGACGCCGGTGTTCAGATTCGTTCGTAGGCGGGCAGGGTGAGGAATTCCTCGAAGCCGTCCGACAGGGCGAGGTCCTCCAGCAGGCCCTCCGCCTCGCAGAACCGGCCCGCGCCGAAGGCGTCGTCGCCGATCTCCGCGCGGATGGCGTCGGCGGCCTGCTTGATGACCCCGCGCACATAGGCCGCGTCGATGGTCCGGCCCGTCTCGGTCTTCGCGCCATGGGTGCGCCACTGCCAGAGCTGGGCGCGGCTGATCTCGGCGGTGGCCGCATCCTCCATCAGATTGTGGATCGGCGCGGCGCCCCGGCCCGACAGCCAGGAGGCGATGTATCGGATGGCCACGTCCGCGTTGGCCAGCACGCCCGCCTCGGTGATCTCGCCCACCGGCGCGGCGGTCAGGGTCTCGCGGTCCGCCTTGATGTTGGGGATCACGCCGAGCTGGTTCGGCCCGTCCATCACCGCGTCGAAGGCCGCCATGGCGACGGGGACGAGGGCGGGGTGGGCCACCCATGCGCCGTCATGGCCGATGCGGGCCTCGCGGGTCTTGTCGGCCTTGACCTTGTCCATCGCCGCGGCGTTCTTCGCCTCGTCGCCCTTGACCGGGATGAAGGCGCTCATCCCGCCCATGGCGTGCGCCCCGCGCCGGTGGCACACCGCGATCAGATGTTGGGCATAGGCGGCCATGAAGCCGCTGGTCATGGTCACCTCGGCGCGATCGGGCAGGACTTTGGACGGGTCGGTCTTCTGGCGCTTGATGTAGCTGAAGATGTAGTCCCAGCGTCCCGCGTTCAGCGCGGTGATGTTCTCGCGCAGCTCATACAGGATCTCGTCCAGCTCGAAGGTGGCGGGCAGGGTCTCGATCAGGATGGTGACCCGCACCGTGCCGGTCTCGAGGCCCAGCGCCGTCTCGCAGTGGCGGATCACCAGCGCCCACAGCCGCGCCTCGAACCGGGTCTCGATCTTGGGCAGGTAGAAATAGGGGCCCGAACCGCGCGCCTTCAGCGCCGCGTGATTGTGCAGCAGGTAGAGGGCGAAATCGGCGAACGCGCCCGCGACCGGCTCGCCGTCGATCAGGATGTGGCGCTCGGGCAGGTGAAGCCCCCGCGCCCGGGCGATCAGAACGGCGGTCTCGTCATTGAGCGCATAGGCCTTACCGCTGGCCGGGTCGGTGAAGTCGATGGTCCGGCGGTTGGCGTCGCGCAGGTTGATCTGCCCGTCCATCATGTTGGTCCAGGACGGGGTGGAGGCGTCCTCGAAATCGGCCATGAAGCATTTCGCGCCCGAATTCAGCGCGTTGATGACCATCTTGCGATCCACCGGCCCGGTGATCTCCACCCGGCGGTCGGCCAGATCGGCGGGGGCGGGGCGCACCTTCCAGTCGCCCGCCCGGATCGCGGCGGTTTCGGCGGGGAAGTCCAGAACCTCCTCGCCCGAATCCAGCCGCGCCTGACGCTCCAGCCGGGCGGCCATCAGGCGGCGGCGCTCGGCCTCGAACTTCCGGTGCAGGCCTGCCAGCAGGTCCAGCGCCTGCGGGGTGAGGATGTCCTCGTAGCCGGGGCGCATCTCGCCCGCGATCTCGATGCCGGCGGTTTTCGCGAAGCTTCCATCCATCGTCCCTGGTCCTTTTCTCATTGCTCGTGCAGCGGGCCTTCCGCGGCCAGAACACCGTCGCGGTCGGCATATATCCAGTCTCCGGGCCGGATCGGGACCCCGCCCAGGCAAACCGTCAGCCCCCGCGCGCCCCGGCCCCGCTTCTCGGTCTTCATCGGGATCAGGCCCAGCGCGAGCACGCCCAGATCCGCCGTCTCCAGCTCGTGTGCGTCGCGCACCGCGCCGTTCACGATCACGCCCGCCCAGCCGTTGGAAGCGGCCAGCGCCGCCAGGTCTCCGCCCAGCAGGGACCGCTTGAGCGACCCGCCGCCATCGACGGCCAGCACCCGTCCCGCTCCGGCTTCGGCGACCGCCTCGCGCACCATCGAATTGTCCTCGTGGGCTTGAACGGTCTCCACGGGGCCGAAGAAGGCCCGGCGGCCGCCGAAGCTGGAAAACACCGGCGCCAGAACGCGGACCCGTTCGGGATGCGCATCGCACAGATCGCAGGTGAAGACGGGCTGGTTCATCGCGTCATGCAGGCTGGCGGACGCATTCGCGCGCCCGCCGCCCGCTCCTCCCTGACCGGCTTATTCGGCGGCCACGGGTTTGAACTGGGCGGTCTCGGTGCTCTCGCCCATGGCCGTGGTGGAGGCCTGTCCGCCCGACAGGGTGACGTTGACCCTGTCGAAATACCCCGTGCCGACCTCGCGCTGGTGGCGGGTGGCGGTGTAGCCGTCCTTCTCGGCGGCGAACTCGGCCTGCTGGAGCTCGGAATACGCGCCCATGCCCCGGTCGCGATAGCCGCTGGCGAGCTCGAACATGCCGAAATTGAGCTGGTGGAAGCCCGCCAGGGTGACGAACTGGAACTTGTAGCCCATCGCGCCCAGCTCGCGCTGGTAGGTCTCGATGGTGGCCTTGTCCAGATTGGCCTCCCAGTTGAACGAGGGCGAACAGTTATAGGCCATCATCTTGCCGGGGAACTCGCGCTGGATCGCCTCGGCGAAGCGCTTCGCCTCTTCCAGATTGGGCTTGGAGGTCTCCCACCACAGCAGGTCGGCCACTTTCGCGTATGCGAGGCCGCGCTTGATGCAGTGATCCACGCCCACGCCCGGCTTGAGGCGGAAGAAGCCCTCCGGAGTGCGCCCGGCCGCGAAATCGATGAACTCGTGATCGCGCTCGTCGATGTCGGAATTGATCAGGGTGGCGCTTTCCGCATCGGTGCGGGCCACGGTGAGGGTGGGCACGCCCATCACGTCGGCGGCCAGGCGCGCGGCGTTCAGATTGCGCTCGTGCTGGCTGGTGGGGATCAGCACCTTGCCGCCCAGATGCCCGCACTTCTTCYCCGCGGCCACCTGGTCCTCGAAATGGMCCCCGGCCGCGCCCGCCTCGATGAAGGCCTTCATGATCTCGAAGCAGTTCAGCGTGCCGCCGAACCCGGCCTCGGCGTCCGCCACGATGGGGGCGAACCAGTCCCGGCTGGCCTTGCCGCTCTCGGCGACCTCGATCTGGTCGGCCCTCTGGAGGGTGCGGTTGATCTTGCGGGCCAGCTCAGGCGCGGAGTTGGCGGGGTAGAGCGACTGGTCGGGATACATCGCCCCGGCGGTGTTCGCGTCCGCGGCCACCTGCCAGCCTGACAGGTAGATCGCCTTCAGTCCCGCGCGGACCATCTGCATGGCCTGGTTCCCCGACAGGGCGCCCAGCGCATTGATGTAGGGTTCGGAGTTCAACAGCTCCCACAGCCGGGCCGCGCCCCGCTCGGCGAGCGTGTGCTCGATCCGCACCGAGCCGCGCAGCTTGAGCACGTCTTCGGCGGTGTAGTTGCGCTCGATGCCGTCGAAACGGCCTGGCGCGGCGGCGGGAACGAGATCGTGGAAACTGGTCATGGCTGTCGCCTTCCATTGGCTTGTCGTCTGTCAATGTGATGACAGCGCAACGCCGCAGGGTCGAGATGGCCTTGCACAGAAAGAAGATAAGGCGTAAACAATAGAAAATTGTGCGACTGTCGTTTTGTAAATAATTGACAAGAGGCGTCATGGCCGAGACCGGGCAGGAGAAGATCTTCGCGGGCGCGCGCCTGAGGCGTCTGCGCCGCGACCTCAATCAGAGCCAGGCCCAGTTCGCCGACACCTTGGGCATCTCGGCCAGCTACCTCAACCTTCTCGAACGCAATCAGCGCCCGGTGACCGCGCGCGTGCTGCTCAGCCTGGCCGAGGCCTTCGACGTGGATGTGCGGGCCTTCGCCAGCGAGGGCGACCGTCAGCTTCTGGCCGACATCCGCGAGGCGTCGTCCGACCCGGTTCTCAAAAGCGTCGATCTGGACGCCCGCGACCTTCAGGATCTCGCCGACGCGCACCCCCGCGCGGCGGAGGCCTTCTCCAGGCTCTATCACGCCTATCGCGAGACCAGCGCCACCGCATCCGACCTCGCCCTGCGCGTGGCGGACGGGGGCGGCGGGCCGGGCGGCGTGTTCTCTCCGCTCGAAGAGGTCCGCGACGCGCTGGACGCCGCCCAGAACCACTTCCCCGCCATGGAGGCCGCCGCCGAAACCCTGCGCGGCGCGCTCGATCCGGACGCCGGGCTGGAAGCCGCGCTCGCGGCGCGCCTGAAGTCTCAGCACGGCGCGGCGGTGCGGCTTTACGGCGATGACGTGATGGCCGGGGCCCTGCGCCGGTTCGATTTTCACGCCCGTAAACTCTTGCTTTCCGACGCCCTGACCCAGGCCGCGCGGGTGTTCCACATGGCGGTCACGCTGATCCAGCTCAAGGCGGGGGAGGCGCTGGACGCCGAGGCCGCCCGGCCCTCGGGGCTGACCGACCCTGCAAGGCGGCTGTTCAGGGGCGGTCTGGCCAGCTATGCCGCCGCCGCGGTGATGATGCCCTATCAGGCCTTCTTCGAGGCCGCCGAGGCCTCGCGGTATGACATCGACCGCCTGCGCCGCCGCTTCGGCGCCAGCCATGAACAGGTCTGCCACAGGCTGACCACGCTGAACCGGCCCGGCGCGCGGGGCGTGCCCTTCTTCCTGCTGCGCGTGGATCAGGCGGGCAATGTCGCCAAGCGCTTCGGGGGCGGGGTTATCCCCTTCGCGCGATCAGGGGGCGGGTGCGCCCGCTGGCGGCTGATGGACGCGGTCCGCGCGCCCGAACGCATCCATGTCCAGCCCATCGCGCTTCCCGACGGCTCGCGCTTCGTGTCGGTCGCCCGCGCCGTGGCCCGGCCGCTGCCCGGTGGCGGATCGGTGCTGCAGGTGCTGGCGCTGGGCTGCGAGGCGGGCGAGGCGCATCGCCTCGTCTATGACCCGGGCGAGGGGGCGGCCCCCACGCCGGTGGGGCTGGCGTGCCGCCTGTGCGAGCGTCCCGACTGCGCCGAGCGCGCCTTCCCCCCGCTCCAGCGCTCCCTGCGCGTGGAGCCCCACGCCCGCGGCGCCTCGCCCTTCAGCTTTGGCGAGGATTAGGGCCGGAGAATCTGACCTCCGTCCCCCTGATGGGGGATGCCGCGCGCCTTGGGGCGGTCTTCCATGATCCCCGGGGCGAGGCTGGGGGAGAGGGGCGTGAAGCGGGTTCTGATGATCGCGACGGCGGCGGCGCTGGCCGTTCATGCCGGCGAGGGCGGGGTGGGCCACGCGGCGGCGGACCGGGATGCCGCGCCCGCGGCGCAGTCGGGCGATCCGCCCGCGGTCACGGCTCGGACGGATCGCCGCCCGCCAGACGGGGCAGCCGGGCCATGAGCGCGACCAGTTCGGGCTGCCGCCTCGTATCGGTTTTGGCCATCACGGTCTTGAGCTGGCTGCGCACGGTGGAGGTCTTCACCTCGCGCGCCTCGGCGGCTTCCTCCAGCGTCTCGCCGCGCAGCAGCCTCATGGCGAGATCGGCTTCCGCCGCCGTCAGGCCGAACATGGCCTGGACCTGCGGGGCGATGTCGGGCGCGGCCTGAGCAGGATCGTCGATCAGGATCATGGCCAGGGTTCCGGTCCCGCCCGGAGGCACGCAGGGGGTGACCATCGCCCGGTAGTCGGGCAGGCCGGATATGCGCTCCAGCCGGACCCCGCCACCGCGACCACCACGCCGCCCGGCGGCCTCTGAAATCGCCCGCTCCAGCCGCCCGGCTGCTGCGGGATAGACGGCGGCCAGTCGCCCGTTTCGCACCGCCAGTCCGTCGCGCACCGACACGATGCTCTCAGCGGCGCGGTTCATGAACCGGACCGTGCCGTCCGCCTCGGCCAGCACCACTCCGCTCGCCAGAGTCTCCAGTGCGGCCTCGGTGCGAAGCAGTCCCGTTTCGGCCCGGCGCAGACGCTCGCGGGCGCGCACCACGCGGCGCACATGAGGCAGAAGATCGTGGAGCCGGGCCTGTTCTTCGGCGTCGAATCCCGGCGCGTTCAGCGCGCGATGCGCGCCCACGCTGATCAGACCGTCCTGGGTGGGAATGATCGCGCCCAGACACTGGCCGGTGTCGTCGCCGAAGTGGCGGAAACACTCGTTGAACATCACCGAGGACAGGAAATCCTGTTTCGAGATGTAGTCACTGGCCCGGAAGGCGCGGTGGAACCGCCCGCTCTGCATCGCCAGCCCGTGCCAGACGTCATGGGGAACGAGATCGTTCTCCAGATAGTGGGCGATCATGGCGTCGGAGAAATACGACCAGAGCATCTCCGGCGGGCCGCCATTGGAGAATATCTGGAACGTCATTGAGCGCGCGCCGACGATCCCGGCGATCGTCGCGGGCAGTCGGGCGAAAGCGTCCTCGTCCTCGAGCGCCTCGTAGATGGCGTCCTCGTGAGACATCGCAGATCCCCCCTTGCGATGCAGGGTGTCATTAACGGGGCCTGGAACACACGCGTCAAGCGAAGAGAGGTCTCGCTGCACGCGTTCAGCGCGAGGTCTTGCGCGCAGGCGTGTTCAGAATCGCTCGCCGCGCGTTATGGTGAGCGGGCACATCCGCCCGCAGAAGGCGCTCCCCATGCCCCTGAACACCGTCCGGCGCATCCCGCCCCGGCAGCGCACCTTCCTGATCGGCCTCGGCGCCTTCGCGCTGGGGGCGGCGGCGTGCGTGTATGGCAGCCCGATGAGCGCCTACGCGCTGGAAACCCGGCTCCAGCGCGCCGCGGACGACGCCATGGCGCGCTCGAACGCGGATCGGTGGGCGGAGGTGACGGTTTCGGGCCAGCGCGCCGTCATCACCGGCGCCGCCCCGAGCGAGACCGACCGCGAACGCGCCCTGATGGCCCTGCGCGCGGCGACCTGGACAGGGGGCGTCGTGGCGGGCGGGATCACGGTGATCGTGGACGAATCCGAGGTGCGGCCGACGCGCGGCGCGCCCCGCCCGGCGCGGAGGGTGTGATGCTCTGGCTGATGTGGCACATGTGGGTTCTGCTCTTCCTCGCCTTCTTCGGCGGGATCGCGGTCGGCTGGATCATGCGCGGCCAGCCCGCGAAGCTCGAACCGGCCGAGGCGCCCGCGCCGAAAGTTGCGCCTGCGCCGCCCGCGCCGGACCTGCCCTCCGGCGAGCCTGACTCCGACCCGTCCGAGCAGGCGACCCGGGACGCGTGACCCCGCCGGACCCTGAAGAGGTCGGAGTGCAATTCGCGCCTTTCTAAATATACGCACGTAATCTTGCGCCTCTGCAGGAGATGCAGCGCTTTTCCTTATTATACAGTGCGTTACATGGGGGAATGGGTGACTTTTTTATCACGCGCAATGCTGAAAACAACTTTGATTATCCAAATATATATTAGACTATCTGGAATTTGTTGCAGTAAAATGAATGTTGCGCGCGTTGGGGTGCGTTGATCTTTATTGCGTAGTTCACGCGCGCTTTCAAACGCGAGTGAGCAAACGCAATGGAGATTCAAATGCGCTGCACAAATATAAGGCGTATGGCCCTGTCTTCCTCGCTGCTGGCGAGCGTGGCCGCGGCCTCTTTTCCCGCACATGCGCAGCAGACGACTGAGCCGGCTGCAGACGCCCAGCCCCCCGGCGAGCGGATCCTGGTCACGGGCTCCCGCCTGCGCCGGGACACGTTCACGTCCATTTCCCCGCTTCAGGTCGTCGATGCCAGCGAGGCCCGTCTGGTGGGGATCGTGGATGCCGGAGCGATGATCGCGGACGCGCCCGTCATATCCGGCGAACAGCTGGATGGATCGGTGACGGCCGGGTCCACCACCGCCGCGGTCGAGGGCATCTCGGCGACCGGCCTGGGCGGCCAGGCGGTCGCGCTGCGCGGGCTCGGGCCGGAACGGACCCTGCTCATGGTCAATGGCCGCCGTCTCGCCCCCTCGGGCGTGCGCGGTGCGCCCGTGGCGCCTGACATGAACCTCATTCCCGGCTCGCTCATCGACCGGATCGAGATCCTGACCGACGGCGCCTCGTCCATCTACGGCGCGGACGCCGTGGCGGGGGTGGCGAACATCATCCTCCGCAGCGACATGGACGGGCTGGAAGTCAGTTCCTTCTTCACCTTTCCGGAACGCGATGGCGGGGAAATCAGCCAGCTCGGCCTGATCGGTGGCGCCTCCAACGACCGGGGCAATTTCACGGTCGCGCTGGAATACTTCAACCGCAACGCCGTCATCGTGGGCGACAGGCCGAACTTCAACGACTGCCTGCGCGACATCCAGGTGGGCACGGACGGGCAGACCTATTCCACCTGTCTGGACGCGCGTCCCGCCAATTCGGCCTTCATCGCCAGCGCGGGCGGGTTTGTGTTCTACACGCCCGGCCTGACCAGTCCGGGTCTGCCTGCGAACTGGTCGACCAACGCCGACTTCCTGGCTTCGGGCACCAATTTCCGCCTGACCGATCCCTACACCCTCCAGGAATCCGAACGCGAGGCGCATCTGCTGGAGGAGCTGGAGCGCTGGAACATCTTCACCACCGGCCACCAGGACCTGAACCTGTTCAGCCGTGACACCTTCTATTTCGAGGCGTCCTACGCGTCCCGGAACTCCACCGGGCGGTTCCCGCGCGAGCAGGTCTTCCCCGGGGTGCCGGGCCTCATCCCGATGGAGGGGCCGGACGGCAACATCATGGTGGGCGCGGACGGGGCGCCCCTGCTGTTCGAGAACCCGCTCAACCCGTTCGGCGAGGACGCGTTGCCGGTGGTGGTTCTGCGCGACTTTCCCCAGAGGCGGAGCTCTGAAGTCTCCAACATGCGCTTCGTCGGCGGGATGGAAGGCGATCTGGCCTTCGGCGGGCTCGCCGAGCGCAACTGGGTGTATGACGTCTATGTCTCCTATGACCGCAGCCACGGCTCGTCACAGCAGATCGTGATGATCAATCCCCATCTGATCGAGAGCCTGGACACGCTGAGATTCGACAGCAGCGGCAATCTCGTATGCGGCATCCCCAGCGACACGCTGGATTTCGGTTTCCTGAACCGGAACAACTGCGTGGTGGTGAACTTCTTCTCGCCCAGCCTTTACACCCAGGCGGGGGGAGACGGCACTTTCGCCACCCAGGAGGAGACCGATTTCGTCTTCGGCCGGTCGATCACGACCACGACGCTGGAACAGGCGATGGCCTCGGTCATCCTGACCGGCGACGTGTTTGATCTGCCCGCGGGCACGGTCGGGCTGGTGCTAGGCGGGGAGTTCCGCGAGCAGCGGATCACATCGCTGACAGACGTGGTGCGCAGCCAGGGGCTGGCCTCTTCCGAGGTCCCGGATCTGGAAGGCGACACCATCGGCAGCACCTCGCTTTGGGAACTCTTCGCGGAAACAGAGCTGCCGCTTCTGGAGATGCTGTCGCTGAACCTTTCGGGCCGGTACACCTCCGAAGAGAATTTCGGTTCGGAGTTCACCTACAGCATCAAGGCGGACTTCACCCCGACCGACTTCCTGCGCCTGCGCAGCACCTTCGGCACCACCTTCCGGGCGCCGAACCTGCGCGAGCAGTTCCTGGCCGGGCAGGCGGGCACCATCGCGGGCACGCTCGACCCGTGCCGGGTTCCCACCCCGGCGAACGTGGGCGGGGTCTATGATCCCACCCAGGACACGCGCTCGCCGGACCTTCTGGCGAACTGCGTGGCCGACGGGGTGGACCCCACGGCGCTGGGCCTGCTGGCCACGACCGGCATTCCCACCACCACGGGCGGCAACCCGGACGCGCAAGCGGAGACTTCCGAGTCGTTCACCTTCGGGGCCGTCTTCTCCCAGCCTTGGTCGAGCCGGTACGACTTCCAGCTCTCGGTCACCTATTTCGACATCCAGATCGAGAACACGCTGCGCGAGAGCAATCCCGCCGCCATCCTGGCTCAGTGCTATGGCGGCGCGCCCGGCCTGGCCGATCCGAACTGCGCCCGGATCCGGCGCAATCCGGGCAACCCGGCCACGGCCACGATCGCCAACGTGGACGCGTCCTTCATCAATATCGGCCAGCTCACCTCGAAGGGGGTCGATCTGAACGCCCGCTTCGGCATGCCTCTGGACATGTTCAACCGGTCGATGGACCTCACCCTGACGGGCACGGTCACCCATCTGCTGGAGCAGAAGGAACAGGTGGACGAGGACTCCCCGGTGACCGACGCCGCCGGGACCATCGCCACGCCCAAATGGCGGGGCAACGTCACGGCCAATCTGGGCATGGGCAACTGGAACGCGCTGTGGCGGGTCCGGTATATCGGCGAGGGCCAGTCGCTGGACGGCGAGCCCTTCGGGCCATTCAGCCCGATCGCCAGCGCCTGCGGCGTGCTGGGGGCTCCAGCGAGCGTGCAGTGCCGCCGGGTCGACTACACGGATTCCTACTGGCAGCACGACGCGTCGATCAGCTATGACCGCGACGACTGGTCGGTCACAGCGGGCGTCTCGAACATCTTCGACGAAAGCCCGCCTTTGATCGACCAGGGCCGGGGGCCGGCGCGGATGAACATCGTGGTCCAGTCCGGCCACGATCTGATCGGCCGCCGCGCCTTCATCAACCTGTCCCGCCGGTTCTGAGACACTCCGCGGCATGAGACAGGGGCGGCTCCCGACCGGAGCCGCCCCTTTCGCGTTCAGGCGTTCAGCGGACGCGCTCGACCCGGATCGTCCGCGCCAGCTCGTTCAGACGCATCCGGTAGCCGCCCACGCGGGCCTCCCATATCTCCACGGAGATGTCCGCGTCCGCGCGGACGGACACGCGCTGGGTGTCGCCCTCGATCTGCCGCCAGACCTGGCCGTTGTCCAAGGTGAGCTGAAGACGGCGGAAGGGGATGGTCTCTGCAGCGGCGAGGCGGGCCTGGACCCGTTCGGAAGGCTCGGCGGACCGGACCGCGGCCCGCGCGGCGACCTGTTCGGCGCCGAGTTCGCGGGGCGGCGCGGTCGCGGCGGGCTCGCCGGGTGGGGCGGGGG
>VJOU01000098.1 GCA_007050995.1 Glycocaulis profundi | reverse complement strand
GAGAAACGCTTTCAGGAAATCAGTACCGAAATGAAAGCTTATATTAAAAAGGTCGGCTACAATCCGGACACCGTGAATATTGTCCCAATTTCCGGCTGGGTCGGCGACAACATGTTAGAGCCCAGTCCCAACATGCCATGGTACAAGGGACCTACTCTTCTTGCCAGCATCGATCTTGTTGAACCACCAACTCGTCCTGTGGACAAACCACTTCGTCTCCCTCTACAGGATGTGTTTAAAATCAGTGGCATCGGCACTGTTCCTGTGGGTCGTGTCGAGACAGGTGTGATGAAGCCGGGAATGATTGTCACCTTCGCCCCGGTTGGTATTTCCACCGAGGTGAAGTCCATTGAGATGCATCATGAAGCTCTGTCTGAGGCGGTCCCCGGGGATAATGTCGGTTTCAACGTCAAGAATATCTCAGTGAAGGACGTACGCCGTGGTAATGTTGCTGGGGACTCAAAGAATAATCCTCCTCGTGAGGCTGGGGAATTTACCGCTCAGGTCATCGTCCTTAACCACCCTGGTGAGATCGGCGCCGGTKATACTCCTGTTTTGGATTGTCACACAGCCCACATCGCTTGTAAGTTTGCYGAATTAAAGGAGAAAATTGACCGTCGGAGCGGTCAAGTCAAGGAGACTAACCCAGCGAAGATCAAGTCCGGTGATGCGGCTATCGTCACGATGATCCCCAGCAAGCCTATGTGTGTTGAGGTGTTTTCTGAATTCCCGAAGATCAAGTCCGGTGATGCGGCTATCGTCACGATGATCCCCAGCAAGCCTATGTGTGTTGAGGTGTTTTCTGAATTCCCACCCTTGGGTCGTTTCGCTGTTCGTGATATGCGATCGACCGTTGCCGTCGGTGTCATCAAGGCTGTAGTCTTTAAGGAGAAGGAAGCTAAGGCTACAAAGTCCG
>VJOU01000097.1 GCA_007050995.1 Glycocaulis profundi | reverse complement strand
GTCAGACTCGGGTCTTACACTAAACTTCTACAAAGATTCATGCCCACAAGCTGAAGATATCATCAAAGAACAAGTTATGCTTCTTTACAAACGCCACAAGAACACTGCTTTCTCTTGGCTTAGAAACATCTTCCATGATTGTGGTGTTGAGAGTTGTGATGMATCGCTGCTTCTGGACTCAACAAGGAGGACATTGTCTGAGAAAGAGACAGACAGAAGCTTTGGACTTAGAAATTTCAGGTATCTTGAAACCATCAAGGAGGCTGTGGAGAGGGAGTGCCCAGGAGTTGTATCTTGTTCTGATATACTTGTACTTTCTGGAAGGGATGGAATTGTTGCGCTAGGAGGGCCATACATACCTCTGAAAACAGGGAGAAGGGATGGCAGGAAGAGCAGGGCTGATATTTTGGAGCAATACCTCCCAGATCATAACGAGAGCATGACTGTGGTTCTTGAAAGGTTCAAGAATATTGGCATTGACACCCCTGGAGTTGTTGCTTTACTAGGTTCTCACAGTGTTGGGAGGACTCATTGTGTGAAGCTGGTGCACCGTCTATATCYAGAGGTGGACCCTGCTCTTGACCCGGGTCATGTSGAGCACATGCTTCACAAGTGCCCGGACGCCAYCCCTGACCCAAAGGCCGTGCAATACGTGAGAAATGACCGCGGTACCCCAATGAAACTGGACAACAATTATTACAGGAACATTTTGGACAACAAGGGATTGTTGATTGTGGATCATCAATTGGCAAATGACAAGAGAACTAAACCATATGTGAAGAAAATGGCAAAGAGCCAAGATTATTTCTTTAAACATTTTGGAAGAGCCATCACCATTCTTMCCGAAAACAATCCACTCACTGGCACTGAAGGTGAGATCAGAAAACAATGCAATGTTGCAAACAAACACCATTAAAGAAGGG
>VJOU01000096.1 GCA_007050995.1 Glycocaulis profundi | reverse complement strand
ACCAAAGCCCAAACCCATGGCACGTGTCGTTCTCATATGCACGTGCCCTTCAGAACACTTGTCTAAAGACATGGGGAGGAAGACCCGAGAACGTGAAGGCAGCTCAGGATGCTCTGCTCCCCATACATTCTTCATTTTCTTTCTTTATTTCTTATTATTTTTTTTACTTTGTATAGATCACTGATTCTTTAGATGGCTGGTGTTACAATTCCCCGTGCTTCGGTCTTACCGGCAGCATCTTTGTCTCCGGTCGTCTCTAGGCTCTCTATTCGTCGAAATTCTGTTAACTTGCCCGATTCAAGTGGTTTTAAAATCCAGTCATTTGGTTCGTCTCCTGGGTCGTTGAGTTTGAGGTCCAAAACCGGCCAACGTGGAGCACGAATTGTATGCGAGGCTCAAGAAGMAGTCCAAGTTCTTCCCGTGAATGATTCATCATGGCAATCACTTGTGTTGGAGTCTGATCTCCCCGTATTGGTTGAATTTTGGGCYCCATGGTGYGGSCCMTGTCGCATGATCCACCCTGTCATWGATGAACTWGCAAARGAATACACAGGSAARCTCACTTGTTACAAGGTGAACACAGATGAGAGCCCTGCAATTGCAAGCCGGTATGGGATCAGAAGCATCCCAACGGTGATTATATTCAAAGGYGGAGAKAAGAAAGATGCRGTTATTGGTGCAGTTCCAAAAYCAACYYTGTGTACCTGCATAGAGAAGTTCTGCTTGTAGAGGTATCATGTATATATACATATAATAGATTTGGTCGTATGTAGCTTTATAATTTGTTATCATGCTATCTACCGTTTGACATATCACAAAGATATGCTTTCAGCACTGTTCATAATTTCCGGTATAGTTGGATTCTAATGTATTTGCTGAAGTACTCTTGAATTTTAATCTCCAAATATCCAAGTATGAAATTGG
>VJOU01000095.1 GCA_007050995.1 Glycocaulis profundi | reverse complement strand
ACCTCCGTTTGGATCCACCCAATAGAAGCCATCCTGCAAGTTGGGGTGAGACTCAGCAAGATCCCTACATGTGAGTGCGGGGACATCGCGAGTACCAAGCGGAGCTGAGACTGATTCAACGCCAAAGACCTGAGCAATGGCGGCAGCATCCGAATACATGATTTTACCTTTAGTGGGCGACGTCATCATAGGCATCCTTACGGCTGGCGGACCAGGAGGACCTGGAGGGCCAGGTGGGCCTATGGGTCCGGGTGGACCACGGGGACCATCACGACCAGTTGGACCTTGGGGACCTGGAAGACCAGGCTCTCCACGAGGTCCCTTAACGCCAGTTTTTCCTCGCGGGCCCATGAGACCGGCCTCACCGGCAGGACCAGGGTTTCCTTCAGGTCCTTCCTCACCAGTGTCACCACGGGGTCCGTCATCTCCCTGTTCACCAGGTGAACCCGGAGGCCCCATCCACCCAGGATGACCCTGAGGGCCTTGAAGACCATCAGGTCCAGGACTTCCATCCTTTCCATCGGCACCAGGTTCACCGACGGGACCAACTTCTCCCTGGGCCCCGGGAGTTCCGGGCTTGCCAGCACGACCTCGGGCACCAGGAGCTCCTTGGCGACCAGGCAGACCGACAGGTCCCTCCAACCCGATGGGACCAGTTAAGCCACGTGGACCGCGAGGACCACGGAAGCCGGGAACACCAGCATCACCAGTTTCTCCGGGTGGACCATCAGGCCCAACAGGACCGTCAGGGCCGACAGGTCCCTCAGGACCCTCCTCACCCACCGGGCCTTTGCGACCCTGCAAACCAGGCGGACCTGCTGGACCTTGGTCACCAGTGGGGCCCTGGACACCCTGCGGCCCAGGAAGACCCTCTGGCCCAGGAGGTCCCTGAGCACCTGGACCGCCAGACCGCCATTGGCTCCAC
>VJOU01000014.1 GCA_007050995.1 Glycocaulis profundi | reverse complement strand
GCCCGCGCGACCAGACCCCGCGCCAGCCCGTGAAGGTCCGCGACGGTCCCGGGCGGCCGCAGCGGGGCCAGCCCAGGCCCGGCGGTCTCGATGCCCAGCACGGCCAGCCCCGCGGCCTTCGCGGCGCTCAGCCGGGCGCGCGCGTCGTCACGGATGAAGGGATGGACCGGAGTCATCAGGAGCTGGAACCGGCCTGTCTGGAGCGCCGCGTCGAGCTCGGCGCCCCGGCCCGCCGCGCCCAGAAGGGCGAAGGCGCCCGCGGCGCGCAGATCATCCAGCCGCCGCATAAGGGCAGGGGTCAGCTCGCCCGCCCCCGCGCCGTGCAGGAACAGTCCGTCAACGCCCTCCACGCCGAGCCGGGACAGGCTGGCGCGCACGCCTGCCTCGATGGCGCCGGGGCTGAAATCACGCCGCCGCCCGGTCAGAGCCGAGCCGGTCACGCCCGCCTTGGTGGAAATCCAGACCCGGGACCGGTCCATCGTCTTCAGCGCCGCGCCCAGACGCCGCTCCGCCTCGCCGCCGCCATAGGAGGGCGCGGTGTCGAACACGCGCACGCCCCGCTCTGAAGCGCGCTCGATCAGCGCCACGGTGTCCGGCCGCCCGATCAGGGGCGTGCCATGCACGCCGGACACGCCGAAGCCGAGCCGGGAGGGGAGTGGGACGGGCAGGGTCATCGGCCGATGCTAGGCGCCCGCCGCCGCAGCGGCAACGCGGGTCAGGCCGCCTTGCCCTTCGCGGACCGGGCGGCGTGCTTCTTCATGAAGGCCTTCATGCGCGGAGCGATCTCCTCGCGGAAGCGCCGCCCGTTGAACACCCCGTAATGGCCCACCTCGGGCTGGACCCAGTCCTCCTGCATGGACTGGGGCAGGCCCGCGCACAGGTCGTGGGCGGCCTGGGTCTGGCCGATGCCGGAGATGTCGTCGTTCTCGCCCTCGACCGTCAGCAGCGCCACGTCGGTGATGCGTTCGGGGCGCACCGGGCGGCCCTTCACGGTCATCTCGCCGCGCGGCAGCCTGTGCTCCTGGAACACGTCGCGGATGGTCTGAAGGTAGAATTCCTCGGTCAGGTCCATGACCGCCAGATACTCGTCATAGAAGGTCCGGTGCCGGTCGGTGGAATCCCCGTCGCCCTTGACCAGATTCTGGAAATACTGGTGGTGGGCGTCCATGTGCCGCTCATAGTTCATGTTGATGAACCCGGTGAGCTGCAGGAAGCCGGGATAGACCCGCCGCATCGCGCCCGGATAGGGCGCGGGCACGGTGTGGATCAGATTGGATTCAAACCACGAATAGGGCCGCTCCTCGGCCAGCTTGTTCGGTACGGTGGGCGATTTGCGCGCGTCGATGGGCGAGCCCATGAAGGTCATGCTCAGCGGCCGGGCGGGGTCCTCGTCCTCGGCCATCAGGGCGATGGCGGCCAGCACCGGCGGGCCGGGCTGGCAGACCGCGACCACATGGGCGCCGGGGCCGACTTCGGCGATCATCTCGCGCACATATTCGATGTAGTCGTCCAGATCGAACCGGCCTTCCGCGACCGGGACCAGACGCGCATCGGTCCAGTCGGTGATGTAGACCTCGTGATCGGGCAGGAAGGCCTGCACCGTGCCGCGCAGCAGGGTGGCGTGATGCCCGCTCATGGGCGCGACCAGCAGCACCTTGGGATCCTCGATCGCGCCCTGCTTGACGCCCCGCGCGCGGCCCAGCGCCGCCCGGTCGCGCTTGAAATGCAGAAGATCGCAGAAGGGCTTCGACCAGACGGTCTCCACGCTCACGTCCACCGCCCGGCCGTCGATCTCGACCGGCGAGACCTCCCAGTCCGGCTTGCCGTAATAGCGCGTCAGGGTCTCGAACAGGTCCGCCGCGGCGGCGGCCTGACGGCCCATCAGGGTCTCGCCCGCCGGGTTGAGCGGGTGGCGCAGCGCCTCGCGCGTGATGTTGGCCGCGGCGCGCCAGGGCAGCATCGCCGCGCGGGTCATCTCCACGAAGGAATAGAGCATCCATAGCCTCCTGATCGCCCGCCGTTTTCCTCCCGCGGCGGGCAGGACAGAGGCGCCGGACTTATGAACGTGCGCCGTCTTCCTCTAGAAATCGTTCAAGGCGCGCCGCGATCTGCTCGGGCGGCGCGGAATGGGGGAAGACTTCCACGAAGCCCCCCTGCCGGTCCATGAAATAGATCAGCGAGGAATGGTCGACCAGATAATCGCCTGAAACGCCATCGTCTTCGGCCCGCTGATACCACACCCGGTAGGCGTCCGCGGCCTGCCGCACCTGCTCGGGCGACCCCGTCAGCCCCACCAGGCCCTCGGGAAAGGCCGGGGCGGTGACGTACTGGGCCAGGGATTCGGGCGTGTCGCGCTCGGGGTCCACGCTGATCAGGATGGGCTGGAACTGGGCGGCCTGATCCTCGGGCAGATGGTCGAGGGCCGCCTTCATCACCTGCAGCGACATCGGGCAGACGTCCGGGCAGTAGGTGAAGCCGAAATAGATCAGCTGCGGCCGGCCATGGAAATCCGCGTCGGTGACGGTCTCGCCGTCGTGGCGGACCAGCTCGTATTCGCCGCCCACCTGGGCCTCGCCCGAGGTGCGCACCGCGCCGGGCTGGTATTCGGCCCGCGGCTGGCTGCGGTCGTTCAGGGCCAGCACGGTCACGGCCACCAGCAGACAGGCCACGCCCGCGGCGGCGGGAATGATCCAGATCGGGCGCTTGTTCTCGCTCATGGGCTCGGTCTCCATCGGTCTGTCGCGCGCAGATATGCCCTCTCCCGGCCCGCCGCGCCACCGGCTGAGTTGACGCAGGCGGGCCGCCCACCCTTGACCGGCGGCGCGGGCGGCGGCTTTCGTGGCCCATAGAGCGCGCAGCCGGAGCCCCGCCCATGCCGACCCGTCACAGCCATGAACCCGCCCCGCGCCTGCCCGAGATCGACGCGCCGCCCGAGGACACGCCCCTGACCCCGCTGTTCGGCCGGGTGCGCATCCGCACGCTGATCGTGCTGCGCTGGCTGGCGGTGGCGGGCCAGACCCTGTCGGTGCTGATCGTGCATTACGGGCTGGGCTTCGCCCTGCCGCTGGTCCCGTGCCTGCTGGTGATCGCGGCCAGCGCCTGCCTGAACCTGGCGCTGTCCTTCGGCCTGCCCACCCAGCGCTTCGCCAAGGACTGGGAGGCCTTCGCCCAGCTCGCCTACGACGTGGGCCAGCTCATCGTGCTGCTGGGGCTGACGGGAGGGATGACCAACCCGTTCGCCATCGTGCTCGTCGCGCCGCTGATCACGGCGGTCGCGGCCCTGCCCTCGCGCTGGTGGATGCCGCTGCTGGCGATGGCGACGGCGGGCACGGCGGCCATCGCGGTGTGGTCGCTGCCCCTGCCCTGGTTTCCCGGCGAGCCGGGCTTCACGCCGCCGCCGACCTATCAGGCGGCGATGTGGATCGCGCTGGCCATCGCGATCGGCTTCACCGCCGTCTATGCGTGGCGCGTGGGCGGGGAGGCGCGCCGCATGGGCATGGCGCTGGCGGCCACCCAGTCGGTGCTGGCGCGCGAGCAGCGCCTGAGCGCGCTGGGCGCGCTGTCGGCGGCCGCCGCCCACGAGCTGGGCACGCCGCTGGCGACGATCCAGCTGACGGCCAAAGAGATGGCGCGCGAGATCACCGATCCCGAGCTGAAGGACGACGCGGCGCTGCTGGTCTCCCAGGCCGAACGCTGCCGGGACATCCTCAAGCGCCTGTCCCAGACCCAGGAGGCGTCCGACCAGATGCACGACCGGCTGGCGCTGGGCGACGCGCTGGAGGAGGCCGCAGCCCCCCTGCAGGGGCTGGGCCCGCCCATCCGCATCCGTCTCGACCCGCCCGCGGACGACCCCGGGCCGCCCCGGATCAAGCGCCGGGCCGAGGTGCTCTACGCGCTGGGCAATTTCATCGAGAACGCGGTGGATTTCGCCCGCTCCGAAGTCACCGTGACCGGCGCGTGGACCGCCGACCAGATCATCGTGACCATCGCGGACGACGGGCCGGGCTTTCCCTCCGACATCCTGGCCAAGCTGGGCGAGCCCTACATCACCACCCGCCGCGCCGAGCCCGGCGCAGGCGGGCTGGGGCTGGGCGTGTTCATCGCCATCACGCTGGTCGAGCGGGTGGGGGGCAAAGCGGGCTTCTCCAACGCAGGCCCGGGCGGCGCGGTCGTCACCCTGACCCTGCCCCGCCAGCGCCTGCGGGCCGACCCGCCCGTCCGCCCTGCGCTCTGACGCCGCGGGCGATCACGGTTCTCCGGGGGTTTGAACGGCGTTCACGGCGGGTTATCTGTGAAGCGACCGACACTGACGGCCCGGAAAGGAGCCCGCCGGAACGATGAGCGCGCCGATTCTCGACCTGCCCGCCGACAAGACCCTGATGATCCTGGACGACGACGCGCCGTTCCGGACCCGTCTGGCGCGGGCCATGACCTCGCGCGGCTTCGAGGTGACCGCGGTGGAGACCGTGCGCGAGGCGCTCGACATCGCGCGGAAGACCCCGCCCGCCTTCGCGGTGGTCGATCTCAGGCTCGAGGACGGCGACGGGCTGGACGTGGTGCGCGCCCTGCACATGAGCCGGGCGGACTGCCGCGCGGTCATGCTGACCGGCTATGGCAACATCGCCACCGCCGTCGCGGCGGTCAAATCAGGCGCGGTCGACTACCTGTCCAAGCCCGCGGACGCCGACGACGTGGCCAAGGCCCTGCTGGCCCGGCCCGGCGAGAAGCCCGAGCCGCCCGAGAACCCCATGAGCGCGGACCGGGTGCGCTGGGAGCACATCCAGCGGGTGTTCGAGCTGTGCGACCACAATGTCTCGGAGACGGCCCGGCGGCTGAACATGCACCGCCGCACCCTCCAGCGCATCCTCGCCAAACGCGCCCCGCGCTAGCGTCGGAAGGCCGCCAGCCAGCCTCGCGCGGCCTCTTCGCGCCCGGCGGGATCGTCGGCGGCTGCATCGGGCGCTTCGGGCAGATCCCACCAGAGCCTGTAAATCATCTCCTCGTTCATGCGCTCGGCATCCGCCAGCATGGCTTCCGTCGGGACCGCGGACGCGGCCAGCGACCGCTGGACGTGCCGGAGCGTCAGGGCGCCGGACTGGTAGGTCATGGAGCGTGAATAGCTGAAGGCGTCGTTCTTGATGTCGATGTCATCGTCCTCGAACTCCCACTCGCCGGGCAGCAGAACCTCGATCTCGTGCAGGACGTGAAACGGATGCACGACCCACACGGGCGTGTCGCGGGGACCGTCGAGGGGCGGCAGCAGCGGATTGAGCGCGTGGGCGCGCAGCCTGCGCCAGCGCTTGCCCTCAGAATCAGGGGCTCCCCATGAGGGGCCGATCAGGAACCGGCCCGTCGTGGTCAGCACGTTGGCCCTGGGATCGTCCTCCACCGCGACCGGCTCGAGCGGTTCGGCGCCGTTCATGTAGTTCCGGTAAAGCGTGGTCAGGGCGTCCTGCACCAGGCTCTCGCCGGTGGCGGCCATGCTCGCGCGATACATGTTGGCCATCTCGCCCCGCAGGGTCATCGACGTGGTGACCACGCCGTAGCGGGTCGGCCCGCTCCGGAAGTCGAACACCTCGAGGACCTCCTGCACCGGGAGGCTGGGGCGGGGGGTCTGCATGGACACCAGTTCGGTGGACCGCCCGTCCAGAACCAGCGCGTACCCGTAATCGGGCTGGGTGCGGCGGTGCAGATCGCCGCGCTCCTGCATTCCGGCGGGCTCCAGCCAGAAGCTTTCCGCGCCGATCCGCGCCTGCACGATGACGTGGTTGAACATTTCAGGCGCGGCCGGCTGGCCGTCCAGCGCGACCCCCAGGTCGGGATTGACCAGAGCCGCGTGCGCCTCGACCCCCAGCGCGTCCAGCAGGGCCAGCAGCAGCAGGGACTTGGCCTTGCAGTCCCCGGTGCGGGTGCGCAGGGTCGCGGATGGCGAGGCGGGAACGTATCCCGCCTCCCCCAGCACGGCGGCGAAATAACGGACCTCGTCCTGGACGAATTCAAGCGCGGCGACCAGACGGGCGTAGTCGCCGGCATGCTCGGCGGCGATGCGCCGGGCGAGCTGCTCCACCTCGGGGGCCGTCTCGCCGAGCCGGTAGAACGGCTCCGCCCAGCGCGCGACCTCGCCCCAGCCGTCATAACCGCTGAGGGCGGCCATCGCCGCGGGCTCCGCGCCGGGCGCGGCCGCCATGTCGAACTCCGCCTTCTCCGCCGGAGCCGGCGGCCAGACATAGGTGCGCAGCCGGCCCGAGCGTTCCACCCGGGGCTCGGGAGCGTCGCCATAGAGCCGCAGCGCGGCCTCGCCGTTCCACACCACCCGCCCGGACACCTGTTCCGCCGCGACGCCCATCTGCAGAGGCAGGACGGCGAACCGGCCGGTCTCCAGAAGCGGATGACCCCCCGAGATGGTGTAGGCGACGTCCACCACGTCGCCCGACCGGACGTCCTCGATGCGCATCAGCACCGTCTCGATCCCTGAGATCACCCCGTAATCGAGATGCTGCTCCTGCCGGATGAAATCGATGTCCACCCGGCCTTCCCGGCTCTCGCGCGACCCGGCCCGGATCACGTCGGCATGGTGGAGCGTCAGGGTCTGGTAGCGCGGATCGACCTGAACCCGGAACTGGGCGGCGGCCGCCGCGGCGGCCGTGGTGGAGGCATGGGTCGCGATGCGGGTGTACAGGGCCGGCTCGGAACCGGTGTGATCCTGCTGATTGTCCAGAGCCAGCAGCCTCAGCCCGTGTTCGGCGGCCGCCGAGGCGTCCGCCGGATCGGGGATGGCGACTTCCCGCACGAAGGCGGGCACAGGTCCGAAATCAACCTGCCGGGCTTCCGCCGCGGCCGGGGCGGGTTCGGCGGGCGGGGCATCGCCCCGGCCGACCCCGCCTCCGTCCCCGGAAAACGCCGTCCATGCCCAGAAACCCAACCCCGCCAGCGCCATTCCGGCGATCATGGCCAGAGCGGTGCGCCACAGTGATCTCATCGCTCGCCCCCATTTGCCCTAGGTTGAAGTTTCTACGAGTTCGCGTTTCGCGCAACTGGAATCACGTCGTCCCGCCTGCCCCGGTATCGCCTTAATCCGGCACTTGAACTTTCCGCGACAAGGGCGGAACTTGGCCGCATGCAGGACGCTGACGAATCCGGACACGCCGCGGATGATCCGCTCGACGCCGCCGCCGCGCGGCTGACCGCCGCCATCGCCAAGGTGGAGCGCCGCATGGCCGATCTGGCCGGGCGCATCTCCATGGCCGAGGCCGACGCCCGGGCCGCCCGGGGCTCGGACGAGGACCGCTCGCGGCTCGCCGACCAGCTGGACGCCGCCCGCGCCCGCGAGGCCGAGCTGTCCGCCGCCGCCCAGGACGCGGGCGAGGCCCTCGATCAGGCCATGGCCGAGCTGCGCGAGGCGCTGGCCGCCCGCGGCGGGGAGGCGGGCTGATGTCGTCGAAAGTCACCATCTCCATCAACGGGCGCGAATTCATCATGGGCTGCGAGCCGGGCGAGGAGGCCTACCTCTCCGACCTGGCCGCCCATCTGGACGGCCACCTGCAGGATCTGGTCTCCAAGGTGGGCCAGATCGGCGAGCTGCGGCTGCTGGTGATGGCCTCCCTGATCGTGGGCGACGAGATGCGCGCCGCCCAGCGCGAAACCGCCCAGCTCAAGGACGAGCTTCTGGACGCCAGAGGCGCGACCTCCCAGGCCGAGGCGCGCCGCCGCGCCGACCGCTCCAAGGCCGCCGACGTGATCGCGCGGGCCGCGCACCGGCTGGAGGCGCTGGCCGCCGCGCCGCCCGATGATGGAGAAGACGCTTGAGAGTTTCCCGCTCCGGCCCCACATTCGATCCCGGCGGCTGCTGGAGCGCGCGTCAGGCCTTCACATCCCGGCGACCTTACATCTCTGTGAGGGAGCTGCCTCTGGCAGGGACCGTGGTCCCCGTCACGCGGCGCCCACCTGGTTATCCGGGTCATCAGGGTTGTCAAACGGCCAACGGCGCAATCGGGGCCGCCACCCCATTCCTTCCATGCTGACCCGCTGGCGCAAGACCCGGCTGCGCAAACGCGCCGCCGCCGCCCGCGCCGAAGCCTTCCGCCGCGCGCCCGAGGCGGGCGCGATGCTGGCGAAGAACTTTCCCGACCAGGCCTGGCCGCCTCTGCGCTCGATGGTGGCGGGCTATCGCGCGGTGCGCGACGAGATCGACCCCGCCCCGCTGATGGAAACCTTCATGCTCGAGCAGGCGCGGCTGTGCCTGCCGTGCACTGGAGGCGAGGGCCAGCCGCTGGTCTTCCGCTCCTGGACGCCGGGCGACGACCTGCTCAAACGCTCTTTCGGGGTGGAGGAGCCCGGCGCGGGGGCGCCCGAGGCCCGGCCCGCCCTGGTGCTGGTGCCCCTGCTGGCCTTCGACGAGCAGGGCCGCCGGATCGGCTATGGCGAGGGGTATTACGACCGCACCCTCGAAGCCCTGCGCGCCCACGGCCCGGTCACCGCGGTCGGGCTCGCCTACGAGGCGCAGAAAGTCAGCAAGGTTCCCACCGGCCGCCACGACCAGCGGCTGGACTGGATCGTCACCGAAAAGCGCGCCTATCGCGGGCGGGCGTGACCGCCCGCCCCGGTTGGCAAAGCCGCGCCCGCGGCCTACATGCGGGGCCGGATATTCCAGCGCAGCTTGAAACGGACGCATCATGGCGGCGGTCACGTCGGAAAAGGTCTTGTCGGTCACCCACTGGACGGACCGATTGTTTTCCTTCCGGGTCGCGCGGCCCGCGAGCTTCCGCTTCCGCTCGGGCGAGTTCGTGATGCTGGGGCTCGAGGTGGAGGGCAAGCCGCTGCTGCGCGCCTATTCCATCGCCAGCCCCGCCTGGGACGACGGTCTGGATTTCTTCTCCATCAAGGTCGAGGACGGCCCGCTGACCTCGCGCCTGCAGTCCATCCAAACCGGCGACGAGATCCTGCTGGGCAAAAAATCCGTCGGCACGCTGGTGCTGGACGCGCTGACCCCGGGCAGGAGGCTCTATCTTCTGTCCACCGGCACCGGCATCGCGCCGTTCGCGAGCGTGACCCGCGATCCGGAGACCTATGAGCGCTTCGAGCAGGTGGTGCTGGTGCATGCCTGCCGTCAGGTGGCCGAGCTGGAATACGGCCGCAGGCTGGTCGAGGCCCTGAAGGACGATCCGCTGGTCGGCGAGCTGGCGGCTGACAAGCTGGTCTATTACCCCAGCTGCACCCGCGAGGAATTTCCCCGCCGGGGCCGGATCACCGCCCTGATGGATTCCGGCCAGCTCTTCGACGAGATCGGCGCGCCGCCGCTGAACCCGGCTGAAGACCGGGTGATGATCTGCGGCTCGATGGAGATGATCGCGGACTGCCGCGCGCGGGTCGAGGCGGCGGGCCTGAAAGAAGGCGCCAATTCGCGCCCGGCCGAATTCGTGGTCGAGAAATCCTTCGTGGACTGAGCCCCGGAAAGGCCCCGCCATGCGCATCGCATTCTTCGGAGACGTGGTCGGCAAGACGGGCCGGGACGCCCTGTCCGACCAGCTGCCCGGCATCCGCGAGCGGCTGGCGCTCGATTTCGTGGTGGTGAACGCCGAGAACTCGGCCGGCGGGTTCGGCGTGACGGCCAAATGCGCCGAGCAGCTCCTGGACGCGGGCGCGGACTGCCTGACGCTGGGCAATCACGCCTGGGACCAGAGCGAGGCGCTGAGCTTCATCGAGCGCGAACCGCGCCTGCTGCGCCCCGTCAACTTCCCGCAAGGCGCCGCGCCGGGGCGGGGGGCGAGCCTGTACGACCTGCCCGACGGGCGGCGCGTTCTGGTGATGAACGTGATGCTGCGCCTGTTCATGCAGGCGCTGGACGACCCCTTCGCGGCGGTGGACCGCGAGCTGTCCGCCTGCCCGCTGGGCCAGGTCGCGGACGCCGTCATCATCGACATGCACGGCGAGGCGACCAGCGAGAAACAGGCCATGGGCCATTTCTGCGACGGCCGGGCGAGCCTGGTGGTGGGCACCCACACCCACACACCCACCGCCGATCACCGCGTGCTGCCGGGCGGGACCGCCTATCAGACCGATGCGGGCATGTGCGGGGATTACGACTCGGTGATCGGCATGGACAAGGACGAGCCGATCAGCCGGTTCGTCACCGGCATGCGCGGCTCGCGCTTCTCGCCGGCGACCGGCGAGGCGACTCTGTCGGGGATATTCATCGAGACCGACGACGCGACGGGGCTGGCCCTGAGAGCCGAACCCCTGCGCATCGGAGGCGCGCTCAGCCAGGCCGAGCCCGGCTGAGCTCTGATCCCTAGTCCGGACGACCCAGTATGATGGTGCCGTTGGTGCCGCCGAAGCCGAACGAGTTGGACAGGATCGTGTTGATCTCGGCCTCTTTCGTCTCGGTGACGATGGGCAGGCCTTCGAACTCGGGGTCCAGCATGTCGATGTTGATGGACGGCGCGATGAACCCGCCCTGCATCATCAGCAGCGAGTAGATCGCCTCCTGCACGCCCGCCGCGCCCAGCGAGTGGCCGGTCATGGACTTGGTCGCCGACAGGGGCGGCACGTCCTGGCCGAACACGTCGCGCAGCGCGCCCATCTCCTTGATGTCGCCCACCGGCGTGGAGGTGGCGTGCGGGTTCAGATAGTCGATCCTGCGGCCCTTGGCCTCGGCCATGGCGTTGCGCATGCAGCGCGCCGCGCCTTCGCCCGAGGGCTGGACCATGTCATGGCCGTCCGAGGTGGCGCCGTAGCCCAGCACTTCGGCGTAGATCTTCGCGCCGCGCGCCTTGGCCCGCTCGTATTCCTCCAGGATCACGATGCCCGCCCCGCCCGCGATGACGAAGCCGTCACGGTCCTTGTCGAAGGCGCGGGACGCGATCTGGGGCGTGTCGTTGTAGCCCGAGCTCATCGCGCCCATGGCGTCGAACAGGTTGGACAGGCTCCAGTGCAGCTCCTCGCCGCCGCCGGCGAACATCACGTCCTGCTTGCCCCACTGGATCTGCTCGGCGGCCGCGCCGATGCAGTGCAGCGAGGTCGTGCAGGCCGAGCTGATCGAATAGTTCAGGCCCTTGATCTTGAATGGGGTGGCCAGCGTGGCCGAGCCGGTCGAGGCCATCGCCTTGGGCACCGCGAACGGGCCGATGCGGCGGGGGCCCTTCTCGCGGGTGATGTCCGCGGCGGCCACGATGGCTTCGGTGGACGGCCCGCCCGTGCCCACGATCAGGCCGGTGCGCTCGTTGGACACGTCGGAGTCTTCAAGGCCCGCGTCCGCGATGGCCTGCTCCATGGACATGTAGGCCCAGCCCGAGCCCTCGCCCATGAAGCGCATGGCGCGCTTGTCGACATGGTCGGCCGCCTTGACCGGCGGGCGGGCGTGCACCTGGCACTTGAAGCCCAGCTCGGCGTATTCAGGGGCGGCCACGACGCCGGATTTCCCGGCGCGCAGGGCGTCGGACACGGCCCCGGCGTTCTCGCCGATGGCCGAGACGATGCCTATTCCGGTGACGACGACACGTCTCATGCGGGCACCTCGGTCCTGTGCATGTCCTCGGGCTTGAACAGGCCGACCCGAAGATCGCGGGCGAGATAGATTTCCTTCCCGTCCGCCTCAACGTGGCCGTCCGCGATGCCGAGCACAAGGCGACGATTGATCACACGCTTCAGATCGATGACGTAGCGGACCTTCTTCACGCCCGGAACGATCTGGCCGGTGAACTTCACCTCGCCCACGCCCAGCGCCCGGCCCTTGCCCGGCGCGCCGGTCCAGCCGAGGAAGAATCCCACGAGCTGCCACATGGCGTCCAGCCCCAGACAGCCGGGCATCACCGGGTCGCCCTCGAAATGGCAGTCGAAGAACCACAGGTCGTCGCGCACGTCGAGCTCGGCGATGAGCTGGCCCTTGCCGTATTCGCCCCCATCGGAGGTGATCGAGGTGATCCGGTCCAGCATCAGCATGGGCGGCAGGGGCAGCTGGGCGTTGCCCGGCCCGAACAGCTCGCCGTGCCCGCAGGCGATCAGGTCGTCATAGTCGTAGGCGTTCTTACGATCGGTCATGCCATGCCGCGCAGGGTCGCGCGCTCCCGGTTTCCGGCCTGCCGCGCCGTGTCGCGCGGGGCCGGAGGGTTGTCGTTTCTGGCGCGGGGATCCCGCAGCCGGGCGAAGGGTGGAACGAACGCCGCGCGCGTGGCGGCCAGCCGGGCCCGGTCAGCGGGCGCCGGAGGCGGGGATGAGCTCCCCTTCCTCGCCGGAGGCGGAGCGGTAGCACGGCTGATCGACCGCCTCAAGCGCGCCCGGCCCGCTGTCCAGCTCCCAGGCGTACACGCCCCACAGGGTCTCGGCCTCGGCCCAGCCGCGCACCCCGTCGCTCTCCAGACGGCACCAGCCGGTGCGGCAGCGCTCCAGCCACAGGATCGCGCCGGGCTCGGCGCGGGCGGTGACCGGGGCGTTCAGGTCGGGACGGGCGTGCAGCTCCATGGGCTCGCGCACCTCCACGCCCCGGCGGCCCGACAGGGTGCGCCGGTGCATCCAGGTCTCCTCGCCTTCGGGGTCGCGCACCCGGCGCCAGTCGGCGGTCTCGGCGACCACCTCCATGGGCAGGCCCGCGCGGGCGTAGTCCCACCGCACGGCATGGTTCACCGACGGACCGGTGCGGCCCCTGACTTCGGAGAACTTCAGGGTGACGAAGCGCGGCACCGGCAGGCCCGACGGCGTGTCGCAGGCCTGGGCGGCGGCGTCGGGCGCCGCGGCGAGCGCGGTGGCCGCGCCGGCCAGCGCGAGCAGGAGATGTCGGACCCCATGTCGAATCATCATGGCCCAGCTTCCGCGCGCGACGGTGAATCGCCCGTTAACCCCGCCGCATCCGGTTCGGCTGGACAGGGCCTGCGCGCCCGCGCCATCCTGAGCGCCAGACATGGGAGGATGGTCCATGAAAATGCTTGTCTCCGCCGCCGCCGCGGCGCTGTGCCTGTCGATCCCCGCCGCCGCGCAGGAGAACGGGTTTGAAACCACCGATCTGGGCGGGGGCGTGTTCATGATCGCCAACGATCAAGCGGGCAATGTCGGCGTGCTCGCCCATGAGGGCGGCGTGCTGATGATCGACACCCAGATGGCCCCGTTCGCCGAAGACCTGGCCGAAGCGGTCCGGACGGCGTCCGGCGGGCGCGATCCCGAGCTGGTCGTCAACACCCACCTTCACGGCGATCACGTGCTGGGCAATGAATATTTCGCCGGACTGGGCGCGGTGATCCTGGCCCACGAGACCGTGCCCGAGCGCCTGGCCAACCCGTCCCGGTCGGAGCTTCTGGGCTCCACGCCCGAGCCGCTGTCGGGCGCCTTCCTGCCCGTGGAGACGGTCGCGGGCGACACATCGCTGGAGGACCGGGGCTTCGCGGCGGAGATCCGCCACGCGCCTGACGCGCACACCGACGGCGATCTGTGGATCGTCTTCCCCGACGCGGACGTGATCCACACCGGCGACCTGCTGTTCTCGGGCCGCTATCCGTTCATCGATCTGGACAATGGCGGCACGGTGCAGGGCTATATCGACGCGCTGGAGGCCATCGCCGACTCCGCGGGGCCGGAGACGCGCGTCATCCCCGGCCACGGGCCGCTGTCGACCCGCGAGGATCTGCTGGCCAGCCGGGACATGCTGATCGAAGCGCGCACGCGCGTGCAGGCGCTGATCGACGAGGGCCGCGACCTTGAAGCCATCCAGGCCGAAGCCCCGCTGGCCGACCTCGACGCGGACTGGAGCTGGCGCTTCATCGACGCCGACCGCATGGTTTTCACGCTGTACAGGGACATCACCGGTGAAACGCGATAACGGCCTGCCCCCCGCGAGGGTCTTCGTCATGGTCATCGGCGCCGGGCTGATGCTCGCGGGCATGTTCGGCCTGATGAGCGGAAGCTGGACCGCCGCCGCGGTGGTGGGCGCCATCTGCATCGGCGGCTTCGCCGCGGTGCTCCTGCTCGCCCGCGCGCAGTCGAAAAAGAAACGCCGGCCCAATCCGGGGCGGCGGTGAAGGGACCGCGCCATGAGCCAGCCCCCGCGCATCTACCCCACCTTCCGCTTCCGCGACCCCGACCGCATGATCGGATGGCTGAAGGCGGCCTTCGGTTTTGAAGAGCATGCCGTCCACCGCGACGAGGCGGGCGGGGTCGTCCATGCCGAGCTGGCGCTCGGCCCGTCCATGATCATGTGCGGGGCGGACCGGCGGGACGCCTATGGCGCGCTGGTGGGCGAGGCCGGTCCCGCCTCGGGCGGCCGGTCACTCTACCTCGCCGTGGACGACGCGGACGCCGCCTACGAACAGGCGAAGGCCGCAGGCGCGGTGATCGAGGAAGAGCTGACCGACCGCGACTATGGCAGCCGGGAGTTCATCTGCCGCGATCCGGAAGGAAATATCTGGTGTCTGGGCACCTACAGGCCCGGCTGAACCCCGCAGGCCGGGCAGGCCGGATCGCGGGCCACCGAAACCGTCCGCATCCGGCCCGACAGCCCGTCATAGACCTGAAGCCGCCCGATCAGGGGCTCGCCCGCGCCTGAGACCAGCTTGATCGCCTCGAGCGCCATGGACGACCCGATCACCCCGGTCAGCGCGCCCACGATGCCCGTCTGGGCGCAGTGCTCGGCGTCGGGCGGAATGTCCGGCACCAGACAGCGATAGCAGGGCGCGTCTTCTCCCGCGTGCGGCGCGAACACCGCCACCTGCCCGTCCCAGCGCCCCACCGCGCCGGAGACCAGCGGCACGCGGGCGGCGATGGCGGCGTCATTGACCGCGAAGCGGGTCTCAAAATCGTCGCAGCCGTCCAGGATCACGTCGCAGCCAGAGACCAGCTGGGCCAGCATGCCCGCGTCCGCGCGGCCGGTCACGGCCTCCACGGTCACGGCGGGGTCCAGCGCGGCGATGGCTTCGGCGGCGCGCTCGGCCTTGGGCCGGCCCACGTCCTCGGTGCGGAACAGGATCTGGCGCTGGAGATTGTCCAGGCTGACCGTGTCGGGATCGACGATGCGGATCGCGCCGATCCCCGCCGCGGCCAGATAGATCGCCGCCGGACAGCCCAGCCCTCCGGCCCCGATCACCAGCGCGCGCGCCCGCGACAGCCGGGCCTGGCCCGGCCCGCCGAGTTCCTTCAGCAGGATGTGGCGGGCGTGACGGTTCACGTCGACGGCCATGTGATCTCCTTCAGGCACGGTTCACGTGGAAGGTATAGACTGAGCGGGTTCAAGGATGGAGGCTGTCATGCGCCTGGGGCTCATCTTCACCACGATCGCGGCGGGTCTGACGCTGGCGGCCTGCGCCACCGCGGAAGGTTATCGCCAGCAGATGACCGGCTATGTGGGATATCCGGCCGACCATCTCATCCTCGAGCTGGGTTCGCCCTTCGCGCGCGACGTCCTGTCGGACGGCTCGGAGGTGTGGAGCTTCCACCGCGAGGAGCGGTATTACTATCCGGGCGGCCACCGCACCGAGCCGCGCCAGCGCCGGATCAGCTATCGCGACCGCGACGGCCAGGTCCGAACCCGCGTCGAGCATTATGACGTGACGGTCTACGACCCGCCCTACGAGCACTGGGCCGAATGCGAGACCCGCTTCGTGGTGCGCGACGGCATCGTGACCGATTTCCGCTTCGACGGCGGCGCCTGCGTCGCCCCGGAGGTCCGCGAGGGCTAGGAGGCTGGAACCGGGCGGCGAAACCGGGCAGGGTCGCCGCCTCGTCTCCAGACCCGGATTCCCGCCTTGCCCCTGCCCGCCCTGTCTCAGGACCAGTCGCGCCTTCTCGATCACGTCTCGGCGCGGCGGCCCAACCTGTTCATCACCGGACGGGCGGGGACGGGCAAGACGACCCTGACCCGCGAGCTGCTCAAACGCGCCGGGCCGAACGCGGCGGTGGTCGCGCCCACCGGTGTGGCGGCCATGCATGTGGGCGGGCAGACCATTCACGGCTTCTTCCGCCTGCCCCCGCGCCTGATCGAGCCCGCCGACGTCAAGCGGCTGAAGAACGCCCGCGCCCTGAAGGCGCTGGAGACGCTGGTGATCGACGAGGTCTCCATGGTCCGCGCGGACATGATGTGGGCCATCGACGCCAGCCTGCGCCTGCACCGGGAGAGCGCCGCCCCCTTCGGCGGCGTGCAGGTGGTGCTGGTGGGCGATCTGGCCCAGCTTCCTCCCGTGGTGCAGGACGAGGAGGCGGCGTTCCTGGAGATGGCCCATGGCGGGCCGTTCTTCTTCCACACGCCCAGCTTCCGCGACGCGGGCTTCCAGATGGCGGAGCTGACCGAGGTCCACCGCCAGACCGATCCTGAATTCGTCGAGATCCTGAACGCGGTGCGCGACGGCTCGCTGACCCGCGAGCAGGGCGCGCGGCTGAACACCCGCCACACCGGTCGCTCGGGGCTGGAGGCGAGCGAGACCCATGTCGTGCTCACCCCCACCAACCAGGCCGCCCAGCGCATCAACGCCGCGCGGCTCGCCGCCCTGCCGGGGAACGCCTCGGCCCTGCGCGGACAGGTGGAGGGGCAGTTTGAATCGAAAGTCCTGCCCACCGAGGACCCGCTGGTCCTGAAACCGGGCGCGCGGGTGATGATGATCCGCAATGATCCGGGCGGGCGCTGGGTCAACGGCTCGCTGGGCGAGGTGGCGGGCTTCGCCGCCGACGGGGTCAAGGTGCGCATCGACGGCGACGTGCACACCGTCGAGCCGGTCAAATGGGAGCGCCTGCGCTACGGCTTCGACCCGGCCAAGAACGCCCTGAAGAAGGAGATCGCGGGCGCGTTCACGCAGGTCCCGCTGCGGCTGGCCTGGGCGATGACCATCCACAAGGCGCAGGGGCTGACGCTGGACCGGGTCTATCTGGACATGCCCGGCCGCCTGTTCGCCCACGGCCAGGCCTATGTCGCCCTGTCGCGCGCCCGTTCGCTGGAGGGCATGGAGCTGTCCCGCGGCCTGCGCCCGTCTGACATCATCGTGGACGAGCGCATCTTCGATGTCAGAAGCTATTGCGAGCCCCTGCCCGCGGGCGTGCTGGGCTAGCCCCTGGCCACCATCCACGCGCCGATCACCAGCAGACCGACCCCCGCGAGGCGGATCACGCTGGCGGGTTTCTGCTCCAGCCCCAGCAGGCCGTAATGGTCCAGGATCAGCGCGGCGACGAGCTGGGCGGCGATCAGCACGGCGAAGAAGGCGCCCACGCCCACCTTGGGCGCCGCCCACGTGGCGGTGGCGACGAACACCGCGCCCAGCGCCCCGCCCGCCACCCACAGATGGACGGGCACTTCGGAGACCGGGCGCATGGCGGGCGCCCCGGCCCTGAGCGCGAAGGCGGCGGTCAGGAAGGCGAGCATAAGCGCGCCTGCGGAGAAGTTGACCAGCGTGGCGCGCAGCGATGAGCCGACATAGGCCGCGAGCTGGGCGTTGAAGGCCGGCTGCATGGCGACGGCCGCGCCCGCCAGCGCGACAAGGGCGAGGGGAAGCAGATAATTCATGGTCCTCGCTGAACGCTCCGCGTCCCGGTTTCTATCCGAAGGCCCGGTAATGGTGGGTGATCGCCACGGTGATCCGCTGGATCAGCGGCTGGACGGCTTCCAGCGGCCGCACGATGCGCGCCTGAATCTCGGGATAGCCGCGCAGGGCGGGTTCCGACTGACCGGTGTCCTCGGTGATCGCTTCGAGCGCCTTCAGCCCCGGATGGGCGGCGGGGAAGATCTCGTCGAGCGCCTCGACCGCCTCGGGAATGCGCAGGGCCAGCACCAGTTCCAGGATGTCCTCCCGGCTCAGATCATGACGGCGCGAGAAGGCGGGCAGGCGCGCCGCGACCACGAAGGCGTGCATGACCAGCGCCTGACGGATGGCGTGCAGCGCGTCCAGGCTGCGCCGCTCTGGATCGGCCCGGCGCTCGCCCGGCCCGGTCTCCAGCAGGCGGTCCAGCCGCATCAGGTCCGCCGACAGAAGATTGGCCAGCCGGTCCAGCGCGATGTAGCGCGACTGGTCGGCCAGCATCCCGGCCAGATCGAGGAAGGCCCTGGACGCGACGGGCGAGCGGGCGGTGAAGGCCCGCGCGGTCCACTCGCTGGCGTCATACAGCCGGGCATAGCCGCGGAAGGCGTCCAGGCTGGTCAGGGTGCGCGCCCGCTCCACCATGCGGCGGATTGCGGTCATGCGCGGCGAGGCGGCCAGCAGCGCGCGCATCCGGTCGGGCTCCGACCCGATGGACGAGCCCACGCCCGCGGACACGTTCACCGGGATGGCGAGCTGCTGGAGCGCGGCGTTGTGGGGGATGGCCCGCAGCATGGACAGCTCGAGCGTCTGGCCGGGCGGGCCGGGACGCTTGGCCTTTCGCGAGCCGGTCTTGACCAGCATCTGCGGGGCGAAGGCGGTGATCGAGGCGCGGTAGTCGCGGTCCTTGAACAGGTTCTCCTGCCACTCCTTGAGCGAGCGGTAGACGTCCCAGGTGAAGTCGATCTCGGCGTAGAACGGATCGGCCTGATCCACCGAGACGGGCGCCAGCGCGTGGCTGGCGGTGGCCAGCATCACCGCCCGGGCCAGCTCGGGCGCGGCGAAGTGCAGGAAGCCGTCCCCGCCCTGATAGCTGCTCTCATGGACCACATGCAGGCCCTCGGCGGCGAACTTCGCGCGGGTCCACGGCGTCAGCAGGTGGTCGAGCCGGTCGGTCAGAGAACCGGGATGCGCGCCCCGGCCCATGGATTCCCCGTGGGTGTTGAAGATGACCACGTCCACATTGCGCATCGCGCGCTTGGCCATGGCCCGCGCCACCAGAATGTGCAGCCGCTCGATGGCGAGCTCGGCGGCGACCTGGCCCATGAAGCGGCCCGCGTCGGAAAAGCCGAGCTGGATCGCAAGCCGCCCGCGGGCGGCGACGTAATCGCGGTAGACCGGCTCGTCGAGCAGGCGGTCCATCAGCCGCCCGCCCCGCTCCAGCGCATCGGGAGTCTCGAACAGGGGCGAGATGTCGACCATGTCCGCCACGCCGTAGAGCCGCGCCAGATAGACCGCGCCCATCACCGTGGCCGGGGTCTCGCATTCAGCCAGCAGGAAGCGGATCGGGGTCTCGGCGTCCACGTGTTTCAGGAACTGGGCGCACATCATGAACTGGCGGCGCGCGGTCATCTGCTCGAGGAAGACCGAGGCGAAGCTGACCTTGCGCACGTCGGCCTTGGCCGCCCGCTCGGACGCCCGGACCAGCGCCAGACGGCCGAAATCGTCGTCATCGCCCTCCAGCCCCAGATCGGCGCGCACCGCGCTCCTGAGCTGGGCGGCGTTGATCCGCAGATGGATGTGCGCGGCGCCCAGCCCCACCGCCTTCATCTCCGCGCGCAGCAGGACCAGCCGCCGGGCGATGTCGTCGTCCTCGGTCCGGGAGATCGCCGCGGTCAGCGCGTCGACGGACTCCGCCAGCCGTATGATGCGGCGGTCGTCGGGCGCGGTCAGGCGGTTGGCGGCCTCCACCGCGATGTCGGGATTCTCCAGATCGCCGCCGAACAGGGCGGCCTCCTCCCCGCTGCATTCGGCCGCCGCCTTCAGGCGCCGGGCGAGGTCGGCCAGGGGCTGTGAATGGGCGTCCCGGGCGACCGCGGCCACGCCCCAGGCGTAGCGCCTGAGCTGGATGGCCTTCTCCTCGAGCCGGAAGGCGATGGTGCGGCCCCAGTGGATGTCCGCCCGGCCGTCCAGATCATAGCCCACCCAGGTGGCGATGGAGATCAGGTCCGGCTCCAGCTCGCGCCAGCGGTCGGGGAAATGCTCGCGGGCGGTCTCCACCGCGATGAGATTGAGCGCGCCCAGCGCGTCCTTGGCCCGGTTGATGGCTTCAAGGGCTTCTTCATGCTCGGCGGGCAGGGAGATGTCCCGGTCGGGGCCGTGATCGTGGCCGCCGCCGACCAGCGTGTCCGTCTTGTCCGCGATGGCCGCGTCCGCGATCGCCGCGCGCAGGGCGCGCGACAGGGCGAAGGTGGGGTGGGCGGTGAAGACCACGCCCGCCTTGCGGCGGGTGACGGCGGCCTCATACGCCTCGAAGCCCCCCGCCGCGATCTCGTCCAGCCGGGCTTTCAGCGCCTTTTCCACCGAGCCGTCCAGCCCGCCTTCATGCAGCGCGCGCAGGGCCTCGGCCCGCGCCGCCAGGCCGTGATCGGCCAGATGCCCGATCGTGCCCTCCAGCGCCTCGATGGACACCGACCCGCGCCGCAGGCCGGTGAAAAGGGCATGGGCCAGATCGCCCACCGGATTGGTCACCGGCGCGTTCCACGCCTCCTCGTCAGGCCGCTTGAGCGCCTTGAAGCAGTGCTCGGCGAGGCCTTCGGGGCTCTGGGGCGGGCGGTCGGCAGGGCTCATGGAACAGGTCCGGGAAAGGCGTGAAAGAACAGGCGAGGCGGCAGCTTAGCGGGCGCAGCACGCTCCGCCGAGCCCCCGCGGCGAATAAATGCCCGAAGAGAGGGCGAGGGAACTCAACGGGCGGAGCGGGGCTTCCGATCCGGTGAAGGGAGGGCCGTCCATGACCTGCTCCATCGTCGCGCGCTGTCCGCGCACCAACCAGTTCGGCGTGGCCGCCACCACCGCCGTGCCCGCGGTGGGCAAGCTGCTCACCCATGCCGCGCCCAACGCGGGCGCCATCGCCACCCAGGCGCGGCTGAACCCCTATCTGGGCATCGACGGGATGCGCTTTCTCGAACAGGGATACTCCGCCCGCGAGACGCTGGATCGCCTGATCGCGTCCGATCCCCGCGCGCAGGCCCGGCAGGTGGCGGTGCTGGACGGCAATGCCGACACGGCGGTCTGGACAGGGGACGAATGTCTGGACTGGTCCGGCTCCATCGAGCGGGCGGGCTACTCGGTGCAGGGCAACCGGCTGGCGGGGCCGCAGGTGCTGGACGCCATGGTCGCCGCCTTCATGAAAAACCCGGACGCGAGCCTGGACCTGCGCTTCATCGAGACGCTGGAGGCCGCCATCGCGGCGGGTGGCGACCGGGAGGGGGAGATCTCGGCGACCATCTTCATCATGGACACGGAGGAATATCCCATCTGGGACATCCGCGCGGACCATCACAGGAACCCGGTCAAGGAGCTGCGCCGCCTGCACACGGTGTTCGCGAAAGAGGTCCTGCCTGAAATCCGCGCCATGCCGACCCGCGCCGAACCGGGCGGGTCGGAAAAGGAGCATCAGACCTAGCGCAGCACGTCGCTGGGCGAGCCGGACCGGAAATGGGCGATCTCGGCGGGCGTGACGGTGCAGAAATCGCCCGGAATGGCGTGCTTGAGCACCATGCAGGCCAGGGCGGTCTCCACCGCGTCCTGCCCGTCATGGCCGCTCAGCAGGCCGTGGATCAGGCCCGCGGCGAACCCGTCCCCGCCGCCGATCCGCTCGATGATGCCGGTCATGCGCTCCGGCCCCGCCTCGAAGGTCGCCTCGCGCTCGGCCAGCAGGGCGGAGAGCGACTGGTCGTCCACGCTGTCCGCCGCGCGGAAGGTCGAGGCGATGCGGGTCAGGCGCGGAAAGGCCTTGAAGGCGGCTTCGGCGGCGATCTCCAGCGCGGCGGGGCCGCGGGCGCCTCCGGCGTCGAACTCGCAGATGCGCGCCAGATCGCCCGCGCTGGCGAACAGCAGCGTGGCTTCCGCCGCCAGCGCCTTCAGCACCGGATCGGGATCGCCGCCCCAGGCCGCCCACAGGCGCGGCCGGACATTGAAGTCGAAGCTGACCTCCAGCCCCTTCGCCCGCGCCGCTTTCGCCGCGGCCAGGGTCATGTCCGCGCCCGCCTGCCCCAGGGCAGGCGTGATGCCCGACAGGTGCAGCCACCCGCACCCCTCCAGCGCCGTCTCCCAGTCGATGGCCCCGGCGGGGGCGCCGGCGAAGGCCGAGCCCGCGCGGTCGTATGTGATCTCGGCGGGGCGGCGCATCGCGCCGGGCGCATGGAAATAAAGCCCCATCCGCCCCTCGCGGAAGCTCAGACCGCCGGTGTCCACCCCGTGACGGCGCAGCTCGGCGGCGCAGGCCCGGCCGATGGGATTCTCGGGCAGGATGGTGACCACCCGCGCCTCATGGCCCAGCGCGGCGAGCCCGACGGCGACGTTCGCCTCGGCGCCGCCGAACCAGGCGTCGAGACGGCCCGAGCGCAGCAGCGGCTCCCGCCCCGGCGCGCTCAGCCGCATCAGCATCTCTCCGAAACACGCGACCATGCCGACCATGTCCGGCTCCCCCCTCCTGTTCATCGTCTCACGCCGCGCCCGCGCGCAGGCTGTCCACGTCCGCCCGTCCGTCCTCGACAGCCTGCACCGTGGCGTAGCCGCGTTCCAGCGCCGCGATGAATCGCGCGTCAGACGCCAGCGCCGCAGGGACGACCCCCGCCTCCGTCACGAAGCGCGCCACATCCGCGTTTGCCCTGTCCTCGCAGGCCCGCCCGACAGCCGCCAGCCGCTCCGCATGGGGGTCGGTGATGGCGATCCCGTCCCGGCTCCGCCTGCGGATGAAGCGCATCCACGCAGCCACCGCCGCGGCGATGCCCTCCACCGGACGGTCCGCTTTGAGGTTGTCCCGCGCGGTGTCGAGCAGCCGGATTGGGAGCTTCTGTGAGCCGTCCCAGGCGATCTGCGCGAGCTGGTGGGCGATGGCCGGATTGCGGAAACGCTTGATCACCGCCGCGATGTAGGCGTCCAGATCCAGCCCGTCGGGCGCCATGACCGAGGGCCGGATCTCGGCGGTCATCAGGTCTTCGACGAACCCCGCCAGCATGGGATCGGCCATCGCCTCGGCCACGGTCTCGTGGCCCGCGGCCAGCCCCAGATAGGCGAGCGCGGAATGAGGGCCGTTGAGCAGGCGCAGCTTGGCGGCGGCGTGCCCGGCCACGTCACGGGTCAGGGTCGCGCCCACCGAGGCGAAATCGGGCAGGTCCGCGCCCGGCACGTCCTCGATCACCCAGCTCGTGAACGCCTCGCGCTGGATCGGCCAGGCGTCCTCAAGCCCCAGCGCCTCCCTGACCCGCGCGCGCAGGGCGTCGTCGGTGGCCGGGGTGATGGAGTCCACCATCGAGCGGGGGAAGGCGACGCCGGATTCGATGTGATCGGCCAGCGCCGGGTCGGTCCTGCGCGCCAGCGCCGCGGTCGCGGCGGCGAGCTTGATTCCGTTGTCGGAGAGATTGTCGCAGCACAGCACGGTGAAAGGCTGCAGCCCCGCCTCGCGACGCCGCCGCAGGCCCTCGACCAGGTGGCCGATGGCGCTTTTCGGACGGCGGGGGTTTTCGATATCGTGGACGATGTCGGGATGGGTCTCGTCCAGACGGTCGTCCGCATCCAGACAATAGCCCTTCTCGGTCACCGTCAGGGTGACCAGACGGGTGTCCGGGGCGGCGAGGCGGTCGAGCACGGCTTCGGGCTCGCGCGGGGCCACCAGCACCTCGCGGATCGAGCCGATGATCTGGAAGTCGGTCTGAGCATCCAGCCGGGCGAGGGTGTAGAGCCCGTTCTGCGGGTTCAGGGCGTCCGCCGCATCCGGGCTCCTGAGCGAGACCGCGCAGATGCCCCAGCGCGGATCGGTCTCCAGCAGGGCATCGGCATAGGCGGCCTGATGGGCGCGGTGAAACGCGCCGGGGCCCAGATGGACGATGCCGGTGCGGATCGCGGCCCGGTCATAGCCGGGACGGGCCACGCCGGGAGGGATGCGGTCCAGCGAAGCGTCGCTCAGGCGTCCGGTCACAGTGTCACTCCGCTTTTCCAGATGGCGATCTCGCGCTCGCCGTTGATCTCGTTGCGCGTCTTCTCGCCCGACGCCGTGCGCAGGATCAGCTCGAACAGACGCTCCGCCGCTGCGGGCATCGGCTCACCCGCCAGCACCGGGCCGGCGTCGAAATCGATCCAGTGGGGCTTGCGTTCGGCCAGCGCGGAGCCGGAGGCGATCTTCAGGGTCGGGGCGGGAAAGCCCAGCGGCGTGCCCCGGCCCGTGGTGAATACGATCACGGTCGCGCCCGCCGCGGTCAGGGCGGTCGACGACACCGCGTCGTTCCCCGGCGCTTCGAGCAGGGTCAGGCCCGGCGCGGTCGCGCGCTCCCCGTAACCGATCACGTCCATCAGGCGCGCGCCGCCCGCCTTCTGGACCGCGCCCATGGATTTCTCCTCCAGCGTGGTGATCCCGCCGTCCTTGTTGCCCGGGGACGGGTTCTCGTAAACCGGCTGGCCATGATCGAGGAAATAGCGCTTGAAGCCGTTGATGACGTCCACGGCCTTGCCGAACACGGCTTCGGTGTCGGCGCGGGCGAGCAGGGTGTGCTCGGCGCCGAAAATCTCAGGAATCTCGGTGATGATGGCGCGCCCGCCCGCCCCGGTGACGATGTCGGTGATCCGGCCCGTCAGAGGGTTGGCGGACAGTCCGCTGAACCCGTCCGAGCCGCCGCATTTCATCCCGACCACGAGGTCGGAGACCGGGCAGGGCTCCCGCCGGTCGGTCTCGGCGATCGCGACCAGCGCCTCGACCGCCTCCAGCCCCGCTTCGATCTCGTCTTCGGCGGCCTGGGCGGAAAACGCCTTCAGGCGCGCGGGATCGAGATCGGGCGCGGCTTCCAGCAGCGGGCCGATCTGATTGGATTCGCACCCCAGCCCCACGATCAGCACCCCGCCCGCATTGGGATGGCCCGCCAGCGCGGCGAGAATCTTCCTCGTGTGGACCAGATCGTCGCCCAGCTGGGAGCAGCCGAAGGGGTGGGTCAGCGCGACCACCCCGTCCACCCGCCCCTCGAACCGGCGCGCGGCAGCCTCGGCGATGCGCTGGGCGGTGCGCGCCACGCAGCCGACCGTAGCGATCACCCAGATCTCGTTGCGCGTGCCGGCCCGGCCATCCGCCCGGCGATAGCCGCCGAACACCGCGTCGAGCGGCGCATGGCCGGGCGCGGGCGCCGTGGCGGGCGTGAAGGCGTAGTCCTCCTCGCCCTCCAGCGCGGTCTTCAGATTGTGCGAATGGACGTGATCGCCGGGCGCGATGTCCGCGGCCGCCAGCCCGACCGGCCAGCCATAGCGGCGCACGGCCTCGCCCCTGGACAGAGCCCTCAGCGCGATCTTGTGGCCCTTCGGGATGTCCGCGTTCGCGACGACCCCGGCCGCCGCTTCGCCCTTAGCTACGGGGGCGAGCGCGATGGCGACGTCGTCGTCGGGATGGACGACGAGCGCGGCGGGGCTCGCGGGAGGGCGGGGATGGGTCACGTCAGGGCTGTCCGTTCTGGCTGGCGCGGATTATGGTAACCGGTGTCAATAGCCGTCAAGGCCGCTGTCCGGGCCCGGCCCGCCGCCGAGCATAGGCGCTTGCCGGGCTTGGCGGAAAGCCGATCCCGTGCAGTTATGACGTCGCATGACAGGAACAACGGGGGTTGTGCGCATGTCGGAAAGCGGAGGATCGGAGCGCAGAGCGGCCAATGGCGGTCGGCGCCGCGCGACCATCAACGACATCGCCCGCATGGCGGGGGTGTCGAAGAAGACCGTGTCGCGCGTGATCAACCAGTCCCCTTTCGTGAAGGTGGAGACCCGCGACGCGATCAACGCCATCATCAAGGAGCTGGGCTACCGCCCCGACCCCACGGCCCGGGGGCTGGCCCTGCGCCGGTCCTTCCTGGTGGGGCTGATCTACAACCAGCCCAACCCCCAATACGTCGTCCAGTCCCAGCAGGGCATTCTCAGCGCGACGCGCGCGGCGGGGCTGGAGCTGGTGGTCCACCCCTGCCACCGCGCCGATCCCGACCTGCTCGATCAGGTCCAGAACTTCGTCGAGCAGCTCAAACTGTTCGGCGTGATCCTCACCCCCTCGGTGTCCGAGGACGAGACCGTCATCGACATCCTGCGCGAGTACGAATGCCCCTATGTGCGCGTGGCGTCGGTTCAGCTGGACGAGCCTGAGCGCATGATCGTGACCCATGACAGCCTGGGCGCGGCCGAAGCCGCCCGGCATCTGACTTCGCTGGGCCATGAGCGGGTCGCGCTGATCTCCGGCCCGCGCACCTTCCGCTCCGCCCATGAGCGGCGACAGGGCTTCGAGGCGGGGCTGGGCGAGGCGGGCGCGCGGCTCGATCCCGATTACGTGGCCGAGGGCGCCTACACCTACGATTCCGGGGTCGAGTGCGCGCGCCGCCTGCTGGCGCTGAGCCCGAGGCCCACCGCGATCTTCGCGCTCAATGACGAGATGGCCATCGGCGCCTACACCGCCGCGCGCGAGGCCGGTCTGTCCGTGCCGGGCGATCTGTCCATCGTGGGCTTTGACGACAGCCCCATGGCCGAACGGCTCTGGCCTCAGCTCTCATCGGTCCGCCTGCCGATCCGGGACATGTACCGTCTGGCCGCCGACAAGCTCATCGCCGTGGCGCGCGGCGACAAGGACGCGGTGGCCGCCATCCCCGCCGTCCGGCCCAGCCTGGTCGAGCGCGCCTCCTCCGGCCCCCTGCCGCGCTGATTTCCACCTCGCCCGTGGTGGCGGCAGCCGTCCCCCGCCCCTAGACTGGTCCAAGCGCCCGCCGGGATCTTCGCGCGGGCGCCTCTTGAAATGCGCATTGACACCGGTTACCACAACAGACATTGAAGGCGCGGCCACAGCGCCGCGGGAGGACGATCATGGCCAGGCCCCTGACGCTGCACGAGGACAGGCTGTTTCCCGCCGACCGGGAGACCCGGGCCATCGCGCGCGATCTGTACGCGGGCGTGAAGGCGCTGCCGATCATCAGCCCGCACGGCCACACCGATCCGCGCTGGTTCTCCGAGAACGCGGCGTTCGAGAACCCGTCCGCCCTTCTGCTGGCGCCCGACCACTACCTGTTCCGCATGCTCTACAGCCAGGGCGTGGATCTGGACGCGCTGGGCGTGCCGCGCCGGTCGGGCGCGCCGTCCGCCGATCCGCGGGCGGCCTGGCGGGTCTTCGCGTCTCATTTCCACCTGTTCCGGGGCACGCCCTCGGCGATCTGGCTCAATCACGTCTTCGCGGAGGTGTTCGGTCTGGACGTCGCCCTCGATGCGGGCACGGCGGACCATTATTACGACGTGATGGACGCGGCGCTGAAGACCGAGGCCTTCCGCCCGCGCGCCCTGTTCGACCGTTTCAACATCGAGGCGCTGGCCACCACCGAGGGGCCGACCGACACCCTCGACCACCACTACGCCATCCAGTCGAGCGGCTGGGACGGCAACGTCATCACTGCCTACCGCCCCGATCCGGTCACCGACTGCGAGCACGAGGCCTTCGCGGGCGCGCTCGAGGCGTTCGGCGAGATCACCGGCGAGGACGTCTACGCCTGGACCGGCTATCTGGAGGCCCACCGCCGCCGCCGGGCCGATTTCAGGGGCGCGGGCGCGACCTCCACCGATCACGGCCATCCCACCGCCGCGACCGCGGACCTGTCGCCTGCCGAGGCCGAGCGGCTGTTCTCGCGCGTGGTCAAGGGCGAGGCCACGGCGGAAGACGCCGAGCTGTTCCGCGCCCAGATGCTGACCGAGATGGCGAAGATGAGCCTCGAGGACGGCATGGTGCTGCAGATCCATCCCGGCTCGTTCCGCAACCACAACCGGCCCCTGTTCGACAGCCATGGCCGGGACAAGGGCGCGGACATCCCCATGCCCACCGACTATGTCCGCGGCCTGCGCCCGCTGCTGAACGCGGTGGGCAACGAGCCGGACCTGACCGTCATCGTGTTCACGCTGGACGAGACCGCCTATGCGCGCGAGCTCGCGCCGCTGGCGGGCCATTATCCGGCGCTGAAGCTCGGCCCGGCCTGGTGGTTCCACGACAGCCCGGAGGGCATGCGCCGCTTCCGCGAACAGACCACCGAGACGGCGGGCTTCTACAACACCGTCGGCTTCAACGACGACACCCGCGCCTTCCTGTCCATTCCCGCCCGCCACGACGTGGCGCGCCGGGTGGACTGCGCCTTCCTCGCCCGGCTGGTCGCCGAGCACCGGATGGATGTCGAGGACGCGCACGCGCTGGCCGTCGAGCTGTCCTACACCCTCGCGAAGAAAGCCTACCGGCTGGACCGCGAGCCCGAACCGCGCGCCGCCGCGCGCGCCTGACTTCAGACCTTACGGAGACACCCCGATGTTCAAGAAAACCTATCAGGCCACCCACCCGGACATGATGGAGGACGTCTCCAACGATCAGCTCCGCGAGCGCTATCTGGTCCCCGACATGTTCGCGCCCGGCGAGATCGTCCTGAACTACACCCACACCGAACGCATGATCATCGGCGGGGCCAGCCCCAAGGCGGGCCAGTCGCTGGCCCTGCCCGCCCAGACAGAGCCGGAATCGGCCAAGGGCCATCCCTTCCTGGAGCGCCGCGAGATGGGCGCGATCAATGTCGGCGCGGGCGCGGGCGCGATCATCGTGGACGGCGAGCGCTTCGAGCTCGGCCCCAAGGACGGTCTCTACATCCCCATGGAGAGCAAGGACGTGGCGTTCGAGAGCGCGGACGACGCGGCCCCGGCCCAGTTCTATCTGGTCAGCTGCCCCGCCCACGCCCGGTTCGACACCCAGAAGATCTCCATCGAAAAGGCCACCCCGCTCGAGCGCGGCTCGCTGGCGGAATCCAACGAGCGCACGATCTACCAGTACGTGGTGCCCGGCGTGTGCAAGTCCGCCCAGCTCCTGCTGGGCCTGACCGAGCTGAAGACGGGCAGCGTGTGGAACACCATGCCGCCCCACCTGCATGACCGCCGTTCGGAGATCTATTTCTACTTCGGGCTGGAGGCGGACCAGCGGGTCTTCCACTTCATGGGCGAGCCGGACAAGGCGCGCCACATCGTGATGGCCGACAAGCAGGCCGTGATCTCCCCGCCCTGGTCGATCCACATGGGCGCGGGCACCTCCAACTACACCTTCATCTGGGCCATGGCGGGCGAGAATCTCGACTACACCGACATGAAGGTCCTCGACATCTGCCAGCTCCACTAGGAAATCCAAGCAATGACCCATCCGTTCGATCTCACCGGCAGAAAAGCGCTGGTCACCGGCGGCAACACCGGGCTGGGCCAAGGCATCGCCGTGGCGCTGGCCGAGGCGGGCGCGGACGTGGCCGTGGCGGGCCGCTCCAGCGCGGCCGACACCGGGCGGATGGTCGAGGCCGCGGGCCGCCGCTTCGCCGAAATCAAAGCCGATTTCTCCGACCCGTCCTGCGTGGAGCGGGTAGTCGAGGAGACGGTCTCCGCGCTGGGCGGCATCGACATCCTGGTCAACAACGCGGGGATCATCCGTCGCAATGACGCGCTGGACTTCACCGAGTCCGACTGGGACGACGTGATGACGGTCAACATCAAGTCGGTCTTCTTCCTGTCCCAGGCCGCCGCGAAGCGCATGGTGGCGGCCGGGCGCGGCAGGATCATCAACATCGCCTCGATGCTGTCCTTCCAGGGCGGAATCCGGGTGGCCTCCTACACCAGCTCGAAAAGCGGCGTGGCGGGGCTGACCAAGCTGCTGGCCAACGAGTGGGCGTCCAAGGGCATCAACGTGAACGCCATCGCGCCGGGCTATTTCGCCACCAACAACACCGAAGCGCTGCGGGCCGACGAGAGCCGCAACGCGGAGATACTGGGCCGGATTCCGGCCGGGCGCTGGGGCGATCCGAAGGATCTGGGCGGCGCGGCGGTCTTCCTCGCCTCTGACGCCTCGGCCTATGTCCACGGCACCACCTTGGCGGTGGACGGGGGCTGGCTGGCGCGCTGAACCTCCAATCATTGCCGAGGTTTAATCGAAATGTCGCATTTTCTCGCCTTGACCGATTGCTACCGGTGTCAATTCGAGGCATCATAACGCTCGCACCATGAGTGGCAGGACCGGTTCACCGCCCCGGATGACGGGCGGGAGACATCGGGAAGAAAAATTGCCACCGGTGTCAGAGGTCCGGCCGCGCGCCGCGCCTTGCAAGACTGAAACATGACGGTTCAATCAAGAACCGCTCAGGGAGGAGGGAAAATGTCCCATCAGTTCACGGCGCCGCGTCGGCGGCGCCTCATGGCTGGCGCGTCCGCGGCCGGCCTCGTCCTCGCCGCCGCTCTGTCCGTTTCCGCCACGTCCACGCACGCCCAAGAGCCCGCCGCCGAGCAGCCCACCGAGGTGATCACGGTCACCGGCTTCCGCGCGAGCCTGCAGGCCGCGGTGGACACCAAACGCAACGAGACCGGCGTGGTCGACGCGATCGTCTCCGACGACATCGCCGATTTCCCCGATCTGAATCTGGCCGAAGCGATCCAGCGCCTGCCGGGCGTGGCCATCGAGCGGGACGCCGGCGAGGGCCGCCAGATCACCGTGCGGGGCCTGAACCCCACCTTCACCCGGGTCCGCATCAACGGCATGGAGGCGCTGTCCACCACGGGGGCGAGCGACTCCTCGGGCGGCGCGAACCGCTCGCGTTCGTTCGACTTCAACACCTTCGCGTCCGAGCTCTTCCAGTCGGTCATCATCCGCAAGACCCAGGCCGCCGAAGTGGACGAGGGCTCGCTCGGCGCGACCGTCGATCTGAGGACTTCCAGGCCTTTCGACTATCGCGGCTTCACCCTCGCGGGCTCCGCGCAGGTCGGCTACAACGACCTGTCCGAGGAATTCAGCCCGCGCCTGGCCGGCCTGATCTCCGACCAGACCTCCGACGGCCGGTTCGGCTGGCTGTTCTCGGTGGCCTATTCCAACCGCCAGCTGCTCGAAGAAGGCCATTCCACGGTCCGCTGGGGTGCCGCGAACAGCTTCGGCGACTGCCTGCCCTGCACCAGCCAGGCGGAGACCGACGCGGTCAACAACGCCTTCCATCCGCGCATCCCGCGCTATGGCCGGCTGGTCCATGAGCAGGAGCGGCTGGGCTTCACCGGCGCGCTGCAGTTCCGCCCCACCGGCGCCACCGAGATCACGCTGGAGGGCCTGACCTCGCGCTTCGAGGCCACGCGGTCGGAACAGTTCATCGAGAACTTCTCCTTCTCGCGCGGCGCCAGCGCGATCCCCGAGCTGATCGGCAAGCCCAATCAGGTCGTGCGCGACTACGCGATCGATTCCAACAACTCTCTGGTCTATGGCGTCTTCGACAACAACGACATCTATTCCGAGCACCGCTACGACGAGATCGAGACCGAGTTCAACCAGATCTCCCTGAGCTTCACCCACGATTTCTCGGACCGCTTCCGCGTGGACGGCCTGCTGGGCTATTCGGAATCGAAGTACGACAACCCGGTCCAGACCACGATCCTGTTCACCAATTTCGACGCGGACGGGTTCTCGTATGACTACCGGGGCAATTCGCGCACCCCGGCCATCGACTGGGGCTTCGACATCAACGACCCGTCGAACTTCCTGTTCACCGAATACCGCGACCGCCCCAACTCGGTGACCAACACCTACGAGACCGCCCAGTTCAACGGCGAGTTCGACCTGACTTCGGTCTTCACGCTGCGCGGCGGCGTGAACTTCAAGCGCTACGAGTTCGACTCCACCGAAGGCCGGCGCGACCGCCAGCTGACCCCGGCCGAATGGGCGCCCGCGACCGCGGCCATGTCCACCCAAGTCACCGGCTTCGGCCGCAATCTGGGCATGCCCTCGGGCAACGCGACGAGCTGGGCCATTCCCGACATCGCCGCCGTCGCCCGAATGGTCGATCTGTACAATCTGCCGCTCAACCCGCAGAGCGCCGAGATCCGCAACGTCTCGGAGGAGAACCGCGGGGGCTTCGCCCAGCTCGCCTTCGCCAGCGAGTTCGCGGGCGTGCCGGTGCGCGGCGACGTGGGCGTGCGCTACGTGGAGACCGAAACCACCTCCACCGGCATCATCTCGGGCGAGACCGTCTCGGTGACCAACACCTATGACGACACCCTGCCCTCGCTGAACGTGGCCTTCGACCTGACCGACAACACCGTGCTGCGCTTCGGCGCCTCCAAGGTCATGTCCCGTCCCGCCCTGGGCAATCTGACGCCGGGCGGCTCGGTCAGCGGCTTCAACTACACCGTCAGCTACGGCAACCCCTTCCTCGACCCGTTCCGGGCCAATAATTTCGACGCCAGCTTCGAGTGGTATTTCGACGACGAGTCGGTGTTCGCCGCGGCGCTGTTCTACAAGCAGATCGAGTCCTTCGTGGCCCGGGCCACCGACACCGTGCCGTTCAGTCAGACCGGCCTGCCCGCCTCGGCGGTCCAGGCAGGCTCGCCGCTGGCGGGCGACCTGTCGGCGGGCATCGATCCGCTGGTGGAGGTCACCCGCAACGTCAACGGCGAGGGCGGCGACCTGCACGGGCTGGAGCTGCAGTATCTGCGCCCGTTCACCTTCCTGCCCGCGCCCTTCGACCGGTTCGGCGCGGTGCTGAACTACACCTACGTGGACTCCGAGGTCGATTACGGCGCGCCGGGGACCAATCAGCTCACGGGCCTGTCGCGTCACTCCTACAACACCACGCTCTACTATGAGGACGAGCGCCTGAGCGCGCGGGTCTCGCTGAACGGCCGCGAGAAGTTCCTGACCAACTTCCCCGGCCGGGACGGCAATGACGAGGAGGGCCGCAATTCGAGCCTGAACGTCGACGCCGCCGTGCGCTACGCGCTGACCGACCAGGTCTCGCTCACCTTCGACGCCATCAACCTGACCGACGAATTCGTCGATCAGTACGTGGACAGCGCGAACCGGGTGTCGGTCTATCACCATACCGGCCGCGAATTCCTCTTCGGCATCCGCTTCAGGTACTGACCGTATCTGAAGAGGTGTTGGGCCCACTGCCCGGAGCCGCACCCCGGCTCCGGGCATTTTTTATCCGTGAAGGGAGAGCCGCTGATGAAGACGCTGGGGCTGGTCGCCCATGACGGGCGCAAGGACGATCTGCTCGACTGGGCGGGCGCGCATGCGAACCGGCTGGCCACGCTGAAACTCTATGCGACCGGCACGACGGGCGGGCGGCTGAAGGCCGCCTTCCCCGAGCTGGACCTGACCGCGCTCAAGAGCGGCCCGCTGGGCGGGGACCAGCAGCTGGGCGCCCTGATCGCGGAGGGCGGACTGGACGCGCTGGTCTTCTTCATCGATCCCATGGCGCCCCAGCCCCACGACGTGGACGTGAAGGCGCTGGTGCGGATCGCGACGCTTTACGACATCCCCTTCGCGGTGAACCGGGCCACCGCCGAAGCGATCATCGCGCGCGCCTGAGCGCCGCCGGACGCGAAAAGGGGCGTCCCGGCGGGACGCCCCTTCGCCTTGCGCGGAGAGCCGAGGGAGGAGATCAGCCCCCGCGCATGAGCTCCACCAGTCCCATCGACAGGAAGGGCAGGTAGGTGATCATGAACAGCGCGACGATCAGCGCGCCGTAGAACGGCCAGATGGTCTTGACGGTGTCCTCCATCTTCATGCCGCCCACCGCCGCGCCCACGAACAGCACCGAGCCCACCGGCGGGGTGACCAGCCCGATGCCCAGATTGAGCATCATGATGATGCCGAAATGGACCGGGTCGATGCCCAGCTCGACCGCCATGGGCAGGAAGATCGGCGTGGTGATCACGATCAGCGGGGACATGTCCATGAAGGTGCCCAGCGCCAGCAGGATCAGGTTGATGATCAGCAGGATCAGGATCGGATTGTCGGTGATCGCGGTGATCATGCCCGCCAGCTGGCCCGGCGTCTCGAGGATGGCCAGTATCCAGCCGAAGGCGGACGCCGCGCCGATGATGAACAGCACCATCCCTGTGGTGCGCACCGCGGCCAGCGTGGCCTCCATGAAGGCCTTGAAGTTCAGCGAGCGGTAGACCACCGCGCCCACGATGATGGTGTAGATCACCGCGATGGCCGAGCTTTCGGTGGCGGTGAAGAAGCCGCCCAGTATGCCCCCGACGATGATCACCGCCGTCATCAGGCCGGGGAAGGCTTCGATGAAGGCTTTCAGGAAGGCGGGCCAGCCGGGGAAGCTGCCTTTGGGGTAGCCGCGTTTCACCGCGACCAGCCAGGCCGCCAGCATCAGCATGCCGCCCGTCACGATGCCGGGGATGATGCCCGCCACGAACAGCTCGCCGATGGACACGCCCACCCCGGCGGCCGCCGCGTAGATGATCATGTTGTGAGAGGGCGGGATCAGCAGGCCCACCACAGAGGCGGTGGAGGTGACGTTGACCGCGTAGTCGGGATCGTAGCCGCGCTTCTTCATCATCGGCATCAGGGTGGAGCCCAGCGCCGAGACGCTGGCGACCGCCGAACCCGAGACCGCGCCGAACAGCATGGATGCGCCCACGTCGACCTGGCCCAGCCCGCCCCTCGCGCGCCCGAAGGCGGCCTCGGCGATGTGCACGATCCGCTCGGCGATGCGCGCGCGATGCATCAGCTCGCCCGCGAAGATGAAGAAGGGGATCGCCATGAGCGAGAACACGCTCATGCCCGACGCCACCCGCTGGATCGCGACCATGGCGGGAATGTCGAGGATGAAGAAGGCCAGCAGCGTCGCGCCCAGAAGCGCGAAGGCGACCGGCACGCCGATGGCCAGAAACAGGACCAGCGCGCCCAGAAGGATGGCCAGCTCCATCAGACCGCTCCTTCCATGCGTTCGCGCTCATGGCCCGCGGCCAGCTCGGCCAGCCGCTCCAGCGCGAACAGCACCATCAGCGCGCCCGAGGCGGGCAGGGGCAGGTAGGCCACCCCCCGCGGCAGGCCCAGCGTGGGGATGGTGTGGCTCCAGGTGCGCGCCACCAGCTCCGCGCCCCACACCGTCAGCGCAAGCGAACAGGCGATGATGACCACAAGCGCGACGGCCCGGCAGACCAGCCGGATCCGGCGCGGGGCCATCTCCACCAGCACCCCGATGCGGATGTGGAAGCCCTGATGCACCCCCGCCGCGGCGGAGAACATGGCGAACCAGACCATCAGCACCAGCGCGGACTGTTCGGTCCAGGCGGGGCTGGCGTTGAGGACGTAACGGCCGAACACCTGCCAGCCGATGGCCGCGGTCATGGCCACAAGGCCCAGCGCCCCGGCCAGCATCAGCGCGCGCGAAAACCAGCGCGTGATCGTCTCGAGCGTCTTGAGCATCATTCCCCCGCCATCTGTTCGATCTGCGCCAGAAGGTCCCTCTGATGATCGGTCCGCACGAAGCGGTCCCACACCGGGCGCATCATGTCCGCGAACGGCTCAAGGTCCTCGATCTCGTTGACCTGCACGCCCGCCGCGATCACCCGCTCGCGGGAGGCCTCCACGCGGGCGTCCCAGATCTCGCGCATGATCGGCACGGAGTCGCGCGCGCACTCGCGGATCAGGGCGCGGTCGGCCTCGCCGATCCCGGCCCAGGTCCGCGCGCTCATCACCAGCACTTCGGGCGCCATGACGTGGTTGGTCAGCGAGAAATACCGCGCGGCCTCGAAATGCCGGCTTGATTCATAGGACGGCCAGTTGTTCTCCGCCCCGTCGATCACGCCCTGCATCAGGCCCTGATAGACCTCGCCATAATCCATGGGCGTGGCGTTGCCCCCCAGTCCCTCCACCAGAGACACGTAAAGGTCTGAGTTTTGCACCCGGATTTTCAGGCCCCGCATGTCCGCGGGCGTCTCTATGGGCCGCCGCGTCGTGTAGAAGCTGCGCTCGCCTGAATCGTAAAAGCACAGCCCGATCAGCCCGTGGGGCGTCAGGCTCTCCAGGATCGCCTCGCCCGGGGCGCCGTCCATGGCCCGGCGCGAATGCGCGACCGAGCGGAACAGGAAGGGCAGGGACAGAAGCGCGGTGTCCGGCGCGAACGAATTGAGCGGCGCCAGGTTCACGCGGTTCATGTCGATGCCGCCGAACATGGTCAGTTCGAGCGTGTCCCGCTCCCCGCCGAGTTGGCCGCCCGAGTAGATGCGGATGGCCAGCCGCCCGTCCGAGCGCTCTGCCAGCATCCGGCCCATCGCCTCCACCGCGAGCGTCGTTGGGTAGTCGCCCGGATGCGCTTCTGCTGAGAAGAAGGGCCGCTGGCGCTCGCCGCAACCGGCCAGGGCCAGCGCGCCGCCCCCCGCGAGCAGGGCGCGGCGGCTGAGAGAGGGGTTGAACAAGGTCATAACTCAGACCTTAACGGGGTTCGGCCAGACTGTTTAGCCATTCTTCGATGACCGTCCAGCCGGTCTCCCCGACCTCATGGGCCACCGAGGGGCCTTCAGGGTCGAACCCGTTGGCCGACAGCCAGTCGTCAGGGATTCCGTCGCCGTTGGAGTCCGCGCGGGGTTCGCCGCCCGCGTGCTCGACCCAGCCGCCCACGTCCATGGCGTCGTCGGGAATGACGCCCGTGCCGTCGCGGACCTCGCCGACCACCCGGGCGTCGATGGCGTCGCGGCGGAAGGACGCGCCCGCGCGTTCCAGCACGCGCTCATAGGCTTCTTCGGCGGAGACGGTTTCAACGTCGCCCACGTCGAAGGCTTCGGTCACCCAGGTCCGGTCGGGCGCGGCCGAGCGCAGCATCTCCATCTGGTCGCGCGCCTCGCCGTCCATGGTGTTGCCCTCGAAGAAGGCGCGGCCGGTGACGTTGCGCATGTAGAAGATGACCGGGCCGAGCGTGGCCGGACCCTGCACATACGCGTTGTTGACGAAATTGTACCGGGCCACCGAGGCCGGATCGAGATCGGTGCCCGCGGCCATGTGGTAGTCGAAGCCCTCGCGGCCGTAGAGCTGGTCGCTGACCAAGCCCTGCGCGGCGGAATAGTCGAAGGTGTCGCGCGCGGGCGTCCAGTTCCAGAAATCGGTCTCCGCGCCGTGGCCCCAGTTGTAGAAGACGTTGTTGCGGAAATCGAACAGGATGCCTTCGGGATCCTCGTAGGGCGTCGCGTAATTGCCCACCCGGGGCATGCGCGAGTGATTGTGGGCCCACAGATTGTTCAGCCAGGAATAGCGCGCGCCGTGGCTGCCGCGGACCAGAGAGCCATAGGCGCGGTCGCCCTTCTCATGGCCCGCCTCGTACAGCCCCTCGGAAATGATCGACCACTGGATGGTGACGTCCGACAGATGCCTGGCGCCGGAGCCGGGCGTGTAGCTCTGGGAGACCGACAGGCCCTCGTCGATGGCCCAGCTCGCGGAGACATGGTCCACGATGATGTGCTGACCGCCGCGGATGGAGATGGAATCGTCTTCATGGCCCGCCTCGTTGCCGATGCGCGAGCGGATGTGGCGAATGATGACGTGGTTGGCGTTCACGGTCAGGTCGTAGTCGCGCAGGGTGATGCCCTCGCCCGGCGCGCTGTGCCCCGCGATGGTGATGTGGTCGTTCGTGATCACCAGCGGGCTTTCCAGCCGGATCACCCCGTCCACCTCGAAAATCACGATGCGCGGGCCGTCGGCCTCGACCGCCTCGCGCAGGGAGCCCGGACCGGAATCATCCAGCGTGGTCACCTTGAAGACCTCGCCCCCGCGGCCGCCTTTCGAGAACCGTCCGAAGCCTTCCGCGCCGGGGAAGGCGATGATGTCCGCCCCCTCGACCGCCCATTCGGCGGGCTCATCGCTGAGCGGCGGAATGTCGGCGGGGCGAGGCTGGGCGAGCGCCGACGCGGCGGTGGCAGCCAGAATCGCGGCCGCGGCTGCGGCCATCGTCAGATGGGTCATGTCGTCCTCCCTCAGGCGCGGGACCGGGCCGTCGCCCCGCTTTCGATTATGCCGCCTACAGCCTCGTGATCGAGGATCGCAGAAACGGGCTTGCCATTCTCTCCGGTGTTCGCGACTATGACACCGGTTACCAAAGACGTTACCCGCTTCGAACGCCGGGCGGAAGCCCTCCGGAGCGAAAAGAGTCATCACGGCCCGACAAGAACAAGAAAACGACACCAGGGGAGGCTGCCTGATGGCGGACACCAACCATATCGACACGATCTCAGACGCGTTCCTCGCCGCCCGGGCCGAGCGCCGCGCGCTGCCCGATTTCCCCGGCGAGGTCCCCGGATCGCTGAAAACCGCCTACGCGGTGCAGGACCGGTCCATCGCGGCCAGGGGCGAGCCGGTCGCGGGCTGGAAGATCGGCCTGATCCCGCCAGCCTGGCGCGAGAAGGCCGGGGCCGAGCGCCTGACGGGGCCGATCTTCGCCCCCCTCGTGCGTGGCCACGCGCCCGGCCAGATCCACGCGATGGAGGTGTTCGAGGGCGGGTTCGCCGCCGTCGAGGCCGAGTTCGTGTTCCGTCTGACTGAAGACGCCCCCGTGTCCGGCGACCTTTCCGACGATCGGCTGGCCGAGATCGCCGGCGCGCTGCATGTCGGCGTGGAGATCGCATCCAGCCCGTTCGCGGGCATCAATGATCGCGGCCCGATGTCCGTGGTCAGCGATTTCGGCAACAATAACGGGCTGATCCTCGGCCCCGAAATCGAAGGCTGGCGCGAAATCGCGCTCGAAGACCTGCCCGCGAACGTGCGAATCGACGGCAGGACGGTCGGCGAGGCCACGGCGGCCGCTCTGCCCGGAGGCCCGCTGGGCGCGCTGCGTTTCCTGATCGATCTGATGGCCGCGCGCGGCATCGCCCTGCCCGCGGGCACGCTGGTCTCCACCGGCGCGGCGACGGGCGTGCATGAAGCCCCGCCCGGCGCGGGGTCGGTGGTCAGCTTCGGCAGGCACGGCGAGATCGCGCTGGAACTCGTTCCCGCCCGCGCGCCCGGCCGGGCCGCGAGTTGAAGCCGATGCTTTGAAAAACCGCCGACACGCTGTCTGATCCGGTCAGACAGTCGGGGGAATTGACCATGATCGCAGTATGGCTGGCGGCGCTGGCCGCCTTTGGCGGCGCGATTGAGGACGAGGCGCGCGCGCCGGACGCGGTCACCGCGTATCGCGGGGTCCATGTCATCGACGTGGAGACGGGCGTCACCGCTTCGGACAGGGTCGTGATCGTCGACGGCGAGCGGATCGCCGCGGTTCTGGACGACGAGGCGGGCGCCCTGCCGCCGGGCGCGGTCATCGTCGACGCCTCCGGCCTTTACGTGATCCCCGGACTGGTGGACGCGCACGTGCATCTGGCCACCCCGCCCGACCGACCCCGCGCCGAAGCGAGCCTGCGCCGACAGCTTTACGCCGGGGTGGTCGCGGTCAGAAGCATGGCCGACGACGTCCGGCAGGTCGCCGATCTGGCCCGGGCCTCCCATGCCGGGGAAATCGACGCCCCCGACATCCACTACGCCGCGCTTGTGGCCGGCCCGGGCTTCTTCGACGATCCAAGAACCATCGCCGTGACCCGGGGCGCCCGGCCGGGAGACGCCCCCTGGATGCAGGCTCTGGACGATGACACCGATCTCGAGCTGGCTGTAGCCGTGGCCCGCGGCACCTCGGCGTCGGGGCTGAAGATCTACGCTGATCTGCCCGCCCGTCTCGTGAGCGGCGTCGCGCGCGAGGCGCGCAGTCAGGGGATGGCGGTCTGGGCGCACGCGATGGTGTTCCCCGCCCTTCCTTCCGAAGTGGCGTCCTTCGACGTCGATGTGGCGTCTCACGCCTGTTATCTGGGCTATCAGGCGATGGAGGAGCGGCCCGACCTGTACCGGAACCGCTTCCCCGTCGATGCCGGGCTGTTCGGCGAAGAGGCCCATCCCGCGCTCGCCCCCGTGTTCGAGCGCATGGCTTCGAACGGCATCGTTCTGGACGCGACGCTGCGCGTGCACCGGGAGGCGGAACGCCGTCACGAGATGGGCGCCAGTCTCGTGCCGCCCTTCTGCACGGCCGAGCTGGCCGGACTGTTGACCGCCCATGCCGCCGCGGCCGGGGTCGTCATCGCGGCGGGCACCGATGGCGACACCCACCCCGAGAACCCCTGGCCGGCCCTGCATGAAGAGCTCGCGCTGCTCTCCGACCATGCCGGGATGTCGCCGGCGCAGGCCATCCGCGCCGCCACTTCAGGCGGGGCGGCCGCGCTCGGCGTCCCGGAGGATCTGGGGGCGGTGGAGCCGGGCCGTCTGGCCAGCCTGGTGTTCCTGCGCGAGAACCCCGTGGAGAATCTGGACAATCTGTCCAGTGTCGCCTTCGTCCTCAAACGCGGACGCCGGCATGATCGGGAGGATTACGAGGCTCAGCGCCGCTGAAGCGGGATGGTCCCAAGGCTCTGAGGCAGACGGGTGCGCTGATACCCGGCGGGAACGCGGAAGAGGTTCGCGTCCTGCGCGCCGCGCCGCAGGCGGATCACCTCGAACACGCGGCCTTCGACGGGCGTGTCCACGCTGAGCACGATGTTGTCGCCGGTCATGCACACGTCGGCGCGCTCGGCACCCTCGGCCACGCGATACACCGTGCAGGCTTCGCCCGCCACCATGTCCTCACCCAGACGCTCGCGGGCGGAGCTGGCGCGGGTCACCCGGTCCAGAGCGCCGTTGGTGGGCACGTCCATCGCGATCCGCATGCCGCTGACGTCCATCAGCAGGGTGGAGGTGTCGCGCGGCGCGTCCACCAGGAAGACCGCCGGCTGGCCCTGATAGCTGCCCTCGACGCGGAACAGGCCCCGGTGGTGGCGCAGGGTCGCATCCAGCCGGGTATTGGCGCGGGTGTCGGAGACCACCGCCTCGGCTTCGTAATCGGTCCGGGGCAGGAAGGCCTCGTCCGCCGCCGCCGCGCCCGTCAGGGCGGCCGCCGCCATCATCGCCGAAATCATCTTCATCATCGTCTCCGCAGAGGCTGAACGCAGGCCAGCAGACCTCACGATCAGGGCGCAAACAGGGCCGGTTTCCGGCCGTCATCGCCTTCTGTGGGGAACCGCCCGCCGTCGCGGCGGGTTCCAGCAGGATCACGATCTGAGGGAGTTTCCCCCATGTTCCCGCGCCCCGCTCTCGCCGCCGCCGCCCTGCTGTCGGCCCTCGCCCTGCCGGGCTGCGCCACGAACGTGGCTACGGGCACGTGGGCGCTCGACCCCCAGGCCTCGGGTTCGGGCTGCCCGATTCCGGAGATGACGCTCTACCGCGACAGCCTGTCGGTGATGGGCTTCAACTCGCCCGCCCGCTACCGCACCGCCCATGGCTCGACCGAGATCTACCAGCCCGATCTGGGCATGGCGCTGCTGCGCTACCGCCGGGACGGGCAGCATCTGGTCGTGGACATGGTCGGAATTCCCGGAATCGCCGCGGCGATGGGCGGAATCGGCCCCTGCCGCTATCGCAGATTGTAGAATCTCGCCTGCAACTGCATCTTGAAGGCCCGCTTCAGCCCAAATCGTTTGCGCCCTGCCCTGCCGGAACTATCGTTTCAGGCAGGGAAGCGTTTACCCTGCGCGTGCGACAGTGTCCCTGATCGCAGGGGACGGGAGCGGCGAGATGATCGAGACCGGGACTTCCAGCCTGTCCCAGCAGGCCTTCGACTTTCTGGCGGCCGCCCAGGCGGCGAACTCGTCGCCGGGCCTGAACCGCGCCTTCTCCGAACAGGTCGGCCGGCTGGGCTATGACAGCTTCGTGTGCGCCCAGCTGCCCGGCGCGGGCAGCGCGCCGTCGCGGGACAACTTCTTCGGCCAGTGGGACCCCCTGTGGGAGTCCCACTACATGGGCAACAAGCTCTATCAGGACGATCCGGCCCTGCGCGAGGCCATGCGCCGGACCGATCCGTTCGCCTGGTCGGACGTGGCGACCTGGCGCGAGCTGAGCCCAGAAGAGCGCCGGGTCATGGACCATGCCCGCGATTTCGGCTTCACCGACGGCTTCACCACGCCGATGCGAAATCTGGACGGCTCGCTGTCGCTGGTGGTCCTGTTCGGGCGCGACACCGATGACGACCCGGCCGCCCGGCGCGCGCTGCACATCATGTCGCTGTACTACGCGGGCGCGGCCCGGCGCATCCAGCACGACCTCACCCGCGAGCGGGACGTGCATCTGACCGAACGCGAGAAGGAAGTCATCGCCCTGCTGGCCGCGGGCCGCCGTCAGAGTCAGATCGCCGCCCAGCTTTCCATCTCCGAACGCACGGTGGAGCACCACCTGGAGAACGCCCGCTCGCGCATGGGCTCGTCCACCTCGGTCCAGCTGTGCGTGGACGCGATCCGGATGGGTCTGGTCTATCTTTAGGCCCGTAAAGGCCTCGGGCGGCTTTTATTAAAAAACTTCATCGGGTTGCGTGACGTCTAGGGGAATTCCCCCAAGGCGGCGGCGCTTAATCATGGTTACCCTTTCCTTAACCACTCAGAGGAAGGGGGCTTCTCCCATGCGTGTCCATATCGTCACCCCGGCCAACCGGACTCTTTACGTCCGGCAGCTGGACCAGATGCACCGTCAGAGACAGGAGATCTTCGTCCAGAGGATGGGCTGGAAGGCGATCGACAGCGGCGAGCCGCTCGAGGTCGACCAGTTTGATCACCAGCACGCGGTCTACATGCTGCTGCTGGGCGATGTCGGGGAGGTGCTGGGCTCCGCCCGCCTCCTGCCCACGTGGAAGGAGCACATGTTCCAGACCGTGCTGGCCCCGTTCGTGGAGCGCGAGGGCCGCTGTTCGGGCGCGGGCGTGTGGGAGCTCTCGCGCTGGATCGCGGGGCCCGGCCACGACCGGGAGACGGACGCCGAATGCCGCGGCTACATGGTCACGGCGCTCGCCGAGTTCGCCCTGACCTTCAACGCCGAGGCCATCGTGGCCTGCACCGATCCGCGGCACATCAACCTGTTCGCCGAACTGGGCTGGCCGCTGGAGATCATCGGCGGGCCGAAATCCTACGGCGAGGGCGACGCCATCGCGGTGCGCTGCGCGATCCGCGAGAGCGATCTGGACCGCTGCAGGCATATCTTCCGCCTGCCCGTCCCGGCCACCACGATCATGGCGGCCAGCGCGCCGCCGCGCCTGATCGACCCCAGGGCCTGGGCGATCATCGACCAGCTTCTGGAAGTCGAGGACCCCGACCTGCTCGAGGACATGATCCTCGCCCTGACCGGAATGCAGCGCCGCAAAGGCCTGTCCGGCCAGGAGCAGCCGGGCGTCAGCGGCCGCGCCTGAGCGTCCGCCCCATCCTGCGGTCGCGGCCCGTGATTCCGTCACGGGCCGCGATCATGTCTGGCGGGACGTGGCCTGCCGCATGGACGCCTGAACGGTCATGGCGTAGACAGGCTGTCTGGGGACGACGACCGCTCCGCCCGGGGACGACACGGATGCTCGCACGACTGATGGCCGCCGCGTCGGCCTCCGCCCTTCTTGCCGCGGCGTCCGCGGACGCCCAGGGCGCGGATCCCGACCGGCCGCTGTATGTCGATGCCGAACAGGTGGACGAGGACCGCGAGAGCGGCATCGTCACCGCCACCGGCTCGGTGGCCCTGCAGTCGGGCGACCGGCTGGTGCAGGCGGACGAGGTCGTCTACGACACCACCACCGGACGGGTGATCGCGCGGGGAAACGTGCGACTGTTCGATGGCGCCGCCCCCGCCCAGACCGCCGACGAGATCGAACTGACCGACGAGCTGGGCGAAGGCGTCGCCCAGGGCTTCGCGGCGCTTCTGGAGAACAACGGCCGGGCGGGCGCGGCTTTCGCGCTGAGACGCCCCGACGGGCGGCTGGAGCTGAGCCGCGCCTTCTACACCGCCTGCGATCTGTGCGAGGACTCCACGCGCGAGCCCACCTGGCGTCTGCGCGCGTCCGAAGTGATCCGCGACGAGACCGAGCAGATGATCTACTACCGCGACGCCCGACTGGACGTGCTGGGCGTGCCGGTCTTCTACAGCCCCGTGTTCGCTCACGCCGACCCTTCCAGCCCACGCCGCTCGGGCCTGCTCTTCCCCAAGTTCGACGTGTCCAACCGGACGGGCTTCAACTACCAGCAGCCCTATTACTGGGCGATCTCGCCCTATCAGGACCTGACCATCGCGCCGCGCCTGATGACCGAGGTCAACCCGCTGATGGAGCTGGAATACCGGCGGCGGTTCTATTCAGGCGAGGTGCGCGCCGCCGGCAGCTTCACCCATGAGCGCGATTTCGACCGGGACGGACGGTTCGGAGACGCCGCGTTCCGGGGCCATCTGTTCGCCGAGGGCCGGTTCCGGATCGCGCAGGGATGGGACTGGGGCTTCGGCGCGGAACGAGTGACCGAAACCCTCTATCTGCGCAAGTACGGCTTCCCCGACCGTCCCGACGCCGAATTCGCCCTTTACGAGAGCGATCGCGATCTGATCAGCCAGGTGTGGATGCGGGGCGTGACCGACTGGTACTACGCCGACATCGCCGCCATCGATTTTCAGAGCACCCGGCCCGGGCGGCTGGATTCGCGCCTGCCGCAGGTCGCGCCCCTCGTGCGGCTGACCGCCCAGGCCCCTCTGCCCGAATGGGCGGGCGCGGTCACCGCGAACGTCACCGGGACCGCCCTGACCCGCGAACAGGGCACCGATTACGCCCGCGCCAGCGCCGAACTCGACTGGACCCGCCCCTTCACCGTGCCGGGGGGCGTGCGCGTGACGCCGTCCGCCTATGGCCGCTACGACGCCTACGACATCGAGGTGGCGAACAATCAGGGCGTCCCGCAGGAGCGCTTCTCGCTCTCGCGAGGCGCGGGCGCGGCCTCTCTTGACATATCCTACCCTCTGGTCCGCCCCGCGCAGTGGGGCAGCGTCTTCATCGAGCCCCGCGTGCGCGGCACCGTCTCCAGCGGCCTCGATGACGACCTGATCGTCCCCAACATCGACGCCGAGGGCTTCGAGCTGTCCCGCTCGAACCTGTTCTCGCGCAACCGGGCGGGCGGGTTCGATGTCTGGGAGGACGGGGTCCGGGTCGATGCCGGGGTGACCATGGCCGCCCACACCGACAGCCCCTGGCTTCCGGACGTGGAAGTGTTCAACGGCCTGAGCCGCAGGCTGGACGGCGAGTCCGTTTTCGGCCCCGGATCGGGCCTGTCGCGGGACTGGTCCGACCTGGTCTCCGAACTGACGGTGGACTTCGGATTCCTCAACGCCGCCGCCCAGACCCGTTACGACACCGACACGAACACGCTGGGCCGCATCGACGTCCTGGCGGGCTTCGACCTGTGGCGGGTGTCAGGCGCGGTGGATTACCGGCGGATCGATTTCAGCGCCGCCACCGGCCAGCCCCGCGAGGATGTGGGCGTGTCGCTGGCCTTCGACCTGACCGACCGCTGGAGCGCGACCTACCGCGCGATCCGCGACGTGAGCGGAGACATCACCCGCTCGGAGGTCTTCGGGCTGGCCTATCGCGACGAATGCACCGACGTGCGCATCCTGTACGAGGAGCAGAACCTCGAACTGGGCAATCTGGGGCCGACCCGGACGCTCCGGCTGCAGGTCGTGCTGTTCACGCTGGGCGGTTTCGACGGCTGAGCGCGCCTACTGCGCGGCCTGGGCGGCCTCGCGGGTGCGGTTCCAGTACGACACGGACGGCACTTTGGAGAGGTCGCACCGGTCCTTGTAGCGCCGGGCGATGTCGGTGACTTCCTCCATCAGGCCCTCGGCGAGCGTGATCGGCTCGAGCCCCATGGACAGGAAGGCCGCGTTCTCCACGTGCAGGTCGTTCTCGTCGGCCTCCTGGCGCGGGTTCGGGAGCCGCGCGACGTCCGCGCCGGTCATGTCCGCGATCATCTGGGCCAGATCGCGCACCCGGTGGGTCTCGGTCATCTGGTTCATGATCCGCACCCGGTCGCCGGTCTGGGGCGGGTTCTCGACCGCCAGACGGATGCAGCGCACCGTGTCCTGGATGTGGATGAAGGCGCGGGTCTGCCCGCCCGTGCCGTGCACGGTCAGCGGGTGGCCCACCGCCGCCTGCATCAGGAAGCGGTTCAGCACAGTGCCGTAATCGCCGTCATAGTCGAACCGGTTGATCAGCCGCTCGTCGGTGCGGGTCTCCTCGGTCTGGGTGCCCCACACGATGCCCTGGTGCAGGTCGGTGATCTTGACCTTGTCGTTCTTGTTGTAGAACTGGAAGAACAGGGCGTCCTGGGTCTTGGTCATGTGGTAGATCGAGCCCGGATTGGCCGGGTAGAGGATCTCCTGGTCGACCAGCCCTTCGGGCGTGTCCATCTTCACCGTCAGATAGCCCTCGGGGATCTTCATCCCCGCGGTGCCGTAGCCATACACCCCCATCGTGCCCAGATGGACCAGATGGATGTCCTGCCCGCTCTCCACGATGGCGGCCAGCACGTCGTTGGTGGCGTTCAGATTGTTGTCGACCGTGTAGCGCTTGTGCCGGGCGCTCTTCATCGAATAGGGCGCGGCGCGCTGTTCGGCGAAGTGGACCACGGCGTCGGGCTTCTCGGCCTGAAGCAGGGCGAGCAGCTCGGCGTAGTCCCGGCCCAGCGTCATGTCGCGGAATCCGATCCGGCGCCCCGAGACCCGCTCCCACGCGTCCAGACGCTCGCCCATGGAGCGGATGGGGGTCAGGCTCTCGACCTCCAGCTCCACGTCGATCTTCCGGCGCGAGAGATTGTCCACGATGACCACGTCATGGCCATTGGCGGACAGGTGCAGGGCCGACGGCCAGCCGCAGAATCCGTCGCCGCCCAGTACGAGTATTTTCATCAAGCGCTCCAGCAGCCCTAGCGCGGGAATGGTCGAAACATAACAGATTACTGGCAGGGCGGGGGGCGGCTTTCAAGCCTGCCGCGCCGCGCGAGGCCCTACAGCTCCTGATCGAAGGCGCCAACCTCGGGGTGTCTGGACAGTTCCGCCTTGATGCCCTGGAAGATCGTTTTGACGTCCTCCGCGCTGTTGGGGCTCTCGACCACGACCACCAGATTGGGCGTGTTCGAGCTCGCCCGGATCAGCCCCCAGGCGCCGTCCTCGAGCGTGAAACGCACGCCGTTGACGGTGTTGACGTTCGTAATCTTCCGCCCGGCGAAGCTGTCCATCGCGCTCACGTCCGCGACAATGCGGTCGACGACCTGATACTTCACCTCGTCGGGACAGGCCGGGCTCATCGTGGGCGAGCCGTAGCTGACCGGCAGGTCGCGCCTGAGATCGGCCATGGTCTTTTCAGGATTCCGGCGCAGCATCTCGATCACGCAGCGCGCCGCGGTCAGCCCGCAGTCATATCCATGGCCGATGGGCGGCTGCAGGAAGAAATGGCCCGACTTCTCGAACCCGGCCAGCGCGCCCAGCTCGTGGGACTTGCGCTTGATGTAGGAATGGCCGGTCTTCCAGTAGACCGTCTCCGCCCCGTTCGCCTTCAGAACCGGATCGATGGCGTAAAGCCCGGTGGATTTTACATCGACCACGAAGGTCGCGCCCGGATGCTCGGCGGACAGGTCGCGGGCGAGCATCAGCCCCACCTTGTCGGCGAAAATCTCCTCGCCCTCGTTGTCCACCACGCCGCAGCGGTCCCCGTCGCCGTCGAAGGCCAGGCCCACGTCCGCGCCGTGCTCGCGCACCGCCTCGGCCAGGGCGTGCAGCATGGCCATGTCCTCGGGGTTAGGGTTGTAGCGCGGGAAGGTGTGGTCGAGCTCGCAGTCGAGTTCGACCACGTCCACGCCCATGGCGTCGAGCGCGCGCTTGGCGAACGCGCCCGCCGTGCCGTTGCCGCAGGCGGCGACGACTTTCAGCCTCTTGCCCGGCTCTGTTTCTTGCGAGACATCGCGCACATAGGCTTCGTCCACGCCCATCGCGCGCACATAGCCGCCGCCGGACCGCGGCCTGCCCTCTCCGTTCAGGACGATCTCTTTCAGGCGGCTCATCTCGTCCGGTCCGAAGGTCAGGGGGCGCTCCACGCCCATCTTCACGCCTGTCCAGCCGTTGGAATTGTGGCTGGCGGTGACCATCGCCACGGCGGGGATGTCGAGATGGAACTGGGCGAAATAGGCCATGGGCGACAGCGCCAGCCCGATGTCATGGACCTCGATCCCCGCCTGCATCAGGCCCACTTCGAGCGCCTGCTTCACGCTCAGCGAATAGCTGCGGAAGTCATGGCCGGTGACGATCTTCGGGGCCACGCCCAGCTCGTGGATCAGCGTGCCCAGCCCCAGGCCCAGCGCCTGCACGCCATACAGGTTCAGTTCCGAGGGCTTGTCCGAGCCGGGATGGCCGAACCACCAGCGCGCGTCATACTCGCGGAAGCCCGTGGGCTTGATCAGCGGCAGGGTCTCGAAATCCCAGGTGTTCGCCTTGATGTCGGCGCGGGGGCGGATGTCGTCGGTCATGGGAGGTCCTTCGTCGGTTCAGCTCAGGCCCGCGCGCAGCAGGTCGTGCATGTGCAGAAGGCCGACGGGGCGGCCGTCCTCGTCGGCGACAAAGAGCTGGGTGATCTTGCGGTTGCCCGCCGTCATGCGCCTGAGCGCCTCGGCGGCCAGAAGGTCGGGGGAGGCGGTGCGGGGGTGGCGGGTCATCACCGTGGAGACGGGCCGTTCCATGAGGTCGGGACCCATGTTCCGGCGCAGGTCGCCATCGGTGATCATGCCGGTCAGCGATCCGTCCGCGCCGGTCACGCCCACGCAGCCGAAGCCCTTGCCGCTCATCTCCAGCAGCGCCTCGCCCATGGCCGCGCTTTCTGAGACCAGGGGCACCGCCTCGCCCGCGTGCATCAGGTCGGACACCTTCGCCAGCGCCGCGCCCAGCGCGCCGCCGGGATGGAAGACGGCGAAATCGGTGGCGGTGAAGCCCCGCGCCTCGATCAGCGCCACGGCCAGCGCGTCGCCATAGGCCATCATCATGGTGGTCGAGGTGGTCGGCGCGCGCGTCTCCCCGCAGGCCTCCACGGCCTCGGGCAGCAGCAGCAGCCGGTCGGCGGCCTGCGCCAGCGTGCTCTCCGCCCCCGCCGTCATGGCGATCAGGGGCACGCCGAAGCGGCGGCAATAGGCGATCATGTCGCTCAGCTCGCGCGTCTCGCCCGATTTGGACAGGGCCAGAACCGCGTCCTCGCGGGTGATCATGCCCATGTCGCCATGGCTGGCCTCGGACGGATGCACGTAATAGGCGGGGGTGCCGGTAGAGGCGAGGGTGGCGGCGATCTTGCGCGCCACATGGCCCGACTTGCCAACGCCCGCGCACACCAGCCGGCCTTTCAGCCCTGCGATCAGCACGGCGGCGGCGGCGGCCTCCTCGCCCAGCGCGTCGGCCAGACGCGCCAGCCCCTCGCGCTCGATCTCGATGGTCCGCCGCATGGCGTTCAGGGCGCGCGCGCTTTCGCGGGCGGTGTCGGGGCTGTCGGCCATCGGCGCGGGTCCGAAAAAGCGTCCCCTGACGGGGACCGGGAGTTCGCCCGAAGGTCTAGCAGCGCCCGGCGCGCGTTGCCAGAGGGCCCGCTCCGTCTGGACGGGCGGCGGGTTTCCCGCTAGTGCCGAAGCGATGCGCGCCGCCGCGCGACAGGCGGGACACTCGCCCCAGGGAGCCGTCATGACGCTTCTCATCGCCGGACGCTCCGGCCAGCTCGCCAGGGCCCTGACCGCCGCCGCTAAAGCGCGCGGCCTGCCCGCCTTCGCGCTGGGCCGGTCGGAGATGGACTTGGCCGACCCCGCCTCGGTCCGCGCCGCCGTCGCCCGGCTCAGGCCCGCCATCGTGATCAACACCGCCGCCTTCACCGCCGTGGACGACGCGGAAACCCGCAAGGCCGACGCCTTCGCCATCAACGCGGCGGGCGCGGGCGCGCTGGCCGCCGCCGCCCACGGCGCCGGAGCGCGGCTGGTCCACGTGTCCACCGACTATGTGTTCGGCACGGGCGCCGGACCCCGGCTGGAGGGCGACCCGGTGTGGCCGCTGAACGTTTATGGCGCGTCCAAGCTGGAGGGCGAGCGCCGGGTGGCCGCCGCCCATCCGCGCGCGCTGATCGTGCGCACGTCGGGCGTGTTCTCCGCGACGGGGCAGAATTTCGTCACTGCCATGCTGCGTCTGGCCGGGACGCGCGAAGAGATCGGCGTGGTGGACGACCAGCGCACCACGCCCACCCCCGCGGACGCGCTGGCCGGACTGCTGCTCGATCTCGCCCGCGATCCGCGGCCCTACGGCCTGCTGCACGCGGCGGGCATGGAGGCGGTGAGCTGGGCGGGCTTCGCGCAGACGATCTTCGAGGGCGCACGCGAGCGCGGCCTGCCGCACGCCCGGGTGCGCCCGATCCCGTCCTCGCAGTTCCCCCGCCCCGCCCGGCGTCCGGCCGATTCCGCGCTGGGCTCGATCCGCCTTCGCGGGCTTGCGGGGGTGGACGGGCTGGACTGGCGCGCCGGGCTCGCCCGCGCCCTCGACGCCCTCGCCGCAGCACGCTAAACCCGGCCCCGTCCCGTCCGCCACGACCTTCAGGAATCCCCATGACCCGTCTCGTCCTCACCCGCCACGGCCAGAGCGTGTGGAATCTTGAGAACCGCTTCACCGGCTGGGTGGACGTGGACCTGACCGAGCGCGGCGAAGGCGAGGCCCGCAAGGGCGGCGTGCTGATGGCCGAGGCCGGGTTCGCGCCGCGCGTGGCCTTCGCCTCCGCCATGAAGCGCGCCATCCGCACGGTCTGGCTGGGGCTGGAATCCATGGACCGGTGCTGGACGCCGGTGGAGATCGACTGGCGCCTGAACGAGCGCCATTACGGCGCGCTGACCGGCCTGAACAAGGCGGAGACCACCGACCTTCACGGCGAGGAGCAGGTGCGCGTGTGGCGTCGCTCCTACGACACCCCGCCTCCGCCCCTGGCCGAGGACGACGAGCGCCACGCCCGCTTCGACCCGCGCTATGCCGGGGTCGATCCCGCCCTGCTGCCCGCCACCGAAAGCCTGAAGACCACGCTCGACCGGGTGCGCCCCTGCTTCGAGGGCCTGATCGCGCCGGCCCTGTCGGGCGGCGACGTGCTGGTCAGCGCCCACGGCAACTCGCTGCGCGCGCTCATCAAGATGCTGTTCGCGCTCGACGAAGCCGCGATCATGGATGTCGAGGTGCCCACGGCGAACCCGCTCCTGATCGAGCTGGACGGGCTGGTCCCCGTCACCGCGCGCTATCTGGACGCCGACCGCGCCGAGCCGCTGCCGCCATGCCCGAAGGGCTGAGCCCCGCAGACCTGCGCTTCATGGACGCCGCCCTCGCGCTGGCCTTCTCCGGGCTGGGGCGGACCGCGCCCAATCCCTCCGTCGGCTGCGTGATCGTCAAAGAGGGCCGGGTGGTCGGCGCCGCCGTGACCGCGCCCTCGGGCCGTCCCCATGCCGAGGCGCAGGCGCTCGAGCAGGCCGCAGAGGCCGCCCGCGGCGCGGACGCCTATGTCACGCTGGAGCCCTGCGCCCATCACGGCGAGACTCCACCCTGCGCCGAGGCGCTGGTCCGGGCGGGGGTGGCGCGGGTGCTGATCGCCTGCGCCGATCCCGACCCCCGGGTCTCGGGCCGGGGCGCGGCCATCCTGCGCGACGCCGGGATCACGGTGGTCGAGCGCGTCAGGGAGGCGGCGGGCGAGCGGGTCAATGCAGGCTTCTTCACCCGCCTGAAGACGGGCCGTCCGCTGGTGGCTCAGGACGCGCGCGCAGGTCTTTACGACGCCGATCTGGCGCCGGGACCTGACGAGACAGTGGATCAGGCGCTCGACCGGCTGGGGCGGGAGGGCATGACCCGCGTGCGCCTCGCCGCGCCGCCTCCGGTTCGCTGAACCGCCTTAAACAGCGCGTTAATCCTGTCCGGACTAGGCTTTGCCTGACCCGGCGTGCGCTCCGGGGCTGGAGCCAGAAGGGCGGCAGGGGAAATGATCGGGCGTCCCGTCACATATCAGCGGCTGACCCAGACCGAGGTCGACGCCATCTGCGCCCGCCATGAGCGCCTGCTGACAGGCCGCGAAGGCGGCGCGCGGGCGAACTTCTCCTACAAGATTCTGGAAAATCTCGACCTTTCGGGCCGCAACCTCGCGGACTCCGACTGCTCGGGCGCGGTGTTCATGGGCGCGAACCTGGCCGGGACGGTGTTCACCAGCGCGAACCTGTTCGCCTGCGACCTGCGCCGGGCCGACCTGTCGGGCGCGACCCTGCGCCGGGCGGACATGCGCGGGGCGATCCTGCGCGGCGCCAACCTGACCGGGGCGGATCTGGGCGAAGCGGACCTGCGCGAGGGCGCCATCGCGCAGGTGGACCGCGAGAAGGGCCTGGCCATCATCACCCATGCCCCGCGGGCGAACGACGCGGTGGCGGCGAATTTCGCGGGCGCGAACCTGACCCGCTCGAAAATGACCGGCGCGGTGGCCCAGCGTGCGGACTTCTCCGACGCGGTGCTGATCGGCGCGCGGCTGAACCGGGCCAATCTGCGCGGCTCGCGCTTCCCCGGCGCCAATCTGGAAGGCGCGGACATCTCCGGCGCGGACCTGACCGACGCCGACCTGTCCCACGCCATCCTGGTGGGGGTGAACCTCGCCTCGGCCCGGACCAACAACACCAACACCGAAGGCGCGCTCACCGACGCGCCCGTCGGCACGCCCATCGCGGAGAACGCCGCGGAGGTGGCCAAGGCGCTGCAGGCGCACGCCGTCTGGTGCGAGACCGGCGGCAAGCAGGGCCAGCCCTCCACCTTCAACGGCGCGGACCTGCGGGGCCTCAAATCCCTCGCCCGGCGCAATCTGACCGCCCTGCAGGCGCGCGGCGCGACACTGTACGGCATGGATCTGGAAGGCGCGGAGCTTCAGGGCGCCAAGCTGGAGAAGGCCGATCTGAGGATGGCCTGCCTGCGCGGCGCCGACCTGCGCGGCGCGGACCTGACCGGCGCCCGACTGAACAACGCCGATCTGCGCGGCGCCAAGATCGGCCCGCTGGTCCTGCCCGGCGACCGGCTGATGGCCGCCGTCCTGGCCGCCGCCGCCCTGCGCTACGCCGACCTGTCCGACGCGGACCTGCGTCACGCCGTGGTGACCGGCGCGGACCTGTCCTACGCCCGGCTGACGGGGGCGGACTGCCGCAAGGCGCGCTTCACCGGCGGCTGCTTCACCGGGACGACCCTGCCGCGAGACTTCTCCGGCATGGTCGAGGATCTGGACGGCGCGGTGGATCTGGACGCCGCCTGACCAGCCTGCGCTTGCGGCCAGCCGCCGTCCGGCATAAATACTCACTTTGAGCAAAAGTGCGGGCGCGAGCCCGGCGAAGGCAAGGCAGCGCGCCCGTGTTCGACAACATCCACCGTCACCGCTTCGTCCGCGCCGCGGCCTTCGCCCCGCTGGTCCACGCCGCCGACCCGCAGCGCAATCTCGACAGCCATGTGCGGCTGGCGACAGAGGCCCACGAGGCGGACGCCAGCCTGGCCCTCTTCCCCGAACTGTCCCTGACCGGTTACGCCATCGACGACCTGCACCAGCAGGCGCCGCTTCTGGACGCCGCGGAGGCTGCCGCCGCCGGGCTGATCGCGGCGTCCGCCGATCTGAGGCCGGTGATCCTGGCGGGCGCGCCGGTGCGGCTGCGCGGCCAGCTCTTCAACTGCGCGCTGGTCATCCATCGCGGGCGGCTGCTGGGCGTGGTCCCGAAAAGCTTCCTGCCGAATTACCGCGAGTTCTATGAAAAGCGCTGGTTCGCCACCGCCCAGGGCGCGGCGGCGCGCGAGATCGATTTCGCCGGGCAGACCGCGCCCCTCGGGGCCGATCTGATCTTCGAGGCCGCCGACCTGCCCGGCTTCGCCCTGCACGTGGAGATCTGCGAGGATCTGTGGGCCATGCATCCGCCGAGCCTGGACGGCGCGCTGGCCGGGGCGAGCGTGATGGCGAACCTGTCCGCGTCCAACGCCACCATCGGCAAGGCGCGCGAGCGGGCCGATCTGTGCCGGGTGCAGTCGCTGAAAACCGTGGGCGCCTACATCTTCGCGGCGTCGGGGGCGGGGGAATCCACCACCGATCTGGCGTGGGACGGGCAGCTCACCGTGCACGAGCTGGGCGTGAAGCTCGCCGAGAGCGAGCGCTTCGCCAATGACGACACCCGCGCCTTCGCCGACATCGATCTGGAGCGCATCGAGCAGGACCGGCTGCGGCTCGCCACCTTCCGCGATTCCGCGCTGGCCGCGGGCGAGCGGGTGCGCGCCTTCCGCCATGTCCGCTTCGAGCTGGCCCCGCCGCTGGACGCGGCGATCCCGCTGAACCGGGAGGTGGGGCGCTTCCCCTTCGTGCCCGCGGACGCCGCCAGGCTCGATGAGGACTGCTACGAAGCCTACAACATCCAGGTCCAGGCGCTGGCCCAGCGCTTCCGCGCCACGGGCATCCCGCGCGCGGTGATCGGGGTGTCGGGAGGGCTGGATTCCACCCAGGCCCTGATCGTCACCGCCCGCGCCTTCGACCGGCTGGGCCGGGACCGGGCGGACATCCTCGCCTACACCCTGCCCGGCTTCGCCACCAGCGAGGGCACCCACGCGAACGCCAGGGCCCTGATCGAAGGGCTGGGCTGCACCCATCGCGAAATCGACATCCGCCCCGCCGCCAGCCAGATGCTCGATGATCTGGGCCACCCGCACTCGGAAGGCGAGGACGCCTACGACGTCACCTTCGAGAACGTGCAGGCCGGGCTGAGGACGGACTATCTGTTCCGCGCGGCCAATCACGAGAACGGCCTTGTGATCGGCACCGGCGACCTGTCCGAGCTGGCGCTGGGCTGGTGCACCTACGGCGTGGGCGACCAGATGGCCCACTACAACGTCAATGCGGGCGTGGCCAAAACCCTGATCCAGCACCTGATCGCGTGGACGGCCCGGCGCGAGACCTTCGGCGCGGCGGTCTCGAAAACCCTGTTCGCGATTCTGGACACCGAAATCTCGCCGGAGCTGGTCCCGCCCGGCGCGGAGGGCGCGATCCAATCCACACAGGACGTGATCGGCCCCTACGCCCTGCAGGACTTCACCCTGCACCACGCGGTCCGCTTCGGCATGGGCCCGGCCAAGATCGCCTTCCTCGCCCACGCCGCCTGGAGCGACGCCGGGAGAGGCGCATGGCCGCCTCACGTGGCCGAGGCGGACAGGACCGCCTTCGGCATGGATGAGATCGTGAAATGGCTGGAGGTCTTCGCCAAGCGGTTTTACGGGCAGAGCCAGTTCAAGCGCTCGGCCATGCCCAACGGGCCGAAGGTGACGTCCGCGGGCGCGCTCAGCCCCCGCGGAGACTGGCGCATGCCGTCTGACTCCTCCGCCCGCGTCTGGCTGGACGAGATCGCGGCGCTGAAGGCCGAGCTGAAGCTTTAGGACAGCGCGGCGCGGACCGCCTCGATCACGCGGGTCTGGCGCTCGCCGTCCAGATAGCCGTCCATGGGCAGGGAGACGACGCGCTCCGCCGCCGCCTCGGTCACGCCCAGCCCGTCAGGGCCGTGCGGATAGCGCGCATAGGGCGCATGGGTGTGAAGCGGCTTGGGATAATAGACCGCCGTGGGCACGCCGCGCTCGGCCAGCGCTTTTCTGAACCCCTCCCGGTCATCGACCTCGATGGTGTACTGCGCCCAGACCGACACCCCGCCCTCGATCACGGCGGGAACCTTCACCAGATCGCCGAAGCCTTCGGCATAGCGGTCCGCGGCGGCGTTGCGCGCCTCGATCTCGTCGGCGAAGACATCCATCTTGGCCAGCAGGATGGCGGCCTGCAGCGTGTCGAGCCGGGAGTTCATGCCGATGCGGTCGTATTCGTATCGGTCCACGCCCATGCCATGCACGTGCAGCGATTTGAGCGTCTTCAGCAGCGCCTCGTCGCGCACCAGCATCGCCCCGCCATCGCCATAGCAGCCCAGCGGCTTGGCGGGATAGAAGCTGATGGTGGCCACGTCCGCCCACTCGATCGGGTGTTTGCCGTCCAGCGTGCAGCCGAACCCTTGGGCGGAGTCCGCAATCAGCTTCAGGCCGTGGGCGCGGGCGATGCGGCTGATCGCGCGATAGTCGGCGGGCTGGCCGAACAGGTCCACGGCGATGACCGCGACCGGGTTCAGCCGGCCTTCCGCCTTGATCGCCGCGATGGCGGCTTCCAGCTTGGCCGGGTCCATGCAGTACGTGTCCGGGTCGATGTCCACGAACACCGGGTTCGCCCCCAGCCACGGGACCACCTCGGCGGTCGAGGCGAAGGTGAAGCTGGGCACGAACACCGCGTCCGTCGGCTTCAGCCCCCACGCCATCAGCGGCAGGGCCAGCGCGTCCGTGCCGTTCGCGCAGGCCAGCGCGTGGGGCGCGTCCGAGAAGGCGGCCAGCCGCTCCTCGAGCTCGCGCACCTCGGGGCCCAGCACATAGGCGCCGCTCTCCATCACCTTCGCCACGTTCGCGTCCAGCCGCTCGCGGATGCGCGCGCGCTGGGCGGCGAGGTCGATGAAGGGGATCATGTCGGCCATGGCGGAAGCTCCGGGCGGTGTCTGAACGGCAAAAGGGCGGGGACGCGATTAGCGCCGCCCGCCCCTTATAGCCAAGTCACGAATGCTTTCAGTTCCTGACAGGATCAGGGACGGCCCACGCTGACATAGCGGAACCCTTCGCCCGCCATCTCGGCGGGATCGTAGATGTTGCGCAGGTCGATGATCAGCGGATCGGACAGGCTGGCCTTGATCCGGTCGGTGTCCAGCGCGCGGAACTCGTTCCACTCGGTGATGATGACCAGCGCGTCCGCGCCCTCCATGGCGAGATACGGCCCGGTGACGAATTCCACGTCGCTGAGCAGCTTTTCGGCCTCCTCGATCCCGGCGGGGTCGTAGGCCTTCACCCTGGCGCCCGCCTTCTGCAGCGCGGGGATGATGTCCAGGCTGGGGGCGTCGCGCATGTCGTCGGTGTTGGGTTTGAAGGTCAGGCCCAGCACCGCGATGGTCTTGCCGTCCACCGAGCCCCCGCTGGCGGCGATGATCTTGTCGGCCATCGCCTTCTTGCGCGCGGCGTTGACCTCGACGGTGGCGCTAACCAGCCGCAGGGGGCTATCATACAGCTCGGCGGTCTTGACCAGGGCGAGCGTGTCCTTGGGGAAGCACGAGCCGCCATAGCCCGGCCCCGCGTGCAGGAATTTCGCGCCGATCCGGCCGTCCAGACCGATGCCCTTGGAGACTTCCTGCACGTTCGCGCCCACCGCCTCGCACAGGTCCGCGATCTCGTTGATGAAGGTGATCTTCATCGCCAGGAAGGCGTTCGCGGCATACTTGATCAGCTCAGACGTCCGCCGCTCGGTGAACACGATGGGCGTCTCGTTCAGGAAGAGCGGGCGGTAGAGCTCGCGCATCACGTCGCGCGCCTTGGGCTCCTGAGCGCCCACGACCACCCGGTCGGGCCGCTTGAAGTCGTCGATGGCCGCGCCCTCGCGCAGGAATTCGGGATTGGAGACCACCGCGAACGCGCCGTCGGGGCGCGCCTTGCGGATGATGGACTCCACCTCGTCGCCGGTCCCCACGGGCACGGTCGACTTGGTCACGACCACCGTGTAGCCCTCCATGACGCCGGCGATCTCCTCGGCGGCGGCGTAGACATAGCTCAGATCGGCATGGCCGTCGCCGCGGCGCGAAGGCGTGCCCACCGCGATGAACACCACGTCCGCCTCGCGCACCGCCTCGGTCAGGTCGGTGGCGAAGTCCAGACGGCCTTCGCGGATGTTGCGCTGGACCAGCAGATCGAGACCGGGCTCATAGATCGGCACGCCGCCAGAGCGCAGCAGGTCGATCTTCTCCTGGTTCTTGTCGATGCAGGTCACATGGTGGCCGAAATCGGCGAAGCAGGCCCCTGAAACCAGGCCCACATAGCCCGTGCCGATCATCGCGACGCGCATGGCGTGTCCTTTCGCTGTCTCGTCTAGCCCTGGCGCCAGGTGTCGGCGCGTCCGGCCCTGTAGGCCCTGAACCACTCGGCGAAGCGCGCCAGCCCGTCTTCCATACGGGTGGCGGGCGCGAAGCCGTAATCGGTCTGGATCGCGGTTATATCAGCCGCGGTCTCGTAAACATCCCCCGGCTGCATGGGCAGCATCACCCGCTCGGCCGTCTCGCCCAGCGCGCGCTCCAGCGCGGCGATGAAATCGGTCAGCCGCTCGGGCCGGTTGTTGCCGATATTGTAGATCCGGTGCAGGCGCCCGCCATCGAGCGGGCCGCGCTCGGCGATGCGCGCCACCCCGTCCACGATGTCGTCGATCCAGGTGAAGTCCCGTTTGAGATCGCCGCTGTTGAACACCTCGATGGGTTCGCCGTCGAGGATCTTCCTCGCGAACGTCCAGTAGGCCATGTCCGGCCGGCCCCACGGGCCGTAGACCGTGAAGAAGCGCAGGCCCACCTGGGCCATGCCGTACAGATTGGCGTAGCTCTCGCTCAAAAGCTCGCCCGAGCGCTTGGTAGCGGCGTACAGCGAGACCGGGGAATCCACCCGCGCGTCCTCGCAGAAGGGCGCGGGCGTGGAATTGCCGTAGACCGAGCTGGAGCTGGCATAGACCAGGAAGGGACGCGGCGCGGCGTGGCGGACCGCTTCGAGCACGCTGAGATGGCCCGTCAGGTTGGACTCCGCGTAGGCGAAGGGGTTGTCCAGCGAATGGCGGACCCCGGCCTGGGCGGCCAGGTGGATCACCGTGTCGTAGCGCTCGGTGGTGAACAGCGAGGCGAGGGCCTCATGGTCGGCGATGTCGAGCGTGTGGAAGCGGAAGCCGGCCCGGGGCTCGAGAAATTCCAGCCGCCGCGCCTTCAGGCCGGGATCGTAATAGGCGTTCAGACTGTCCAGGCCGGAGACCTCGAAGCCCCGGTTCAGAAGCGCATGGCAGACATATGAGCCGATGAAGCCCGCCGCCCCTGTGACCAGAACCTTCAAGCCCGTCTCCTCGCGCGCGTGGCCGGGCTAGCGCCCCACAAGCCCCGACAGGATCGCCCGCACTTCCGCCCCGTGCTCGGGGTCGGCCAGCCCGTAGGCGGCCGAGGCCCGCAGATAGCCCGTCTTCGAGCCCGTGTCGAACGTCTCGCCCTCGAAGGGCAGGGCATGGAAGGGGCTGGAGCGCATCAGGCTCAGCATGGCGTCGGTGAGCTGGATCTCACCGCCCGCGCCGGGGGTCTGGCTCTCCAGCAGCGCGAAGATCTCCGGCTGAAGGATGTAACGGCCCGAGATCATCAGGTTGGACGGCGCGTCGGCCACGGCGGGCTTCTCCACCATGCCGGTCATCTCGATCAGCGCGCCTCTGGTCCGGCCCGGCTCGATCACGCCATAGCTGGACACGTCCTCGCGGGGGACTTCCTGCACGGAGATGATGTTGCCCCCGACCTCGCCGTAAGCCGCCGTCATCTGGGCCAGGCAGGGCGTTTCGGCCCGCATCAGCATGTCGGGCAGCAGCACCGCGAAGGGTTGGTCGCCCACCACGTCGCGCGCGCACCAGACCGCATGGCCCAGCCCCAGCGGCGCCTGCTGGCGCACGAAGCTGCAGGCGCCGGGATCAGGCAGCTCGGCTCGCAGGGTGTCGAGCAGGGCGGTCTTGCCCTTGGCCTCGAGCGTGTGCTCCAGCTCGTATGCGGTGTCGAAATAGTCCTCGATGGCCGCCTTGTTGCGGCCCGTCACGAACACGAAGTGCTCGATCCCCGCCGCGCGCGCCTCGGCGACCACGTGATGGATCGCGGGCCGGTCGAAGACGGGCAGCATCTCCTTGGGCATCACCTTGGTCGCGGGCAGCACCCGGGTGCCCAGGCCCGCCACGGGAAGAACGGCTTTGCGCACTGGCTTCATGGTCGGAAAATCTCGTGCTGGCGCGGGCACGCGGCCCGGCTGAGGGGCATTGAGGCCTATTCGACCGTCACCGACTTGGCAAGGTTGCGGGGCTGGTCCACGTCGGTCCCCTTGTGAACGGCCACATGATAGGCGAGCAGCTGGATCGCCACCGCGCCCACCAGCGGCGCGCCCAGCCGGCCCGCGGCAGGCAGGGCGATCACGCGCGCAGGCTCGCCTTCCAATGCCGCCGCCCCTTCAGGATCGGTGATGCAGATCACCGACGCGCCCCGGCTCTGGACCTGCTCGATGGACGAGCGGGTCTTGTCGAAGAGGGGGTCCATGGGTGCTATCACTATTACCGGCACGCCGTCCTCGACCAGCGCGATGGGGCCGTGCTTGAGCTCGCCGGCGGCATAGCCCTCCGCATGCAGATAGCTGATCTCCTTCAGCTTCAGAGCGGCTTCCAGCGCCAGCGGATAGAACTGGTTCCGGCCCAGATAGAGCACCAGCGAAGCGCCGGTCAGCTCATGGGCCAGGGTCTCGATGCGCGCCTCGGCGTCCAGCGCCCGGGTCATCAGGCCCGGCGCGGCCATCAGCGCCTCGACATGGGCGGTCTCCGCCGCGTCCTCCAGCCGGCCGCGCTGGCGGCCCGCCATGACGGCGAGCGAGGCGAGGGCCGCGAGCTGGCAGGTGAAGGCCTTGGTGGACGCCACCCCGATCTCCGGCCCGGCCAGTGTGGGCGCGACCTGTCCGGCCTCGCGGGCCATGGTCGAATGGGGCGTGTTGACCAGCGCGATGGTCTCCACGCCCGCCCGGCGGCACAGGCGCAGGGCCTCCAGCGTGTCGGCGGTCTCGCCCGACTGGGAGATGAACAGCGCCATGTCGCCGTCCATGAAGGCGGGCTCGCGATAGCGGAATTCCGAAGCGATATCGACCTGAACGGGAAGCCCGGCGACCTCCTCGAACCAGTAGCGCGCGACCTGCCCGGCATAGGCCGCCGTGCCGCAGCCCACGATCAGAAGCCGGCGCGCGGTCGTGAAATCGACCCCCTCCGCCGGGCGCACCCGTCCCTCCACAGCGTCCAGATAATGCGCCAGCGTGCGGCCCACGACCTCGGGCTGCTCGTAGATCTCCTTGATCATGAAGTGGCGGTGATTGCCCTTCTCGGCCAGCGCGGCGCTGGCCTCGGCGATCGCCAGCGGGCGCTCGACCCGGGCGCCGGTGCGGTCGTGGATCTCGATGGAGCCGGGGCGGACCACCGCCATGTCGCCCTCTTCGAGATAGGCCACCCGCCGCGCCCGGCCCGCCAGCGCCATCAGGTCGGAGGCCAGAAAACCCTCCTCGTCGCCCAGAGCCGCGATCAGCGGCGCGCCGCGGCGCGCGCCCACCACAAGCTGCTCCTCGCCGTCGAACACCGCGGCCAGGGCGAACGCGCCCTCCAGCCGGCCCAGGACGTGCAGCATGGCCTCACGCGGGGCCAGACCGTCCTCGACGGCCATGTCCAGAAGATGGGCCACCGCCTCGGTGTCGGTGTCGGAGGTGAAGCTGCGGCCCGCCGCGGCGATCTCGGCCTTGAGGGCCTTGAAATTCTCGATGATGCCGTTGTGGACCAGATGCACCCGGCCCGCCCTGTGGGGGTGGGCGTTGGCGTCATTGGCCTCGCCATGGGTGGCCCAGCGGGTGTGGCCGATGCCCGTGCCGCCTTCCAGGCGGCCGTCCAGACGGCGTTCCAGCTCGGCGACCTTGCCCGCCGCCCGCACCCGGGTCACGGCGCCGTCCGCGCCCATCACCGCCAGACCGGCGGAGTCGTAGCCGCGGTATTCCAGACGCCTCAGTCCTTCAAGGATCACATCCTGGGCCCGTCCCGAGCCCGCGACGCCGACGATACCGCACATTATGACTGCCTCCGGCTGCCCAACGCCGCCCCCGCCTCTCTAGACGTTCGGGCGCGGACCACGCAAGGCCCGCCCCTCCGCTCAGCTCGTTCCCTCGCCGCACCAGTCGGGACGGGGGCTGTAGGGCAGGGCGTGGCCGCTCTGAAGCAGGAGATCGCCCAGATCCCGGCCGTCGGGCAGGTCCAGCCGGGCGACGACCCGGCCCGCGAAGCTGCCCAGACGCACCTCGCGCAGCGCCACCTGGGCGCCCTCGGGCAGACGCTCGCGCACGAACAGGGCCGCCGCCTCGCCCGCTTCGCGCTCGGCCTCGCAGCGCGGACGCCATGTCTCCGCCGCGTCCACGTCCGCCAGCCGCACCCGGACGTCCACGCTGTGACCGGGCCAGATGCGGGCGCGCACCTCCACGGTGTCGCCATCGACAACCCGCGTCACCGCCGCCGGGATGGGTCCGGGCAGGACGTCGCTCCCGCCCGCGGGCGCGGTGAGAAGGCACAAAAATGCGACAGCAATCCTCATGAAGAAATGATATAGGATTAAATGCCTATGATCCAGCCCTGTTCTGCTGAAGCCGCCGCCAGGCGCCGGGCGCCAGCCCGTGCCGGCCCCTGAAGCGGCGATAGAAGGTCGTCAGGTCGTTGAAGCCGCACTGGAAGGCGATCCGCGCCACCGGCATGGTCTTGAACGCCGCGTCCCGGAGCATCATCGCGCTCAGCTCGATCCGCCGGGCGGCGAGATGCTCGCGGAAACTCCGTCCGGTGGGGGCCATCAGCGCATGCGCCCAGCGCTCGGAAAAGCCCAGCGCGCGCGCCGCGGCGGACGGGCTCAGATCCGGGTCGCCGATGTTCTGCTCCATATGGAACAGCAGCCGGGCCCGCTGGCGGTCCGCCCGGTCCAGCCCTGCGGATCGCGGTCCTGCGGCCTCCCGCGCGGCCAGACCGGTCAGGGCGCAGAGCTGGGAGATCAGCGCGTCGGTGGCCGCGGGGGTCACCGGTCCCCGCAGCCGTGCCAACGCCGAGGCCCATGCGGCCAGAGCCTGGGTGACCGCCCTGCCGCCCGGCAGCAGGAGGAAGTCCCGCGCCTCCGCGCCGGGCAGGAAGGGGTCCAGCCGCGAGGCGGGCAGCGTCCACCGGATCACCCGCCCGCCATCAGGATGGCTCACGCCGCAGCCCGGAGCCCCGCCCAGAACCGCCACGTCGCCAGCCGCCTGAGAACTCCGGCCCCGCTCGTGCCAGTAGACCCCCCGGCCCGCCAGATGGATCACGAGATGACGCTCGCCGGGGCGGGCGGAGGCCGCAGGCTGGCTGAGGGACAAAGGCGGGAAATCGACCTGCAGCGCCGTCGCCGGACCCAGCCGCCGTGAGGTGAACCGGGGGCTCGGAGCAGGAGGAGAGGAAGCTGGGGCGGGCGCGGAGTCCAGCCACCGCATCCGCTTGCCGGGCAGGTGCGCGCCCGCCGCGGCCGCATCCATGCCTCCTGCCGAAGCTCCATTCATGGCGCACCTGACCGTTCCGGCCGGGAAACCGGGAGCGCACTGGCGGACCGGCGAGCCGAGTGCGCCCTGCGCCAGAGTCTGATGCGCCCGGCGCCGAGACGCAAGGGGGGTGAAAGACGCACATTGGCACGTTGGCAAAGGAGGATCCGATGAAAACCCTCGTCATCGCGGCCGCCGCCGGTCTCATGCTTCCGGCCGCCGCCGCGGGCCAGGCCCATGTCATGCTCGAACCCGATGAAATCGAGTGGAGCGCCGGCCCGCCATCGCTGCCCGAGGGCAGCGAGTTCGCCCTGCTTCATGGCAATCCGTCCGAAGAGGGCGTGTTCGTGATGCGTCTGCGCCTGCCGGACGGCTATGCGATCCCGCCCCACACCCATCCGGGCACGGAGATCGTGACCGTGGTGTCGGGCGAATTCCATCTCGGCATGGGCGAGGTGGCCGACCGGAACGCCGCGCAGGCCCTGGGACCGGGCAGCTTTTTCGCCTTCGACCCCGGCATGGCCCACTACGCCTTCGCCCAAGGCGAGACCGTGGTCCAGCTCAGCGCGGCAGGTCCGTGGGGGATCGACTACATCAATCCCGAGGACGACCCGCGCCGCTGAGACGCGAAGAGTGATCTAGGGCCGGATGCCGCGCCGGTGGGCTTCCATCCGGGCGCTGGGCAGGCGCATGCGCGGATCGGCCGAGCGGAAATGGGAGACCGAGCGCGAATACGCCACGGTCGTCTCTCCCGCCCCGTAGCCCACGCCGCCATAGCTCCCGTAAAGGAAGTGGGGCGGCAGCACGATGGGCCAGCCCGCGTGACCGCGATAGCCCGCCCGCTCCGACCAGCCGGACGTCTCGCCATAGCTTTCGTGATAGCTGTAGCGATGCCCGTGGGGCAGGCGCTCATGGCTTTCCGACCAGTAATGGCCCGGCCCGTCCGAGCCCTCCCGGAAGCCCGGCCCGCCGCGGGGCGGGTCCATGCGCTCAGGGTAGGGGATGGGTTCGCGGCGCACGTCCCGGTGGCCATGGTGAGAATAGTGGCCATGGCCGTAGCCGTCGGCGTGGGCGCGTCCGTCGACCGGGGTCCGGCTGCCGTCGGGATGATAGATGTATCCGTCCTCGGCGCGCGGAGCGTCATGACCGTAACGGTGGCCATGGCCCCGCTCGGCCTCCTGCCAGCCCGGCCCGCCATCGAGCTCGCCCGTCCCCCGCCAGCCCTCGCGGCCGTAACCCTCGGGCACGTGATAGTAGAACGGCTCGGCGGTGTTGCGGGTCACGTAATCGGGCGGCAGGTGGTAGCCGCGATACTCCGCCCCGTCATGGCGGCGCTCCCGAACGAAGCGATATTCCGATCTGTGGCCCGCGTATTGCTCGTGATGGGAGGACGCGCCCCCCGCGAGCTGGGGCGCGCCGGGATGATAGGTCCCGGAATGTCCTTGAGCGGAAGCCGCGCCGGCGAAGGCGAGCGCGGCGGCGACGGTCAGGGGAGCGAGGACATGTGTCATATCGGGACGTTAACATGTCTTAACGGCCCGCGCCTACGCCAATTTGTTGAAAACTATGGTTAACGGCGAATTTTTCGCGTCTCAGAAGTCTGACGCGATCCCTTTCTTCTCCCAGTCGCCGAACCGGGTGGGCTCAGGGCCCTTGCGGCCGCCCAGCTCGGCGGGCCGGTCGTCCTCGGTCCGGGCCTTCCGGCGCGCCTCGGCTTCGGCGAGCGCGCGTTCCGCTTCGGGGGTCAGAGGCCTGCGGGGCGGGATGGGAGTGTCGGTCATCGCTTGCGCGTCCTTGAAGGCTGGACCATCTAACTAGGCGCGCCGGGCGCGCCCGCCAAGGGGCGCGCAGGCCTTCGTATCGGAGCGACCATGACGGGCAACACCCTTCGCACTTTCATGCTTCTGGCCGCGATGACCGCGCTGTTCATGGGCGTGGGCTGGCTGATCGGCGGGACGGGCGGCGCGCTGATCGCGCTGGCCATCGCCGCGGCGATGAATCTGTGGACCTGGTGGAACGCGGACAAGATCGTGCTGAGGATGCACAACGCGCGGGAGATCCGACCCGACGAGCGCGATCCGCGCCTGCTGGACATGGCCCGCGACACCATCGCGATGGCCGACCGGGCGGGGATGCCGCGGCCCCGGGTCTATGTCATCGAGACCGACCAGCCCAACGCGTTCGCCACGGGCCGCGACCCCGCCAACGCCGCGGTGGCGGCCACCACCGGGCTGATGGCCCGGCTGTCGCGGCAGGAGATCGCCGGGGTGATGGCCCACGAGCTGGCCCACGTTAAGAACCGCGACACCCTGACCATGACGGTCACCGCCACGCTGGCCGGGGCGATCGGGTTCCTCGCCAACATCGCGATCTTCTTCGGCGGGCGCGAGCGGGGCGGCCTGCTGGCCGCGCTCGCCATCGCGATCTTCGCGCCCATGGCCGCCGCGCTGGTTCAGATGGCCATCAGCCGCGCGCGCGAATACGAGGCCGACCGGCTGGGCGCGCAGATCTGCGGCGACCCCATGTGGCTGGCCGGAGCGCTGGAAAAGATCGAGCGCGCCGCACGCGCCACGATCAATCCCGGCGCGGAGCGCAATCCGGCCACCGCCCACATGTTCATCATCAATCCGCTGAACGGGCAGCGGGCGGACAACCTGTTCTCCACCCACCCGTCCACCTCCAACCGCATCGTCAAGCTGCGCGCCATGGCCGGAGTGTCGGCGGCTTCGCCCGCCGGGCCGTGGAGCCCGCGCGGCCCCTGGGGCTGAGCGCACGGAAAAGCCCCAGGGACGAGGTCCCTGGGGCTCAGTTCCGATCCGGCTCCCCCGGCCACGGGATGGGGGCGTTGATGGCCGAAGGAGCCGGTGGTCAGCCTCTCATGAAGAGAGACCGGTCTTATTTCATCGGATCGGCATAAGGATCGGCGGGCTCTTCGTCTTCAGCCGCATCGTCCTCAGCGTCGTCCGCTTCGTCGGAAGACTCTTCATCTTCCCACTCTTCGTCGCTCCAAGGATCGTCTTCCTGGATCGAGATGCCCGGCTCTTCATAGGCCGGCTCGTCCAGCGGATCCTCGTAGGCGGGCTCTTCGTAAGCCGGCTCTTCGGAGAACTCGTCGATGGGCTCGTCAGAGAACTCTTCGGTCGGCTCTTCAAAGGCGGGCTCTTCAGCCATCGGGTCGACGGCTTCGCCTTCACCCTGGGTGGCGACGCGCCACGCGTCATACTGCTCTTCGTCCAGGTCACCGCTCAGGTCGGTGTCATAGAGCGTGAATTCGGCTTCGGTCACGTTCGGATCGACAGCCTGCAGCTCTTCGAGCGAGATGTTGCCGTCGCCATCGGTGTCGACGTCTTCAAACGGGGTCGCCATGGCGACGCCAGCGAACGCGACGGCCGACACGGTGGAGATCAGAAACTTTTTCATTGTTTCATTCCTTTCACAGCGCCTGGCTCCGGGGGGCGTGGTGTGCGCCAGGCAACCGAATAAATGCGAGGCGCCTGAAACGCGTTCCGGAAAGGCTGGCGGCGATTCGGAGGTCTGTTTCGGGCGGAAAGGGGGCGCGGGACGTTGAGCGCATGCAGCAACCGCCCCCTTCCGGTTACGAGTCAGCTGGATAGACCATGCGGGCATGGGTCTCTCATCGTCCCGCCTCAGGTCTCCTATCCGCGGAAATTTTCTGCATCTGAGCGCAGAAACCCGTCCCGTCCACGATCTCGTGATGCCCCGGCGCCGTGCCGCCACGCGTTGGTCGCCTGTCCGCCCCGAACAACCGCAGGATCGCGCCCATGACCTCCCGCAATCTTCAACGCGCGATCTACACCGGCTCCGCCTGGGTGCTGGCGCTGGGCGTTCTGGGCCTGTGCCTGTGGGGCGGGTGGCGGGCGGTGGAAGCCATGCCCGACCACCTCAAGCCCTGGACGCCGCTGGCGCTGGACCACCCGATCAGCACGGTCGCCGCCCGCAAGCTGCATGGCTTCCGCGACGACCCCGAAGCGTGTCACGCGGCGCTGGAACAGGCCGATGTCGGCTTCTCCATCCTGCCCGAACGCCAGGCCGAAGGCGGATGCGGGTGGGAGACGGCGGTGCGCGTCACCGAGGCCGCCGCGCCCTATTCCGCGCCCCAGCCGATCACCTCGCGCTGCGCGGTGGCCGCCGGGCTGCACATGTGGGAGACGCAGGTGCTGATCCCCGCCGCCGAGGAGCATTTCGGCACCGGGATCGCGGAGATCATCCATTACGGCACATACGCCTGCCGCCCGGTCTACAACCGTCAGGGCGCGCGTCTTTCAGAGCACGCGCTGGCCAACGCCATCGACATCGCGGGCTTCCGGCTCGAGAACGGCCGCACGGTCACGGTGCTGGCCGGCTGGAACGGCAGGAGCGACGAGCAGGCCTTCCTGCGCGAGGTGCGCGACGGAGCCTGCGGGGTGTTCCGCGCGGTGCTCGGCCCTGAATACAATCAGGCCCACGCCGACCACTTCCACTTCGACATGGGCCGCTGGCGGATGTGCCGCTAGCCGCGCCCGCGCGCCACGAAGAAGCCGTTCAGATAGCCCGCCTCGGTCTTGCCGTAGAGGAAGGGATCGCCCTCGGGCGTCAGCACGCTGCCGCCCGCCGCCTGAAGCACGGCATGACCCGCGGCGGTGTCCCATTCCATGGTCGGCGCGAAGCGCGGGTACAGGTCCGCCGCGCCTTCCGCGACCAGACAGAATTTCAGCGACGATCCGGCGCTGACGGTTTCGGTCACGCCCGCGGCCTCGGCGAAGGCGCGGGTGCGGTCGTCGGCGTGAGAGCGGCTCATCACCGCGGTGATCGCCCCGGGCGCGGACGCGCGGACGGCGATGGGCGCCAGCGCAGCCCCGTCCACGTCGCCGCCGGCGGACAGCGCGCCGGACAGCGCCGAAGCGCCGCCCACATAGATCCGGCCCTTGGCGGGCGCGAACACGCAGCCCGCGACCGGGCGGCGCGCGGAGATCAGCGCGATGTTGACGGTGAACTCGCCGTTCTTGGAGATGAACTCCTTGGTCCCGTCGACCGGATCGACCAGAAGGAAGTCGCCGCCGATGTCAGGGCGCATCCCGGCCGAAAAGCTTTCTTCAGCCAGAACGGGCACGCCGGGCATGTCCGCGGCGAGGGCTTTCAGGATCACGTCCTCCGCGCGGCGGTCCGCCTCGGTGACCGGCGAGCGGTCGGCTTTCTGCTCGGCGGTGAACTCCCCGGCATAGACATCCATCACGGGCAGGGCGGCCTGCGCGCAGATGCGCGCGAAAACGAGAGCCAGGGCGTCGGCGTCGCGGGTCAATTCCGGTCATCCTTCAATACCGTCGGGTGGCGCATTGCTAGACTCGCCCGGCCGCCCCGCCAAGCCCTGCAGCGCAACTGGCCGCTTGCATCGGCGGCGGGGCCGTGTCCATTCTGACCGCAGCGCAGCAAATGACCGGACCTTCCATGCCCGCCACCCCTTTTTCCGCCCTGCTCGTCGAAAACGTCCACGCCGACGCGGACGCCGTGCTCCAGCAGCACGGCCCGATCGCCATCGAACGGATGACCGGCTCGCCCGACCCCGAGGCCATCCGCGCCAAGCTCGCGACCGCGCATCTTCTGGGCATCCGTTCGCGCACCCATGTGGACGCGGCCCTTCTGGACGCCGCGCCCGCCCTCGAGGCTGTCGGCTGCTTCTGCATCGGCACCAATCAGGTCGATCTCGACGAAGCCTCGCGCCGCGGAGTGGCGGTGTTCAACGCGCCCTTCGCCAACACCCGCTCGGTCGCCGAACTGACCATGGCCTCCATCGTCATGCTGATGCGCCGGGTGCCCGAGAAGATGTTCGCCATCCACCAGGGCGGCTGGCTGAAAACCGCCGAGGGCGCCTATGAGGTGCGCAAGAAGAAGCTGGGGATCGTGGGCTACGGCAATATCGGCGCCCAGCTCTCGGTGATCGCGTCGGCCTTCGGCATGCACGTGCACTATTATGACATCGAGCCCAAGCTGGCCCACGGCAACGCGCGGGGCATGGACAGTCTCGACGCCCTGCTCCGCGAGTGCGACGTGGTCACGCTGCACGTGCCCTCCACGGCGCGGACCAAGAACCTGATGAACGCGGCGCGCATCGCGGCGATGAAGCCCGGCGCCTTCCTGATCAATCAGGCGCGCGGCGATCTGGTGGATGTCGACGCGCTGGCCGCCGCGCTGGAGAGCGGGCATCTGGCGGGCGCGGCGGTGGACGTGTTCCCCAAGGAGCCCAAAAGCAAGGACGAGGCCTTCGAGAGCCCGCTGCAGAAATTCAAGAACGTCATCCTGACGCCCCATATCGGCGGCTCCACGCTGGAGGCGCAGGCGGCCATCGGCCATGACGCCGCCTCCAAGCTGGGCAAGTATCTGTATGAAGGCGGCACGATGCACGCGGTCAACTTCCCGCGCATCGATCCCGGCCCCGTGCGCGAGGGCCGGACCCGCATTCTGGTGCCCCACGCCAACGCGCCGGGCTTCCTGCGCCGCCTGAACGACGCGGCGGAGCGCGCGGGACTGAACGTGGCCGCCCAGTATCTGCAGACCGAGGCCGAGCTGGGTTACGCCATCGCGGATCTCGAAGGCGCGGTGCCGTCCGACTTCCTCGACCGCATCCGCGCGCTGGACGGCACGATCCGCGCCCGTCTGATCGCGGCCCCCGAAGCGATCCGCAGCGCGGCCTGAGGTGGCCGCCAGCGCCGACAGCGCAGGCGCGGCGGACGCCGCGATCCTGATCGTGGCTTATCGCAGCCGCGCGACCATGGACGAGCTGGCCGCCGCGCTGGACGCGCAGACCGTGCGGCCGCGCGAAATCCTCGTGCTGGAGAACGGCTCGCCCGAGGGCGAGCACGTGGATGCCGGCCAGCTCCCCCATGGGGCGCGGCTGATCGAGAGCGAGACCAATCTGGGCTTCGCGCCGGGCAACAATAGGCTGGCCGAAGAAGCCAAAGCCGAATGGCTGATCCTGCTCAACCCCGACGCCTTTCCCGATCCGGACTGGCTCGAACGGATGATGGCCGCCGCCGCGCGCCATCCCAGCGCGTCCCTGTTCGGCTGCACCCAGCGCGCGCATGGGGCGGAAGGGGTGCTGGACGGGGCGGGCGACGTTTATCACGCCACCGGCCTGCCCTATCGCGCCGGGTATGGCCGCCGCATGGCGCCGCCGCCCGAGGGCGAGGTGTTCGGCCCGTGCGGCGCGGCGCTGATGATCCGGCGCTCCCTGTTCGCCGAGCTGGGCGGGTTCGACGCGGACTATTTCTGCTATGTCGAGGACGTGGACCTGGCCTTCCGCGCCCGGCTGCGGGGCCATCGCGCCATCCAGGTCCGCGACGCGGCGGTCAGCCACATGGGCTACGCCTCCTCGGGCCGCCGGTCTGAATTCGCCACCTATCACGGGGCGCGCAACCGGCTGTGGACCTTCGTCAAGAACATGCCCGGCTGGCTGTTCTGGCTGCTGCTGCCCGTCCATGCGGGCGTGACCCTGCTGCTGTGGCTGTCCGCGGCGCGGTTCGGGCAGGCGGGGGTGTTCGGCCGCGCGATACGGGACGCGCTGAAAGACGGGTCCGGCCTGATGGCCAAGCGTCGGGCGGTGCAGGCGGCGCGCACGGTGAGCGCGGCGCAGGTCGCGCCGATGATGGCGTGGAATCCGGCGCGGCTGCTCACCCGCGCGCCCCATGTCAGGCCTGTCGACCGCTAGCGCATCGCCCGTTCGGCCGCGCAGCGCGCGAAGCGCAGGGTGAGGGCCTTGCGCCGGGCGGGGGCGAGGGTCTGGACCGGGCTTTCGCGCACCACCCCCGCGCCGAAGGCGTCCGCCACGATCAGCCCGGTCTGTTCGGGGATCAGGCTGGCGGGGAAACGCTCGGAGACCAGGAAGAAGAACCGGTCCGCCCAGGCGAAATAGTCCGCCCATTTGGCGTCCGCGCGGAAATCGGCCACGCCCGACTTGATCTCCAGAATCCAGATCTCGCCCTTTGGCCCGATCCCGGCCAGATCCGCCCGGCGTCCGTCGGGCAGGATGAATTCGGGGATGGCCACGATCCCGCGGTCATAGAGGAACCGCCAGCCGCCGCGCATCAGCGCGGCCGCGTCGTCGATGGCCGGGTTGAGGGCCGAGGCGAAGGGGGCGGGCGTCATCGCGCCACTATGTTCCAGCTTCGTTCCGCGATCAAGCATGCGGCTTCACTCCGCGGGCGGTCGCGGCTACATGAAGGCCATGACCCATCCCCGCGCCGACGAAACCCCCGCCACAGCCGAAGACTTCCTCGCCATCGCCGAGGCGGCCTTCGCCGAGATGCCGCCCGAGTTCAGGAAGCTGACCGGCAACGTCGTGATCCAGGTGATCGACTTCGCCGACGCGGACACGCTGAAGCATTTCGAGATGGAGAGCCCGTATGAGCTGACAGGGCTCTATCACGGGGTCGACCTGACCCAGAAGTCCATCGCCGATCCCGAGGCGGGGCCCGACCACGTCTTCCTCTACCGCCTGCCCATCCTGCTCGAATGGTGCGAGCGCGGGAACGTGACCCTCAAAGAGCTGATCGCCCACGTGCTGGTCCACGAGATCGGCCATCATTTCGGCCTGTCGGACGACGACATGCACGCCATCGAGGACAGCGTGGAATAGCTCAGGCCGCCGCGCACCAGCGCGGCACGACCTCGGTCGCCGGGCCGTACAGCCGCTCGTCGAACAGGGGCGAGACCTCGCCGGGCTCCAAGGTGAGCTCCACCGTCCAGGCGCCCGCCATCTTCGCCTCCTGAACGAAGCCCGCCGCCGGGTAGACGGTCCCCGACGTGCCCACCGCCACGAACAGGTCGCACGCCGCCAGCGCATCATAGATGCGCTCCAGCCCCTTGGGCATCTCGCCGAACCAGACCACGTCGGGCCGAAGGCCCCCCGCCCGGCCGCAGGCCGCGCACATCCGCTCCACGCTCAGCGCATCGGCGTGGGCGAACACGTCGCCGCAGTCCTCGCAGCGGGACTTGAGCAGCTCGCCGTGCATGTGCAGGGGCGCGGCGCTGCCCGCCTGCTCGTGCAGATCGTCGATATTCTGGGTGACCAGAAGGACATCGCCGCGCCCCTCCTCGCGCCAGCGCCGCTCCAGACCGGCCAGCGCGTCGTGGGCGGCGTTGGGCTTCGCCGCGGCCAGGTTCTCCCGGCGGGCGTTGTAGAAGGCGTGGACCTCTTCAGGGTTCGCGGCGAAGGCCTCGGGCGTGGCGAGCGTCCGCCAGTCGAACCGCTCCCACAGGCCCCCCTTGTCGCGGAAGGTGCCGAGCCCGGATTCGGCGCTGACGCCCGCGCCGGTGAGGATGACGATGTTTTTCATGGCCCCATCCGAACCGGTGACGGCGCCTTGCGCAAGCCCGCCCGCGTTCCTACTCCAGCAAGGGCGGCCATCCCCGGCCCGGCCGATCAGGAGACAGACCCATGGAATACCTTCACGCGATGGTCCGCACCCCCAGCATCGAGGAGTCTCTGCGCTTCTGGAGCGAGGGGCTGGGCCTGAAGGAAATCCGGCGCATGGAGAACGAGAAGGGCCGCTTCACCCTGATCTTCCTCGCCACCCCCAAGGACATCGAACGCCGCGGCTTCAAGGGCGACGAGAAAAAGCTGCCCGCGGGCCTGCCCTGCATCGAGCTCACATACAACTGGGAGCCCGAGGACTACGGCAATGCGCGCAATTTCGGCCATTTCGCCTACCGGGTGGAAGACGTCTACGCCGTGTGCGCCCGGCTGCAGGCCATGGGCTACACCATCGCCCGCCCGCCGCGCGACGGGCACATGGCCTTCGTGATCTCGCCCGAGCGAATCTCGCTCGAACTGCTCCAGTCCGGCGAGCCGCAGGAGCCCGCCGAACCCTGGGCCAGCATGGAGAACACGGGGAGCTGGTAACTTTTATTAACCATATATGGAACCATTGACGCGCTCATGTGTTCCGCTTATGTTCTCATTTGTGGAACAGGAGCGGAGCCATGGGTTACGCGATCACCTCAGGCGGCTATGGCCGCAATGCCGGCAAGCGCTGGCGCGGCGACGACATCGCCGAACTGCGACGCCTCGCGCGGCGTCAGACTCCCCTCAGGGCGATCAGCCTGAAGCTGGGCCGCCCGGACGCGGCCATCCTGACCAAGGCCCGGTCGCTGGGCCTGCATGTCAATGAAGAGCCGGTCCAGCCGCGCCTGCCCATGCCGCCCCGGCGCAGGCTGAGCCCCGCGTCCAGCCCCATGCGTCCGCGCATGGAACCCCGGGGCGAGCAGCTGGAGCTGTTCTAGCGGAGCTTGGACTCCAGCACGTCGTGCATGGACCAGAGCCCGGCCTTCTTCTTGCGCAGCCACAGCGCCGCCTCGATGGCGCCGCGCGCGAAGATGAAGCGGTCGTTCGCCCGGTGGCGGATCTCGATCTCTTCATGCCCGCCCAGGAAGAAGGCCGAGTGCTCGCCCACCACCGCCCCCCCGCGCAGGGCGGCGAAGCCGATGGTCCCCACGGGGCGGTTGGCGTCGGTGCGCGGACGCTCGAACATGGCGTGGCGCTCGAAATCCAGCCCCCGCCCCTTGGCCGCCGCCTCGCCCAGCGCGATGGCCGTGCCCGAGGGGCTGTCGGCCTTGCGCTTGTGGTGGGCCTCGAGGATTTCGATGTCGAACTCCTCGGCGGGCAGAACCGCGGCGGCGTCCGCCACCAGCTTCTCCATCAGGGTCGCGCCCATCGAGAAATTGCGCGCGTAGAGCACGGCCACCCGCTGGGAGGCCTCGTCCAGCGCCGCGCGCTCGGCGGGGCCCAGACCGGTCACCCCGCACACCAGCGCGGGCGGTGATTTCAGTTCGATGATCTGCCGGGCGATGCCCGCGGTGGCGCGCGGCACGGACACGTCGATGATGATGTCCGCCGTCGCCGCGGCGTCCTCCACGCTCACCGTGGTCTCGATGTTCTGCAGCGGCGTTCCGGCCAGCTCGCCCAGATCCGCGCCCAGCATGATGGAATCATGGCTGACCAGACCGGCGACCAGTTCGAGGTCGGTCCGGCGGATGGCCTCTGACAGGATCAGGCGGCCCAGCCGCCCCGAGGCTCCGGCGACGGCGATTTTCAGCGGCTTGCGATGCGGCATCAGACCCGTTCCCAGCGCGGTTGATCTCGCCGCCCATCATGGCCCGCGGCCGGTTAGCGCGCCGTGAACGGCGCAGTGGCTGGGAGGATCAGGCGCTCGCGCGCGGCTCGTCGTCGCCGCGCACGTCGTCCCAGAAGCGTTTGACCTTCCTGAAGAAGCCGTCGCTGTCGGGATTGCAGCCCTCGCCGGACAGCTCGCAGAACTCCTTGAGGAGCTCCTTCTGGCGGTCGCACAGATTGCGCGGGGTCTCCACGAACAGCTCGACATACATGTCGCCGCGCGCGCCGCCGGCCTTGAGCTTGCTCATGCCCTTGCCCTTCAGGCGCATGCGCCGTCCGGTCTGGCTGCCCGAGGGGATGTGCATCTCCGCGCGCCCGCCTTCGATGGTGGGTGCCTGGATGTCCCCGCCCAGCGCGGCGGCGACCATGGGCACGGTCGCCCGGCAGTACAGGTTCGGCCCGTCGCGCTCGAAGATGTCGTGGGGGCGGATGGAGATGAAGATGTAAAGATCGCCTGGAGGGCCGCCCCGGCCGCCCGCCTCGCCCTCTCCGGCCAGGCGGATGCGCATGCCGTCCTCGACGCCCGCGGGGATCTGCACCTTCAGCTCGCGGGTCTTGCGCACCCGGCCCACGCCGTCGCAGGCCTGGCACGGGGTCTCCACGTACTGGCCGCGCCCGCCGCAGGTGGGGCAGGTCTGCTGCATGGTGAAGAAGCCCTGGGTGCGGCGGATCTGGCCCGCGCCCTGACAGGTCTCGCAGGTCTTCACCGAGGTGCCCGGCTCGGCGCCCGTGGCGTCGCAGCGCTCGCAGTTGACCGTGGTGGGCACCTTGATGGCGGTGTCCTTGCCGGTGAAGGCCTCTTCGAGGGTGATCTCCAGATCATAGCGCAGGTCCGCGCCGCGCGCGGGACCGGCCCGGCGGCGGCCGCCGCCCCGGGCGAAGGCGTCGCCGAATACCTGTTCGAAAATGTCCGCGAAGTCCGCCGCGCCGTGCCCGCCGAACCCGCCGCCGCCGAACGGGCCCTGCCCGTTGCCGCCGCCGTTCTGGAAGGCGGCATGGCCCAGCCGGTCGTAGGCCGCGCGCTTGTCGGCGTCCGACAGGATGGAGTAGGCCTCGCCGACTTCCTTGAAGCTGGCCTCGGCCGCCGCGTCGCCGGGATTGCGGTCGGGGTGATGCTGCATGGCGAGCTTGCGGTAGGCGCTCTTGATCGCGCCCGCATCCGCGTCGCGCTTCACGCCCAGGACTTCGTAAAAGTCACGCTTGCTCATAAGGGATCCGCCCGTATCGCGTCAGAAGACAGAAGGACGGCCCCGCCGGTTGGAGCGGGGCCGTCCGTCAGCGCGTCACGCGCTCTTCTTCTTGTCGTCGTCGCCGTCGACTTCGGTGAACTCGGCGTCCACCACGTCGTCGGCGGCCTGGGCGTCATCGCCCTGGGCTTCGGCCTCGCCGCCGGCGGCCTGCTGCTGGGCGTACATCGCCTCGCCCAGCTTCATGGCGGCCTGCATCAGGGCCTGGGTCTTCTGCTGGATGGCTTCCACGTCCTCGCCGTCCTTGACCTCCTTGAGGTCGGACACGGCGGTCTCGATGGCGGCCTTGTCCTCGGCGGAGACCTTGTCGCCGAACTCCTCGACCTGTTTCTCGGTCTGGTGGATCAGCGCCTCGGCGTTGTTGCGCGCCTCGGCCACCGCGCGGCGTTTCTTGTCCGCCTCGGCGTTGGATTCAGCGTCGCGGACCATGGTCTCGATGTCGGCGTCCGACAGACCGCCCGAGGCCTGGATGCGGATGACCTGCTCCTTGCCGGTGGCCTGGTCCTTGGCCGACACGTTCACGATGCCGTTCGCGTCGATGTCGAAGGTGACCTCGATCTGGGGCATGCCGCGCGGGGCGGGGGGGATGCCCACCAGGTCGAACTGGCCCAGCAGCTTGTTGTCCGCGGCCATCTCGCGCTCGCCCTGGAAAACCCGGATCGTCACGGCGGTCTGGTTGTCGTCCGCGGTGGAGAAGGTCTGGGACTTCTTGGTCGGGATGGTGGTGTTGCGGTCGATCAGGCGGGTGAACACGCCGCCCAGGGTCTCGATGCCCAGGCTCAGCGGGGTCACGTCCAGCAGCAGCACGTCTTTCACGTCGCCCTGCAGCACGCCGGCCTGGATGGCCGCGCCCATGGCCACGACCTCATCGGGGTTCACGCCCCGGTGCGGGTCGCGCCCGAAGAAGGATTTGACCGCTTCCTGGACCTTGGGCATGCGGGTCATGCCGCCCACCAGGACCACGTCCTCGATGTCGGAGGCCGAGATGCCCGCGTCCTTCAGGGCCGCCTTGCACGGCTCGATGGTGCGCTTGATCAGATCCTCGACCAGCGCTTCGAGCTTGGCGCGCGACAGCTTGATGTTCAGGTGCTTGGGACCGGAGGCGTCCGCGGTGATGAAGGGCAGGTTCACCTCGTAGGACGTGGCGCTCGACAGCTCCTTCTTGGCCTTCTCGGCCTCCTCGCGCAGGCGCTGGAGGGCCAGCTTGTCCTTGCGCAGGTCGATCGAGTTCTCCTTTTTGAACTCGTCGGCGAGATAATCGACGATGCGCATGTCGAAGTCTTCGCCGCCCAGGAAGGTGTCGCCGTTGGTGGCCTTCACCTCGAACACGCCGTCGCCGATCTCCAGGATGGAGATGTCGAACGTGCCGCCGCCCAGGTCGTAGACCGCGATGGTTTTCGACTGCTCGGTCTTGTCCAGACCGTAGGCCAGCGCCGCGGCGGTGGGCTCGTTGATGATGCGCAGCACTTCAAGCCCGGCGATCCTGCCGGCGTCCTTGGTGGCCTGGCGCTGGGCGTCGTTGAAGTAGGCGGGCACCGTGATGACGGCCTTCTCCACCTTCTCGCCCAGATAGCTCTCGGCGGTCTCCTTCATCTTCTGAAGGATGAAGGCGGAAATCTCGGCGGGCGCGTATTTCTTGTCGCGGCCCTGCACCCAGGCGTCGCCGTTGTCGCCGGGCACGATCTTGTAGGGGACCATGTCCGCGTCCTTCTTGACGGTCGGATCGCTCATGGTCCGGCCGATCAGGCGCTTGATGGCGAAGAAGGTCTGCTCGGGGTTGGTCACCGCCTGGCGCTTGGCGGGCTGGCCGATCAGGCGCTCGCCGTCCTCGGTGAAGGCCACCACCGACGGGGTGGTGCGCAGCCCTTCGGCGTTCTCGATCACCTTGGCCTGCCCGCCCTCCATGACGGAGACGCAGGAGTTGGTGGTCCCCAGGTCGATGCCGATAACCTTGCTCATGTATATGCTCTCTTCCGATCTGCGGCGGGGCGGGGATGTCCGGCGGGGCCCGAAGCGCCCGGTCGAACGGCCCGTCCGCCCCCCAGTGATGGGTCTGGCGTTTGATTCAGATGGCGGCCCGGTCTGTCCGGGCCAGATGTCTGGTCCTGCTTTGGTGTCATGGAAGTCTTGATGAGAAACCCCATGACTTACGGGGCGATTTAGGGAAGACGGGTGGGGCGCGCAAGGCCCCGGCCCTGAATCCCCGACCCGCCGCGCAGCTTTGAAAACGAGCCTGCCGTGAACACTGACGGAACACCTGACGCGACCGGCTTCCGCCTCCTGCCCGGCTGGTTCTCCCGCGACGCGCAGGCCGCGCTCGCGGACGAGGTCATCGCTCTGATCGGAACGGCGCCGCTCTACCGCCCCTGCATGCCGCGCACGGGCAGACCATTGAGCGTGCGGATGACCAATCTCGGCCCGCTGGGCTGGATCAGCGATCAGACGGGATACCGCTACGAAGACCGCCACCCGGTCACCGGCGCGCCCTGGCCGGCCATGCCGCAGGCGCTGCTCGATCTGTGGGCGGCAATCTCAGGCTGGCCCGACCCGCCTCAGGCCTGTCTGGTCAATTTTTATGGACCCGACGCCCGGCTGGGCCTGCACGTGGACGCGGACGAGAGCGCGAAGACCGCGCCGGTGGTCTCGGTCAGCCTGGGCGACCGGGCGCGATTCCGGCTGGGCGGGCCGGGGCGGAAAGACCCCACGCGCTCGCTGGTGCTGTCCTCGGGCGACGTGGTGGTGCTGGGCGGGACGTCGCGCCGGTTTCATCACGGCGTGGACCGGATCTATCCCGGCACCTCGACCCTGTTGCCGCAAAACTACACCCCCGGACGGATCAATCTGACCCTCCGGCGCGTATCTGATCCAGACGGGCGCGAATAAAAACACAATTCGCCCGCACTTCAGCCGCTCTGCACTTGGATGGTGGGGGCGATCGCGCGGCGGCTCCGGTCGAGACCCGGCTTCCGCTTGGATTGGAGGGCTCAGAACATGAAACTGCATCACTGCATCATCGCGGCCAGCGCCATCATCCTGGCGGGCTGCGCGAACAACACCGCGCTTCAGGGCGCGGGCCTGGGCGCCGCGGGCGGCGCGCTCGCCGGCGGCGTCATCGGCAACAATGTCGGCTCGGGCGACGCGCGCACCGGCGCGCTGATCGGCGCGGCCGTGGGCGCGGCGGGCGGCGCGGTCGCCGGCTGCATGCAGGATGGCGGCTGCGGGCACAACCCCAACAACGCCAACCACTCCGAACTGCAGTGGGATGCGACCGCCCAGCGCTGGTACTACACCGAGATGAGAACCGGCGACACCTACTGGCACAACGGCACCCCGCGCACCCGCGCGCGCCGCTGACGCCGGCTTCGCGGCGGGCGGGAGCCATTCCGTTCAGGCTGCGTTTATGGGGCAGGTGGTTCACTGATCCGCAGAACGGCGCTCAAGGACCGTTCGCGGATAGAAACAAAGACTGGAGCTGAAACCATGCGCACTCTTCTCGTGCTTTCCATCGCCGCGCCCGCCCTCGTCCTGTCGGCGTGCGCCACCAACAACTCCATGCGCGGCGCCGCCGGCGGCGCGGCCGCGGGCGGCCTGGCCGGCGCGGTGATCGGCAACAATGTCGGCTCGGGCGACGCCACGACCGGCGCGGCCATCGGTGCCCTGGTGGGCGGCGCGGCTGGGGCCTATGCGGGCTGCCGCGAGGACGGCGGCTGCCGCTGGAACTCCAACAACCCCAACCACTCCGACCGTCATTACGACAGCCGCGCGGGCCGCTACTACTATGTGGACCAGCGCACCGGCGAGACGTACTGGGAGAACGGCGAGTACCGCGGCCGCCGCTAAGGCCCCGGCGCAAGCCTGAAACGATGAAAGCCCCGGCCGATGGCCGGGGCTTTTTTCATGTCTGGAATGGTCGGAAGATCACGCCTTCATATCCAGCCCGTCGCCCGGCGCGGCGCCGTCATCGGGTTTCGCCTCGCCCTCGGGCGGACCGGCGGAGACCACGACCATCGCCGCGCGCAGGGTGCGCTCGCCGATGACATAGCCCGGCTGCATCACGTGGGCGATGCGGCCCTTGGGCTGGGGCGCGGGGATCTGGGCGGCGGCCTGGTGACGGTTGGGGTCGAGCGGATCGCCCTCGGCGGGCTCGAGCTTCTTCACCCCGTGCCGCTCCAGCGTGGAGTGCAGCTTGCGCTCGGTCATCTGCACGCCTTCGAGGAAGTTGGCCACCGAAGCGGGAAGCTCGGCGCGGGCGGCCTCGTCGAGCGAAGCCAGCGCCCGGTTCAGGCTGTCGGCCACGTCCAGCATGTCCCGCGCGAAACCGGTCACGGCGTATTCGCGGGTTTCCTTCACCTCGCGGGCGGCGCGCTTGCGGGTGTTCTCCGCGTCGGCGACCGCGCGCAGCAGCCGGTCGCGCAGGTCGTCCACCTGCGCCTGCAGGTCGGGCGCGATCTCCTCGGGCGCTTCGTCCTGCGCGTCCTCGGGCAGGTCGGCGGCCATCTCGATCTCGTCTTCGGGTTCCGGGTGCTCTGCGCTCATTCTCGAAATCCTGACACTGTGTGCGGGTTCATCGGCCCCCTACTTAGGAGCGCGATCGCTCCGCGTCGACCAGCCGGCCCACAACCCGCGCGGTGTAGTCCACCAGCGGAATGACCCGGGCATAGTTCAGACGGGTCGGCCCGATCACGCCCAGCGCGCCGATGATCCGGTTCTCCCGATTGCGGTAGGGCGCCACGATCACGCTCGATCCCGACAGAGAGAACAGCGAGTTCTCAGACCCGATGAACAGGCGCACGCCCTGGCCTGACCGCGCCTCGTCCAGCAGCGACAGGATGTCGGCCTTGCGCTCGATGTCCTCGAACAACAGGCGGATGCGCTCGAGATCCTCCGCCGCGTCCAGATTTTCCAGCAGGCGCGCCTGGCCGCGCACGATCAGGGTGCGGTCCCCGCCCCCCGACCAGTCCGCCAGCCCCGATTCCACCAGCGCGGCGGCCGCCTCGTCGAGCTGGGCGCGCCGTTCGGCGATCTCGCGGCCGATCTCCTCGACCGCTTCGGCCAGCGTGCGGCCCCTCAGGCGGGCGGACAGGTAATTGCCCGCCTCGGTCAGGGCGGCGGCGGGCAGGCCGGGCGGGGCGGTCATCAGCCGGTTCTCCACCGTGCCGTCCGCGCTCACCAGCACCGCCAGAACCTCGCCGGGCGAGAGCGGCACGAACTCCACATGACGCAGGGGCGCGTCCTGGGCGGGGCTGGCCACCAGACCCGCGCCGCCCGCCAGCCCCGACAGCATGGAGGAGGCCTCGTTCAGCACGTCGCCCACCCGGCGGCCCGCCGCCCCCACGCGCGCCTCGATGGCCTCGCGCTCCTCCCGGCCCAGCTCGCCCACCTGCAGCAGCCCGTCCACGAACAGCCGCAGCCCCCTGTGGGTGGGCATCCGCCCCGCCGAGGCATGCGGCGCGCTCAGCAGCCCCGCCGAGACCAGATCGGCCAGCGTGTTGCGGATCGAGGCGGGCGACAGGGCGAGCCCGGATCGCCGCGACAGAGTGCGCGAGCCCACCGGCTCGCCGGTGTCCAGATACGCCTCGACCAGCTCGCGGAACAGCTCGCGCGAGCGTGTGTCCAGCTCGGCCAGGGACGGGGAATGGCGCGACACCTCGTTCATGCATCTGAAGTTGGTGCAGCCCGCCCCCCCGGTCAATCGCCCGCGCCGTCCGCCGGGGCTTCGCAAAACCGGGCGGGCGGGCTATCCAGACGCCCGATCCTGACATGACCCGCCCGAAAGGCCCGCCCATGAGACCCGACGACCGCGCCCCCGACGCCCTGCGCCCCGTCCGCTTCGAGCTGGGCGCCGCGCCCTATGCGGAGGGCTCGTGCCTGGCGGTGTTCGGCAACACCCGCGTCCTGTGCTCGGCCACGGTCGAGGAGAGCGTGCCGCCGTGGCTGCGCGGTCAGGGCAAGGGCTGGGTGACGGCTGAATACGCCATGCTGCCGCGCGCCACCCACCAGCGCACCCGGCGCGAGGTCACGGGCGGCAAGCCGTCGGGCCGCACCCAGGAGATCCAGCGCCTGATCGGGCGCTCCCTGCGCGCGGTGGTCGATCTGCGCGCGCTGGGCGAGCGTCAGGTCATCATCGACTGCGACGTCATCCAGGCCGATGGCGGCACCCGCACCGCGGCCATCACCGGCGCCTGGGTGGCCCTCAAACAGGCCACCGCCTATCTGCGCGAGGAAGGCCTTCTGAAAGCCGAGCCCGTCACCGGCCAGCTCGCGGCCATCTCGGCGGGGATCGTGAAGGGCGAGGCGCGCCTCGATCTCGAATACGAGGAGGACCGCATCGCGGACGCGGACGCCAATTTCGTGCTCACCGCGGATGGCGGCGTGGTCGAGGTGCAGGCCACCGCCGAAACCGACCCCATGACGGGCGCCCAGTTCGACGCCCTGTTCGCCCTGGCGCGCAAGGGCGTGGCCGAGCTGTGCGAGGCCCAGAACGCGGCCCTGCGCTGATCCTCCGCCATGGTGAATCCCCCGCTAACGCTGCGTTGAACGAGTTTTAGCCTTTGCCTGATAGCGTCCTCTCATCAATCCAGCCATCAAGTGTTGGGAGAAGGTGGGATGAAGAAGATGCTTCTCGCCGCGGCCATCGCGGCCGGGGTTTCGGGTCCGGCGGCGGCGCTGTCGGATGTGCGCATTGAGCTCAGGGCGCGGGTCGCGCCGGTCTGCTCGGTGCAGTCCATGAATCTCGTCAGCGACAGCGACCTGTCGCGCGTCGCGGTCACCACGAGCTGCAACACCCAGCATTTCAGGATGCTGATGCTGTCAGGCGCGCAGGGTCTGCCCATCCGCGCCGCGACCTCGCCTCAGGCGACGCTCAACACGGCCGGGGCGGGCGAACTGGCCGTCAACCTGCACAGGCCGGGCGTGCAGAGCTTCGTGCTCGAACTCGAGAGCCCGCTCGACCCCGGTCAGGGCGTCCAGATCGAGATCATGCCGGTCTGAAGCCTCAGAACGGGGTCATCGTCACGGTGATGGTGTCCCGGTACGAGCCCGCGAGCAGGCTGGCGTTCTGGGGAACGCTCAGCCGGAGCTCGCCCGAGCGCACCATGCTGCCGGGACTGAATGTCATGGTCACCGAGGCATCGCCCGAGGCCAGCGCCACGGGCCGCTGGTTCAGCCAGGCGTCGTAGGCGATCTCCCCCGTGCCCCGGCCCTGCTCGTGGACCAGCGCCCCTGAATTGTCCGAGCGGACCGAAAACTCCACCGCCGTGTTGGTCAGGAACATGAACTGCGTGCTGGCGCTCTGAGCGCCCGTGGCGGGGTTGCCCAGGTTCATGTCCGCACGCCCGCTTTCAGCGCTGCCGACGAACCTCAGCGCGGGCATGACCTGCACATGCACCGGCAGAGCCGACACGTCGGTTCCCGCCGCGATCTCGACATGCGCCGAATACAGGCCCGGGGCCGCATACTGACCCGGACGGAGATCACCCATGTCGACGAGGACCGGCTCGCCGGCGATGAGCCGGCGCCGCGCGTCCAGCGTAAGCTCCAGCCGGTTGCCGGGCATGGTCACGGTGTCGGAATAGCGCGCGTGCGCGTCCAGCCGCCCCGACGCGCCCTCCAGCGCCACGGGAAACGCGCCCGCTCCGGACTGGGTGATGACCACCGGCGCCATGGCGCACTCGTCAGGCAGGCCGCGTTCACCGGCCACCAGCCGGAGCCTGACCGGTTCGGATGAGACCGACGAGGGATCGTACACCCCGCTCGAATCCATCGTGGCGGTCACCGGGTACCCGTCGCAGACGCCGCTCTGAGGCTGCGCGGCGAGGGCGGCGATCAATGCGAGAAGCGCGCTGGTCATCAGTCCTGCTCCAAGGTGATGTCGCCCAGGCTGACGAAGGCCTCGTCATCCCCGGCGATGGTGAAGGTGAAGGCGCCGATGCCGCCGATTTCAGCCCGGTGCCGGCCCGCGGAAAGATTGTTGAAGGCCGCGCGGCCGGTCCGGTTGGTGAAGAAAACGCTCTGTTCGCCGGTGTCCAGATTCACGACCGACCCGTAGGCCAGGGCGACGGGCTCGCCGCCCGCATCCACAAGGGACGCCACCGCCGTGCGGAACGCGTCCTCGCCGACCACGATCGACGTGCCGGTGCGCGCGCCGGGAAGGACGGTGTACCGGCCATCGCCCAGATTGTAGCCCATGGGGGCGTTCTGGGCGAAAATCTGAAGCTGCTCGTCACGATAGGGCTGAAGGACCGGGACGACGGCCGGACCGAACCGGTCCGCCCGGCCCCGGGTGCGCCCGATCGCGCCGCTGCGCACGTCCACGCTGGCGCCCCTGAGGGTGGGGTGAGTGCGGAACATGTAGAAGCCCTGGCCGGGATCGCGGCCGATCGCGGCGCGGCCATCGACGAATGCGATGCCCGACTGCAGCCGCCCGCCGATGAAGTCGCCGCCATCGCCCTCGATAGTCGACTCCACCTGGATTTCGGATGCCAGGCGCGAGTTGGCGTATCCGAACGCGGCGGTGGCGTCAGTGGAGCCCGGACGGCGGACCGCGCCGATGCGGTAGTCGATTTCGGGCAGGTCCAGCCCGCGGGTACGGCGGTATTCCACCCGGCCCGTCTCAGTGATGGTGTCGTAAGTCGCCGTGGCGAAGCGGCGGCCGCCGAAGGCGCGCGTGAGCGAGATGAAGGCGCCGAATTCACTGCGTCCGTCGCTGCGCTCCACATAACGGGCCGTCAGCGAGACGTTGGCCAGGTCGAAGCGCCGGTTGACGCCGATGAAGACGCTGCTGTCGGCCCGCGCGGCGTCGTAACGCCTGAGATAGGAGCCGCCCAGATTGAGAGCGCTGCGGTCGTCGAGGCGGAAATTATAGGTCGCCCCCACGTCCCACTGCAGCCGCTGCAGGCCCAGAACGTCGCTGAAGCTGGTGAAGTCTTCTGAATAATACTCCGCCCTGAGGCTGAGCTGGTCGAACCGCTGCGGGCCCAGGAACGGGCCGCCGCGGAAGCCCAGGGCGACCGAATACCCCGCTCCGACGTCCGAGGCGTTGCTGACCGCCCCCTCCAGGGAGGCGACGCCGCCCAGAGCGCCGAATGCGGCCGAAGCCCCGGCATTGACGAGGTCCGCGCTGATCACGGCGTGTCCGCCCACGGTCAGGCTCTCGCTCAGGCCCCTCTGGACCGAGCCGCCAGCCGCCAGCTCGCTCGAATAGTTGAACCCGCCATCGCCCGCGAAATCGCGGAGCAGGCCGCCGGTCAGCGAAAATTCCGTCAGGCCCGGCGCCAGAAGGGTGACGTCGGCCGCCAGCGAGAAGGTGTCCAGCTCCCTCCGGCCGAGCGCGTCATCGACGATGATCGTCACTTCGTTGGACAGGCTGGTGAGCGGGATGTCGTCGAGATTGAGCGCCCCGGCCGGCGCGTCGAACCGGTTCAGGAGCGCGCCGTTGACATAGATCTCGACCGTGGCCGGACGGTCCAGAATGAACGATCTGCGTCCGGCCGGCCGGATGTTGCGGCGCGGCTGCAGCGTCTCGTAACGGCGCTCGACGCCGATGCCCAGAGTGTCGAAAGCCCCGGCCTGACGCGGCACTGCGGGCGACAGATCGCCCGCCGAGAAGCGCATCAGCCGTTCGCGGTCGTCATGGAACAGCACGATCCGGTCACGGCGGAAGTCGTTCTGGACCAGATCGTAAAAGGCCCCGAACTCCATATTGACGCCGTCGATGCCGCCCACGTTGGCGAAACCGTTCACGAACGCGGTGCCGGTGTCCTCGCCGGGTCCATTGACCGCCGCCCGCCCCAGCAGGGCCCCGGTCACGCCCAGCGCGAACCGCTCAGGCAGGATCACGGGACCCGTGACGCTGCCGGACAGATCGCCCAGCGACCGCGCCGTGCCGGACCGCACGGACGGATCGAGATCGACCTGCACGGCGAGCAGGGCGGTGTTCAGGCTGGCCCGGACGCCAAGCGCCTGCAGCTCCGCGGCGGGCCGCAGGTCCGCGCCCAGAGCCTCGAGCGCCTGGGCCGTCTGTTCGCTCAGCACCGGCTGCAGCGACTGCGCCAGGCCCCGCGGGGAGACGTTGATGAGTTCGGTGGTGGATATCTCCGCGGCCACGGGCGGGAACTGCTGATTGTCCAGCACCACCGGCACGCTGAGGCGCGCGGTGGGGCTCTCCTGGACGGCGGCGGCCTCCGCGCCGGACCGGCGCGCGGCGCTGCGCGCGGCGATCCGCGTCTCCGAGCCCGGTTCGCGAGGCGACAGCTTGGGGATTCCCGGCCGGGCCGGAAGCTCGGACGCCGCCGGAATGGACGGCACGGAGCCGCGCCGTGACGGGATCGACAGGACGTCTCCGGCCTTGATCTGAGATGGGTCCCGCAGCGCGTTCACGCGGGCGAGCGCTTCGAGCTCCACCCCGTAGTGACGCGCGATGGAATACGCCGTCTCGCCGGGCGCGATCTCATGCAGCTCCGCCAGTTCCGCGCTGGCGGCGAACGGCAGAAGCCCCGCCATGAGGATCGGCCAGGCCACGCCGGCGAGCAGCCAGCGCTTCATGCGGATGATGGATCTGGTCACCGCTCCCCCCCTTGCCCCTGAAACCGCGCGTCAGCGCCCCCGGCGGACCTGCGCCACCCTGATGTCCGACTGCGGAAGATCGTCGAGCTCGAGCCCGTCCAGAGAGAGGCTGAACCTGCGGGCCGCGTTCGGAGGAATGATCGGATTGCCCGCGCGCTCGGCCACCTGGTCGGGCGTCAGCGTGCTCCGCCGGCCGCCCGCACTGATCTCCAGCCCGTGCATGGACAGGAAATTGTAGTCCGCGCCGGCGTTCGTGACGGTGAAGACGAGCGAGTCGCCGTCGCGCTCCGCCTGCGAGAAGCTGACCCGGTCCTGGGCGCCCGGCGCCCTCACATAGACCGAGACGCCGAAATTGTAGGCGAACACCACACCGGTGAACTCGTCGGGCACCACCGGAACCTCAGCGACCTGGATCACGTAGCTGATGCTCTCGGCGGGGGCCGGATCGCCCACGTACTGGATGCGCACCGCCTGATTCTGCAGCCCGCCGACGAGAACCTGCGGCGGGAAGATCACGAAATCATCGTCAGCCGGAACGAGCTCCTGCTCGCCATCTTCGGACACCAGCCTGCGATAGACTTCCATCTCGACGGGCAGGTCTTCGTCCCGCGTGTTGCGGATCGTGAAGACCGAGGATGTCTGCCCCGCCCCGAGATCGAGGAAAATCCGCATCGGCCCGACTTCATAGGCGTGCGCGGTCCAGGCCGCCAGAACGCTGGCGGCGGAGGCTGCGGCGATGACGAACGTGCGCATGATGGCCTTCATGGCGTTTCCCCCCGTTGCGGACCGCGGATGTAACGCAGAACCGCTTACCTGATCGTGCATGTTCCGGACCGCGCCAATGCGCATGCCGCGCGGCGGACCTGAAAGCAACGCGGCCCCGCCCCTGAAGGGAGGCGGGGCCGCGCAAGTCGCTTGAAAAGCGTCTTAGAACGCGCCGGCGACCGTGATGGTCACGACGTCGCTGTAATCGCCCGCGAACACCGAGGTGCCGGCTCCGCGCTGAACGCCCTCGACACGGTAGTTCGAGGTGTAGCGCTGGCCGTTGCCCAGGAAGTCAGAGGCGCGGCCGGCGGGAACGGTGGTCTGCAGGTCGGAGGCCAGGTGCACCCAGGGAAGAGCATTCAGGCCGGCGCCGCCGCCCGAACGGAACTCCCAGCGGATCTCGTTGCCTTCGCCGCCGGTGCTGCCGTCACGGTGCAGGTAGCCGCCGTTCTGGGAGGACACGGTGCGGGTGAAACCGCCAGCCGCGTTGCAGCGATAGGTCAGCGGGTGGCCGAGCTGGCTCTCGGTGTTGGTCCACTGGCCCTCGGGCAGGTTGTTCAGGGTGCCGCGGTCGACCGTCAGGGACTGGCCGCTGTCGGAGGAAATGGTGCAGTACTCGTCGACATCGGCCTGCACGGTGACGATCAGGGTGTCGGTGGCCTGGGCGAAAGCGGCCGAGGCGGTGAAAGCGGCGGCGGCGGCCGCGGCGAACAGTTGCTTCTTCATTGGAATGTCTCCTCGTGGATATGACCCGAAGAGGAACTGCCCAGACGAACTGTGCGGTGAGGGCCCCCCCTTCCGCCGCTTTTGTACGGGGCTTAACTCGCTGGAAACATCTCTTAAGAAAGTATTAATTTTGGCAATTCGCTAATCTACGTAGTCATTTTTAGCTATGAAAGTGGTTAAGAGGCGTTTTTGCCAGACATCTGCAACCGGAAGATTGGTGTTCTCTTTTAATGGGAAATGATTATTTCAGATAATACATATACTTCATATTGAGTATGTTTCACGCGTCAGCCCGTGACAGCGCCTCCTGCCGCGAGGTTGCAATCCACTTCCATCCCTCACCCCAGCCGCCGCTGCCAGCAGCCCACGTCATGCCAGCGGCCGAACTTGAAGCCCGCTTCGCGCCACACGCCCGCGGGCTCGAAGCCGGCCGCCTCGTGCAGGCGGACGCTGTCGTCGTTGGGCAGGGTGATGACCGCGAAGGCGGCGTGCCTGCCCATGGCCTCCAGACGCTCGAACAGGGCGGCGTAGAGCGCCCGGCCCGCGCCGCGGCCGCGCCAGGCCTCTCCGACATAGACCGTCACCTCCACGCTGGCGTCATAGGCCGCGCGGGTGCGGAAGCGCGACGCGTAGGCATAGCCCGCGACCTGCCCGTCCAGCTCGGCGACGAGATAGGGAAACTCCGCCGAGATGTCCGCGATCCGGCGCGCCATCTCGGCCACGTCCGGAACCTCCAGCTCCAGCGATATCGCCGTCTCCGCCACGATGGGCGCGTAGATGGCGTGGATGGCCGGGGCGTCGGCGGGCGTGGCGGGGCGGATCAGGGGGGTGGCGCTCATGGCGGCTTATCTGGCCCGGCCCGCGGCCGCGCGCAACGGCGCAGGCGTGAAAAGCCATCCGCTCCGGGTTGACCGTCCCGCCCCCGCGCCGCACAAGTCTGACCGGACAAATGAAGCCCGGGGACACCGCCACATGATCGACCGCGCCGCGCTCGCGCACCACGCCGCCCGCCTGAAAGACGCCGATCTCGGGAGCCTCGTCCGCGCCGACGGCTGGCGGGACGGGGCGCTGGTTCTGGAGGCGGCCGGGGTGACGCTGGACGCGCGCCGCCAGCGGCTCGATCAGGAGGCGTGGGACGCGCTGCTCGAGGCCTGCGACGCGGCGGGCCTGGCGGGCCTGCGCGCGGACCTGTTCGCGGGCCGGGTGGTCAACGGCACGGAGAACCGGCCCGCCATCCACGCCGCCCTGCGCGATCCCGCGCGCATCGAGGACGCGGGCCTGAAGGCCGCCATCACCGACGCGAAAGCCGCCACCGCCGCGTTCGCGCGCCGGTGCGCCACCGAGGAGGCCCTGGACGGCTTCACGGTGGAGCGGGTGGTCAATATCGGCATCGGGGGGTCGGATCTCGGCCCCCGCTTCGTGTGGGACGCGTTGAAGGCCTTCCGCAGGCCGGGGGTGGAGATCCGCTTCGTCTCCAATCTCGACCCGGCCGATCTCGAAGACGCGCTGGAGGGCGCGGACCCCGAGACCACGCTGGTGTGCGTGACCTCGAAAAGCTTCACCACCCAGGAAACCCTGATGAACGCGCTGGCCGCGCGCGCCTGGCTGACCGAGCGGCTGGGCGAGGAGAAGGCCAATCTGCGCTTCGCCGCCGCCACCGCCGCGCCTGCGAAAGCCAGGGATTTCGGCATTTCCGAAGACCGGGTCTTCGCCTTCGAGGAAGGCGTGGGCGGGCGGTATTCAGTGTGGTCGGCGGCCGGGCTGTGCCTGGAGATCGCGCTGGGGCCGGACGTGTTCGCCCGGTTCCGCGACGGCGCGAAGGCCATGGACGACCATTTCCACGATGCGCCGTGGGCGGAGAACCTGCCCGTGGCCAAGGCGCTGATCGATGTCTGGAACCGAGGCTTCCTCGGAAAACTGGCCCGCTGCGTGGCCGCCTACTCGTCCCGGCTGGAGAAGCTGCCCTTCTACCTGCAGCAGCTCGAAATGGAATCGCTGGGCAAGTCGGTGAGCACGGATGCGAAACCCCTGCCGCCCGGCTGGGGCGGGCAGCTGGTCTGGGGCGGGCGGGGCTCGGACGTCCAGCACTCCTTCTTCCAGTGGCTGCATCAGGCCAAGGACGACGTGCCGGTGGACTTCATCGGCATCTCCTCGATGGCGCAGTCCGGCGATGAGCGCGCGACCGCGCTGATGGCCAATCTCGCCGCGCAGGGGGCGGCCCTGCTTGACGGCCGCGAGGGCGAAGGCGCGCTGGGCGCGCACCGCACCATGCCCGGCGGGCGCATGAGCTCGGCGGTGCTGATCGAGGAACTGACGCCGGAATCCCTGGGCGCGCTGATCGCGCTGCACGAGCACAAGGTGTTCGTCGAAGGCGCGCTCTACGGCCTCAACCCCTTCGACCAGTGGGGCGTGGAACTGGGCAAGGTGCTTGCGGGCGCGATCCTGTCGGGCGATGTCGCGGATCTCGACCCGTCCACCCGCGACCTGCTCGTCCGCCTCGGTCTCCAACGCTGACAACGGCGCGCATCTCACGCGCGAAAGGCCCGATCATGACCCCGTCCCTCGACACCGCCCGCCTGAAACCCATGGCCGACGCCATCCGCGCCCTGTCGATGGACGCGGTCGAAAAAGCCAAATCGGGCCATCCGGGCATGCCCATGGGCATGGCCGACGCCGCGACGGTGCTGTGGACCCGGCACATGAAATACGACCCCGCCGATCCTGAATGGGCGGACCGCGACCGCTTCGTGCTGTCGGCGGGCCACGGTTCGATGCTGATCTATTCGCTCCTGCATCTGGCCGGTGTCGACGGCGTGACGATGGACGAGCTGAAGAATTTCCGTCAGCTGGGCTCCAAGACCGCCGGGCATCCCGAATACGGCCACTGCCCGGGCGTGGAGACCACCACCGGCCCGCTGGGCCAGGGCATCGCGACCGCGGTGGGCATGGCGATGGGCGAGCGTCTGATGAACGCGCGCTTCGGCGACGATCTGGTCGATCACCGCACCTGGGTCATCGCCTCGGACGGCGACCTGCAGGAGGGCGTCAGCCACGAGGCCATCTCGCTGGCGGGCCACCTGAAGCTGAATAAGCTGGTCGTGCTGTGGGACGACAACGAGATCTCCATCGACGGCTCGACCGGCCTGTCTGAATCCACCGACCACCGCGCCCGCTTCGAGGCCGCCGGGTGGAAGACCCTGGCCGTGGACGGACACGACATGGCGGCGGTGGACGCCGCGCTTGAAGAGGCGAAATCCTCCGACCGCCCGGTGATGATCGCCTGCCGCACGGTGATCGGCTATGGCGCGCCGAAAAAAGCCGGGACGGCGGGCTCGCACGGCTCGCCGCTGGGCGAAGACGAGATCAAGGGCGCGCGCGAGAAGCTGGGCTGGAGCCACGCCCCGTTCGAGGTGCCCGCCGAGATCGCCGAGAGCTGGCGCAACGCCTTCGCGCCCCACGCCATCGCCCGCAAAGAGTGGGACGACCGGCTGGCGAAATCCGCCCGCCGCGACGCTTTCACCGGCCAGCTGAACGACGCCTTCCCCGCCACCGCGCGGAACGCCCTCAAAGACCACATCGCCTCGGTGGCCTCCGACAGGCCCGCGCTGGCCACCCGGGCCTCCTCGGGCAAGACGCTGGACGCCATCGCGGGCGCCTTCCCCGGCCTGATCGGCGGCTCGGCGGACCTGACCGGCTCGAACCTGACCAAGGCGGGCTCGCAGGCGGTCGTGAGCGCGGACGACTTTTCGGGCGCCTACATCCATTACGGCATCCGCGAGCACGGCATGGCCGCGGCCATGAACGGGATGAGCCTGCATGGCGGCATCCGCCCCTATGGCGGCACCTTCCTGATCTTTTCAGACTACTGCCGCCCGGCGGTGCGCCTGTCGGGGCTGATGAACCAGCCGGTGATCTACGTGTTCACCCACGATTCCATCGGGCTGGGCGAGGACGGGCCGACCCACCAGCCAGTCGAGCACCTGTCCGCCCTGCGCGCCATGCCCAATGTGGAGACCTTCCGCCCCTGCGACGCGCTGGAGACCGCCGAGGCCTGGGCCTGCGCGCTGGACCGCCAGGACGGCCCGACCACGCTGGCCCTGTCGCGCCAGAAGGTCCCGCACCTGCGCGAGGACGACGGCTCCGAGAACCTGTCCATGCGCGGCGCCTACGTGATCCGCGAGGCGAAGGACGCTCAGGTCACCCTCATCGGCACCGGCACCGAGGTCGAGCTGGCCGTCAAGGCCGCCGAAATCCTGAGCGGCAAGGGCGTGAGCGCCCGCGTGGTCAGCGCGCCGTGTCTGGAGCGCTTCCTCAAACAGTCGAAGGACTACCGCGACTCCGTGGTCGATCCCGCCCTGCCCAAGGTCGCGGTGGAAGCGGCGATCCGCTGGGGCTGGGACGCGCTGATCGGGCCGGACGGCGGCTTCGTCGGCATGGACGGCTTCGGCGCCTCCGCCCCCGCCGAGGCGCTGTACGATCATTTCGGCATCACCGCCGAGGCGGTGGCCGAAGAGGCGCTCAAGCGGGTCTAGGGATTGAGGAAGCGGAGCAGGCCGCGCTCAAGCGCGGCCTCGTTCTTCGTTTCACACTCCCACACCGTCAGCACCCGCCAGCCCGCCGCCTCCAGCGCGGCGACGCTGTCCGCGTCCCGCCGGACATTGCGCGTCAGCTTGGGCAGCCAGTATTCCTCCCGGCGGCTGGCGGGAATCCGCGCGCCCTTGCACCCCGGATGCAGGTGCCAGAAGCATCCGTGCACGAAAATCACCTTCCGCCGCGGCCCGAACACCAGATCCGGCGAGCCGGGCAAGTCGCGCCGATGCAGCCGATAGCGGAACCCCAGCCGGTGGACGACCGAGCGCACGCGCATTTCGGGCGTGGTGTTTTCCTGCCTCACCCGCCCCATGAGCTCGCTGCGCCGCTGGGGTGAAAGGGGGTCGGTCATCGCATCAGGGTAGCGCTTCAGCTCTGAAACAAGAACACCCCGTGGCCTTGCCCGGGGCGTCTGGTCTTCTGTGACAGCCGGAGGCCTACCGGCCCGGCTCCGACTTCGTGGCGGTTCTGCAGACTGAGTGAAATAGCGATGAAGCCTGCCGTGCTGAAGATTGACGGCGACTAGGGTATTCGAACGTCGTGTCGTGACGTCAGATTGAATTTCCGAGCGACGTGGTCAACGAATTCAGCTGGATCCGTTGCTAACGCGTATTCCTTCAACAGGCGGTCATCCTCCAGCCCTGCATCGTTTAAGTCGATGCAATATTGCGCTAGCAAGCAAGCTTCGGCCTGCGCACGCCACTCTGCGAAGGTAGGTGCCGAGTTCATGGCGCTATCCTTTGAAGCAGTTTTCTCGGTGCCAGTTCAAAAAGGCTGGGTTCGGTCGGTGTCGGTCATCGCTAGGAACGGCAATAAGGCCGCTGGGATCGAACAGGCGATCAACGCCTTCCGGAAGCCTGCCATGCGCCTTGAGCAAGCGGAAATCGTCATCGACGCTGATTAGCCCTCGGTCGAAGAGCCAATGGGCTGTGCGGGACAGCGCGAGCCCATTGCGCACAGAGTCGGGGCCTTTGCGCTCAACCGGTTTGATGTGGGCGGCCTCCATTTCGGCTCTGCCGCCGCCATTGATGATTTTGAGACCCGTCACCGCGCATCGAGAGTCGTAAGCGGCGCGCACCTGTTTGGCGAACACGCGATCCCGAAAGGGACGAAGCAAGACTTGCTCGACCAAGGGGCGTTCAAATTCCAGCTGGTCTTCGGCGACTTCGAAAGGCGAAGGCAGAACCGTTGTCATGTCTGGAGCGGTCGCTCCGTAAGGATCAAGGAAGCCGGCTTTCAAGATCAGTTCGAATTCGATGTCCGGGATACGCCGGACCGAGACGCCCATCGCGCCCTTGCTGACCGAGCCGTCGACTTTCTCGACCTTGCTTTCCCAAAACCGCCCATCGGCACGCCGCAAATTCACGGCATGGTCGAAGGGAAGAAACCCTTCCATATCGGCGTAAAAATGATCGGAGGTCACAGGGTCGGGTCTGACCCGGACTATTCGGGCCACCGCCCAGTAGGCCAGGCGACCGTTTCCTCTGCGTGGCTCGTAAAAGATGCAGAAATCGCCCTCGGCCTCCTTCGCCGCAGCGAGATATTGCGCGGGGAAGTGATAGGCCTCGCCGATGACATCGTCATAGCGGCTGTCTTCGCGTTGAGTGAGGACGACTTTGGCCATGAGCCTTCAACGTTGGAGGAGGTCAGATAATTGCACGTCTGGTTCGGCCTGCGTCCAGTCCCTTAGGGAGAAACAAGAACACCCCGGGGTCACCCCCGGGGCGCTTGGTCTTGTTCCGGCGATCCGGCTCTTACCGGCCCGGCTCTTCGATGTCGGGCAGGTCTTCGGTGGAGAATTCGCGGTCTTCGATGGCGTCGTCGCTCAGTTCGGGGGCGCCTTCGCCGGGGGCGGCGTCGGCGACGGGGGCGGTGATGACCGCTTCGGCGCCGGAGGCGAAGTTCAGGGTCAGTTCGATCTCGCCGTCAGGGGCGGTGTAGCCGAAGATCATCAGGTGATCGCCGCCCGGCTCGAGGCTGACGGGCTGGCCGGCGGGCAGCTCGAGGGCCTCGATCTGGCGCATGCGCATCACGTCGTCGTCCATCTCCATCGTGTGGATCTCGACGCGGGTGGCGTCCGGAGAGCTGACCGAGACGAGCTGGTCGTCCCCGCCCGTCGCGGTGAGAGTGACATAGCCCGCGGTGACGTCGCGGCCCGGCGCGGGCGTGCGCACCCAGGCGTTCTCGATAGAGGGCGCGGCGGCGTCGGCGGTTTCGGCTTCGGTCTCGCCGGTGGCTTCAGGCGCGGTTTGGGTGGCCTGTTCGCCGCAGGCGGCCAGCAGCAGGGCCGCGGCCGAAACGAAGGCGAGGGAGGAAACGGTCTTCATGGGAAACTCCGGGGCGGCGCGGACAACCCCAGCCGGGCCGGGGCCGCGCCGCCATGGCGCCCGGCAGGCGAGCTTTGAATGCAGTCAGCGGTCAACGCAAGCCCGATCGGGCCGGTTGCGGCGATGCGTCCGGGCGCCGCAGGCCTCAGGCCCGCCAGTAGCCGACCAGATCGCGCACCTCGGCCAGCACCGGCGCGGCGGCGGCGTTGGCCCGCTCGGCGCCTTTCGTCAGCACACGGTCGATCTCGGCGGGGTCGGCCATCAGGCGGCCGAATTCCTCGCTGATCGGCGCGATGAACTGCACGGCTGCATCGGCGAGCACAGGCTTGAACGCGCCGAAGCCCTGCCCGCCGTATTCGGCCAGCACGTCCGCGCTGGTCCGGCCCGTGAGCGCGGCGAAGATGCCCACCAGATTGCGCGCCTCGGGCCGGGCCTCCAGCCCTTCGACCGTCTCGGGCAGGGGCTCGGGGTCGGTCTTGGCCTTCTTGATCTTGCGCGCGATGGTGTCCGCGTCGTCGTGCAGGTTGATGCGCGAATTGTCGCTGGGGTCGGACTTGGACATCTTCGACGTCCCGTCCTTGAGCGACATGATCCGCGCGCCGGTCCCCAGGATCACCGGATCGGGCATGGGCAGCACGGTGCGCCCGCCCGCGAAATCGCGGTTGAAGCGCGCGGCCACGTCCCGCGCCAGCTCCAGATGCTGTTTCTGGTCTTCGCCCACGGGCACCTCGGTGGCCTTGTAGACCAGGATGTCGGCGGCCATCAGGACCGGATAGGTGAACAGGCCCACGCTGGCGCGTTCGGCGTCCTTGCCCGCCTTGTCCTTGAACTGGGTCATGCGCTCCAGCCAGCCCAGACGCGCCACGCACTGCAGGATCCAGGCGAGCTCGGCATGGGCGGGCACGGCGGACTGGGCGAAGATCGCCGAGCGGGCGGGGTCCACCCCGGCGGCCAGATAGGCCGCGGTCACGCCGCGCACGGCCTTGGCCAGCGCGGCGGGCTCGTAGGGCACGGTCATGGCGTGCATGTCCACCGCGCAGTAGAAGCACTCCGCCTCGCCGTCCTGCAGCGCCACCCAGTTCTTCAGCGCGCCCAGATAATTGCCCAGATGGAGCTGTCCGGTGGGCTGCATGCCCGACAGGATGCGGCGGGGGCCTTCATAGGGGGCGGGGGCGTCGGTCATGGTCGGGATCGCCTTCAGGAGGTCTTGCGAACGAGGCAGCCGGTTTAGCCGCGCGCCCGCCGCGCCTCAAGCGGCAATGCGGCCTCTCAGATTTCCGGCGGGCCGCCCGGCTCGGGCCGCGCGCCCTTCGCGGGGCGGATCGCCTCGGCGAACTCGGAGATGCGCAGCGCCCCGGTGGCCATGCAGGCCGCGGCATAGACCGCCCCGCCCAGCCCCACCACGCCGAACAGCAGCGCCAGCCGTCCCCAGCCCGAAACGAGCATCGGCAGGGCCTCGCGCGCCGCCTCCGCGCCCGGCCCGGCGGCCAGCCACACCGCCACGCCCATCACCACGCTGGCGCCGAGCAGGCGCGGCAGTCGCGATCTGAGCCGCGCGTCCACCTGCAGCAGGCCCCGCGCGCGCAGGGTGACCGCCAGCAGCACCGCATTGAGCCAGCCTGCGATCGACGCGGCCAGCGCCAGCCCCATGAAGCCCAGCCCGCCGAAGAACAGCGCCAGCGCCAGCACCAGATTGAGCCCCACCGACCACAGGGCGAAGCGCATGGGCGTGCGGGTGTCCTCCCGGGCGAAGAAGCCCGGGGTCAGCACCTTGATCATGATGAAGGCGGGCAGGCCCAGCGCGAAGGCGGCCAGCGCCAGCGCGGTGTTGGCGGTGTCCGCGGCGGTGAAGGCGTCGCGCTCGAGAATGCCCTCGATCAGGAAGCCGGGGATGACCAGGAAGGCGATGGTGGCCGGCAGGGTCAGGGCGAGGGAGAGCTCGATGGCCCGGTTCATGGCGAAATGCCCGCCCGCCTCGTCCCCGCCGCGCACCCGACGGGCCAGATTGGGCAGCAGGGCCAGTCCCATCGCGATGCCGATCACCCCCAGCGGGAGCTGGTAGAGCCGCTCGGCGAAATACAGATAGGTGCGCGCGGCCTCCTCCAGCGTGGAGATCGAGGAGGTGACCAGCACGTTGATCTGGGTGGCGCCCGCCGCGATGGCGCCCGGCACGCCCAGCGCCAGCAGGCGTCTGACCCGCGGCGTGAGCTTCGGCATCCGCAGGCGGAAGTGCAGCTTCGCCCGCTCGGCGGCCGTCCACAGCAGCGCGACCTGCATCAGCCCGGAGACGGTCACGCTGACCGACAGCCACAGGGTCAGTTCGGCCGCGTCGGCGAAGCGGAAGACCAGCGCCCCGATCATGGCGAGGTTGAACAGCATCGGCGCGGCCGCCGCCGCCGCGAACCGGCCATGGGAGTTCAGCCCCCCGCCGATCACCGCCACCACCACCATGCACAGAAGGTAGGGCATCATTATCTGGAGCATCAGCGCGCCGAGCGCGGCCAGCCCGGGATCCTCGACCACGCCGGGGATGAAGGCGTAGACCAGCCACGGCGCCAGCACCTGGAAGGCGACGACCAGCAGGGCGGTGACGCTGGCCATGAAGGACAGGGCCTCGGAGGCGAAGCGCTCGGCCTCCGCCTGCCCGGCGCCTTCCAGCTCGCGGGCGTAAAGCGGCACGAAGGCGGCGTTGAACGCCCCCTCGGCAAGCACCCGCCGGAAGGTGTTGGGGATGGTCAGGGCTTGATAGAACACGTCCGTCAGCGGACCCGCGCCCAGACGGCTCGCCATCAGCACGTCGCGGGCCAGCCCCAGAACGCGGCTGGCCATGGTCAGGCCGCTGACCACGCCCAGATTGCGCAGCAGCCTCACCGGCCCGCGCTCGCCTGGATGGGGGTCGCGCCGGGGCTGGCGGCCAGCATGCGGTCTTCCGCGTCAGAGAGGATCTCCATCAGCCGGTCGCGAATCTCCGCCTGGCGCGCGGGATCGTCGATCTTCGCCCCGCCTTCGGTGACGTAGAACACGTCCACCGCCCGCTCGCCGTAGCCGTCGATGCGCGCGGCCTGCAGCGACAGGCCCAGATCGGCCAGCGCCCGGGCCAGGTCGTGCAGCAGGCCGGGGCGGTCCCGGCCCGACGCCTCGATGACCAGCGCGTTGTCCGCCGCCGTGTCGTCCATGGTGACGTAAGGATCCACCGCGAAGGCGGCCTCCCGGCGGCGCACCCGGCGCTGGGGGATGCAGTCGCTCTCGCCCAGCCCCTCGCGCGCGGCCTGCTCGACCGACGCCTTCAGCCGGTCCAGCGCGCTCGGATCGGAGGTGCCGAAGGGCCGGCCGCCCGGCTCGACCACGTAGAACACGTCGAAGGCAGCCCCGCCCGCGGTGGTCGCCACCTGCGCGCCCACGACGTTCGCGCCCGCCATGGCCAGCGCGCCCGCGATGTCGGCGAACAGCCCGTCCCGGTCGGGGGTCAGCACCATCACCTCCGCGGCGGCGCGCCTCTTGTCGATCCTGACCCCTGCAGCGGAGGTCTGGCCGCGGGCTTCGGCGGCGCGGACGAAGGCGGCGTGGCGCTGGCGGTCGGCCTCGGTGAAGGCCAGCCAGTAGCTGTCGTCGAGCTCGGCCGCCCAGCGGCGGGCGAAATCGGGATCCACCCGGGTCATCTCGCGGATGAAGGCCTCGCGCGCCCGGGCCGCCCGCTCGGCCAGGCGTTTGCGGGCCTCGGCCTCGGTGTCCGAGCCCTCGCCCGTCAGCACCGCGGCGGCGGCTTCATACAGATCGCGCAGGAGCTGGGCCTTCCAGCCGTTCCACACGCCGGGGCCGACCGCGCGGATGTCCACCACGGTCAGGATGGTCAGCAGCCGCAGGCGTTCCAGCGAGCCCATCTTGGCGGCGAAATCGAGCACGGTGCGCGGGTCGGACAGGTCGCGGCGCTGGGCGGTGTCGCTCATTTCCAGATGGCTTGCGATCAGCCAGGCGACCAGCTCGGTCTCGGCTTCATCCAGCCCCAGCCGGGGGCAGGCGATCCGCGCGCGCTCGGCGCCCTCGATGCACTGGTCGCCCGCGCCCTTGCCGGTGTCGTGCAGCAGGACGGCGACATGGAGCGCCCGGCGATGGCTGATCAGCCCCGTCAGACGGGTGGCCAGCGGGTGGTCGGTCTCCAGCCTGCCGCGCTCGATCTCGCGCAGCAGACCCAGCGCGTTCAGCGTGTGCTCGTCCACCGTGTAGCGGTGATACATGTTGAACTGGGTGCGCGCGACGATGTCGCCGAACTCGGGGATGTAGGCGCCCAGAAGGCCCGCCTCGGTCATGGCGCGCAGGGTCATGCGCGGATCGTCCGCATCCAGAAGGATGGCGAAGAAGCTGCGCGCGGCGCGGGCGTCGGCGCGGAAGGGCTCGTCCACCAGACGCAGCGAATGGCTGACCTCGGCCACCGCATGGGGGTGCAGGTCCAGATGACGCGCGGCGGCCAGCTCGAACAGGCGCAGCATCAGCACCGGGTCGTCCTCGATCTTCGCGACGTCCGCGAAATCGAGCCGTCCCGACCGGATCACGAACCCTGCCGCGGTCAGGGCCTCGTCCGCCTCCTGCTTGCCGTCCGCGGGCAGGAAGCGCCCGATCCCCGCGGGCGGGTCCTTCAACTCGTCGGCCTCGAGTTTGGCGCAGACCAGCCGGGTGAGCATGCCCACGTCGATGGCGCGCCTGAAATAGTCGCGCATGAAGGCCTCCACCCCCAGCGCGTCCTCGGTGTCCTCATAGCCCATGAGACCGGCGATCTCGGGCTGGACGTCGAAGCTCAGCCGGTCGTCCTTGCGCCTGTTCACCGCGTGCAGGTGGAAACGGACGGTCCAGTAGAAGTCCGTCGCCTTCAGATAGGCCTCCACGTCCGACACCGTCAGCAGACCGCCCGCCACCCAGCGCTCCAGCGCGTCATTGCCGTAGAGCACCTGAGCCAGCCAGCGCACGGTCTGAAGGTCGCGCATGGCGCCCTTGCCGTCCTTGACGTGGGGCTCGACCGCGTAGCGGCTGTCGCCCTGTTTATCGACCCGGGCGTCGCGCTCGGCCAGCTTGGCCATGACGAACTCGGCGGCGCGGTCGCCCGAAAGCTGGGCGGCGAAGCGGGCCTTCAGCTCGCCTTCCAGCCGCTCGTCGCCGGAGATGGTTCGAAGGTCCAGCAGGGCGGTGCGTTCGGACACGTCGCTTTCGGCCAGCGCGACGGCCTCGCTCACCGTGCGGATCGCGCCGCCGCCGATGTTCAGCCCTGAGTCCCACAGCACGTAGAGCATGCGCTCGACGACCGCCTCCACGCCTTCGGGGGCGTCGTCGGCGGTCAGGAAGAGGAGGTCGATGTCCGATTGCGGGCCGAGCTCGCCCGAACCGAACCCGCCCAGCGCGCACAGGGCGAGACCCGGCGCGCGGGCGCCCTCCTCGCGCTCTTCGCTGGCGATGGAATCAAACAGCGCCCGGAGCGCGGCGTTCATCACGCCCGACAGGGCGCGCGCGGCCTCCAGCCCACCCGTCTTGCCTTTGAGCTTGCCCGCCGCGTGGGCGCGCCCGGCTTCGAGATAGCGCTTGAAGCGGGCGAGCCCGGCCTGCCGGTCGGCGGTCTTGGTCCAGCCCTGCCGCGTGGCCGCGGCCAGCTCGGCGCGCAGGCGCAGGCCGTCGAGCGAAGCGGGAAGGGCGCTGGGTCTCATGGATCAGGTTCTAAGCCATCACGCGGCGCCGGTCAGCCGTGCTTTTCCGCGATCGCCTTGAGCGCGTACAGCGCCTCCAGGGCCTCGCGGGGGGTCAGGTTGTCCGGCTCGATGGTCTTCAGCCGCGCGTCCACCGCGCTTGGTTTCGCTGGCGGAGCGGGCGGCTGGGCGGAGAAGAGCGGCAGGTCGGCCAGCGCCGCGGCGGGCGCGCCGTCCGCTTCGAGCCGTTCGAGAATCTCCTGCGCCCGGGCCACCGCGGCGGGCGGCAGGCCCGCCCGGCGGGCGACCTCCACGCCATAGGAGCGGTCGGCGGAGCCGGGGCCGACCTCGTGCAGGAAGACCAGCTCGCCCTTCCACTCCTTCGCGCGCAGGGAGACATTGCCCGCGCTCTCCAGCTCGTCGGCCAGCCGGGTCAGCTCGTGATAGTGGGTGGCGAACAGGGCGCGGCAGCGATTGACCGCGTGCAGGTGCTCGACCGCCGCCCAGGCGATGGACAGGCCATCGAACGTGGCGGTGCCCCGGCCGATCTCGTCCAGGATCACCAGCGCGCGCGGGCCGGCCTGGTTGAGGATGGCGGCCGTCTCGATCATCTCGGCCATGAAGGTCGAGCGGCCCCGCGCCAGATCGTCCGCCGCGCCCACGCGGGAGAACAATCGGTCCACCAGCCCGATGCGCGCCGCCGCGGCGGGCACGAACAGGCCCGCCTGCGCCATGATCGCGATCAGGGCGTTCTGGCGCAGGAAGGTGGACTTGCCCGCCATGTTCGGACCGGTCACCAGCGTCAGCCGCGCGCCCCGGCCTGAATCGCCGTCGAGAAAACAGTCATTGGGCGTGAACCGGCCGTCGCCCGACCGCGCCAGCGCCTGCTCGACCACCGGGTGGCGACCGCCTTCGATGGCGAACGCATCTGTGTCGTCCACCACCGGGCGGCTGGCGCGCGCCTCGACCGCCCAGTGGGCCGCCCCCGAGGCCACGTCCAGCCCGGCCAGCGCCGCCGCAGCGGCGCGCACCGGTGCGGCGAGAGCCTCGCAGCGGGCGCGGAAGGCCTCGAACATCTCCAGCTCCATCGCCACCGCCCGCTCGGCCGCCGAGGCGATCTTCGCCTCCAGCTCGCCCAGCTCGGCGGTGGAGAACCGCACCGCGTTCGCCATGGTCTGGCGGTGGATGAAAGGCTCGGTCCCCATCAGGGCGTCGGCGTTTTTCGCCGTCACCTCGATGAAATAGCCCAGCACGTTGTTGTGCTTGATCTTCAGCGCCGCGACGCCGGACTTCTCCGCGTAGGTCTGCTGCAGCCCCGCGATCACCCGGCGCGACTGGTCGCGCAGCGAGCGCAGCTCGTCCAGCGCGGGATTCCAGCCCGGCGCGACGAAGCCGCCATCGCGGGTCAGAAGCGGCGGCTCGGGCTGAAGCGCCCGCCCCGCCTCCTCCACCAGCGCGGCCAACTCGGGGTTTTTCGCCAGAGACAGGTCGGACAGGCTCCGCTCCACGGCGAGCGGCGGCGCGCTCAGAGGCGATTTCGCGAACACCGCGACCAGCTTTTCACCTTCCTTGAGCGCCCTGGCGAGCTGGAGCAGGTCGCGCGGACCGCCCCGGCCCAGACACAGACGCGACAGGGCGCGGGCCGGATCGCCCGCCTGTTTCAGGGCCGAGCGCGTGGCCTCGCGGATCGCGGCGTCCTCGGCGAAGAACTGCACCGCGTCGAGCCGGGCGGTGATCTGATCGAGATCGGTGGAGGGCCGGGCCAGCCGCTCTGCCAGAAGGCGTGCGCCCGGCGCAGTGACCGAACGGTCGATCGCTTCGAGCAGGGAGCCCTTTCGCTGGCCGGTCAGGGTCCGCTCGATCTCAAGGCTGGCCCGGGCGGCGGGGTCGATGGCCATGGCCGCGCCCGCAGGCGTGGAGCGCGGCGGGGCGAGCTTGGCGGGCGCGCCGGCCTGGCTGAGCTCGAGATAGTCCAGCAGGCAGCCCAGCGCGCCGATCTCGGCCTTGGTGAAGGCGCCGAAGGCGTCCAGCGACTGGGCGGCGAAGCGTTCGAGCAGGCGGCGCTCGCCCGAGCCCGCGTCGAATTTGGCGCGCGGGCGGGGCGTGACGGCCGATGACGGCACGATGTCTTCGGCGCGCCGGACATCCTCGTCCAGCACCAGCAGCTCGGCGGGATTGAGCGCGGCCAGCTCGGCCTCCAGGGCCTCGGGCGACAGGGCGGTGGAGGCGAAGCTGCCGTCCGACACATCCGCCCAGGCCAGCGCGAACTCCCCGCCCGGACTGCGCGCCAGCGCCGCGATGCGGTTGGCCGAGCGGGCGTCCAGCAGGTCGTCCTCGGTCAGGGTGCCGGGCGTGACGATGCGGGCGATGGCGCGCCGGACGACCGATTTCGAGCCCCGCTTCTTCGCCTCGGCGGGGTCTTCCATCTGCTCGCCCACGGCGACCTTGAAGCCCGCCTTGATCAGCCGGGACAGATAATTCTGGGCGTTGTGGACGGGCACGCCGCACATGGGGATGGGCTGACCCTGATGCTCGCCGCGCTTGGTCAGCGCGATGTCCAGCGCTTCGGCGGCGCGCACCGCGTCGTCGAAGAACAGCTCGTAGAAGTCGCCCATGCGATAGAACAGCAGCGCGTCCAGCGGCGCCTCGGCGCGGAGCTCCAGGAACTGGACCATCATCGGCGTCGCGCCCTCCGCGGTGGGGAAGGCGCGCTGCATCATGGCGTCTGCGGGGGCGGGGCGGGTCATGGCGTCCTTGCGGCGGGCGGCTCCGCAAACTGCCCAGCTTGCTCCGATGGCGCAAGAGGCCCCGGCGGCGCTTGACGGGGGCGTGAGGGGCCGCGCAGGCTCGCGTCATGCAAAGCCAAGGGGAGCCGTCATGACCGCATCGAACATCCCGGGTCCGGGCCTGGCGCTGCTGATGGCGGGCTGCTCCATCGGCGTCGTGATCGCGTGGGCGGTGATCGCCTTCGGATTCGGCGACATCGCCGAGCCGTTCCGGGCGCTCGTCGTGATGCTCGTGTCGGCCAATCTGTTCCTGGCCGCCCTCCATTTTCTGCTGCGCCGGACGGGCGCGTCTGCTGACGGAGATTGAACGGCCGGATTGTCCTGACCGTCGAACCCGCTAGGCTGGCGGCAAAAGACCACCACAATCAGCCTCAGCACAGGGATGGCCAGACGACGATGACGACCCGCAAACCCCGCGTGGACGACGACGAGGCCCTGGCCTTCCACCGCCACCCCCAGCCGGGCAAGATCGCCTTGCGCGCCACCAAGCCCATGGCCACCCAGCGCGATCTGTCGCTGGCTTACTCGCCGGGCGTGGCCGCGCCGGTCAAGGCCATCGCCGCCGATCCCGACAGCGCCTACGACTACACGTCGAAAGGCAATCTGGTCGCGGTGATCTCCAACGGCACGGCCATTCTGGGGCTGGGCGATCTGGGGGCGGCGGCCTCAAAGCCGGTGATGGAAGGCAAGGCGGTCCTGTTCAAGCGCTTCGCGGACGTGGACGGGTTCGACATCGAGGTCGACGAGAAGGACCCCGAGGCCTTCATCGAATGCGTGCGCCGCTTCGGCGCCACGTTCGGCGGCATCAACCTCGAAGACATCAAGGGGCCGGACTGCTTCATCATCGAGCAGAAGCTTCGCGAATATCTCGACATCCCCGTCTTCCACGACGACCAGCACGGCACCGCCATCATCTCCGCGGCCGGCATCATCAACGCCTGCGAGCTGACGGGCCGGAAGATGGAAGACCTGACCGTGGTGGTGAACGGCGCAGGCGCGGCGGGCATCGCCGTGCTGGAGCTGATCAAGTCGATGGGCGTGCGCCACGACAACGCGATCCTGTGCGATTCCAAGGGCGTGATCCACACCGACCGCAACGACCTGAACCAGTGGAAATCCGCCCACGCCGTGACCACCGCCAAGCGCAGCCTCGAAGAGGCGCTGGACGGGGCGGACTGCTTCATCGGCCTGTCGGTGAAGGGCGCGGTGACCAAGGCGATGGTCAAGTCCATGGCCGCCGACCCGATCATCTTCGCCATGGCCAATCCCGACCCCGAGATCACGCCCGAGGAGGTGCGCGAGGCGCGCTCGGACGCGATCATGGCCACGGGCCGGTCGGACTATCCCAACCAGGTCAACAACGTGCTGGGCTTCCCCTACATCTTCCGCGGGGCGCTGGACGTGCGGGCCACGACCATCAACGAGGAGATGAAAATCGCCGCCGCCCGCGCGCTGGCCGAGCTGGCGCGCGAAGACGTGCCCGACGAGGTCGCCGCCGCCTATCACGGCGCGCGGCCCAGCTTCGGGCGCGACTACATCATCCCCGCCCCGTTCGATCCGCGCCTGATCAGCCACGTGCCGCCCTACATCGCCCGCGCGGCGATGGATTCAGGGGTCGCCCGCAAGCCCATCGCGGACATGGACGCCTATCGCGCGCGGCTGGCCCAGCGGCTGGATCCCACCGCGGCCATCCTCCAGTCGATCCACGATCAGGTCCGGTCGGGCGACTCCAAGCGCATCGTGTTCGCCGAGGGCGAGGAGCCGACCGTCATCCGTGCCGCCCACGCCTTCCAGACCCAGGATCTGGGCAAGCCCATCCTGATCGGCCGCGAAGAGACCGTGCAGGCGAACATGCGCCTTGTCGGCGTGCCCCAGGACGCCATCGAGATCGTCAACGCCCGGGTCTCCGACCACAACGAGGAATACGCCGACTGGCTGTTCGACCGGCTGCAGCGGCAGGGCTATCTGCGCCGGGACGTGCAGCGTCTGGTCAACAACGACCGCAACGTGTTCGCCGCCTGCATGGTCGCTCTGGGCCATGCGGACGGCATGGTCACCGGCACCACCCGCAACTACGCCCAGGCGCTGGGCGACGTGAAGCTGGTGCTCGATCCCCAGCCGGGCGAGCGGGTGATGGGCATGTCCATGGTGCTGTCGCGCGGGCGCACCCTGTTCATCGCCGACACCAACGTCACCGAATTCCCCACCGCAGAGGCCATGGCCGACATGGCCTGCCAGTGCGCCGCCGCCGCGCGCCGCTTCGGGGTGGAGCCGCGGGTGGCGATGCTGTCCTATTCCACTTTCGGCAATCCCGAGGGCGAGCGGTCCGAGCGCATCCAGGAGGCGGTCCGGCTGCTGGACTCCAAGCAGGTGGACTTCGAATACGAGGGCGAGATGAACGCCGACGTGGCGCTCGACCCCGATCACAAGCGGCTCTACCCGTTCTCGCGCCTGACCGGCGCGGCGAACGTGCTGATCATGCCCGCCATCCATTCCGCCTCCATCTCCACCAAGCTGATGCGCGCGGCGGGCGGGGCGACGGTGCTGGGTCCGATGCTGCTGGGCCTGTCCAAGCCGGTGCAGATCGCCCGGCTGGGCTCGCCGGTCACCGACGTGCTGACGCTGGCCGCGCTGGCCGCTCACGACCTGTCGGGCGCGGGCGCGGAGGCCGTCGCGGAGTAGACGGTCAGTGGATCTTCGGCGGCGCGCTGGCCACTTCGCGCACCACCGCCCAGCGCATGGCGATCCAGGCCAGCAGGATCGCCGGCGCGCCGATCATGGCGGTGGAGGTGAAGAACCAGGCATAGCCCAGCCCGTCCACCATCAGCCCTGAAAACCCGCCCGTGAACTTGCCCGGCAGGGCGTAGAACGAGCTGAACAGGGCGTACTGGGTGGCCGAGAAGGCCCGGTTGGTCAGGCTGGACATGTAGGCGATCAGGGCTGTGCCCGCCCAGCCGCCCGACACGTTCTCGAAGGTGATCGCCAGCGTCAGGCGCCAGACGGAGGGGTCGGGCTGTTCGGGCCAGGGCGTGTAGGCGACGCCGTCGATGGTCGTCACGCCGAACTCGACCGGCTGGACCATGGCCAGCCAGGTGAATCCCAGCGCGGAGACCGCGCTGATCACCGCGCCGACGAACAGCACCGGATAGACGCCCCAGCGCGTGGCCGCGACGCCCGCGATCATCGCGCCGGCCAGCATGGCGACCACGCCGTAAAAGCCCGACACCATGCCGATCTGGCCGGTGGTGTAGCCCATGTCGATATAGAAGGGGTTCGCCATGTACCCCAGGATGAAGTCGTTCAGCCGGTAGAGCGCGATCAGCGCGAGGATGAACAGCGCTATCCAGCGATAGCGCACGATGAAATCCATCAGGGGCGCGACCACGGCGGAATACAGCCAGGCGAGCGCGGCGCCGACGGGGTTGCCGCCCACCGCCTTCTCCACCTCTTCGGTGCCCCCGCCCAGCGTCTTGGGCCGGGGCGGTTCGGGCGCCAGCAGGGTGGCGACGGGACCGATCAGGGCCAGCCCCGCCATGCACAGATAGGCGAAGCCGAACCCGCCCTGGTCTGCCAGCAGGAGCGCGCCCGCGCCCGCCGCGATCAGCCCGATCCGGTAGCCCCACTGATAAAGCGCGACCATCAGCGCCTGATGCTCGTCCTCGGCCACGTCGATGCGCCAGGCGTCCAGCGCGATGTCCTGGGTCGCCGAGGCGAAGGCGATCAGCACCGAGGCGACCGCGACCATGAACAGCCCCTCGCCGGGCGTGTTGGTGCTGGCCAGCACGATGGCGCTGATCAGCACGGCCTGGGACAGCAGCAGCCACGACCTGCGCCGCCCCAGCATCCGGTCGAGCACGGGCAGGGCCACACGGTCGACCAGCGGCGCCCAGACGAATTTGAACGTGTAGGCCAGCCCCGCCCAGGCGAAGAAGCCGATCTCGGTGCGCGACACGCCCTCCACCCGCAGCCAGGCGGACAGGGTGGAGAAGACCAGAAGGAAGGGCAGGCCCGCGGAGATGCCCAGGAGCAGCATCACCCCGCCGCGCCGGGCGCCCAGCGCGGCCAGGGCCGACCAGATCGACCGCCGGGGCGGGGGCGCGTCGGACGCGGCGATGTCGGTCATGCAGGCTCCCGGCGCTGGCGGCTCAGCCCGTCAGACTTGCCCGGTTCTCCCGTCCGCACAAGGCGGTCAGAACATCGGACAGGGCCGCCGGATCGAGCGGCTTGGGCAGGAATCCATCCATGCCCGCGGCCAGGCACGCATCGCGGTCGGCCTCGGTCGCGTTCGCGGTCAGGGCGATGATCGGGATGGCCCCTGGGGGCCCGGGCAGGTCGCGGATCCGGCGCGCGGCCTCGCGCCCGTCCATCTCGGGCATCCTCAGGTCCAGAAGGGCGGCATCCACCCCGCCTTCGGAGGCCACGTCCACGGCTTTCGCGCCATTGGTGACCAGCGTCACGTCCGCGCCCAGCCGGGTGAGCACGGTGCGCGCGATCATGGCGTTGACCGGATCGTCCTCGGCGACCAGCACGGCGAGCCCGGTCAGGGTGAGCGATTCCAGCGCGGCGGGTCCGGCGCGTTCCTCCTCGCCCCGGGCCTGACCCAGCACGAAACGGGCGAGCGAGTTCGCGCGCACGGGCGCGACGAGCCAGCCGTCGATCTCCGCGGGGCGCTCCCCGTCGGCATAGCGCGCCTTGGTGCGCGGACGGGCCAGCGCGAGGATGCGGTCCACGGTGGCGGCCTGCCGTACGGCGGCGGCCTCGTCCGCCCAGACATCGTCCAGGATGACCGACGCGGCGCCCGCGGCGCGGGCTTCGGCCACGATGCGGTCGCGGTCCAGGCAGGCCTCGGCATAGGCCCCCAGCGCCTCGGCCTGGAGGCGCAGGGCCTCGGCCTCGATGGGGCAGGGCGTGGCGATCAGCACGCGGCGGCCCGCCAGCGGGCGGCGCGCAGGCGCGCGCTGGACGGTCTCGGGGGTGATGCGCACCCAGAACAGGGCGCCTTCGTCGGGCTTGGAACGCACGCCGACCTCGCCGCCCATGGCCTCGGCCAGCCGCTTGACCATGGCCAGCCCCAGCCCGGCGCCGGGCGCGGAGCCCTTCTCGGCCGCTCCGCGCTCGAAATGCTCGAACAGGCGCGACTGGTCCGCCGCGCTGATGCCCGGCCCGGTGTCGCGCACCGACAGGCGCAGAGCGCCGTCCTTTTCAGTCTCGAGACTGATCAGCACCCCGCCAGCCTCGGTGAACTTCACCGCATTGCCCGCCAGATTGAACAGGATCTGCTTCAGGCGCGCAGGGTCGGCCCTGATCCGGGCGGGCACGTCCGCGCTTTCGGCGTGGGCCAGGGTCAGGCCCTTCTCGGCGGCCTTCTCGGCCAGCAGCTCGCAGACCTCCTCGACCAGCCGCCCCGGCTCGACCGGCTCGGGGCGCAGCTCCAGCCGCCCGGCTTCCAGCCGGGACAGGTCGAGAATGTCGTCCACCAGCGCCAGCGCGTGCCGCGCGCTGGACGTCAGGGCGGTGACATAGGCGGCCTGATCAGGGGCGAGATCGGTGTCCTCGAGCAGCCGCGCGGTGCCCAGCGCGCCCGACAGGGGCGTGCGCAGCTCATGGGTGACGGCGGCGAAGAAGGTGGTCTTGCCCTTGGCGCGCTCGTCCTGACGCAGGGCGGCCTCGCGCTGTTCGGTGACGTCGCGGCCCGTGGCGACCGCGCCGCCGCCGGGCAGCGGGGTTTCGGACCACTCGATCCAGACCGGTCCGGCCCGCGTGCGCATGGCCACGTCATAACGCCGGGCGCCGCCGTCTTCGCCGAAAGCGGGCGCGACCGCGAACCAGGCGCCGGTCCAGTCGGACCGCTCGCCGCCGAAGGCGCGGATGAAGGCCGCGTTCACGTCGGTCAGCCGCCCGTCCGCCCCTCGCACGATGACCAGTTCGGCCATGGCGTCGAAGACCGCGCGCAGGTCCGGCCCCGCGTCCGTCAGGAGCGCGGACTCAGACGCGTCGTCGAGCAGGTGGGGCGCGGCGGGGCTCATGGGCTGAGCATGCCCGTCGCGAGGTTAAGGAAGCGTCGAAACGCACGGTTAACGGCCCGCCCCCGCGAAGCGCGGATCGAGCATGGGCGCGGGCCGGGAGGCGGCCTGTCCGGCGGGCGTGGCGCGCCGGGCGCTCAAGGCCTCGGCGATGTGGATGCGGCGCAGGCCGTCACAGCCGTCCAGATCAGCGATGGTGCGCGCGGTGCGCAGGACCCGGTGATAGCCCCGCGCGGTCAGACCCATGGCCTGCGCGGCCTGGGAGATCAGCGCGCGGCCCGCCTCGTCGGGCGCGCAGACCCGGTCCAGCATCTCGCCGGACAGCCGCGCGTTCAGGCAGCCGCGCTCCTCCTGCGCCTGCCGGGCGGCGGCCACCCGCGCGGCGACCTCTTTCGAGCCCTCCGGCGCGGGGGGCAAAGCGAGGTCGGCGGCGGTCACGGGCGGCACCTCGATCTGAAGGTCGATCCGGTCCATCAGCGGGCCGGAGACCCGGGCCTGATAGCCCGCGGCGCATTTGGGTCCGCGCGCGCAGGCCTGCCCGTCCTGCCCGCCCCAGCCGCACTTGCAGGGGTTCATGGCGGCGATGAGCTGGAAACGGGCGGGATAGGTCACCCGGGCGTTGGCGCGGGCGACCGCGATCTGGGCGGTCTCCAGCGGCTGTCGCAGGGAATCGAGAACCTGAGGATGGAACTCGGGCAGCTCGTCGAGAAACAAGACGCCGTGATGGGCCAGCGACGCCTCGCCGGGCCGGATGCGGATTCCCCCGCCGACCATGGCCGCCATGGAGGCGCTGTGATGGGGTGCGCGCATAGGACGCGAGCGGCACAGCTCGCCGCGCTCGACCAGTCCGGCGACCGATTGGATCATGGAGACTTCCAGCAGCTCCTGCGCGCTCAGGGGCGGCAGGATGCCGGGCAGGCGCTCGGCCAGCATGGACTTTCCCGAGCCGGGCGGTCCGACCATCAGCATGTTGTGCGCACCGGCGGCGGCGATCTCCAGCGCGCGCTTGGCGGTCTCCTGTCCGCGGACTTCGGCGAGGTCCTTGACCGCGGCGGCCTCCTTCAGGGCGCCGGGGGCGGGGCGGGCGAGCGCCTGACCCCCCTTGAAGTGATTGACCAGCTGGATCAGCGAGGCGGGCGCGAGGATGGACAGATCCCCGCCCGCCCAGGCCGCCTCAGGCCCGCAGGCTTCGGGACAGATGAATCCGAGTTCCTTCGCGTTCGCCAGCATGGCGGCGGGCAGCGCGCCGGGGGCGGGGGCGATGGAGCCGTCCAGCCCCAGCTCGCCCATGGCCAGATGCTCGCGCGCGGCGTCGGCGGGGATCACGCCCATGGCCGCCATCAGGCCGATGGCGATGGGCAGGTCGTAATGGGCGCCCTCCTTGGGCCGGTCGGCGGGGGCGAGATTGACGATCAGGCGCTGGGCGGGCAGCGACAGGCCGATGGCGGCGAAGGCGGCGCGCACCCGCTCGCGGCTTTCCGCCACCGCCTTGTCGGCGAGCCCGACCACCATGAAGACCGGCATCTGTCCGCCCGCGAGCTGGACCTGGACCTCCACCGGACGGGCTTCCGCGCCGTCGAATGAGGCCGAATGGGTGCCGAAACTCATGCGCGCCTCCGCTGACCGCGTTCACCAGAACCGTTCCAGTCCGCCGCGCGAGAAGCCCGTTTTCCACAGGCCGAAAGAACGCTGACGATCAAAACAGGAACAATATCAGAACGAATGAACAGCGTGCGTCAAGGCGGGGAAGAATATTTCTCCCCTGAAGAGAGTAGACGGAAGAACGCTTGAAGGCGGAAAAGTGAATTCCGTCATAGTCTTGGGGGAAGTCAGCCTGCGTCGGCCCTCAGCTCGGGAGACTGGTCCGCGCAAGCCGCTTCGCGCGCCTCGGCCCGGCCCGCGAAGTCGGGGTCCTCGCCCAGCGCCCGCACATACACCACCACACGCTCCACGCCGTTCACGACCGAGGCCTGGGCCGCGGCGTTGTCGCGCTCCTCGGGCGTGCGGGCCAGCCCGGTCAGATAGACCACGCCGTCATGGACGTTGACGTTGATGTTGGTCGAGCGCACCGACCCGTCGCCCAGAAGCCGGGCGTTCACCTGCTGGGTGATCCGTCCATTGGTCAGGTAATCGCGGGTCGAGGGCGCGCGGGCGATCTGCAGCTCGTTGGCGACCATGCGCACGGTCGAGGGCTGCCAGGCCAGGCATTCGGCCAGCCGCCGGTCCTGCTCGCGCGGCACGGTGCCCGCCAGCAGGGCCACGCCGTCATCGACCTCCACGTCCACGCCCGCCAGCCAGTGGTCCGACGCGCGCAGCATCGCGCTCTTGATGGCCATCGAGGCGCTGGCGTCGTCCAGATCGCGCCCGAAGGACCGCTCGGGACTGACCGCCGCGCACCCCGACACCGTCAGCATGCCCGCGAGAAGAAGAATACCGCTCAGCCGTCCTGCGGCCATGACGCGCTCCTGAAAGAAACCGGGCCCCCGCCCTGACCGGAATCATGGGGCGCGAGCGGTTAACGCTCCATTAGGCATGTGCGGCCCGGTTCAGATCAGGTCGGCGGCGTCCGCGCCCTCAGGGGCGAAGACGCCGGGCAGATGGCGCGGCAGCCGCCCCGGCGCGACCAGCACCAGATCGAAGCGCGGATCGAGCGCGGACAGTCTCCCAGAGCGCACCCGCCACAGGGCGGCGGCGCGGGTGATGCGCTCGCGCTGGCGCGGGCCGAGGGATTCCAGCGCCGCGTCCCGCCCGCTGCGCGCCTTGACCTCGATGAAGGCCAGCGTCCGGCCCCGCCGGGCGATCAGGTCGATCTCGCCCGCCGCGGTGCGCGCGCGCCGGGCGACGATCCGCCAGCCCTTCAGCGTCAGCCACACCGCCGCGGCGGTCTCCGCCCGGCGGCCCCGCTG
>VJOU01000094.1 GCA_007050995.1 Glycocaulis profundi | reverse complement strand
GCGTGATAAAGGCGCCGTTACTCCCGTTAAAAATCAGGGTTCATGTGGATCATGCTGGTCGTTTAGTACAACAGGAGCTTTGGAAGGATCTCATTTTCTTCAAACTGGGGAGTTGGTTAGCTTGAGYGAACAACAGCTTGTGGACTGTGATCATGAGTGTGATCCTGCAGAATACAATTCATGCGACTCAGGTTGCAATGGTGGGTTGATGAACAATGCATTTGAGTACATATTGAAGGCAGGTGGTCTCSAAAAAGAAGCRGATTATCCTTACACTGGAAAGGATGGTACCTGCAAATTTGATAAGTCTAAGATTGCTGCCTCCGTGTCCAACTTTAGCGTCGTTTCCACTGACGAAGACCAAATCGCTGCTAACCTTGTCAAAAAGGGCCCTCTTGCAATTGGRATYAAYGCGGCTTGGATGCAAACATATATTGGTCAAGTATCGTGTCCATACATTTGCTCAAAGACAAGAATGGATCATGGTGTGCTTCTTGTCGGGTATGGGTCTGCAGGGTATGCCCCTCTGACGTTCAAGGAGAAGCCATAYTGGATCATYAAGAACTCATGGGGRSMGGAYTGGGGAGAGGATGGATACTACAAGMTTTGCAGTGGTTACAATGCTTGTGGGATGGACACCWTGGTCTCCGCCGTGGTTTCCACAAACACCTGAAGAKCTTTATCTATAATGTTGATTTGATGTTCGATCCTATTTGTAAATATGTATAAGCTATGATGCATCCTTGTTAAAACTACCTGGCCCATAATTAATGCCATGAAGTACCAACATGACTTGGCTTGAATTAGCTCATGGTCTATATGTTGGTCTTAATTAGTTTCGGTTTATGTTTTAGTTTCTAGCGTAATGTGGGGGTCTATATGTTGGTCTTAATTAGTTTCGGTTTATGTTTTAGTTTCTAGCGTAATGTGGG
>VJOU01000093.1 GCA_007050995.1 Glycocaulis profundi | reverse complement strand
CTTTTCTGCTGTTTTCAAAGATGACGATGGATAAGAAATTCGAAACCGAGAAAGTGAAGAGGTTCGCATTCTTCGGAATCGCTGTCTCCACGGTGTCTACCCTCACTGCCATCGTCGCCGTGCCAATGCTTTGTCTTTACCTCCAATCGGTCTCTTCTTCCCTTCAAGATGAAGTCAACTTCTGCCGAGTTCGTGCCACTTCTCTTGAGGGAGAGCTTGCCAAGCTTAATGTAGTCCGAGCTCCAAGAAAGGCACGTGCTGCTGAGGGAACCTGCTGCTCCTGCGGAGTTGGATCAGCTGGACCACCAGGACCACCAGGATTTGATGGATCCGCTGGAAAGGATGGATCAAACGGACGTCCAGGRAACCCAGGAGAGGATGCTGATGGAGATGACTACAAGCCAGATGCAAGCCAATTCTGCTTCGACTGCCCAGAGGCTCCAGCTGGACCACCAGGACGTCCAGGACCAGACGGAGAGAACGGAGGAGCTGGAGAGCCAGGACGTGACGGACTTGCTGGACGCCCAGGAGCTCGTGGATCACCAGGACCACGTGGACCATCTGGAAACCCAGGAGCTGATGGACCAGCAGGACAACTTGGACCACAAGGAGGATCAAACGTTGCACCATCTCCAGCCGGAGAGCCAGGAGCACCAGGAGCCCAAGGACCAAAGGGACCACYAGGAGCCGCTGGACGTCCAGGACGCGACGGACAACCAGGAGCACCAGGAGACCAAGGAGAGAATGGACCAGACGGAGCCCCAGGAAAATCTGGTTCCGACGGACAACCAGGAGCCCCAGGAAAGGAAGGATCCCGCGGAGGATGCGACCATTGCCCACCACCAAGAACCGCTCCAGGATATTAATTCCTTCATTAGAAATTATATTAGCCAATTTCACTTCTTCTCTTTCAATGTGTTTCTTGTTTCATTCACCACAAATGAACTGCCA
>VJOU01000013.1 GCA_007050995.1 Glycocaulis profundi | reverse complement strand
CACGTCTCCAGGATCGCCGCAGTCCCGGCCGCCCTTTCACGGAGAAACGGGCCGTCACCCCCGCCCCGCTCGGGTCGCCGCGCCCCACCCCGCGGAACAGACGGTCCGGACCGCCCCCTCATGGGATGAAGCCCGCACAGTATGAGGCCGGGGACGGAGGGGGTGGATAAGATTGTGGTCGCGCTCCTGCCGTCATCCCGGCCAAGCGCGCAGCGCGCCGAGCCGGGACCCCTGCGCACGCTGGGAGCACAGGTCCCGGATCGGCCCTGACGGGCCGTCCGGGATGACGACGGTGGAGCGGGGATTACGCCCCGACGCCCTCTTTGACCCGGTATTTCGCCTCGGTCTTGGAGGCGATCTCGTCGAGCGTGACGTCAGGCGCGAGTTCGACCAGTTCCAGGCCGTCCTCGACCACGTCGAACACGCCCAGCGTGGTGATGACGCGGTCCACGCAGCCCTTGCCGGTCAGCGGCAGGGCGCATTCCTTCAGCAGCTTGGGCTCTCCGGCCTTGTTGGCGTGGTCCATGATGACCACCACCCGCTGCACGCCCGCGACCAGATCCATCGCGCCGCCCATGCCCTTGACCATCTTGCCGGGGATCATCCAGTTGGCGATGTCGCCAGTCTCGGAGACCTCCATCGCGCCCAGGATGGACAGGTTGATGTGCCCGCCGCGGATCATGCCGAAGCTGTCCGCAGAGCTGAAATAGCTCGTCTTCTTCAGCTCGGTGATGGTCTGCTTGCCGGCGTTGATGAGGTCGGGATCGACCTCGTTCTCGCGCGGGAACGGGCCCATGCCCAGCATGCCGTTCTCCGACTGCAGGGTCACGTCCATGTCCTCGGGGATGTAGTTGGCCACGAGGGTCGGGATGCCGATGCCGAGATTGACGTAGAAGCCGTCCTCGAGCTCTTTCGCGGCGCGTTCGGCGAGCTGGTCGCGGGTCCAGGCCATGATCAATTCCTCCCTCTCGCTTACGCGCGCACGGTGCGCTGTTCGATGCGCTTCTCAAAACTGCCCTGAACGATCCTCTGAACGAAGATGCCCGGGGTGTGGATGTGGTCGGGGTCGAGCTCGCCGGGCTGAACCAGTTCCTCGACCTCGGCCACGGTGACCTTGCCGGCGGTGGCCATCATCGGGTTGAAGTTCCGCGCGGTCTTGCGGAACACCAGATTGCCCTCGGTGTCGCCCTTCCACGCCTTCACGATGGACAGGTCCGCGATCAGGCCGGTCTCCATCACGTACTGTTCGCCGCCGAACTCCTTGTGCTCCTTGCCCTCGGCGACCAGCGTTCCGACGCCGGTCTTGGTGTAGAAGGCCGGGATGCCCGCGCCGCCGGCCCGGATGCGCTCGGCCAGCGTGCCCTGGGGGTTGAATTCGAGCTCGAGCTCGCCGCCCAGATACTGTTTTTCGAAGGTCTTGTTCTCGCCCACGTAGGAGGAGACCATTTTCCTGATCTGCCGGGTGTGCAGCAGCAGCCCCAGGCCGAAATCGTCCACCCCGGCATTGTTGGATATCACCGTGAGGTCTTTGGCGCCGCTGTCGCGCAGGGCCGTGATGAGGTTCTCGGGGATGCCGCACAGGCCGAAGCCGCCCGCCATCACGGTCATGCCGTCGAACACCAGCCCGTCGAGCGCCGATTTCGCGTCGGAATAGACTTTCTTCACCCGGATTTCCTCCCGTTCGGCGGGCATTTTCAACGCCCGTTTAAATTCGTCGTACGCGTTATATCGCGTAGCGCGTCCGATTCCAGCCCCCGGGCGATCACTCCTCGCCGGGACGGGGCCCGGGCAGCGGTTTGCGCCTGCGGTGATTGTCGATCTCGACGGCCAGCGCGCCGCCGAAGAACAGGGCGTAGGCGGCCCAGTAGATCCACAGCAGGAATACGATCACCGCGCCCAGCGAGCCGTAGGCGGTCGCGTTCACGAAGGCGGCGACATAGGCGGTGAAGGCCTTCGACAGGCCCAGCCACAGGGCGCTGGCGGCGGCCGCGGCGATCAGCGATGCGAACCAGGAGGTCTCCTGCGCGCGCTGCATCACATAGCGGTAAAGCAGGACCAGAGCCGTGCCCATGGCCAGGATGGACACCGTCCACTCATTGACGATGAAGCCCAGATTTATGTCCTCGAACCCCAGAAAGGCGGCGGCCGGACGGATGATGGTGGGCACTGCGAACACGATGAGGTTCGCCGCCGCGACCAGTGCCGCCCCGCCCAGCACCGCGGCGACCGCGATCAGGTTGAACTTCACGATGGATCTGAGGTCGCCCTTGCCCGCGATCTGGTTCAATCCGGTGATCAGCGCCTTGGTCCCGCGCGAGGCGGCGAACAGGGCCACGAACAGGGCGACAAGGCCCTGCACGGTCAGAACGGTGGAGGACGTGCCGGTGAGCTGGGAGAGCTGGACGAGGATGAACCGGCCCACGGCGGGGGGCAGGACCTCGGTGAGCTGGGTGACCTGGTTGAGCGCCTCGGTGGAGGTGTGGACCAGGCCGTAGATCGAGGCGAAGACCGCGATGGCGGGAAACAGCGCCAGCAGGGCGAAGAAGGACGCCCCGCCCGCATAGAGCATCACCTCGCGCTGCATGACCCGGCCGATGGCCCGCACGGTGATCGCCAGGACGTGCACGCGCATGACGGCGAGGCCGAAGGCGCGGCCGGTGTCGGCGATGGCTTTGAACATCACAGGCCCCTCAACGCGAAACGCCGGCTGCGAGAAGCAGCCGGCGGCTCGGCCGGGACCGGTGGCCCCAGATGAAAGCAGCGGCAGGGCGAGGGACTGACACAGGTTATGCCGTTGCTTTCGAGAGGCATATGACCAGACCCCGCCTGAACGGCTCCTGAACGGAATTGTTCATCTCAGTTCGTTTTGCCCAGCGCGCCGGACTTGCGCAAGGCGGTGATCGCATCGGAGGGGAATCCCCAGCCGCTCAGCACCTCCTCGGTGTGCGCGCCGGGACGGGGCGCGGGCCCCTGCACCGCGCCGGGGGTGCGCGAGAAGCGCGGGGCGGGCGCGGACTGGCGCACGCCCTCGATCTCGGTGAACGCGCCCCGCGCCCGCATGTGCGGGTGACCGGCGGCCTCGGCATGGTCCAGCACGGGCGCGAAGCAGACGTCCGTGCCTTCCAGCGCGGCGGTCCAGTCGTCGCGTGTTTTCGTGGCGAACACCGCTTGAAGTTTTTCGCGCATGGCGGACCAGCGCGCCCGGTCATAGGGCTGCGCGAAATCGGGATCGTCCGCCAGGCCGAGCTTTTCGAGCAGGAGGGCGTGAAATTCAGGCTCCAGCGGGCCGATGGAGACGAAGCCGCCGTCCGCGCATTCATAGACGCCATAGAAGGGCGCGCCGCCATCGAGCAGGTTTTCCCCTCGCCCGCCCGGCCACATGCCCATCGCCGAGAGCTGGTGGACCGCGCTCATCAGCGAGACCGTGCCGTCCACGATGGCGGCGTCCACCACCTGGCCCTGCCCGGTCCGGTTGGCGTGGTGAAACGCGGCCAGCACGCCCATGGCGAGATAGAGCGCCCCGCCCCCGAAATCGCCGATCACGTTGAGGGGCACGGCGGGGGCATCAGGCTGGCCGATCCCGCCCAGCGCGCCGGTCAGGGCGATGTAGTTGATGTCATGGCCCGCCGCGTGGGCGAGCGGCCCATGCTGGCCCCAGCCGGTCATGCGGCCATAGACCAGCTTCGGGTTGGCTTTCAGGCAGACGTCCGGCCCCAGCCCCAGCCGCTCCATCACGCCGGGGCGGTAGCCCTCCAGCAGAATGTCGGCGCGCTCGATCAGGGTCAGGCAGGCTTTGACCGCGTCCGCGCGCTTGAGGTCGAAACCCACCGAGCGGCGGCCGCGTGCGAGGATCTCCGCCGCGCCGCCGCCATGGGCGCCGGGCCGGTCGATGCGGATCACCTCCGCGCCCATGTCCGACAGCAGCATGGCGCAGAACGGGGCGGGGCCGAGCCCGGCGAATTCGATCACTTTAACGCCCTGCAAAGGGCCGGTGTGCTCAGATGCCATCACAAAAGGGCTCAGACCCTTGAAAATAAACCTGGGTGGCGGGTTGTGACATTGAAATACGAGCGACACAATGCGGCCGGTCCAGGTCGCGGGGGTCCCATGGGACGGGCAGCCACAGCGTTGATCGCCGGGGCGCCGGATGAAGCGGGCGCGCTCGCTTCCGAGCTCTGTGCGCTGGGCTTCTCCGCCCGGCCCTGCGAGCCGGACACCCTTTCAGAGCGCTTCGAGGCCGAGCCCGCCGACGCGGTGGTGCTGATGGCGCCCGCCCCCCTGCCCCTGGCGCGGGTTGCGATCTCGCTGTGCGGCGAGGCCGAAGGCGCGGACGCGGTGATCGCGGCGCCCGCCCACCCCATGCAGGTCGCCGCGCGGCTGCGCTCCCTGCTGCGCCTGAGCGTTCTTGAGGACTGCGCGGCCCTGCGCGCCCAGGATATCGGCGCGATGGGCCATGTCATCAACGCCTCGAAATCGGCCCGGCCCGCGCCCGCGATCCTGTATGTCGGCCCGCCCAGCCCCGCCTTCATGCGGCTTCAGCACGCCATGGCCGGCGCGGGCGCGGAGACCATCGCGGCATTCTCCACCTTCAACGCCTTCGATTATCTGCACGAGCGGTCCTTCGACGCGGTGGTTCTGTCCACCCTGCCCACGCCCGATCTGGCGCACACGGTCTGCTCGGCGATGCGCCGCAACACGCGGCTGTATCACACGCCGACCGTGCTGCTGGCCCAGTCGGAGGATTACGGCCAGGCGGCGGAAGGCTTCGCCCGCGGCGCCTCCGACATCGTGCCCGCCACAGCCACCGCCGAAGAGATGCGCGGGCGGATCATGGCGCTGGCCGACGAGCGCCAGCGGCGCAAACGCGCCAAGGGACGGCTGGAGGCCTGCCGCCTGCCCGCCATCCTGGACGAGGACACCGATCTGTTCGCCTCCGCCTTCGGAAGGGCGCATCTGGGCAGCCTGCTCAAGGCCGCCGAGCCGGGCCGGTCGCCGCTGTCGGTGGTCTCGCTGATGGTCGAGGCGCCGCGCCGCGTGCGCACGGCCACGGACGGGCACGCCTCGCGCGCGCTGGTCCAGTTCGCCTCCATGCTGCGCCACTGCGTGCGGGCGGAGGATCTGGCCGTGCGGCTCGACGGTGGGCGGTTCTATCTCGCCCTGCCCGACACCTCGGCGGCCGAAGCGCGCATCGTGGCGTCCCGTGTGGTCGCCATCGCCGAATGCACCGCCTATGAGAGCGCCGATCCGATGCGGCCCTTCCGGGTGGAGGTCCAGTTCGACATCACCCAGGCGATACCGGGCGACAGCGCGGACGATCTTCTGGCCCGGTGTTTCAGCGAGCTGGGCCTGCAGCGGCGCGAGCTGGCGGCTGTATAGACAGGTCTATGCCGCCTGCTTCTTCGCCCTCCGGGCCGCGTCCGCGAGCGGGGCGAGCAGTTTCTGAACGCCCTTGAGCCGCCCGTCCACGTCGGGGAAGTCCCCGCGCAGGACCATGGTGTTGTCAGGGCGCAGCTTGTAGTCGGCGGGCCTCTTGGTCATCAGATCGATCAGGGCGACGGGATCGGCGAAGGCGTGCTCGCGGAAGGTGGCGACCGCGCCCTTGGGTCCGGCGTCGAGCTTGGACACGCCCGCGGCCTTGCACAGCGCCTTGATGGCGACGACCTGCATCAGGCTTTCCACCTCCTCGGGCAGCGGGCCGAAGCGGTCGATCAGTTCGGCGGCGAACGCCTCGCGCTCGGTCTTCGAGTCGAGGTTCGACAAGCGCCGGTAAAGCCCCATGCGGACATCGAGATCGGGAACGTAGTAATCGGGGATCAGCACCGCCGCGCCGACATTGATGGCGGGCGACCATTCGCCCTCGTCCACCTCGTCGCCGCCGTCGCGCAGGGAGGCCACGGCCTCTTCGAGCATCTGCTGATAGAGCTCCACGCCCACGTCTTTGATGTGTCCCGACTGCTCCTCGCCCAGCAGATTGCCGCCGCCGCGCAGGTCGAGATCGTGGCTGGCGAGCGTGAAGCCCGCGCCCAGGCTGTCGAGGGACTGGAGCACTTTCAGGCGCTTCTCCGCGCCCTCGGTGATCTTCTCGCGGGCGGGGGTGGTCAGGTAGGCGTAGGCGCGGGCCTTGGACCGGCCCACCCGGCCGCGGAGCTGGTAAAGCTGGGCCAGGCCGAAGCGGTCGGCGCGATGGACCACCAGCGTGTTGGCGGTGGGGATGTCGATGCCCGATTCCACGATGGTCGTGGACAGCAGAACATCGTACCGGCCCTCGTAGAAGGCCGTCATGATGTCCTCGAGAGCGCCCGCGGCCATCTGGCCGTTGGCGATGGCGAAGCTGACCTCCGGCACGCTCTCGCGCAGGAATTCGGCGGTGTCTTCGAGATCTGCGATGCGGGGCACGACGAAGAAGCTCTGTCCGCCGCGGTATTTCTCGCGCAGCAGCGCCTCGCGCACGGTCACCGGATCGAACGGCGCGACATAGGTGCGCACGGCCAGACGGTCGACCGGCGGCGTCGCGATGATGGACAGGTCGCGGATGCCCGACATGGCGAGCTGGAGCGTGCGCGGGATGGGCGTGGCGGTCAGGGTGAGCACGTGCACGTCCGCGCGCAGCTCTTTCAGGCGCTCCTTGTGCTTGACCCCGAAATGCTGCTCCTCGTCCACGATCAGCAGGCCCAGATCGGAGAATTTCACCGCTGAGGCCAGCAAAGCGTGGGTGCCCACCACGATCTCGACCTTGCCCTCGGCCAGCTCCTTGCGCGTCAGGGCGGCTTCCTTGGCGCCGACCAGCCGGGAGAGCTGGCGGACCTGCACCGGCCAGCCCTTGAAGCGTTCGGCGAAGGTCTGGAAATGCTGGCGGGCGAGCAGCGTGGTGGGAGCGACCACGGCGACCTGTCGCCCGCTCATGGCGGTCACGAAGGCCGCGCGCAGGGCCACCTCGGTCTTGCCGAAGCCCACATCGCCGCAGATCAGCCGGTCCATCGGGCGGCCCCGGCCCAGATCCTCGAACACGTCCTCGATGGCGGAGAGCTGGTCGTCGGTCTCCGCGTACGGGAAGCGGGCGGCGAACTCCTCATAGATGCCGCTGGGCGGCTCGATCACCACGCCTTTGCGGGCGTGACGGGCCGCGGCGATCTTGATGAGCTGGTCGGCCATGTCGCGCAGGCGCTTCTTGGCCTTCGCCTTGCGCGCCTGCCAGGCCGCCCCGCCCAGCTTGTCGAGCTGCGCGGTCTCGGAATCCGCGCCATAGCGCGACAGCAGCTCGATATTCTCCACCGGCAGGAAGAGCTTGGCGCCCCCGGCGTATTCCAGCTCGAGGCAGTCGTGCGGGGCGTCCTGCACCGACAGGGTCTTCAGGCCCAGATAGCGGCCCAGCCCGTGATCGGCATGGACCACCAGATCGCCGGTCGACAGGCTGCCCGCCTCGGCGATGACGTCGGACGACTTGCGGCGGCGGCGCGGCCGGGCGAGCCGGTCGCCCAGAATGTCCTGCTCGGAGACGAAGGCGAGATCATCGGTCTCGAACCCGCGTTCGAGCGGCATCACGATGCGGTTGACCGCCGCGCGGTCCGAGCCCGCCTCCGGCCATGACGGACAGGGCCGGATGGGTTTCAGACCGTGCTCGAACAGCACGTTCGCCAGACGGTCGGACGCGCCCTCGGTCCAGGAGGCGAGGAAGACCCGCCTGCCCGATTTCCTCAGGCCGTCGATATGGGCGCGGGCGGCCTCGAACACGTTCTGGTCGGCCTGGCGCTCGGCGGCGAAGGTCCGGCCCTGACGGCCCGACAGCGACACCACCCCCTCGCCCGGCTCCTGAAACGCGGTGAAGCGGCGCGAGTCCCGCGCGTCCAGCGCCGCGTCCCAATCGGCCACGGACAGATAGAGCTCGGACGGTTCCAGCGCGCGATAGACCGGCGCGGACAGCGCGCCCTTGGCCACGGTTTTTCCCGCGTCCTTGCGGGCGGCGTAGTAGTCCGCGACCTGCTCGGCCCGCTCGTCGCGGGCGTCCAGCGCCAGCTGCTCGAACGCGATCAGCGCGCCCTCGCCGAAATAATCGAAGACCGTGTCCAGCCGTTCGTGGAACAGGGGCAGCCAGTGCTCCGCGCCCACGGGCCGCGCGCCCGCGCTGACGCTGTCGTAGATCGGATCGCCCGACACCCCGCCGCCAAAGCGTTTGAGGAAGCCCGAGCGGAAGCGCGAGATGGCCGCCTCGTCCAGCACGATCTCGCTGACGGGGGTGAAATGGGTGTCCTTGAGCTGGCGGGTGGTGCGCTGGGTCTCGGGGTCGAAGGCCCGGATGGATTCCAGACTGTCGCCGAAGAAGTCGAGCCGCACCGGCTCGGCGGCGTCGGCGGGGAACACGTCCACCACCCCGCCGCGGATGGCGTAGTCGCCGCGCTCGGCCACGGTGGCCGCGCGGGTGTAGCCGTTCACGGTGAAGTGCCGCTTGAGGGCTTCGAGATCCAGCGTGCCGCCCGATTTCGCCGTGATCCCGCCCCCGGCCATCAGCGCGCGCGGCGCGCAGCGCTGCATCACCCCGTTCACCGTGGCGATCACGATCAGGGGCGCGTCCCCCTCCCCGCGCGCGGCCAGCCGGTGCAGCGCGCCCGCGCGCCGGGCGGCGGTGCGGGGGCTGGGGCTGATCCGGTCATAGGGCTGGCAGTCCCAGGCGGGCAGGCGCAGGCGCTCGATGTCGGGCGCGAAGAAGGCGCAGGCCGCCGCGAAGGCGCTCGCCCGGCTCTCCTCGGCGGTGATGAACACCGACAATCCGCCGCGCAGGCGCGCCGCGTCGAAGAAGGCGAGCGCGTCGAACCCCTCCGGCGCGCCGCATACGGTCAGATGGCCCTGGGCCCGGGCGATGCGCTCCAGCTCGGTCAATTCAGGCAGTCCTGCTTGGTCAGGCGGAGGGGCCGTCGCCCTGGGCCGCCGCGTCGTCGATACGGAAATCCTTCAGCCGGCGGAAGACCGGCCCGTCGAAATTGCCCGGAACCTCGGCCCGCCCGCACAGCCAGGCATAGACCTCGGTGTCGGGCGCGTCGAGCAGGCGCTCGAACTCGTCCAGCTCGGCGGGCGCCAGCGTGTCCAGATGAGCCTCCGCGAAGCGGCCCATGATCAGGTCCGCCTCCTTGAACCCCCGCCGCCACGCGCGGAAGCGCAGCCGCTTGCGCCGGTCGGCGTCGTTGATCGGCCTGTTCGGATCGGAAAACGGATCATCGCTCATGGCCCGGGCATATAGCGCGCGGGGGATGGGGCGTCGATGGGCGCACGGGGCTACTTCGACAGTGCGGCTTCGAGATGATTGTACCAAATGCGGAAGAAGGAAATTGCTTCTGCTCGATCATAATCATCGGGGATATCAGGATCCGTCGATACATCGACTTCGATCCAATAAGATTCTAATTTTTTCAACATTCTCTCTGCTCTATTTCTTGCCCAACTTTTATAAAAACGGCCGCCGAGCACGTGAAATGGTCGGTGGGCCACGTCGTTCCTATATAATTTCAATCTTTTAGCTACTGCCATATCCCTTTCGGAGAGCACGCCTGCTTGCACATGCCACAAAAGACTTGCTTCAAAAACGTTCGCACTTAGTGAGAGGACTGAATTACGATAATCGTCGCTAACTGGAGCTCGAATTTCTCCCTCTTTCGAGAAAATAAACTCGTCTGCGAAGAACTCTCGAGGCCTCCTTATTGCGCGGTTGTAAAACTCTTCAAACGCAGCTAAAAACAATACCGTTTCTTTGGATCTGTTTCTTAAACTTTCCTCATGAAACATATCGATAAATTGCTTCACTTTATAATTCCCCCCGCGCGAAGTGAGCCGGATGGATATTTACACCATCCCCCGCCCTTCCCCGAATCCCCCTCGCCCGCCATTCTGGCCCCATGCGCCCCGACATCCTCTTTCCCCTGTTCGCCGATCTGACGGCGCTGCCCGGCGTGGGGCCGAAGGTGGCGGCGCTGATGGAGAAGGCGTGCGGCGGGGGGCGGATCAAGGATCTGCTGTTCACCCCGCCCGCGGGTCTGGTCGACCGCACGCGGCGGGTGGCCATCGCGGACGCGGCGGCCGACGGGATCGTCACCCTGGAGGCGGTGGTGGACCAGCACCAGCCGCCCGCCAGCTACAAGCAGCCCTACAAGGTGCGGATGCGCGACGAGACGGGGTTTCTGACCCTGGTCTTCTTTCACGCCAAGGCGGACTACCTGCGCAAGGTGCTGCCCGAGGGGCAGGCGCGGGTGATCTCGGGCAGGGCGGAGCGCTTCGGCTCTGAAATCCAGATGGTCCATCCCGACCTGATCGCCGCGCCCGGCGAGATCAAAGAGGCCGACCTGCTGCAACCGGTCTATCCGCTGACCGCGGGGCTGTCGGCGAACGTGGTGCGCAAGGCGGTCAAGGCCGCCCTGCCCCGTCTGCCCGCCCTGCCCGAATGGATCGCGGGCGGGATCGGCGCGAATGAGAACTGGCCCGGCTGGGCGGACGCGATGCGCGCGCTGCACGCGCCCTCTTCCATGGCGGAGCTGGACGGCTCGAAATCCCCCGCCCGGCGGCGGCTGGCCTTCGACGAGCTGTTCGCCCACCAGCTCGCCCTGAAACTCGCCCGGTCCTCGCGCCGGGGGCGGACGGGCCGGGTGATCACGGGCGACGGCAGCAGTGTGAAGGCGGTGATCGACAACGCCCCCTTCACCCCCACCGGCGCGCAGATGCGCGCCTTCGAGGCGGTGAGCGCGGATCTGGCCGAGCCTGCGCGCATGATGCGCCTGCTGCACGGGGACGTGGGCTCGGGCAAGACCTTCGTGGCCGCGCTGGCCGCCGCCCGAGCGGTGGAATCAGGCGCGCAGGCGGCGATCATGGCGCCGACCGAAATCCTCGCCCGCCAGCACGCGGCGGTGATCGGCCCGCTGCTGGAGGCGGCGGGCATTCGCGTCGTGGCTCTGACGGGCCGGGACAAGGGCCGGGCGCGCGCCGCCCTGACCGAGCAGATCGCCAGCGGCGAGGCGCAGGTGGTGTGCGGCACCCACGCCCTGTTCCAGGAGGGGGTGGAATTTCATGATCTGGGGCTGGTCGTGATCGACGAGCAGCACCGCTTCGGGGTCTCCGACCGGCGCAAGCTGACCGACAAGGGCCGCGCGCCCGATACCCTCGTCATGAGCGCCACGCCCATTCCGCGCACGCTGACGCTGGCGGTCTATGGCGATCTGGACGTCTCCCGGCTGGACGAAAAGCCCGCCGGGCGCATCCCGCCCACCACCCGCGTCATCCCCGCCGAACGGCTGGACGACGTGATCGCCGGGCTGGGCCGGGCGGTGGCCAAGGGCGAGCGGGCCTACTGGGTCTGTCCGCTTGTGGAGGAAAGCGACACTTCCGACCTCGCCGCCGCCGAGGAGCGCTATCACCTCCTGTCGTCGGCTCTGGGCGTGCGCGTGGGCCTGCTGCACGGGCGGATGCCGGGCAAAGAGAAGGAGCGGGTCGCGAACGCCTTCCGGGCGGGCGAGATCGACATTCTGGTGGCGACCACCGTGATCGAGGTGGGCGTGGACGCACCCGATGCCACCATCATGGTGATCGAGCACGCCGAGCGCTTCGGCCTCGCCCAGCTGCACCAGCTGCGGGGGCGCGTGGGCCGGGGCGACAAGCCCTCATCGTGCCTGCTGGTCTATCACGGCCGGCTGGGCGAGACGGCGACGAAGCGGCTGGAGGTCATGCGCGACACGGACGACGGCTTCGTCATCGCCGAGGAGGACTGGACCCTGCGCGGCTCGGGCGACCCGCTGGGCCTGCGCCAGTCGGGCCTGCCCGACTACCGCTTCGCCGATCTGGCCGTGCACGCCGACCTGCTGCCGCTGGCCAGCGACGCGGCGAAGCTGGCCACCGCCTCGGGCGATCCGTTCACCGGCGAGCGCGGCGAGGCCCTGCGGACCCTACTCTACCTGTTCGAGCGCGACGAAGGCGTCAGGTGGCTGCGCACGGGGTGAGGGTCACCGCTCCCCTTCCGGACCACCCGCGGCGCCGGTCTTCTTGGGATCGTCCACCATCGGGTCGGAGGGGATCGAGCCTTCGGGCAGGCGCTCGGGGCTGACCAGTCCGAAGGAAATGATCAGCTTGGCGGCCTCCTCGATGGAGATGTCCAGCTTGATGGTCTTGGACCGCGGCACGAACAGCAGGAAACCCGAGGTGGGGTTCGGGGTGGTCGGCACGAACACGCCCAGAACCTCCTCGCCCTCTTCTTTCGCCGCGTTGGCCCGGATCGCGCCCTTGGCGTGGGAGGCCACGAAGGCGACCGCCCAGGTGCCTTCGGTGGGGTACTCGACCATGACGACCTCCTTGAAGGCCGTGTTCGAGCCCGCCAGCGCCGTCTCCACGAGCTGTTTGAGCGCGCCATAGACGTTCCGCACCAGCGGAAGCGTGTTCATGATCCGCTCGCCCACCCCGATCAGGGTGCGCCCGAAGAAGTTCGCCGCCAGCGCGCCCAGCACCGTGAGCAGCGCGATGGCGATGATCAGGCCGATGCCGGGAATGGCGAAGGGCAGATAGGTCTCGGGATTGTAGCGCGTGGGGATCAGGGGCCGGATGATGGAGTCCACGAAGGTCACGAACGTCCAGACCAGCCAGATCGTGATCGCGGTGGGGGCGGCGACGACCACCCCGTAAAGAAAGCTGTTGCGAAGCCAGCGCAGCACGAATAGCCCCTTTTCAGATCTCAGCCCCTGCCCGGAACAACGCGGCGCGCGCCGGGAATATCCCGACTATCAGCCGGATGGCGCGATCATGGCCCGCTTCGCGGGGCGCGGCCAGAGCTTGCCACCGCGCCCGGCCCCGGCGTATCGGTGGAGCCATGAGCGCGAACGCCGGAACGATCAGACGATGGACCGTGCGCCTGCTTCTGGCGGGGGTCGCGGTGTTCCTGATTCTCGTCGCGCTGGCGGCCTGGATCATGCGCGACCAGATCTTCCAGACCATGCTGGACCCGCGCGTCCCCTATCAGACCTACGAGCCGCCCCCCGCCCCCGACTATGCGAGCGCCGACGCCTGGGCCATGCGACCTGAGGCGGAGATGGAGGACGGACGCCCGGCGGTGTTCGTGGTCCATCCGACCACCTATGAGGGCGGCGAGCACTGGAACGCGCCCCACGACCGGCCTCAGGAGGCCGAGGTCGTCGCCCGGCTGTCCCTGCCCAACTGGGCGGGACCGTTCGACTCGGCGGGGGATATCTGGGCGCCGCGCTACCGCCAGGCCTCGCTCTACACCTTCATGAACAACCGCGAGGACTCCGTGCAGGCGCGCCTGACCGCCTATCAGGACGTGCGCCGGGCCTTCGACCGCTTCCTGCAGGAGGCCGGCCCAGACCGGCCCTTCATCGTGGTGGGCGTGGGCCAGCAGGGCGGGATGCACGCGCTGGGCGCGCTGATGGGCCGGGTCGCGCCCGCGCCCACGATCCGCGAGCGGCTGGCGGCAGCCTACATCATCGACGCGCCGGTTCCGCTGGACCTGTTCGCCGGGCCGCTGGCCGACCTGCCCCCCTGCGAATCTCCCGAGGACATTCGCTGCGTGATCGCCTGGGCCGCGGCCACGCCCGCCGAGACCGCCCGCGTGGAAGCGCTGATGGAGCGCGCCATGACCTGGACCGCGGACGGCGAGCTCGCGCCCATGGAGGGGCGGTCGAACCTGTGCGTGAACCCGCTCTCATGGGCGCGGACGGACGATTACGCCCCGGCGCGCCTGCATCGCGGCGGCGCGGCGGCGGAGGGCTTCGATCCCGGCGAGACGCCCTCGCCGCTGTCGGGCCAGACCGGCGCGCAGTGCGAGAACGGCGTGCTGATGATCGAGCGGCCCCGCTCGCAGACCCTGCGCCGTCCCGACCGGCTGGGCGAGGACCGGCGCGAGCCGCCCTTCAACCTGTTCTACGCGGACATGGAGATGGACGCCGGGCGGCGCGCGGCGCTGCTGGCCGAGGCGCTGGAACACGAGCGCACCTATGCGCCCGAACTGCCCGAAGCCGAACCCATCGAGATCGACCGGGTCATCCCGATCGACCCGCAATAGGGTCAGCCCTTCAGGCGCTCCACGATGGAGGTGGTCGACAGGCCCGGCTCGAGCGGAGCCAGGATCACCTCCCCGCCCCGTTCCTTCACGAAGGCCGCGCCCGGCAGGTCGTCGGCGACGTAATCCGCGCCCTTGACCAGCACGTCCGGCGCGATGGCGCGGATCAGCGCTTCGGGCGTGTCCTCAGCAAACAGCACCACCCGGTCCACGCTTTCGAGCGCAGCGAGCATCAGCGCGCGGTGGCGGGCGGGATTGATCGGCCGCCCCTCGCCCTTCAGCCGCGTCACCGAGGCGTCGTCGTTGAGCCCCACCACCAGCCGGTCGCAGACCGAGCGGGCATGGCGCAGCACCGACAGATGGCCCGGGTGCAGGATGTCGAAACAGCCGTTGGTGAAACCCACGCGCAGGCCTTCGGCCCGCCAGCTCGCCGCCAGCTCGGCCGCCTCGTCGCGCGTGATCACGCGCCAGTCGGGCATGCGCGAGCCCGCGAAGGCATCCATCAGCACCTCTTCGGGACTGACGGTGGCGGTGCCCGCCTTGCCGACGGCCGTCCCCGCGGCCAGATCGGCCAGCGCCATCGCCTGGCGCAGCTCCACGTCCGCGGCGACCGCCAGCGCCAGGGCGGCCAGCGCGGTGTCGCCGGCGCCCGACACGTCGAACACCGACCGCACGCGTCCGCGGTGATGGACCACGTGCCGCCCCGCGCCTTCCAGCAGGCTCATCCCCTGCGCGCCGCGGGTGACCAGAAGGGCGTGGGTGGAGGACAGCCGGTCCTTGACCGCCTCGAGCGCGGCTTCCACCGCCTCGTCGTCATCGGTGGGCAGGCCCGATTCCTCGGCCAGCTCGCCCGCATTGGGCTTGATCACGTAAGCGCCGTCATAGCGCGAATAGTCCGTGCCGCGCGGATCGACGCAGACCGGCTTGCCCGCCAGATCCGCCGCCCGGATCACCGCCCGGCAGACCTCGGGGGTCAGCGTGCCGCGACCATAGTCGGACAGCACGACCACGTCGCAGCCCGCCAGCGCGGCCTCGACGCGGGCGATGAGCAGGCGGGCGGTGTCTTCAGACAGCGCCATTTCGGGATCGCGGTCCACGCAGAACATCTGCTGATTGTTGGACACATAGCGGATCTTGGTGGGCGTGGAGCGTCCGGCCTGGACGATCACGCCCGAACCATCGCCTGAACATTCAGCGACAAGTTCCTGCACCTGCTCGCCTTCAGCGTCATCGCCGACGACGCCGAGCACCACGGGCACGCCGCCCAGGCTCTCGATGTTGCGCGCCAGATTGCCCGCCCCGCCCAGCATGTGGTCGCGGCGGGTCTCCGACAGGATCGGCACCGGGGCCTCGCGGGAGATGCGGCGGGTCTGTCCGTACACGAACACGTCGAACAGCAGGTCGCCCACGACCAGAGCGCGCCGTCCGGCGATGGCGTTCAGAAGGCCCGCGGCCTGGTGGCGCTGCATGAGCGGCCCTCCGTCAGAGCTGGGCGATGGGGTTGGCCTTGGCGAGGCGGTCGAAGGCGAGAATGTCGCCCGCGATGGCCTCGAACCGGTCCAACGGGATCATGTTCGGCCCGTCCGACGGCGCGTTGTCCGGATCGGGATGGGTTTCCATGAACACCGCCGCCACGCCCAGCGACACCGCCGCGCGGGCCAGATGGGGCACGAATTCGCGCTGGCCGCCCGAGGAGCCGCCCTGCCCGCCCGGCTGCTGGACCGAGTGGGTGGCGTCGAACACCACCGGGCAGCCGATCTTGGCCATGATCGGCAGGGCGCGCATGTCCGAGACCAGCGTGTTGTAGCCGAAGCTGACCCCGCGCTCGCAGGCCATCACGTTAGGATTGCCCGCGCCCGCGATCTTGGCGACCACGTTCTTCATGTCCCAGGGGGCCAGGAACTGGCCTTTCTTCACGTTGATCGCGCGGCCGGTTTCGGCGGCGGCGATGAGAAGGTCGGTCTGGCGGCACAGGAAGGCGGGGATCTGCAGCACGTCCACGGCCTGCGCGGCGATGGCGCACTGCTCGGCGGTGTGGATGTCGGTCAGCACGGGCAGGCCCGTGGTCTCGCGGATTTCCGCGAAGATCGGCAGGGATTCTTCCAGCCCCAGCCCGCGCTGGGCGTTCAGGCTGGTCCGGTTCGCCTTGTCGAAGGACGTCTTGTAGATGATCTGGCAGCCCAGCCGCTCGCCGATCTCCTTGAGCATCGCGGAGACCTCCAGCCCGTGCTGGCGGCTTTCGAGCTGGCACGGCCCGGCGATGAAGGTCAGCGGCCTGTCATTGGCGACCTCGAAGGGCGCGCCGCCCGGCCGGGCGATGGAGATGGTGGCGTTCACGGCAGTCATGAAGAGACCTCGCTCGAAGCGGCGGCGGACGAAGCGCAGCGAGATTGTCGCGCGCGGCTGATCCGGCATATGGCGACCCGCGTAGTAATCCCAAAACCCATTGCCGTCATCAATCCATTGAAGCGAGCCGCCATTGCCCGATACGTCCGATCCCGCCGCCCCCGCCATCATGTGGTTCCGCCTCGATCTGAGGCTGACCGACAACCCGGCCCTGCTGGCGGCGCGCGACACGGGGCGGCCCGTCATCCCGGTCTTCGTGCTCGATCAGGAGGAGGCGGGCGACTGGAAGATGGGCGCGGCCTCGCTGTGGTGGCTGCATCATTCGCTTCAAAGCCTGTCCGAAAGCCTGAAGGCCGCGGGCGCGCCGCTGGTCCTGCTCAAGGGCCGCGCCAAGACGCTGATCCCTGAACTGGCAAAGAAGACCGGCGCTTACGGGGTTTACTGGAACCGGCGCTATGAGCCGTGGGCGAAAGAGCGCGACACGGCGGTCAAGGACGCGCTGAAGGATCGGGGCGTGGAGGCGCGCTCGTTCAACGGCTCGCTGCTCGAAGAGCCGTGGCGGGTGCTGAACAAGTCGGGCGAGCCCTACAAGGTCTATTCGCCCTATTTCAAGGCGCTGGACGCCTCAGGCTTCACCGAAGACCCCGCCCCGCAGGTCCGCGCGCTGGACGGCTTCAGCGATGCCCCTGAGGGCGAAAATCTGGACGACTGGGGCCTGCTGCCGATGAAGCCGAACTGGGCGAAAGGCTTCGAAGGCGAATGGACGCCCGGCGAGACCGGCGCGAAAGCCGCCCTGGCCGAGTTCCTGCGCGGCGACGTGGCGGGTTACAAGGATCGTCGGGACTTTCCCGGCGAGCGGTCGACCTCCCGGCTCTCCCCCCACCTTCATTTCGGCGAAATCAGCCCCCGGCAGGTCCGCGCCGCGGCCATCGAGCGCGCTCCGGCCAGCAAGGGCCGCGAGCACTTCATCAAGGAGCTGGGCTGGCGGGAGTTCTCCTACAACCTGCTCCACCACTTTCCTGAGTTCCCCGAGAAGAACTTCCAGAAGAAGTTCGACCGCTTTCCGTGGAAGGACGACAACCACGCCTTCAACGCCTGGAAGCGCGGCATGACCGGATATCCCATCGTGGACGCCGGGATGCGCGAGCTGTGGGCCACCGGATGGATGCACAATCGCGTGCGGATGATCGTGGCGAGCTTCCTGATCAAGGACCTGCTCATCGACTGGCGGCGCGGCGAGGCATGGTTCTGGGACACGCTGGTAGACGCCGATCTCGCCAACAACGCGGCGAGCTGGCAGTGGGTCGCCGGATCCGGCGCGGACGCCGCGCCCTATTTCCGAATTTTCAATCCCGTCACCCAAGGCGAAAAGTTCGATCCTGAGGGCGTTTACGTCAGAAAGTGGGTGCCGGAGATCAAGTCTCTGCCTGACAGACATCTCCACGCCCCGTGGACTGCGGACGCATCCGTTCTGCGCCGCGCCGGGGTAACTCTGGGCGAGACCTACCCCGAGCCCATCGTCGATCACGCCGAGGCCCGCGACATCGCCCTGGCCGCCTTCAACAAGATCAAGGACGCCGCATGACCCCCATCGAGCCCATCCTGACCGGTCGCTCGCGCATCGCCGTCATCGGCGCGGGGGTGTCCGGGCTGGGCGCCGCCTGGGCGCTGCGCAACGTCCACGACGTGACGCTGTACGAGGAACAGGACCGGCTGGGCGGGCATGCGAACACCGTGACCGTGGACTATGACGGCCGGGCCATCGACGTGGACACGGGCTTCATCGTGTTCAACGCGCTCAACTATCCCAACCTGACGGGCCTGTTCGACCATCTGGGCATCGAGAGCTTCCGAACCGACATGAGCTTCGGTTTCAGCCTCGATGGCGAGCTGGAATGGTGCTCGAACGGTCTGTCAGGCCTGTTCGCGCAGCTTTCCAACGCCTTCCGCCCCAGCTTCATCGGCATGCTGAGCGACATCCTGCGCTTCAACAAGGCGGCCCCCGCCGATCTGGACGCCGGGGCGCTGCACGGGCTGTCGCTGGGCGATTATCTGAGCCGGGAAGGCTATGGGGAACGCTTCCGGCTGAACTATCTGCTGCCCATGGGCGCGGCGATCTGGTCGTCGTCCGAGGACGGCATGGCGGACTATCCCGCCGAGGCCTTCATCCGCTTCTTCAAGAACCACCGCCTGATCAACGCCAGGCGGCCACAATGGCAGACCGTGAAAGGTGGCAGCCGGACCTATGTCCGCCGTCTGACGGCCGATCTTGAAGCCGCGGGCGTCAGCGTCGCCACGGGCGCGGCGCGGGTGCGGCGAACGCCCGAGGGCGTCATGGTCACGGGCCGGGACGGACGGACCATCGCCTATGACGAGGTGATCCTGGCGTGCCATTCCGACGAGGCGCTGGCGCTGCTGGAGGATGCGGACGCTGACGAGACCGCCCTGCTCTCGGCCATCCCCTATTCTGACAACGTGGCCGTGCTCCACCGGGACACGTCGCTTCTGCCCCGGCGGGAGAAGGCGCGCGCGGCGTGGTGCTATCACCGGACCGCCGACGAGACCGCCGCGGCGGTGACCTATGACATGAACCGGCTGCAGGGCATCGACCCGGCCTGCCCCCTGCTGGTCACGCTCAATCCTGCCCGCGAGCCCGATCCGGCTCTGGTCTTCGGGCGCTACAGCTACACCCACCCCCAGTTCTCCACCGAAGGGCTGGCGGTGCAGCGCGGGTTCAACCGGATCCAGGGGGTCCGGAACACCTGGTTCGCCGGGGCGTGGCTGGGTTACGGTTTCCACGAGGACGGCCTGCGCGCGGGCCTGCGCGCCGCGCTGCGTCTGGGCGGAGAGATTCCGTGGGACTTCGTGGACGGCGACATCACCGGCGGGCCGTGGGGCGAACGCCCCCTGCCCGCGCCAGCGCTGGCGGCCGCCGAATGACAGAGCCCGCCGCCAGCCTCTATGTCGGCCAGACCATCCACGAGCGGCGCGCGCCTTTCGGGCACCGCTTCCGCTACCGCGTGGCCATGATGATGATCGATCTGGACCGGCTGGACGAGGCGGGACGGATGAGTCCGCTGTTCTCGGTCGGACGCTTCAACCTGTTCGGCTTCCGCGAGCGCGATCACGGCCCGCGCGACGGCTCGCCCCTGAGGCCCTGGGCCGCGGCGCGGCTGGCCGAAGCGGGCGTGGACACGGACGGCTGCCGCATCGCCCTGCTCTGCTCGCCGCGGGTGCTGGGCTACGTGTTCAACCCGATCTCGATCTATTTCGCCCAAGACCATGACGGCGCGTTCCGCGGGGCGATCTATCAGGTCCACAACACGTTCGGCGACGACCATGCCTATGTCGCGCGGCTCGACGGCGGCCAGCCCCACCGGCACGGCGCGGACAAGGCGTTTCACGTCTCACCCTTCTTCGACGTGTCGGGCCGTTATGCCTTCACCCTGCGCGAGCCGGGCGAGAGCTTCGCGCTGTCCATCGAGAAGCAGCGCCCGGACGGGGCGGACTTCCTCGCGACCATGAGCCTGAAGCGCCGCCCGCTGGCGACCGGCGCGCTGGCGGGCCTGTTCGTCAGCCAGCCCTTCTCCACCCTCAAGACCATCGCCGCGATCCACTTCGAGGCGCTGCGGCTGTGGCTGAAAGGGGCGCGCTACCACCGGCGGCCCGAGCCGCCCGACCGTGCGAGCGTGGCGGAAATCGCCCGCTGACGGTCCGAATATCCTTGGCCGGGACCCGGTCGGAACTTATCTTTTCAACAGCATACATGCCGGAACGGGACGCCATCATGACTGACGCCTCGGCCTCGATGCCCTCCGCCCTCGACCTGCCCGCCGACCGGGACGCCATCTCGCGCCTGTCCGGCGTGCCGCGTGTCTTCAAGCTGTCCCTGCGGCTGCTGCTGAACTTCAAGACCGGCTCGCTGACCGTGGCCCTGCCCGACGGGCGGCGGCTCAGATTCGGCGACGGCTCGGCGCCCACAGCCCTGATCAGCGTGCACGACTACGCCATGGTCCGCCGGGTGATCGCCAGCGGGGACGTGGGGTTCGCCGAAAGCTACATGCAGGGCCAGTGGTCCTCGCCCGACCTGGCCGCCGTGCTGCAGGTCTTCTCGGCCAATCTCGACCAGATCGGGCATCTGGCCCGCGGCAAGGGTCCGCTGACCAAGTTCGCGAACTGGGTCTATCACCGCCTGCGCTCGAACACGAAGCGGCAGGCGAAGAAGAACATCGAGGCCCATTACGATCTGGGCAACGCCTTCTACGAGCTGTGGCTCGACCCCTCCATGACCTATTCCGCCGCGCGCTGGGCCGACCCCTCCCAGACGCTGGAGGCCGCCCAGCAGGAGAAATACGCCGCGCTGGCCCGGGCCATGGATCTGCGGCCGGGTCATTCAGTGCTCGAGATCGGCTGCGGCTGGGGCGGGTTCGCCGAGTATGCGGCGAAGGAAGCGGGCGCGCAGGTGACCTGCCTGACCCTGTCGCCCTCCCAGCGCGACTACGCCATGGCGCGCATGGAGCGCTTGGGCCTGTCCGACCGGGTGGAGATCAGGCTCCAGGACTATCGCGATGAGGTCGGGCGCTATGACCGCGTGGCCTCCATCGAGATGTTCGAGGCGGTCGGCGAGGAATACTGGCCGAGCTATTTCGACAAGATCGCCGAGGTTCTCGAACCCGGCGGCAGGGCCGGCCTCCAGATCATCACCATCGAAGATCGGCTTTTTGAATCCTACCGTTCCCGCACTGACTTCATCCAGCGCTACATCTTCCCCGGCGGCGCCCTGCCCAGCGTGGAGCGGCTGGACGGCCAGTTCGCCCGCGCCGGGCTGACGCTGGACCGGGCGGAGATGTTCGCGCTCGATTACGCCCGCACGCTCAAGGAATGGCGGCGCGCCTTCCTCAGCCGCTGGGACCGCATCGCGCCCATGGGCTTCGACGAGCGCTTCCGGCGCATGTGGGAGTTCTATCTGGGCTATTGCGAGGCGGGCTTCCGCACCGGCCGCATCGATGTGGGCCAGTTCACCCTCGCCAAGGCCTAGGATTCAGGCGGCTTGTTCCAGCAGGTCTGGCGCCGCACCAGCGGCAGCGACCAGCCGTATGGCAGCGCGTAGAGCGCCTTGAGCGCCCAGGTGAAGCGGCGCGGGAAGGTGATCTCGAACCGTTTCGAGCCCAGCCCCGCCTCGATCCGCTCCGCGGCGGTTTCGGGGCTGACCATGAAGGGCTTGGGAAAGGCGTTGTCGTCCTGGGCGGGGGTCTCGACAAAGCCGGGCGTGACCACCTGCACGAACACGCCATGGCGATGCAGCTCCACCCGCAGGCATTCGGCCATGTTCACCAGCGCCGCCTTGGAGGCCCCGTAGGCCGAAGCGGTGGGCATGCCGCCGAAGGCGGTCGCCGACGAGACGATGGCGATGTGCCCGGCCCCGCGCCCGGTCATGCGCGGCGTCAGGGCGCACAGGCAGGCCGCCGTGCCGCCCAGATTGACCGCGAAGGTCTTCTCGTAATCCTCGAAACTGGGGTTCTCGGCATTGATCGAGACGTAGATCCCCGCGTTCAGGACCGCCAGCGCGATGGGCCCCAGCCGATCCTCGATGGCCTGCACGGCCAGCTCGGTCTCATAAGCGCCCGTGATGTCGGCGGGGAAGACGTGGATCCGCCCCCTGCCCTTCGCGGCGACGTCATCGAGCCTGTCGCGGTCGCGCGCGGTGATCGCGACCGTCCATCCCGCCTCGGCCATGCGCAGCGCCAGCGCCGCGCCGATGCCCGAGCTGCCGCCGGTGATCCAGCACACACCGTCGCCGGGTTTCGCGGGACGCGGGTTCATGACGCCTTCCTTTCCGCGGAGGGAACGATGCCGATGGATCTGAAGAAACGGGCGCTGTCCTCCCGGACCGCGCCGATCTTCTCCCCGCTCATGCGCGCCAGATTGCGATAGGGCATGGCGAGGCGATGATTACCCTTCAGCCGATCCTCGTTCTCAATGAGAAAGTTCCAGTACAGGTAATTGAACGGACAGGCTTTCCCGCCATTCTTCGCCTTGACGTCGTAGGCGCAGCCCGCGCAGTGATCGCTCATCCGGTCGATATAGGCCCCGCTGGCGGCATAGGGCTTGGTGGCCATCAGGCCGCCATCGGCGAACAGGGCCATGCCGTGGGTGTTGGGCGCCTCCACCCACTCGTAGGCGTCCGCATAGACCAGCAGATACCACTCATTGACCTCGGCCGGGTCGATCCCGGCCAGAAGGGCGAAATTGCCCGTGACCATCAGGCGCTGGATGTGGTGGGCGTAGGCGTGGCGTTTCGTGGTCCCGATCACGTCGGCCAGGCACGCCATGTCCGTGTCGCCCGTCCAGTAGAAATCCGGCAGGGGCCGGGACGCCTTCAGCGCGTTGCGTTCCAGATATTCGGGCATGAAGCGCCAGTAGATGCCGCGCACGTATTCGCGCCAGCCGATGATCTGGCGGATGAAGCCCTCCACGGCGTTCAGCGGCGCGTCGCCCGCCTTCCACGCGGCCTCCGCCCTGCGGCACACCTCCAGCGGATCGAGAAGGCCCGCATTGATGTAGATCGACAGCACCGAGTGGAATAAAAACGCCTCCCCCTCCTTCAGCGCGTCCTGATAGTCGCCGAAGCCGGGCAGGCCCTCGGCGATGAACCAGTCGAGCTGGCTCTGGGCGTCCTCGGTCGTCACCGCATAGCCGAAAGGCTCCAGATCGCCGAAATGATCGGAGAACCGCGCCGCGACCGTGTCCATCACCGCGCGTGTGATCGCGTCGGGCTCGACCCAGGCGCGCTCGGGGATGGCGACGTCACTGGGCAGGCGCTTGCGGTTGTCGTGGTCGAAATTCCACTGCCCGCCCGCAGGCTCGCCATCCTCCATCAGCAACCCGGTCTCCCGGCGCATCTCTCGATAGAAGAACTCCATGGTCAGCCGTTTGCGGCCTGACGCCCAGGCGTCGAACCGGTCATGGGTGCAGATGAAGCGCCCGTCCCGGCGGATGCGGACGGGCAGGCCCAGCGCATCCTCCCAGCCCTTGAACACCTCCATCAGCCGGTGCTCGCCCGGCTCGGTGACGACCAGCGCGTCGAAATCGCCGGTCTCGAGCGCCCGCTCCGCCTCGCCTTTCAGGCTGTGCGTGTTCTGCGGGTCGTCGATCTTCACATAGCGGACGGAGAATCCCTTCTCCTCCAGCGCCTGCGAAAAATGCCGCATGGCGCTGAACAGGAAGGCGATCTTCTTTTTGTGGTGTCTGACGTATTCCGCCTCGGCCCCGACCTCGGCCATCAGGATCAGATCCGTCTCCGGGTCGGCGTCCTGAAGGCTGGAGATCGCGGCGGTGAGCTGGTCGCCCAGCACGAGGCGGAGGGCGGGCATGCCCTAGGCCGAGGGGGCGGCGCGCCGCACATAGCGGATATGCTGGCCGCGGGCCTCGAACTCGCACCCGGCCCAGTGGCCGTTCTCGTCATACCAGAGCTCGGCGGTCAGCGTGCCTTCAAGGCGATAGCGGTGGGCGCTGATCGTGCCGCCATCGGCCTCGATCTCGTCCATGCCGAGATATTCGATGGTCACGTCCATGGGCGTGCCGTGTTCGGTGTGGATGATCTGATCGGTGTCCAGCGGATAGGGCCGCCAGTGCGAGGACGGCAGGATCTCGGGCGGGAACTCGACCGTTTCGGGCTGCCCGTCCTCGTTGGTCGCCTCGATCACCACGGCCTCGCCCTCGGCACGCCCCTCGAAGGGAAAGCGGTCGCCGTCCTTCAGGGTGTCGCCGTAGATCTGGATGAGCTGGCCGTCGCGCCAGCGCTCGGTGGAGTCGTGCTCGTAGCGGAAGACGGTGATCGGCCCCGCCCCGGCGCGCAGGCGCACGGAGACTTCCGCGATCAGATCGCCCTCCTCTTCGGAAAAGCGGATTTCATGCGTGCCGAAGTCGGAATTGCCGCGCTTGACGTCGAACTCCAGCGTCATGCCGCCGGAGATGTCCGGCGCGGGCGCTTCGGCCAGAGCCGCGCCGGAGACGGTCAGGATCAGCGACAGGGCAGTGGCGGTCTTGAGCATGGTCATGGTCCTTGTCTGAGCCCCCGGCGGCTTGAACGGAGAACGCCGGGACAAGCCCCGGCGATCCCGCGCCTCAGCCGGTTCTCCCGAAAATCGCTTTCGCCGCGGCCAGCAGCGGATTGGTGGGGCGCACCTCGCCCAGCGCGACCGCGAAGCACACGCATGGCTGGTCGCCCGCCGCGCGGGGCTGGTGGGCGATGCCGGGACCGGCCTCGCAGACCTCGCCGCGCCGGTATTCGGCGCGCCCGTCGGAGAACACGCCCGACAGCACCAGGGTCAGCTCCTCGCCGTCATGATCGTGGCGCGGCACCTTCGCGCCGGGTTTCAGGCGGATCAGGCTCGCCTCCACCCCGTCCCGGGTCAGCGCGTCCAGGATGATCTCCTCCCGCCCGCCATAACAGGGCTTCCACACCAGCATGCCGCCGGTCTGGCGCTGCACGATGGCGTCCAGCGGCGCGGGGAACAGCGTGTCGCGGGCAGGCGCGCTCTCGGGCTGGGACCGGCGGGCGGCCGAGGCCAGCGCCCTGTCCTTCGCGCCGGGGGCCAGCGGGGCGGGCGTGACGCCTTCGAGCATCACGCCGAACACGGCCTCGGCGTCTCCCATCCGCGCGGCGGCCTCGGTGTTCAGCGCGGCGTGACAGTCCGCGAGCACGCGGACGGCGTCCGGCGCGGCGCCGGACACGCGATCAAGGATATGAACATCGTCCAGCAGGCGCATGCGGGTTCGGGGCTCCAATTCGGTTCGGTTCTTCCTACGTAAGCCTGCGCGGCCCGGATCACCGGGCTTGCCGCGCGCGCCGCGCCCGCCGATACAGGGGCCGGCCCCCAAGACAGGAGCCTGCCGCCCATGACCCGTCCCAGCACCGCCGCCAGCGTCATCGACCTGATCGGGAACACCCCGCTGCTGCGCCTGAACAAGGCGAGCGAGATGACCGGCTGTGAAATCCTGGGCAAGGCGGAGTTTCTCAATCCGGGCGGCTCGGTGAAGGACCGCGCGGCGCTGGGCATCATCCGCGAGGCGGAGGCCTCCGGCGCGCTCCGGCCCGGCGGGACCATCGTGGAAGGCACGGCGGGCAACACCGGCATCGGCCTGGCGCTGGTCGGCTCGGCGCTGGGCTACCGCACGGTCATCGTCTTCCCCCGCACCCAGTCCAAAGAGAAGAAAGACGCCATCCGCCTGATGGGCGCCGAGCTGATCGAGGTGGACGCGGTGCCCTACAAGAACCCCGCCCACTATGCGCGCTATTCAGGCACGCTGGCCGAGGAGCTGGCGCAATCCGAACCCAATGGCGCGATCTGGGCGAACCAGTTCGACAATGTCGCCAACCGCAAGGCCCACTACGAGACCACCGGCCCGGAGATTTTCGATCAGCTCGGCGGCAAGGTGGACGGCTTCATCTGCGCGGTCGGCTCGGGCGGCACGCTGGGCGGGGTGTCGATGGCGCTCAAGGAGCGAAACCCGGACATCCAGATCGGTCTCGCCGATCCCGGCGGCGCGGCGCTGTACGGCCACTACGCCCATGGCGAGCTGAAGGCCGAAGGCAATTCGATCACCGAAGGCATCGGCCAGAGCCGGATCACGGCCAATCTGGAAGGCGTCGCGGTCGATCACGCCTTCCGCATCCCCGATGAAGAGGCCCTGCCGATCATCTTCGACCTGATCCGCGAGGAAGGCCTGTGCCTGGGCGGCTCGTCGGGCATCAACATCGCCGGGGCGATCCGGCTGGCCCGCAAGCTCGGGCCGGGCCACACCATCGTGACCGTGCTGTGCGACCACGGCTCGCGCTATCAGTCCAAGTTGTTCAACCCCGAATTCCTGCGCGAGAAGGGCCTGCCCGTCCCTGAATGGCTGGACGACTGACGCCCTAGCGGAAGGGCGGCGCGTAGAGAAGGCCGCCCTGGCTCCACTGGGCGTTCAGGCCCCGGCGGAGCTCCAGATCGGAATTGCGGCCCAGATGCCGGTCGAACAGCTCGCCGTAATGGCCGGTGGTCTCGATGGCTCTCAGGGCGAACTGCGCGTCCAGCCCCAGCCCCTCGCCCAGCGGCCCCTCCGCCCCCAGCAGGCGGCGGATATTGGGGTTGTCGCTGGTCTCGGCCAGCTCCGCGGCGTTCGCGGCCGTCACCCCGTATTCCTCCGCCGCGATGATGGCGTGGAGCACCCAGCGCACGGCGTCGGGGAATTTCTGGTCCCGCGACATCACCACAGGCCCCAGCGGCTCCTTGGAGATGACGTCGGGCAGGATGACGTGCTCGGCGGGCGTCTCGAGCGTCGCGCGGAAGCCCGCCAGCGTTGAGATGTCGCTGGTGAAGGCGTCGCATGCCCCGCCCTGATAGGATTCCAGCGCCCGGCCCAGCGTGGGCACCTCCACGGTGACGAAATCCAGCTCGAACGTGCGGGCGTAGTCGATCAGGTTGAGCGCCGTGGTGGTCTCGGGCTGCACGCAGATGCGGGCGCCGTCCAGCTCCCGCGCGCTGGACACGCCCAGATCGGCGGGCGCCAGGAAGCCCTGCCCGTCGTAGTAATACGTGCCCGCGAAGCTGACCCGCGCCTCCGCGTCCCGGCTGAAGGTCCAGCTCGTGTTGCGGATCAGCATGTCCACCTCCCCGTCCACCAGCGCGTCGAAACGCTGCACGGTGGTCAGGGGCACGAAATTCACCCGCTCGGCGTCGCCGAGAAAGGCCGCGGCGTAGGCCCGGCACAGATCGGCTTCGAACCCGGTCCACTCGCCGGTCTCCTCGTCCTGCTCGGCGAAGCCGTGCTGGCCGTCGTCCACCCCGCAGTTGAGCACCCCGCGGTCGCGGATTTCCTCGAGCTTGGAGCCGATGGATTCGATCTGGCTTTCCGACACCGCGAAGCCCAGCGCGAACGTCGCCACCGTCCGCGACAGGCGGCGGGGCATGAAAAGGTCGAGGAAATTCATTGGCGTCATGGCGAGCATGGCCCTAAACGCTGGGTGTGATCGGTGTAGCGAAGACCGGAAGGCCCGTCGACATGAAACGCGATACCCGCCTCATCCACAAAGGCCGCGCGCATGGGCCCGACGGTCTGGTGAACCCCGCCATCAAGCGCGCCTCCACCGTGCTGGCCCCCTCCTCGCAGGAACTGTACGCCCCCACCGGCGGGCGCAGGCATTACGGAAGAGGCGGCGTGTCGCCCAACGCCGAACTGCGCGAGGCGGTCTGCGACCTGTACGAGGCCGATCACTGCGCGCTGACGTCTTCGGGCCTGTCCGCGTTGATCCTCGCCATCCGGACCGCCGTCTCCGGGCCGGGACAGGCCCTGATCACCGATTCGGCTTATGGTCCCGTGCGAAAGTTCTGTGACGAGGAGCTGCCCCGGCTGGGCGTGAAGCCGGTCTATTACGATCCGCGCATCGGCGCGGAGATTGCCGGCCTGATCAATTCCGAGACCCGGATGATCCTGCTCGAAAGCCCCGGCTCGCTGACCTTCGAGGTCCAGGACGTGCCCGCCATCGCACAGGCGGCGCAGACCGCGGGCGTGCCCACCGTGATCGACGACACCTGGAGCGCGGGCCTGCTGATGAACCCGCTCGCGCTGGGCGTGGACTACGCCGCCCAGTCGCTGACCAAATACGTGGGCGGGCATGCCGACCTGCTGATGGGCTCGGTGGCGGCCCGCGGCGAGGCAGCCAAGGAGCTCGCCGCCCGCGAGCGGCTGTACGGAACCCATGCCTCCCCCGACGACGCCTTTCTGGCGCTCCGAGGCCTCAGGACGCTGGCCCTCCGGCTCGAACGCTCGGCCCAGACCTCGCTGGACCTCGCCCGACGGCTGCGCGACCACCCGAAAGTCGCCCGCATCCTGCACCCCGCCCTCGACGACCATGCCGACCATGCTCTGTTCAGGCGGGACTTCTCCGGTTCGAGCGGCTGTTTCGCCTTCATCCTGAACGGCGTGGACGCCAAGGGCGGCGAAGCCGTGGTGGACGCGCTGGAACTGTTCGGCATCGGCTTCTCCTGGGGCGGCTACGAAAGCCTGGCCCTGCCCTGCGACCGCCAGATCGTGCGCACCGCCATGCCCTGGCAGGCCGAAGGCGCCCTCATCCGGCTCTCCGCCGGGCTGGAGGACGTCGAGGATCTGTGGGACGACCTGGCCCGCGCGCTGGGGTGATCAGCGCAGAGACTCCAGCAATTCGTCCAGACGTTCGCTGAACATGGGGCCGTGTATGTAGTTGGGTAACGTGTGTCCTGCGTTCGGAAGCTGCCATTCCGTCCAAGGCGTGTCCGGGTTGGCTTCCTTCAGCGCATTGATCGTTCCATAGGGTATCCGGTCCTCCCGCCCTGCGATGATGGAGAGCACCGGCAGGTCCGGATTCAACGCGACACCGCACAGATCGTCATCCGCTCCGATCTCGGAGCTGTAACGCCAAAGCAGTCGTGCGAAGGCGGGATTGTTTGGCGTCACCCCGGCTTCAGGTCCGGGCAGTCGCCCCAATCCCGGCACGGTGGGAAAACGGCACGTCGCGACAGCCAGAACGAGAGCATCAAACGGCGTGTCCCGTTTCGATGCGGCCGTAATAGCTGGCATGCCGCCCCAGCTCTCGCCCGAAAGGATCACCGGAATCTCCCGGTCGGGCCACTCTGCCAGAGCCGCGGCCGCCAGCGCTTCCGCATCATCGGCCTGAGCGTCCAGAGTCAGGCCGAACCCCGCCTCCATATAGGCCCGCCCATAGCCCAGAGAGCCCCGGACATTGGTGTCCAGCACCGCATACCCGTACGGGACTAGCCGGTCAGCGTGGAAGCTGTCATGACGGCTCGATGCCGCATAGGGTCCGCCGTGCAGGGTGACCACCAGAGCTTTCGGCTCGCCTTCTGGCAGGTGCAGGAAGCCATGGACCGTGAGCCCGTCCGACGAGGACGCCGTGATCTCACGGCCAATCCTCACGGGCGGATTTACCGAACAGGGCGAATTTACCGGAATCGCCCCCTCCCCATCGACGCTGTGAAACGTCAGACGGGGCAGACCGTCGGTGAGGATCCACTCGGCCCTTGATCCGTCCATGGCGACATCCGCCGCCCCCGCGAAACCGGCCATGGGCCAGCCGTGGACGGCCCCGGCGGACGCGTCAGAGTTCAGATGATAGGCCTGCATGTCCACGATCTGGCCTTCAGCGTCCAGCCAGACGTCGGACATGTCCCGCGAACACTCTGCAGCTGGGGCGCCGACCCCGTCCTGACCGACCCAGACCGGGCACAGCCATTCGTCAGGCCGGGAGAGAGCGAGCACAGCACCATTGGAGTGATAGGGCCGCCAGAGGGTCTCAAGGTCGTCGGATCGCACCTGCGCCAGCGGTTCGCCGTCCAGAGAAAACACATCGGCCTGATGGTGCGCGCCCTCATCGGCCCGTCCATGCTGGCTGGCCACGATCACCACCGGAGCGTCGTGATCAAACGACCAGCCGGACATGACCTGCGTGAAGCGGACACCTGCATCGAAACGGGTCACGGAGTCGCTGTCTAGGTCGGCCACTTCCAACCGGTTTCCGCGTCCGGCCATTTGAGATATCGCGACGCCATGCCCCCGCACCTGAAGCGCTCCCTGAGGCCGGGCGTCGAGCATCGCCGCGGAGCGCTCGCGCACATTCACCCGCCAGAACCGTCCGCCGTGACGGACGAACACCACGCCGGTCTCCCGCGACCCCGTGATCATCTCGTCCGCGTCTATCCAGACATCACCCGTGTGCGGCGACTGGACGAGCCACTGAAACTCGCTGAGATCACTTGCCACTCCCACAGTCGAATAGCTCCACCTGGGATGGGTTTCGTGACGGCGCATGCACACTCTGGCTGGCCCCGAAGCAGGCGGATCGATGAAGCGCGGCGCGTCTGCCGCATTCAGAGCGGTCGCAGCAAGTATTGTCGCGATCATGGTTCCCCCGGAGCATGCTCATCTTCAAAACCGGAACCATATTGACCCTGGGTTGAAGTACGGCGCAACCGAGGCGTCCACAAACAGCCCGGCGCTGTCCTTCAGCCCGATTCAGGTGTATGCAGCGCCCGCTGACGCGCCTGATGCGCGCCCCTCGCGCGCGATGACCGCCGCCGATCTGAAAGACGAACTTCCATGACTGATTTTCCTGGCGTCGCCGCGCCGCTGGCCGAGGCCCTGCGGGCGCGCGGGTATGAGACCCTGACTCCCGTGCAGGAGGCCGTTCTGGCCGAAGACCTGGCCGGGCGCGACGCGCTGGTCTCCGCCCAGACCGGCTCGGGCAAGACCGTGGCCTTCGGGCTGGCGATGGCGCCGGATCTTCTGGAGGGCTCCGACCGGTTCGGCCCCGCCGCCCTGCCCCTGGCGCTGGCCATCGCGCCGACGCGCGAGTTGGCCCTGCAGGTGCGCGCCGAGCTGGAATGGCTGTACGCGCCCGCGGGCGCGGTGATCGCCTCGTGCGTGGGCGGGATGGACCCGCGCGCCGAGCGCCGGGCGCTGGAGCGCGGCGCGCACATCGTGGTGGGCACGCCGGGGCGTCTTCGCGACCATATCGAGCGCAACGCGCTTGAGCTGGGCGGGCTGAAGGCGGCGGTGCTGGACGAAGCCGACGAGATGCTCGATCTGGGCTTCCGCGAAGACCTCGAATTCATCCTCGACGCCGCGCCGACCGAGCGTCGCACACTTCTGTTCTCGGCCACTGTGCCGCGCTCCATCGAGACGCTGGCGGGCCGCTATCAGCGCGACGCCGCGCGGGTGGCCACCACCGCCGAGCGCAGCCAGCACGTCGACATCGAATATCTCGCCATGCAGATCGCGCCGCCCGACCGCGACAATGCGATCATCAACACGCTGCGCTATCACGAGCCGCGCAACGCCCTGGTGTTCTGCTCCACCCGGGCGGCGGTCAATCACATGACCGCGCGCTTCCACAACCGGGGCTTCTCGGTGGTCGCGCTGTCGGGCGAGCTGACCCAGAACGAGCGCAGCCACGCGCTGCAGGCCCTGCGCGACGGCCGGGCGCAGGTGTGCATCGCCACCGACGTGGCCGCGCGCGGCATTGATCTGCCCGGCCTCGAGCTGGTCATCCATGCCGACCTGCCCAACAGCCCCGAGACCCTGCTTCACCGCAGCGGACGGACGGGCCGCGCGGGCCGCAAGGGCGTGTGCGCGCTGATCGTGCCGCACAATGTCCGCCGCAAGGCCGAGCGCCTGCTGCAGCAGGCCAAGATCCGGGCTGAATGGACCGCCCCGCCCTCCGCGGACGAGGTGACCGCGCGCGATGACGAGCGGCTTCTGTCCGATCCGGCGCTGACCGAGCCCGTGGCCGAGGACGATCAGGCGATGGTCGCCCGCCTTCTGGCCGAGCACGGGGCCGAGCAGGTCGCCGCCGCCTTCCTGCGCGCGCGCCGCGACGGCCGCTCCGCGCCGGAAGAACTGCGCGCGCCGGGCGAGGCGCCGCCGCGCAAGGAGCGCCGCGACGATTTCGGCGACAGCGTGTGGATCTCGGTCTCGGTGGGCCGCAAGCAGAACGCCGAGCCGCGCTGGCTGCTGCCGGTGATCTGCACCGGCGGCGGGATCACCAAGCGCGAGATCGGCGCGATCCGCATTCAGGAGACCCAGAGCTTCGTGCAGATCAAGGCCACCCACGCGGAGAAGTTCTTCGCCACGGTCGGCCCGAACGGCGACATCGAGAAGGGCATCCGCATCGCGCCCGTAGACGGCGAGCCGGACCTGGACTCCCGCCCCGCCCCCGAGGAGCGCCCGCGCAAGACGTTCGAGAAAAAGCCGTTCGAGAAGAAACCCTTCAAGGACGGCGGCGCGCCTGAGAAGAAGCCGTTCAAGGCCCGGCCCCGCCGGGACGACGCCGACCGCCCCGCCACCGACGCGGCCGGAAAATGGACGCCCCCCGGCAAGCCGAAAGGCGACGGCCCCGCCAGACCGAAATCGGGCGGGTTCGAGACGCGGCCCAGAGGCGCGGGTTATGGCGGCAAGCCCAAGCCGGGCGGCGGTTACAAGGGCAAACCCAAGCCGGGCGGCGGCTACAAGGGCGGGCCGAACAAGGCCCGCCGCAAGCCGGACTGATCAGAACCGGGTGGAGACCGCGAGCCGGACATTGCGCCCCGGCAGCGGCACGCGCTCTTTCACGAAGGAGGCGTGGCTGCGCGCCTCCTCATCGAAGATGTTGCGCACGCCCGCGATGATGCGGATGTCCCGGTAGGCGAACGGCGTCACCTCGGCGCTGGCGTTGACCAGCGTGTAGCCATCGGTGGGCCGCTCCTCGGCGCCGGTGCGGGTCTGCTCGGCCACGAACCGCCCCTCCCCGCGCAGTGACCAGATGCCCCGCTCGGCGTTCAGGGCCAGCGTGGCGGACATGGGCGGGATGCGCGGCAGAGAGCCGCCCGCGTCGATCTCGGCGCGCACGTAATCCGCGGACGCCTCAGCGATCAGGTCGAACCCGGCCGCCCGGCCCAGCGGCGCCTCGATGCTCGCTTCGAAGCCGTACAGATCGGCGTCCTGCTGGCGGTATTCGAACAGGGGGAAGCCTTCGCGTTCCTCGCCGGTCGCGGTCAGGGCGATGAAGCCGTCATACTTCGCGTAAAACGCAGTCGTCTCGGCTCGCACGCCGCCGGACCGCCAGCGCGCGGAGACCTCGCCCGACCAGGCTGATTCCGTGCCCAGATCGAGATCGCCCAGCTCATAGGTGTTGGTCGCGACGTGAACCCCGTCGGCGAACACTTCCAGATCGGTGGGCGCGCGCTCGGAGCGCGACAAGTTGACCGACACGAACCAGTTCTCGTCGGGCCGCAGAAAGACCGTGCCCGAGCCCGCCCAGGTGTTGAAGCTGCGGCTGGCGCGCACGCCGTCCAGCGACCGGGTCTCCGCCCGCGCCCCGGCCTCGAATCCCCAGCCGCCGTAATCCCACCGCTCCACAGCGAACAGGCCCCAGTCTTCAGTCGAGACCGGCTCCACGAACGCCTCGTCGCCGATGGCGGCGAAGTCCTGGGCGAGCACCTGCACGCCCACCGCGCCGCGGCGGATGTCGTCGCCGCGCCGGGTCAGCTCGGCGCGGCCCTCGAAACCGTTCAGGGTGAATTCCGTCTCGGGATCGCCCTCGTCGAACTCGGTGTGTGCGTAGTCCGAATACGCGCCCGCGAAGCGCACGCGCTCGAAGAAGCCGTCCAGCCGCACCTCGCCGCGCAGGTCATAGCGGGTCTGCTCCATGACGAGGTTCTCCTCCTCGCCCGGCAGGCCGTAATCGGCCTCGGTGCGCTTGACGCCGAAGCCGGTGTAGCCCCAATCGCCCACAAGCGACGCGCCCCCGGACAGGGTCTCGAAGATGTAGCCCGAATTGGTCAGCTCGCCTTCGATGATCTCGTCATCGGGCAGGCCCGCGCGTTCGGCCTCGGTCTGGGCGAAGCCGGGAATGGAATAATCGCCCGCCTCGCGCCGCTCGTAATCGAGCTGCAGCACCAGCGGTCCCGCGGCGGCGCGCCCGCGCGCCCCCACCTGCGTGCCCTCGTCCACCGACGTCGCGCCCAGATAGACATAGCCGTCATAGGGCGCGTCCATGGCCTCGGTCGCGATCCGGCCATCCAGGATGTTGATGACCCCGCCGATGGCCCCGCCGCCATAGGCGATGGCCGCCGGCCCGCGCAGCACCTCGATGCCCTCCGCGCCGAACAGCTCGGCGGCGACGGCGTGGTCCGCGCCCTCGCGCGAAGCGTCCAGCACGTCCAGCCCGTTGATGAGCAGGCGCACCCGGTCGGCGTCCAGCCCGCGCACCACGGGCCGCCCCGCGGCGGGGCCGTAGAAGCTGGAGCTCAGGCCGGGCAGGGAATCCAGCGTGTCGCCGATATTGTTGTTGAAGGTGCGCCGCAGCTCGTTCTGGCCCAGCACCGTCACCGAACCGGCCACGTCGTCAGACCCCAGCGCCAGCGCGGTGGAGGTGACCACGATCACCTCGTCGGGACCGTCCGATCGGCTCTGGGCGTCGGTGTCCGCGAAGGCCGGAGCGGCAAGAGCGGACAGGCTGGCGGCGGCGAGCAGGCGGGTGCGGGTCATCATGGCTCCGGCAACGTTACTATGTTGCATCTGTTAGCCATGGCTAATTCATTCAGTCAAGCCGATCCGGGCCGCCTGTCTGCGATTTAATCCTCAGACGCTCAGGCCAGCTCGATGCGCTGTCCACGCAGGGCGTCGATGTCCCTCCGGGGCGGCGCGCCGTGCACGCGGGCATAGTCGCGGTTGAAGTGGGACGGGCTCTCATAGCCCACCGCGAAGCCCGCCTCCGCCGCGCCCGCCCCGTCCATGAGCATCAGCCGCCGCGCCTCGTGCAGGCGGATGCGGGTGCGGAACTGGAGCGGGGACATGCCGGTCACCTCGCGGAAATGCTCGTGGAAGGCGGACGGGCTCATGCCCGCCAGCCCCGCCAGCTCGTCGATGGTGACCGCCTCGCGGTAATGGGCGCGGATATGACGCACGGCGCGGTCCACACGGCCCAGCCGCCCCTGCCCGCTGGCGATCTGGCGCAGCATCCCGCCCTGGGGGCCGGCCAGCACGCGATGGATGATCTCCCGCTCGATCAGCGGCGCGAGGGCGGGGACCATCTCCGGCTCCCCGGCCAGCGCCAGAAGGCGCGCCGCGGCGTCGATCAGGCCCGGCGAGGCCTGGCTGACGCCCGCGGCCGCCTGCCCGGACGCCGGGCCGTCCGTGCCCGCGATCACGTCGGCGATCACCGCGCGGTCGAACTCCAGCCGCATGCACAGATAGGGCGCGTCCGGACTGGCCGAGACCACCGCGCCGACCGTGGGCAGGTCGATGCCCACCACCAGAAAGCTCGCCGGATCGTAGGTGAAGACGCGTCCGCCCATGGTGACCTGCTTGCGCCCCTCCGCCACCAGGCAGAGCGAGGGGGTGTAGAGCGTGTGCAGCGGCTCGGTCGCCGCCGATGATCGGACAAGTCCGACACGAGGCACGGGCGTGCCGATCATGCCGTCTTCGGGCGCGAGCCGGGCGATCAGCGCGGCGAGGTCTCTCTGGTTTCGCATGCCGCCATCTGCCATCGCCAGGACGCGGCAGGCAAGCGCCTTTCCGAGGCTTCCGGAGGATCGTGCAAGATCTGCGCAGTCGCGTTCTACCGCCCTGCGGCCCCGCTCCGCCATGTTCGGTCCATCGCCAGAACAAGGAGAGCGACATGAACGCCATCAAAGACAAGGTCGTCCTGATCACCGGCGCCAGCAGCGGCATCGGACACGCCACGGCGCTGGAACTGGGCCGGGCGGGCGCGCGTCTGGTCGTCGGCGCGCGGCGCACGGACAGGCTCGAAGGCCTCGCCGCCGAGATCCGCGCGGCGGGCGGGACGGTGGAGGTCCGCGCGCTGGACGTCACCGACCGCGCCGGCACGGAGGCCTTCGCCCAAGCCGCGCTGGACGCTTACGGGCGGATCGACGCGCTTGTGAACAATGCCGGGGTCATGCCCCTGTCGCCGCTGGCCGCGCTGAAGGTGGACGAGTGGGACTGGATGATCGACGTGAATATCCGCGGGGTGCTCCACGGCATCGCGGCGGTCCTGCCGGCCATGACCGAGCAGGGCTCGGGCCAGATCATCAACGTCTCGTCCATCGGCGGGCTGGCGGTGATGCCCACCGCGGCGGTCTACTGCGCCACCAAATACGCGGTGCGGGCGATTTCTGACGGGCTGCGCCAGGAGACCAGCCGGCTGCGGGTGACGTGCGTGTATCCCGGCGTGGTGGAATCGGAACTCGCCGACACCATCACCGATCCGGAAGCGGCCCGGATGATCGGCGAATTCCGCGCCGCCGCCGCGCTCAAGCCCGAGGCCATCGCGCAGGCCATCGCCCACGTGATCGGCCAGCCCGAGGATGTGGACACCACAGAAATCGTCGTCCGACCCACCGCGAGCGTCTGACCTGGAGGCGCGGCCCGGTTCAGGGCCGCGCCTCCAGAACCATGTTGAACGGGGTCTCCGCGGCGCGCCGGAAGCGCGTGAATCCGGCCTGCCGGGCGACCTCGCGCAGCCTCAGTTCACCGGCCTGCGCGCCCAGCGCCAGCCCGACCTCCTGATCCAGCGAGGCGGGCGTGCAGATCACGGTTGAGGCGGCGTAGTAGATCCGTCCGATCGGGTTGAGATTGTCCTCCAGAGCGTCCCCGGCGAAGGGCTCGACGAGCATGCACGTGCCGTCATCGGCGATCAGGTCCCGCGCATGGCGCATGGCGCCGACAGGGTCGCCCATGTCGTGCAGACAGTCGAAAAAGCAGATCAGATCGTAGTTCTCGCCGGTGAACGTCTTGGCGGTGGCCACCTTGAAATCCACCCGGTCTCTCAGATGCGCGTCGCTGGCGGCCTTGCGCGCGGCCTCGATGGACGCCGCGTGATAGTCGAACCCGGTGAAGCGCGAATTGGGGAAGGCCTCGGCCATCAGCAGGGTGGAGACGCCATGCCCGCAGCCGATGTCCGCCACGTTCGCGCCCCGCTCCAGCTTCGCCATGACGCCGTCGAGCGCAGGAAGCCATTCCTGCACCAGATGGTGTCTGTAGGCGGTGCGGAAGAAGCGCGCGGTTCCGCAGAACAGGCAGCCACTGCGCTTGTCCCATCCCACCCCCTCCCCGGTCCTGAAAGCCTCGGCGATCCTGGGCTCGTCATGGATGGTCGCCGCCACCAGATCGCCTGCGGCGGCGAGGAAAACGGGGCTGTCCTCCTGAGCGAAAACCATGGCCTGTTCAGGACTCATGGAGAACGTCCCCGTCGGGGCATCATAGTTCACGTAGCCTGAGGCCGCCTGCGCGGAGAGCCATTCGCGAACATAGCGTTCTGCAGTGCCCGTGCGGTCGGCCAGTTCGGTCGGGTCCATCGATCCGCCCTCGGCCAGAGCTTTGTAGAGTCCCAGCCTGTCGCCCAGCATCATCAGCGACGTGTTCATCGCCGCGCCGATATCGTCCAGCATCTTGCCCATGAAGGCGTTCAGCTTCTGCTCGTCGACCTGCATGCCATCCTCCCGTTCACGCTCGAGCGTTCCACGAGGCCGGCCGCGGCGTTGCGCCGTGTTCGGACAGGGTTCGGCTGAAATCCAGAGCGCCCGAAGCGGAACGCGGGGGGTCTCCGGGCGTCTCTGGCCGGGCAGGTGTCCTGAGTTCTCCTCGGGCCCTGCCGCCGAGCCTTGGACGATACCACGGGGGGACTTGTGAGGAACCGGACGGAAAACCCCCGTCCGCCTGGCCTGCGCCCGACAGGGCAGGCGTTCAGCGCGCGGTGGCGAACCAGATGACGTGCATCGGCCCCTTGCCGTTCTCCCGGGCGCGGACGCGCACTTCCTCGACGGAGAATCCGGCATGGCCCAGCCGGCGGGTGAAGGCCGGATCCTTGCCCGCCGACCAGACCGCGAGGATGCCGCCCGGCTTCAGCGCCGCCCGCGCGCGGGCCAGGCCGCGCGTGTCGTACAGCCCGTCATTGTCGGGGCGGGTCAGTCCGTCCGGCCCGTTGTCGACGTCCAGCAGGATCGCGTCATAGCCGCGCCTGCCCGCTTCGATCACCGCGCCCACGTCGTCGATGACGACCTCCACGCGCGGATCGTCCAGGCAGCCGCCGGTCATCGCCGCCATCGGGCCGCGCGCCCATTCAAGGATGCCGGGAACCAGTTCGGCCACGGTGATGGCGGCGTCCTCACCCAGCTCGGCCAGCGCCGCGCGCAGGGTGAAACCCATGCCGTATCCGCCGATCAGCAGCCGCGGCGCGGGGCGCGCGCCCAGACGCTCGCACGTCATGGTCGCCAGCGCCTTCTCCGACCCGCTCATGCGGCTGCTCATCAGCTCGTTGCGGTCGAGCATGATGATGAAGGCGCCGTCGTGACTGACGAGCTTGAGCGGCGGTCCGCCGGGGACGTCCGCCTCGCCGATGAGCTCGCGGGGTTTCACCGGCGGCGGGCTTTGCGCGCGGCGTAGCGCGCGTCACGCGCCGCTTTCAGCTCGGCCTCGGTCTTTTTCGGCTTCGGCGCGGCCTTGGCTGCCGCCTCGGCCTTGGCCGCCTTCAGCTTCGCGGCCTCTTCGGCGCGCGCGGCCTTGGCCTGCTCGGCGGCGGCCTTCTTCTCGGCACGGCGCTCCTCGCGGGCGGCGTGGGCGGCCTGGCGCGCGGCCACGACCTCAGGGTCGGGCGCGGGCTTTTCGCGCAGCTGTTCGACCGCGCGCTTTTTCGCGGCGCGGGCCGCGGCGGCCCGTTCGTTGAAGTCCGGGCTCTTGAAGCCTGCCATGATCCGATCCGATTAGGTTGCGGCGGGCGTCACGCCCTGCCGGAAAAGCCCGCTTATATCCCATCCGCCGCCCCGCGCCTCACCCCATGACAGGCCCGCGGCAGTGCGGCGATGGCGCCCCCGGCAGGACTCGAACCTGCAACCATCCGCTTAGAAGGCGGGCGCTCTATCCGGTTGAGCTACGGAGGCTGGCGGCCCTAGTGGGACCAGGGCTGTTTTCTGTCGTGGGCGAAATTGCCCGCATAGGTCTGGATGCGGCGCGGGGTCTCGCGGCTGTCGCGGACCTGGAAGGGGATGCCGTGGCGGCGGGCGTAGTCGACCGCCTGCTCCTTGGTGTCGAAGCGCAGCTTGACCTGACGGCGGGTCTCCTCGGTGGAGGCCCAGCCCATGAGCGGATCGGGGCGGCGGGCGTGCTCGCGCTCGAACTCCAGAACCCACTGGCGGGTGTTGGCCCGGCCCGACTGCATGGCGGTCTTCGAGGGCTTGTAGATTTTCGCGAACATCTCGTCTCGTCCTGTCCGTCAAACTCGGTGGTCGGGGCGGCTGGATTCGAACCAACGACCCTCTGCTCCCAAAGCAGATGCGCTACCAGGCTGCGCCACGCCCCGTTCTCCGAGGCCTCCGTTTAGGGCGGTCAGGCCCGGCGCGCAAGCGCCTCAGCCCTCCTGCCCCGGCTCGTCCTCAGCGTCCGTGGCCGCTTCGGCGTCATCGGCGGGGGCGTCCTCGTCCGCTTCGACCTCATCCTCGCCGGTTCCGGCTTCGGGCGCGGCGTCTTGCGCGGTCCCGAACAGCGGGTGCTGGACGCTGTCGCCGGGCTGGATGCTCAGGTCGGACGACCGCCCGCCTCCGATCTCCAGCACCGCCAGCACCGCGAAATCGGAGGGCAGCGAGCGGCGCGAGTACGGCTGGGCGTTCTCGGTGATCTTGGCGATGGTCCCGTCCGAGCGGACATAGATGACGTCCAGCGGGATGCGGGTGTTCTCCATCCAGATCGAGACCGGGCGCTCGACCTCGAAGTCGAACAGCATGCCTTCGAACTCGCCCACTTCGTCACGGTGCATCATGCCGCGGGCGCGCGCCTCTTCGGTCTCGGCGACCTCCACGGTGAATTCGACCGGGCCTTCCGAGGTCTCGATGGTCAGCGGATCGGGACCGCCATATTCGACCACCGCGTCCTCGGCGGTGGGATCGAAGGCGTCCTGGGCGAGCGCGGCCCCGGTCAGAAGCGACAGGGCGGCGAACGGGGCGATGAAGAGCGATGCGAAGCGTGTCATGGGCCGCAGGCTAGCGGGCGCCCGGCACGGGCGCAATCGGCTTTGCCGCAGCCCGCGCGGGCCTGCCGCAGCGCACAAAACCTCTTGCGGGCGGAGCCGGAAACCGGTTTTGTGCGCGGCGATTCAGACGGCCATCTCACAGGAACGCCTCTCATGCGCATCGACAAGATCCCTTCCGGCGCCAACGCGCCCGACGACGTGAACGTCATCGTGGAGGTTCCGGTGGGCGGCGAGCCGATCAAGTACGAGCTGGACAAGGACTCCGGCACGCTGTTCGTGGACCGCTATCTGCACACGCCCATGCGCTATCCGTGCAATTACGGCTTCATCCCGCACACCCTGTCCGAGGACGGCGATCCCATCGACGTCATGCTGCTGGGCCAAACCACGCTGATCCCCGGCTGCGTGGTTCGCGCGCGGCCCATCGGCGTTCTGCTGATGGAGGACGAAAGCGGGGTCGACGAGAAGATCCTCGCCGCGCCGCATCCCAAGATCAGCCAGCTTTACGACGACGTCGCCGACTACACCGACGTGCCCAAGGCGATGATCGCCCGGATCACCCACTTCTTCGAGCACTACAAGGACCTCGAGCCCCGCAAATGGGTGCGCATCGACGGCTGGCACGGCGTGGACAAGGCCCGCGAGCTGATCAACGAGGCCATCGAGCGCGCGAAGAAAGCCTGACGATTCTTCTTTGGACCGCCGGGCGGCGCGTGCTGTCATCCTCGCCTTGAAAAACGAGGATGACGATGAAGAAAGTACCGCTCGAAGACACCCTGCCCGGCGATCCGATGACCGCCTATACCGACCCTGATTTCATGGGGTCGAAGGAAGCGCGGCCGATCCGCATTCTGGCGGAGTATCTCCAGCCCCAGAAACAGTTCCAGCTCAGGAAGGTGGACGACACCATCCTGTTCTTCGGCTCCGCGCGCCTGAAATCGCGCGAGACGGCCGAGGCGATGCTCGAAGCCGCCCGAAAGACCGGCGAAGGCGTGGAGATCGCCGAGCGCGCGGTCAAGCTGTCGAAATACTATGAGGAAGCCCGCGAGCTCGCGTACAGGCTGACGAAATGGTCGCAAGAGCTGAAGCCTGAAGGCGAACGCCGGTTCGTGATCTGCACCGGCGCGGGTCCGGGCATCATGGAGGCGGCCAATCGCGGCGCGCACGAGGCGGGCGGCGAGACCATCGGGCTGGGCATCACCCTGCCGATGGAAGAGCAGAACAACCCCTACATCACGCCGGGGCTGAACTTCGAGTTCCACTACTTCTTCACGCGGAAATTCTGGTTCCTCTACCCCGCCAAGGCCCTGGTCCTGATGCCGGGTGGATTCGGCACGCTCGACGAGCTGTTCGAGACCCTGACCCTGCTTCAGACGCGCAAGATGAAGAAGCGCCTGCCGGTGGTGCTGTTCGGCGAGGAATACTGGGACAAGGTGCTCAATCTGGAGGCCCTGGTCGAGTTCGGCACGATCAACGCGTCCGACCTGGACCTCATGCACCGCACCAGCTCGGTGGACGACGCCTTCGCCTACATCACCGAGGAACTGCGCAAGGAAGCCGTCGCCAACCCGGGCGAGAGCCTCTAGCGGTTTTCGGCGTCAGGTCCGCAGGAGACCGGCGAGACATGCAGGACGGGCGCGCGGTCCGCGCCGAGCGCCCGATCCAGCCTGTCGGCGGGCTCGGGAAGGTCCACCACCGCCTCGACCGGTCCGCATTCCGCTTCGAGCCATGCGGCGAAATCGGCCATGTCCGAGCGGACGTCCCGGTCTTCAGGAATATCTGTGAAGCGTATGCGCGCGGTGACCATGCCATCCCCCTGAGGGGCGGGACCGGGGGAACACCCGGCTTGTCAGCCCCTCTGTGACGCTCCGGCGGCCCGGCCCTGCGGCCCGGACATCCGGCCTGCACTCTTGGTTGCAGTGTTGGGTAGATGGAAAGGGCTGACAAGGGGCGCAGCGCAGCGCGCGCGTCCCGGCGCGCATCGCGCCGGTCGGTCGTCATGTCCGAAAAGGGAAGTCGCGATGGCAGGCCCTAGGGGAATCGAACCCCTCTTTCCAGGTTGAAAACCTGGCGTCCTAACCGATAGACGAAGGGCCCGCGGCGTCGCGAGGCCCGTTGTATATGAGATCGGATTCTGTGATGCAAGCGCATCCGTCATACAAAATGCTGACGGAAATGCAGAAACTTGCGGCAGCCTGCTAACCCGCCTGAGCGAGGTCTTCCAGGTGAAGCTCCGCGCGCCGTCCGAAGCGGTTGTCTTCGGCGCGCAGACGCCCTGCGGCGTGCCACGGCCCCTCCCCGCCCGTCAGCAGCGCCTGTCCCAGCGGCGCGTCCGCGCAGCGGAAGCAGATGCCCGACACCCGGCCCCCGCCCGCGCCTTCGAAGGTGAAGCGCACATGGTCGGTCCCCACACGCTGGCTGAACACCAGCCGCACGTCGGGAAAGGCGAAGCGTGGCTCTGGATGGCCCATGCCGAAGGGCGCGGCCCGGCCCAGCGCCTCGCACAGCTCGAAGCTGACCGCGCCGGGGCTCAGCACCGCGTCGATGGTCATTGACCGCGCCTGCCAGGCCGCCGCCCATTCAGGCGCCAGCCGCTCGGTCATGAAGGCGGTGAAGTCCGCGATCCGGTCCGCCGCCACGCTCAGGCCCGCCGCCATGGGGTGCCCGCCGCCCGCGGCCAGAATCCCTTCGGCATGAGCGGCCGCGACCGCCGCGCCCAGATTGACGCCTGAGCAGGACCTGCCCGAGCCCTTGCCCAGACCCGTCTCGGGATCGATCCCGATCACGATGGCGGGGCGGTTCCAGCGTTCCTTGATCCGGCCCGCCGCGATTCCGATCACGCCGGGATGCCAGTTCTCGCCCGAGGCGATCAGGATGGGCGCGTCCGTGCCTCCCGCGGTCTCAAGCTGCGTGACGGCCTGTTCGAGCACGTCCGCCTCGATCCCGCGGCGTTCGGCGTTCAGGGCGTCGAGCTCATGGGCGATGGCGTAGGCCTCGGCCATGTCCTCGGTGGTCAGCAGCCGCACGCCTAGATCGGCGCGCCCGACGCGCCCGCCCGCGTTTATGCGCGGGCCGAGCAGGAAGCCGGCGTGATACACGCTCGCCTCGCCCGACACCCCCGCGACCTCGGCCAGCGCCTTCAGCCCCGGCTTGGTCCAGCCGCTCATCACCTTCAGGCCCTGGGCCACGATGGCGCGGTTGCAGCCGGTCAGGGCGACCACGTCGCAGACGGTGCCCAGCGCGGCCAGATCGGCCAGGGCGAGGATGTCGGGGGCGCCGGAGCGCGTGAACCGCCCCCGCGCCACGCCTTCCCGGTTCAGCGCGGCCAGCAGCACGAACACCACCCCCGCCGCCGCCATGTGGCCGCAGCCTGACGGGTCGCCGGGCTGGTTGGGATTGACCAGCGCCAGGGCGGGCGGAACCTCGTCCTTCATCATGTGGTGGTCCACGACCACCACAGGCAGGCCCATGGCCGCGGCGGCCTTCAGCGGCCCGGTGGCCGCCGCGCCGCAGTCGAGCGTCAGGACCAGCTCCGCCCCCTGCCCCTTCAGCGTGGCGAAGGCGGCTTCGGAGGGGCCGTAGCCCTCCTCGATCCGGTCGGGGATGTAGATCAGCGGATCATGGCCCATGGCGCGGAGCCAGCGGGCGAGCTGAGCGGCCGATGTCGCCCCGTCCACGTCGTAATCGGCGAAGATCGCGATCTGGCGGCCCGCGTCGAGCGCGTCCCAGATCACGCCCGCCGCTTTCATCATGTCGGTGAAGCTGGCCGGATCGGGGAAATGGTCCCGCAGGCGCGGATCGAGGAACCCTGCCGCCTCACGCGGCCCGACGCCCCGGGCCGCCAGCAGGCGCGCCAGAGCGTCCGGCGCGCCGGTGAGGCGGGCGATCTCGCCCGCCACCCGGTCGTCCGCCGCGCTCAGCCGCCAGGCCTTGCCGCCCAGCGAGCGCTCGACACCAAACAGGACGTCGTCAGGAGGGGTGGTTTCAGCGAGGGCCATCAGCTCCCGAGCTTACGGCGAGTCTCGATCACGCGCCGCATGCCGTTCGCCGAGGACAGCAGCAGCGATTCGGTGCTCGCCACGCCGTCCTTGATCTCGACCCCTTTGAGCAGGAAGCCGCTGGTCACGCCGGTCGCGATGAAGATCACGTCCTTGGACGCCAGCTCGGCGCCGGAATACTTCCGGTCCAGATCGGTCACGCCCGTCTTCTTCGCCCGCTCGCGCTCGTCATCGGTGCGGAAGTGGAGCCGGCCCTCCATCTGCCCGCCCATGGCGCGCAGGACCGAGGCGGCCAGCGCGCCTTCGGGCGCGCCGCCGCGGCCGATATACAGGTCGCCCGCGGAGTCCGGATCGGCGATGCCCACGATGGCGGCCACGTCCCCGTCGGGGATCAGGCGCACCCGCGCGCCCGCGCGGTGGACGTCCTTGACGATGTGGTCGTGGCGTTCGCGCTCGAGCACCCACACGGTCAGCTCGGTCGGATCGACGCCCTTGGCGCGGGCCACCGAGATGATGTTGTCATAGGGGCTCTTGTCGAGATCGATCACGCCCTCAGGCAGGCCGGGGCCGACCATGATCTTGTCCATGTAGGTGTCGGGCGCGTGCAGCAGGCCGCCGCGCTCGGCCAGCGCCAGCAGCACCATCGCGTCCGGCTTGCCGCCCGCGGTCAGCGAGGTGCCTTCGAGCGGGTCCAGCGCGATGTCGATCTCCGGCCCCTCGCCGGTCCCGACTTCCTCGCCGATATAGAGCATGGGCGCTTCGTCGCGCTCGCCTTCGCCGATCACGATGCGGCCCTTCATGGGGATCGCGTTCAGCCCCTTGCGCATGGCGTCCACCGCGGCCTGGTCGGCGGCGATCTTGTCGCCGCGGCCGACATGGGCGAGCGCGGCGATGGCCGCCATCTCGGCGGCGTTCAGCGCGGCGAGCGCGATGCGGTCCAGGGAGTGTCCGTCGGACATGGGCGTTTCCTTCTCAGATGTCGGCTCTAGGCGTGCAAAAGCCGGGGGACTCCCCGGCGATGGAATCAGGGCTGGCGGGGCGGAGGCTGGGCGCGGCGGCGCGCCTCACTGGCGAACTCGTCGGGCAGCGGCACGTCTTCGGCGGTCTGCGCGGCGCGCAGGCGGGTCTGCTCGCGGATGCGCTCCAGTTCGGTCGCGGTGACGCGGATCTCCTCCATCAGTCCCGGCGGGGGGCTGAGTTCGGGGATGTAGGCGGGGGGCGACGTGCCCATCACGGCCATGCGCCGCTCGTCGGTCCAGCTCGTCTCGGCCGGAGGCGGGGTGAGGATGTTGCACCCCGCTGCCCCCGAAAGGGCCACGGCGCCGAACATTATGGCAAGCGCGTGAAATCGCACCGGCGGCCTCCAAGCCCCTGTAGACGGATGATCCCGTTTCTATACGCTTCTTCTCAGACGTGTCACGCCTGACAGGGAGCGAACGCAGCCATGGCCGCGCCGAAATCCCCCAAGAGCCGGAAAACGGCGGGGAAGACCAAGACCGCAGGCGCGAAGAAAACCGCGCCCAAGCCCGCCTCCAAGGGCGAGGCGAAAGCCGGCAGGCCCGCCGCGGACGACGCGAAAACGGCCGTCCCGCCCTTCCCCGCCCTGCCCCAGGCCGATCTCGACCAGCTCGAGGAGGTCTCGCGCAAGGTCATGCAGGCGGCGCTGAAGAGCCAGAAGCTGATGAGCGACGTGATGCGCCGCTCGCTGGAGGGCGATCCCGCGCTCCAGCCCAAGGCCGACCCGCTGCACGCCGCGCCCGATCTGGTCCACGCCTGGGAGAAGATCGCGGGCGACCCGCAGCTTCTGCTCCAGGCCCAGGCTGATCTCTATCGCGGCTATCTCGACCTGTGGGGCGCGACGTCCAAGCGCCTGATGGGCGGCGAGGCCGAGCCCGTGGTGCAGCCCGAGAAGGGCGACAAGCGCTGGCGCGCGCCCGAATGGAGCGAGCACCCCGTCTTCGACGCCATGAAGCAGTCCTACCTGCTCAACCAGCGATTCCTGCTCGGCCTGATCGAGGGGGCGCAGGGCATCGACGAGGCGACCAAGCGCAAGGTGGGCTTCGTGACCCGGCAGGTGGTCGACGCCCTGTCGCCCACCAATTTCGCCCTGACCAATCCTGAAGTCCTGCGCGCGACCTTCGAGACCAAGGGCGAGAACCTGACCAAGGGCCTGATGAACCTGGTCGCCGATCTCGAACGCGGCGGCGGGCGGCTGGCCCTCAGCCAGACCGACATGGAGGGCTTCGAGGTCGGCAAGGATCTGGCGACCACCCCCGGCGAGGTGGTGTTCCGCAACGAGGTCATGGAGCTGATCCAGTACGCCCCGGCGACGGACACGGTCCGGAAGCGGCCGATCCTGATCGCCCCGCCCTGGATCAACAAGTTCTACATCCTCGACATGCGCCCGCAGGGCTCGATGATCCGCTGGATGACCGAGCAGGGCTTCACGGTCTTCCTCATCTCCTGGATCAATCCCGACGCGTCGATGAAGGACAAGACCTTCGAGGATTATATCCGCACCGGCCTGTTCGAGGCGCTGGACGCGGTGGAGAAAGCGACCGGCGAAAAGCAGGTGGACGCCATCGGCTACTGCATCGGCGGGACCATGCTGGGCACCGCGCTGTCCCTGATGGCCGCGGAGGGCGACGACCGGATTGCCTCGGCCACCTTCTTCGCCGCCCAGCTCGATTTCGCGAAAGCGGGCGAGCTTCTGGTCTTCATCGACGAGGAATGGTTCGCCGAGATCGCGCGGCTGATGGACGCCCAGGGCGGCGTGCTGGACGGCCGCTCGATGGCGGACACCTTCAACATGCTGCGCTCGAACGACCTGATCTGGTCGTTCGTGATCAACAACTACCTGCTGGGCCGCACGCCGCAGGCTTTCGACCTGCTCTACTGGAACGCCGACCAGACGCGCATGCCCAAGACGCTGCACCTGTATTATCTGGACACCTTCTACCGGCGGAACGCGCTGTCGAAGGGCGAGCTGGAGATCGGCGGGCACACGCTCGATCTGTCCAAGGTGAAAATCCCGGTCTTCATGCAGGCCAGCAGGGAAGACCACATCGCCCCGGCGGATTCGGTCTACGCCTCGGCGAAACTGTTCGGCGGGCCGGTGCAGTACATGATGGCCGGTTCGGGCCATATCGCAGGCGTGGTCAACCACCCCGCCGCGAAGAAGTACCAGCACTGGACCAATGACAAGCTGCCCGCCACCCGCGAAGCCTGGCTGAAAAGCGCCGCCGAGCACCCCGGCTCCTGGTGGGAGCACTGGCGCGACTGGCTGAACGGGATGGATTCAAGCACCGTCCCCGCCCGCAAGCCCGGCGGCGGCAAGCTCAAGCCGATCTGTCCGGCGCCGGGGGAATACGTGAAGGTGCGCAGTTAGGCTCGGACGCCGCGCCCCTCCCCCGGCCGTCCTTCGAGGCTGCTTCGCAGCACCTCAGGATGAGGCGCTTTCTGGGACTGCATCAACGTCCCTCATGCTGAGGTGCGAGCCGAAGGCGAGCCTCGAAGCACCGCGGCAGACAGAAACTGAAACGAAAACGGGCGGCCCGCAGGGCCGCCCGTCTCGTGTTCCCGACAAAGGGAAAGTCTGCCTTTAGCGCTTCGAGAACTGGAAGCTGCGGCGGGCTTTCTTCTTGCCGTATTTCTTCCGCTCGACCACGCGGGAGTCGCGGGTCAGGAAGCCGCCGGCCTTGAGCACCTTGCGAAGCTCGGGCTCGTACAGGGTCAGCGCCTTGGACACGCCGTGGCGGACCGCGCCGGCCTGGCCGGACAGGCCGCCGCCGGTGACGGTGGCGTACACGTCATAGGCGTCCACGCGGCCGGCCGCCTCGAAAGGCTGGGCGAGCAGCATGCGCAGGACGGGACGCGCGAAATAGACTTCCTGTTCGCGGCCGTTGACGACGATCTTGCCGGCGCCGGGCTTGATCCAGACGCGGGCGATGGCGTTCTTGCGCTTGCCGGTGGCGTAGGCGCGGCCATGCTCGTCGAGCTTGGGCTCGGGCAGGGCCTCGTCTTCGGCGGCGGCGTCGACCACGGGGGCGTCAGCCTGCTTCAGCGCGGATTTCAGGTCTTCGAGAGAGCGAGCTTGTTCAGCCATGATCAGCTCCGCGCGTTCTTGGTGTTGAGGGACTTGAAGTCGACGACTTCAGGCTGCTGGGCCTCGTGCTTGTGCTCGGCGCCGGCGTAAACGCGCAGCTTGGAGAACTGGCCGCGGGCGAGCGGGCTGTCCTTGGGAAGCATGCGCTTGACGGCGTTCTCGACCACGCGCTCGGGGAAGCGGCCCTCGAGGATCTTGCGCGGGCTGGTTTCCTTGATGCCGCCGGGGTGACCGGTGTGGCGGTAGTAGCGCTTGTCTTCGTACTTGGCCCCGGTGAACACCACCTTGTCGGCGTTGATCACGATGACGTGGTCGCCGCAGTCGACATGGGGGGTGAAGTCGGGACGGTGCTTGCCGCGGAGGCGGGTGGCGACATACGCGGCGAGACGGCCGACGATGGCCCCTTCCGCGTCGATCACGACCCACTTGTGTTCCACTTCCGCGGGCTTGGCGGAGAAGGTCTTCATCCTGGAGCCTCGATGGAATTACCGTGCGACCGGGACCATCCCGGACGTCTTCGAGGCGCGATTTACGGCGCTCGCATCATCCGGTCAACAGGCTTTCTCAGAAAGCGCTATAAAACAGCAGGTTAGAAATGCGGTATCTGAATACCGCAACTTGCCGCGCTTCCTGCTAACCTGTTGAATGGCTTGTGATGGAAAGCCCTCGTGCGCTCGCCCGCCAGACGTGCGACAAACGCGGCGAACCTCAACCGGAGCGCCCCTCGCCCCATCGCGGACGAGCGCGGCGACGCCCTGAACGGGCCTGGCAAAGAGACCTCGACATGATCCGATCCTTCCGCCCTTCCCTGCGTCATGCCCTGATGGCCGCGTCCGCCGGACTGGCCCTGGCCGCCTGCGAAGCCCCTGAGGAGGCCGAGGAGACCGCGCTGGACGGCCGCCCGATCCAGAGCGCGGTGGTGACCGGCGTCTTCAATCCCGCCGACGGGGTGGACACCCTGGCCTTCCTGCCCGACCCGGACGCGCCGTGGACGGGCCTGCTCGCCGCCACGCTGGAGGGCGGGGGTTTCGACGTCTACACCATCGACGGCGAGCGCATCATCCAGGCGGGCGGTCCTCGGCTGAGAAGCCTCGCCGCCGCGCCGGTGTTCGAGCTGCGCGGGGAACGGTTCCCGCTTCTGCTGGGCCCGGACAATGACGGCGCGGTGCGCAGCTTCGTCATGCTGGTCGAGGGCCGGGACGTGGTCGAAATACCGCTGGACGCGGAAGAGCTGACCTCCGGAGTGGCCGGCATGTGCCTGTACCGTCAGGGCATCGGCTATCTGGACATCGCCGTGCTGCGCGCCGACGAGCGGGCCGAGGTCTGGCGGCTGACCGATCAGGGCCAGGACGCCCTGGCTCTGGAGCAGCGCGAGGCCTTCGCCCTGCCCTTCCCCGCCCGCGCCTGCGCGGCGGCGAACGGCGACATCGTCGTGTCCGGACCCGGAGCCGGCCTCGCCCGCGTCACGACCGGCGGGGAGGTGACCGCCAGCGTTTCGGGCGAGAACATCCCCAACCTGATCCATGTCGACCTGATGGGACGCGATCTGGTCGTCGCCTCGCTGGCCAGCGACGGCCTGCTGGGCGTGTATGACGCCCGCTCGCTGGAGCCGCTGAGCGCGCTGGAGCTGGAAGCGGGCATCAACGCCCCTGCCCTCGAGCGTCCGGGCGCGATCGCGGTGAGCGAGGAGTCCTATGGCGGGATGGCCTTCTCCTCGGGGATCATGGCCATCTATGACGCCAACGACGCGCGCATCAAGCTGGTCGCCCGCGAGGTGGTCTCCCATGCCGTGACCGGACGGCGCTCTGAACCCGCCGCTGAAGCGGAAAGCTAGGCTCGCGGCAGGGCGCGGGCGGCGGTCCACGCCGCCATGCCCGCCACGCCGAACAGGATGATCGCCCCGGTCTGGTGGGCCAGAGACAGGCCCAGCGGCGAAGCGCTGAGCAGCGTCCAGATTCCAAGCGCCACCTGCAGGGCGATCACGGCGGGCAGGACGGCGGCGAAGCGCTTCATCACCCCGTCCCCGCTCTGAAAATAACGCCAGGCCAGGACCAGCCCCGCCACCGCGATCAGATAGCCCGCCCAGCGGTGCTGGAGCTGGATCGCGGGCAGGCTTTCGAAGATCGCCATCCAGAACGGCATGCCCGACAGATAGCCTTCGGGGATCAGCCGCCCCTCGAAGCCCGGCCATGTGGTGTATATCCGCCCTGCGCCGGTGCCCGCCACGAGCGCCCCCAGACCGATCTGGAACAGGACCGCGCCCCAGAAGGCGGAGGCCCACGGGAAGACCGGCAGGCGTTTCTGCACGCGCGTCTCGCCGTATCTGAGTTCCAGCGCGGTCCACAGGATCAGCCCCAGGATCAGGAACGCCATCAGGAGATGGACCGCCAGCCGGTACTGGCTGACCTCGGTGCGATCGGCGAGCCCGGAGGACACCATCCACCAGCCGATCGCGCCCTGAAGCCCGCCCAGCGCCAGCAGCACCCACAAGCGCAGGTTCAGGCGCGCGGGCACCTTCTTCATGACGAGGAAGGCGAAGAAAGGCAGCGCGTAGATCACGCCCAGCAGACGGCCGAGCTGACGATGGCTCCATTCCCACCAGTAGATGAACTGGAACTCGCCCATGCTCATGCCCCGGTTGATCTCCTGATATTGGGGAATCTGCCGGTAGAGCTCGAGCTCGCGCTCCCACCCCTCCTGGGTCAGGGGCGGGATGGCGCCGGTCACGGGCCGCCATTCGGTGATCGACAGCCCCGAGCCGGTGAGCCGCGTCGCCCCGCCCACCATGATCATGGCGATCACCAGAAGAGCCACGATGACCAGCCACCAGAACATCGCCCGGCTGGTTTCGGGCGCGGTGAAGGGCTTGGGGATCGAGGTGGCGAGAGCGGACATGGCGGCCCCGTGTCTGAATGTGTGGCGCACTACTTATCCGGTATCATGAGCCGGGCAAGGCCGCCGCGCCCATTGGTCGCGCGCCGCGCGCTGCGAAAACCAAACCGGTTCTTCTAAAAGGGACTGGCGCGAAGGGCTGGACCGCCATACCCTTCAGAGAAATCAAAAAGGGAGGAGAGCCATGTCGCTCGAAACATTCCGCGCAGAGACCCGCGCCTGGCTGGAGGCGAACTGCCCGCCCTCCATGCGCGAACCGGTCCGCAGCGAGGCCGACGCCTACTGGGGCGGCCGTAATGCCGAGTTCGCCAGCGAGGACCAGAAACGCTGGTTCGAAGCGATGGTGGAGAAGGGCTGGACCGTTCCCGCCTGGCCTAAGGAATACGGCGGCGCAGGCCTGTCCAAGGACGAGGCCTTCGTCCTGAAGGACGAGATGAAGGCGATCAAGGCGCGCTCGCCTCTGTCCTCCTTCGGCATCTGGATGCTCGGCCCGGCGCTTCTCAAGTACGGCTCGGACGAACAGAAGGCCGAGCACCTGCCCAAGATCGCCCGCGGCGAGATCCGCTGGTGCCAGGGCTATTCCGAGCCCGGCGCGGGCTCCGACCTCGCCAGCCTGCGCACCAAGGGCGTGCTGGACGGCGACACCTACACGGTCAACGGCCAGAAGGTGTGGACCTCCTACGCCGACAAGGCGGACTGGATCTTCGCGCTGGTCCGCACCGAGGCCGACGCGCCCAAGCATCTGGGCATCTCCTTCATGCTGATCGACATGGAAGCGGGCGGGGTGTCCACCAAGCCCATCCTTCTGATCAGCGGGCGCTCCCCCTTCTGCGAGACCTTCTTCGACGATGCGAAGGTTCCCGCCTCCAACGTGGTCGGCAAGCCCGGTCAGGGCTGGGAGATCGCCAAGTATCTCCTCTCCCACGAGCGTGCGGGCATCGTCTCGGAGGCCAATTTCGGCGGGCTCAACCCCGTCAGCGCCGCGCACAGGTCCGGCGAGGTCGATCCCGAAGGCCGGATCGCCGATCCGATTCTGCGCGCTGAAACCGCGAAGCTGACCATCGACGCGCTGGCCTTCGAGGCCACCCTGCGCCGGGTCAAGGACGAGGCGGACAGCGGCGAAGGCGTCGGGGCGCGCGCCTCGATGCTGAAATATGTCGGCACCGAGCTGAACAAGCGCCGCAACGTGCTGAACATGAGCGCGCTGGGATCTGACGGCCTGCTGTGGGAGGGCGATGACGGCGCGCCCGCGCGCGACTGGCTGCGTTCGCGCGCCAACTCCATCGAGGGCGGGACCAGCGAGATCCAGCTCAACATCCTCGCCAAGCGCGTGCTTGAACTGCCCGGCGGCTGATCCGAAAAACAAACAGGGAATCAACCTGATGAGCTTCGTTCTGAATGAAGAAGAGCAGATGCTGCGGGACAGCGCGAAGGCCTTTCTGGCCGAGACCGCGCCCGTCAGCGCCCTGCGCAAGCTGCGTGACGCCGACGACCAGACCGGCTTCTCGCGCGATCTGTGGGCGTCCATGGCCGAGATGGGCTGGACCGGCATCATGGTGCCTGAAGAGTTCGGCGGCGTGGACATGGGCCATGCCGCGGCCGGCTTCGTGCTGCGCGAGATGGGCCGCACCCTGACCGCCTCGCCCTTCCTGAGCACGGCCGTGCTGGCGGCCGCCGCCTTCCGTCTGGCAGGCAGCGACGCGCAGAAATCGGCCTGGCTGCCGAAGATCGCCGCCGCCGAGACCGTGATCGCCTTCGCCATCGACGAGAAGGCCCGGCACGATCCCTCCACGATCGAAACCACGGCCACGAGGGACGGCAACGGCTTCCGCCTGAACGGGAAAAAGCGCTTCGTCGCCTGCGGAGCGGGCGCGGACGCGCTGCTGGTCGCGGCGAAGACAGAGGACGGAAAAACCGGCCTGTTCATCGTGCCCGCCGACGCGGGCGGGATCACCCGCACCGCGCGCCGCACCGTGGACAGCCACCTGCCCGCCGACTTCGTGTTCGAGGACGTGCGGCTGGAGGGCGACGCCCTTTTGGACGGCGCGGAGGATTCCGACGCGGCGCTGGCCATGGTGCTGGACGCCGGCCGGGCGGCGCTGGCCGCCGAGGCGCTGGGCGTGGCGGAGGAGGCCTTCGACCGCACCATCGACTACATCAGGGAACGCGAGCAGTTCGGCCAGCCCATCGGCAGCTTCCAGGGCATGCAGCACCGCGCCGCCCATCTGTATTCAGAGCTGGAGCTGGCCCGCTCGCTGGTCATCAAGGCGCTGCGGACCCTGGACGAGACCCCGTCCCAGGCCCCGCTCTGGTGCGCGGCGGCCAAGGCCAAGGCCACCGAGGTCTCCCGGCTGGCCGGCTCGGAAGGTATCCAGATGTTCGGCGGCGTCGGCATGACCGACGAATACGACATCGGCCTGTACTACAAGCGCGCCCAGGCCGCGGGCGAGCATCTGGGCGACGATGCCTGGAATGCGGGCCGGGTGAGCGCGCTGAGCGGGTTCTGACCCTCTCGCCCTTCCGCAAAGAAAAAGCCCCGGACGGAGGATCGTCCGGGGCTTTTTCATGTCTGCGGGTCAGGGGGTCAGGTGTAGCCGATCCAGACCGCGATCACGAGCGCGAGCGAGGCCGCGAGCGTCAGCTTGATCATCAGCGGCACGATGAATCTGAGCCATCGATCGTAGGGTATGCCTGCAATGCCCAGAATGCCCATGAGCACCGCGTTGGTGGGCACGATCATGTTCGAGAAGCCGTCACCGAACTGGTAGGCGAGCACCGCGACCTGGCGCGAGACCCCGACCAGATCGCCGATGGGGGCCATCAGGGGCATGGTCACGAAGGCCTGTCCGCTGCCCGACGGCACGAACAGGTTCAGCAGGGTCTGGATCAGGAACATGCCCACCGCAGACAGTTCGGCGGGCACTTGGCTGAGCGGCGTGGCCAGCGCGTTGACGATGGTGTGAAGCACCAGCCCGTCCTCGAGGATCAGCGCGATGCCCCGGGCGAAGCCCACCAGCAGCGCGGTTGTAGTCAGCGCCGCGGCGCCGGCGATGAACTTCTCGGCCGCCTCGTTCAGCTTCATCCCTGAGATGACGATGGCCACCCCGCACAGCACCAGGAACAGCCCGGCCAGCTCGGTCAGATACCAGCCCAGGAATCGCACGCCGAGAAACAAGCCGATCACGGTCAGGCCAAGCGCGACGAGGACCGCGATCCGGCGCTTTGTCAGGGGCGGATAGTCCTCGGGCGGCGGCGCCTTGGCGCTCTCAACGCCCGCCACATAGCTGGCGGCGGGGTCTTTCTGGACCCTGCGCGCATAACTGTAGACATGATGGAACGCGATGGCGAAGAACGGGACGGCGACCACCAGGCGGTACCACCAGCCCGACAGCGGCGGCACCTCGGCGATGTCCTGCGCGATCAGCACCGTGAAGGGATTCATGGGCGAAATGCCGTAGCCCACGCCATAGCCGAGCACGAGAATGCCGATGGCCGTCATGCTGTCGAGGCGGAGAGCCGCGCACAGGGCGATCAGGATGCCGACGAAGGCGATGTATTCGGCCGACATGCCGAAGCTGGCCGAGCACACGCCGAAAATGAACATGGCCATGAAGATCAGCAGGCCCAGCCGGTGGCGATAGCTTTCCAGCATCGACCCGATGCCCGCATCGATGGCCCCGGTGGCGCGCAGCACTCCAAGCACCCCGCCTATCAGGAAGACGAAAAAGATCACGTCGCTGGCCGCGCCCATGGCGCGGGGAATGGCGGTGATCAGGTCCCACGGCGTGATGAAGGGCGCGTCGTCGGCGACCTGGAAGGTGCCCGGGACGACCACTCTGGCCCCGGTCTCGGTCGTCTCCATCTCGAACGCGCCCGAAGGCAGGATCCACGTCAGCACCATCGCCACGCCCATGAGCGCGACGAGCAGCACCAGCGTGTGCGGCATCTTGAATGTTTTGGCCATGTCTCCCCCGAGGCGTTGTTCTTCGGCGCCCATCCTCACGGGGACCGGCGAAAGATCAAGCCATGGGCTGCGCCTTCGGCCTGAACCGGTTCAGCGCGCGCGGCGTTGAGTCTGTGACGCCAGACGGGATGGAACCGCCCATGACACAGCCGACAGGACGCGCGGACGCGCCCAGCAACAGCACGCTCGTCCGTTCCACGCTGGTCGTGGGTGGTCTCGTCATCCTCGCCTTGCTGGTCTGGCAGCTCCATCACGTCCTGCTCCTGGGCTTCGCCGCGATCCTCATCGCGGTCATCCTTCGCGCCGCCGCCGAAGGGGTCGAGCGCATCACGCCCATTCCCTCGCCGTGGTCTCTGGGGGTGGCCGCGCTGCTCATTCTCGCCCTGCTGGCGGGCTTCGTCGCGCTGCTGGGCGCGCAGGTTCAGGCCGAGATCACCGAACTCGCAGACGAGCTGCCCGGCCTGCTCGACGAGGCGGGCGAGCGGCTGGGCGTGGACGACCTTCAGGACAGGGTGATCGGCTGGGCCGAGTCCCTGATGGGCGGAGGCTTCATGCAGGCCGCCGCCGACTACGCGGCCGCCGCGTTCAATGCCGCCACCACGGCCCTGGTGGTGATCGCCGCGGCGGCATATCTCGCCATCAATCCGAAACGGTATCGCGACGGCGCGCTGAAGCTCGTGCCGCCCTCGGCCCGCGGCGAGATCGGGGAGACGGCGGACAATGCCGGACGCGCACTCCGGTCGTGGCTGCTGGGCCAGCTCATCTCGATGCTGATCGTGGGCGTCCTGACCACGCTGGGACTGATGCTGATCGGAGTGCCCTCGCCGCTGGCGCTGGGCGTGCTGGCGGGGCTGCTCGAATTCATCCCCATGGTCGGCCCCATCATCGCCGCGGTCCCTGCGGTTCTGCTGGGGCTGAGCGAAGGCGGAACGACCGCGCTGTGGGTGGTGTTGCTCTACGTGGTCATCCAGCAGGTCGAGGGCAATCTGATCATGCCCCTCATCCAGAAGCGTGCAGTGAATCTGCCTCCGGTGGTGATGCTGTTCGCGATCCTGGTTGCCGGGGTGCTGTTCGGCGCGCTGGGCGTGGTTCTGGCCGTGCCTCTGGCGGTGGTCGTCTATGTGGTGGTCAAGCAGCTCTATGTCCGCGACGCGCTCGGCGACGACGTGGAAATCCCAGGGGAAACCGCGAAAGAGTGAGATGGTCGGAGCGGCGAGATTCGAACTCGCGACCCCTGGTCCCCCAGACCAGTGCGCTAACCGGGCTGCGCCACGCTCCGACGTCTCAAGCCTTCGCGAAGGGGGGTCACGCGAAGGAAGGCGGGTTATAGGGCGCGCCGCGCGTGGCGGCAACCGGGCAAATGCGGGTTCAGCAGCGCCCGGAGGCTCAGGCCTGCAGGGCGGCGTCCAGCCGCTGGCGGGCGGCCTGCAGACGGCCCAGCGCGCGCTCGATCAGGGCGGTCGTTTCAGCGCCGAGATTCGCCTGTGCGGCGCCCTGAGCAGCCGGGGCAGCCTCGCCCGTGGCGGGCGCGGCAGCGGCGGGTTCAGGCGTCTGAGGTTCGGCCTCGCCCGCGCCCAGCGCGCCGACTGACGACACGCCGTTTTCGCGCAGATATTTCTGCGCGCCCTTGATGGTGTAGCCCTCGTCGTAAAGCAGGCGGCGCAGGCCCTTCAGGAGCAGGACGTCCTGAGGCCGGTAGAGCCGCCGGCCGCCCTTGCGCTTGACCGGCTTGAGCTGGGTGAACTTCGTCTCCCAGAAGCGCAGGACGTGGGCGGGCAGCCCCGCCTCCTCGGCGGCTTCGGAGATGGTGCGGTAGGCGTCTGGGGATTTATCGGTCATCGGCGCGACAGGGCGTGGTCCACGCGGTCCTTGAGCACCTGGGAGGGTTTGAACACCAGCACCCGGCGGGGGTCGATAGGCACCTCCTCGCCGGTCTTGGGGTTGCGGCCCACCCGGCCGTTCTTCTCGCGGAGCACGAAGGAGCCGAACGAGGAGAGCTTGACCGAATTGCCGTCCGCCAGGGTGTCGGAGATCATGTCGAGGAGCGCCTCGACCAGCACCGCGGATTCCTGCCGGGACAGACCGACCTCGCGATGGACGGCGTCTGCGAGGGCTGCGCGCGTGAGCGTTTTGCCGGTCATGGGTCTGTCCTGCCTCGTTTTTTCCGGGTTCGCCAGTAAAGTCGTTCCGCCCCTTCCCGGTCAATGACCCGGGTCAAGAAAGTGATCAGTAGCGCGCCAGCGCCGCGCCCCAGGTGAACCCACCCCCCAGTGCTTCCATGAGGATAAGGTCTCCGCGCTTGATCCGTCCATCCCTGACGGCGGCCTCCATGGCCAGCGGGATCGAGGCGGCGGACGTGTTGCCGTGACGGCCGACCGTTGAGATCACCTTCTCCACGGGGATCGCGAGTTTTCTCGCCACGCCCTGCAGGATGCGCTCATTGGCCTGGTGGGGCACGAACCAGTCGATATCCTCGATGGGAATGCCCGCCATCTCCGCCAGCTCCTCCATGGAGCCCGCGATCTTGTTGACGGCGTGCCGGAAGACCTGATTGCCCTGCATGCGCAGATGCCCGACCGTGCGGGTCGCGGACGGGCCGCCGTCCACGTAGAGCAGCTCGCGGAACTTCCCGTCAGACCGCAGGTGGGTCTTGATCACCCCCTGCCCGTCCTGAGGCCCCTGATCGGCGGTCAGCACCACCGCCCCAGCGCCGTCGCCGAACAGCACGCAGGTGGTCCGGTCGGTCCAGTCCAGGATGCGCGAGAAGGTCTCCGCGCCGATCACCAGCGCCGATTTCGCCTGACCGCAGCGGATGAAATTGTCCGCGGTCGCCAGCGCGTAGAGAAAGCCCGAGCACACGGCATGGACGTCGAACGCCGCGCCGTGGTCCGAGCCCAGCTTCTCCTGGATGATGGTCGCGGTGGCGGGAAAGGTGAGGTCCGGAGTGGCGGTGGCCACCACGATCAGGTCGATGCCGGCCACGGTCATGCCCGCGTCGTCCAGCGCGGCCTTCGCCGCCTGCACGCCCAGATCGGAGGTGAACTCATCGTCGGCGGCGATGTGGCGGGTGGAGATGCCGGTGCGCTCGCGGATCCAGTCGTCGCTGGTCTCCACGATCCCCGACAGCTCGTCATTGGTCATGACCCGTGCGGGCAGATAGGCGCCGATGCCGGCGATGCGGGCGAAGGTGTCGGTCACGCCGTCTCCTGTTCCGAGGCGTCGGCAATCTCCTCCGCCTCAACTTCGGCCAGCCGCGACAGGTTCTGCTCGATCTCGGTCAGGAAGCGGCTGTCGGCCAGCTCCAGCGCGATGCGCAGGGAGGTCGCGAACCCGACCGAGTCGGTGCCTCCATGGCTTTTCACCACTACTCCATTGAGCCCCAGAAACACACCGCCGTTCACACTGCGCGGGTCCATGCGGGACTTCAGAACCTTCAGCCCGCTGACGCTCAGAAGCGCCGCGCCAACCTTGGCGATCAACGAGCTTGTGAAGGCCTCGCGCATCCAGCCCGCGAGCAGGCGGGCGGTGCCCTCGGCGGCCTTCAGGGCGATGTTGCCGGTGAAGCCGTCGGTCACCACCACGTCGGTGGTGCCCGCGGAGATGTCGTTGCCCTCGACATAGCCGCGATAGTCCATGTCCAGGTTCGCCGCACGCAGCAGCGCGTCGGCGGCGCGCACGGTCTCGTCGCCCTTCATCTGCTCGGAGCCGACGTTCAGGATGCCCACGGTGGGACGAGTCACGCCGCGCGCGACCCGGTGGAAGGCCTCGCCCATGATGGCGAACTCCACCAGTTGGGCGGGCGTGCACTCCACGTTCGCGCCCACGTCCAGCACCGTGCAGTAACCCTGGGGCACCGGCCAGCTCGCCGCGATGGCGGGCCGGTGCACGCCCTTCTTCATGCGAAGGATGACCTTGGAGATGGCCATCAGCGCGCCGGTGTTGCCCGCCGACACGGCCACATGGGCCTCGCCGTCCTTGACCGCGTGGACCGCGTTCCACATGGACGAGCCCTTGGACCGGCGCACCGCCTCCGACGGCTTGGCGCTCATGTCCACCTCGCCGGCCGTGTGGCGGATCTCGCAGACCGCGGCCAGGCCCGGGTGCTTCTCCACCAGCGGCGCGATCCTCGCCTCGTCCCCGTGAAGCAGGAACTTCACCGGGCGGCGGCGGCCCTTGAGGAAGGCTGCGGCCCCGTCGACGACGATGTCGGGAGCGTGGTCGCCGCCCATCGCGTCGATGGAAAGAACTAGCGGTGAAGTCATGAATCAATCTCGGTCATCGGCCCCGTCCCCGCGGGCCTGCCGGGCCGCAAGGTAGCCGAGGACGGATCAGATGCAAGCGGGCCGGGCCGGAGCCCGGTTTCATGGCGCGGGGGCGAAGTCGGGCGCTTCTCCCGCCAGCAGGGCGGCGGGGTCCTGAACGTCCAGCCGCCGCCCGCTGTCTTCCGCCCACGCGGCCAGCCGGTCCGCGGCGGCCTCATGCTCGGACGCCTCGGCGAAAACGTTGCGCCACAGCGCCGCCTTCAGGGCGTCGCGACTGCCCGATTTGAGCGCCGTGTCATAGGCCGAGGCGCGGCCATAGAAGGCCTCGGCCATCTTCTTGATCTTCTTGCCCACGCTGGTGTCGCCCACGCCCATCTCGCGCAGGGCGGCGTCCATGTCGTCGAACATGCGGTCGAACAGCGCCTGCGCGGCCCCCTGCCCGGCCTCGCCGCCTTCGCGCAGGCGGCGCATGACCAATGAAGCGTGCAGCACGATCAGGTCGAAGCGCCCGTCCACGCTGTCCTCCACCCCGCCATCGCCATAGAATCCGGGGCGGCGCGCGGCCGCGACGGTCTGGTCATACAGGCGCGCGGCGGCGGCCTTGTGCGGGTTCCTGCGGAAGAAGCGGGCGATCATGCAGCGGGGGCTCCCTTCAGCGAGGGCTTGAAGCTATTGTCCCGGACAGGTAGGTCAAAGCGCAAAGCGCCGCATCCCCTTTCAACAGGCGAGACGGCGCAAGCAAGGAAGGTCGTGACCGGATGAGCCCCAGACTTCAACGCGCCCTCGCCGCCGCGGCGGTGATTCTGGCGGGCGGCCTCGCGGCGGCCTGCAATCCGACCCTGCGCACCCACGGCTATCGCTACACTGAAGGCGAGGTCCCCGAGATCACGCCCGGCGAGCACAACCAGGCCAGCATCATGGACATGCTGGGCAGCCCCTCCGTGCGGGGCACGTTCGACGAGAACACCTGGTACTACATGACCGACACGCGCGAGTACCTGTCCTATCTCAAGCCCTCCACCCAGGCCCGCCGCATCATCGCGATCACCTTCGATGACGAAGGCACGGTGGCGAACGTGGAGGAGTACGACATGGGCGATTCGCGCCAGGTCGCCTTCGTGGGCCGCGAGACCCCGACCCGGGGCCGCGAGCTGTCGGTGCTCGAGCAGATCCTGGGCAATGTGGGCCGCCTGCCCACAGAACAGCTGCCCGGCCAGCAGAACCTGCCCGGCGGCGCGGGCGGTCCCCGGCGCAACGAATAGCGCCCCGGCCCATGCAGACATGAAAAAGCCCCGGTCGGACGACCGGGGCTTTCTCGTTCAGGCCTGTCAGGCGTCAGCTCCCCGCGGCGAGCACAGCCAGGAGCAGCAGCGCCACGATGTTGGTGATCTTGATCATCGGGTTCACGGCCGGGCCCGCGGTGTCCTTGTAAGGATCGCCCACGGTGTCGCCGGTCACGGCCGCCTTGTGGGCCTCAGAGCCCTTGCCGCCGTGATTGCCGTCCTCGATGTACTTCTTGGCGTTGTCCCAGGCGCCGCCGCCCGAGGTCATCGAGATGGCCACGAACAGGCCGGTCACGATCACGCCCAGCAGCATCGCCCCGACCGAGGCCAGCGCGTCGGCCTTGCCCGGCTCGTTGAAGCCCATGGCGCCGCCTCCGACGAACCAGATCACGAAGAACAGCACGATGGGCGAGAGCACCGGGAGCATGGACGGCACGATCATCTCGCGGATCGCCGACTTGGTCAGGATGTCCACCGCCCGGCCGTAATCAGGCTTGGCCTCGAAGGTCATGATGCCGGGGTTCTCGCGGAACTGACGGCGCACCTCCTCCACGACGGAACCCGCCGCGCGGCCCACCGCGGTCATGGACAGTCCGCCGAACAGGAAGGGCAGAAGCCCGCCGAAGAACAGGCCCACCACCACGTAGGGGTTGGACAGCGAGAAGTTCACCGCCACGCCCTCGAAGAAGGGATAGGTCTCAGGGTCGGTGGCGAAATAGGCCAGATCCTCGGTGTAGGCGGCGAACAGGACCAGAGCGCCCAGACCCGCCGAGCCGATGGCGTAGCCCTTGGTGACGGCCTTGGTGGTGTTGCCCACCGCGTCGAGGGTGTCGGTGGTCGCGCGCACCTCCGGCTCGAGGTCGGACATCTCCGCGATGCCGCCCGCGTTGTCGGTGACCGGACCGAAGGCGTCCAGCGCCACGACCACGCCCGCCAGCGCCAGCATGGTGGTCACCGCGATGGCGATGCCGAACAGCCCCGCCAGATTGAAGGTGACCAGAATGCCCACGATGATCGTCAGGGCGGGCAGAGCGGTGGATTCAAGCGAGACCGCCAGACCCTGGATGACGTTGGTGCCGTGCCCGTTCTCGGACGCGCGGGCCACCGCCTTGACCGGGCGGAAGTTCACGCCGGTGTAGTATTCGGTGATCCACACGATCGCGCCGGTCACCAGAAGGCCCGCCACGCCGCACAGGAACAGGTCCAGTCCGGTGAAGGCCGCCCCGCTCGCGCCCGCGATCTCGGTGTCGAATCCCAGCAGCAGCCAGGTCACCGCGCCCACGCCCGCCAGCGACAGGACCGCCGACGCGATGAAGCCCTTGTAGAGCGCGCCCATCACGTTGGATGAGCCTTTCCCCAGCTTGACCGCGTAGGTGGAGATGATCGAGGCGATCAGGCAGACTCCGCCGATGGCCAGCGGATAGAGCATCATGGTCGCGACCGTGATGTCCCCCACCAGCCCGCGGAAGAAGATCGAGGCGAGCACCATGGTCGCCACGACGGTCACCGCATAGGTCTCGAACAGGTCGGCCGCCATGCCCGCGCAGTCGCCGACATTGTCGCCGACATTGTCCGCGATGGTCGCGGCGTTGCGCGGATCGTCCTCGGGGATGCCGGCTTCGATCTTGCCGACCATGTCGCCGCCCACGTCGGCGCCCTTGGTGAAGATGCCGCCGCCCAGTCGCGCGAAGATGGAGATCAGAGAGGCGCCGAAGCCGAGCGCGACCAGCGAGTCGATCACCGTGCGGCTGATCGGGTCATAGCCCATCACGCCCACGAGCAGGCCGTAATAGACGACCACCGACAGCAGGGCGAGACCGGCCACGAGCATGCCCGTGACCGCGCCGGACTTGAACGCCATGTCCAGACCGGCGGCCAGCCCCTTCCGGGACGCTTCCGTGGTGCGCACGTTGGCGCGCACCGAGACCAGCATGCCGATGAAGCCCGCGGCGCCGGACAGGATCGCGCCGATCAGGAAGCCCACGGCCACCTGCCAGCCCAGCAGGAAGAAGACCACCACGCACACGACCGCGCCCACGATGGCGATGGTGGTGTACTGGCGCTTGAGATAGGCGTTCGCGCCTTCCTGGATCGCCTTCGCGATCTCCTGCATGCGCTCATTGCCCGCGCTCGCGGACAGGATGGAGCGGATCGTGACCGCGCCATAGACGAGGGACAGAAGTCCCGCGGCTATGATGAGCCACAGCCACAAGGCCTGATCAGTCATGTGCCAAGTCTCCCTGAGAATTATATTTTTCTGCTTTGGAAGACGGCTCGCCCCTGTTGTTTTTCGAATCGCGGGCGAGCGAAGTCCTCCCCGATGAGACGAGGACTATGCAACGACGCCCGAGCGGCGCGCAAGGAAACCGAAAATGTGGACTAGCGGCGGCGCATGAGGCGCATGTCCCCGCCCAGAAGCTCCAGCGACACCGCGCCTTCGCCCATCACCTCGCGGGTGACGGCCAGCAGCCGCTCCTGCGCCGCGGCGCGGTCGAACGCCTCGCTTCCCGTGCGCTCGAAGGGCCGAGCGTGGACCGATTTGACGTAGCGGTCGAGGATGACGTGTGCGTTGCGGTGGACCTCGGCGTCGCTCAGCCCGTCGCCCAGCCGCACCCGGGGCCGCACGAAGGCGTAGGCCACCATCCGCCCGTTCTCCACCACTGGCGCGGTCAGCATGGGCAGGTCGGCGTAGGTGCCGTGCTCCGGCGGATCGAACTCCGCCGCGATCTCGTCCAGCCGCCGCTCGATGTCATTGGGGATGGCGAAATTCGACATGATCGGACCGCCTGCCGGTTGAGGCGGCGGAGCGGCGAGCGCCGCAGGCGCGGCGCTGAACACGAGGGCGATGGCGAGGGCGCGGATCATGAGACCCATCCTGCCGGCGGGGCCTTAGAAATGGGTGAATCCGGCCTGCTCGATCCTCACCGGGCTGCCGTGATGATGGACCGTCACCCCCTCGTCCTCGCCGAACCGTCCCACGGCGGTCGCGGATGTTCCCGCCTCAGCGCAGGCCGCGGCGAAGGCCTCGGCCCGGTCTTCCGGCACGGCGCAGGCCAGCTCGTAATCGTCGCCTGCGGTCGCCAGGAAGACAGCGGCCTGCGCCGGATCGCCCTGCTGCGCCAGCCAGGCCCGCGCCGGAGCTGACAGGGGCAGGGTCTCCAGATCGACACGCAGACCCAGACCGCTCGCCTCGGCGACATGACCCGCGTCCGCGATCAGACCGTCCGACACGTCGATGCAGGCGGCCGCATGGGCCTGGACGGCTTCGGCCAGCGCGACGCGCGGCTCAGGCAGGCGGTGGCGGGCGAGCAGGACATCCGCCCCCTCCCCGGCTTCCAGCCGTCCCGACGCGATCTCAAGGCCCAGACCCGCATCCCCGACCGTGCCGGTCACCATCAGAAGATCGCCCGGCCGCGCGCCGGACCGCCGGACGGCGCGGCCCTTGGGAACCTCCCCGATGGCGGTGACGCCAATCATCCACGGCCCGTCCGCCGCCGTGGTGTCGCCGCCGATCAGATGGATGCCGAAGATCGCCTGATCGACCGCCAGCCCGTCCGCGAAGCCTTCCTTAAGCGCATCGGCCGCGTCCAGCGGCCAGACCACGGAGGTCAGATAGGCCAGCGGACGCGCGCCCATGGCGGCCAGATCGGAGAGATTGGCGCGCAGCGCCTTGCGCGCGGCGGTGGCGGGGTCTTCGTTTTCGAGAAAGTGCCGCCCCGCGACCAGCGTGTCGGCGGTCAGGATCAGGGCGCAGCCTTCGGACGGCGCGATCTCGGCGGCGTCGTCGGTCAGGCCGAACGCGCCTTCGAAGTCTGCGGCCAGCGGGGCGAGACGCCGGGCGATATAGCCGAACTCTCCGTCCCCGCTCATCGCCGCTGCTCCTTTCAGGCCTTGCTGTCCGTCTCCCCGGAGCGGACGGCTCTGGCGAAGGCGTCCAGGGTGGCGTTCACGAAGCCGGGCTCGGAGCCCTCGTAGAAGGCGTGGGCGATCTCGACATATTCGTTGATGACCACCGAGGCGGGCACGTCGTCGCGCACCAGCAGCTCATAGCCGCCAGAGCGCAGGATGGCGCGCACGGTCGCGTCCAGCCGCGACAGCTTCCAGCCCTGCTTCAAATGCCCGGCGATCTGCTTGTCCACGTCGTCCTGACGGCGCACCACGCCCGCCAGCAGGTCCTCGAAAAAGTCCTCGTCCGCGGCGATGTAGTCGGGTTCGTCCTCGTGGCCGAAGCGATGATCGCGGAATTCCTTGGTCACCGCCTTCGCGCCCGTGCCCGACAGCTCCATCTGATAGAGCGCCTGGACGGCGGCGAGGCGGGCGGCGCGGCGCAGGCGGGCGCGGGACTGGCTGTCGCTCTCGCTCATGACTTGGCGCCGAAACGCTGGCGCGCGGCGAGCATGGCCAGCGCGGCCTCTGCGGCGTCTTTGCCCTTGTTCTTCTCGTCCACATGGGCGCGCACGCGCGCCTGACGGATGTTCTCCACCGTCAGGATGCCATAGCCCAGCGCCACGCCTTTCAGGGAAAGCTCCATCAGCCCCCGGGCGCTCTCCCCGCAGACATAGTCGTAATGGCTCGTCTCTCCTCGGATCACGCAGCCCAGCGCCACATAGGCGTCGTAGGGCCGGTCGCCGGCCTCGGCCATGGCGATCACGCCGGGGATCTCGAACGCGCCGGGCACCTCGATGAGCTCATGCTCGGCGCCAGCGGCGTCCAGCGCGGCGGTCGCGCCTCTCACGAGCTCCTCGGAGATGTCCTCGTAGAACGGGGCGGCGATGATCAGGACACGGGGCATGAATGTTCAGTCTTTCGCGATTTCGCGCTGCTCGACGATCTCGAGGCCGTAGCCGTCGAGGCCGACGATGGTCTGCGGCGCGGTGGTGAGAAGGATCATCTTCCTGACGCCCAGGTCCAGAAGGATCTGCGCGCCCACCCCGTATTCGCGCAGGCGGCGGGCCTCGCGCGCGTCGGGGTGGTCGGCGGGCTTGGCGCCGAAGCGTTCGGTGATGGCGGAAGGGTTGGTCTCGCGGATGAAGACCATCACGGCGGGGCCGTCATGGGCGGCGAGCGCGGACACGCCCTCCTCCACCAGCCCGGCCCGCCCGCCGACCGCGCCCAGCACGTCGTCAGCGAAGCTGACCTTGTGCATCCGCACCAGAACGGGCGTGTCGGGCCCCACATCGCCCTTCATCAGGGCGACATGCTCGACATTGTCCACCAGCGAGCGGAATACGGCGAGCCGGAAGGGGCCGCCCCAGCGGCTCTCCACCTCGGTCTCCAGCCGCTTCTCGACCACGTGGTCGTTCTGGTGGCGGTAGGCGATCAGGTCTTCGATGGTGCCGATCTTCAGCCCGTGGCGCTGCGCGAAGGCGACCAGCTCGGGCAGGCGCGCCATCGAGCCGTCATCGTTCATGATCTCGCAGATCACGCCCGCCGGATTGCCGCCCGCCAGCCGCGCGACGTCCACCGCCGCCTCGGTGTGGCCCGCGCGGACCAGCACGCCGCCATCGCGCGCCATCAGCGGGAAGACGTGCCCCGGCGAGACGATGTCCTCCGCCCCGTGGCGCGGATCGATGGCCACCGCGATGGTGCGCGCGCGGTCATGGGCGGAGATGCCTGTGGAGATGCCCTCGCGCGCCTCGATGGACACAGTGAAGGCGGTGGTGTGGCGCGACTGGTTCTGGGCGGTCATGAAGGGCAGGCGCAGCGCCTCGGTGCGCTCGCGCGTCATCGCCAGACAGATCAGGCCCCGGCCATGCTTGGCCATGAAGTTGACCGCGTCGGGGGTGGCGAACTGGGCGGGGATGACCAGATCGCCCTCGTTCTCGCGGTCCTCGGCGTCCACCAGGATGAACATGCGCCCGTTGCGCGCGTCCTCGATGATCTCCTCGATGGGAGAGAGGGCGAAATGATCGTCGCTCACAGTGTCGCTCACGGTTCAGGCCCCGGTCCGTTCGCCGAGGCGGGCGGCGTAGCGCGCCATCACGTCCACCTCAAGGTTCACATGCAATCCCGGCTGCAGCCGGCCCAGCGTGGTCGCGCCCGCCGTGTGCGGAATGATCATCAGGGTGAAGGCGTCGCCCTTCACCGCGTTCACGGTCAGCGACACGCCATCCACCGCGATGGAGCCCTTCTCGGCGATGAATTTCGACAGCTCCGACGGCGCGCGCACGACCAGCGTCATCCAGCCGTCTTGGTCGGTCCGGGAGACGATTTCACCCACCCCGTCCACATGGCCCTGAACGATATGCCCGCCCAGCTCGTCGCCGACTTTGAGCGCGCGTTCGAGATTGACCGGCGAGTCTTCGCTCAGCGCGCCCATCGTGGTGCGCGACAGGGTCTCAGGCGAAATCTCCACGTCATAGCGGCTGCCCTCGCCGTGGGCGGTCTTGCGGACCACCGTCAGGCACACCCCGTCATGGGCGATGGACGCGCCCAGATCGATGCCCTCGGCCGCATAGGGGCTCTCGACGGTCATGCGGCGCACGGGGCCGTCCTGGATTTCGGCGACCCGGCCGATGGCGGTGACGATGCCGGTGAACATTCAGACCCCTGCCCGCTGGTAGCTTTCCCAAAGATCGGGTCCGCAGGCGCGGACCTCCACCCGGCTGTATCTGGGAGCCCCGTCCAGCGTCTCAAGGCCCAGCGGCGCGATCACCGGCAGTCCGTCGCCCCCGATCAGCATCGGCGCGCGGAACCACTCGATCCGGTCGACCGCGTCCGCCTCGATGACCGACGCCGCCAGAACCGCCCCCGCCTCGATCATCACCGAGCCGATGCCGCGCCCGCCCAGATCGGCCAGCACGGCGTTCAGGTCAGGCCGTCCCGCCGCTCCGGCCGGGACCGTGACGATCTCCGCACCCGCTTCGGCCAGCGCCGCGGCCCTCTGCGGATCGGGATCGCTGACATAGACCAGCACCGGACCGGCCTCGAAGGTTTTCGCGGAAGCTGCTGTGCGCAGACGCGAATCCAGGATCACGCGCACCGGCTGGGTCTCAGCCGCCACGCCGCCCGGCCTCGCCGTAAGCACCGGATCGTCCGCCGCAACCGTCCCCGCCCCGGTCAGCACCGCGCCGTGGGCGGCCCTGAGCCGGTGGACCTGCTCGCGGGATTCGGCGGAGGTGATCCATCGCGACTCGCCCGAACCCAGCGCGATGCGCGCGTCCAGCGAGGTCGCGAGCTTGAGGGTGACGCGCGGGACGCTCATGCGTCCTCGTCGGTCTCGGTCCCGTCAGACAGGCGCTCGCCGCGGATGAAGTCGGAAAAGTCGGCCACCTCGCGGAAGTCCTTGTAGACCGAGGCGTAGCGGACATAGGCGACCGTATCGAGATTGCGCAGACCTTCCATGACCAGCTCGCCGATGGTCTTGGAGGGCACGTCCGGGTCGCCGCCGCTCTCCAGCCGCCGGATGATGCCTGAAACCATCTGCTCGATCCTGTCGCGCTCGATGGAGCGCTTCTGGCTGGCCAGCAGCACCGAGCGCATCAGCTTGTCGCGCTCGAACGGCACCCGCTTGCCGTCTGACTTGATCACCTGCAGATCGCGCAGCTGGACCCGCTCGAACGTGGTGAAGCGCGCGCCGCAGGCCGGGCACTGCCGCCTGCGGCGGATCGCCTGACCGTCCTCGGACGGCCGGGAATCCTTCACCTGGGTGTCAGGGTTCGAGCAGAACGGACAGCGCAAGCGGGCGGCCTCCTATCCGAGTTCGGGGTAGATCGGGAAGCGGCGGCACAGCGCGGTCGCCTCCTCGCGGATGCGGGCCTCCACGGCGGCGTCGCCGTCGCGGTTGGCGGCCAGGGCGTCGAGCACCTCGGCCATCATCTCGCCCACCCGGCGGAACTCAGCCGAGCCGAAGCCGCGCGTGGTGCCTGCGGGCGAACCGATCCTGAGGCCCGAGGTCACGGTGGGCTTTTCAGGGTCGAACGGCACGCCGTTCTTGTTGCAGGTCATGTGCGCGCGCTCGAGCGCCTTCTCGGAGATGTCCCCGGTCAGGCTCTTGGGCCGCAGATCGACGAGCGCCAGATGGCTGTCGGTGCCGCCGGAGACGATGGCGTAGCCCGCCTCGGTCAGCGCGCCGGCCATGGCGCGGCAGTTCTCGACCACCGCTTTGGCGTAGTCCTTGAACTCGGGCCGCAGCGCTTCGCCGAAGGCCACCGCCTTGCCCGCGATCACGTGCATCAGGGGCCCGCCCTGCAGGCCGGGGAAGATGGCAGAGTTCAGCTTCTTGCCCAGATCCGCGTCGCGCGACAGGATCATGCCGCCGCGCGGGCCGCGCAGGGTCTTGTGGGTGGTCGTCGTCACCACGTCGGCGAACGGAACAGGGTTGGGGTATGCCCCGCCCGCGGCCAGCCCCGCGAAATGGGCCATGTCCACCAGAAGATACGCGCCCACCTCGTCGGCGATCTCGCGGAATTTCGCGAAATCGATGGTGCGCGGATAGGCCGAGCCCCCCGCGATGATCATCCGCGGCTGGACCAGTTTGGCCTGTTCGCGCAGGGCGTCATAGTCGATCAGAGCGTTGTCCTCGCGCACGCCGTAGGCGTGGGCCTCGAACCATTTGCCCGAGATGTTCGGACGCGCGCCGTGGGTCAGGTGGCCGCCCGAGGCGAGGTCGAGACCGAGGATCTTGTCGCCGGGCTTGAGCAGGGCCAGGAACACGCCCTGGTTCGCCTGGCTGCCCGAATTGGGCTGGACGTTGGCGTACTCGGCGCCGAAGAGCGTCTTGGCCCGCTCGATGGCCAGTTCCTCGGCGATGTCCACGAACTCGCAGCCGCCATAGTAACGGCGGCCCGGGTAGCCCTCGGCGTACTTGTTGGTCAGCGGCGAGCCCTGAGCCTCCAGCACCGCGCGGGAGACGATGTTCTCCGATGCGATGAGCTCGATCTGCTCCTGCTGGCGGCGGATCTCCTTGCCGATGGCCGCCGCGATGTCCGGGTCGCGCTGGGTCAGGCTCTCGGTGAAGAAACCGCTGGAGGTCTCATAGCTGGGGGCGTTGGCCATTGATCGCGCTCCGGTGCCGCTGCTGTCATGTGGCGCAACACATACGGCGGCCCTCCTGAAAGGACAACCGCGACATGGACCCGCGGCTTTCAGGCTGCGGGAATTCTGTGAACGCGCTCAGGACTGCACTCTGCACCGTCCGACAAGGTCGCATCCGCCCTTGATCGCGCTGTAGAATGCACTATTACATCACTGTAAAGCTATCTGGCATTACTTGCACTCAAAGGATAGCCTATATAAAGCACTATAAGCGACATCTGATTCGCGGACGAATTTCGCAGACAGGGATATACGGCAATGACCGAAGACCACGCCCCCGCCATCGACAATGAAGAACTGCTCCGGATGACCACTGACATCGTGGCCTCCTTCCTGACGCACAATTCCGTTCCTGCGGAGAGCGTGCCGGATATGATCAAGTCGGTCCACGCGACCATGAAAGAGATCTCCGGCGGCGAGGCCAAGCCCGAGCCGAAGGCCAAGCCGGCCGTGCCGGTCTCCAAGTCCGTCCATGACGATTATCTGGTCTGCCTGGAAGACGGCAAGAAGCTGAAGATGCTCAAGCGCTACCTGCGCTCGCAGTACGACATGTCGCCCGAAGAATACCGCCGCAAGTGGGGCCTGCCCTCGGATTACCCGATGGTCGCGCCCTCCTACTCGCGCCGCCGCTCGGACTTCGCCAAGGAGATCGGGCTGGGCCGCGGAGGCCGCAAGGGCAAGTAAGCCCTCGCCTTTACCGTCACGCGACGACGCCCCGGCCATTCGGCCGGGGCGTTTTGCGTTGAACATCGCTCAGGGACAGACCCAGCCGCCGGGCGAGCTTTCTCAGCGCGATGCGTTCAAGGTCGGACTGGCTGGAGCGCACGGGGCCGGAGACGACGACCTCCTCGCCGGTGGCCACGTCCACCGCGGCGATGCGCAGGAAGGCGCCCACGGCCCTGTATTCGAAGATGACCTCGCGACCCGGCAGCGGATCGCGGCTCATCACGCGACCTTGACCTTGGCGTATTTGGCGTAGACCGCGCCCAGCGCCTCGATCAGCTCGTCGAACATCGCGTCGGTGTGCAGCGGGGTGGGCGTGAAGCGCATCCGCTCTGTGCCGCGCGGCACGGTGGGATAGTTGATCGGCTGGACGTAGATGCCGTGCTCGTCCAGCAGCGCGTCGGTCAGACGCTTGCACAGCACCGGGTCGCCCACGTGCACGGGCACGATGTGCGTCTCGGACGGCAGCACCGGATAGCCCGCCTCGCTCAGCCGCGCCTTCAGGGTCGCGGCGCGCTCCTGATGGGCCTCGCGCAGATGGTTGGAGGATTTGAGATACTCCACGCTCGCCCGCGCGCCCGCGGCCAGCACCGGCGCCAGCGAGGTGGTGAAGATGAAGCCCGGCGCCCAGGAGCGGATGGCGTCGCAGATCACCGCGTCCGCGGCGATGTAGCCGCCCATCACGCCGAACGCCTTGCCCAGCGTGCCTTCGATGATGTCGAACCGGTCCAGCAGACCTTCGCGCTCGGCCACCCCGCCCCCGCGCAGCCCGTACAGGCCCACCGCATGGACTTCGTCGAGATAGGTCAGAGCGCCGTATTTCTCGGCCAGGTCGCAGACCTCGTGGAGCGGGCCGATATCGCCGTCCATCGAATAGACGGACTCCAGCGCGATCACCTTGGGCGCGTCCGCGGGCGCGGCCTTCAGAAGCTCTTCGAGATGGGCCACGTCATTGTGCCGCCAGACATGCTTCTCGCAGTTCGCCTGCCGCACGCCCTCGATCATCGAGGCGTGGTTGAGCGCGTCAGAATAGATGATGAGCCCGGGCAGGATCTTGCCCAGGGTGGCCAGCGTCGCCTGGTTGGCGATGTAGCCGGAGGTGAACAGCAGCGCGGCTTCCTTCTCGTGAAGGTCGGCCAGCGAGCGCTCCAGCTCCACATGGTAATGGGTCGTGCCCGAGATGTTGCGCGTCCCGCCCGAGCCCGCGCCCACCTCGTCGATGGCCTGCTTCATCGCGCCGATCACGCACGGGCTCTGGCCCATGCCCAGATAGTCGTTCGAGCACCAGACCGTGACCTCGCGCACGTCGCCGGACGTGTTGCGGTAGCGCGCGCGGGGAAACTCCCCGCGGCGGCGCAGCAGGTCGGCGAAAACCCGGTAACGGCCTTCGGCCCGGACGCGGGCGACCGCGGATTGAAAGGCGCTGTTATAGTCCATCGCGGTCGCGCCTGCGGGCGCGCTCCCTGTATGTCTTTGCGATGACATAGACGCGTCATCCTGCCATGGAAAGCCGCCAGCATCAAAACGTCGCGGGCGGCCATGACATTGCTTCTCAATACTATTTCAGCTCGCCCCGGATCATGCGGATGATGCCCGAGAAATCGAGGCTCTCGCCGCCAGTCTCGTTGAAGCGGGTGTAGAGCTGTTCGGCCAGCGCGCCGATCTCCACGTCCGCCCCGGCGGACTTCGCGGTGGCCATGGCCAGCCGAAGGTCTTTCAGCATCATCGGCGCGGCGAAGCCGGGTCTGTAATCGCGATTGGACGGCGCAGCGGGCACCGGTCCCGGCACGGGGCAGTAGCTGGTCAGAGACCAGTTCTGACCCGAGGCCTTCGAAGCGATGTCGAAGAAGTTCTGGTGATCGAGCCCCAGCTTCTCGGCCAGCACGAAGGCCTCGCAGGTGCCGATCATGTGGATGGCCAGCAGCATGTTGTTGCAGATCTTCGCCGCCTGCCCCGCCCCGGCCTCTCCCGCCCGGATCACGGCCTTGCCCATCTTGTCCAGATAGGGCCTGGCCGCTTCGAACGCGGCTTCAGGCCCGCCGACCATGAAGGTCAGCGTGCCGCCCTCGGCCGCCGCCACGCCGCCCGAGACGGGCGCGTCCACGAAGGCGAGGCCCTTTTCGGCGGCCAGCCCCGCCACCGCGCGGGCGCTGTCCACGTCGATGGTCGAGCAGTCCATCACGATCGCGTCGGGCCGGACCAGCGACAGGATGCCCCCCTCGCCCTCATAGACGCCGCGGACATGCTTTCCGGCGGGCAGCATGGTGACCACCGCGTCCGCGCCGGTCACGGCCTCGGCCACGCTGGCGGCGGCCTTTCCGCCCTTCGCGGTCAGCGCGGCGACGGCGTCCGCGCTGAGATCGAAGCCGCGCACTTCATGACCGGCCTTGGCCAGATTGGCCGCCATGCCCGAGCCCATATTGCCCAGGCCGATGAAACCGATGACGGCCATGGCCGCTCCTCCCGTTGTTCTGTTCTAGTCGAGAAATGTCTGCTCGCGGCCCTCGCCCAGAGGCCGGAACCACCGCTCGGCCTCCTCGCGGCTGATTCCCGGATTCCAGTCGGGCGCGTTGTCCTTGTCCAGAATCACCGCGCGCACGCCTTCATAAAAGTCAGAGCCCTCATCGAGGAAGCGCATCGAGACGCGCAGGTCCTGAACCATCACGTCCCGGAACTCGAGATCCGCGCCCTTCCGGAGCGCGGCGAGCGTGACCTGGCAGGCGGTGGGCGATTTCGATTTCAGGATCGAGAGCTGTTTCTTCGACCACGAATCCCCCGCGTCTTCGAGCCGCTTTTCGATCTCGTCGAGATCATCACCGGCGAAAGCCGCGTCGATCAGCGGCTGGGTCAGGGCGAGATCGGACTCGCCCGGATCGCCCGCGAAGCGTTCGAGGATCGCTTCCAGAGCTTCGCCGTCATCGTCCAGCGTTTCGCTCTCCAGCGCCGCGACCATGCTCACCATGTTCTGAGACGGCACGTAATGGGTCGCCACGCCCGCCGCCAGACAGTCGGCGGTCTTCAGCCGCGCGCCCGTCAGCCCCATCCACGCCCCCGTCTCCCCGCGCAGCCGGGGCAGGAAATACGCGCCGCCCACGTCGGGGTGAAAGCCGATGCCGGTCTCGGGCATGGCCAGCATGGTGCGGTCGCCCGCCACGCGGTGGCTGCCATGCACCGAAATGCCCACGCCCCCGCCCATGGTGATGCCGTCGATGAGCGCCACGTAAGGCTTGGGATACTCCTGAATCAGGGTGTTGAGGCGGTATTCGTCGCGCCAGAACGTCCAGGCGGCGTCGCCGCCATCCTGCCCGCTCTCGGCCAGCATGCGGATGTCGCCGCCCGCGCAGAAGCCCTTCTCGCCCTCGCCGTCGACCACCACCGCCTTGACGTCGGCATCGTCGCGCCAGGCCGTCAGGGTCGCCAGCAGCGCGTCCACCATGGGCTGGTTCAGCGCGTTCAGCGCCTTGGGCCGGTTCAGGGTGATCCGGCCGATGGAGCCGGTCTTGCGGGCGATGATCTCGTCGGTCATTTCAGCAAATCCTTGGCGATGATGACGCGCATGATCTCGTTGGTGCCTTCAAGGATCTGATGCACGCGCAGATCCCTGACGATGCGCTCGATGGGATAGTCCTTCAGATAGCCGTAGCCTCCGTGAAGCTGGAGCGCGTCGTTCGCGATCTTGAAGCCCATGTCCGTGGCGAAGCGCTTGGCCATGGCGCAGTATTTCGGCGCGGCGGGGTCCTTGGCGTCGAGGGCCGCCGCGGCGCGGTAGAGCATGAGGCGGGAGGCCTCCAGTTCGGTCGCCATGTCGGCCAGCTTGAACTCGGTGGCCTGGAAACGGGCGATGGGTCTGCCGAACTGGCTGCGGCCCTGCACGTAGTCGCGGGCCAGCTCGAACGCCTCCAGCGCCCCGCCCAACGAGCAGGCGCCAATGTTGATCCGCCCGCCGTTCAGCCCGTTCATGGCGAGGGTGAAGCCCATGCCTTCGTCGGCCAGACGGTTCTCCGCCGGCACGCGGCAGTCGTCGAAGGTGACCTCGGCGGTGGGCTGGGAGTTCCAGCCCATCTTCTTCTCGTTGGCCCCGAAGCTGAGCCCCTCGGCCCCCTTCTCCACCACGAAGGCGGACACGCCCTTGGCGCCCTCCCCGCCGGTGCGGGCCATGACGACATAGACGTCCGACACCCCGCCGCCGGATATGAAGGCTTTCGACCCGTTCAGCACGTAATGATCGCCGTCGCGCACGGCTCTGGTGCGCAGATTGGCGGCGTCCGAGCCGGCGCCTGGCTCGGTCAGGCAGTAGGAGCCGATCAGCTCCATCGAGGTCAGGCCCGGCAGCCAGCGCTGGCGCTGCTCGTCCGTGCCCCAGGTGTCGATCATCCACGAGACCATGTTGTGGATGGAGATGAAGGCGGCGGTGGACACGCAGCCGCGCGAGAGCTGTTCGAAGATGATCGCCGCGTCCAGCCGGGTCATGCCCGAGCCGCCCACGTCGTCGCGGGTGTAGATGCCTGCGAAACCCATCTCCGCGGCCTCTTTGAGCACGTCGACGGGAAAATGCTTGTCCTCGTCCCACTCCGCCGCGCCGGGCTTGAGCCGGTCTTCGGCGAACTTGCGCGCCGCGTCCTGTATCAGGGCCTGGTCTTCGCTGAGCTCGAACTGCATGGCCGGGTCTCCGGTTTCAGGCGAAGCCCTCGCGTGACGCGCCGCGCCAAGCGATGTAGACCTCGCCGGTGTTTTTCGTCGCAAGCGAGATAGCCCGGAATGGCCTCCTTCCCCAAGACCCGCCTTCGCCGCACGCGCAGTCACGACTGGTCGCGCCGCCTCGTGCGCGAAAGCGCGCTGACGCCCGACGACCTGATCTGGACGATGGTGGTCTCGGGCACCGCCGACCCGACCGAGCCGGTCGCGGCCATGCCGGGGGTGGAGCGATTGTCAGTCGCCGAAGCGGCGAAGGCGGCGAAGCGGGCGCGCGATCTGGGCATCCCGGCCATAGCCATCTTCCCCCATATCGACCCCGCCCTGAAGGACGCGGACGGAACCGAGGCGCTGAACCCGGACGGCCTCGTGCCTCGGGCCATCAAGGCCATGAAGGACGCCGCGCCGGAGGTGGGGATCATCTGCGACGTGGCGCTCGACCCCTTCACCGATCACGGCCATGACGGCGTGTTCGAGGGCGGCCGCATCCTCAATGACGAGACGGTGGAGAAGCTGGTCGCGCAGGCGCTGGTGCAGGCGGAGGCGGGCTGCGACGTGATCGCGCCGTCCGACATGATGGATGGCCGCATCGGCGCGATCCGCGGCGCGCTCGACGCAGGCGGCTTCGCCGACACCATGATCATGTCCTACGCGGCCAAGTACGCCTCGGGCTTTTACGGCCCGTACCGCTCGGCCATCGGCTCGGCGGCGCTGCAGGGCGACAAGAAGACCTATCAGATGGACCCCGCCAACGCCGAAGAGGCCCTGCGCGAGGTCGGCATGGACATCGACGAGGGCGCGGACTTCGTGATGGTCAAACCCGGCATCGCCTATCTGGACATCGTCGCGCGGGTGAAGGACGCCTTCGGCGTGCCCACCTACGCCTTCCAGGTCTCGGGCGAGTACGCCATGATCATGGCCGCCGCCCAGAACGGCTGGATCGACGGCGACCGGGTGATGATGGAAAGCCTGGCCTGCTTCAAGCGCGCGGGCGCGGACGGCGTTCTGACCTATTTCGCGCCCAAGGCGGCGGAGCTTCTGAACGGTTGATCCGTCCCCGCTTTACCCGCCCACCTCTGCAGTGCAGCATGTTGAAATGCACACCTGCCCGCACTGCGACACGCCTTTGGGACTCTCGGGTTTCCTGACTATGCACACGTCGAACAGGCCGCGCTGTGAGGCCTGCGGGCTGCGCTATGGCTGGAAAGCTTCGCCGCGCGGCATCGCACTGGTCATCGGACTGGGAACTGTCGGGGCCCTGCTTCTCGCCGCACTTGCGCCGGTGACGGGCCTGCCCGGCGTACTTGTCGCGATCGTCGGCCTTGTTCTGGCCTGTGGCTGGCTCGCGTCCCGCTCAATGACGCCGGTCAAGCTCGAAAATATCTAGTCCAGCTTCCCGATCGGCGGCAGGGACCAGCCGAAACGGATCGCGGCTGCGCGGATCGCGAAGGCCAGAAGGGCCGCGCCCACCGCCGCGACGCCCGCCTCGAGGCCCAGACTGACCGCGGCGACATAGGCCGCAGCCCCCGCCAGAGCGGCCAGCGCATAGATCTCCTCGCGCAGGATCAGGGGCACGTCATTGACGATGATGTCGCGGATCAGGCCGCCGAAAGCGGCGCTCATCACCCCGGTGAGGATGGCGATCACCCAGTGCGCGCCCACCGCCAGACCCGCCTGCGCGCCGATCACGCAGAACACGCTCAGGCCCACCGCGTCCGCCCAGATCAGCGCCCGCTGGCGCGCGCCCTTCTCGCCCTTGACCAACACCGAGCCGTAATAGCCCGCCAGCCCGCCCAGCGCGGCGATGGCGAGATACTCCACTTCGCCCACCCAGTAGACCGGGCGGTCGAGGATCAGATCGCGCAGCGTGCCCCCGCCCATGCCCGTCACCGCGCCCACGATGACCGCGCCGAAGGGATCGAGCGCCTTGCGCGCGGCGATGATCCCGCCCGACAGGGCGAACATGAACACCCCGGCGTAATCGAGAATGGAGAACAGGAGCGCGACGCTCATTCTCCAGAACCCACAGAGAAATACTCCGCCAGTCGTGCATCAAATGCAGAAGCACGGGCTTCCAGCCACATGCGCGCAAGATCAATATTGAAGACGAACGGGCCGGACGCGACCATACCCGTCTGCTCCGGCACGGCGCGAAGGCCGTCCAGCGCTTCGAGAAGAAGGGCTGAGGTCAGCGGCTCTCGGGGAGCAGTGTTCAAGGGGAATTTGAGAATCTGGCGACGCATGAAGTCCCATTCGCCGGGCTTCACCCTGAGATCATTAAAGGTATCCTGAGTGAAGACGAGAGCGAACGCCTCCGGCTTCCCGCCACGATAGAGTGACCTGCCGATACCCAGCAGCACGACGAGGCAGGAATGCATCTCCGCAGCGAGGCCGGTTTCCTCTGCCAGCTCGCGGAAAATGCCTGCGCGCACGAGGTCTTGAAAACTGCCGCCCGACTTCAGGACTTTCGAGACGTCAGCAAAGTCAAATGAACCCGAACCGGCCGGCGCGATCCGGTGAGGGTTTTCCGCAGCTCCAGCCCCCTGACACATGTAGACGATCTGGCGGTCCGCAGTGATCAGAAAAGAACCGCCACCCAGTTGATCGGACATAAGACTGTGCTCAAGCGTGACGAGATGGCTTTCGGGCGTAAGGCACCAGTCACTAAGCGGCACGACCTCGCGTCCCTCAAGAGACACCCGCCAATCGGCGATATTGTTGGTCAGCCTGTCGTTGAAATAGCATGTCTGCTGGACGTGCACGGGCACCCCATTGCGTAAGACAGTCTCCGACAAATCAGTCAGGGCGCGCACCTTCGCGCCATTGAACGTCGCATGATCCAGCCCCGGCACACGACGCAACAGCTTGGACTGCCAAGTTCTCACCGGTTCAGGCAGATTGTAAGCCTCGTCCTTGACTTTCAGCAGATTGCATGTCTCGTCCAATGCAAGACAAGCCGCGCGGTCATAAAGCAGCGCCTGATCCGCCGTCTCAGTTATCTCCTCCCCCTTGCGCAGGGTGACGCGGTCGCGAAGACGGGCCGTCTGTCTGCGGTCGATGTGAAGATCATACCGTGCGCGACCGGAATGAATGATCGCCCCGCGCGCAGCAAGAAAAAGAGTGACCAGCACGAGAGCCAGCCCCGGCCCCTGCATCACGGCGTCCAGAAACTCGCCCCTCAACGCGGCCAGCCCAACTGAAACGAAAGCCAGCGCAAGCGAGGCATAGATGAGCAGACCGTCTATTCGCTCCTTCCAAAGGAAAAGGTTGCGGTCGGCGAATGCACGCAAAGCCCGCATGACCCGGTGCGTGTCTGCAAGGATGTAATCCTTCGCGGCCATATCAGCGACCCTGGTTTAGCCGGGCGATCAGGCTGGAAGTGTCCCAGCGGCTGCCGCCCATGGCCTCGACCTCGCCATAGAACTGATCGACCAGAGCGGCGACCGGCAGGCGCGCGCCATTCGCCCGCGCCTCGTCCAGCGCGATGCGAAGATCCTTGCGCATCCACTCGACGGCAAAGCCGAATTCGAACTCGCCATCCGTCATGGTCTTCCAGCGGTTCTCCATCTGCCAGCTCTGGGCAGCGCCCTTGGAGACCGCGCCGATCACCGTCTCGGGATCGAGCCCGGCCTTCATCGCGAAGTGCAGGCCCTCGCTGAGCCCCTGCACCAGCCCGGCGATGCAGATCTGGTTGACCATCTTGACCAGCTGCCCCGCCCCGGCGGGACCGGCATGGACGATGGCCTTGGCGTAGGCGGTCATGACGGGCTCTGCAGCCTTGTAAGCGTCGTCCGCGCCGCCGCACATGATCGAGAGCTGGCCGTTTTCCGCGCCCGCCTGACCGCCGGAGACGGGGGCGTCCACGAAGCCCCGGCCCGCCGCCTCGGCCCGCTCGGCCAGTTCGCGCGCCAGACTGGCTGAGGCGGTCGTGTGATCGACCAGAACCGCGCCGGGCTTCATGGCGTCCAGCGCAGGAGCGGCGACCGCGCGCACGTCCGGGTCGTCGCCCAGGCACATGAAGACCAGATCCGCGTCCCTGACCGCCTCCTCGACCGTGTCGGCGGCCCGGCCCGGATGGGTGTCGGTCCAGCGCTGAGCCTTCGCCGGAGTGCGATTCCACACCGTCACGGAATGACCCTTCGCGGCCAGATGGCCCGCCATGGGGAAGCCCATCACGCCCAGCCCAAGGAACGCGCAGTCCGCCATGGCTTCAGTCCTCCTGCGGCTGTGAATAGCCTGATTTGTAGAACACCAGCGCGGGCGCGTCGCGCGGCGCGTCGAAGCCGGTCACCCGGCCCACGATGATGTCGTGATCCCCGCCCGGATAGATCGCCTCGCGGATGCATTCGAACCGCGCGACCGTATCCTGGACAAGCGGCGCGCCGCCCGCGCCCAAATCCCATGCGGCGCCTGACGCCTCCAGATCGTCCTGACGCGCGCATTCGCCGGACAGGAAAATCTGGTCCGCCGCCAGCACGTTGATGGCGAAGCGCTCGGCGTCGCGGAACAGGCTGTAACGGAAACTGTCGCGCGCCAGCGACCACAGGACCAGCGGCGGATCGAGCGAGACAGAGGCGAAGGAGTTCACCGTCATCGCCCGCGCACGGCCGTCCTCCATCGTGGTGACCAGCGCCACGCCGGTGGGAAACCGGCCGAGCGCGTCGCGAAAATCGCGCGCCTGATGCAAGGGGAAGCCTCCTGATTCGCTGAAACCGCGCCTTAACCCTGAGCGGGTTAAGTGATGCCTGAAGCAGAAAGCTCAAGGCGGGTGGGCCATATGGCGTCGGATCGTCCGATCATCATCAAGAAAGTCAAGAAGGCCGGCCATGGCCACCATGGCGGCGCGTGGAAGGTCGCGTATGCGGACTTCGTCACGGCGATGATGGCCTTCTTCCTTCTGATGTGGCTGATCAACACCGCCAGCCCCGAGCAGAAGCGCGGCATCGCGGACTATTTCGCCCCCGCCAGCGTCAGCCCCTCCACCTCCGGCTCGGGCGGCATCTTCGGCGGGCGTGAGTTCGGCGAGGACGGCTCGCGCGCCTCGGGCTCCTCGGCGGTGGTCGAGCGTCTCGCGCCCCAGCCGGTCAATGTCGCCAGCGCCGACCAGAACATCGACGAGGGCGGCGCCCGCGACGACAGCCAGACCGCCGCCCGCGAGGCGATCAACGCCGCCCTCGCCCGGCGCGAGAACGCCCAGCTGCAGAGCGCGGAGATGACCCTGCGCCAGGCCATGCAGGAAATGCCCGAGCTGGCCGAGCTGTCGCGTCACATCCTGATCGACCAGACCCCCGAGGGCCTGCGCATCCAGATCGTGGACGAGGAAGGCCGGCCGATGTTCGCCCCCGGGGCGACCGATCCCAATCCGCGCATGGTCACGGTGCTGCGCGGGATCGCGGATGTGATCGACCGCCTGCCCAACCGCATCACGGTGGCGGGCCACACCGACGCCTCCCCCACCCCGGCCAGCGGGCCGTCGAACTGGGAGCTGTCCTCGGCGCGGGCGAACGCCTCGCTGCGGGTTCTGCAGGATCGCGGCATCAGTGACGACCGGGTCTCGGAAGTGCGCGGCAAGGGCGCGTCCGAACCCCTCTTCCCCGATGATCCGTACATGGCGGGCAACCGCCGCCTGTCCATCGTCCTGCTGCGCGAAGCCCCCGTGCTGCCGCCGGGCGGAGCTCTGTAAGCAGCAGCCTGTTCCCGAAACCGGGTCCGGCGCGTTACATTCGGCTGAAGGCGGATTCGCGAATCGCGACCGCCAGCCGGAGCCCCAGAGCCTCGTGACCCACCCGTTCACGACCCGCCAGCTTCCCTTCTTCCTCACGGCCCCGACGCCGTGTCCCTACCTGCCCGGCCGGCAGGAGCGGAAGGTGTTCACCAAGATCGAGCCCGGCGACGGCGCGGCTTTGAACGACGCGCTGACACATGCGGGCTTCCGCCGCTCCCAGTCCATCCTCTACCGGCCTGCCTGCGAGGCGTGCTCGGCCTGCCGTTCGGCGCGGGTGCCGGTGAAGGATTTCGACTGGAACCGCGGCTGGCGGCGCATCCTGAAGCGCAACGCCCACCTGACCCGCGAAGCCGTGCCCGCCGAGGCCAACCCCGAGCATTACGGCCTGCTGTCGGCCTATCTGAAGAGCCGTCATGGCGACGGGGACATGGCGGGCATGGATTTCTACGAATACGCCGGGATGATCGAGGACGGCGCCCAGCGCACGGACGTGATCGAATACCGCGATCCTGACGGCCACCTGATGGCGGCCGCCCTCGTGGACGAGGTCGCGGACGGGTATTCGATGGTCTACAGCTTCTTCGAGCCCACCCTGGCGCGCGACAGCCTGGGGGCCTTCATCATCCTCGACCACATCCGCCAGGCGCAGGAGCGCGGCCTGCCCTTCGTGTATCTGGGCTACTGGGTGAAGGGCAGTCCGAAGATGGACTACAAGAAACGCTTCCGCCCGCTCGAAGTGCTCGATCCCGCAGGCTGGCGCAGGCTGGAGGACGAGGACTAGACTGGCCGCTTCTCGAGCGGTCTCGCCGCAGCCTGAGGGGGACATCCGGGCGCGGCAGGGGGGAGGACGACATGGATCGCCGCACATTCATCAGCCGCGCCGCCGTCATCGCCGCGGGCACGGGCGCCGCCGCCTGTGGAGCGGAGGACACGGCCAATGGCGTGGCCGCGCCGAACATCAACCGCCGCCGCACCCGCCGCCTGCGCATGGTCACCACCTGGCCGGCCGGGTTTCCGGGACTGGGCACGGCGGCGGAATCCACCGCGCGCATGATCGGCGAACTGTCGGGCGGCGCGCTGGAGGTCCAGGTTCACGGCGCGGGCGAGATCGTGGGCGCGTTCGAGGCCTTCGACGCGGTCTCGGGCGGGGTCGCGGACATGTATCACGCCGCGGAATACTACTGGCAGGGCCGCTCGCCGGCCTTCAGCTTCTTCTGCGCGGTGCCCATGGGGCTCACGGCGCTGGAGATCATGGCCTGGGTGGACCATGGCGGCGGGCAGGAATTGTGGGAGGAGCTGTCGGGCCAGTTCGGCGTCATCGCCTTCCAGGCGGGCAACACCGGCCACCAGATGGGCGGCTGGTTCAAGCGCGAGATCAACGCGCTCTCCGACTTCCGCGGCCTGAGGATGCGCATTCCCGGACTGGGCGGGAACGTCATCCGCGCGCTGGGCGGCGCCGCGGTGAACCTGTCGGGCGGGGAGATCTACCAGAACCTCCAGTCGGGCAATATCGACGCGGCCGAGTGGGTGGGCCCTTGGAACGACCTGGCCTTCGGGCTGTATCGCGAGGCCCCATACTATTACGGCCCCAGCTTCCACGAGCCCGGCCCGGCGCTGGCCATCGGCATCAACCGGGGCGTCTGGGACAGTCTCGATTCCACCGAGCAGGCGGTGATCCGGGCGGCCTGCAAGGCGGCCAACAACGACAATCTGGGCGAGTTCACCCACAACAACGCGCTGGCCCTGAAGACGCTGGTGGATGATCACGGCGTCCAGCTTCGCGACTTCTCCGACGAGATCTGGCGCGAGATCGGCCGGGCCAGCGAGCAGGCGGTGGCCGACGCGGCCAACGCCGACGCGATCACCCGCCGGGTCTATGACAGCTACATCCAGGCCCGCCGCCGCTCGCGCTACTGGCACGAGATATCCGAGGCCGCCTATTACAGACGGCGCGAGCAGGTGCTCGGCAACTGACCATGCGCGCGGGCGACGCGATCCTCCTCGGGCTGATCGCCGCAGGCGCGGGGCTCACCGCCGCGGACGCGGCCTCGGGCGGCGCGGTGTGGAGCGCGGCGCGCGCGACCCTGCCGGGTTTCAGCCAGACCATCGGCGCGGCGCTGGGATGGCTGGGCCTCGCGCTCAGCCCGTTTCTCCTGATCCCGCTTATCGCCGCCCTGTGGGGGCGGTTTTTTGGTCTGCCCCGGCCCGCCTCCGCCGTGCTTGCCAACCTCGCGGACGGGATCGACGCGGTCAGCCGGGCCATCGGCGACGCGGCGCGCTGGTTCGCGCTGGGGCTGGTTCTGATCACCGCGCTGGTCGTGGTTCAGCGTTATGTTTTCGGGGTTTCGGTCACCAAGCTGCAGGAAAGCGTCATCTATTTGCACGCGCTTTTATTCCTGCTCAGCACGGCGGCGACCCTGCTCGCGGACGGCCATGTGCGGGTGGACGTGATCTATTCCAAACTGTCGGAGCGCGCGAAGGCGTGGACCGACCTTCTGGGCGTGTATCTCGCGCTGATCCCCATGTGCTGGCTGATCATGTGGGCGTCCTCAGGCTATGTCGGGGCGGCCTGGCGGATCATGGAGCGGTCGCGCGAGAGCGACGGGCTGCCCTTCGTCTTCCTGCTCAAGACCGCGATCCCGGTCTTCGCCATCCTCCTGATCGCGCAGGGGCTGTCCCTGGCGATCCGCGCCGCCCTGACGCTGTCGGGACGGGCACAGGCGCGACCCGTGCCCGCCGGTCCGGAGGCGGTGTGAAGCCATGGAGCTGTTCTTCGCCGCCCTGCCCTTCATCATGTTCGCCGCGGCGGTGGCCGCGCTGCTGCGGGGCTTTCCTGTGGCCTTCACCCTCGCGGGCGTGGCCATCGGCTTCGCCCTGATCGGAATGGCGCTGGGCCAGATCGACCCGGTCCATCTGCGCGCCTTCCCCCAGCGCATCTACGGCAACGTCATGGAGATGGACAAATCCATCCTCGTGGCCGTCCCGCTCTTCGTCTTCATGGGCGTGATGCTGGAAAAGTCGCGCCTCGCCGAAGAGCTGCTGGACGCCATGGGCGCGCTGTTCGGCTCCCTGCGCGGCGGCATGGGCATCGCGGTGGTCATCGTGGGCGCGCTGCTGGCGGCCTCGACGGGGATCGTGGGCGCGACGGTCATCACCATGGGCCTGCTGGCCCTGCCCGCCATGCTCAGGCGCGGCTATGACGCCAAGCTCGCCACCGGCACCATCGCGGCCTCAGGCACGCTGGGGCAGATCATCCCGCCCTCCATCGTGCTGATCCTGCTCGGCGACCAGCTTTCGAGCGCCTACGCCCGCGCCCAGCGCGAGCAGGGCGTGTTCTCGCCCGACATCGTCACGGTGGGCGACCTGTTCGCGGGCGCGCTCGTGCCCGGCCTGATGCTGGTGGCCGCCTACGCGTTGTGGCAGGTGGTCATGGCGATCATCCGGCCCGAGGGCTCCCCGCCCGTGCCAAGGTCCGAGTTCGGAGGCGGCTGGAGCAGAGTCCTCTCCGCACTCGTGCCGCCGTTGGCGCTGATCACCGCGGTTCTGGGCTCGATCCTGGGCGGGCTGGCCACCGCGACCGAGGCGGCGGGGCTGGGCGCGCTGGGGGCGATGCTGCTGGCGGGGTTCAGGAACGCAGGGACGGGCGCCAATCCCCTGCCCGGCCGGGTGCTGTGCGCGGCGGGCGCGGCGGCCTTTGCGGGGCTGTTCGCCGCGGGCGCGGCCTTCGGGCTGCGCGGCGGAGCGGAGGGGGCCGGCCTGATGCTGGCCTTCGGGCTCGCCGCCGTCGCGGCCATGGGGATCGCCGCGGCGATCTGGAGGCTTCATCGGACGGGAGTCCTCAATGAGGTGATGACCGCCACCGCGCGCATCTCGGCGATGGTGTTCGTCATCCTGATCGGGGCGTCCCTGTTCGCGCTCGTCTTCCGCGAGCTGGGCGGGGATTCGGGCGTGCGCTCAGCGCTGGAAGCCGTGCCGGGCGGGGCGATGGGCGCGGTGATCGCGGTCATGCTGGCCATGTTCATACTGGGCTTCTTCCTCGATTTTCTCGAAATCACCTTCGTGGTGGTGCCCATCATCGCGCCGGTGCTTCTGATGATGGGGGTGGACCCGATCTGGCTGGGCGTCCTGATGGCGCTGAACCTTCAGACCAGCTTCCTCACCCCGCCCTTCGGCTTCGCCCTGTTCTATCTGCGCGGGGTCGCTCCGCCTTCGGTCTCCACCGCCGACATCTACCGGGGCGCGCTGCCTTTCGTCGTGCTACAGATACTCGCGATTATGGCCGTCGCCGCCCTGCCCTGGCTGGCCACCGGGCTTCCGGGACTCCTGTATGACTGACACGCCCCGCCAGCCCGACCCCGACCGCCCCGAAGGCCGGATGGCGCTGGCCGCCCTGTTCGCCGACGAGGACGCCGAGCGCGTCGCGCTCCAGCGCGTGTTCATTCTCGTGCTGGCGATCTCGATCACCGCGGTCTTCGTGTGGATGGTCAAGGACTTCCTGGGCGCGGTTTTCCTCGCCATCGTGCTGGCGATCTTCCTGATGCCGGTCCAGACGATGCTCAGCCGTTCGCTGGGCGGACGGCCGAAGGTCGCGGCCAGCCTGACCCTGCTGCTGGCCATCGCGATCATGGCGGTCCCCGTGCCCATTCTGGCCGGGCTGATCGCCGAGCAGGCAGTCCAGGTCACCGAGACGCTGGGCCCCTGGGTGCGCGAGCAGGTGGAGAATCTGCAGACCAACGGCGTGGACGCCCTGCCCGCCTGGATCCCCTTCCGCGAAAACCTGCTGCCCTATCAGGCCGAGATCACCGCGCAGGCGGGCGAGCTGGCCGCCTCGGCGGGCTCGATCATCATGAACGCGCTGGCGAGGATCGGCGGCTCGACCCTGAGCATCTTCCTGAATCTGATCGTGCTGCTGTTCGCGCTGTTCTACTTCCTGATCGCGGGCCAGAAGGCCGCGCGCCGGGGCCTGCACATGCTGCCCCTGCCCCAGAAGGATCGCGAGCTTCTGGCCGAACGCGCGTTGTCCACCATCCGCGCGGTGGTCAAGGGGACGCTGGTCATCGGGGTGATCCAGGGCACGGTGACGGGGGTATCGCTGGCCATCGCGGGCGTGCCGGGCGCCGCCTTCTGGGGCCTGATCGCGGCCCTGCTGTCGATCATTCCCGGCATCGGCACGCCGCTGGTCTGGGGACCGGCCGCGCTGTGGCTGCTGGCCACCGGCCAGGTCATCCCCGGCCTCGCGCTGGCGGTATGGGGCTTCATCGTCATCATGAACATCGACAACCTGCTCCGGCCGTATCTGGTCGGGCGGGACGCCAAGCTGAACGACCTGATGGTGCTGATCTCGACCCTGGGCGGACTGGTCCTGTTCGGGGCCATCGGGCTGATCATCGGCCCGGTCATCGCCGCGCTGATGAGCTCGGTCTGGTATCTGTACGCCCGCGCCTACGCGCCCTTCCTGAATGAAAGCCCGATGGTGATGGCCGGGGGCGGGGTGGCGGGGCCGCCCAAGCCGCCGCCCTCGCCGGACAAGCCCGAAGCCTAGACCGCCGGGATCGAGGTGCCGCCCGGGGGGCGCCTGCGTCCGCCCGCGAACTGTTCGAGCGCCTCGATGCGCTTTTCGATGGGCGGGTGGGTCGCGAACAGCGACTGGAAGCCCGCCTGCCGGTCATAGACGAACATCTGCCGGACCTCGGGCGGGGCCTTTTCGATCTCGTGATTGCCCGAGATCTTCTCCAGCGCGGAGATCATGGCATCGGGATCCTTGGTCAGTTCCACCGCGCCCGCGTCGGCCATGTATTCGCGCTTGCGCGAGATGGCGAAGCGGATCGCGATGGCCAGGAACCAGGCCAGCGCCATCACCGCGAAGGCGATCAGGATCAGCACGCCCGCATTGCCGCCCGAACCCCGGCGCGAGCCGCCCGACCGGCTCAGCGAGCTGTAGAACATGCCCCGGAACATGATCTCGATGACCAGCGAGATGATGCCCACGAAGATCACCGAGATCACCAGCAGCCTCACGTCGCGGTTGACGATGTGGGTCAGCTCATGGGCCAGCACGGCTTCCAGCTCGGCGCGGTCCAGCCGCTGCATCAGCCCGCGGGTCACGGTCACGGTGTACTGCTTCTCGGTCAGGCCCGAGGCGTAGGCGTTCAGCGCCCCCGTCTCGATGATCTTGAGCTTCGGCATCGTCATGCCGCGCGAGATCGAGAGGTTTTCAAGCAGGTTGTAGAGCTCGGGCTCATCGGTGCGGCTGACCGACCGCGCGCCTGTGGAGGCGTCGATGATGGCCTGGTGGCTGAACCAGGCGATCACGAACCAGATCAGCGCGCCGACGAAGGCGATCGGCGCGACCGAAGGCATCAGCCAGGCCGCCTCGACCAGCGCCTCGTCCACATAGCCCGCCCCGCCGCCATAGGCGATGAAGATGACCGCGCCCGCATAGGCGAGCGCGATCAGCAGAATCGGAAATCCCGCCAGAAGGACGAGGGATTTCAGATTGTTGTTCCAGATATGCGTCCTGAGGCCGACGGCCATCGGGCGCGTCCTTCCGCCAGGGCCTAGAACTTCACGTTCGGCGCGCCGCGCTCAGCCTGACCGGCTTCGAAATACTCGCGGGGCTTGAAGCCGAACGGGTTGGCGATGATCACGGCCGGGAACTGCTCGATGGACGTGTTGTACTCGGCCACCGCGTTGTTGAAGAAGCGGCGGGCGGCGGCGATCTTGTTCTCCAGATCCGCCAGCTCGTTCTGAAGCTGGAGGAAGTTGGTGTTCGCCTTCAGGTCCGGATAGGCCTCCGACAGCGCGAAGAGCTGACGCAGCGCGCCGGTCAGCATGTTCTCGGCCTCGGCGAGGCCCTTCACGCTGGTCGCGTCGATGGCCTGCTGGCGGGCCCGGGTGACCTGCTCGAGGGTTTCGCGCTCGTGGGTGGCGTAGCCCTTCACGCTCTCGACGAGGTTGGGGACCAGGTCGTGACGCTGTTTGAGCTGGGCGTCGATGTCGCCCCAGGCCTGATTGGTGGTCTGCCGCAGCGCGACCAGCCGGTTGTAGACCATCACCACAATGACGGCGATCACCGCGATGATGACCAGGAGAACGATCAACGCTTCCATGAAGGCGTCCTTTCAGTCTGTCCCGGCGCGTGCGCGCCTCTCGCCTTCTGATTAAGGCGAACCGGGCGCGGGGCCAAGCGCAAGCCGGCCCTCGTGCCGATTAATTCGACGTCAGGCCATGCCTGGCGGAGTGAAGCGGCCCGATTTGGAGAAGCCCTTGGGCGCCATGCGGCCCGCCTGGGCGCGCTTGGCTTCGTACAGCGTCCAGTCCTCGACCTTCATCCGCCGGCCCGAGCCGTCGACCCAGACCAGCCCCTCCTCGGCGCTGAACACCGTCACGTCGAGCACCTCGCCGGATTTGCCGCCCAGCAGGCGCACGCCCTTGCCCCGGCTCATCTCCGGCACATCGCTGAGCGGGAAAGCGAGCAGCTTGCGGTTCTCCCCGATCACCGCGACCCGGTCGCCGGAGACGTCCACCGCGACGATGGCCTCGGCCCCGTCCACGACGTTGAGCACCTGCTTGCCGGCGCGCTTGCCCGCCAGCACGTCCTTTTCCGGCACCACGAATCCATGCCCTGAGCTGGACGCGACAAGCAGCCTGCGGGCCGGATCGTGTTTTCTCAGCGAAACCGGCGCGGCGTTCTCGTCGATGTCGAGATGCAGGCGCAGGGGCTCGCCGAAGCCGCGCCCGCCGGGCAGCTTGGACGCGTCCAGCGTGTAGAAGCGGCCGTCGGTGGTGAACAGGACCAGCTTGTCGGTGGTCTCCGCCTTGGCGAAGAAGGCGGTGGAGTCCCCGTCCTTGTGCTTGATCCCCGACAGGTCGTCGGTATGGCCTTTCAGGGCGCGGATCCAGCCCATCTGCGACAGCACGACGGTGATCGGCTCGCGCGGGGTCAGCGCCTCCTCGACCAGCGAAGCGATGTCCTCGTGGGGCGCGTCGGCGAAGCGGGTGCGGCGGCGGCCGATGGCGGTGTTCGGCCCGAAGGTCTTGGCCACCTCGGCGATCTCGGAATCCACCTTGGACCATTGCAGATCGTCGCTGGCGATCAGGGCCTTGAGCGAATCCCGCTCCTCGTTCAGGCGGCCTTCCTCGGAGCGGATCTCCATCTCCTCGAGCTTGCGCAGACTGCGCAGGCGCATGTTCAGGATGGCTTCTGCCTGACGCTCCGACAGCGAGAAAGCCTTCATCAGCTCAGGCTTGGGCTCGTCGCTCTCGCGGATGATGCGGATCACCTCGTCGAGATTGAGGAAGGCGACCAGATACCCGCCCAGCACCTCAAGCCGGTCCTCGACCTGCTCCAGACGCCGCTGAGAGCGCCGCACCACCACCTCGCGGCGGTGGTCGAGCCAGATCTGCAGCGCCTCGCGCAGGCCCACCACCCGCGGCGTGCCCCTGGGGTCGAGCACGTTCATGTTCATGGAGAAGCGGGTCTCCAGATCGGTGACCTTGAACAGGCTCTCCATCAGGAGCTCGGGATCGACGGTGCGGTTCTTGGGCTCGAGCACGAGGCGCACGTCCTCGGCGCTTTCGTCCATCACGTCGCCCAGCAGCGGCAGCCTGCGGCCCTCCATCAGAACCGCGATGCGCTCGACCAGCCGGGCCTTCTGGACCAGATAGGGGATCTCGGTGACGACGATCCGCCATTTCTGGGTCGAGCCCAGAACGTCCTTCATCAGCTTGAGGTGCTCGGGCGAGCTCTGAGGATTGAGGATGACGCGCTTTTTCGGATCGCCCTCGTCGGCGATGGTCACGGGCTGGAACTCGCCGCCCTGTATCTTCTCGGCGTACCAGAAGGCGCGCAGGCGGAAGCCGCCGCGCCCGGTCTCATACGTGTCGAGCATTGAGGCCGCGCTCTCCACGCAGACCCCGCCGGTGGGGAAGTCCGGCCCCTTCACGCGGCTCATCAGGGTTTCGGCGGAGGCGCCGGGATGCTTGATCAGATGGCGCGCGGCCGCGCACAGCTCATGGGCGTTGTGGGGCGGAATGTTGGTCGCCATGCCCACCGCGATGCCCGACGAGCCGTTGGCCAGCAGGTTGGGGAAGGCGCCGGGCAGGACGACGGGCTCGTTCTCCTCGCCGTCATAGGTCTCGCGGAAATCGACCGTGCCCGCGTCCATGTCCTGAAGGATCAGCTTGGCGGCTTCTGTCAGGCGGGCCTCGGTGTAACGCATGGCCGCCGCGCCATCGCCGTCCACATTGCCGAAATTGCCCTGGCCCTCGACCAGCGGGTAGCGGGCCGCGAAGTCCTGGGCCAGCCGGACCAGCGCGTCATAGACCGACTGGTCGCCGTGGGGGTGGTATTTGCCGATCACGTCGCCGACCACGCGCGCGCTCTTCTTGAACGCCGCGTCCGGGTCGAGCTTGAGCAGGCGCATGGCGTGCAGCAGCCGCCGGTGGACGGGCTTCAGCCCGTCGCGCGCGTCAGGCAGCGCCCGCTGGGTGATGGTGGACAGCGCATAGGCCAGATAGCGCGAGGACAGCGCATCCTCGAAGCGCTCCTCGAATATCCGTCCGCCCTCTCCGGTCTTGATCTCGCCCATGGGGCTCCCCCGCGATTCGCTTGAGCTTCAGTATAGGGCCGCGCGCTCAGAGCCGTCCGGCCAATTCCAGCCGTTCGATCATGCGCGCGCGCGCCTCGGGCAGCGTCCGGTCGGCCGGCCACAGCACGCGGCGCTCGATGAAGTGGGCCGACAGGGCCAGGCCCGCCGCGATGTCGCCGGGCGCCACCTCGCCCGACCCGGTCAGAAAGCCCGGAAGGGCCAGCATCCGGTCGCGATAGGGCTCGCCCGCCTCGGCGGTGACCGCCCGGCCGCTTTTTGGGCTGACCCAGGCCAGCCCGGTCTCCGCGCCGGTCGCCGCGCAGCGCCGCAGGTCCACCCCATAGCCCAGATCGGCCAGCAGCCCCAGTTCCCAGCGGACATAGAGCGCAGGCCAGACCTCGGGATCGTCAAGCACCGAGGCCAGCACCTCGAACGCGCCGTGAACCGCCGGATGCGGCTCGCGCTCAGGCAGGCCCGCCATCGTCATCGCGCAGGCCGCGTTCAGCCCCGCCAGCGACAGCGGATCCTCCAACAGCCCGCCCGCCGTCAGATCGTCGGCCTCCACCGCGTAATTGCCCAGATGCTCGTCCAGCCGGGCGCGCCAGACCACCCGGATCCGGTTGCCCGGCTGCAGCACGGGCCGCATGGACCGCGAGCGCCCGCCCCGGACCATGCCGGGATGGCAGCCATGCTCCTCGGTCAGCACATGCACGATCGCGCTGGTCTCCCCGTGGGGGCGGACGGCGACGATGCGGCCTGTGGCGGTCCATTCCATGGGTGTTTCGGGCTCCGATGGAAGCTTCAGCTCACGCGTCGAAATCCAGCCCCATGGCCGAGTACCGCGCGCGCTCGTCGCCCCAGCCGGGGCGGACCTTCACGTGCAGGAAGAGGTGGACGGGGCGTTCGAGGTCGCGCTCCAGCTCCTCGCGGGCGAGCTGGCCCACGATTTTGATCGTGCGCCCGCCCTTGCCCAGGATCATCGGCTTGTGGCCCTCGCGCTCGACATAGATGGTCTGCTCGATGCGCACCGAGCCGTCCTTGCGTTCGTCCCAGCTTTCGGTCTCAACCGTCAGCTCGTAGGGCAGCTCGTCATGGACGCGCAGATACAGCTTCTCGCGTGTGATCTCGGCGGCCAGAACGCGCATGGGCAGATCGGCGATCTGGTCCTCGGCATACAGCCAAGCGCCTTCAGGCATCAGGCCGCCGATGCGGCTGGCGAGGTCTTTCACCCCGTCGCCCTTCTCCGCGGAGATCATGAAGACTTCGTCGTAAACGCCTGTTTCATAGAGCTTCTGGGTCAGGGCCAGCAGCTCGTCGCGACGGATGAGGTCGATCTTGTTGAGCGCCAGCAGCGCCTTGCGGCCCGCGCCCTTCAGGCCCTCGATCACGCGCTCGACGTCCTGCACCGCGCGTTTGTCCTGCGGCCCGGCCTCGCCCTTGGCCGCGCGGGCTTCGGCGGCGGCGTCCACGACGTGGACGATGGCGTCCGCGTCCTCCGCCCCCGCCCACGCGGCGGCGACCATGGCGCGGTCGAGGCGGCGGCGCGGGGCGAACACGCCGGGCGTGTCGACCAGCACCACCTGTGACCGGCCCGCCATCATCACCCCGCGCACCTGAAAGCGCGTGGTCTGGACCTTGTGGGTCACGATGGAGATTTTCTGGCCCACCAGCCGGTTGACCAGGGTGGACTTGCCCGCGTTGGGGGCGCCTATCACGGCGGCGAAGCCCGCGCGCGTGTTGTCATCGCTCATCGGCGTGTTCCCTTTCCAGCAGCGCGGCGGCGGCCGCCCGCTGGGCTGTCTGCTTGGACGTGCCTTCGCCGGTGGCGGGCGCGAGCCCGGCCACGGCGACCTGCACGGTGAAAACGGGTCGGTGATCGGGGCCGGAGCGGCCCACGGTCTCGTATTCGGGCGCGGCGCGGCCCTGGCTGGCGGCCCATTCCTGAAGCCGGGACTTGGCGTCCTTGGGCCGGGCCTTCAGCGCGCCGATCTCCTCGCCCCAGAAGGCGTCGAAGAAGGCTTCGGCCGCCTCCATCCCTCCATCCAGCCACAGCGCGCCGATGATCGCCTCGCAGGCGTCGCCCAGGATGGAGTCCTTGTCCCGCCCGCCCAGCCGCTCCTCGGCCGGAGACAGCAGCAGCGCCTCGCCCAGCCCGCAGGCGCGGGCCACGCGTGCGCAGGCGGTCTTGCTGACCAGCGCGTTCAGACGGTGGGCCAGCCCGCCCTCGTCGAGCTGGCTGAACCCCGCATAGAGCCGGTCGGCGGCCATCAGGCCCAGCACCCGGTCGCCGAGGAACTCCAGCCGCTCGTTGGACTGGCCGCGCCGCCGCCCGTCGCCATGGCTGGCATGGGTCAGGGCCAGCTCGATCAGATCGCGGTCGGCGAAGACATGGCCCAGCCGTTTCTCGAACGCCTCGATCCGGTTGCTCACGGGCGGTCCTCCACCGGCGCGAAGGTGCGGCCCGTCCTGACATGGTCCCACGTCCACGGCCGGAGGATTGAGAATTCGGGCGTGACCGAAACCATCACGCGCTGCGCCTTGCCGATGATGTTGCGCGCAGGGACCATGCCCGGCCCCAGCGGGGGCGGCACGCGGCTGTCCAGTGACTCGCTCCGGTTGTCGCCGAGCATGAAGTAATGGCCCTCAGGCACCTGAAACATCTGGGTTTCGTCGAGAATGCCGCCGCCGCTGACCAGGATCTGGTGACGCGCGCCGCCCGGCAAAGTCTCTTCATAGATCTGATAGCGCAGGACCCGGCCCGCGTCATCGCCCGCGGTGCGCTCGCCCAGCAGCCGATGCGGCACCGGCTCGCCATTGAGCCACAGATGCCCCTCGGACATGCCGACCAGATCGCCGGGCATGCCGACCACGCGCTTGACGTAATCCTGGCTGCCCGAGTTGGGGGCGCGGAAGACCACCACGTCGCCGCGCGCGGGCTCGCGCGGCCAGACCCGGCCATCGCCCAGGATTTCCGGCGACAGGGGCACGGAGAAGCGCGACCAGCCATAGCTCCACTTGCTGGCCACCACGTAGTCGCCCGCCGTCAGGCTGGGCTGCATGGAGTTCGATTCGATGTGGAAGGGCTGGAACAGCAGGGTGCGCACCGCGAGCGCGATCAGCAGGCCCCAGAAGGCGATCTTGAACAGGTCTTCGAACGCGCGCGACAGCGCCCCGTCGCGGCGGGCCTCAGGCCCCTGCGCGGCGCTGCCGGTCATCAGACCGCCTCGCCCGGCCGGGCCTCGATCACCACGAAGGCCTGCGCCCAGGGATGGTCGTCGGTCAGGGTGACGTGGACCACCGGCACGTGGCCCGCAGGCGTCAGCGCGTTCATCCGGTCGAGCGCCTTGCCGGTCAGCTTCATGGTCGGCTTGCCGCCGGGCAGGTTGATCACCTCCATGTCGCGCCAGATCACGCCGCGATAGATCCCCGTGCCCAGCGCCTTGGCGGTGGCCTCCTTGGCGGCGAAGCGCTTGGCGTAGGTGTCGGTCTCGCGCCGGCGGCTTTCCGCCTTGGCGCGCTCTCCGGGAGTGAAGACGCGGGTCTTGAACCGGTCGCCGAACCTGTCGATCGACCGCTGGATGCGGCGGATGTCGATGATGTCGGTGCCGATCCCGATGATCACGCCGCGTCCGCCTCCCGCGCTTTCGCGATCAGACCGGCCATGCGCTCCACGGCGGGACCGAGCCCGGTGAAGATCGCCTCCCCGATCAGGAAATGGCCGATATTCAGCTCGCGCACCTCAGGGATGGCAGCGACCGGGGAGACCGTGTCGTAGGTCAGCCCGTGCCCGGCGTGGATTTCCAGCCCCCGCTCCGCGCCTTCGCGGGCGGCGGCGCGCAGCCGGTCCAGCTCGGCGGAGGCGGCGGCCTCGTTCTTCGCGAAGACGTGCTCCACATAGGTGCCGGTGTGCAGCTCGACCACCGCCGCGCCCAGCGCCTCCGCGACCGCGACTTGAACGGGGTCGGGCTCGATGAACAGCGAGACCCGGCTGCCGTTGGCCGCCAGCTTTTCGATGAAGGGCCGCAGGCTCCTGTGGTGGGCGGCGACGTCCAGCCCGCCTTCGGTGGTCCGCTCCTCGCGCTTTTCCGGCACCAGGCAGACCGCGTGGGGCTTGTGGCGCAGAGCGATGGCCAGCATCTCGTCGGTGGCCGCCATCTCGAAATTGAGCGGCTTGTCGAGTTCGGCCACGAGCCGGGCGATGTCCGCGTCCCCGATATGCCGCCGGTCTTCGCGCAGGTGTGCGGTGATGCCGTCCGCGCCAGCCTGCTCGGCCAGCTTCGCCGCGCGCACCGGATCAGGCAGCGCGCCGCCGCGCGCGTTCCTGATGGTGGCGACGTGGTCGATGTTCACCCCCAGACGGACCGGCGGCAGGCTCATGCCACCAGCCCCCGGCTGCCTGGCTTGATGGCCGGGATGCGCTCCAGCTCGGGCGGGAGCTTGTCCGCGGGGTAGGCGGGAAAGGCGCGGCTGGCCAGCGAGACCAGCGGCACGCCCACGTCCGCCTTGCCGCCCGACCGGTCGAACAGGCACCCCACGGCGGCGACCTTCGCGCCGGTCTTCTCGACCGCCGCGATGCACTCGCGCGAGGACAGGCCCGTGGTCACGATGTCCTCGATCACCAGCACCCGGTCGGCCTTGGTCAGCTCGAACCCGCGGCGCAGGCGGAACTCGCCCTCCTCGCGCTCGGCGAACATGAAGGGCACGTCCAGATGGCGCGAGGTCTCGTAGCCGGGAATGATCCCGCCCATGGCCGGGGCCAGGATGGTGGTGAACTCAGCGTCCAGCTCCGCGCGGATCTTCGCGGCCAGCGCCGCGCACAGCCGCTCGGTGCGGGCCGCGGAGCGGAAGACCAGCGCCTTCTGCAGGAAGACGGGGCTGCGCAGGCCCGAGGACAGGATGAAGTGGCCTTCCAGAAGGGCTCCGGCCTGGCGGAACTCCTCCAATACGTCGTCTGTGGTCATGGAAACTCCGCCGGTTATTCGGACCGGGCCCGCTCAGCGGTGACGACCCGGTCGCAGGTCTTGAGCGCGGCGACGATATTGGACAGGTGGCGAACGTCAAACACCTCCACGTCGAACACCATGTCGAAAAAGTCGCGCGAGCGCAGATTGGTCTTGATGTGGGTGATGTTGCCGCGCGCCTCGCCGACCGCGCCGGCGATCTCGGCCAGCGCGCCGGGCTCGTTGCGAACGGTGGCGACGATGCGGCCGATGGAGACGGCGTTGGACTGGGCCTCGGGGGTCCATTTGAGGTCGATCCAGCGGTCGTTGGCCGCGTCGCCCTCCTCTTCCTCCCAGACCGCCAGCTTCTCGCAGTCGATCACGTGGACCTCCACGCCCCGCCCGCGGCGCATGATCCCCACGATCCGGTCGCCGGGGATGGGCGAGCAGCAGTCGGCGAAGTGCAGAGAGACGCCGGGCGTCAGGCCCGAGCCGTGGACGTAAAGCTCGCCCTTCTCGTCCTGGATCAGCTCACGGTCCGCGGTGGTCTCCGCCCGGCTCTCGCGCTGGCCGGGGAAGACGGCGTCCAGAAGCTCGCTCGAGCTGACGCGGCCCCGGCCCAGCGCCTCGTAAAGCGCCTCGGGCGTCTTCACGTCCAGCCGCTCATAGGCGTTCTTCAGGGCGGTCTCGCGGAAGGGCTTGCCCTCGCGCAGGAAGGCATGCTCGGCGATCACCCGGCCCAGCCGCACGAACTCCTCGTGTTCCGAAGCGCGGATCAGCTTGCGGATCGCGGCCTTGGCCCGGCCGGTGACGACCAGCTCCTCCCAGCCCGCCGGAGGCTGGCGCGCGCCGCCCTTGATGATCTCCACCACGTCGCCGTTCTTCAGACGGGTGCGCAGGGGCCGCTCACGTCCGTTGATCTTCGCGCCCACGGTCGCCGCGCCCAGCTCGGTGTGGACCGCGAAGGCGAAATCCAGCGGCGTCGCGCCGCCGGGCAGCGCGATCAGCTCGCCCTTGGGGGTGAAGCAGTAAACCTGGTCGGCGAACATCTCGAGCTTGGCGTGCTCGAGGAATTCGTCCGGGTCGCCGCCCTGTTCGAGTATCTCCACGAAGGGGCGCAGCCGCTCCAGCGGATCGCCGCCCGCGGCCTGAGCGGCCTTGGCGTCATAGCCGTAGCGGCCCGACTTGTAGCGCCAGTGCGCGGCCACGCCGGTCTCGGCCACCGCCTCCATCTCCTCGGTGCGGATCTGCAGCTCGAGCCGGATGTTGGACGGGCCGATGATGGTGGTGTGCAGCGAGCGGTAATTGTTCGGCTTGGGCGTGGAGATGTAGTCGTGGAAGCGCTCGGGCACGCACCGCCAGGTCTGGTGGATCACGCCCAGCGTGCGGTAGCAGTCGTCCGGCGAGGTGACGATGACGCGGAAGGCGTAGATGTCGGCGATCTCGTCGAAGCTGACGCCCTTGCGCTCCAGCTTGCGCCAGATCGAATAGGGCCGTTTCTCGCGCCCGAACACCCGCGCGTCGATCCCCGCCTCCTCCAGCTTGGCCGACAGGGCCGCGGACACGGTGGCCACGGCGACCGAGCGGGTCTCGCGGATCGCGGCCAGCCGCCGGGTGATGGATTCGAAGGCGTTGGGGTTGAGGTTCCGGAACGACAGGTCCTCGAGCTCGGTGCACAGCCGGTTCACGCCGATCCGCCGGGCGAGCGGAGCGTAGATCTCCAGCGTCTCGCGGGCGATGCGCTCGCGCTTGTCCTGCCGGGGGATGTGGTGGAGCGTGCGCATGTTGTGCAGCCGGTCGCACAGCTTGACCAGCAGCACGCGGACATCCTCGGTGATGGCCACCACCAGCTTCTGGAAGTTCTCCGCCTGCTTGGTGCGTTTGGAAGACAGCTCCATCTGGGAGAGCTTGGTCTCCCCGTCGACCAGACGCGCGATGTCCTCGCCGAACAGCTCGGCGAGCTCTTCAAGCGTGGCTTCGGTGTCTTCGACCGTGTCGTGCAGCAGGCCCGCGCAGACGGTGGACACGTCCAGATGCAGGTCGGCCAGCATCATGGCGACGGCCACGACGTGCCCGTAATAGGGCTCGCCCGAATGGCGGGTCTGTCGGGAATGCTTCTCGCGGGCGAACTCGTAGGCCCGCCGGATCAGGTCCCCATCCGCGCCGGGATGGTAGGACCTGACGCGCGCGATCAGGTCATCGGCTGTCGGGATCGCCTCGGCCGGCCTGCGCTCGGCTGCCAGCGCGGTGTCCAAGTCAGAGCCGGCCGTCCGACGGGCCGTCCCTGTCGCTCTGGAGGGCGCGCAGCATGGCGGCCTCGTCCATTTCAGGAGCCGGAAGCTGGGCGGGCGCCTCGGCGCGTTTCTCGGCGCGGCCTTCGCTCTCCTCGTCGTCGTCGGACGGGATCACGCGCTGCAGGCCGGAGACCAGGCTTTCGCCCAGGCTGTCCAGATCGAGCTTCTCGTCGGCGATCTCGCGCAGGGCCACGACGGGGTTCTTGTCGTTGTCGCGGTCGATCTGCAGACCTGCGCCCGCGGCGATGTTCCGCGCGCGGTGAGCGCTCAGCAGAACCAGCTTGAAGCGGTTCGGGACCTTCTCGATGCAGTCTTCGACGGTGACGCGGGCCATTCGGGGAGCGCTCCTGATCTGGATGTGTTCTGCGAGCGTTGCCGCAACAGAACACGAATACCTCACCGGGCGTCCGGCTTCAAGCCGGGCGCTGCGGCGCACAAGACCGATCCGGCTGGCCTGGCGGCCCGCCGGTCGGCGTCCGGAAGCGCGTCGATCAGCGCTCCTATCGCCGTCCCTGATACCGGATCGCGCCAGTCCGGCGCAACATCGAACAGCGGCAGCAGCACGAAGGCCCGGCCCGTGGCCCGGGGGTGAGGCACGATCAGCCCCTCCTCCCCCTGCTCGACGCGTCCGCCATGGTCGATCAGGTCGAGATCGAGAGCGCGCGGCGCGTTGGGCACGGTGCGCGCCCGGCCATGCTCGGCCTCCACCGCATGGAGCAGATCGAGCAGGGCGCGGGGCTCCAATGCGGTCCCGATCCGGGCCGCGGCGTTGGTGTAGGGCGGGTCGGACGGATCGGGCCAGGCCGGGGTGGTCCAGGGGCGCGACGCGGCGTGTATTTTTATTCCCTTCTGGGCCAGTGACTTGAGCGCCGCGCGGAGAATTTCGGACCCTTCGAGCCCGTCATGCGCTTTATTCGTTCCCAAAGCGATGTAGATACGGGGCTCAGAGTTCATTTTTTCAAGCCATAACCAGAGGATAGGATATACATGACCTTCTACCCCAACGAGCGTCTGGGCATGTTCATCGACGGCGCGAATCTTTATTCGGCCGCCCGGGGTCTGGATTTCGACATCGATTACCGCAAGCTTCTGGACGAGTTCCGCAAGCGCGGGCGCCTGATCCGCGCCAACTATTACACCGCCCTGCTCGAGAACGAGGAATACAGCCCGATCCGCCCCCTGATCGACTGGCTGGACTATAACGGCTTCCGCATCATCACCAAGCCCGCCAAGGAATACACCGACGACAGCGGACGGCGCCGGGTGAAGGGCGACATGGACGTCGAGATCGCCGTCGACATGATGGAGGCGGCCGCCTATCTCGACCACATCCTGCTGTTCTCCGGCGACGGCGATTTCCGCAAGGTCGTCGACGCGGTGCAGCGCAAGGGCGTGCGGGTGTCGGTGGTCTCCACCCTGAAATCCAGCCCGCCCATGGCCTCCGACGACCTGCGCCGCCAGGCGGACGCCTTCATCGATCTGGTCGATCTGGGCAAGCTGGTCGGGCGCGAACGCCGCCAGCGCGAGGAGTATCGCGACCGGGACGAGGACGGGGATGACGAATAGGATGGCGGCGGCCACCGCCGCCCCGCCCGAGGCCCCGCTCGACTGCCCCCTCTGCCCGCGCCTGGTCGCCTATCGCGAGGAGAACGCCGCGCTGGAGCCGCACTGGCACAACGCGCCGGTGGACTCCTTCGGCGACCCGGACGCCGAACTGCTCATCGTGGGGCTGGCGCCGGGCCGGACGGGGGCGAACCAGACCGGCCGCCCCTTCACCGGCGACTGGGCGGGCGACCTGCTCTACGCGACGCTGGACCGGTTCGGGCTGTCGGAAGGCGAGTACGACGCCCGGCCCGATGACGGGTTGGTTCTGAAGCGGACCATGATCACCAACGCGGTGCGCTGCGTGCCGCCCCAGAACAAGCCCGTCGGCGCGGAGTGCGCCAACTGCCGCCCCTTCCTCGCCTCGCGGATCGCGCACCTGCCGAATCTGAAGGCCATGATCGCGCTGGGCCGCATCGCCCACGAGAACACGCTGCGCGCGCTGGGCCTGAAACCCGGCCCGTTCAAGTTCGCCCACGGCGCGGAGCATCGCCTGGACGGCCCCAACGGCCCCCTCGCCCTCTTCGACAGCTATCACTGCTCGCGATACAACACGAACACGGGCCGCCTGACCGAGCCCATGTTCCACGACGTGTTCGAAAAGGCGCTGGGGCGGCTTTGAGCTACCCGAAATCCTTCATCAGGCGCGCCTTGGAGCGGTTCCACTCCCGCTGCTTGATGGTTTCGCGCTTGTCGACGGTCTTCTTGCCTTTGGCGAGACCGATCTGGAGCTTGGCGAGGCCACGCTCGTTGAAATAGAGCCTCAGCGGGATGATCGTCCGGCCCTCGCGCTGGACCGCGCCGGCCAGCTTGGAAATCTCGCGCCGGTGCATCAGCAGTTTCCGGTGCCGCCGCGGCTCGTGATTGAAACGGTTGCCTCCCTCGTAGGGCGGGAAGTCGGCGTTGATCAGCCACAGGCCCGCGCGCTCGGGGCTGACATAGGCCTCGGCGATGTTGGCGTGGCCCGCGCGCAGGGATTTGACCTCGGTGCCGGTGAGCATCAGCCCCGCCTCGAAGGTCTCCTCGATCTCGTAATCGAACCGGGCGCGCCGGTTGACCGCGACCAGACCCTTGTCGTCTGGCTTGCTCATGTCAGGCCGCACCCTTCCATGGCCGCGCGCACCGCCGCCTTGACCGGCTCGGGGCACTCGACCAGCGGCAGGCGGACCTCCGCCGAGCACAGGTTCAGAAGCGACAGGGCGTATTTGGCGGGCGCCGGGCTGGGATAGCTGAACAGGGCCTCGTGCAGGGGCTGGAGCCGGTCGTTCAGATCGCGGGCCTCGTCCCACCGGCCCTCCAGGCAGGCGGTCTGGAACCGGGCGCACAGCTCGGGCGCGACATTGGCGGTCACCGAGATCGCGCCCACGCCGCCATGGGCGTTGTAGCCGAGCGCGCTGGCGTCCTCGCCCGAGAGCTGGATGAAGTCCTCCCCGCAGGCCAGCCGCTGGCGCGTGACCCGGGCGATGTCGCCGGTGGCGTCCTTGACCCCGATCACGTTGGGATGGCGGGCGATTTCGGCCATGGTCTGAACCGAGATGTCCACGATGGAGCGGCCGGGAATGTTGTAGACGAAGATCGGCAGCTCCACCGCGTCGGCGATCGCCTTGTAGTGAGCGGCGAGGCCCTCCTGGGACGGCTTGTTGTAATAGGGCGCGACGACCAGCCCCGCGTCCGCGCCGACGGTCTTGGCGAAATGCTGAAGCTCGATGACATCGGCGGTCGCGTTGGACCCCGTGCCCGCGATCACCGGCACGCGGCCCGCGGCGGTCTTCACGCACAGCTCGATGGCCTGGCGGCGTTCATCCGCGCTCAGGGTCGAGGTCTCCGCGGTGGTGCCCGCAGGCACCAGCCCGTGCGTGCCCGCCGCGATCTGGCGCTCGATCAGCGCCTTGTAGGCGGCCTCGTCGATGCGGCCGTCTGAGAAAGGCGTGACGAGGGCGGTGAAGGAGCCGCGGAACATGGGTCTATCCATCAGTCTGACAGGCGGAAATTCGGGCGCGGACCTTATCGGCGGGCCGCCCTCCCGCCAAGGCCTGCTTGCCGTGATTTGGTTTTCGCGCGGCAAGCGAATATCCTGCGCGCGCCGGAGTCGCGGGGGCTGCGCGATCTGAGTGGACAGAATCCGCGGGCTGGGCGACTCTCCGGCAGGCCCGCAGACACCTTAGGCACAAGGCTCCCCCCCATGCTTTTCCGCGCCGCCCTTCTGGCCGCCGCCCTGCCCCTGATGGGACAGGCCGCGCTCGCAGACGCCTACCCCCGCCTGAAGCCTCCGGTGCAGAACCATTCCTCGGTTCTGGGCAGCCAGGACTTCCACAATTTCCGCCACGCCCTGCGCCGCGCCGACCACAATGACTGGGACGCGGTGCGCTCCACCCGGCACGCGATCAGCGACGAGACCGCGCGCAAGGTCCTGCTCTGGCGCGTGGCGACGGGCGACAACCGGGTGGGATACGACGAGCTGCGCCATGCCGCGGACGAACTGGTGGGCTGGCCCCGCCACGCCGCGATCCTGCGCGATCTGGAACACAAGATGGAGGACGCGCGGCTCAGCCCGTCCGAGATCGTCCAGTGGTTCGAGCGCCACGCGCCGGTCACGGGCGACGGACGGCTGACCTATGGCGAGGCGCTGATCGCGCTGGGCCGTCAGGACGAGGGCGCCGAGCAGGTCCGCCGCGCCTGGCGCGAGCAGACCATCCGTCAGTCGCGCCAGTCCGACGCCCTGCGCCGGCACCGCTCCATCCTGACCAGCGCCGACCACGCCGCGCGCGTGGACTTCCTGCTGTGGTCGAACCAGCGCACCGCCGCCAGCGCCCTGCTGCCCGAGCTGGAAGGCGGCGAGCGTCAGGTCGCCACCGCGCGCATCCGTCTCGCCGGCCGCGAGGCGGGCGTGGACGGCGCGGTCAACGCCGTGCCCTCCAGCCTGTCCACCCATCCGGGCCTGATCCATGACCGCGCCCGCTGGCGGCGTCAGGGCGGCAACAATCCCGGCGCGCTGGAGCTGCTGCTGGAACTGCCCGACGCCCACCAGAACACCGCCGCGCTCGAGGCCATGTGGACCGAACGCAAGCTGATCATCCTCGATCTGATGCGCAGCCGCGACTACACGACCGCCTACCAGCTCGCCGCGTCCAACGGCATGAGCGCGGGCGCGTCCTTCGCGGACGCCGAGTTCATGGCCGGGTGGCTGGCGCTGTCCTTCCTGGACCGCCCCGACGCCGCGCTGGAGCATTTCCAGAACCTCGAGGCGGGCGTGTCCATGCCCGTCAGCCTGTCGCGCGCCCGCTACTGGCAGGGCCGGGCCGCGGACGCGGCGGGCGATCCCCTGCTGGCGCGGGACCGCTACGAGGCCGCCGCCCAGCACCCGACCACCTATTACGCCCAGCTCGCCATCCTCGCCCTGGGCCCGGACGCGGCCACCCTGCAGCTTCCGCCCGACCCGATCATCACCGAAGAGAATCGCGCCGCCTTCCATGCCCGAGAGGACATCCGGGCGCTGGTGCTGCTGGGTGAGATGAGCCAGGACTATCTATTCCGGGCCTTCGCCGCGCATCTGGAAAGCCGCATGTCCTCGATGGGCGAGCAGGCCATGCTGGCCGACATCGCGCTGGACTTCCTGCGCCTGCGCGACAGCGTGCGCATGGCCAAGAGCGCGCGCCATCTGGGCCAGGAGCTGGCCGAGCGCGCCTATCCGCTGATCGACGTGCCCGAGGACGCGCCGGTGCGCACCGAGACCGCGCTGACCCTGTCGGTGATCCGGCAGGAGACCGAGTTCGACGCCCGCGCCGTCAGCCATGCAGGCGCGCGCGGCATCATGCAGATGATGCCCGCCACCGCCCAGGCGACCGCGCGCCAGACCGGCCTGCCCTACAACGAGGCCTGGCTGACCGACGACCCCAACTACAACATGCGTCTGGGGATGGCCCATCTGGACGAGGTGGTCGGTGATTACGGCGGCTCGCTGGTGCTGGCGCTGGCCGCCTACAACGCGGGCGGCGCGCGGGTGCGGCGCTGGGTGGCCGATTACGGCGATCCGCGCACCGGCCAGATCGACCCCATCGACTGGGTGGAGAGCCTGCCCTTCTACGAGACCCGCAACTACGTCCAGCGGGTGCTGGAGAACATCCAGGTCTATCGCGCGCGGCAGGCCGGAGGCGCGAGCCCGCTGAGCATCGAGCGCGACATGATCGGCGCGGCCGCGGCGGTCCACGCCGCCCTGCCCTCGCTGTCGCCCGAAGCGCTGGCCGCCATCGAAGCCGCCGACGCCGCGACGCGCGACGAGCTGGGCATGGATCCCGACGGCGGGGCGGAGTGAATCCAGCCTCACCGACGGTGAGAACTGATGCCCACCAAGGCGGAGTTGCTACATCCTGCGTAGCAAGTATGAGAAACCGGTTGCTATGACGAGCAGGATGGCAGGGCCATAACCGTGAGGAAAGCCCTGTCCAGACTGCATCACGATGTAAACAAACACCGGGGACGCCACCATCATGTCATAAGCATCCGAATAGACTGTAAAATCAGACATTGAAAAACCCGGAAACCATTATTGATAAACTGACCAGCATCGCCCCGTAGCCGAGAGTTTTATAATTTTTTCGATAGTTTCTGATCGTGTAATACGCGGCGTGAATTGCAAATACAGCAACGAGCAGAAGCGATGACAGCCCTAGAGAGAATATGTTTTCAATATTGAACATGGCTCTCTGACCAAAATAGCTTCGAAACGTTATGCGAATCCCTTCGCACGCGCAACTTGGAACCCGGCGGCTCAATCTCAACCGTTAAAGCCAGCCCACCGCTCGTAATTTGGCTGGATAACAGCGTCAGCTAGCCAGAGATCGCCTTTGCGAACAGCGCCGGATCGGCGTTGCCGCCCGAGGCGATGATCACGGTGGTCCGGCCTCGGCCATCCACCTTGCCGGTCAGCAGGGCGGCGAGCGCGCAGGCGCCGCCCGGTTCGAGGACGATCTTCAGCGTCTTCCAGGCGAACCGCACCGCGCTGAGAGCTTCGGCGTCGGTCAGCGCCGCGCCGCCCGTCAGTCTGCGGGCGTTGATCTGATAGGTCAGCGAGCCGGGGGTGGAGGCCAGCAGCGCGTCCTGCACCGAGCCGCCGGCCCTCGCGTTGGAGACCCGCTCTCCGGCGGCCAGCGACCGGGCGTGATCGTCGAATCCCGCGGGCTCGGCCGACCACACTTCGGTGTCGGGCGACAGGGCCTCGGCGGCCAGATTGATCCCGCCGATCAGCCCCCCGCCGGACACGCAGCAGACCAGCGTGTCGGCGCTTTCGCCGCGCGCGACCAGATCCTCGAACACTTCCAGCCCACACGTCCCCTGCCCCGCGATCACGTCGGGATGGTCGTAGGACGGGATCAGCGCCGCGCCGCGCTCGGCGGCCAGCGCCGCGGCGATCTCTTCGCGGTTTTCGGTCTCGCGGTCGTATGAGACGACCTGCGCGCCCCGCGCCCGCACGCCTTCAGCTTTGATGGCGGGGGCGTCGGCGGGCATCACGATGGTCGCGGGCATGCCCAGCAGCTTCGCCGCCTCGGCCACCCCTTGCGCGTGATTGCCCGAGGAGAAGGCCACCACCCCGGCCCCACGCCGGTCCTGCGGTATCTTCGCCAGCGCGTTGTAGGCGCCGCGGAACTTGAACGATCCGGTGCGCTGCAGGCACTCGGCCTTGACCAGCACGCGGCCTCCGGCGGCCTCGTCCAGCGCCGGGTTCCAGATCAGCGGCGTGCGCACCGCCAGCCCCTCCAGCCGCACGGCGGCGGCCTTGACGTCATCGAACACGGGCGGGGCGAACGCGGGCGTCATGGACATCCTCCGGACTGGAAAAACCCTTCCCCCGCTTCAATTTCCTCGCCGCCGGGGATTGCCAGACAATGCGGGCCGCCCTTCAATGCCGTCAATTAGAAGACGCCGTATGGCGCATGCCGCGCCGACGAAAATCCGGGGAGAAGACTGATGCTGCGTGGACAGATGATGGATCGGCCGCTGATGATCTCAGGGCTGCTGACCCATGCCGGGACCAATCACGGTTCCCGCGAGATCGTCAGCCGCCTGCCCGAGACCGGGGCGATTCACCGCTATGGCTGGAAGGACTGCCTGACCCGCTCCCAGCGGCTCGCCAACGTCCTGGAAGGGCCGCTGAAGGTCCATGAGGGCGACCGGATCTCCACCATCGCTTGGAACACCCACCGGCATCTGGAGCTGTATTACGCCATCTCCGGCGCGGGCGCGGTGATCCACACGGTCAATCCCCGGCTCGATCCCAAACAGATCGCCTGGATGCTCGACCACGCCAAGGCCAGGCACGTCTTCTTCGACACCACTTTCGCGCCGCTGGTCGACGCCATCGCCAAGGCCTGCAAGACGGTCAAGAACTTCATCGTGATGACCGACGAGGCGCACGCGCCGCAGATGTCGAACGTCAAGCCGCTGATCTATGAAGACCTGCTGGCCAAGGCCTCGCCGGACTATGACTGGCCGGAGTTCGACGAGAACGCGGCGGCTGGCCTGTGCTACACCTCGGGCACCACGGGTGACCCCAAGGGCGCGCTCTACTCGCACCGCTCCACGGTCCTGCACGCGCTGATGGCGTGCTCGATGGACACGATCGGGGTGGGGTCGCGCGGGGTCATCATGCCGGTCGTGCCCATGTTCCACGTCAACGCCTGGGGCGTGCCCTACGCGGCGGCGGTGGCGGGCTCGAAACTGGTCATGCCCGGCGCGCAGCTGGACGGCAAATCGCTGCAGGAGCTGATCGAGGGCGAGGCCGTCACCCACGTTCTGGGCGTGCCCACCGTGTGGCTGGGCCTGCTTCAGTATCTGCGCGAGAGCGGCAAGCGGATCGACAGCGTCGAGAACGTGCTGATGGGCGGCTCGGCCATGCCCGAGGCGCTGCTGCGCGCCTATGAGGGCGAGTACGGCGTGGACATGCAGCAGGGCTGGGGCATGACCGAGATGAGCCCGCTGGGCACGGTCGGCAAGCTGCTGCCCAAGCATGAGGGCCTGTCGGCGGACGAGAAGATCGCCATCAAGCTCAAGCAGGGCCGGCTGGTCTGGGGCGTGGAGATGCGCGCGGTCGACGATGGCGGCAACGTCCTGCCGCGCGACGGCAAGAGCTCGGGCCACATCCAGGTGCGCGGGCCGTGGATCATCTCCAGCTATTTCCGGGGCGCGGGCGAGGAAGCCTTCACCGATGACGGCTGGTTCCGCACCGGCGATGTGGGCCATCTGGACGAGGACGGCTACATGACCATCACCGACCGGTCCAAAGACGTCATCAAGACCGGTGGCGAGTGGATCAGCTCCATCGATCTGGAGAACGCGGCGATGGGCCATCCCGACGTCGCCATGGCCGCCGCTGTGGGCATGCCCCACCCCAAATGGCAGGAGCGCCCCCTGCTGGTCGTCCAGCCGAAACCGAACACCAGCCCGACCCCGGACTCCATCCGCGCCTATCTCGCCGAGCGCGTGCCCAAATGGTGGCTGCCCGACGCGGTGGAGTTCATCGAGCAAATGCCGCTGGGCGCGACCGGCAAGATCCTCAAGACCCGCCTGCGCGAGGTCTATGCGGGGTATGCGTTCGAGACGGAGTGAGGGAAAATCGGCCCCGGCCCTTGACCTGCCCGCCTTATCGCTTACATTTATCGAAAATCGATAAACGCCTGACACAAGAGCGATAGGAGGTTGGTCATGGAATTTCTGCTTCTGCTGGTGGTGCTGCACTTTCTGCCCACGATCATCGCGCTGGCGCGCGGCCATCATGACGGGTTCGCGATCTTCCTGACGAACCTGCTGCTGGGCTGGACGGTGCTGGGCTGGGTGATCGCCCTGATCTGGTCGGTCACGGCGGTGCGCCGCAGGGCCGCGATCTAGCAAATCGATACCCGAGGGGTTCTTGACAGGGGCCGGAGCCGGTAGGCTCCGGCCCCTGAGCTTTTCAGGGAGAGCCTCATGGACGCCAAGGGATGGGCCTGGATCGGCCTGACCGCCGCCGCCGGACTGGCGGTGCTGTCGCAGACCGCGGTGGTGCCCGAGGGGCTGGGCACCACGATCTCCATCCTCGCCTCCGCCGCCCTGGTGATTCTGGCGGGCGGGCTGTTTTCCGCCCACAAGGCCGCCGAGAAGAAGGCCGCCGAAAAGCCCGTCCATTCAGGCACGCCAGCGGACGGCGAGGAGGCGGCCGGGGATTCAGGCGACGACGACTGAGCTATTCGGCCGTCTCCGCCAGCGGCTCGGGGGCGGGTTTCGACGGCCGGGCGCGCGCCTCGGTGGCCGTCAGCGGCGCGAAGCGCATCACGCAGATCCACACCGCCGCCAGCGTCAGCAGATTCGCCGTGGCCAGCCCGCCGATCACGCCGATCTCGCCGAAGATCAGCCCGCCCGCCCAGGTCAGCGGCACGATCAGCACGAAGCCCCGCAGCACGTTGACCGCGACCCCGTAGAGCGGACGGCCCAGCCCGTTGAAGCCTGCGCTGGCGGCCATCGCCACCCCATAGCCCGCGATGGTCACGGGCACGATCCACCAGTAGAGCCGCGCCGTCTCGCGCGCCGCCTCTGACGGCAGGAAGGCCGCGGCCAGCGGATACGCCAGCGCGGCCAGCGCCACCGCCATGACCAGCCCCCAGCCCAGGCAGAACAGGAAGGCCTTGGTGAAGGATTCCCGCACCCGGTCCGTCAGCCCTGCCCCGCCGTTCTGGCCGGTCACCGGGCCGATGCAGGCGGACAGCGCGAACAGCGGGATGATGGCGAAGGCCTCCACCCGGCTCGCCACGCCGAAGCCCGCCACGGCGGATTCGCCGAACCGGGCCATGGCCGCGAAGGCGATGGACATGGAGACCGGGTTGATCATGTTCGAGCCCGCCGCGGGCGCGCCGATGCGCGCGATCTCGCGCCAGTTCCAGAACATCTCGCCCCAGCCCGGCCAGCTCAGATCGACCAGCTTCTCGCGCCAGATCAGGATCGCCATGGCGATCACGAACACGACGAGGTTTGAGATCAGCGTAGCCAGCGCCGCGCCCTGCACCTCCATGCGCGGGAACGGCCCCCAGCCGAAGATCAGCAGCGGGTCGAGGACCATGTTCAGCACCGCCGCGATCATCATGATGACGCTGGGCAGGATCGCGTCGCCCAGCGCGCGCAGAATGTTGCTGGCGATCATGGGGCCGACGATGAACACGATCCCGGCGAACCACAGCACCATGTAATCGCGCACGTGAGGCATCATGGCGTCGGTCGCGCCCATGGCCCGGAACAGCGGATCGATCAGCGCGATGCCGAGAAGCGAGGCGGCCAGAACCACCAGGAAGGACAGCCACATGGCGTCGGTCGCCACCCGGCGGGTGCGGTCGTGATCGCCCCGCCCCGCGGCCCGCGCGACCACCGAGACCGCGCCCGCGCCCAGCCCGATGGCGATGCTCATCACGGCCATGGAGACGGGAAAGGCGAGCTGGACGGCGGCCTGCTGGGCGGTGCCCAGACGGCCCACCCAGTAGGCGTCGACCACGCCCACCAGCATCATGGCGACGATCCCGAAACACATCGGAATCACCATGCGCATCATGTGGCCGAAGACCGGCCCCTGCCTGAGATCGCGCGCGGCGCGGCTGGCCATGTCGTCATTCCTGTCCCGCCGGTCCGGCGTAGATAGGCCCGGCGGGCAGCGAGCGCCAGATGGCGGAACAAGTTTGTGTAACCCGCTGGCCCGTCATTCCGACGGCCACGGACCTGATCGGCGGCTGGCCGGGCTGACACCCCCTATCAGCCTCAGCTCACGCCAGCGCATCGCGCGCTAACCCTTTTCCCCCGGCCCCTCCGGCGCGTCGTCGCCGCCCTGCCAGTTCTGGTCGGTGGCCGGTTCCATGGGCATGTCGGTGAAGCCTTCGAGGGATTTGGCCATCGGCTTGGCGTCGCGGGTTATCTCAACCCGCGAGGTGACGTAGGCGTGGATCAGGCGGGCGACCGAGTGCAGGGCGTGGACGTGGATGCGCTCATAGCCGTGGGACGCGTCGATGCCGAAGGCGACCAGGGCGGTGCGCACGTCCGCGCCCGCTTCGATGGCGCTGGCTGAATCCGACCTGTAATAGCGGAAGATGTCGCGCTGGTGCTCGATCGCGTTCTCCGACGCCAGCCGCAGCAGCTTCTGGGTCAGGTGATAGTCGAACGGCCCGGTCTGGTCGGCCATCCCGATGGTGACGCCGAACTCAGACGAGTTCTGGCCCGGCGCGGTGGTGCCGTTGTCTATGGTGACCATGGACGCGATGTCGTGGGTCAGGATCGAGCTGGCCCCGTGGCCCACCTCCTCGGTCATCGAGAGCAGAAAATAGGTGTCCACGGCCAGATGGGCCTTCGTGTCCACGAGGGCCTTGAGCGCGGCGAACATGGCCGCCACGCCCGCCTTGTCGTCGAGATGGCGCGACGCGATGAAGCCGTTGTCGAGGAATTCCGGCTGGGGGTCGATGGCGACGAAATCGCCGATGTTGAAGCCCAGCGCCTCCAGGTCGGCGCGCCCGCGGGCGATCACGTCCGGACGCAGCTCCACCTGCCGCCATGACACCGGCTGGGTGTCCACCTCCTCGTTGAAGGTGTGGCCCGAGGCCTTCAGGGGCAGGATCTGGCCGCGGAAGGCGCCGTGCTCGGCGGTGAACACGGTGCAGCGCGCGCCCTCGGCGAAGCGCGAGGACCAATTGCCGATGGGCACCAGCTCCATCCGCCCGTTGTCCTTGATGGCTTTGACCTGCGCGCCCAGCGTGTCGACATGGGCGATCAGGGCGCGGGCGGGCTGGCGGCGGCTGCCCTGCAGGCAGGCCCGGATCGCGCCGCGCCGGGTGATCTCGTAGTCCACGCCGAGCCGGTCGAGCTCTTCGCAGCACAGCCGGCTCACCTCGTCGGTGTAACCGGTCGGGCTGGGGGTCCGCAGAAGGCGCTTGAGGAAATCGGTGAGATAGCGGTCATCGATCAGGGTCATGGGCGGCAGATTAGCGCGTGATGGCGCGGAGGGAACCGGGCGGGGTGTGATCGCTGCCCTGACCCGCCCCCTATCTCTGCACCGCCCCAGCGGCTAGATTGCGCGCCGAAATCAGACCGGGCGCGGGATCCGGCGAGCAGGAGTTGATGGAATGATGCTGAACCGGCGGGTGTTTCAGGCGGCGGCCGTCGCCGTGATCGCGGGACTGGCGGCGTGCGGCAATGGCGCGGCGGGCGACGACGCGCGGACCGAATTCGAGCGTGAAGGCGATTTCGCCACCGGCTCCCCGGACGCGCCGGTGGTGATGGTCGAGTACGCCTCGACCGCCTGCCCGGCCTGCGCGAACTTCAACATCAACGTCAAGCCGACCATCAACGAATACATCGAGAACGGCACGCTTCGGCTGGTCTTCCGCGAGATGATCACCCCGCCGCGCGATCTGGCCATCGCAGGCTTCATGCTGGCGCGCTGCGCGCCCGAGGACCGCTATTTCGACGTGCTCGATCTGGTGTTCGAGCAGCAGCAGGCCATCTACCAGTCCATGCAGGACGGGCGCGGGCTCCAGCAGTTTCAGACCATCGCGGGCTCCGCGGGCATCGACCAGCAGCGCTTCCGCGAGTGCATGAGCGACGAAGCCATGATGGCCGAGGTCACCGCCGCTTCCGAGCGGTCCTCCCGCGATGGTGTGGACGCCACCCCCACCTTCATCTTCAACGGCGAGCTGGTGGCCGCCGAGCGCGCGCCGGACGGTTCGGGTCTGGTCTGGGCCGCCGACGGCGCGCCCATCGAGGACGAGGACGGCTTCATCCCCGCCCAGTTCTCTGGCGACTCGTTCGAGCGAATCATCCTCCACTACCAGGCTCGCGCCGAGGGCGGATCCGAGGACTGACCCCTGACGCGGTGGATGTGGAACAGGGCGGCTGAGACCGGAAGACCGGCCGGCCCGCCCCGCAGGAGACCGGAGTGAAGTTCACCCAGCTGCGCCTGGCGGGCTTCAAGTCCTTCGTGGACCCCGCCGAGCTGCGCATCGATCCAGGGCTGACCGGGGTCATCGGGCCCAATGGCTGCGGGAAGAGCAATCTTCTCGAGGCCCTGCGCTGGGTGATGGGCGCCACCTCGGCCAAATCCCTGCGCGGCGGCGGGATGGAAGACGTGATCTTCGCGGGCACCGACCGCCGCCCCTCCCGCGACCGCGCGGACGTCACCCTGACCGTGGACAATTCCGACCGGCGCGCCCCCGCCCGATTCAACGACGCCGACACGCTCGAGGTCGTGCGCCGGATCGTGCGCGGCAAGGGGTCGGACTACCGCATCAATGGCGAGGAGGTGCGGGCGAAAGACGTCCAGCTCCTGTTCGCGGACGCCGGCACCGGGGCGAACTCGCCCGCGCTGGTCCGTCAGGGCCAGATCAACGACCTGATCAGCGCCAAGCCGGAGAACCGCCGCCTGGTGCTGGAGGAGGCCGCGGGCGTGGCCGGCCTGCGTGCCCGGCGCCGCGAGGCTCAGCTGCGCCTGAATGCCGCCGAAGCCAATCTCGACCGCCTGCAGGAGGTGGTCGACGACCTCACCTCCCGCCATCAGACCCTGCAGCGTCAGGCCCGGCAGGCGGGCCGCTATCGCGAGCTCTCCGCCCTGATCCGCGAGCTCGAAGCCCTCGTCTGGCTGCGCCGCTGGCGCGAGGCGGGCGAGGCGGTCGCCGCTGCGCAAGGCAGGCTGGATGAGATCGAGGAGATCGCCGGGCAGGCGATTCGTCTCGCCGCGGGCGCGACGTCCAATGCCGAGAAGGCCGCCGCCGCCGTGGCGCCCCTGCGCCAGGCCGAGGCCGAGGCCAGCGCCGCCCTGCGCCTGATCGAGCGCGAGAAGGACGCCGCCGAACGCGATCTCGATCAGGTCGAGGCCGAGATCGCGCGGCTGGGCGAGCGCATCGCGGAAATCGAGGGCGCGGCCGGCCGCGAGGGCCAGCTCGCCGAGGAAGCCCGCGAGGCGCTGGCCCGGGTGCGGACCGCGCTGGGGCAGGTGAAGGACGATTCCCGCGGTGACGAGGCCGCCATCGCGGGCGCGAACAAGGCTGTCACAGAGGCCGAAGCCAAGCGGGCCGAAGCCGAGCGCGCGCTGGACGAGGCCCAGGGCGAGGCCGCCGAGATCCGCGCCCGGCGCGAAGGCGCGCGGCGCGAGCTGGCCCAGGC
>VJOU01000091.1 GCA_007050995.1 Glycocaulis profundi | reverse complement strand
ACGTCTCCACGATAAAGCATACAACAAGCCATATACTTYCCATGACGTGGGTCRCACTTCACCAATTGGTTTGCGGGTTCGAAACAAGCGTTGGTGAGTTCTGGAACGCTAAGCTGTTCATGGTAGGCCTTCTCAGCGGAGACTGTGGGGTGGTAGGCAGCCAAGGGAAAGTGGATTCGTGGGTAGGGGACTAGATTGGTCTGAAATTCGGCCAGATCTACATTCAAGGCTCCATCAAATCGTAGGGAGGCTGTTATAGAACTGACTATTTGCGCTATGAGACGATTCAGATTCGTATATGTTGGTCGTTCAATGTCTAAATTGCGTCTGCAGATGTCGTAAATGGCTTCGTTGTCAACCATAAAGCAACAATCCGAGTGTTCGAGGGTAGTGTGTGTGCAGAGAATAGCGTTGTAAGGCTCTACAACGGCTGTAGCGATCTGTGGCGCTGGATAGATGGCAAATTCGAGCTTGGACTTCTTTCCATAGTCAACGGAGAGTCGTTCCATAAGGAGGGATGTGAAGCCAGATCCTGAACCTCCACCGAAGGAGTGGAAAACGAGTGAACCTCCACCGAAGGAGTGGAAAACGGCCATTTTCCGCACTCGATCCAAAATGGTATCAACCATTTCCTTTCCCACTGTATAGTGACCTCTTGCGTAATTATTTGCTGCATCTTCTTTCCCAGTAACTAGTTGATCCGGATGGAAAAGCTGACGGTAAGTTCCGGTTCTCACTTCATCAACTACTGTCGGTTCAAGATCAACCATAACTGCACGAGGCACGTGTTTTCCAGCTCCAGTTTCGCTGAAAAAAGTTTGGAATGAGTCATCACCTCCACCAATGGTCTTTTCGCACGGCATCTGACCGTCCGRCTGAATACCGTGCTCCAGGCATATATCCAAGATGAAAAATCCAACGAAGAAGACTGAAGAAGCCACAAACATAAGGTAAAACACTGAAGAAGCCACAAACATAAGGTAAAAC
>VJOU01000090.1 GCA_007050995.1 Glycocaulis profundi | reverse complement strand
AAAATATGGCAGTGTCCACAGTGTACACAGTCCAATCTCTGAACTCAACATGTTCAATCTCAACACCAACAAAAACCAACTTAGGAATTCAACAAAGACAAGTGTTGTTTTTCAATGCAGGTAAAAGGACTAACCGAGGCAGAGKGAGAGGTGGTGTGATAAGATGCGCAGGCGATACTATAGTAATCGGACTAGCAGCAGACTCAGGGTGTGGGAAGAGTACCTTCATGAGAAGGTTAACTAGTGTGTTTGGAGGTGCAGCAGCGCCACCAAAGGGAGGCAATCCTGRTTCAAACACACTTATTAGTGACACTACAGCAGTTATATGTTTGGATGATTACCATTCATTGGATAGAACAGGGAGGAAAGTTGAAGGGGTGACAGCACTCGACCCAAGAGCCAATAACTTTGATCTTATGTATGAACAAGTTAAGGCTATTAAAGATGGTATTGCTGTTGACAAGCCTATTTATAACCATGTTAGTGGTCTTTTGGACCCTCCTGAGCTCATCAAGCCACCTAAGATCCCTGTCATTGAAGGTTTGCACCCAATGTATGATGAGAGAGTAAGAGACCTCTTGGACTTCAGCATCTACTTGGAYATCAGYRACGAWGTTAAATTYGCMTGGAAAATTCAGAGRGACATGGCAGAGAGAGGRCACAGYCTTGAAAGYATYAAAGCYAGYATTGAGGCYAGAAARCCAGAYTTTGATGCTTATATTGACCCACAAAAGCAATACGCAGATGCAGTTATWGAAGTGTTGCCYACACAGCTRATTCCWGATGACAAYGAGGGAAARGTKTTRAGAGTGAAGCTRATMATGAAAGAGGGTGTGAAATACTTCAGCCCGGTTTATTTGTTTGATGAAGGCTCCACCATCTCATGGATTCCATGTGGTAGGAAGCTCACTTGTTCTTACCCTGGTATCAAATTCGCATATGGTCCTGATACTTACTACGACAATGAGGTCTCTGTTTTGGAGATGGATGGGGG
>VJOU01000089.1 GCA_007050995.1 Glycocaulis profundi | reverse complement strand
CCATATATACTACAGATTTACTCAATCCTCTTGCCTTCCCGTTTGAGAAAATATTATATAATGGCTGCTTCCACCATGGCACTCTCATCTCCTTTCACCGGACAAGCGGTGAAAGCAACTCCATCCGGTTCCGAGCTTTTCGGAAACGGACGTGTTTCAATGAGGAAATCTGCAGCACCCAAAAAGGTTGCACCCTCAGGAAGCCCATGGTATGGTCCTGACCGTGTCAAGTACCTAGGCCCATTCTCCGGTGAGGCCCCATCATACCTCACTGGTGAATTCCCAGGTGACTACGGTTGGGACACTGCTGGGCTTTCTGCCGATCCTGAGACATTTGCCAAGAACCGTGAGCTTGAGGTCATCCACTCTAGATGGGCCATGCTTGGGGCTCTTGGATGTGTCTTCCCAGAGCTTTTGGCCCGTAACGGTGTGAAGTTTGGTGAGGCTGTATGGTTCAAGGCTGGAGCCCAAATCTTTAGCGAAGGTGGTCTTGATTACTTGGGAAACCCAAGTTTGGTCCATGCCCAAAGCATCTTGGCCATTTGGGCCACTCAAGTCATCCTAATGGGTGCTGTTGAGGGTTACAGAATTGCAGGTGGGCCATTGGGTGAGGTTGTTGACCCACTTTACCCTGGTGGTAGCTTTGACCCATTGGGCCTTGCTGATGACCCAGAGGCATTTGCTGAGTTGAAGGTGAAAGAGCTAAAGAATGGAAGACTAGCTATGTTCTCTATGTTTGGATTCTTTGTTCAAGCCATTGTGACCGGAAAGGGACCATTGGAGAACCTTGCTGACCACCTTGCTGACCCTGTTGCCAACAACGCCTGGTCTTACGCAACAAACTTTGTCCCCGGAAAATAAATAATTTGACATAGTGAATATGTCATACTGAAAATTGTGTTTTGATTAAGGGTTTGAGATCTTGTTTTTATCCTTGTAAATTATTGCATTTCACATTGTAACTCGATCATTTCTGAATGAAACAGTTTGTCATTTCCATTTC
>VJOU01000088.1 GCA_007050995.1 Glycocaulis profundi | reverse complement strand
AAAGGATCAGGAGGTACATGACTGATATGATCACTTATGCCGATACCGATGTTGTCGTCGTTGGTGCTGGATCCGCTGGTCTCTCTTGTGCTTACGAGCTYAGTAAAAATCCTAACGTTCAGGTAGCGATTATCGAGCAATCTGTGAGCCCGGGTGGTGGTGCATGGCTAGGCGGACAACTCTTCTCCGCAATGGTTGTCCGAAAGCCAGCKCACCTCTTTCTTGACGAGCTAGAAATCGAGTAYGATRAGCAAGACGACTACGTCGTGATCAAACATGCAGCTCTATTCACGTCTACCATCATGAGCAAGCTTTTGGCTAGGCCAAACGTGAAGCTATTCAATGCCGTGGCTGCTGAAGATTTGATTATCAAAGAAGGAAGAGTTGGTGGWGTGGTGACTAATTGGGCTCTTGTGACGATGAACCATGATACMCAGTCGTGTATGGACCCGAATGTTATGGAAGCTAAGGTGGTGGTGAGCTCATGTGGGCATGATGGTCCTATGGGTGCTACTGGAGTCAAGAGGCTAAGRAGTGTTGGAATGATTGAGAGTGTTCCTGGAATGAAGGCACTTGATATGAACACGGCTGAAGACGCGATTGTTAGGCTTACGAGAGAAATCGTTCCKGGTATGATCGTTACCGGGATGGAAGTTGCGGAGATTGATGGGTCTCCGAGAATGGGCCCTACATTTGGGGCGATGATGATATCAGGACAGAAAGCCGCACATTTGGCATTGAGGGCAYTGGGGCTACCWAACGCTCTCGATGGATCGTATGTCGGAAGTGGCCAGCCAGAGTTGATTCTTGCAGCAGCAGACAATGCAGACATTGTTGATGCCTAAATGTGGTAGAATTTAGGGTGAGGAATAAGAGTTGTGGATAATATATATGGGATGTTGGGTGGTGTTGGTAGTGGTTTGAGATGAAGCTTTTGTTTTCTTGTTGATTTGCTTTGCTCAGGATGATGTTTTTGGTTGGGTTGAATTAATGGTCCCTTTTTCC
>VJOU01000012.1 GCA_007050995.1 Glycocaulis profundi | reverse complement strand
GACCCTGCGCGCCATGCTGACCACGCCGCATCGGGGCCGGGCAGGGGTGCATCCCGTCATCGCCCAGTCCGCCCGCGAGCTCCTGAACAAGTCCGAGAACGAACGATCCGGCGTGCTCTCCACCGCGATGAGCTTCCTGTCGCTCTATCGCGATCCCGTGGTCGCGGCGGCCACCTCGGCGTCGGACTGGCGGATCGAGGACCTGGTCGACGCCGACCGGCCGGTCTCGCTCTATCTCGTCGTGCCGCCCTCGGACCTGTCGCGCACCAAGCCGCTGATGCGGCTGATCCTGAACCAGCTAGGCCGCCGCCTGACCGAGGAGATGCTCCAGCCGTCGCGGCGCAGGGTGCTGCTCATGCTCGACGAATTCCCGGCGCTGGGGCGGCTGGACTTCTTTGAAAGCGCGCTCGCCTTCATGGCCGGCTATGGCGTGCGCGCCTATCTGATCGCCCAGTCGCTCAACCAGATCGAAAAGGCCTACGGGCCGAACAATTCGATCCTGGACAACTGCCATGTCCGCATCGCCTTCGCAACCAATGACGAGCGCACCGCCAAGCGGGTGTCGGACGCGATCGGCACGACCACCGAACTGCGATCCCAGAAGAACTATACCGGCCACAGGCTCGCGCCCTGGCTCAGCCATATGATGGTCTCCCGTCAGGAAACCCAGCGCGCCCTAATCACGCCCGGCGAGGTGATGCAGCTGGCCGCGACCGACGCGCTCGTCCTCGTCTCGGGCCTGCCGCCGATCCGGGCGCGCAAGCTTCGCTACTACGAGGACCGGAATTTCACCGGCCGCGTGTTGAAGCCGGCGTGCCCAGGCAAGCCGCGCGGTCTCGCCTCCGCGGCGACGGAGCCCGGCGTGAGCGAAACCGACCCGGAACCCTCGCTGCCGCCAGACGTCGGCGGGCCGGACATCGACCTGGCGCCGGACCGTCAGTTCCCGCTCGATCTGCCCGATGCGCGCCCTGACATCGAGGCCGCCCCGGAGTTCGATGCGGACGAGCCATCGCCGCCCGAAGAGGACCCGAACCAGACCGCGATCCGCCGGGCCACCGGCCTCGACAGAACCGACCCCGACATCCTGCCGGACTTCTGACCCTCATGGCCAAACCCCGCGTGAACATCCGTCTGCCGACCAATCTGCATGAGCGCCTGTCCCGGGAAGCCGACCGGCCCGGCGCCACCAAGGCGAAGATCGTGGAGGCGGCGCTGCGCGCCTGGTTCGAGCCTGAGGCCGCGATGAGCCAGGAAGCGCGCCTTCTGAAGCGCCTGGACGCGTTCGATCTGCGACAGGCGGCGATCGAACACGATCTCGCCTGCACCTATGAAACCCTGGCGCATTTCATCCTGTACTGGCTGACCCGCACCGAGCCGATCCCCGAAGGCGAGCGGAATGCTGCGCACGCGCTGGGAAAACGCCGGTTCGACTATTTCATCGAACAGGTGGGACGCAAGATCAGCGCCCCGTCCGCGCGCGAAGGCGAGCCATCCGACTACTGAGCAGGCTTTGCGGGGAATGATTGGTCGACGGCGCGCTGGAAGTGATGACCAATCCACATGATACCGAAGCCAAGCGCCCCGAAACCGAGCTGGTATCCGGCATGGTCGGGAACATGAGTCATAGCGCCCAGAACGATCGCACCGCCGATCAGCATGTAAAATTTTCCGACGATGAAGCCCATCCCCCGGACTGTCTCGATAATCCAGCCCGGTAGAGATACATTTTGGATCGCGGAAAACGCATGTTTTGCACGGGCAAAGAAGTTCATGACCTGTCCTCGATTTGCTTCCATGGGTCATGATTTCGCGATTCATCTTCGATGTAATCAGTAATCGTACGTTTTTTTCGAATTATCGAAATTCTCATTTTGAGACATCCGCGTGTGTGTCTCATCATGGGCGATTTGCTATTGATGCTGGCGGAAATGCCTCGGGTGGCGCTAGGTTGGTCCGCGAGATCATCGGCTGTTTTCTTAAGGACTTTCGAGGGGGCTATTCCATGACCACGCCGTCGACCGAGAATATCGTCTCTATGACGACGGAACTCGTCAGCGCCTTCGCGGGCAGCAATGCCGTGCCGGCGGGCGATCTGCCGACGCTCATCCGTGATATCCATGCGACGCTGGACGCTCTGTCCAGGGATGAACCCGAAGACCGCGGACCGACGCTCAAGCCCGCGGTGTCAGTCCGCAAATCGCTCGCCAGCCGCGATCACCTCCTCTCCCTGATTGACGGCAAGCCCTACAGGACTCTCAAGCGGCATATCGCGGCGCACGGCTTCACGCCATCAACCTATCGCGCCGAATATGGTCTGCCCGCCGACTATCCGATGATCGCGCCGTCCTATTCCGAGGAGCGCAGCGCCGTCGCCAAGGCGCGCGGACTGGGCCGCAAGCCGACGCCGCAGCCGCCAGGTCAGTCCACGCCCTCCCTCCAAGCCGCAGGAAAAAAGGCAGCGGCCCCCGGCAGCAGGACGGCTCGACAAGGCGCTGCCAGGCCGGCAGCGTCATCCCGCACCGCCGCCTCGAGGAAAGGCGGACGTCCCCGGAAGGCGAAGCCCTGACAGGGATCTGCGCCACAGGCTGTCCCAGGTGCAGATCCACCCGGTGAGGTCGACGCGACCAGCGATCCAGGCCCCAGGCTGACCATGGCCAAAGCCTGTTCCCGATCCAAGGCGATCCCGCCGGCAGCGGCCAGCCCGGTCACCGGAGGCGCCGCCGACCCTGTCATGACGCCGGCGCCTCCTTCGCGGGGGCGAGCGTGTCTGATCGCGCGTCCGGACCAGGCGCAAACCAGCGATGCAGGGCGGGAAGGACCAGCAGCGTCAGCAGAGTCGAACTGACCAGCCCCCCTGTCACGACGACGGCGAGCGGCCGCTGCACTTCCGCGCCGACGCCGGTCGCGAACAGGAGCGGCGCCAGGCCCAGCGCCGTTGTCAGCGCCGTCATCAGCACCGCGCGTGCACGAAGAGACGCGCCTTCGACAGCCAGCGCGTCGCGGTCGCGGCCCTGCCGGGCGAAGCGGTCCAGGAAACTGACCAGCACCATCCCGTTGCCCAGCGCGATACCGAACAGGGCGATGAAGCCCACGGTGGCTGGAACCGATACCGGCAGGCCGGTGACCCACAGCGCGAGCGCCCCGCCGGTCAGCGCCAGCGGGATGTTCATCAGGATCAGCAACGCCGAACGCGCCCGGCCGAACGCCAGCAGCAGGATCAGCGCCACGATCCCGAGCGTGACAGGAATGACCACTGCGAAGCGGCGATTGGCCTGCTGTTGAAGCTCGAACTGTCCGCCCCACGCCACGCGATAGCCTGCCGGCAGGTCCAGCTCACGGTCGATGGCGGCCTGCCCGTCACGCACGAACGAGCCGATGTCGCGACCGCGGACATTGGCCTGGACCGCGATGAATCGCTCGCCATCCTCGCGGGTGATCTGGCGCGGGCCGACCTCTGTGCCGATCACGGCGATCTCGTCGAGCCGGACCAGCGCGCCGGAGGGCGCGCGCAGCGTCAGCGCGCCGATCGCCTCGGGGCTGGAGCGCCGCGTCTGCGGATAGCGCAGCACGACGGGGAAGCGCCGTTCGCCTTCGAACACGGCCCCGGCCTGCTGCCCGCCGACCGCCGTGCCCACCAGCGACAGCGCGTCCTCGATGGAAAGGCCGTGCCGGGCCATGGCCCGGCGGTCCAGCTCGATACGCAGCTGAGGCGCGCCGGTGATCTGGTCGGCCTGAACGTCCGCCGCGCCGCGGACGCCGCCCAGAATCGCGGTCATGCGTTCGGAAGCGCTCAGCAGAACGTCCGGATCCGGGCCGTATATCTTCACAGCCAGCTGGGCGCGCGTGCCGGTCACCAGTTCGTCCAGCGCCATCGCGATCGGCTGACTGACATTGACCATGACGCCAGGGAAATCCGACAGGTCTTCCGACAGGCGCGCACGCAGGTCCGCCGGGCTGAGGCCGCCGCGCCATTCGGAACGGGGGCGCAGGCCCAGGAAGATTTCCGCGTTGTTGACCGGATCGGCGTGGGCGCCGATTTCGCCCCGGCCCACACGCGCGACAGCCAGTTCCACTTCAGGAAAATCCTCCAGTATGCGCCGCTCGAGGCGGCTGATGACCGCCTCGGCTTCGGTCAGGGAGATCGAGGGAGCCATGGTCGCGCGGATGGTGATGTCACCCTCTTCCAGCACAGGCGTGAATTCCGACCCCAGCCGGGGCAGGACGGCGGCGCCCGCCGCCAGCATGACCAGGGCCAGCCCCACCGCCAGAGAGCGGCGGCGCACGAACAGGCGCGCGGGGCGGGACACCATCCGTCCAATCCGGCCGCCGCCCTCGCCGGGGCCCTGGCCGTCGCGGGGCGGACGCATCACGAGGGCCGCCAGCGCTGGCGCGACCAGCGCGGCGTAGACCAGCGACCCGGCCATCGCCATGGCCGCGGCGGCCGCCAGCGGGCCGAACGTCTTCCCCGCCGGGCCGTCCAGCGCGAAGATGGGCAGGAAGACCACGATCACCACGCTGACCGCGGCCACCAGCGGCCCGACCACTTCTGCCGCGGCCGCAGCGACCGCCGCGCGGCGGGAGGCGCCGGGCCGCTCTTTGAGCGTCCGGTCGACATTCTCGGCGATGACGATGGCGCCGTCGACCATCATGCCGATGGCGATGGCCACGCCCCCCAGCGACATCAGATCCGCGCTCATGCCCAAAAGACGCATCCCGATGAAGGCGACCCCTGCGGAAAAGGGTATGGACAGAACAACGACGAGGCTGGGCCGCCAGCCGCCCAGGAAGACCACGATGACGATGGCGACCAGAAGCGCCCCCTGCCACAGCGCGGAGGCCACGGTCGCGGACGCCTGGGTGACCAGCTCGCCTTGATCGTAATACGCGGTGGCCGTCACCCCCTCGGGCAAGGCGGCGTTGATCTGCTCGAACCGGTCGCGGATCGCGTCGACCACTTCAGCGGTGTTCGCGCCATGAAGCTTCAGAACCAGCCCGGCGACCACCTCGCCCTCGCCGTCCGCGGTGGCCAGGCCCTGACGCGGGCCGCCGCCGATCTCCAGCCGCGCCACGTCCCGCACGCGCACGGGCGCGCCGTCCTCGGAGCGCAGCACGATCTCGCCCAGGTCCTCGAGCGAGCGGGCCAGCCCCACCGCCCGCACCGAATACTGCTCCGCGTCGATTTCCACGATGTCCGCGCCCGCCGTGCGGCTGCCGTCACGGATCGCCTGCTCCACATCGCCGATATTCAGCCCGTAGCGCAGCAGCGCCTGGGGTTCGACGATGATCTGGTATTGCTTCTCATAGCCGCCCAGCGAGAGCACCTCGGCCACGCCCGCCACGCTCTGGAGCGGGATCTTGACCAGCCAGTCCTGAATTTCGCGCATCTCGATCAGGTTGCGCGCGCCGCTCTCGTCGACGAGCTTGTAGTACACGACGATCCCCAGCCCGGTGGACACCGGCCCCATGCGCGGCTCGCCGAAGCCCTCGTCCATCTCCTCGCTGGCGCTCGCCAGACGTTCGGAAACGACCTGTCGGGCGAAATAGATGTCCGTGCCGTCCTCGAAATAAATGTTCACGATGGACAGGCCGAAATTGGAGATGGAGCGCATCTCCGCCACGCGCGGCAAACCCGCCATCGCCCGTTCGAGCGGCGCGGTGATGTAAAGCTCAACCTCCTCGGGCGCCAGGCCGTCGGCGATGGTGTAGACCTGCACCAGAGACGGCGAGGTGTCGGGGAACGCGTCCACGGGCAGGCTGCGGAAGGCCCAGGCGCCGCCTGCGGACACGGCGAGGATCAGCAGCACGGCCAGCAGCCGCCCGCCCGTCACGCGAGTCATGATCGAGTTCATGGCAGTATCCTCCTCAGTGCGCGTGGCCATCGTCGAAGCCGGACTTCTCCAGCTCGGCCCTCAGGGTGAAGGCGCCCTCGGTCACGAAGGCCTCGCCCGGCTGCAGCCCGGAGACGATCTCCAGATGCTCGCCCACCCGGCGGCCGGTGACGACCATGCGGGCGTCGAAACCGTGATCGTCGGGGGTGAAGACGGCCCAGCCTCCCTCATAGGGCTGAACCGCCCGGGCCGGCACGAACAGCCCTTCCTCGACCGGGTCGGTCTCCACACGCGCGGTCAGGAACTGACCCGCCCGCAAACGCCCGTCCGCATTGTCCAGCGGCGCCCGCGCAATGGCCGTGCGGGAGGTTTCTGAAAGCTGAGGCGCGATGAACCCGATCCGCGTCACGGCCAGCGCCGCGCCATCGTCTTGCAAAAGCGTGACCCGCGCCCCGGAGCGCACGTGCGCGAGCTGTCCGGGATAAACCGCGATGTCCGCCCACAGCGCATTTTCGTCAGCGATCATGAAGGCCGGGCCCGCACCCACGTCCACCGACTGGCCCAGCGCCAGCTCCCGACGCATGACCGTGCCTGAAATCGGCGCCGTCAGACGGTTCACGCCCCGTTCGGAATCCGGCCCGTCCGCTCCCGCCGCGCGCAATCCGGCATCGGCGCTTCGCAGCCGGGCCGAGGCGGCCTGCTCGGCCTCGCGCGCGGCGTCGTGCTCGGCCTGGGACGCGATTCCCTGCTCAAGCAGGCGCCGCTCGCGGGCGAAGGCCGTCTCCGCCAGTGCCAGGGCCGCCTCCGCGCTGCGCCGTTCACCAGCCAGCGCGGCCAGTTCCCGGCTGTCGAGAACCGCCAGAACGGCGCCGGCTTCCACCCGGTCGCCTTCGGAGGCGTTCAGAGCGCGCACGACCCCGCTCACGCGGGGGGCGACCAGAGCCACCCGATCCTGATCGAAGCGGATCTCGGCAGGCAGGTCGATGACCTCTGCGGGCGAAGACAAGCTTGCCTGAACCGTCTGTATGCCCGCATCGCGGGCGGCCTGGGCGTCCATCTCGACATGGTCGTGATCATGCTCGTGACCGTGATCGTCGTCATGGTCCGCCCCGCCAGGAGCGCAAGCGGACAGGAGCGCCATGGCCAGAAGCGGCGTGGCGACGAGGATGCGGGCGCTCATGGGCGGCCTCCGGAAACATCAGACTGCGTGAAAGGGGGATAGCCGCCCAGGGCGAGCAGCGTGTCGCGCGCTCCGCGCGCGTCGCGTTCGGCGTCGACCCGACGGGTCTCGGCCTCGATCAGACGCCGCCGGGCGTCCAGGAGCAGGGTCAGGCCGTACCGGCCCTCGCGATAGGCTACCTGAGCGGCGGTGAAACCGTCCCGGGCCGCGGGCGCGGCCTCATCGGCCAGAACACGCGCGCGCGTACGGGCCGAGACAGCCTGGGCATGGGCGGCGCGCACCCGTCCGGCCAAACGGAGGTCCAGCGCGGCGGCGGAAACCTCCGCTGCGCCTGCCCGGAGGCGGGCCGCCTCCCGGCCGCCCTGATTGCGGTCGAAGAGCGGCAGGGGCACGCTCACTCCCGCGATCAGCGCACGGTCGTCGGTGTCGCGATAGCTGCGCATTCCCAGCCTGACGGTGATGTCGGGGTAAGCCTGGGCGCGGGCCAGCGCCGTTTCTGCGCGGCGCGCCTGTCCCGCCGCGCGGGCCGAGACCAGCTCCGGGTGGGTCTGGATGCGCGTCACCGCCTCTTCGACAGGCGGCAGGGCCGCGTCCGCCTCTGCAGGCTGGAGGGGGCCGAACTCAGCTTCTCCCTCGCCCCACAGGGCGGCGAGCGCCAGCCTCAGCCCGGAAGCCTCGGCCCGGGCGGCTTCCAGGTCGGCGCGGGCGGCGGCATGCTCGGCTTGCGCAGGCGCCAGATCAATGCGCGGCGCGCCGCCTTCCTCGATCCTGCGGCGCACCGCTTCGCTGACCTCTCCGGCCAAGTCCGCGGCGTCTCCGGCCAGCGACGCGCGGGCCTCGGCGGCGGCAAGATCGTGAAACAGGCCCGCCGCCTCCAGCAGCAAGCCGTGACGCAGGGCCGCGCAGTCTGCCGCGCTCGCGTCCGCCCAGGCCTCTCCCGCTGCGCGGGCGCGCGCCAGACGGCGGCCCAGAGGGAGGGGCTGGGCGATCGACACCGTGGCCTCGGAGGCGCCGAACGCCCGCAAGCCCGCGCCATCGAACTCTTCAAGATCGACCTCGATCTCGGGATTGGCCAGACGCCCGGCCTGACGCGCCTCGGCGCGCAGAGCCAAGGTTTCCAGCGCCGACGCCCTGAGCTCGGGCGAGGCGGCATCCACCGCCCGCAACGCGGCGTCCAGCGTCAGCGGCGCGCCCGCCACGGGGGCGGCCGCCGCGACGGATACGCCGTCGCAAAGTCCGGGGGCGGCCTGCGCCGCGCCCCCGGCCAGCGCGGCGGCCAGAAGCCCGCTGCGCAGCCATGTCGTGATCATGAGAAAACTCCGGTTCCAACCTGTCAGGACGTCCCCGCGCGAAGTGGGAACGGCGGTGGCAGGTCAGATCATCGGAGGCTTCAGGCCGGGCGGATCGCCCCGGCTGGCATAGGTGTCGGACAGCCGCCCGGCTGCGGGCGCGGCGTAACGCGGAGAAAAAACGGAGACCGGCGCGGATCCTGCCAGCCAATGAACATGGCATGGCGCCGTCTTGCAGGGCGCATGGCTCTCGCAGCCGTCGAGATCGTGGGTGTGGTCGGAAGCGTGCGCATGGCTTTCAAGATCGCCGTGCGGCGTCTCCACGATCGCATACGCAGATGCAGAAACCGACACGATGAGCCACAGCCCGGCCAGGAGGGCATGGGCTGCGCTTCGAATGTTCGATCGGACACGGCTCATGCGTCACCAGAATGACGGCGTCGTCAAAACGACCACGGCTCATCCTAGCACCTGCCAAAATGGAAAAGAAGCAGAGTGCGGCAATCTGGCCGCATCCGCGCGTTCAAGCCTCAGAAATGCGAGCGGGCGGTACAGCGGTCTTTCGGAATCAGGGGGCGGCTGGCCCTGGCGCTCCCGGCGGTCTCCGGCGCGCCGCATCCCATCATCGACAGTGCTCAACGGACACGGCGGACACGTCCGGGTTTCCGTCGTCAACGCCGTCCCGAGCAGATCGGGAGCTGCTGATCTGGCAGATCGGCGTAGAAGGACTGGATCGGAACCTCAAGAAAGAGCGCGATCCGGTTGAGCAGCGCCGCGCATATCCGCGCGCGCCCCCGCTCGAAAGCGGTCAGCTCCGCAAACCTGATCGACACCGCACTGGCCAGCTCGATCTGAGAGCAGCCCCGCATCTGTCGATACAGCCGTATCCGGCCGCCGAGCAGCGCCGTTTCGGCCATGACCTGCCGGCCCCCATCGGTCATTGGTCGCATGATGTCTCCAGCCCGACCCAGAGAAAGTGCCGTGTGGATAGTATCGTATTGAAAGTGAAATCCTAGGTTCAGAATCAAGGCAGATTACCCGTCAAATTGAGGATCATCCCAATCCGGAGGCGTCGGATGGACGGGGTCAGGCACGCAGATATCGGATCGGAGGCTTTCTCCTTCCTCCAGCGCATCGAGAGCCATCGCGACATGGCCTCCCTCAACGCCGCCTTCCGCAGCCGCATCGCTCCGTACGGGTACGATCACTTCATCCATGTCGCCATTACGGGACCCGGAGGGCGGCCCGTCGAAGACGCGCTCACCGGCGTCTGGGATCCCCGCTGGCAGAGCCGCTATTTCGGTCAAGGCTATGGGGCTCTCGATCCGACCGTGCACCGGGCCACCCGCCACCCGGCGCCGTTCACCTGGAAAGACGTGCAGGCGTCGGCGAGGCTCACTCAAAGCCAGCATGAGTTCTTCGAAGACGCCGAGTCCTATGGAGGACGTGACGGCGTCGTCACCCCGCTGCGCTCGCTCGATGGGTCCTTCGGCCTGGTGACCGTGTCGGGCCGCGACATCGATGACAGCCCGGCCGTGCGCACGGCGCTCCATGTGATGTCGCTTTATTATGCCGGGATGACCAAAACCCTCAGGCGGCGCACCATCGAGGGCAGGGGCGGCCTGACCCCGAGGCAGAGGGACATCGTAGCGTTCATCGCGAGCGGCTACACCCAGCGTGCAACCGCCGATCGTCTGGGGCTGGCTGACAAGACCGTGGAGCAGTATCTCGCTGCGGCGCGGATCCGGCTCAACGTGAAGACCACGGCCCAGCTCTGTGTCGAGGCCATCCGTCTCGGCCATATACAAATTTGATGAAGGGAAATCCCGGCGTTCGGAGAATCGCGCAGGCTGCTGGAGTGAACGGGTTCAGCAACCTTAAGGGGATGACCCATGCGCGTTCACATCGTGACACCAGCCAATCGCGGACTTTACGGGGTACAGCTCGAACAGATGCATCGCCAGCGCCGGGAGGTCTTCATCGACCGGCTCGGCTGGTCGGAGATCGATACGGGCGAAGAACTCGAGCGCGACGAATTCGATACGCCTGACACCTTCTATCTGCTGCTCYTGGGCGATATCGGCGAAGTCCTCGGCTCCGCCCGCCTGCTGCCGACCTGGAAGCCTCACCTCTTCGAAACCACGCTCGGCGAYTTCCTGAGCGACCGGGAGCGCGCCCGCGGCGCGGGGATATGGGAGGTGTCGCGCTGGATCGCGGGGCCGGGCTTTGATCCGAAGACCGACAAAGTCTGTCGCGCGCTGATGTTCGCCGCACTCGCGGAATTCGGCCTCCATTTCGGTGCCACCGCGGTGGTCGCGTCCGTCGATGAAACCTTCATGGCCTACTTTAAGGAAATCGGTGTGCCGATCGAGACCTTGGGCGGACCGGTCAGTTACGGGCAGGGGCAGGGGTATGCCGTGCGGTGTGAGGTCTCCGTCGCCGCCCTGCGCGGCATCCGCGCTCTGATGAAGCTGAAATCTCCCGCTGCGTTCAGCGCTGGCGCGTTTTTGGATGACAGGGCGAATGACCCTGTCCGCTGGGCGATCCTCGACCGCCTGCTGGAGGTCGAAAACCGGTCTCATCTGGAGAGCCTGTTGGGCGCGATCCATATGCTGACCGAGGCAGCGCTTGGGCCGGTAGAGCCAGAGACCGTCCGGCGCAGGGCTTGATAGGGCACGGGGCGGGCCGCTGGCCTGCCCCGAAGCGTCAGCGCCGCAGATCAATCAGAATCGGACAGTGGTCGGAGGGCCGGTCGCCGCGGCCATAAGTGGTCTCGTGGAAGGATCCCTGGATCTTGCGGCCCTGAGCGTGGTTATTGAGTATGAGGAAGTCGATGAATTCGCCATAGCGCGGATCGCATTGGGGTCGGATCCCCGGACCCGCGACATGCAGCGGGTAAGGATCGCCGTCATTGAGCTCGCTCCAGACCAGATCCGCGTCCAGTTCGAGGCGCCGGTTGAAATCGCCCCCAACGATGACCGCGCGGCCCATAGCGCTCCGCGTGTCGATCCAGCCTTCCAGAACCTCGATCTGGCTGAACAGTGTCGGACAGACATTGGACTCCTCGCCCTCATGGCAGCCCGACGCGAGATGCAGGCTCATGAGGTCGATCGGCTCATTGTCGAACACCGTGACGGCGACGCCATGGCGCATCCGCCCCGCGCCTGCTACATCGAGCGCGTCCAGATCGGGGATGCGGCTGTGCGCGACGCCGTCGCGCACAGCGACCGCCGTGTTCTGGGCCCGCAGTCGGCTGCCGTCGTCCCGGCCGCGGCAGAGCGGGTACTCGCCCACCGCCTCACGCTCCTCGACATGGAAGCTCCAGCCCTCGCCGAACACGCGCTCGAGCGCGGCCTCTCCATCGATCTCCTGAAGCAGCCAGACATCGGCGTCGACCGCCGCGATATAGTCCGCCACCAAGTCGAGCGCGGCCTCGTCGCGCGGCGCGCAGCCCGCCCCGGTCTCAGCGGTGAGATGTTCGATGTTCCAGGCCGCGACCCGTAAAGTGTCCGAGGCGCGTTCCGGCGCCCGGGCTCCGTCCTGGCCACATGCCGTCAGCAGGAGCGCTCCGCATGCCGCCGCCCAAAGATGTCTCATGACTGCCCCCTGAATTGATCCGCCCCGCCTGCACCGAAATCTATCGGTTCGGGCGAACCGACTGAAACCACCCCAAGAGCGCCCACGTCAAGGAAGGCCTGGGGGTATCCGTGTTGGGGCGCACGTCCAGCGGGGCCTGGCAGGCTGGACAGCGTTTCGTGCGTGCAATGGCCTCAACGGCCGACGCCTGGAACGGGTCGCGGACCGGGCCCCATGCACGGGGCTTCCGGCATCCCTGAGGGCAGGTCAGGAGCCAGCGCTTTCCTTGTGCTTCATCCATGATGGCGAGTATCACCGCCACTGGCGGTCAACGCAAAATGCGTTGTTCAAGCCTCGAACCAGCTTCTGAGTAGGCGTTCTTCGAGCTAGGCCACCGAGATAGGGATAAGTGTCATTCTGCGGACCATTCCGACCCTCACAGCGCATCCGGAGATTTTGGGATAGCGCCGAAATCCAAATCCTTCCCGAACGTTTTAATCCATCTTAGGCGCTGAGCTAACACCTTGCTGGGATTAAGAATTCGAGTTCGATATGCATTCACGAAGCGGAGCCATCGCAACGAGTTTCCATAATGATTGTCGCGCTTTGCGCGTCGGCGGGCCACTGTCGGCGGCGAGGGCTGAAAGCTGGGACAGTTTTGTTCCGCCTCTTTGCGTCGTCCCGTCCAGCCCGTGCCGCATCGCGCTGTCGGGACTGGCGGCGGTGTGTCCGTCACCTCGCCGAAGCGCTTTTGAAGTGCGTGGGGAGAATCCGGTAGGCGAAGAAGAAGTCCGCGTCTCCCGGCGTGGGCCGCCAATCGCGCAGCGCCGTTTCGCGGAACTGGAAATGGCAGGGGTGATGCCCATGACGGCGCATTAGAAAGGGCCCTGCCGCCCTGAGTGTCGCCGGCTGCAGATGCCGGGGGAATTTCAGCCGCAGGCGCGCGACACCGGCCGCCTTGGCCAGACGCCAAAGATGACGCATCAGCGCCCGCTGCGCCGCGAGGCCGTGCCCGTCATCCGTGGCGATCCAGTCGATGATTTCCGCATGCTCGAGCCTGTCGGGGCTGGGCTGGGTCACCGCCAGCGCCCCGATCGCCAGCGGCACCCCTCCCACCGCTGCGATCCGGTACCCCGCGCCGCCTGTCCTGTCGGGATCCGCCAGCCGCCAGCGCAATCGGGTCAAATCTATTTCGCGCGTCAACCGGGTTTCAGGCTGGATGGCCTTCAGCGCGTCGTCATCAAAGTCCTCAAGCGGCCTCAGCTCGAAGTGCTTGGCCTGTTCCCTCCCGCTGAAGTCGATGTCGAAGCTCCGCTCGGAAGGTTGAGATCCAAGGCGCAGGCTGTGCTGAACCAGCCGCTCCGGCCGAAGCACCCACTCGGCCCACTCCCGACCTGCGCGGCCGTAACGCGGGGGGGCGCCCAGCCGCGGCAGGAGAGGAGCCGACAGGGCATTGTTGTTCAGCGAGCCGAAGCCGTGAACGCCGGGCTGGGACAAACCGTGGCGGATCAGCTTGCCCCCGGCGTGCAGCGAAGGTCGTCGCATGTCGGTGACCACGGTATGTCCCGACGCGATCCGGAAGCGGTCAGGTCCATGGCGGTAAGACATGACGAAATTGCCCAGAAACCCCGCAAGTCGGCCTTGGTGCTCATACACCCACCCAGGCGCGCTCTTTCCCTGATCGGGGTTCTCGAACAGGACCCAGCGCCATCCTTCGGGCGAACGTTCTGGGAACCCGCATTGCGCGACGAGTCGAGCGATCCGGGGCAGGTCTTCCAGCGTGGCAGGTCTGATGGAGCCCACGAGCATCGCCTTCTATGGATCAACCATAGAAACCGTGAAATTGAACTACAAACGAAAACTGTTCGGCGGAATTTTTCGCGGCGCACGTTCAGGAGGAGGAGCGTAACTTGAACACGTTCGCCAACCGACCGGCTTTGCGGATCATGGCCCATTCGCGGCGGCGATCGCGGACCGTGGCGAAAAAGGCGTCAGCGGCGGCGAGATCGGGAACTTCGGTGATGTCGCGGCCTCGCTCTTTGAGCGCCGCGATGAAACCGTCCAGGAAGCTGGCGTCTGACCGGGTTTCGGGCTTGATCACGGCGATTGCGATCTCGGCGGGGGCCTCGCGCAGGAAGACCCGCGCCAGCTCGTCCGCGTCGCCGCCGCTGATCAGAACCACGGCCTCGCGCATGTCCATGACCAGTTCGCGGACGCCTTCGTCCTCGTACAGGGCCGCGTAGTTGGAAAAGGAATCCATCGCATCCTGCCAGTCGACGCTGCCGACCCGGCGAGAAACCATGCGGCGTCCGCGCGTCTCGATGGAAAACCCCATGCCGGTCTCTTGCTCCGCTGGCGCGGGCCGATGGGGCCACGCGGTGGTGCGAGACGCTATCGGGGGGCGGGTTGAGATTCCTTGAACTTGGCTGAATCGCGTTCACCCACGCCTGAGCGCGACGCCTCGGCCTGGCGTCGCCACATGGCCGCGTAGAGCCCGTCGCGGGCGATCAGCTCGGCATGGCTCCCCGATTCGGCCACGCGGCCCTCGTGCAGGACGTGGATGCGATCCGCACCCGCGATGGTCGACAGCCGGTGGGCGACCGAGATGGTGGTGCGCCCGCGCGCGGCCTCGGCCAGCGCGGCCTGAACCTCGCCCTCGGTGTGGGAATCGAGCGCGCTGGTGGCCTCGTCGAGAATGAGGATGGGCGGGTTTTTCAGGATCGCCCGGGCCACGCCCACGCGCTGCTTCTCCCCGCCCGACAGCTTCAGCCCGCGCTCGCCCACCCGTGTGTCGAGACCCATGGGCAGACTGGCCACGAAGGCCTCCAGATGCGCGCGACGCACCGCGTCGGCGATCTGCGTCTCGCAGGCGCCAGGGCGGCCATACTCGATGTTGGCCCGCAGGGTGTCGTTGAACAGGACGACTTCCTGAGGCACGAGCCCGAGCTGGCCGCGCAGACTCTCCTGGGTCACGCCTGCGATGTCCTGCCCGTCGATCAGCACCCGGCCCGCATCGGGGTCGTAAAAACGGAACAGCAGGCGCAGAAGCGTGGACTTGCCCGCCCCCGACGCCCCGGCCAGTCCCACGAAGCTGCCCGGCGCGATGTCCAGATCGACGGCCTCCACCGAGCGCTCCCGGCCCGGATGGGCGAAGCTGACGGCCTCGAAGCGCACCGCGCCGCCCGAGACCTTCAGCTCGCGACCGCCTGCGGGGTCGGCGACTTCAGGTTCGAGATCGAGGGTCTGGAACAGGCGCTCGAGATCGACGGCGGCCTGTTTGATCTCGCGATAGGCGAAGCCCAGAATGTTCAGCGGCTGGTACACGCTCATCAGCATCAGGGTCAGCGCGGCGATGTCGCCGATCCGAAGCTCGCCGCCGATCACCATGAACGCGCCGATCAGCGCCACGGCGAGAAGCCCCGCGTTCATGATCCCGGCCTGCACGATGTTCAGGAGCGCCAGCGACTGGCGCGAATCGGTCGCCGCGTCCGAATAGCGGCGCTTGGCGTCGTCATATCGGCCCGCCTCGCGGTCTTCGGCGGCGAAGGCCTTCACGGTTTCGAAATTCGACAGGGTGTCGACGGCGACCGCGTTGACCTCGGTGTCGGCCTCGTTCATCCGGCGGCGCAGCTTCACCCGCCACTCGGTCATGGCGTAGGTGGTGATCGCGTAGAGCGCCACGGCCACAACGATGACCACCGAGAACTGCCAGCCATACAGGACCGCGGCCACGCTGGCGGCCAGCGCCAGCTCGATCAGGGCGGGCAGGATGTTGAAGACCAGAAAACGCAGCAGGAAGTCCACCGCGTTCGCGCCCCGGTCGATCACCCGGTTGACCGCGCCGGTGCGGCGGGTCTGGTGCCAGGCCAGAGACAATGATTGGACGTGGGCGAAGCCGCGCACGGCGGCCAGCCGCTGGGCGTCCTGGGAGACGGGCGCGAACATGGCGTCGCGCAGCTCGGGGAAGGCCGCCGAGCCGAAACGCACCAGCCCGTAGAGCACGAAGGCCCCCGCGAAGGCGCCTGCGGCCAGGGTGCCCGCGCCGCCATCGCCGTCGCCGTCCGCGGCGTCGGAGACCAGGTTCACGCCCTCGCCGAACAGGACCGGCGCGCTCACGGCGAGGAATTTGGCCGCCACGGTGATGATGAAGGCGAGCGCCATGCGGGCGCGCCACTTGCCCATTTCTGGCAGAGCGAGGATGACCGCCACGCGGGTGACGGCCTCGCCCAGCCGGCCCTCGGGGGCGCGGCCTTCGGGCGGCGTGGCATCGACGGGATAAGGGCGCATGGCCCGCTAGTTAGGGGCGCGGGCGCTCCGCGGCAATGGAAAGCCGGTCAGCCGTCCTGGGGCGTGGCGAAGACCTGGCCGGGATAGATCAGGTCAGGATCGCGGATCTGGTCGCGGTTGGCCTCGTAGATGACGGTGTACTGCATGCCCTGGCCGTAGAGCTCGCGGGCGATGCGCCAGAGCGAGTTGCCCGGCTGGACCACCACCCGCTCGCCGGCCATCTCGATGGCCTCGGGGCTGGCGCGCTCGAAGGGCAGGGCGATGACGGCGGTCACGCGGCCCTCCTCGTCGAGCTGGTCGATCTGAAGATCATAGACGCCCGGCTCGAAGCCTTCGGGCGCCTGCAGGGTCCAGCGTCCGGCGGAATCCGCCTGGGTCTCGCCGATCAGCTGCTCGTCGGCCAGCACGCGCACCCGCGCGTTCGGCTCGGCGCGGCCCGAGAAGATGACCTCTCCGGTCTCGTCATAGTCCACGGTCTCCAGCACGAGCGGACCCATGCCCACCCCGTCGAACGGGCCCTGCAGAACCTCGCTGGCCTCGCCGGGGCGGCCCAGCACCACCAGCGGGGTCTCGGCGCGGGATTCGGGCACGGAGACGACCACGACCTGATCGGAGCGGACCTCCTGCCCGTCGGGCAGGCTCATCAGCAGGCTCAGCTCTATGGTGCCGGTAGGCAGCGGGTCGCTGAGAACGATGACCCATTCGCCCGCCGCGTCGATCTCGGCGGTGGCCACCTCGTCGTCGCCCGCCATCAGCGCGACCGAGGCGCGCGGGGCGCCGCGTCCGGCCACCACGGCGGTGCCGCGCGGATCGACGCGGACCACGTCGAAGCTGGGCGCGGCCATGGCGGGGGCGGCCTGCTGGGAGGGGGCTTCGAGAACGGTGCGGGTCTGCTCCTCCTCGCGGACGGGCGCGGCCGCATCGTCGCCGCGGGTGACGACGTAGAGCACCGCCGCTCCGACACCGGCCGCGACCAGAACCGCGGCGATCACGAGCGATTTCACAGAACCCATGGGGTCGTCTCCTTGCGTCCGGCCGGGCGCGGCGCGCCGTGCCGACAGGGTTAATCGGTCCCGCGCCCCGCTTGCAAGCTTTGCGAGGGCTGGCCAGCCCCGCGCCGATAAGCTAGGCGGATCATGAGCATGAACCAAATCCAACCCGAAAGGCATGGCGAAAATGCGGAGCGTCTGCATCTTCTGCGGTACCCGGACCGGAACCGACCCCGCCCATGCGGAGATGGCGGCCCATGCCGGGCGGCGTCTGGCCGGGGCCGGCGTGCGCCTGGTCTATGGCGGCGGAGAGATGGGTCTGCAGGGCATCGCCGCGCGCGCCGCGCTGGAGGCGGGCGGCGAGGTGATGGGCGCGATCCCCGAGTTCATGATCCCGCGTGAGGGCGCGCAGGAGGGCATCGAGCTGAGGAAGGTCGCCACGCTGGGCGCGCGCAAGTCCATGCTGATGGAGGAAGGTGACGCCTTCCTGATCCTGCCGGGCGGCACCGGCACGATGGAGGAGGTGTTCGACCTGATCTCCCGACGTCGCAACGGGGTCCACGCCAAGCCCGCCGCCTTCGCCGACACCGCCTTCTGGGGCGGGCTGCAGGGCGTGCTCGAAGCGCTCAAGGCTCAAGGCTTCGCGTCGGAGGAGGCGCTGGCGGGGCTGACCTTCCACGCCGATGTCGATGACGCGCTGGACTCGCTGTTCCGCTATCTGGGCGTCCGCGAAGGCTGAGGCTCAGGCGTTCGGGCTGACCGCGAAGCAGGCTTCGCCCAGCCGGGACAGCGCCTCGCAGGCGGCGCGGGCGTCCGCGGCGTCCAGCGCCTCGAAGCGGGCGCGGTGAAGGGTCCGGCCGTCGCGGTCGAGCAGATCGGTCACGGGCCGTGCGCCGCGCAGCTGGGGCGCCATGGCGGCCACGCTTTCAAGACGCGCCTGAGCGGCGGCCTGGCTGGCGAAGGCCCCCACCTGCACCGACCATCCAGCGGGGACGGGCGCGGACGCCTGGGCGGCGGCCTGCACGGGAACCGCGTCGGCGGGGATCTGCGCGATGGCGGAGCGCTGCTGAGGCTGGGGCAGGCCCGGCGAATCCAGCGCCTCGTCGCGGCCCGGAGAGGCGGGCGGGGCGATTGGCTCGGAATAGACTGCCGGGAAAGTTTCGGCGAGCGGGATCGGACGACCCTCCTCGCGGGCCGGGCGGGCCATGTCGGGGGTGTCCTGCAGCACGACCTGAAGCGGGGGCGCGCCTTCGATGGAACCCATGGCGGCGGGCTGGGGCAGGTGGCGGGTCTCTGCGACCAGGATCTCCTGCTCGCGAATCGGGTTCAGGCGCGGGGAGTCCAGGCTGGCCAGGATCACCCCGTCGCGCCGGGCGGCCATGGTGCCGAAGGCGGCCTCGACCAGCTCGCGGGCGTGGGCGTCGCGCACCGCGCCGGTGGCGCCGCCCATCACGATGGCGACCAGCGAGTCCTCGTGGCGGCGGCCCGACACCGCGATGTTGAAGCCCGAGGCGCGGATATAGCCGGTCTTCAGCCCGTCGATCCCGCGCACATTGCCCACCAGCGAGTTGTGGGTGCGATAGGTGGTCCCGCCATAGCTGAACGAGCGCTCGGAGAAGAAGTGGTAGTATTGCGGGAAATCCCGGCGCAGGGCGTAGGCCAGCCGGGCCATGTCTCGCGCGGTGGTCTGCTGCTGCAGGTCGGGAAGGCCCGAGGCGTTGCGGAAGGTGGTGTTCTCCATGCCCAGACGGCGCGCGCGCTCGGTCATGCGCCGCGCGAACTCAGGTTCGGACCCGGCCAGATGCTCGGCGACGACGACCGCGATGTCGTTGGCGCTGCGGATGACCAGGGCGCGGATGGCGGTCTGGACCTGGACCTCGCGTCCCGCGGGCACGCCCAGCTTTGTGGGCGGGCGGGAGGCGGCCTCGGCGGACACCGGCATCCAGGTTTCCAGAGACAGCTCGCCGCGCTCCATCGCCTCGAACAGCATGTAGAGCGTCATCATCTTGGTCAGCGAGGCGGGGTAGCGCAGGGCGTCGGCGCGCCTGGCGTGCAGGACCTCCCCGGTCTCCATGTCCGCGACGAAGGCGGCGTAGCGGTCGGAGTCCGGCATGGCGGCCGCGCGGGCCGGCGCCGTCCCGAGGCTGAGCGTCAGGGCGAGGGCGGTCAGGAGAAGGGCGATGCGCTGGGTCATGGGCGCGATATTCGCGCGCGCGGGTTTATCGCACGTTAACTACAACCCGGATCAGCGCGATTCCGAAGCATTTGTGCATCGCAACAAAAGCTCTTGACGGGGGAGGAGCGATGCGCCATCTTTGCTGCAGTAGCGAACAAGCCGATGCCGGAGCATCCTAATGGCCGCCGACACCGAAACCCCCGCCGCTGACGCCGTGAAAGCGGCCGATGACGCGGGCGCGAAGGCGGCCGAAGCGACTGCCCAGACCGCCAAGGCGGCGGCCTCGGAGACCGCGAACACTGCGAAGGCCGCGGCGGCGCAAGCCGAAAAGACGGCCTCGAAGACGAAAGTCAGGCCCAGCACTCAGGCCGCGAAGGCGCCCACCCGCAAGCCTTCGCCGCCCCGCAAATTCACAGGAGAGACTTCTATGGCCACCGCCAAGAAGGAAGCCGAGAAAACCGTCGAGACCTTCGCCGCCGCTTCGAACGAGGCGGTCAAGGAAGGCTTCGAGAAATCCATCGCCGCGCTGAACGACATGAGCGCTTTCCAGCGCGAGAGCATCGACGCCGTGATCGCCTCGGCGACCACCGCCTCGAAGTCGCTCGAAGAGCTGAACACCCGCGCAGTGGACTACACCCGCAAGTCCTTCGAGGACGGCATGACGACCGCCCGCTCGCTGGCGTCCGCCAAGTCGGTCCAGGAAGTGGTTGAAATTCACGCCGATTACACCAAATCGGCCATGGAAGCGTGGCTGGCCGAGGTCAACAAGACCTCCGACCTGATGTCCGCCATGATGAAAGACACCTTCAAGCCGCTGAACGACCGCTTCGCCGCGGCCGTCGAGATGGCCCAGTCCCAGCGCTAACAGCGCTCACAGAATTCCGCCGGGCGTCATGAGCGCCCCGGCGGTCCGGATCCTCCCTGACTGGCCCGGCGCTTCGCGTCGGGCCACTTTTTTTGAATTTTCCCCGGATCGGGGCGCTTGATTTTTCCGCGGCTGCGAACGGCGCGCGGGCGGGGCTTCCCACCGGGCGCCACATTCCTATTTAATGAAGGACGCCGGACGATCAGCCCGTCCGGCGCGACGGGGAAAGCTGAGTGGCGCGACCATGACCGAACGGCGAAGCCCGGCCCTGCCAGGACGCGGAACCGGCGTCGCGGTCAAGCCGCGCGCGAAGACCCAGCGCCCGTCCATGTACAAGGTTCTTCTGCTGAATGACGACTACACCCCGATGGAATTCGTCATCGAGGTCCTGATGGTCATATTTCATAAGCAGCAGGAGGACGCGACTCGCATCATGCTCCATGTGCACCAACATGGAGTGGGGGTGTGCGGGGTCTTCACCTACGAGGTGGCCGAGACCAAGGTCGCTCAGGTGATGGACGCCGCCCGCCGCGCGCAGCACCCCCTGCAGTGCACGATGGAAAAGGATTAGGCCCTTGCCCAGTTTCTCGCCGGCCCTTGAGCAATCCCTCCACAAGGCGCTCGCGTCCGCCAACGAGCGGCATCACGAGTACGCCACGCTGGAGCATCTCCTCTTCTCGCTGTGCGACGACGAGGACGCCGCCGCCGTCATGCGCGCCTGCGACCTGGACGTGGAGGAACTCCGCGCCACGCTGGGCGAGTATGTCGACAACGAGCTCGCCAGCCTGATCGTGGACGACACCGAGGACGCCAAGCCCACCGCGGGCTTCCAGCGCGTGATCCAGCGCGCGGTCATCCACGTGCAGAACTCCGGCCGTGAGGAGGTCACCGGCGCGAACGTGCTGGTCGCCCTTTTCGCCGAGCGCGAGAGCCACGCCGCCTACTTCCTCGCCGAGCGGGACATGACCCGCTACGACGCGGTCAACTTCATCTCCCATGGCATCGCCAAGAAGGCGGGCGCCTCTGAAAGCCGTCCGCCCAAGGGCGCCGAGGAGGTCGAGGAGGACAAAGAGGACAAGGACGACGCGCTGGCCACCTACACGGTGGACCTGAACGCCAAGGCCCGCGAGGGCGGGGTGGACCCGCTGATCGGGCGCGAGGCGGAGGTCGAGCGCTGCGTCCAGGTCCTGTGCCGCCGCCGCAAGAACAACCCGCTTCTGGTGGGCGATCCGGGCGTGGGCAAGACCGCCATCGCCGAGGGCCTCGCCCGCCTGATCGTGGAAGGCAACGTCCCCGAAGTGCTCGAGGACGCGGTCATCTACTCGCTCGACATGGGCGCGCTGCTGGCGGGCACCCGCTATCGCGGCGATTTCGAGGAGCGGGTCAAGCAGGTGGTCAAGGCGCTCGAGGCCCGGCCCGACGCGGTCCTGTTCATCGACGAGATTCACACCGTGATCGGCGCGGGCGCCACGTCGGGCGGGGCGATGGACGCCTCCAATCTTCTCAAGCCCGCCCTGCAGGCGGGCACGCTGCGCTGCATGGGCTCGACCACCTACAAGGAATACCGCCAGCACTTCGAGAAGGACCGCGCGCTCGCCCGCCGGTTCCAGAAGATCGACGTGGTCGAACCCTCCGTGCCGGACTCCGTCAAGATCCTGCAGGGGCTGAAGCCGTATTTCGAGGACTTCCACGACATCCGCTTCACCGCCGAGGCGCTCAAGGCCGCCGTGGAGCTGTCCAGCCGCTACATCACCGACCGCAAGCTGCCCGACAAGGCCATCGACGTGATCGACGAGGCGGGCGCCTCCATGCGTCTTCTGCCCGCGTCCAAGCGCAAGAAGACCATCGGGGTGAAGGACGTGGAGACGGTCGTCGCCAAGATGGCCCGCATCCCCCCGAAATCGGTGTCCAAGTCCGACGAGACGGCCCTGAAAGACCTCGACGCCTCGCTCAAGCGGGTCGTGTTCGGCCAGGACGAGGCCATCGGCAAGCTCGCCAGCGCGATCAAGCTGGCCCGCGCGGGCCTGCGCGAACCGGAGAAACCCATAGGCTGCTACCTGTTCTCCGGCCCGACGGGCGTGGGCAAGACCGAGGTCGCCCGCCAGCTTTCGCTCACCCTGGGCGTGGAGCTGCTGCGCTTCGACATGAGCGAGTACATGGAGCGCCACACTGTCAGCCGCCTGCTGGGCGCGCCTCCGGGCTATGTGGGCTATGACCAGGGCGGGCAGCTGACCGACGCCATCGACCAGCACCCGCACTCGGTCCTGCTGCTCGACGAGATCGAGAAGGCCCACCCCGACATCTTCAACATCCTGCTCCAGCTCATGGACAACGGGACGATCACCGACGCGAACGGCAAGAAGGTCGACTGCCGCAACGTGATCCTGATCATGACCACCAACGCGGGCGCCTCGGACGCCGCCAAGGAGGCCATCGGCTTCGGGCGGGGCAAGCGCGAGGGCGAGGACATGGCGGCCATCGAGAAGCTGTTCACGCCCGAATTCCGCAACCGGCTGGACGCGATCATCCCGTTCTCGGGCCTGAACGAGGCGATCATCGGCCGGGTGGTCGAGAAGTTCGTGCTCCAGCTCGAAGCCCAGCTCGCCGACCGCGGCGTCAGCTTCGAGCTGACCGAGGCGGCCACGTCCTGGCTGGCGAAGAAGGGCTATGACGACAAGTTCGGCGCCCGCCCGCTCGCCCGTGTGATCCAGGAGCACATCAAGAAGCCGCTGGCCGACGAGATCCTGTTCGGCCAGCTCAAGAAAGGCGGCGTGGTGAAGATCGACACCGATCCCGCCGACGCCGAGCGCCTGGACTTCGAGATCATCCCCGCCGACCGCCTCGCCAAGCCCAAAAAGGCCGGCGGCGGGAAGGGCGGAAAGACGGCGAAGGAATCCGAAACCGTGCGGTGAGGTTTCATCGAACGGCACTGAAAAAGCCGGGCGCGTCGCCCGGCTTTTTTCATGAGCGGGCAGGCGCTACTCCCGCTTCTTCCCGTCCATGTCCCGGTCCGCCCGGGCGGCCTCGGCCTTGCCGGCCGCCTTCTCCGCTTTGGTGCGGCCGAAGGCGACGCGATTGGCGGCGGCTTCATCGGCCGCCGCCTCACGGGCCCTGCGCTTGCGCGCGGTCTTCAGGTTGACGACCTTGCCCACGCCTATTTCGGACCGATCATCTGTTCGGGGCGGACCACGGCGTCGAACTGCTCGGACGTCACGAAGCCCAGCCGGACGGCTTCCTCGCGCAGGGTGGTGCCGTTCTTGTGCGCGGTCTTGGCGACGGTGGTGGCGTTGTCATAGCCGATGGTCGGCGCCAGCGCGGTGACCAGCATCAACGAGCGTTCGAGGATGTCGGCGATGCGGTCCTCGTTGGCCTCGATGCCGACCACGCAGTTCTCGGTGAAGCTGATCGCGGCGTCCGCCAGAAGCTTCGCCGAGGTCAGCACGTTGAAGATGATGACCGGCTTGAACACGTTGAGCTGGAAATGGCCCTGGCTGCCGGCGAACGTCACCGCCGCGTTGTTGCCCATCACCTGGGTGCACACCATGGTCATGGCCTCGCACTGGGTCGGATTGACCTTGCCGGGCATGATCGAGCTGCCCGGCTCGTTCTCGGGCAGGGCCAGCTCGCCGATGCCGCAGCGCGGGCCGGAGCCCAGCAGGCGGATGTCGTTGGCGATCTTGAACAGCGACACCGCCAGAGAGTTGAGCGCGCCGTGGGCCTCGACCAGCGCGTCCTTGGTGGCCAGCGCCTCGAACTTGTTGGGCGCGGTTTCGAAGGGCAGGCCGGTGAGGGCCGCGGCCTCTTCGGCGAATTTCACGTCGAAGCCGGGCTTGGCGTTCAGCCCCGTGCCGACCGCCGTGCCACCCTGGGCCAGCTCGTACAGCGCGGGCAGGGCCGCCTCGACCCGGCGGATGCCGCTGTCCAGCATCGCCACATAGGCCGAGAACTCCTGGCCCAGCGTCAGCGGGGTGGCGTCCATCAGGTGGGTGCGACCGATCTTGATCACGCCGGAGAAGCTGTCCGATTTCGCCTTCAGCGCGTCACGCAGGGTCTTCAGCGCCGGGACCAGCGTGTTCCTGAACTCGCTGGCGGCGGCGATGTGGGTCGCGGTGGGGAAGACGTCGTTGGACGACTGCGAGCGGTTGACGTGGTCGTTGGGGTGGACGGGGTCCTTCGAGCCCACCACGCCGCCCATGATCTGGATGGCCCGGTTGGAGATGACCTCGTTGGCGTTCATGTTCGACTGAGTGCCCGAGCCGGTCTGCCAGACCACCAGCGGGAAGTGATCGTCCAGCTTTCCTTCGGCGACTTCCAGCGCGGCCTGCGCGATGGCGTTCCCGATCTCAGGCTCGATATTGTCCAGAGCCATGTTGGCCTTGGCCGCGCAGTGCTTGACCACGCCCAGCGCGTGCACCAGCGGGATCGGCATTCTCTGGCCGCCGATCTTGAAATTGATCAGCGAGCGGGCGGTCTGCGCCCCCCACAGCTTGTCGGAGGGCACCTCCAGAGGGCCGAAGGAATCAGTTTCGGTGCGCATCTCGGTCATGGAGCTTTCCCCGTCCTGGTCTATGTCTCTTGGAAGGCCCGCTTGCGGCATCAATCATGCAAGCGGACAATGGTCGTCGTTTCGAATCGGGTTGTGCAGCATCAGGCCATGACGGATCAAGCCGCAGATCAGCAGACCGCCGCCCCGGCCGAATGGACCGGGCGCGGCAAGGTGCAGGCCGCGCGCCGCAACGGGTCGCTGGCCCTGCGCGTGGACGCCGTCACCTCCCAGAGCCGCCGATTCAAGTCCCTGATCGGGGATTTCATGCGCACCGAGTTCAAGCGCGTGCGCCCCAAATGGGGACCCTATGAGGTCTTCATCACCATCGAGCGCACCGAGACCTCGCCCAAGCACGACGTGGACAATGTCGCCAAGGCGGTGCTGGACGCGCTCAATGGCGTGGTTTTCCATGACGACAGCCAGGTCGAGCGCCTGCACGTGGAAAAGATCATGGGCGAGCGTCCGCGGGTGAGCGTGCAGGTCCGGCCGCTGGCCGAGGACCGGCCCGCCATCGATGGCTGACGCCCCGCCCGATCCCGTCCCGGCCCTCGCGCCGGTCCTGTGTTTCGCCATGGACGGAAAGGGCGCGGCGGCCGAAGCCGATCTGGACGCGCTGCCCGACGTCCCGCCCATCGGAACGGTTCACGCCGAAGGCCGCCCGCCCTTCGTCTGGGCGCACCTGCAGCGCGAGGATGCGCGCACGCTCCCCTGGCTGGAGGCTGAAAGCGGGCTGGACGGCTTCATCCTGACCGCCCTGCTGGCCGAGGACACCCGCCCGCGCTGCACCGTCCACGGGAACGGCGCGGTGGTGATCCTGCGCGGGGTGAATCTGATGGCGGGCGCCGAGCCCGAGGACATGGTCTCGGTCCGGCTGTGGGTCGAGGCCTCGCGGGTGATCGGGGTATGGGTCCGGCCGCTTCACGCGGTGGGCGATCTGGTGGGCGCCATCGAGCGGGGCGTCGCGCCGGTCAGCCCCGGCGAGCTGGTCGCCAAGCTGGCCCAGCGGCTGGCCGACCGGATGGAGCCCGCCGTCGCCGAGCTTCACGACGAGATCGACGATTTCGAGGACGCCCTGCTGGACGAGGGCCAGGTCGAGCGCGGGGCGCTGGCGGCCCTGCGCCGCCGGGCGATCCGCCTCCGGCGCTATATCGGGCCCCAGCGCGACGCCCTGACCACCCTGGCCATCGAGGATCTGGACTGGCTGAGCGAGCGCGACCGGTCCCGCATCCGCGAGTCCGCCGACAAGACCACCCGCATCCTCGAAGAGCTCGAAGCCGTGCGCGAGCGCGCCGGGGTCGTGCAGGACCAGATCATGGAGACGCGGGCGGAGAAGATGAACCGCTACATGGTTCTGCTGTCCGCGGTGGCCGCGATCTTCCTGCCCCTGACCCTGCTGACCGGCCTGCTGGGCATCAATGTGGCGGGCATCCCCTTCGACGAGTCGCCGTGGGCGTTCGGCGCGGTGGCCGGTCTGCTGGTGCTGATCGCGGGGTTCGAGGTGTGGCTGTTCAGGCGGCTCAAGCTGCTCTGATCAGTCCTTCTTGCGGAAGGAATCCAGGCTGACCACCGTCGAGCCGTCCGCCTTCTCCGCGCCGGGCGGCGGGGCTGGAGCGTTCTCGGGCGCCTCGTAGTCGAACTGCAGGTGGAAGCCCACCGCGGGATCATGGAACCGGGTGACGGCCGAGTAGGGCACCTTGAGGTATTTCGGCACGCCGCCGAATTTCAGCGTGACCTCGAAAAAATCGTCTTCCGCCGTCAGATCCCAGAACTGGTGCTCGAGCACCACGGTCATCTCGTCGGGATAGGCTTTCGACAGGCTTTCATCCACGTCGCAGCCGGGGTCGTCGGTCTTGAACGAAATGTAGAAATGATGGCTGCCGGGCAGGCCTTCAGGGCCGGCCGCGCGGGCCAGCGCCTGGCGCACGACGCCGCGCAGCGCATCCTGCGCCATCCGGTCGTATCGCATCAGGTCCTTGCTCACGCCCATCCTCCCCCGGTTGTCGTTGGAGACTAATCCAGCATGGCGCGGCGCATATTGGAAGCGTGAGTGCGCGCCTGCGCTGCTATCATCGCTGCGTTTCGGCGCCGAGGGGAGTCCGTCCGGCGCCTGATGAGACAGGGATCGGAGCGGCATCCCGAAACGTCACAGGCGGCGAGGCTTGCCGGTTCCAATGCCGCGAGCCCGTGCCGTATGCTGGATTCGAGGCGAGTCGAGGAGCGTCGGCATGCGGCGTCTGACCGAGCTTGAAAGCGAGCCCGCCCGGGCGGCGGTGGCGGCCTGGTTCATCGAGGCCGACTGGGTGCTCTCGCGCCTGAACCGGCCCGAGGCGGACGCTCTGCGCGCCGAGCTGGAAGCGCGGATCATCGTGCTGCTGGACGGAGACGCCGCCGCGGACGCCGCGCGCGTGGCCGCCGCGCTGCACGAGGCGGGCGAGCCGGGCGAGATCCTGCCCCCCGTCGCCGCCGACCGCGCCGCCCGGGCCGCGGCCCGCACCCTGCACCCCGCCCGCGTGATCGAGGCGCTGCGCTATGGCGCGATGTCGGGCGTGGCGCGGCTGACCGCGGTGACCATGCTGGCGCTGGTCTACATGCTCGCTCTTCTCACCGCCGCGACGGGGATCGTGAAACTGTTCGCGCCCGAAGCCGCGGGCCTGTTCCGGCTGGAGGAGGGAGGCTGGATCTTCGGCCTGCGGGCAGGCCGCGACGCGCCGGTCCAGGACGTGCTGGGCTGGCTCTACATCCCGCTGGCGCTGGGGATCGGCGCAGCCGTTTACGTGACGGCGACGAAACTGCTGCCGCGGCTGGTGGGGCGAGGGTAGGGGGAAATGAGTGGGGGCTTCTGTTGCCAGGTGCCCCCGAACCCCGCCTGCGGCTTGCTAGAGCCGAGGACTTAAAGTGCGAAGTGATCGCGCCGCTTACGCAGCGAGACGCACCTCTTCAGCAAAGTTGTCGTTGGCAACTTTAACAATGGGCTGATGACGGAGCCCATGCGGGCGAACGCCACGTCTTTAGCCATCCGTCGATCCTAACTCGGCCCCATGCGTCCCCATAAGCCCAACGAGCGGGGAGGTGATGGTGGAGCCGCCGGGATTCGCACCCGGGTCCGGTCTGGTTATTGCACGCGCATTTATCGCCATAGTTCCTTGCGGAACGCCTTCAATATAAGGGCGTTGGCTTAGCAATGGAAGGGTTCCTCCCAGCCTGGCGGACAATCGCGGCGCTCGCATGCGCGGGCGCGCTGGCGTCCTGCGCGGGTGCGGACCGGCCGCCGGCGGCCAGCGCGGGCGACTGCGTGACCGTCGGGGTCAGCCAGACCGCCATGCACACCGACTTCTATCTGCCCGCCGGGGCGTTCGAGCCCGGCTCGCCCATCCGGCGGCTCTACCCTGACGCGCGCTGGTTCTCCATCGGCTGGGGCGACGCCCAGGCCTATCAGCACGGCACGACAATCCCCACCGCCATCGCGGCGGGCCTGTGGCCCACGCCGTCGGTGCTGCACGTCACCGCGCTGGACCGCGATCCGCGGCAGGCCATGAACAGCGAATACGCCGATCTGGGCCTGTCCGAAGAGGGCATGGCGGCGCTCGTCGCGCGCCTGGACGCGTCGTTCGAGACCGACCCGGACGGCAATCCGCGGCCCACCATGGCGGGCAAGATCGCCGGGCGCAGCATGTTCGCGGCCAGCGAGGAGCGCTATCACGCCTTCAACACCTGCAATGTCTGGGCGGCGCGACGCCTGCGCGAAGCGGGCGCGTCCATCGCCACGCCGGACCTGATGCTCCTGCCCGGCTGGCTGCGCGGGCAGGCGAGGGGGGCGGGAAGCTGCGAGAACCTCCGCGCGGAAGTCAGTCCGGCTGCTCCATGAGGAAGGCGTTCAGCTTGTTGCCGTCGGGGTCCCGGAAATAGGCCGCGTAGAAGCCCGGCCATCGCTCGCCCGGCGCGCCTTCGTCGGTTCCGCCATGGGCCAGCGCGACGGCGTATATCCGGTCCACCTGAGCCCGGTCCTTCGCTTCCAGGGCGACCATCACCCCGTTGCCCACGCTGGCCGGCTGGCCGTCGAACGGGAATGTCAGCCCGATCCCAGCCCCGCCGCCGGGCGCGCCCCAGGCGATGAACTGCTCGGTCTCCATCATCCGCCCGACATCCAGCTCGGCGCACACGGCGTCATAAAATTTCGCCCCGCGCTCGCGGTCATTCGTGCCGAGGGTGACATAGCCGATCATGGTGTATGTTCCTGTAATGTTCCGATGCGTGAGCATCGCGCCGGAGCGGAGGGAAGGCAAGCGAAATCTGGACGTTCGGGGTGATCAGCCGCACACGCCCATCTCGTTGAACCGGTCGACGTAATCGGACAAAGGCTCCAGCCCGTATCTGGCTCTCAGTTCATCGACGGCGTCTTCATCGGCGATCGGCCGCGGCCCCCAGCGGCCGTCTTCCAAGCATGAGCCCTGCGTGCCGAAACGCTGAGGCCGGGCGAGGTTCATCGCGATCCGGTCAGAAAGATAGGCGTAATTTTGACCGGACACTTCTCCTGCGGTGGCAAGCGGTTCCAGCAAATCCAGAACGTGTCGCTGAAAGTTTGTGTCGTGATCGGCGTGCTGGGCGATCAGCCACGCCGCCTCAGGCGCATTCTCGCCATCCGCGCTGTTCGTGAACCAGCCTCTCTCCTCGACAATGCCTTTCAGCCACGCCGTGTTGTCAAAATCGACCCGGCAGACCTCAAGGAATATCCTGCGGGCGAGCGCTTCGTGCAGGTCCGGATCGTCCGGAAAAGCTTGCTGTGCGTGCTGGCCGCTGGTGATACGGGTGAACTGATCCCGTGCGACGCGCTCGAACAGTTCCCTCAGAAGCGGGTCATCGGTGGCCTGCGACAGATCGCGATAGCGGGACCATGACTGACCCTGCCCATCGGCCAGACCATCGATATTGGCGTAGTCCGAGCGCCATTGTTCATATGCGACGTCCATCCGAGCGGCATGACGCATCTGTTCATCGGCATTTTGCCCCAAAGAGGCGGCATGGCGGGCGGCGCCGACAGCCATGAGCGCCACGGGCGGGCATCCCATGGTCGTGGCGCCATCGGGCAGCCCGCGTTCGGACTGCCGTCTGGCGAACTCAATCCGGTGCGCTTCGCGGGCGGCGGCGTCGACCGCCTCGAACGCGGCGCGCTCATCCTCATCGCCGAAGCGCCATGCGGCGAGGTCAGCCTGGAACGGGTCTTCGTCTCCGGACAGCATGGCCTCGATACGCTCGCGATGCTCGGGAGGGAGCCCCTCTCTCCAGTCGGCCTCAGGTTCAGCGATGAGAAGGGCCAGGGAGGCGGCGATGAGGAATGCGAGCATGGCGGTCTCCTGCAGGACGCGCTCAGACTGCCTGCAATCGGGGGCTGTGGCCAGTGTGCGAAGGGCTTCGGTTATCCACGGTCGCATTCATGCAGCCCCCTTGCGCGGATGGCCGTCTTTCTGACGAATCGGCGGAGCATCCTGTCCATCGTCCCGCCACCCGGAGCCTTCGCCATGGCCCTCGCCGAGCATCATCCCGCGCCCGTCCGCACCGGCGACACGGGCGGCATCGAGGCGGCCTATCTGGGCCTGCTGCGCGATGTTCTGGATAACGGGGTGAAGACTGACGACCGCACCGGCGTGGGCACGCGGTCGGTGTTCGGTCGCCAGATCCGCTGCGATCTGGCCGACGGCTTTCCGCTGCTGACCACCAAGAAGGTGCACTTCAAGTCCGTGGCGGTGGAGCTGCTCTGGTTCGTCAAGGGCATGACCAACGTGCGCTGGCTGCAGGAGCGCGGGGTCAGCATCTGGGACGAGTGGGCGGACGCGGACGGCGAGCTGGGGCCGGTCTACGGCAAGCAGTGGCGCCGCTGGACCGCGCCTGACGGGACCGAGATCGATCAGCTCGCCAATCTGGTCGAGCAGATAAAGCTGAGCCCGCACTCGCGCCGCCATATCCTGTCGGCCTGGAACCCCGCGGACGTGCCCTCGATGGCCCTGCCGCCGTGCCACACCCTGTTCCAGTTCAACGTCAGCGAAGGCCGGCTGTCGCTGCAGCTCTACCAGCGCAGCGCGGACCTGTTCCTGGGGGTGCCGTTCAACATCGCCAGCTACGCCCTGCTGCTGGCCATGGTCGCGCGGGCGACGGGGCTGGAGCCGGGCGAGTTCATCCACACCTTCGGCGACGCGCACATCTACGAGAATCACATCGAACAGGTGACCACCCAGCTGGGCCGCGAGGCCCGCCCGCTGCCCCGGCTGGTCCTGAACCCGGACGTCACCGACCTGTTCGCCTTCGAATACGAGGACATCGCGCTGGAGGGCTATGACCCCCATCCGGGCATCAAGGCGCCGGTGGCGGTGTGACCTCCCCGAAACTCGTCCTCGTCGCCGCGCGCGGCCGCAACGGCGTGATCGGGTCCGAGGGCGATCTGCCGTGGCGGATTCCGTCCGATCTGAAGCGCTTCAAGGCCGTCACGCTGGGCAAGCCGGTGGTGATGGGCCGCAAGACCTGGGACAGCCTGCCGCGCAAGCCGCTGCCGGGGCGGGCGAATTTCGTGGTCAGCCGCACGGTCCCGGCGCTGGAGGGCGCGGAGGTCTTCGCCAGCCCCGAGGCGGCGCTGGCCGCGGCCCGCGCCTCGGCGCGCGAAACCGGCGCTGACGAGGTGTGCGTGATCGGGGGGGCGGCGCTCTACGCCGCGCTGATCGGGCAGGCCGACCGTCTCTACCTCACCGAGGTCGATCTCGCGCCGTCCGGCGAGGCGCGGTTTCCCGGCATCGACGAGGCCGAGTGGGCCGAGACGGCGCGCGAGGAAGTCGCCGCGGGGGAGGGCGACGACGCGGGCTTCGTGCTGAGAACCCTCGACCGCAGACGCTGACGCCATGGCTCGGCTGGCAGGGTTCACCGACGGTTTCACTTGAACCGCCGGAAGGTTCCGTCCACATACTGCGGCAACATCATCACATCGGACACGACAGAAGCGGGGAGCGTGCATGCCCTGGAACGACAATGCAGGCGGCGGGGGTCCGTGGGGCTCCGGCGGCGGCGGTCGCAACAATTCGAACAATCCGTGGGGCCAGGGGCCCGGCGGTCCGCGCCGTCCCAATGGCGGCGGCAGCGGCGACCAGCCTGATCTCGATCAGATGATCGCCCGGCTGCAGGAGCGGCTGCGCCGCCTGTTCGGCGGCCGCGGCGGCAAGGGCGGCAACGGCCCCGGGATCGGGCTGCTGGCGGCCATCGTTGTCTTCGTCTGGCTCGCCTGGCCCGGTTCGGCCTGGTACGTGGTCGGGCCGCAGCAGGCCGGCGTGGTCCTGCGCTTCGGCGAATATGTCCGCACCACCGGCTCGGGCCTGCAGTTCAAGCTGCCCGTGCCCATCGAGACGGTGCTGCTGCCCGAGGTGACCACCACCCAGTCCACCACCGTGGGCGCGGTGCCCGCCGAGAGCCTGATGCTCACCCGCGACGAGAACATCGTCGAGGTGGACTTCGTCGTTCAGTGGCGCGTCGACCTGACCTATCCCGACGGGGTGCGCGACTTCCTGTTCAATATCCGCGACCCTGACGGCACCGTGAAGTCGGTGGCCGAGAGCGCCATGCGCGAGGTCGTCGGCCTGACCGACCTGCAGCCCATCATCACCGCAGGCCGGACCGAGGCCGCCCGCCGTGCGCGCGACATCATCCAGGAGACGCTGAACGAGTACGGCGCGGGCATCCAGATTCTGGAAGTCCAGCTGCGCGAAAGCTCGGCGCCCGAAACCGTCATCGACGCCTTCCGCGACGTGGACGCCGCCCGCCAGGACGCCGAGCGCGTCGCGCTGGAGGCCACCCAGCACGCCAACCGGGTGATCCCCGAGGCGCGCGGCGACGCGGCCCGCCTGCTGGAGGAAGCCCGCGGTTACCGGGACAGCGTGATCGCCGAATCCGAAGGTCAGGCCGAACGCTTCACCGCGATCTACACCGAGTACGCCGCAGCGCCGGACGTCACGCGCCGCCGCATCTTCCTTGAGACCATGGAAGAGGTTCTGGGCCGCTCCGAGCTGATCATCCTCGACCAGGGCGGCGAGGGCAGCGGGGCCGTGCCCTACCTGCCGCTCGACCAGCTCGGCGAGCGCCGGGGCCAGACCACCCAGCAGCGCAGTTCCGGTCAGGGAGGGAGCAACTGATGTCCCGCACGCTAGTCATCGCCGCCGCGGTCATCCTCGCCGTTCTCGTGATCGTCGGCGTCTCGGCCACTTACCGCGTGGACGAGCGCGAATCCGCCCTCGTGCTGCGCTTGGGCAACCCTGTCGCCGTGGTCAACGAGCCCGGCGACGAGGAGCCCGGCCTGCACTTCAAGATGCCGTTCGTCGACGAGGTGCTGTTCTTCGACAAGCGCAATGTCGAGTTCGACCTGCCGCCGGCCGAAATCCTCGCTTCCGACCAGGAGCGTCTGGTGGTCAACGCCTTCCTGCGCTACCGCGTCACCAATCCGCTCAGGGTGTATCAGACCGTGCGCGACGAGCGCGGTCTGGAGCAGCGTCTGCAGGCGATCATGAACGACTCGGTGCGCGGCGTGATCGCCTCGATCACCTCGTCGGACGTGATCTCCGGCCAGCGCAGCCAGGTGATGAACCGCATCCGTCTGGCGGTCGAGAACCAGGTGCGCACGCAGGATCTGGGCATCGAAGTGGTCGACGTGCGCATCCTGCGCGCCGACCTGCCCCAGCAGATCGCCGAGCAGGTGTTCGAGCGCATGCGTTCCGAGCGCCGCCAGGAAGCCCAGCTCATCCGTTCGCAGGGCGAGCAGCGCGCGCGGGAGATCCGCGCCGAGGCCGACCGTGAGGCGGTGGTCATCCTGGCCAACGCCCGCGCGGAATCCGAGCGCATCCGAGGCGATGGCGACGCCCAGCGGACGGCGATCTTCGCCGAGGCCTACGGGGCCGATCCGGAGTTCTTCGCCTTCTACCGCTCCATGCTGGCCTATCAGGCCGCCATGCCTGCGGGCACGCCGATGGTCCTGCCGCCCGATTCTGAGTTCTTCCGCTATTTCCGCAGCGAGGCGGGCGCGGGGGGACCGGCGGCGGCGTCCAACTGAGGTGGACCTCGCCGCCTGGCTTCTGATCGGCATGGGGCTCGCCTTCGCTCTCGAAGGCGCGCTCTACGCCATCGCGCCGGAGTCCATGAAACGCTTCGCGGCCATGGTCGCGATGGAACAGCCCGGTCGTCTCAGGACGGCCGGGCTTTTCGCAGCCGCGCTCGGAGTGGGACTGGTCTGGCTCGGCCGCGCCCTGTGACCGGCCCGGGCCGATTGCAGCTTGCGGGAAGGGGCCGCCTTGCTCTCGCCCCTGACGGGCGATACACCCGTTAACGAATTGACGCCGCTTTCGTTATCGGAGCCGCCCATGCGGATTGCGCTGGCCGCCCTCGCACTTCTCGCCTTCGCCTTCACGGCCCAGGCCCAGCCTCGCGAGGGGTTCGCCGACCTTGCCGAGGAGCTGTCGCCCTACGTGGTGAACATCTCCGCCGCGCAGCGCGTCCGCCAGCAGGAGGGGCTGCCCACCTTCCCGCCGGGCTCGCCCCTCGAACGCTTCAACGATCTTCTGGGCGACAGCCCGCGGGTGGCCAACTCGCTGGGCTCGGGCTTCGTGATCGACGATGCGGGGCTGGTGGTCACCAACAACCACGTCATCGACGAGGCCGACGACGTGGAGGTGACCTTCCCCGACGGCCGCACCTATCCCGCAGAGATCATCGGCAGCGACGCGGCCACCGACCTGGCCCTGCTCCGGATCGAGGCCGAAGGGCCGTTCCCGGCCGCGCGCTGGGGCGATTCCGACGCCGCGCGGGTGGGCGACTGGGTGGTCGCGATCGGCAATCCGTTCGGGCTGGGCGGCTCGCTGACCGCGGGCGTGATCAGCGCGCGGGGCCGCGAGATCGGCGGCCAGTACGACGACTATCTGCAGACCGACGTGGCCATCAACCGGGGCAATTCGGGCGGCCCGATGTTCGACATGGACGGTCGGGTGATCGGGGTGAACACGGCGATCTTCTCACCCACCGGCGCCAGCGTGGGCATCTCCTTCTCCATCCCCTCCAACGTCGCCTCGCCGATCATCGCCCAGCTCGCCGAATACGGCGAGACGCGCCGGGGCTGGCTGGGCGTGAACGTCCAGCAGGTGACCGCGGACATGGCCGAGGCCTTCGGCCTGTCGTCGCCGCGCGGCGCGGTGGTCAGCCGGGTGGACGCCGAAGGCCCCGCCGCCGAGGCGGGTCTGGAGCCGGGCGATCTGATCCTGGCCTTCGGCGGCGTGGCCGTGCCCGACGACCGCCAGCTTCCGCGCATGGTCGCGGACGCCGAGATCGGCTCGACCGTCGAGATCGACATCCTGCGCCGTGACGAGCCGATGACCCTGTCGGTGGAGATCCGCCGCCTTGAGGAAGAGGCCGCCGCGCCGCCGCGCCGTCCCGGCCGGAGCGACGCCGAGCCCCGCACGGGCGGGGCGGGCGGCGAGGCCAGCCTGTTCGGGCTGACCCTCGCGCCGCTGGACGACCAGCTGCGCCGCCGCCACCGGGTCCACCCCGACGCCGAAGGGCTGATCGTCACCGCGGTCGATCCTGAATCGGACGCCGCGGGCAAGGTCCGCGCGGGCGACGTGGTCGAGGAGATCGCCTGGACCCGCGTGGGCTCCATCGACGAGGCCCGTCAGGTGGCGTCCAGCGCGGCGGGCGAGGGCGGCTCGCCCGTCCTGTTCAGCCTCAACCGGCAGGGCCAGTACATTCTCCAGCCCCTGCGCCCGTAGGCGCTCGGGGGTGGGAACGCCCGACATCCTGCTGCTCGCCGGGCCGACGGCCTCGGGCAAGACCGCGCTGAGCCTTCATGCCGCCGGGCGGCTGGACGGCGAGATCGTCAACGCGGACTCCATGCAGGTCTATGGCGGCCTCTACATCCTCAGCGCCCGTCCCGGCGCGGACGAGACCGGCGGCGCGCCCCACCATCTGTTCGGCCATGCCGACATGGCCGAACGCCATTCCACCGGACGCTGGGCGCAGGCCGCGCTGGCCGCCATCGCCGACATCACGAGCCGGGGGCGCCGGGCGATTCTGGTCGGCGGCACGGGGCTGTATTTCAAGGCGCTGACCGAAGGCCTCGCGCCCGCGCCCGACATTCCCGCCGACCTGCGCGAGCGGACCCTGAGACTGGCGGGCGAGGGGCTGGCCGCCCTGCGCGCCGAAGCCGAACGGCTCGATCCCGAGGCGGCGTCGGCCATCGCCCAGGGCGACACCCAGCGCCTGATCCGCCTGATCGAGCTGGTCTCCGCCGCCGGAAAGCCGCTGGCCGAGATCCACGCCGCCACCGAGCCGCTGATCGCGCCGGACCGCTGGCGCGGCGTGGTGATCCAGCCGCCGCGCGAAGGGCTCTATCCACGCATCGAGGCGCGCTTTGATCAGATGATGGCTGCGGGCGCGCTGGACGAGGCGCGGGCCATCGCCGCGCGGGGGCTCGATCCGGCGCTTCCGGCCATGAAGGCGGTGGGTCTGCCCCCGCTTCTGGCCCATCTGCGCGGCGAGATCGCGCTGGACGAAGCCGTCGCGCTGGCCAAGCGGGACACGCGGCGCTACGCCAAGCGCCAGTACACCTGGTTCTCCAACCAGCACCCCGGCTGGGACCGGATCGAAACCCTCGATCCGGCGCAGGCCCGCGCGGGGCTGGACGCCATCATCGACAGGCAGTTTCCATGACCGACGCCCTCTACGAAGCCGACATCGACAGCGGCCCCATCGAGACGCGCACCCTGGCCATCATCGGCTACGGCAATCACGGACGGTCCCACGCGCTGAACCTGCGCGACATGGGCGCGACGAAGATCGTGATCGGCCTCCGCGAGGGCTCCCCCAGTTGGGCCAAGGCGGAAGCGGACGGGTTCGAGACGCTCGCCGTGGCCGAGGCGGCGGGGCGCGCCGACGCGGTCGCCCTGCTGGCCGCCGACGAGGCCCATGGCGAAATCTGGCGCGAGCATGTCGCCCCGAACCGGCCCCGGGGGCAGGCCCTGATCGTCTGCCACGGCTTTTCCATCGAATACGGCCTGATCGACCCGCCCGCCGACGCGGACGTGATCCTCGCCGCCGCCAAGGGGCCGGGCGGCGCGGTGCGGTCGAGCTTTGAGAAGGGCGGGGGGCTGGTCGGCTTCTGGGCGGTCCATCAGGACGCCAGCGGAGAGGCGGAGGCCCTCGCCAAGGCCTATCTGGCCGGGCTGGGCTGCGGCCGGGCGGGTATCTTTCCCACCAGCTTCCGCGAAGAGGCGCTGGCCGACATTCTGGGCGAGCAGGCGGTTCTGGTCGGGGGCATGTGCACGCTGGCCAAGACCGGGTTCGAGGCTCTGACGGCCGCCGGGATCAGCCCGCGCATGGCCTATATCGACACCGTGCACGAGCTGAAATACCTCGCCGACCTGATCCATGAGCGCGGCATCACGGGCATGCACGAGGCGATCTCCGACACCGCCGAGTTCGGCGGCCACGAGGTCGAGCCCGCCATCGCCGCCGCCGTCCGCCCGGTCTTCGACCGGATCGTGGCGGACGTCACATCGGGCGATTTCGCCCGCCGCTGGGTGGCGGACTTCGAACAGGACCGGGCGGGGCTGAAGGCGTTCCGCAAGGCGGGGGCCGAACACCCGTCCGAAGCCGCAGGCGCGGAGCTGCGCGCGCTTCTGACGCGGGGCCGATAGCGCCCCGGCGTTGCGAAACCGTCAGAACACGGTATCCCTGTGCGCCCCGCGGGCGACGCGTCCGCGCGTGAGGAAGGCCCGATGAAGTCCCTGCTCGCATTCCTGTCCCGCATGGACGCCAGCGCGGTGCGCACCGTTCTGGTTTCGCTCGCGCTGTTCGTGATGGTCGCCGTGATCTTCGTGATCGGCCGGTTCGTGCTGGGCGTGGGCGCCGAGGACGTTCAGGGCGGGTTTGACCGCGCCGCGGCGGGGGGCTACGCCCTGCCGCTGACCATCATCGCTTTCGTCGTCCTGTCCTTTCTGGGCGCGCCCCAGTTCGGTCTGATCGCCGCCGCCGTGCTCGCTTTCGGCCCTGTCACGGGGTTCTGGTATGCCTGGATCGGGACCATGGTCGCGGCCACGGTGAACTTCTACGCGGGGCGGCTGATGGGGGCCGATTTCGTGCGCCGCTATGGCGGGGACACGGTCAACCGCATCTCCGATTTCGTGGGGCGGAACGGGTTCTGGGCGAGCCTCGTCATCCGCATCGTGCCCTCCGCGCCTTTCGTCGTGGTCAACGCCGCGGCCGGGGTGTCCGCGATGAGCATACTCGCTTTCCTGGGCGGCACGGCCATCGGGATCGTGCCCAAGACCGCGCTCGTGGCCTTCGCCAGCGAAGGCGTGATGCAGCTCGCCACCCAGGGCGATCTGGTGATGGCCGGGCTGCTCGCCCTGGGCGCGCTGGGCTCGCTGGGGGCGATCCTCGCCGCGCGTGCCTGGTTCCGCCGTCCGGGCGCGGATGCTGCGCAAGCGCCCGCCGATGACCCCGCAAGCGGCGCCGGGCGCCTTGCAATCGAGGACGCCCCGTCGCACAAGGAATGAGGCCCGGCGCGGGGAATCGGGCTCTCATGACATTTCCGGCTGATACAGGTTCAAGATGTTCTCCAGCGTGTTCGGGCTTCTTTCCGCAGATATCGCCATCGATCTCGGGACGGCGAACACGCTCGTCTACGTGAAGGGCCGCGGGGTGGTCCTGAACGAGCCGTCGGTGGTCGCCTACAAGGTCCATCGCGGCCGCAAGGACGTGCAGGCGGTGGGCATCGAGGCGAAGATGATGCTGGGCAAGACGCCCGGGAACGTCGAGGCCATCCGCCCCATGCGCGACGGCGTGATCGCCGATTTCGACGTCGCCGAGGAAATGATCGCCCACTTCATCCGCAAGGTTCACAACCGCCGCTCCTTCGTCAGCCCGCAGGTCGTGATCTGCGTGCCGTCGGGCGCCACCGCCGTGGAGCGCCGCGCGATCCATGAGAGCGCGCTGGGCGCGGGCGCGCGCAAGGTCTATCTCATCGACGAACCCATGGCCGCCGCGGTCGGCGCCGGGCTGCCCATCGACGAGCCCACCGGCTCGATGATCGTCGACATCGGCGGCGGCACCACCGAAGTCGCGGTGATGAGCCTGTCAGGCATCGTGTATTCGCGTTCGGTCCGCGTGGGCGGCGACAAGATGGACGAGGCGGTCATCAACTACATCCGCCGTTCGGCCAACCTGCTGATCGGCGAGACCAGCGCCGAGCGCATCAAGAAGGAAATCGGCTCCGCCACCCCGCCGCCCAAGGGCGAGGGGCTGACGCTGGAGATCAAGGGCCGCGACCTGATGAACGGGGTGCCCCGCGAGATCGCCATCACCGAGGCGATGATCGCCGACGCCCTGTCCGAGCCGGTCGAGCAGATCGTCGAGGCGGTCAAGCAGGCGCTCGAGGCGACTCCGCCCGAGCTGGCCGCGGACATCGTGGACAAGGGCATCGTGCTGACCGGCGGGGGCGCGCTTCTGCGCAATCTCGACACCGAGCTTCGCGACCGCACCGGCCTTCCCGTGAGCCTCGCCGACGAACCGCTGTCCTGTGTCGTGCTCGGTTGCGGCAAGGCGGTGGAGAATCTTAAGGTCTGGAAGCCGATCCTTTCCGAGGCGGTGTGATCGGATAGCAGAGGAGGCGGCCGGCCGTGGCGCGGTGGCAGTCAGCGCGGCAGAAGAAGCACGACGACGACCGCGTCCGCTTCTCGGGCTCCTTTCTGATCGTCCTGTTCATTCTGGCCGGCGTGCTGCTGGCTTTCGACCGGCCGGAGAACCGCGCCCCGGCCCTGTCCGCGTTCCGCGCGGCCTTCAATGACGTCACCGTTCCGCTGCTCGAGACCACCGCCCAGCCCCTGCGCGGGGTCAACAACATCGCGCCCTGGTGGCGGCGTCAGATCGAGCTGGCCGAGGACAACCGCGCCATCCGCGAGGAGCTGGCCGAACTCAGCGCGTGGCGCGACGCGGCGCTGAACCTGGGCGAGCAGGTCCGCCGCCAGCAGGAAATCCTCAGCCTTGAGATGCCCGCGCCCCGCTCGCGGGTTACGGCATGGACCGTGGCGGATTCGGGCGGTCCCTTCGTGCGCGCCCGGCTGGTCGGCGTGGGCCAGGAGCATGGGGTCGAGCCCGGCTACCCGGCCGTGAACGTCTATGGCCTGGTGGGCCGGACGGTGAATGTCGGGCGGCGGTCCTCGCGCATCCTGCTGCTGACCGATCTGAACAGCCGGGTGTCGGTCATGGCCGACCGCTCGAACGCCCGCGCAATGATGGTGGGCGACAACTCCGAATTTCCCCGGCTGGATTATGTGGGCCGCGCGCCGGACATGCGCGAGGGCGACCGCATCGTGACCTCGGGCGACGACAACGTGCTGCCGCGCGGCCTGCCCGTGGGCGACGCCGTGCGCGGGCGTGACGGGGTGTGGCGCGTGGCGCTCTACGCCGACGCCGCGCCGCTCGATCTGGTCTGGATATCGCCCTTCAGCCCCGTGCGCGCGCCCGAAGCCGATCCCGCCGAACGTCCATTCTTCCTCGCCGCCCAGGATGAGCCGGCGCTGATCGTCCGCACGCTGGACGACGCCATCGCGCTTCTCGCCGCCTCCCGCCCGGGGTTTTCGGACGCCGGGCAGGAAGACGTGTCCATCGCCGCGCTGGAATCGCCCGGAACCGCGCCGTCCGAGCTCGCCGAGACGGAGGGAGAGGGGGCCTCCGGACAGGCCGAAGCGCCTGCCGCCGCGCCTGAACCCACGCCCGCCATGATGGAAGAAGACGACATCCCGCCCGGACCGGGCCCGGGGGCGGAAGCGCCCGAGCCCGAACCTGCTGCGTCCTCTGACCTGCCTGAAGCACGGTTTTTCACGCCCTCGCAGGCCCAAACGGCTGACGAAGACGAAGACGGCGAGGATGAAGACGACGACGCAGAGACTGATGACGGGGAGGGCGGCCGATGAGGATCACGCCTGAACGCGGCTCGGTCTGGCCGCCCCTGGTGCTGATGGGGCTGCTGCTGTCGCTGGCTCTGCTGATGGTGGCCGCGCCCGTGCGCCTGCCTGACGGCTTCCTGGTGCCGCTGCCCAACCTGCCGCTGATGGTGATCTTCATCTTCGCGGTCCGGCGGCCCGAATTCGCGCCGCCCTGGCTGCTCGTGCTGGCCGGACTGGCTCAGGACCTGCTGCTGGGCGATCCGCTGGGTATCTGGGCGCTGGCCTATCTCGTCGCTTTCACTCTGGCCCGGCCTCGTCTGAAGGACGGGACGCAGCGCACCCTGCCGGGGGTCATCGCGCGGTTCTGGGTGACGTGCCTGACCGCCTATGCCGCGGCCTGGGCGGCGGGCTCGCTGGCCATCGGCTCCGCGGCTGCGCCCGGTGGCCTGATCGCGGAGGCCGTGATAACCATGATCCTGTTTCCCCCCGCCGCATGGCTGTTCGCGCGCCGCAGAGAGCGCGCGACCTTCTCCTGACGGCCCGAGGACCTGCGGATGCGCCGAGACACCGAGGAAGCGAAGAACCAGTTCACCCGCCGCACCCTGCTGATGGGCGGGGGCGGGGCTCTGGTCTTCACCGGCATCGGCGGCCAGCTCTATAATCTGCAGATCCGCAACGAGGAGCGCTACTCGCTTCTGTCGGACGACAACCAGTTCTCCTACCGCATCCAGCTGCCCAGCCGGGGCGCGGTGCTGGACCGCTCGGGCGAGCCGGTGGCGGAGAACCGCGACAGCTACCGCATCTTCCTCATCCGCGAGCAGGCCGGGGACGTGGACGCCGCGCTGGACCGGCTGGCGCGCTACATGCCGCTGGGCGAGACAAGGCGCGAGCGGATCATGCGCGATCTGGCCCGCACGCCGCGCTTCCAGCCGGTCACGGTGGCCGAGGACCTCGACTGGGCGACCTTTTCCAAGGTCAACCTGCACCTGCCCGAACTGCCCGGCGTGATGCCGGACGTGGGCGAGGTCAGGACCTATCCCATGCCTCAGGCCTTCTCTCACGTCGTGGGATACGTCCAGTCCGCGCCCCCTGAGATCGCAGGCAACGACCCGCTGCTGCGCCACCCCGCCTTCCGGGTGGGCCGCGCAGGCGTGGAGGTGGCCCGGGACGAGGAGCTGCGCGGCTCGGCCGGCCAGCTCAAGGTGGAGGTCAACGCCTTCGGGCGAGTGATCCGCGAGCTGCCCGAACAGTCCCGCCCCGCCACGCCGGGTCGGGACGTCACCCTGACCATCGACGCGGCGGCCCAGCGCTACGCGCTGGAGCGGATGGCCGGGCATTCCGGCGCGGCGGTGGCGCTGGACGTGCAGACCGGGGAGGTGATCTCGCTGGCCTCCGCGCCGGGCTTCGATCCGAACATGTTCGTGCTGGGCATCCCCTCGCGCGAGTTCCGCGAGCTGAACGAGAACATCCACCGCCCGCTGTTCAACAAGACCCTGAACGGGCTCTATGCCCCGGCCTCGACGATCAAGGGCATGGCTTCTCTGGCGGGCCTGCGCGAGGGCGTGATCCGGCCCGGCGAGCGCATTTTCTGCGGGGGCTCGACCCAGCTGGGCAACCGGCGCTTCCACTGCTGGCGGCGGGGCGGGCACGGCGCGGTGAACATGCACGAGGCGATCAAGGTCTCGTGCGACATCTATTTCTATGAGCTCGCCGCCCGGCTGGGCATCGACCGGCTGGGCGAGACCGCGCGGCTTCTGGGCTTCGGCGAACGGTTCGACATAGGGATTCCGATGATCTCCCAGGCGGCGGGCAATTTCCCTTCCGCCCAGTGGAAGCGCGCCCGGCACGGCCAGCCCTGGACCATGGGCGACACCTACAACACCGGCATCGGGCAGGGCTACACCCAGACCAGCCCCATCCAGCTCGCGGTCTACACCGCCCGCATGGCGACCGGCCGCATGATCCAGCCCAGCCTCTACCGACGGGCCATCGCGCCGCGCTTCAACGAGATCGGCTTCGATCCGGAACACCTGCAGGTGGTCCACAACGCCCATGTGGGCGTGGTCCACGAGCCGGGCGGCACTGCCTACTGGCCGCTGCAGGGCTTCGGGGTGGAAGGCGTGCAGATGGCGGGCAAAACCGGCACCGCGCAGGTCTATTCCATCACCGCCGAGGAGCGCGCCCGCGGCCTGCGGTCCTCCGAGGACCGGCCCTGGCATCTGAGAAACCACGGCCTGTTCATCGGCTACGCCCCGGCCGACAATCCGCAATACGCCGTCGCGGTGATCATCGAGCATGGTGGCGGCGGCACGGTCGCCGCGCCCATCGCCCGGGACATCCTGAAGGATCTGGTCGAGCGCGATCCGGTGGGCCGGATCGGCCCGGTCGCCGCCCTCGGCGCCGACAGGCCGGAAGGATAGGCGATGGCCAGCTTCGCCCAGGCCGTCCCCCGCGGCATCAGTTCGAAACTGTTCGAGATCAACTGGGCCTTCGTGCTTCTGGTGCTGCTGATCGGGGTGATCGGCGTGACCATGCTCTACTCGGTCGCCGGGGGCGGCTGGGAGCCATGGGCCATCCGCCAGCTGACCCGGTTCTCGATGGGCTTCTGCCTCATGCTGGGCGTGGCGATGGTCCCGCCGCGCTTCTGGATGGCCATCGCCTATCCGGCTTATCTGGGCGTGCTGCTGCTGCTCGTGGGGGTGGAGGTGATCGGGGTGACGGCCATGGGCGCCCAGCGCTGGCTGGAGATCGGCCCGATCCGCATGCAGCCGTCCGAGATGATGAAGATCACGCTCGTGCTGGCCATGGCGCGCTACTATCACGACCTTCCGCCCGAGAAGGTCTCCTCCATCATCGGCCTTGTCGTGCCCGCCGTGATGATCGGCGCGCCCGTCGCGCTGATCGTCAAGCAGCCCGATCTGGGCACCTCGGTTCTGGTCGCGGTCACCGGCGTGGCGATCATGTTCCTGGCGGGGATCAGCTGGAAGCTCATCATCGCGGGGATCGTCTCGGGTCTGGTTGGCGCGGTGGGCCTGATCCGTTTCGGACTGGAACCGTATCAGCGCAACCGGATCATGACCTTCCTCGACCCCGAGACCGATCCGCTGGGGGCGGGCTACCACATCCTGCAGTCCAAGATCGCGCTGGGCTCGGGCGGGCTGACCGGCAAGGGCTACATGCAGGGCACCCAGTCCCACCTCCAGTTCCTGCCTGAAAAGCAGACCGACTTCATCTTCACCATGCTGGGCGAGGAGTTCGGGCTGGTCGGCGGAATCGGCGTTCTGGCGCTCTACGCCCTGCTGCTGGGCCACTGCATCATGATCGCGATCTCGTGCAAGTCGATGTTCCTGCGTCTGGTCACCATGGGCGTGACGACCACCTTCGCGCTCTACGTCTTCATCAACGCTTCCATGGTGATGGGGCTGGTGCCCGTGGTGGGCGTGCCCCTGCCGATGATCTCCTATGGCGGCACGGTGATGATCGTGATGCTGGGCGGGCTGGGCCTGATCCTGGGCGCGCACGTCCACCGCGGCGCGGAGCCTTCCAAGGGCGGGGGCCTGTTCGGCTGACGGGGCCGTCTTGACCGGGCGGAGGCTATGGGGAAGTCTCCCGCCCAATTCGTAATCGGCGCGCGATGACGCGCGAGGGGAGGATCATCATGGCCGTTTCTGGCGGCGGGGCGACCACGGTCACGTGGGCGACCCGGTTCGGGTTTCTCATGGCGGCCATCGGCTCGTCCGTCGGGCTGGGCAATTTCTGGCGCTTTCCGTACACCGCGGGCGAGAACGGAGGCGCGGCCTTCATCGTCATCTATCTGGTGTGCGTGTTCGCCATCGGCCTGCCCATCCTGATCTCCGAACTCTCCGTCGGCCGGCATTCGCGCCGTTCGGCGGTGGGCTCGGTGCGCCAGATGGCGTTCGACGCGGGCGCTCCGCCCATCTGGTCGGTGGCAGGGTGGGTCGCGATGGCGGGCGGCGTGCTGATCCTGTGCTTCTACTCGGTCGTGGCCGGCTGGGTCAGCGCCTACGTCTTCCGCATGGCGTCGGGCGAATTCGTCGGCATGGACGCCGCGAGTGTGGCCGACGGCTTCACCGCGCTGACGGCAGACACCAATCAGGTCATCGCCTGGCACACCGGTTTCATGATCGTCACCATCGGCATCGTGGCCATGGGCATCAAGGCGGGCATCGAGCGCGCGGTGACCATCCTGATGCCGATGTTCTTCGTCATGCTGCTGGCGATGGTGGTCTATGCGGTGTTCACCGCGGACATGGGCCAGGCGCTGGAATATCTGTTCGCCCCGGACTTCTCGGAGGTGACTCCCGGCACGTTCACCGCCGCGCTGGGGCAGGCCTTCTTCTCCATGAGCGTGGGCTCGGCCATCATGATCACCTATGGCTCGTATCTGAGCCGCAAGGACAATCTGGCGGCTTCGGCCGGGATCATCGCCGGCGCGGACACGGTGGTCGCCATCGTCGCGGGTCTGGCGATCTTCCCCTTCGTCTTCCTGTTCGCCATCGAGCCCGCTGCGGGTCCGGCCCTGTTCTTCCAGGCGCTGCCGGCGGCCTTCGCCCAGATGCCCGGCGGACAGTGGGTCGGCACCTTCTTCTTCCTGCTCGCCCTGATCGCGGCCCTGACCAGCTCGATCTCGCTGCTGCAGGTGATCGTGGCCTTCTCCGAGGAGCACACCGATTTCGGCCGGGTCGGCTCGGCGGTGTTCTTCGGCGCCATCATCTGGCTGGTGGGCGTGGCCTGCGCCTTCTCGGGCGACTTCTTCGACGTGCTCGACACCATCACCGGCAACATTCTGCTGCCGCTGGGCGGTCTGTTCATCGCGCTGTTCGTGGGCTGGGTCGTCTCCCGCGAGCTGATGCGCCACGAGCTGATGCAGCTCAACGGCACGCTGTTCAACGCCTGGCGCTTCGTGATCCGCTATCTGGCTCCGGTCGCGGTGGCGCTGATCTTCCTGGCCGGTCTGGCCGAGATGGCCGGGATCGAGCTGTTCGGCAGCCCCGGAGAATAATCCGGCTGCAGAGCCCCAGACGAAACGCCCGCCGGTCCTCCGGCGGGCGTTTTCGTTCAGGACAGGCGCTCGGCGAAGCGGCCCGTGGCGCGCACCAGCGCATCCACAATCCCCGGCTCTCCGGCCGCATGGCCCGCATCGGGGACGATCTGAAGCTCGGCCCCCGGCCAGGCCCGCTTCAGCTCCCAGGCGGTGCGCGGCGGAGTGACCATGTCATAGCGCCCCTGCACGATGACGCCGGGAATGTCCTTCAGGTGGGCGGTGTCTTCCAGAAGCACGCCGTCGCGCTCGAAGAAACCGCGATGCAGGAAATAATGGGTCTCCAGGCGGGCCAGCGCGTCCGAGCGGCGCGGATCGGGCGGGATGGCGGCGGTTTCGTCGCTCATGGAGATCAGCGTGCTTTCCCACTGGGCCCAGGCCACGGCGTCGGGGCGGCGCGCCAGCGGGTCCTCGCTCATCACCCGTTCATGATAGGCCGCGATGATGTCGGCTCGCTCGGACGGCGTCAGCCGCCCGATGAGACGGTCCCACGCATCGGGAAAGACCATGTTCGCGCCATGGCCGTAAAACCAGTCCAGCTCCCGCCTCGTGCAGGCGAACACGCCGCGCAGCACCAGTCCGAGCACCCGCTCGGGGCAGGCGCGCGCATAGGCCAGCGCCAGCGTGGCGCCCCACGAGCCGCCGAAGACCAGCCAGCGCTCCACCCCCATCGCCTCGCGCAGCCGCTCCATGTCGGCCACCAGACGTCCGGTGTCGTTGGCGCGCACTTCCGCGAAGGGGCGCGAGCGCCCGCAGCCGCGCTGATCGAAGATGATCGCCCGGTATCGCGCCGGGTCGAAGAATCGGCGCATGGCCGGGGCCGCGCCGCCTCCGGGACCGCCATGCAGGGCCACCACGGGGATGCCGTCGGGGCGTCCGCATTCCTCCCAGTAGAGGCTGTGGCCTTCGCCCACGTCGAGCATGCCCGCGCGCAGGGGCTCGATGGCGGGGTGAAGGCCGAGCCGGGGTGTGTGGCGAAGGGAGTCCATGGGGTGAAATCGCCGCCGGAGTGTGCAAGATTGGGCCGGGTTCCTTTGAACACTATGCGTTTTCACGATTGCGGCAAAGCGGCCCGGGGGCGCGCACGCCGCACGGGGCGGGGTCTGGGCGAGACGATGGGCGAATTCCTCACCAAAGGGCGGCTGGCCGCCGCCGCGTTCGCGGCCTGCCTTCTGGCGGCCTGCGCCAGCGCGCCCATAGATCTGGCGGGCAATGGTTCTTCGGTCGCCGACAACGGCGTGGTCGCGGTTTCCGCCCAGGAAGACCTGCGCACGGCGTCCGGCGCGCTGCGCGCCAACGCGGCCGACAGCGGCTGGCGTCTTGAGGAAAGCTCCGGGCTGAACAGTTTCGTCAGCCGCCTTGTCGGCGGTCGGGCGGAGACGCCGGCCAGCTCGGACGCGGTTTCCGATTATCTGCGCCGCGCCGACGATTCCGCCGTGAAGCTCGCCCGCGACATGAGCCACGCGGTGGTGCTGTCCGACGAGGTCGCCGCCGCCGCGCGCGTGATCGTGTCCGCCCGCGCGCCTCTGAGCGAGAGCGGGCTGCGCCGCGACCTGTCCGAAGCCGAGGCCGCGCTGACGGCCATGCGCCGGGCGCGTGCCTTCTTCCAGGCCGCCGTCACCGCCGCCACCCCGGGGCTCGACCCCGCGGGCGAGGAGGCCGTCACGGTGGGTCTGGGCGATCTGGACGCCGCCATCGAGCGTCTGTCGCGCGCCTCGGACGCGCTGGCCGAGCGCCGCTGGGCCGCCGCCGAGCAGCAGGCCGTGAGCTGACTTTCCTCGTGGACGGTCCCGCCCCGCTCGACCCCCAGACAATCAAGGGCTTCCTCGCGCCCGAGGAGGGCGAGGCTCTGTTCCGCCACGCGCGCACCGCGCCGGGGGAGGGGCCGTTTCTGGAGGTCGGCTCGTGGTGCGGGCGCTCCAGCGTCTATCTGGGCCGCGCCGCGGCGGAATCGAACCGCGTCCTGTTCGCGCTGGATCATCATCGCGGCTCGGAGGAGCACCAGCCGGGCGAGGGCTATCACGATCCCGACCTGTTCGACGCCGCGCTGGGCCGGGTGGACACCCTGCCGGAGTTCCGGCGCACCATCGCGCTGGCGGAGCTGGAATCGCGGGTCTTCGCGCTGGTCGGCCCCTCCGCGGAGATCGGCCGCTGGTGGCGCACGCCCCTGAGTTTCCTGTTCATCGATGGCGGCCACGCCATGGAGACCGCGCTGGGCGATTACCGCGCCTGGGCGGGCCATGTGGCCCGCGGCGGCATCCTCGCCATACACGACGTCTTCCCCAACCCCGCCGACGGCGGCCGCCCGCCCCATGAAATCTGGAAGCTGGCGGTCTCCTCGGGCCTGTTCGAGCCCTTCGAGCGGGTCGCGTCCATGGAATTCCTGCGCCGCGTCTGAGGCGCAGACGGCCCCGCCGTGGAGGCGGGGCCGGGCCGGAGTCAGCGCAGGACGTCGTCTATCGGCGCCCCGTTGACCAGGATCGCGCCGCCCTCTTCAAAGTTCAGCACGATGCGGCTCGCGTCCTCATGGGGCTCCGCCGTTCCGGTCAGCAGGCGGGCGAATTCCTGATCGATCTCGCCGAAGGCGGCCGCCAGCGCGTCCACATCCTCGATCAGAAGCGTGACCTCGCCCGTCATCCCGCCGCCGGGCGCGGCCGACAGGGCGCCGTCCGCGTCCACCCGGCTGGCGGCGAACAGGATCCGCGCGTCGAGCTCGATGTCCGCGCCGGTCTCGTTCAGTGCCTGAAACGCCCACTGCGGTCCGCCGGAGGAAACCTCCACCAGCTCGGCCAGCTCGGCCGAGTCCGGCAGGCCCGAGACGCGCAGGCTCGCCCGCCCGTCTTCGACGGCCAGACCCGTGGGGACCGGGCTGCCGCCGGTGTCGATCTCGCGCACGGCGGCGCTCAGGGTCAGGACCGCGTCGCCCTCGCGCAGGCCCGAGACCTCGCCCTCATAGTGGACGGAATGGATGCTGATCGCGTCCGCCGACCCCGGCGCGCCGATGACAACGTCCTGCGCCGCGTAGGACCATTCTCCCGAGCCGAAGGCCTGAAGGGTCCGTCCGAAATGCGCGGCCATGGTCGCGGGATCGGGGGCATGGGAGTCGGGATGAACGCGCGCCAGCTCCGCGAGCTCGGCCAGATCCGCCTCGCGGGTGACTTCGCGGGCGGTCAGGTTGCCGATGGACAGACCCTCCACCGCGTCCAGGAAACGCAGGCCCGACAGGTCCATCATGTTGGAGATCGACCACAGGCCGCCGCCAGTCTCCTGAGCGTCCAGCCGGGCCTGGAACAGCTCGAGCTCGGCAGTGGCCGTGCCGTCCGCCGCTGAGGAGGCGATGCCCGCCGCGTCCGCGGAAATATCCACGAACAGGCCGGTCTGTTCATGCAGGACGCCCTGGAACTGGAAGTCGGCGATGTCCAGCGTGCCCGAATCCCCGTCGTCCCAACGGGTCAGGGGCGCGGACGAGGGCAACGTGAGACGCACCGAGATCAGGGCGTCGTCGAGCCGTTCGGCCTCCAGGACGGCCCCGCTCATGTCCACGCGTTCGCCGCCATCTGCCGGCATCAGCGAAAGATCCGGGAACTCCGCCCGGACATATCCGTCCTCGCCGTCGATCTCAGGCGTTTCGTCGATGAGCAGGATATGGCCCAGGGCGAGGGTTTCGAGCGCCGCCAGAGGCGCGCCGAGCAGGGGGTGGATGGCGTCGAGCTCTTCGCGGGTCAGCCATTCATCGCCGCTGACCGCGCCCGGCCCCGCGACCTGCTGCGACCAGTCGGGCTCCGCGGTCGTGGCGGACACGAGCGCCACGCCTTCGCCGCCCGAATACCCGCCGACCCAGACCGCGTAATCGCCCGGCTCGGCGTCGCCGATCTGCACCGCGGGATCGAGCCCCTCGAAATCGTCATTGCACAGGATCTCGCCGTCCGGCGCGCGCACCACCATGGCCGTGTCGCGATCCGAGACCGCGTAAATGGACAGGCGCTCGGCGGTCTCGCCCGTCCGCACCACGGCGTCGGGGCGGCTGAAGTCCATCCAGCCCACGCAGGCGAAGCCCAGATCGCGGGCGCTGTCGCCGCCGTCGAACCGGGTCTGAAGGCTGGGGTGGCCGTCTTCGCCGGTCAGTTCCAGCACGCCGAAGGCGGGCTCGGCCTCCCAGTCCAGCGCCGAGGCGTCGGTCACGCCCGCCGAGGGCGTGAGGTCGATGGACCCCGATCCCGAACCGTCATCGGACCAGTCCGGCTCGCCCCGGATGGCGAAGGTCTCGTGGCTGCCGCTCGCGTTCTGTGAGAAGGAGCCGGTCCAGATCTGATAATCGCCCTCGGGCGCGCCGCTCAGGACCACCGCGGGGTCCAGACCGCTGAAGTCGTCATTGCAGTGCCATTCCCCGTCCGGGGCCAGGACGGCGATCACCAGATCGGTGGAGCTCGTGGCGTAAAGGCTCAGGCGATCCTCTTCGCCGTCCAGCGTGAGCGTGACGTCGGGCGCGGACAGATCGCCATGGCCGGGGCAGCTGCTGTTCGCCTGGCGCATCGAGTCGGGCGACTGGATCGGCCCGCGGGCGATCCGCTGGCGTCCGTCATCCTCTTCGGGTTCGAAAACGACCGTGCCCAGCCGCGCCTCGCCGAGCGTGTCGATGTCGAACGGGCGCAGCGCGCCGCGCTGAACCTCGAACTCGGACACGCCCAGACGGACGCGGGCCTGCGCGCCGCTTCCGGCCAGGGCGGGCCAGACCCGGTACTCTCCGCGATCGGGGGTCTCGAACCGGTGCGAGGCGATGCCGTCCTCGGCGCGAACGCAGGCATATCCATCCTCGGAATCGCGGACTACCAGACCGGCCAGGCTCTCCGCGGACGCGCTCACGTGAAGCTCGTAGGTCTCGCTCATGAGACGCACGGGAACGCCCTCGCCGGCGACATGGCCGGGACAGTTGCGGATGAAGCCGTCCGCCGGTTCGCCGCCGCGCGCGTCGAAGCTGACGAAGACGGGGCCCATGCCGCCATGGCGTCCGTCATCGATCAGCTCGATGGCGGGGGCGGCCATGGTCTGGGGCGGGGCGTCGGCAGGCGAGCAGGCGGCGACGGCGAAAAGCGAGACGCCGCCCAGCAGGACGGCGGAAGTCGAATATTTCATGAGATGTCGTCACTCCGGGGGGAGGGGTGATGAGAGGGACCCGCGTTCTAGGCCCGGCCCATGCTGCACCGCAAGGTGAAGCGACGATTTTTTTGTGATGCCATTGGTCGGAATGGCCAATTCGGCCTTCAGCGCGCCCGGATCTCCGATCCGTGGCGCGTCCATGCGTCAGGCCGGGCGTGACGCACGAGCAGGTCCGCGCCCGGGGCCTCGCCGTCGAGCGCCTCCGCGGCGAGGATCACTGCGCCGGCCGTCCAGCTTGGGCGTTCCTTCGGCCAGGCCACGCCCAGATCATACTGCCAGCCCATCCAGAACCCGCCGTCCTTCGCGGATAGGGGCGCAAGCTCCGAGATCAGGGTCCGGGCCTGCTCGCGCATGCCCGCCGACAGGCAGGCCAGCGCGAGCTCGGCGGTCTCGGCCACGGTCACCCAGGGCTCGCCGGTCACGCAGCGCGCGCCCAGATCGGCCACCACGAAGCGCGCCCAGCCCTCGGCAAGCCGGGCGCGGGCGGCTTCGCCGGTGAGCACGCCGGTCAGGACCGGATAATACCAGTCCATGGCGTAGCCCGAGCGGTCGATCCTGCGGTCGAAGCGGGCGGGGCGCTCGATGAGGGCCTTGGCGATGCCGTCCCGCGCCCGCGCCCAGTCGGGGCGCTGCCGGTCGAGCAGGTCCATCAGGCGCAGCCCGCATTCGAAGCTCTTGAACAGCGAGGCGTTGCCCGCGCGCAGGGAGTCCACATCCTCGAGCGGCTGGTCGGGGTCGGGATCGCGCCAAACGATATCGCCATGGGCGGTCTGGCGCGCGGCGACCCAGTCGAGCGCCCGCTCGACCATGTCCGCATGGCGCGTGATCAGGCGCGGCTCGTCCAGCGCCAGCGCGCATTTGAGCACCGTGACGGCGGCATAGCCGGTGAAGTTGGTGTCCCGCGCGGTGACGGGAATGGCGGGCGGGGCGATGCGCTCGCCGCTCTCGTCCATGGGAATGCCCGCGCCCAGTTCCCCGGTCCAGCCGCCATCGGCCTCCTGACGGTCCTCAAGGGCGTCGAGCGCCTTGTGCACGGCCTCGCCCCGGCCCGCGACGGCCAGTCCCATGGCGCTCTCGCCGTGGTTCCACGGATCCCACACGCCGGTCTCCACCCACGGGATGGTCCCGTCCCGGCGCTGCAGGCGCTCGATCCAGTCCGCGCAGGCGCGGATGTCGATGCCGCCATGGGTGGGGCGGGGGCTCATGGCCGGGCCTTTTCGAAATAGAGCGCCACCGACTTGCCCATGACCGGGTTCAGGGCCGCTTCGGTCCAGCGAGTCAGGCGCGGGCGGCTCATCAGGTCCCATTCGAGGAGTTTTTTATAGGCCGCCACCATGCGGCTCTCCTCCTGCCGCGCCCATTTCGCGCATCGCAGCCACCAGTAGGGGCTGTGCAGCGCGTGGGCCCAGTGCCGCCGGGTGAAGCGGTAGCCGCGCGTCTCCACCTGCCGCCGCAGGGCGCCGTCACGGAAGATGCGCACATGCCCGCCGGGCGTGTTGGGATAGGCGTCCGACAGCTTCCAGCAGATCACTTCGGGCCAGTATCGGGGCACGGACAGGGCGAACGCGCCGCCGGGGCGCAGCACGCGGTCGATCTCGTCCAGCGCGGCGTCGACGTCGGGCAGGTGTTCGAGCACTTCCGAACAGATCACCGCATCGAAGCTGGCGTCCGCGAAGGGCAGGCGGTTGGCGTCGCCCACGGTGAAGGCGGCGGTCCGCGCCGAGCCGTCCGGGGCGGGCGGCAGCTCGGCGAAGCCCGCCTTGGCGGCCTTCAGGTCGTCCGCGTCCAGATCCAGGCCGGTGATGTGCAGGTCGCGCGCATGCAGGTGAAGCCCGTGCAGGTGCCGTCCCCGGCCGCAGCCCAGATCCAGCACCCGGTCGCCGTCCTTCAGGCCCATGCGGTCCAGATCGAGCGTGATCACGCCAGCATCTCCTCGGCCACCGCCGCCTCGCCCAGCGCCTCGCGATAGAGCCGTATCGCGGCCTGGGCGTGCAGGCTCCAGCGGAAAGCCGACGCCGCGCGCGCCGCGCCCGCCGCGCTCATGCGCGCGCGCAGGGTCTCGTCGTCCATGACGTCCGCGATGGCGTGGGCCAGCGCTTTGGCATCCCCGACCGGCGTCACGATCCCCGCGTCTCCGGCGACTTCAGGCAGGGCGCCGCCGTCTGACACGATCACCGGCGCGCCGCAGGCCATCGCTTCTGCGGCGGGAAAGCCGAAACCCTCGAAGCGCGAGGCGGACACGAACACGCCCGCCCGGCGGTACAGGTCCGCGATCTCCTCGCGGGTCAGGCCGGAGCGGAACGTCACCCGGTCCGACAGCCCCGTGGCCTCCAGCGCCCGTTTCGTCGGTCCGTCACGCAGCGACCCGACCACCTCCAGCCGCAGATCGGGGCGCTCGGGCGCGATCAGGGCCAGCGCGCCGATCAGCACGTCCAGCCCCTTGATCGGCACGTCCGCGCTCGCCATCGCCGCGATCAGGCCCGGCTCTCTCTGGACGGACGGATCGGGGCGGAAGGCCGCGTGGTCGATGCCGTTATGGGCGACCGACACGCGGGCGGGATTGATCCGGCAGCGCGCGGCATACGCGTCCCGCGCCGCCGCGGAGACGGCCAGGAAGCGCGACAGCCGCCGCCCGGCCTTGGCCTGCACCGTCACGAAGGAATGCCAGCGCCGGGCGAGGATGCGGTAGGTCAGGTTCTTCGCCCCCGCCACCGCGAAATCGCGGTCGATGTGGATGGGGTGGTGCAGGGTGGTGACCACCGGCTTGAGCCGCTGGTCGATCCGCGCCATGCCCATGGCCAGAGTCTGGTTGTCGTGGATCACGTCAAAGCGGTCGCCATGCTCGCGGATGAAGCGCTCCAGCCGGATCGAGAAGGCGGTCATCTCTCCGAACGCGCCGGTGTTGTGGGCCAGCCATTCATGCCGGTCCGCCCCGTCCATCAGATGCCGCCAGCGCAGGGCCAGCATGGCGTTGTCCGTCTCGAACAGGTCCAGCGACGGCAGCTCGATCAGCGCGACGCCCTCATCCAGAACCGGATAGGGCGGCCCGGAGATCACCGTGACCTCGCAGCCTTCGTCCTTCAGGGCGCGGGTCAGTTCGCGCACATACACGCCCTGTCCGCCCACATGGGGGTTGGAACGGTAGCTCGACACGAGCACGCGCAGACCCGCCCCGGACGGGGCGGCGGCGGGCGGCGGGTCGAGAAGGTCCAGGGCGTCTTTCATGAACGCGCGAAGCTAGACGCGCCTGCGCGCCCCGCCAAGTCCCGCGTGAACGCTGTTCACAGCGCGTCAGGCGGCTATGAAGACGGGCGGACGCGGGTTAAAGCCCGTCTCATGAACCTCGCCACCCTCGCCAGCCGGGAAGGCCCCCGCTTCGCGCTGTTCTACGCGGCCTTCTATCTGGGGTTCGGCGCCTATCTGCCCTACATGCCGGTCTGGTTCGAGGCGCGGGGGCTGAGCCCTGAACTGATCGGGCTGGGGGCGGCGGCGGGCATGGCGGGGCGCATGGTCGCCGCCCCTCTGGGCGCGGTGTGGTCGGACCGCGCCGCCCGGCGGCGCGACTGCGTGATCGCGTTCTGCGCGGCCTCGGCCTTCACCTTCCTGCTGCACGTGCCCGCCACCCATCCGTGGCTGATCATCGCGCTGGCCTTCGCGGGCGGGGCGGCCTTCACCGGAATCATCCCCCTGATCGACGCCTTCGCGATGGGCCGGGCGCGCATGGGCGCGTTCAGCTTCGGTCCCGCCCGGGCGCTGGGCTCGGCGGCCTTCATCGCGGGCAACATCATCGCGGGCTGGCTGATCGCCAGGGCAGGGGGCGAGGCGGCCCTGTGGTGGGTGATCGGCGGGGCGGGGCTGACCGCGCTGTGCGCGCTGCTGCTGCCCGCCGGACGGCGCATCGCGGGCGGTGAGGCCGCGCCCGAGCCGTCCAAGGGCGGCCCGCACCCGCTGCTGGCCGCGGGCCTGCCGCTGGCCTTCGCCGCCTCGGCGCTGATCCAGGGCGCGCATGGCTTCTACTACGCCTTCTCCGCGGTCGCCTGGCGGGCGGACGGAGTGTCCGCTCAGGTGGTCGGATTCCTGTGGGCCTTCGGAGTGGGGGCGGAGATCGTCTTCCTCGCCCTGTCCTCGCGTTTCCTGCGGCGCGTCAGCCCGGCCATGCTGATGACCGTGGGCGGGGCGGCGTCGCTCCTGCGCTGGGGACTGCTCGCGCTGTCGCCGCCCGTGGCCGCGCTGTTCGCGCTGCAGACCCTGCACAGCCTGACCTTCGCGGCGACCTATATCGGGTTCCTGCGCTACGCCGCAGACCACGCGCCCGAGCGCTTCGCGGCCAGCGCCCAGGCGGTCAATTCCGCGCTGTCGGGCGGCATCATACTGGCGGGCGCGACCATGGCGTCGGGCGTGGTCTATGCGAGCTTCGGCACGGCGGGGTTCGCGGCCATGGCGCTGCCGTCCGGGCTCGGACTGCTATGCGCGGTAATCCTTCTGCGCCGTTCCCGCGTATCCTGAGGAGCGGAACCGGCTCAGATCAACACGTGTTGACATGGGGATGGGGGCTGGCGAAAAACCGCCAAATCATGCCGTCATGGGGACGTATGCGGCTTTGGTCACAGGGGACTGGCCTTCATGGCGACAGTGGAGGGAAGGCGTGACGACCCCACCGGTCTCGATGTCATCGAGGCCGATGGCGCGACGCGTCTGAAGCCCTCCGGCGACTGGACCGTCCACGAGATCGGCCGCTTCGAACGGCCGATGATGAAGGCCGCCTCCGGCCGCGTTGTCATCGACCTGTCCGAGCTGGGACATCTGGACACCGCCGGGGCGTGGCTGCTGGGCCAGGCCACCGAGGGATCGGACGATCCCGACGGCGACGCCTGCTTCGAGGGCGAGCACCCCTACGCCCGCCGCCTGATCGCGGAAGTCCGCGAGCGCATGGCCGAGTGCGAGGACGAACCCAAGCGCGATGGCGGCGTGGTGGCGATGTTCGCCCGCATCGGCCGCGGCATGATCGGCTTTCGCGACGAGACCGTGGACACCTTCGCCTTCCTGGGCCGCACCCTGACCACGGCGGCCTCCACGGCCGTCCGCCCCCATCGCCTGCGCTGGACGGCGACCATCGCGACGATGGAGAGCGCGGGCGTGAACGCCCTGCCGATCATCGCGGTCCTGTCCTTCTTCATAGGCGCGGTCGTGGCCTTCATGGGCGCGAACCTGCTGGAGACCTTCGGCGCCTCGATCTTCACCGTCGAGCTGGTGGGCATCGCGGTGCTGCGCGAATTCGGCGTGCTGATCACGGCGATCATGCTGGCGGGCCGGTCGAACTCCGCCTTCACCGCGGCCATCGGCTCGATGAAGATGCAGCAGGAGATCGACGCCATGAAGGTTATCGGCGTCGATCCGTTCGAGGCGCTGGTCCTGCCGCGGGTGATCGCCTGCGTGGTGATGGCGCCGCTGCTGACGCTGGCGGCCATGCTGGCGGGCATATTCGGCGGGATGGTGGTGTCTTGGGCGACGCTGGACATCTCCCCGGCCTTCTTCATCCAGCGCCTTCAGTCGGCCATCGACTGGAGCCAGTTCTTCGTGGGCATGTCCAAGGCCCCCGTGTTCGGCCTCGTCATCGCGGTCATCGGCTGCCGTCAGGGCATGAAGGTTAAGGGCGACGTGGAGAGCCTGGGCCGGCGCACGACCGCCTCGGTGGTGCAGGCGATCTTCGCCGTCATCGTCATCGACGCCCTGTTCGCCATGCTCTACCTGGAGCTGGACATATGACCGGGGCGGGCGACGACGAGATCATCATCGAGGTCAAAGGTCTGGTGACCCGCTTCGGCAGTCACGTGGTCCATGACGGCCTCGATCTTCAGGTCCGCAAGGGCGAGGTGCTGGGAATCGTGGGCGGGTCGGGCACCGGCAAGTCGGTGTTGCTGAACATGATCCTGGGCCTGCTGACCCCGGCGGCGGGCGAAATCCTGTACAACGGCCGGGACATGACCACGCTCAACGAGGAGGAGCGGCGCGATCTCGAAAGCGAGTGGGGCGTGCTGTTTCAGGGCTCGGCCCTGTTCTCCTCCCTGACCGTGCGCGAGAACATCATGGTCCCGCTCAAGGAGCACGTGACCATGTCGCGCTCGCTTATGGCGAAGATCGCGGACATGAAGCTGGGCCTGTCGGGCCTGCCCGCGAACGCGGCGGACAAGTTCCCCTCCGACCTGTCGGGCGGCATGAAGAAGCGCGCCGGGCTCGCCCGCGCGCTCGCGCTCGATCCTGAAGTGCTGTTCCTGGACGAGCCCACCGCCGGTCTCGACCCCATCGGGGCGAACCGGTTCGACGAGCTCATCAAGGATCTCTCCAAGACGCTGGGGCTCACGGTCATCATGATCACCCACGATCTCGACAGCCTGCACGCCATCTGCGACCGCGTGGCGGTGCTGGCCGAGAAGAAGGTGATCGCGACCGCTCCGGTGCCCGAACTAGAAGACAACCCCCACCCGTGGATCCAGGAATACTTCCACGGCCCCCGCGGCCGCGCGGCGCGGGCCGGATAGGCCCGAGAAAGGCGAAAGAGATGGAAACCAAGGCACATCACGCGCTTGTCGGCTTCTTCGTCGTCCTGCTGACGCTGGCGGGCGCGTTCTTCTCGCTCTGGCTGGCCCAGTTCTCCTTCGACCGCGAATACGCCCATTACGACATCGTCTTCGAGGGCGCGGTGCGCGGCCTCAGGACGTCCTCGGAGGTCCACTTCAACGGCATCCAGGTGGGCGAGGTGACCGAGCTGGGGCTCAATCCGCAGAACACGTCCGAAGTCATCGCGCGGGTGAGGGTGGACGCCACCACGCCGGTCCGCGCGGACTCCGCCGCCCGGCTGGAGCCGCAGGGCCTGACGGGGCTGTCCTACATCCAGATCACGCCGGGCAGCCCGGAATCGCCGCTTCTGGAAAGCCGCCCCGGCGACCGGCCCGCGCGCATCTACGGCCAGCAGACCCAGCTCGACCAGCTTCTGGCGGGCGGGGAGAGCCTTCTGGAATCCATCACCACCACGACGGTCTCGATCAACCGGCTGCTGAGCGACGACAACGTGGACAATTTCTCCGACCTGCTGGCCAACATCACAACGCTGAGCGACCAGCTCGCCGCCCAGGAGACGATGGCCGCGGATATCCGCGCGGCGGTGGTCAGCATCGACCAGGCCGCCCAGGACATCGGGCGCGCCGCGGCGGGGCTGGAGGAGTTCGGAACCTCCGCGCAGGCCTTCCTGGACGGCGAGGTGGCCGAGATGGTGCGCGAGGTCGACGCCTCGGCCGCCGAGGTCAACGTGGCGGCCAGCGAGGCGGCGGCGATGATCCAGCAGATCCGTCCCAGCATCGAGGCCTTCGCCGATGACGGGCTGGGCCAGCTCACGGCCGCGACTTCCGACATCCGCTCGCTGGCCGAAACGCTCGAACGCATAGCCCTGTCTCTTGAAAGCGATCCCGCCGGTTTCGTGACCCGTCCGCGCGGCGAGGAAGTGGAGGTGCCCCAATGATCCGTGCCGTTCTGACATCGGCCCGCCTGAGGGCCACAGCCCTGATCGGCGCGGGCGCCGTGGCGCTCACCGGCTGCGTCTCTCTGCTGCCCGAGCCCCAGCCCACCACGCTCTACCGGCTGGCCTCCACCGCCGCGGACGCGCCGGGGCGCGCGCCGCGCGGCGCGCCGATCATCCGCATCAACCGCCCGATCATGTCCCGCGCGCTGGCGCTGGACCGGGTGGCGCTGGACACCGGCGGCGGGCGGATCTCCTACATGAGCCAGGCGAGCTGGGTCAGCCCCGCGCCCACCCTGATCCAGGAGCTGCTGCTGGACACGTTCGACCTGCAGGCCACCCGCGTGACCGCCGCCCGCCCCGACGACGCGGTCACCGCGCGCTGGGACCTGCGTGTCGAGGTGCGCCGCTTCGAGGCGGTCTATGACCGCGGCGAGGACGCCGCGCCTCAGGTCGAGATGTTCCTGCGCGCGCGCCTGATCGACACCGAGAACCGCGGCGCGACCGCCGTCAGCGCCTTCACCGCCCGAGAGCGCGCCACCGCCAACCGGCAGGGCGCGATCATCGACGCCTTCTCGCGCGCCTCCACGCAGGCCGCGCAGGAGCTGGTGGCATGGGCGGAAGGCGAGATCGTCGAATACGATCCTGAAAGCGTCCGCCCCCGGCGCTGGGAGCGGGGCGAATGGCGCCGCTCGCCCGACGATACCCCGCCCGACCAGCTGCCCCGGCCTGCGGATGATGAAGGCGGCGAGGGCTGAGCAGGCGGCATCAGTATCCAGCGCCACTTGTCAGCACGCAGAACCTGACCGAAGGTTGCGGCGTGCGCGCTTCTGCGCCCGGGATGTCTCAAAGGAAGATTCGATGCTCAAGAGCATGACCGCCGCCCTGTGTCTGGCCGCCGCCGCGGCCTCCCCAGCTTTGGCCCAGGACGAAGCCGAGCGCGAAGCTGTCGCTCTCGAACTGGTCCAGATCACTCAGGTCGCGGAAATCAGCCATCAGATGCTCGAAGCGCTCGAGCCCACGCTCGGGCCGTCGCTGCAGAGAAACTATCCTGACGCCGATGAGGCGCAGATCGAAGAGGGCATTCAGATCTTCCGCGAAGAAATGACCGAGGCCCTCTCAGGCATCACCGACTTCGCCGTGAAGCTTTATGCGGAACGCTTCACGCTCGCCGAGCTTCAGGCCGCTCGGGATTTCTATGAGACTCCGGAAGGCGCCCGCATGATCGAACTCCTGCCCGGCATCATGCAGGAAAGCCAGCAGTACGGCATGCAGCAGGGCATGCAGGCCGGCGTCCGAGCTCAGCCTCGCATCGAAGAGATATTTGCTCCCGCCAATTAGTGCGCGAGCAGTTCCACCTCGTCGGTGGACAGGTCGAACATCCCCGCGGCTATCTTAACCGCGCCTGAGGCGGCCTTGTCCGCGATCAGCGGGGTGGCCCCCTCGATCCGGGCGCGGGCGATCAGGGCGTTCTGGCGGCTGGCCTCGTCGAGCATGTCTTCAGGCGCCAGCGCCTTGGCGGCCTCCACCGCGGGAGTGATCGACCTGACCAGTTCGGGCAGGGCGCCGGGCAGGGGCGGGGCGTCGGGCTCCTGGGCCTGGATGGCCGCGTTGACCGCGCCGCAATGGCTGTGGCCGAGCACCAGAACCAGCGGGATGTCCAGCACGCCAACCCCGTATTCCAGGCTCGCCAGCCCGTCGGTGTTCAGGAAATTGCCCGCCAGCCGGATCGCGAACACCCGGCCCGGCCCCTGATCGAAGGCCAGCTCGGGCGAGACCCGGGAGTCCGCGCAGGTCAGGACCGCCGCGAAGGGCTGCTGGCGCTGGGCCTGGGCGATCCGCTCGGCAGTGTAGTCCTTCGCCTCGGGGCGGTTGGTGGCGAAGCGCCGGTTGCCTTCCATCAGCCGTTCCAGCGCCCGGCCGGGCGTGGTCTCGGCGGGCGGGGGCTGGGGCGGGTCCATGTTCTCGGCGAGCGGGGAGAGGGGCATCTGAGGCCTCCGGTTGCGACGTCTCATGAAACCAACGCGGATCGGGCGGGCCGGGTTCGGCCCCGCGGGGCGGTTCGCCTCGAAATTGCCGCTTGCATTTCCCCTGAAACCTCCATCATAGGCAATTGGAGCGTCGCACTCCGCGGTCCGGTCGAATCGGGCCGCCTCATAACCCGCCCGCGTCGACGCGCGGCGCGCGTCATGGCGTTCTTTCACATGCTTCTGATCGATACATTCATCGGTCCCAGCTCCATCGAGGGCGTGGGCGTGTTCGCGGCTGAGCCGATCAAGAAGGGCCAGCTCATCTACCGCTTCGAGCCCGGTTTCGACCGGCTCATCTCCTCGGGCGATCTGGCCGAGATGCCCGACAGCATCCGCCGCTTCGTGGACCGCTACACCTATCCCCACCCCGCCCAGGCCGGGACGGTGGTGCTGGACGCGGACAACGGGCGGCACATGAACCACTCGCAGACCCCCAACACCGATTTCCGCGACGCGGTCTTCGGTTACGCGATCCGGGACATCGCGGCGGGCGAGGAGATCACCTGCGACTACGCCGAGTTCGAGCCGGACTTCCACATGCTCCCCTCCATGGTCGGCGCCTTCGCCCCGGCCAACGATCGGGCGCTGAACGGAAAGGGCGCCTGACCGGCCTCTGGACAGCGGGGCCGGGGCCGGGCATCCCTTCGGGGCATGAAGACCCTGGTTCTGACGTCCGACGCCGGTTTCGAGCACCGCACCCCTGACGGCCATCCCGAGCGCGTGGAGCGGCTCGAAGCCGTGATGCGCGCCTGCGAGGGCCATGAGATCGTCCATGCCGGCCCCGCGCCCCGCGAGGCGCTGGAGCGCGTGCACCGCCCCGACTACGTGGAGGCGGTCTTCGCCTCGGCGCCTGAGGAGGGACTGGTTTCGCTGGATTCGGACACCTGGATGAGCCCCGGCTCGCTGCACGCCGCGCTGTGCGCGTCCGGGGCGGTGACCGCCGGGGTCGACCGGGTGCTGGACGGGGAGGCCGAGGCGGTGTTCGCGGCCTGCCGCCCGCCGGGCCACCACGCCGAGCCGGACCGGGCGATGGGCTTCTGCCTGTTCAACCAGATCGCCGTCGGCGCGCTGCACGCCCTTGAATCGCGCGGGCTGTCCAAGGTCGCGATCATCGACATCGACGTCCATCACGGCAACGGCACTCAGGCCGCCGCCGAGCGCGAGCCGCGGATCGTGTTCGGCTCGATCCATCAGGGCTGGATCTATCCGGGCACCGGCGCCGCCCACGAGACGGGCCGGCACGGCAACATCATGAACGCGCCGGTGGAGGCGGGCACGGCGGGACAGGCATGGTTCGCCGCCCTGCAGCCGATTCTCGACCGGGTGGAGGCGGAAAAGCCTGATCTGCTCATGGTTTCGGCCGGTTTCGACGCCCATCGCGCGGACCCTCTGGCGGGGCTGGCGCTGGAGGATGAAGATTTCGCCCGCGCTGGCGCGGCGCTGGCCGCCCTGGCCAAGCACGCGGCGCACTCCCGGCTTGTCTGCGTGCTCGAGGGCGGATACGACTGCCCGGCGCTGGAGAGTTCGGTGAGAGCCTTCCTGCGCGCGCTCGACGCGGCCTGAACGGGACCGCCGCAGCCGTGCGCCCCGCCTTCCATCCCGACAGAGCCTCATGACCGACGACCGCCGGAACCAGCCGGGCTACATCACCATCGCCCGCCATGGCGAGCCCGACGCCGACCGGCGCGAGCTGCTGACCTGGCGCGACTATGAGCGCTGGTGGGCCAATTACGATCTGGCGGGGCTCAAGCCCGGCCAGACCGCGCCCGACTGCCTGCGCGAGCAGGCGCGGCAGGCGGACACCGTCTTCGCCTCCACCCTGCCGCGGGCCATCGAGACCGCGCGGGCGGCGACCGGCGGGGACGATTTCATCACCGATCCGGTCTTCGTCGAGGCGCCGCTGCCGCCGCCCGGCTTTCCGGGAAAATTCCGGTCCAAGACCTGGGGCGTGTACGCCCGCTGCGCCTGGTGGCTGGGCCTGTCGCGCGACAAGGAGACCCGGCCCGAGGCCGAGGCCCGCGCCGCGCTCGCCGCCGAGCAGCTCGTCCGGGCCGCTCAGGAGGGCTCGGTCGCCCTGTTCGCCCATGGCTGGTTCAACCGCATGCTCCGGCCCGAGCTGAAATCGCGCGGCTGGACCTGCGTGCGCGACGGCGGCGACGATTACTGGTCCTGGCGGCGTTACGAGTTCAAGGCGATGAGCGGCCGCGACGACGGCTGAGCCTTGGCGGTTGATCGAAACCGCCTGCCGGAGTTTGCTGGGCCGGACTGATTTGCAGGAGCGCGCCATGAGCCAGACCCCCGACGACATCAAGGCGATGAGCTTCGAAGCCGCGCTGGCCGAGCTTGAATCCATCGTCCAGCAGCTCGAGCGCGGGGAGGTGGAGCTGGAGAAATCCATCGCCATCTACGAGCGCGGCGCGGCCCTGCGCGCCCACTGCGAGGCGCGCCTGAAGGACGCCCAGCTCAAGGTCGACCGCATCGTGCTCGGCCCGGACGGGCAGGCGCGGGCGGAACCGGCGGATCTGGACGGATGACGCCCGACGATCCAGCCGCGGCGGAGATCGACCCCAAGCTGTTCTTCAAGGCCGACATCCGGCTGGGCACGGTGATCCGCGCCGAGCCCTTCCCCGAGGCGCGCAAGCCGGCGTATCGGCTGTGGATCGATTTCGGCCCCGGCGTGGGCGAGCGCAAAAGCTCCGCCCAGATCACCGACCGCTACACGCTCGAAGACCTCGCCGGCCGCCGGGTGCTGGGCGTGGTCAACTTCCCGCCGCGCCAGATCGGCCCGTTCCGGTCCGAGGTGCTGGTTCTGGGCGTGACGGACACGGACGGCGCCGTGCTGCTTCTGAACGCCGATTTCGACGCGCCGGACGGCGCGCGGGTGAGCTGATGGCGGGATTCCAGCGCCAGCTCGAGGAGTCCGCCGATCGCGTCACCGTGGCGCTCGATGCCCTGCTGCCGCGCCCGGACGGGCCGGAGAAGCCGCTGATCTCGGCCATGCGCTACGCCGCGCTGGGGCCGGGCAAGCGCATCCGGCCCTTCCTCACGTTGGCCGCGGGCCGGATGCTGGGCGCGGAGGAGCGCGGGCTGCTGCGCACGGGCTGCGCCATCGAGTGCCTGCACGCCTATTCGCTGATCCATGACGACCTGCCGTGCATGGACGACGACGACGTGCGCCGCGGGCGGCCCACCGTGCACATCGCCTATGACGAGGCGACCGCGGTGCTGGCAGGCGACGCGCTGCAGACCGCCGCCTTCGAAATCCTGACCGGCCCGGAGACCCACGCCTCGTCTTCGGTGCGGGTGGAGCTGGTCGCGGGGCTGGCGAAAGCGTCGGGCGCGCAGGGCATGGCCGGCGGGCAGATGATCGACATGGCCTCGCCCACCCGCGACAACGACGATATCGGCCTGATCACCCGGCTGCACCGGATGAAGACCGGCGCGCTGATCTCCTTCGCGGTGGAGGCGGGGGCGATCCTGTCCCGCGCCGACAGCGACGTGAGGCTTGCGCTGGAGGGCTATGCCCATGATCTGGGCCTGATATACCAGATCGTGGACGACCTGCTGGACGCCGAGGGCCTGCCCGACCAGACGGGGAAAGCCACCGGCAAGGACGCCGGTCAAGGAAAGGCCACCTTCGTGACCATTCTTGGCGTCCAGGCCGCCCGCGAGCGGGCCGCGCATCTGGGCGAGCAGGCCAAGGCCCATCTCGACCCGTTCGGCGAGGGCGCGGCCATTCTTCGCGCCGCTGTCGATTTCGTGTTGGATCGGCGCGTCTGACTGTTAAATGAAGCGGATGACGGCCCCGCCGTCCCGCCCCGCGCTTACTGGAGCTTTCATGCCCGACACGCCCACCCTCGACCGCATCGCCAGCCCGAAGGACATGAAGGGCCTGGACACCGAGGCGCTGATCCGGCTGGCCGACGAGCTGCGGGCGGAGACCGTGGACGCGGTCTCGGTCACCGGCGGGCATCTGGGCGCGGGTCTGGGCGTGGTCGAGCTGACCGTGGCGCTCCATCACGTGTTCGACACGCCCGAAGACATCCTGGTCTGGGATGTCGGCCACCAGTGCTATCCGCACAAGATCCTGACCGGGCGGCGCGACCGCATCCGCACCCTGCGCCAGGGCGGGGGGCTGTCGGGCTTCACCAAGCGCAGCGAAAGCGAATACGACCCGTTCGGCGCCGCGCACGCCTCCACCTCGATCTCCGCGGCGCTGGGCTTCGCGGCGGGGCGCGACCTGCAGGGGCGCGACAACAAGGTGGTCGCGGTGATCGGCGACGGCTCCATGTCGGCGGGCATGGCCTATGAGGCCATGAACAACGCCGGGGCGCTGAAGAAGAACATGGTCGTCATCCTGAACGACAACGACATGTCCATCGCCCCGCCCGTGGGCGCCATGAGCCATTATTTCGCGCGGCTGGTCTCCTCGCCCGGCTACCGCAATTTCCGCAAGTTCGGCAAGAACCTGGCCAAGGCGGTCGGCGTGCAGGAGGCGGCGCGCAAGATCGAGGAATACATGCGCGGCATGGCCGTGGGCGGCACGCTGTTCGAGGAGATGGGCTTCCGGTACATCGGCCCCATCGACGGGCACGACCTGCACCAGCTCGTCCCCGTCCTGCGCAATGTCCGCGACAGCAATGACGGCCCGGTCCTGATCCACTGCGTGACCCACAAGGGCCACGGCTACAAGCCCGCCGAGAACGCCGCGGACAAGTATCACGGGGTGGCCAAGTTCGACGTCATCACCGGCGAGCAGAAGAAATCCAAGGCCGCCGCCCCCAGCTATACCGGCGTGTTCGCCGACGCGCTGGTCCGCGAGGCCGAGCGCGACGCCTCCATCGTGGCGGTCACCGCCGCCATGCCCTCAGGGACCGGCGTGGACAAGTTCGCCGCCCGCTTCCCCGAGCGCGCCTTCGACGTGGGCATCGCCGAGCAGCACGCGGTGACCTTCGCCGCCGGGCTGGCCGCGGACGGGATGAAGCCCTTCGCGGCGATCTATTCCACCTTCCTGCAGCGCGGCTACGACCAGGTCGTCCACGACGTGGCGATCCAGTCCCTGCCGGTGCGCTTCGCCATCGACCGGGCCGGGCTGGTCGGCGCGGACGGGCAGACCCATGCGGGCAGTTTCGACATCGGCTTCATGGGCGCGCTGCCCGGCATGGTGCTCATGGCCGCGTCCGACGAGGCGGAGCTGGCCCGGATGGTCAAGACCGCCGCCATGATCGACGACGGTCCCAGCGCCTTCCGCTATCCGCGGGGCGAGGGGACGGGCGTGGAGATTCCGCTCAACCCCGAACCGCTGGAGATCGGCCGCGGGCGGATCGTGCGCGAGGGCAATGCCGTCGCGATCCTGTCGCTGGGCGGCAGGCTTCAGGAGGCGCTCAAAGCCGCCGACGAGCTGGCCGCCCACGGGCTGCCGGCCACGGTCGCGGACGCCCGCTTCGCCAAGCCGCTGGACGAGGACCTGATCATCCGCCTGGCGCGCGAGCACGAGGTTCTGATCACCATCGAGGAAGGCGCACGGGGCGGGTTCGGCGCCTTCGTCCTGCACATGCTGGCGGAGAAGGGCGCGCTCGACGCGGGCCTGAAGATCCGCACCATGACCCTGCCGGACGTCTTCCAGGACCATGACAGCCCCTACGCCATGTACGAGACCGCGGGCCTGAACGCCCGGCACATCACCGCCACCGCGCTGGGCGCGCTGGGGCGGGCGGACGAGGCGGCCAAGGCGCTGGCGTGAGGCTTCCGAGGCGGGCCGGGCGGGAGTAGCCTCGCGCTCCCCTTCCCAAGGAGCCGCCCATGACCGCCGCCAGACCCGCCGCCGACATCGAAGAGACATCCGGCACGCGCTATCCGCCGCCCCATGACGCGCCCTGCAGGGCGCGGGCGTGGCGGGCGCTGGGCGATGCGTTCGGGCTGAGCCAGTTCGGGGTCAATCTCGTCAGGCTCGAGCCCGGCGTCTGGTCGTCCCAGCGCCACTGGCACGCTCTGGAGGACGAGTTCGTCTATGTGCTGGAAGGCGCGCCCACCCTGGCCACCGACGCGGGCGAGCAGGTGCTGGGCCCCGGCGACTGCGCGGGCTTCGCGGCCGGGGTGAAGGACGGGCATGTCCTGAAGAACCTGTCGGACGACACCGTGCTGTTCCTCGTGGTCGGCTCGCGCATCCCCGAGGATCACGGCGAGTATTCCGACATCGACATGAAATTCCTGCCCGGCCGCTCGGGCTATGCGCACAAGGACGGCACGCCGTTCTGAGCCCCCGCGAGCGCGCACGAAAAAACCCCCGGATCCGTCGATCCGGGGGTTTTTGTCTGCGCGACCGCCCCGGGGGACGGTCATGCGGTCTCTAGTCGGCCGCTTTGAGGTCGGTCGCCGAGTATTTGCCGCTGCGCTCGTCACGGGTCTCTTCGAAAGAGATCCGCTGACCTTCTTGCAGCGGCGGCATGCCGGCGCGCTCGACCGCGGAGGCGTGGACGAACACGTCCTTCGCGCCACCGTCAGGTTGGATGAAGCCGTAGCCTTTGGTGGTGTTGAACCACTTCACAGTTCCCGTAGCCATGGGAAAAATTCCTTGTAGACAGAGTAAAACGTGCGCCGGGTTCGACGCGGGATCGATATCGAAGTGAAGGGACTTCTCAGCGGCGCGCAGGACGCGTAACCAATCCATCGGCCAGCAATCGATGCCGCTATGTAGGATTTTTCAGCAGAATCCGCAAATTAAATCGACATCGGCTCCCGGAGGGGCAAATCAAACCGCCATGCGCGCAGACCTTCATCTGATCGAGACCGGCGTTTTCGACACCCGCGCGAAAGCCCAGGAAGCCATCGCGGCGGGTCTGGTCCGCGTGAACGGCGAGCCGGTGCGCAAGCCGTCCCAGAAAATCCCCCAGGGCGCGGCGGTCACCGCCGAGCCCGCTCATCCCTGGGTCAGCCGCGCCGCGCTCAAGCTGGCCGCGGGGCTGGACGCGTTCGGCGTGGACCCGGCGGGGCTGTTCTGTCTGGACGTGGGCAGCTCCACGGGCGGGTTCACCGAAGTCCTGCTGGCGCGCGGCGCGGCGCGGGTGGCGGCGGTGGACGTGGGCCGGGATCAGCTCGCCCCGAAACTGAAAGCCGACCCCCGCGTGCTCAGCCTGGAGGCCACCGACGCCCGGACGCTGACCCCGGCCATGATCGGCGGCGCGCCCGACCTGATCGTGTGCGACGCCAGCTTCATTGGTCTGGAGAAAGTCATCGCCCGGCCTCTGTCGCTGGCGGGGGAGGGGGCGGTTCTGGTCGCGCTGTTCAAGCCTCAGTTCCAGGTCGGCCGCGCCGCCATCGGCAAGGGCGGGATCGTCAAGGACGAGGCCGCGGTGCAGGCCGCGCTCGACGCCGCCTGCGCGTTTCTCGAGGACGCGGGCTGGTCGGTGAAGGGAATCACCGAGAGCCCGATCCAGGGCGGCGACGGCAACCGCGAGCGTCTGATCTGCGCGCGGCGGCGATGACAAATCGGTGATCGCGCACGGTTTACAAGGCGTGGAGGCGCCGGTGGGGCGTGGTAGCGTGGAAAACAAGAGTTGACGGTCTGTTCGCCCGTTTGCTTAACACCTGCGCGACTTCCCGCGTTTGTGCGACATCCGACATTGGCCCGGAGGCATGATGTCCCCCCTGCTGTTCGTTCTGATAGCGGCCTTCGGCGCCGCCATAGCCGCCCCTGTGGCCCGTTTCACGGGCCAGGCCGCAGGCTGGCTTCTGGCGCTGATCCCCGCCTTCCTGTTCATCTCGCTGGTCCAGCTCCTGCCTGAGGTCGCCGATGGCGGCGTCGTGATGCAGGTGATCGAGTGGGCACCCGCCTACGGCGTCAATCTGGGCTTCCGGCTGGATGGCTTCTCGGTGCTGTTCTCCATGCTCATCACGGGCATCGGCACGCTGGTGGTGATCTACGCGGGGACGTATTTCTCCGGCAAGGAGGCCAAGGACCGGGGCCGGTTCCTCGCCTTCATCATCCTGTTCATGACCGCCATGCTCGGCACGGTCATGGCCGACGACCTCATCGTCCTGTTCGTGTTCTGGGAGATGACCAGCCTGGTCAGCTTCTTCCTGATCGGCTTCAAGCACGAGGACCGCGCCGCGCGCGATTCCGCGCTCCAGTCGCTGGTGGTCACGGCGGGCGGCGGCATGGCGCTGCTGGGCGGCATCCTGCTGCTGGGCTCGGTGGCGGGCACGTTCTCGCTCAGCGAGATCACCGCGCAGGCCGGCGACATCGCCCAGAGCCCGCTCTTCCCGGCGATCGTGGTGCTGGTGCTGATCGGCGCCTTCACCAAGTCCGCCCAGTTCCCCTTCCATTTCTGGCTGCCCAACGCGATGGCCGCGCCGACCCCGGCGAGCGCCTATCTGCACTCGGCGACCATGGTGAAGCTGGGCGTCTATCTGGTCGCCCGCTTCGACACCGGGTTCGGCAACGAGCCGATCTTCTACGTGCCCTTGATCGTGTTCGGCGGCATCACCATGCTGATCGCCTCGGTCCAGGCGGTGCGCTCGACCGGCTTCAAGGCGGTGCTGGCCTATTCCACGGTCGCCTCGCTGGCCACGCTGATCGTGCTGGTGGGCATCCCCGGCTCGGACGCGGTCAAGGCCACCATCGGCTTCCTGGTCGCGCACGCGCTCTACAAGGCCGCCCTGTTCTTCGCGGCGGGCGGGGTGATCCACTCCACCCACGTGTATGAGCTGGCGCGCCTGGGCGGGCTGCGCTGGAAAATGCCGATGACCTTCATCGCCTCGGTGCTGGCCGCGATCTCGATGGCGGGCCTGCCCCTGTTCCTGGGCTACAAGGCGAAAGACCTGCTGTTCACCGCCAGCTTCGGCGCCGACTCGCTGGCCTGGTGGGCCACTCTGTGCGCGCTGATCATGTCCGCGGCGATGACGATGGTGGGCCTGCTCGCCGCGTTCAAACCCTTCTGGCTCAAGGCGCCCTATGGCGAGGTGAAGCTGTATCACGGCGAATCCTTCGGCATGGCCCTGCCGCCGCTGGTGCTGGGCGCGCTGGGCCTGCTGTTCGGCGTCGCGCCCTTCCTGCTGTGGGGCCCGGTCATGGAGCCGGCCATCGCCGCGCTCTACGGCGCGCCGACCGCGCCGGTGGACGCCTATGTCATCCCCCATGTCGACGCCCGCCTTCTGCTGACCATCGGCCTGCTGGCCGCCGGTCTGGGACTGGTCTGGCTGTGGACGCGGATGCACCGCGATCCTGACAGCCTGCGCCCGCGCTTCATGCTGGCCGACTTCTGCTACAACAAGGTCATGGGCGGGGTGGAGATCGCCGCCCCGAAGCTGGCCAAGCCCCTGCAGACCGGCACGCTGCGCAGCTATATCGGTGCGACCGTGGGAGTCACGGTGGTCGGCGTCGCCTTCGCCCTTATCGGGTTCGAGGGCGCGATGATCGAGGCCGCGCTGATCGAGCCGATCCGGCCCTATGCCGTCCTGATCCTGATCTTCGTGCTGATGGGCGTGGCGGTGGCCGCCTTCGCCCGCTCGGTGCTGATCACCATCATCGGCGTGGGCATCGTCGGCTACGGCATGGCGCTTCTGTTCCTGATCAACGGCGCGCCGGACGTGGCCTTCACCCAGTTCACGGTGGAGACCCTGTTCCTGGTCATCCTGGTCGCGGTCCTGCTGCGCATCCCGCTGGGCAGCGCGCTGCACCGGCCGCTGAAGAAACGGCCCCGGTCGGCGATCGCGGCCATCGGCTTCGGCGCGGCGACCACGCTGTCGATCCTGGCCATGAACGCGCTGAACTTCGATCCGCGGCTGTCCGAATACTTCGGCGAGGTCAGCTATGCGGAGGCGCACGGCCGGAACGTGGTCAACGTGATCCTCGTGGACTTCCGGGCGCTGGACACGCTGGGCGAGATCGCCGTGGTGGCGTTCGCCACGCTGGCGGTCTGGGCGCTGCTGCGCCGCCGAACCCCCGAAAAGGAGGCCGGCCAATGAACTCGGTGATCCTTCACGCGCTCACGCGCCTGTTTTTCGCGGCGATGCTGATCTTCTCGATCTTCATCCTGCTGCGCGGGCACAACGAACCGGGCGGCGGTTTCATCGGCGGGCTCGCCGGGGCGTCGGCCTATGCGGTGGTGACCATGGCGTTCGGCGCCCACGTGGCCCAGCGCTGGCTGATCATCCACCCGGTCGTCCTGTGCGGCGTGGGCCTCGTCTGCGCCATCCTCAGCGGCCTGCCGCCGCTGATGGGCATGGGCGGGTCGTTCCTGACCCATCTGTGGTGGATCGGCGAGATCGGCGGCGTCGAGCTGCATCTTGGCACGACCCTGCTGTTCGACATCGGCGTGTATTTCGTCGTGGTCGGCGGCGTGCTGTCGATGCTGTTCCGTCTTTACGACACGGGCGAAGAGGAGGCCGGCTGGTGATCCTGCTGTACGCCATAACCGTCGGGGCCGTCATGGCCGCCGGCGTCTACATGATGCTCGACCGGAACGTGTTCCGGATCATGCTCGGACTGGCGCTGGTCGCCACGGGCGTGAACCTGATCATCTTCCTGGCCGGACGCCTCGGCCCGGTCGATCCCGCCATCATCTCCACGGGGACCTACGCCCTGATGGAGGGCGCGGCCAACCCGCTGCCCCAGGCGCTGGTGCTGACCGCCATCGTGATCGGCTTCTCGCTGACCGCGCTGGCCTGCGTGCTGGCCTATGAGGCCACCCGCACGCTGGGCACGCTGGACGCCGACGCCATGACCGCGGCCCGCGACGAGGGCGATCCCTTCGGCTCCGAGCCCGCTGAGACCCGCTGACCATGACAGATCTTCTCGTCATCCTCCCCCTTCTGGTCCCGCTGACCGCCGCGGCGCTGTGCGGCCTGTTCTGGCTGCGCCCGTCCGCCCAGCGCGTGGTGACCGTGATCGGCATGGCCGCGCTGCTGGCCTGCGCCGTCGCGCTGGTCCTCGCGGTCCGCGAAAACGGCATCATGGCGACCCAGCCGGGCGCCTGGGCGGCGCCGTTCGGCATCTCCATCGTCGCCGACCCGCTCTCGGTCCTGCTGGTGCTGGCCGCCTCCATCCTGGCGATGGCCGTGGCGGTCTTCTCCTTCCGCGACGTGGGCATGAACGAGCTGCGGGGCGGGTTCTTCCCGCTCTTCAACGGCCTGGTTCTTGGCGTGAACGGCTCGTTCCTGACCGGCGACGTGTTCAACATGTATGTCTGGTTCGAGGTGATGCTGGTCTGCGCGGTCGGCCTGCTGGTCGTCCGGCGCGGGGGCGTGAATCTGGACGGCGCGGTCAAATACGCCGCCCTGAACCTGTTCGGCACCATTCTGTTCCTGATGGGCGTCGCCTTCCTGTACGGCGCGGCGGGCACGCTGAACATCGCCGACCTGGCCGTGATCCTGCCCGAGCTGGGCGCGAGCACCGGGATCACGGTGGCGCTGGCCTTCTTCCTGCTGGCCCTGGCGGTCAAGGCGGGCCTGTTCCCGCTCTTCTTCTGGCTGCCGATCAGCTACCACACGCCGCCCGCGGCCATCTCGGCGATCTTCGCGGGGCTGCTGACCAAGGTGGGCATCTATGCGACGATCCGCATCGTCACGCTGATCTTCGGCGCCCAGGCGGCGGACCTGACCACCGTGCTGACCATCGTGGCCGCCCTGACCATGCTCGTCGGCGCGCTGTGCGCGGCCGCCCAGAGCGACATCCGCCGGATGCTGGTCTTCCTGATCATGTCAGGGATGGGCTATCTGCTCATGGGCATCGCCATCGGCACGACCGAGGCGGTGAGCGCGTCGATCTTCTACCTGTTCCACGACATCGTGGTGAAGGGCGCCATGTTCCTGCTGGCCGGGGCGGTGTTCTTCGCGGGCGGCACCTACGACCTGCGTCAGGCGGGCGGGCTGGTGCGCAGCCATCCGGTGCTGGCGGGCGTGTTCATCTTCGCCGGGCTGTCGCTGGCGGGGCTGCCGCTGTTCTCCGGCTTCTGGGCGAAGGTGCTGATCATCGGCGCGGCGATGGACGGGGCCGCGTACTGGCTGGCCGCCGCTGCGCTGGTGGCGGGCTTCCTCAACCTGTACTGCGTCGCCAAGATATGGATGGAGGCCTTCTGGAAGGCCGCCCCCGAGGGCGTGGACATCGCCGCGCGGCCCAAGCTGCCGCTGGTGGTGATGGCGCCGGTGACGGGTCTGGTGCTGGTCTCCACCGCCATCGGCCTGTGGCCCCAGCCCCTGATCGAGACCGCGGACGCGGCCGGCGAGATCCTGATGAACCCGCCGCTGTATTCGGAAGGCGTGATCCAGGCCGTGATCGAGGGGACCGAAGACGTGACGGACCCCGTCGTGGAGGAGGGTGAGCAATGAACCCGGTCCGCATCATCACCAAGCTGCCGATCTGGCTGTTCCTGGGCGTGATCTTCGTGATCGAGCTGTTCAAGTCCTCCGTCTCCGTGGCGTGGGCGGTGCTCAATCCGAAGGCGACGATCCATCCGGCCATCATCGCCTATCCGTTGGAGCTGAAGTCCGACATCCACATCGCCACGCTGGCGAACATGATCTCGCTGACGCCAGGCACCACCTCGCTGCACGTCAGCGACGACCGGTCGACGCTCTACATCCACGTCCTGAACCTGCAGGACGAGGCGGGGGCCGTCGAAGGCATCAAGTCCACGTTCGAACGCCGTCTGCTGGCATCGGAGCGGTAAGCCATGATCGCTGAATCCATCTCCATCTACCTGCTGGTCGGCCTGATGCTCGGCATCATCCTGACCGGCGTGCGCCTGATCATCGGGCCGGGCTTCGCGGACCGCTTCGTGGCGCTGGACATGATGACCGCGCTGGCCGTCGCGGCCGCCGCCCTGACCACGCTCATCACCGGGCGGCAGGAGTTCATCGACATCGGCCTGGGCCTGGCTGTGACCGGCTTCGTGGCCACGGTGGCGCTGGCGGTGTTCCTCGAGAAGAAGGGCAACGAGCAATGATCGCCGACATCATCGCGACCGTCCTGCTGCTGGGCGGGCTGTTCTTCCTGCTGATGGCCGCCATCGGCGTGTTCCGGCTGGGCGATCCCTTCCTGCGGCTGCACGCCTCCACCAAGGCGGGCACGCTGGGCGCGGGCCTGCTGGTGGCGGGCGTGGCCGTGGCCTTTCCCGGCAACGTGACGGGCACCGCCATCGCCATCATCGTCTTCCTGCTGGCGACCCTGCCGGTGGCGGGCCACCTGCTGGGCCGGGCCACCTACGTGTCGGGCGCGGACTTCCACGTGGACGAGGACCGCGACGCGCTCAAGGGCGTGCTGCCCCGGGCGTCCAAGTCGCTGGAGCTGCGCCTGCTGGGCAAGGGCTCGCAGGAGCAGACCGTCCTGAACGCCATCGAGGCCCATCCTGCCGACAAGGAGAAAGAGCCGCGCTAGCCGCGCCTCTCTCCGGCACGAAAAAAAGACGGCGGACCCATCGGGTCCGCCGTTTTCATTTCGGTCCAGCGCTGGACAGGATCAGTGCTGGCCGACCGGGCGCCAGATGCCGTCCGAGCTCTGGCAGACCTGCTGGCGGCGTCCCGCGGTGTCCACGAAGCGGCAGTTGCCGCTCACCGCCTGAGGCGCCGAATAGCCGTAGCTCTGGGCCGCATAGCCTTGATCCTGATAGGGATCATAGCCGCCGGGCGCGCCCGCGAGCTGATCGGAATAACCCTGATCGTACCCGTATTCGTCGTAATACGGGTCGTAGCCCTGATCGGCGTACCCCTGATCGCCGTAATAGGGCTCCTGGTGTCCGTAGTCGTCGCCCTGCCAGCCATAGTCCTGGCTCTGGACCTGATGGCTGTAGGGCTGGGCGTAGCCCTGGTTGTACTGGGCGTTGGAGTGCTGGCTGTAGCCGTACGCGCCCTGGCGGGGCAGGGCGTTGCAGTCCGGGCCCGCGCTGCCCAGCAGCGCGCCACCCACCGCGCCCAGACCCGCGCCCGCGGTCACCGACCCGGCGTTCGAGCGGCGCTGATAGGTGTCGCGCCCGCGATAATTGCGCCCGCGGTCCCAGCCGCGTCCGCCGCGGTTCCAGCCGCGCTGGTTGGCGTTGTGGTCGTTGCGGCGCACCTGTTCGGAGCGGTTGTGAAGCTGCGCGCCGAGCACGGCGCCCGCGAGGCCGCCGATCACCGCGCCGGTGACCTGCTGGCTCTGGCGCTGGGAGATGCATTCCTCATAGGTCTGCGGCGCGCGCTGCTGGGCTTCGGCCTCCGCGCCGAGCGCGAACGGGACCGCTGCGGCGGCGAGGGCGGCTGCGCTGATCTTGAACATCGTCATCGGTCTGCTCCTTGCCTGATCGCCTTGGGGGAGACGGGCGATCATCAGTCTCGCATGCACCATGCCAGAGCCGCGATGAGCCTGACATGAACGGGGCGGGCGCCGTCAGGGCGCCGTTCAGAAAAAGAAAGGGCCCGCCAACCTTGATGGTTGCGAGCCCTTTCTTCCGCGGTCTCCCCCGAGACCTGATGAGCGCTTACTGGCGGGGCGCGACCTGCCAGTAGCCTGAGCGGTCCTGGCACATGCGCACGCGGTCATAGGCGATCTGCCCGTCGGGCATGAAGATCTCCGCGTCGCCCCAGCGGCAGCGCATGGAGTTCCAGTTGTGGTAGTCGCGGGCGTAGATCACGCCGCGCACGCCCGAATACGGGTTGTGCCAGTAGGCGGGCGAGTTGTTCGCGAAGGCGTAATGGGTCGCGTAGTGATACTGGCCGCGGTCGCACGAGCTGAGCGCCGTGCCCAGGCCGGCGCCGATCAGGCCCCCGGCCAGATAGCCGCCCGAGCTGCCCTCGGACACCACGCCGCCGATCAGCGCGCCTGCCAGCGCGCCCGTCAGCACCGCGCCGCCCGAAGGCCGGCACAGCCCGTCAGCATAGTAGAAGTTCACGTTCGAATAGTGCGAGCGATAGCGGTTGTGATACCGCCAGCTCGGCCGCACCGTGTAGTGGTGGTGCACGATCCGGCGCGGCGGATGGTAGACGTGCCGCACGTTCCTGCGGGGCGGATTGTAGCCTCGGCGCGGCGGGCTGTAGCGCTGTGAGCCGCGAGGCGGGGTATAGCGCTGCTGGCGCGGCGGCGGGCCGGAGCTGCGCTGGTTCGAGCCGCGGCGATCGGCCTGCGGACGCCGGTTGTCGGGCCGGAAGCTGTTGCGGTTGTCCGGACGGCCCGTGACGCGCTGGTTCGAGCGGTTGTTCTGGGCGAAGTCCCGGCGGTCAGGTCCGCGCGATTCCGCCCGGCGCTGCTGCTGGGCGGGGCGCGACTGCTGGGGGCGCTGTTGGCTGGCCTGCCGGGCGCTGTCGTCGCGTCGCTGCTGGAACACCGCCGGGGTCGGGCGATCGCCGCCGCCGCGATTGGCTTGGCGGCTGTCGCGCTGCGGGCGCTGCTGCTGGACGTTCTGCTGGCGGGGCGCCTGGGCGCGCCGGCCATTGCCGCCGCGCTGGGCCTGAGCCCGGCCGCCGCGATTGGAGTCCGACCGGGCGCCGCGGTTGCCGCGGCTCTCACGCCCGCCGCCGCGTCCGCGCTCCTGCGCGTCGGCGGCTGCCGCAGAGACGGCGGCCTGGGCCTGAGGGGCGAACTGAGGAAAGGCGGGCACGGCGAACGCCGCACCGATGACGGCGATGATCGTGATGTCTCTCAGGGACATGCGCGTTCCTTTCGGATCGTGTGTCGGTCAGCCGAGCTCCGGCCCATTACCTGCACGTTAACTTTCTGAACCTGAGCGGTACATGAACGGTTGCTTCAGGTTCGCGTGAGCGCCCCTGTTGACGCGCCCGCCCGGCCCCCGCATCACACGGCGATGAAACAGCGCCGCCGCAAGAAGCCACAGCCCGCCCGCACCGCCGATCTCACCGCGCTCAGCGTGGGCGCGCGGGGCGACGCCGTGCTGGAAGGCCCGGTCTTTGCGCCCGGCCTGCTGCCCGGAGAGCGCGCGCGGCTGGAAGTCCGCGGCGAGCGGGGCCGGGTGATCGAGCGGCTCTCCGACAGTGTTGAACGGGTCGAGCCCTTCTGTCCCGTCGCGGATCGCTGCGGCGGGTGCGCGCTCCAGCACTGGGACCGAGAGGCCTATCGCGCGTGGAAGCGGGGGCTGGTGACCGACGCGCTCAAACGTGCGGACGTCATCGCCCAGGTGGGCGATCTGGTCGACGCCAGCGGGCAGGGGCGCCGCCGGGCGACCTTCCATGCCGAGCGCGCCGGCAAGCGCGTGGAGTTCGGCTTCATAGAGCGCGCGGGCGAGCGGATCGTGGACATTCCCGGCTGCCCGGTCTCCGTGCCGGCCATCCAGGCCGCCATTCCCGCCCTGCGGCGGCTGGCCGGAAAGCTGGCGCCCGCGAGCGACCGGCCGGGCCGGGGGCGCATCTCGCTGGCGGTGACGGCGAGCGACACCGGGCTGGACATCGCCGTGCGCGGCCTGCCCGAGATCACGCTGGACAACCGGCTGGACGCCGCCGAGTTCGCGCAGACCGAGAACACCGCCCGCATCTCCCTGAACGGCGAGCCCGCCGCCGAGCTGCGCCGCCCCGAGATCGCCTTCGGAACCGCCAAGGTCAGCCCGCCCGCGGGCGGCTTTCTGCAGGCCACCGAGGAAGGCGAGCGGGTGCTGGCCGAGCATGTCCTGAAAGCCGCCGAGGGCGCGACGAAGATCGTGGACCTGTATGCGGGCTCGGGCGCCTTCGCGCTGCGGCTGGCCGCCTTCGCCCCGGTTCTGGCGGTGGAGGGGGAGGCGGATGCGCTCGCCGCCCTGCGCCACGCCGCCGACCGGACGCCGGGCCTGAAACCGGTCGAGACGAAGCATCGCGATCTGGCCGCCGAGCCGCTGAGCCTGATGGAGATGACGGGCGTGGACTGCGTGGTCATCGACCCGCCGCGCAACGGCGCGAAGACCCAGATGGAGCGGCTGTCGGACAGCGCCGTGCCTGTGATCGTGTCCGTCTCGTGCAATCCGGCCACCTTCGCGCGGGACGCCGCCATCCTGATCGAGGGCGGCTACCGGATCGGCCCCGTCACCCCGGTCGACCAGTTCGTTTGGACCGCTCATGTCGAGACCGTGGCGGTGTTCAGAAGGGGCTGAGGCTCTTTCTCTGTCCTCCCTCGCTCCGCTCGGTCGGTCCTCGCTTCGCTGCGGGCGCGCGTTCGCGCTGGCGCCGCTGCGCGGCGGTTCGGCGCACACCGCGGCGCTGGCCGCAACGACAGGCCCGAGACCAGCCTGACCGGTGGACGATCCCGGCGGGCGCGGCTATCACCGTGCCAGCGCACACCACGGGGCCTCTCCATGCATGACATCCGCTTCATCCGGGACAATCCCGACGCCTTCGACGCCGGGATGGCCAAGCGCGGGCTGGGCCCCCAGGCCGCGCGCCTGATCGAGCTGGACGCGGCTCGTCGCGACGCGGTTGCGCGCCTGCAGCAGATCGAGACCGAGCGCAATTCGAAGTCCAAGCTGATCGGCCAGGCGAAGGCGAAAGGCGATGAGGATGAATTCAATCGCCTGCGCGAGGACATGGAGAAGCTCAAGATCGACATGAGCCTCAACAACGCATTGTCTGAACAGGCTGGCGCTGAACTCAATGAGGCTCTTTCGACCCTCCCCAACCTGCCTTTCGAGGACGTGCCCGAGGGCGCGGACGAGACCGCCAACGTGCAGGTCCGGCAATGGGGCGAGCCCCGCGCGCTGGATTTCGAGCCGAAGGATCACGTCTCGCTGGGCGAGGGGCTGAAGGGGCTGGATTTCGAGAAGGCCGCGGCCATGTCCGGCGCCCGCTTCGCGGTGCTGCAGGGCAAGATCGCCCGGCTGGAACGCGCCCTGAGCGCCTTCATGCTCGACCTTCACACCAAGGAGCACGGCTATCTGGAGACGAGCCCGCCGCTTTTGGTGCGCGACGAGGCGGCGTTCGGGACGGGGCAGCTGCCGAAATTCTCCGAGGATCTGTTCCGCACTACCGACGGCCGCTGGCTCATCCCCACCGCCGAAGTCCCCCTGACGAACTTGGTGCGCGAGTCCATCTCCGAGGAGGCCGACTTCCCGCTGCGCCTGACCGCGCACACGCCGTGCTTCCGGTCCGAGGCCGGGTCGGCGGGGCGGGACACGCGCGGGCTGATGCGGATGCACCAGTTCAACAAGGTCGAGCTGGTCTCCATCGTCCGGCCCGAGGACGCCGACACAGAGCTGGAGCGCATGACCGAGTGCGCGGAAAAGGTGCTGCAGGCGCTGGAGCTGCCTTACCGCACCATGCTGCTGTGTTCGGGCGACATGGGCTTCTCGGCGCGGCGGACCTATGATCTCGAAGTCTGGCTGCCCAGCCAGAACACGTATCGCGAAATCTCCTCGTGCTCGAACTGCGGGGACTTCCAGGCGCGGCGCATGAACGCGCGCTTCCGCCGCGAGGGCGAGAAAAAGCCTGAATTCCTGCACACCCTGAACGGGTCGGGCGTGGCGGTGGGCCGGGCGCTGCTGGCGGTTCTGGAGAACCACCAGAACGCGGACGGCTCGGTCACTGTCCCCGCCGCCCTGCGTCCCTATATGGATGGGGTGGAGAGGCTGGAGCCGTGAGCCCCGTGATCACCTCGGACAATCCGCGCATCCTGATCACCAATGATGACGGGGTGCGCGCCGACGGCCTGAAGGTGATCGAGCAGATCGCCGCCAGCGTGTCCGACGACGTGTGGGTGGTCGCCCCCGCCGAGGAGCAGTCCGGCATGAGCCGGGCCATCACCCTGAACGATCCGCTGCGGGTGCGAGAGATGGGTCCGCGGCGCTTCGCGATCACCGGCACGCCGGGCGACTGCATCCTGATGGGCATCCAGGACCTGATCGAGGGCAAGGAGCCCGATCTGGTGCTGTCGGGCGTGAACCGGGGCCAGAACATCGCCGAGGACATCCCCATGTCCGGCACGGTGGCGGGAGCGATGCAGGGGCTGCAGCTTGGCGTGCCCTCCATCGCCTTCTCCCAAGGCTACGGCCCGGCGGGGCGCGCGGCGATCAAGTGGGACTGCGCGCGGACCCACGGCCCGGACATCCTGAAACGCCTGATCGCGGAGACCTGGGAGGAGAACGTCATGATGAACGTGAACTTCCCTGACCGCGACCCCGGGGACGTCATCGACATCGAGGTGACCGTGCAGGGCCGCCGCGACCAGCACAATCTGCACGCCGAGCGGCGCGAGGACCTGCGGGGCAATCCGTATTACTGGCTGGGCTTCCACGGCCGCCTGTCAGACCCGGCGGTGGGCACCGACCTGCGCGCGCTCTACGAGGGGCGCATCTCCATTACCCCGCTGCATCTGGACATGACCCACCACCCCACGCGCGAACGGCTGTCGAAAGCCTTCTCCGGCCCCGTCAGGCAGGTCCGCAAGGCATGACCACGCCCTTCGATCCGAGGATCGTCCAGCTCGTCATGGCCCTGCGCTCGGCCGGGGTCAGCGACAAGGCCGTGCTGTCGGCCATCGAGCGCACGCCGCGCGACCTGTTCGTGCCCCAGGGCTTTCAGGATCAGGCGTTCGAGAACCGGCCCCTGCCCATCGACTGCGGCCAGACCATCTCCCAGCCGCTGGTGGTCGCGAAAATGACCGAGGCGCTGCAGGTCACCGACCGCTGCAAGGTGCTGGAGATCGGCACCGGCTCGGGCTACCAGGCCGCCGTGCTGGCAAGGCTGGCGCGCCGGGTCTACACCATCGAGCGCTACCGCACGCTGGCCCGCGAGGCGCTGGAGCGGTTCAGCGCCCTGCGCCTGACCACCATCGTCCACCGGATCGGGGACGGCTCGGTGGGATGGCCCGAACAGGCGCCGTTTGATCGTATAATCGTCACCGCCGCGGCGCCGAAAATGCCCATCGAGCTGCTGGGCCAGCTCCGCGAGGGCGGAATCTGCGTGGCGCCGGTCCAGAACGGGCCGGTCCAGACCCTCATGCGCTATGTCTGCCATCCGGACGGCTACAGCGAGGAATTCCTGTTCGACGTGCGCTTCGTGCCGCTGGTCGCGGGCGCCGCGCGGGCATTGTGAACCGGATTTCATGAAGCCATGCGGCTCTCTTGCGCGTAATTCTGATATCATGGGATGATCCCGAGGGATGCAGGGACGCATTCAGGAGACCGATCATGAAGACCGCCTCACTGTCCGTTCTGGGCGCCTGCGCGCTGGCGCTGTCCGCCGCCGCGCCCGGCTTCGCCGTCCAGCCTGACGACGCGCTCGAAGGGTTCCGCCAGACCGGGCAAACCCAGAGCTGCGTCGCGCTCAACCGCGTGCGCTCCATGAAACCCGTCGACGAGACCCGCATGCTGGTCGAGATGCGCGGTGGCGCCACCTATCTGAACACTCTCAGAAGCCGGTGCTCGAACATCGACCGCAGCTACACCTACATCGAGTACCGCACCACGGGATCCCAGCTCTGCCAGGGTGAAATCCTCACGGTGGTCGATCAGGGCAGCCGGATGATGACCGGGTCGTGCTCGCTGGGCGCCTATGAGCTGCTGGAGCCGGTGGAGCCGGCCGGGGCCTGAAGCCTCCGTGACAGCGACGGACGCATTTGGATAACGCGCGGTTAACGCTCGGGCGGGATCATCCTGCATCGCTTCGCGATCCTGCTGGAGATTCGCCGCTCTATGGCCCACCGCCTCCGCCTCATCGTCTCCGCTGCGGCGCTCTGCGCGCTCGCGGCCTGCTCGTCATCTTCCCGCACGCCTGCCGAGGTGGAGATGCGGGGCGCCGCCGCGCGTGATTCTGGCGCGGGGACGTCTTCGGCGTCCGGCGTGCACGTGGTCCAGCGGGGAGAGAATCTCTACCGCATCGCGATGTCGCACGGGATGACCCTGCAGGAGCTGGCCAGCCTGAACCGGCTGAGCGCGCCCTACACCATCTATCCCGGCCAGGAGCTGCGCGTCAGCGGGTCTGCGCCCGCCCCGACGCGGACCGCCTCGCGGGACACGGATGGCGAGATCACGCCGCCCTCCCGGCTGACCGAGCCGGGCCGGGACGCGGCCCCGCCGCCCGCCCGCGTCGAGACGGCCTCGCCGCCTCCGCCACCCCCGCCTCCGCCGCCGCCCCCTCCAGCCCGCGCCGCGGACGCGCCGGGCTTCGTCTGGCCTCATCGCGGCGAAGTGCTCGCCGGGTTCGGCCCGCAGGACGGCGGACGGCGCAGCGACGGGGTGAAGATCGCCGCCCGCGTGGGCGATCCGGTCAACGTCGCCGCCGACGGCGAGGTGGTCTATGCGGGCAACGAGCTGCAGGGCTATGGCGAGCTGGTTCTGGTGCGCCACGAGGGCGGCTGGGTGACCGCCTACGCGCACAATTCGGTGCTGCGCGTGTCGGTGGGCCAGCAGGTGCGCCAGGGCGAGATGATCGCCGAGGCGGGGTCCAGCGGCGCGGCCGACCGGCCCCAGCTGCACTTCGAGATCCGGCGCGGGGTCACCCCGGTCGATCCGGCCCAGCACCTGCCGCGGCGCTGAACTGAGTCAGTCTGTCCTGAAGGCCTTGTTGCAACAGCGCCGCGCGCCGATATAGTCCGGCGCGACCAAAGCCGCACATTTTCCAAGGACTATGCTCATGAACCTCGCCCTCGACTCCCTGCACCTGGCCGCCGCCGGAGGCGGGGCGGGCATGCTGCTCCAGCTCGCGCCCTTCGTCCTGATCATCGTCGTGTTCTACTTCCTGCTGATCCGTCCCCAGCAGCAGCGCATGAAGAAGCACCGCGAGATGGTCGAGAACCTGCGCCGCGGCGACGAGGTGATCACCCAGGGCGGCATCATCGGCAAGGTGACCCGTCTGGCGGACGCCGAAGCCACCATCGAGATCGCCGAGGGCGTGCGGGTGAAGGTGCTCCGGGCCACGATCACCGACGTGCGCGGCCGCACCGAACCCGCCGGCCGGGTCAAGACCCGCGCCGACGAGGACGACGCCGAAGACAAGCGCGACTGACCGGCGGACGACCGCCGTCCGTTTCTGATCCCGCCCAGACCTTTCGAGTCAGCTCATGCTCCACTTCCCCCGCTGGAAAATCGCCCTGATCCTCGTGGCGATCGTCGCCGGCTTCGTGTTCCTGCTGCCCAACTTCTTCCCTGCCGAGCAGCGGATGACCGAGGACGGCGAGCGCATCGGGATCTGGGAGTATCTGCCCTCGAACTCGGTCAATCTGGGCCTCGACCTCAGGGGCGGCTCGCACCTCGTGTTCCAGGTGGACATGGACGAGGTGCGCGCCGACCGGCTGAGCAATCTGGCCGACGACGTCCGCACCGCTCTGCGCCAGAGCCCGCCCATCCTGACCGCGCCTCCGGCGGTGTCGGACGGCGCCGTGGTGGTCCGCCTGTCCCGGCCCGAGGACATGGACCGGGCGATGGAGCGCCTGAACGGCATCAACGAGCCGATCCCCGGCACGATGGGCCAGCCCGGCTCGGGCCAGATCCTGAACATCCAGCGCGCGCCTGACGGGCGCTCGATCCGGTTGTCGATCACCAACGCTGCGCTGGAGGACATCCAGCGCCGCACGGTGACCCAGTCCATCGAGGTCATCCGCCGCCGGGTGGACGCCACGGGCACCACCGAACCCACGATCGCCCGGCAGGGCGATGACCGCGTGCTGGTCCAGGTGCCCGGGGAGAGCGATCCCCAGCGGATCATCGACCTGGTCGGCACCACCGCGCGCATGACCTTCCACATGGTCGAGCAGGGCGTGGACCCGGGGCCGACGGGCGAGGCCCGCACCCCGCCGGGCGTGATGATCCTGGCCACCGACTATCCTGAAGAGCCCTTCCTGGCCGTCCAGAGCCGCGCCATGGTCACTGGCGAGCAGCTGGTCAGCGCCAGCCAGGGCTTCAACGAGCAGGGCCAGCCTTCGGTCAATTTCCGCTTCAACACGTCCGGCGCGCGCGCCTTCGGCGACGCCACCAGCCAGAACGTGGGCCGCCGCTTCGCCATCGTGCTGGACGACACCATCATCTCCGCGCCGCGCATCCGGGTGCCCATCCTGGGCGGGTCGGGCATGATCGACGGCGGGTTCACCGTGCAGACCGCCAACGACTTGGCCAACATGCTCAACGCGGGCGCGCTGCCCGCGCGCCTGAGCCCGATCGAGCAGCGGACCGTGGGTCCGGGGCTGGGGCAGGACTCCATCGACCGGGGCACGAACGCGATTCTGATCGGCTTCGTGGCGGTCATCTTCTTCATGCTGATCGCCTACGGCTTCTTCGGCATCGTCTCGACCACGGCCCTGCTGCTGAACCTGGTCCTTCTGATAGGCGCGCTGTCGGGCGTGCAGGCGACCCTGACGCTTCCCGGCATCGCGGGCATCATCCTGACCATCGGCATGGCGGTGGACGCCAACGTGCTGATCTTCGAGCGGATACGCGAGGAGCTGAGGGAGGGGCGCAAGGTCATCAACGCCATCGAGACCGGCTACGACAAGGCCTTCTCGGCCATTCTGGACGCGAACGTCACCACCTTCATCGCCGCGGCGGTCCTTTACATGATGGGCGCGGGCCCGGTGCGCGGCTTCGCCGTCACCCTGGGAATCGGCATCATCACCTCGGTGTTCACCGCCTTCGTGGTGAGCCGCATGGTGATCGCGATCTGGGTGCGCACGCGCCGCCCGTCCACCCTGGCGATATAAGGAACGCGCGAAATGGCTTTCCCCCTTGTCCGCCACATCCCGGTCCAGACCGACATCCCGTTCATGCGGGCGCGCTTCATTGCGTTCATCGTCTCGCTGTTCCTGATCCTGGGATCGGTCGGCGCCTTCTTCGGCATCGGCCTGAATTTCGGCATCGACTTCCGCGGCGGCACGCTGATCGAGATCACCACCGAGCAGGAGCCTGATCTGGGCGAAATCCGCGAGGCCCTGAACGGGCTGGGGCTGGGCGACGTGCAGGTGCAGGATTTCGGTGGGGTCAACTCCGTCCTCATCCGGGTCGCCACCGTCACGCCCGAGCAGGTTCAGTCCATCGAGGGCGTGCCCGCGGACGTGGACGCCGAAGCGGCCCAGCAGGTCGCGCGCCAGCAGGTGCAGGCCGTCCTGAGCGATCTCTACCCCGGCGTCACCTATGAACGGGTGGAGGTGGTCGGGCCGCAGGTCTCCGGCGAGCTGATCGTGGCGGGCACCACCGCGGTGGTGATCGCGCTCTTCCTGATGCTGGTCTACATCTGGCTCAGGTTCGAATGGCAGTATTCGGTGGGCGCGGTGCTCGCGCTGTCGCACGACGTGATCGCGACCATCGGCTTCTTCGCGCTGACGCAGAAGGAGTTCAACCTGCCCACGATCGCCGCGATCCTGACCATCGTGGGCTATTCGATGAACGACACCGTGGTGGTCTATGACCGCATCCGGGAGATGTTCCGCAAATACAAGACCATGCCGACCCCGGACGTGCTCAACATCGCCATCAACGCGACCCTGTCGCGCACCTTGATGACGTCAGGCACCACGCTGATCGCGCTGTTCGCGCTCGCCTTTCTGGGCGGCCCGGCGCTGGAAAGCTTCGCCTGGGCGCTGATCTGGGGCGTGGGCATCGGGACGTATTCGTCGATCTTCGTGGCCGCGCCGCTGCTGACCATCACCGGCGTCAAGCGCGGTTCGGACGACGACGAGAAGAAGGCGTGACGGACCGGCGCTCAGCGCCGCCCGTCGACGCTTTCGGTGACGGCGGGTTCCGCATTGGCGGGGTGCGCCGCGAGGGCTCGCTGCTGATCGTGGACGGCTCGATCCGTCCGTGGGTGGCCTCCGGCCCGCAAGGGCTTTCCCCTGACGACTTCGCCCCCTTCCTGACCGGCCCGGTCCGGCCCGATCTCGTCCTGCTGGGACTGGGCGAGCGTCTCGTCCATCCTCCGGCGGAGGTCCGCAGGGCCTTCCGCGAGGCGAATGTGGGGCTCGAGGCGCTGGACACGCCCGGCGCCTGCCGGTCGTGGAACCTGCTGGCGGGCGAGGGGCGGCGCGTGGGCGCCGCCCTGATCGCGGTCTAGCCGCCGCCCAGCGCGTCCGACAGCAGGGGCCGGAACACCGCGCCCGCGCCCGTGGTGCCCTGGGTGCCGGGGCCGGGCTGTTCCTGAGCCATGATGACCGCGACCAGGCCCGTGGACGGGCTGATGGTGAAGCTGGTGTCGAAATACCCGCCCCAGCCGAAATCGCCCGGCAGGCCCGCCGGCGCCGGGCCGTCGCCTTCGCGGGTCACGCCCACCGAATAGCCGTAGCCGAGATTCTGGCGGTTCATGTCGTCGGGCATGCGGTCGGGACCCACATGGTCGGTGGCCATCGCCGCGATGCTTTCGGGCGACAGGATGCGCGCGCCGTCCAGCTCGCCGCCATTGGCCAGCATCTGGGCGAAACGCATGTAGTCGTTCACCGTGGAGAACAGCCCCGCACCGCCCGCCTCCACATTGGCGTCCGCCGCGAAGTCGGTGCGCGGATCGATCGCGACCAGCGCGCCGTCCTCGTCATGGGTGTAGAGCGTGGCCACGCGGTCCATGATCGCCGGGTTCCGCGCGGGGAAGAAGGTGGTGCTGTCCATGCCCAGCGGGCCGAAGATGCGCTCCTGGACGAAGTCCTCGAACGACATGCCCGAGGCTTCTTCGATCACCGAGCCCAGCACGTCGTTCGACCAGCTGTACTGCCAGCGCTCGCCCGGCTGGAAGTAGAGCGGCAGCCCGGCCAGGGCCGCGTTGCGGTCGGCCAGCGACAGGCTGCGGTCCTCGTACACGTTCGTGTCGAGATAGAGCGCGCCCAGATTGGTCTCGTAGTCGAACACATAGCCCAGCCCCGAGGTGTGGGTGAGCAGGTCCTCGAGGGTGATGGGCCGGGCCAGCGGTTCGGTGGGGATCTCGTAATCGTCGTTTCGGCTGACCGACGTCGCCACGCGGGTCTCGGCGAAGGCAGGAACGTAGTCCGACACCGGATCGCCGACTTCCAGCGCGCCGTCTTCAGCGAGGATCAGGATCGCCGCCGCCGTCACGGGCTTGGTCATCGAGGCGATGCGCATCACCGTGTCCGCGGTCATGGGCGTCGCGCTGTCGATGTCGGCGTATCCGGCCTCGGAGACATGCTCCACCCTGCCATCCATCGCGATGGCCATGACGTAACCCGACCGGTCGCCCGCCTCGGCCAGCCGGTCGAGCTCGGCGTCGATCCGGGCCAGCGCCTCGGGGTCGAGACGGCTGGCGGTCTCGGCGGGGGCGGGCGCTTCGGCGGCCGGACGGTCCGGCGCCGGGGCGGCGGATCGCGGTTCGTCCCGGCCGCACCCGGCGAGCAGGGCGGCCAGCGCGGCGGCGGCGAACAGACGGGACAGGCGGAAATCGGACGATGAATGCATGAGGGCCCCCGAAGCAATTGTGCGGCGCAAGGCTCGCGCTCCGGGCTCGGGAAATCAATCACGAACTCGGCCCGGCCGCGATTTTCGCGCTTCCGTCATGAAGCGCGCTGTGGCCCCGGCCCGGCCGGGCGGATATGAAGCGCGGGCAGGATGAAGCCTGAGGGGCGAGGCCATGGCCGATTTCGACGCGCTGCTGGCGCGCCACGACCCGGACCGGCGGCTGGCCGCCCTGTTCGCCGCGCCCGAGCTGCGCGCGCGCCTGTTCGCGCTCTACGCCTTCAGCCACGAGATCGCGAAAATCCCCGACACGGTCTCAGAGCCGGTGATCGGGGAAATGCGGCTGGCCTGGGCGCGCGACGCGGTGGCCGATCTTTACGCCTCGCCTCAGAAGGTCCGCCGCCATGACGTCTACGAGGCGCTGGCGGCGCTGACGACCGCGCCCGGCGCGCCCACGCAAGATGAACTGACCACGCTGATCGAGGCCCGCGCGGCGGATCTGGGGCAGGGCGCCTTTCCCGACGATGCCGAGCGCGAGGCCTATGTGGACCGCACGGCGGGGCTGGTGATGCGGCTGGCGGCGCGCCTGGCCGAGCCCGGCCTGAGCGGGCAGGGGCTGGAAGCGGTCGACGCCGCCGGGCGGCTGTGGGGCCATGCGGGCCTGGTGCGCGCCTTCCCCGCCCTGTGCGCCGCCGGACGCCCGCCCCTGACCGAGGCGGAGATGGCCGAGGCGGGCCTGTCCGAAACCGAAGCCCGCCGCGGCCTCAACCCCGAGGCCGCCGCGAGGGCGCGGGCGATGCTGATGGCCAGGGCGCGGGCGGCGGAGGTGCCCCTGAAAGCGCTCCGCGCCGCGCTGCCCGCCTCGGTGTTTCCCGCGGCGGGGTATGCGGGTCTGGCGCGGGACGACCTAAGGCGCGCCGCCCGGACGCCGGCCTATCAGCAGGTGCGCGAGCCCGCCCTGCTGACGCGGCAGATCCGGCTGGTCTCACTCTCCCTGCTGGGGCGCTGAGCTCGCCGTCCCGGTCCGCGGGGCGAGGTGGAGGGCGAGAAATCCCTCGATCTCTTCGAGCGTCTCGCGACGGGCCGCATACCCCGTCAGCCAGTGGTCGCCGCCCGACTGCTCGACGAGACGCACATCCCGGCCCTGGCGCCTGAGCACCGAGGCCATCCGGCGACTCTGATCGACCGGCACGACGCTGTCGTCCCTGCCGTGGATCAGCAGCACGGGGGCGCGGATCGCTTCGGCGTTGTCCGCAGGCGACCGGGCGCGCAGATAACCGCCTTCGGATTCGTCGACGTCGTTCAGGATTGTGGAGCGCCAGTAGTTCAGCGGGGTGCTTCTCGGCCCGAAGCGGTCGCGGGTGTAGGACAGCATCCTCTGCAGGCTCGAGACGCCGTTGATCGAGATCGCGCAGGCGTAAAGCTCGGGCGTGAAGGCCGCGCCTGCGAGCGCCGCGTAGCCGCCATAGCTGCCGCCGGCGATGCAGATGCGTGACGGATCGGCCATGCCGGATTCCACGAGGGCCTCGACCGCATCCGTCAGGTCGTGCTGCATCAGTCCCAGCCCCCACTCGCCATGGCCGCTGACCCTCCAGGGCCTGCCATAGCCTGCTGATCCGCGGAAGTTGGGCTGCACGACGCCATATCCGCGGCTCGCGAGGAAATGGGCGAAATAATCGTACCCGCCGTAATCGCGGGCGGCCGGCCCGCCATGGGGCAGCACGACGAAGGGGTGCGGGCCGGGGCCGTCCGGCAGCGTCAGATAGCCGGGAATCTCGACGCCGTCGCGAGCGGTGTAGGTGATGGAGACGCGCTCGGGCAGCGGGTGTTCGGCTACGGCGGCGTTCGTGTGCAGAGGCCCTTCAAGCCGGCCCCCGCCGTCAGGGCCGTCCTGCCGGTAGATGTAGAACGCGGCAGGCATGTCCGGCCTGTCCACCTGCACCACCGCGACGGTGCGGTCGCGCGACCAGGCCTGTATCCGTATGGAGGACGCCTCCAGGCTCGCTTCGAGCTGGGACTGCAGTTCGGCCAGATCGTCGGAGAACCAGCGGGTCCGCGCGTCCGTGTCCGCCCACTCCACGCCGATGACGGCGTTGGTGTAGGATTCCTGGATCGCCGAAGCGACGTCGTGTGTCCGGTCGTCGAAGAGCGCGACGTCCTCGCCCTCTCCATCCAGCGGCACGGAGACCACCGAGGCCACCCGTCCTCTGCGGCGCTCTGAGGCGATCAGGCGGGTTCCGGTCTCGTCCAGGCCGTAGACCGCATCGAGACGGGAGCCGCCTTCACGGCGGGGCAGCGGCTCATAGCTGCGTCCATCGCGCACGAATATGCGCAGAGCGCCGTTCTCAGGCCGGTCCAGCCGCGCGACGGTCTGGAAATCTGGACCCAGCACCCACCCCGTCGTGTTCGAATTGCCGCGCTCGTGGCGGATGAACGAACCGCCGGACACGTCCACCCAGTACAGATCCGCGTCCCCGGAGCTGGAGAACACGCGGATCAGGACCCTGCCGCCCTCGTGATCGATGGCCTGGACCTGGGCCACGTCAGGGTTGAACCCCATGTTGCGGGTCTGCCGGACCAGGCGCTGGAAGCGCTGGGTCCGGGTGTCGAAGGACATGAGCTGGGCGAAGTCGACCACGCCGCGGACATGAGGAAGGTTGCGCGGATTGCCCGCCCGGACGACCAGATGCGTGTCGCCGACCCAGTAAAGGCCTTCCACGCGGACGTGGGATGCGCCCAGTGCTGAGCGTTCGCCCGTGGCGAGGTCCACGATGATGATGTGCCGGTCTTCGCCCTGGTTCGTGGCGTAGGCCAGGCGGGTGCCGTCCGGAGACAGGGCCGGTTCGTGGATGGCGGGCAGTTCCGCGAAATCTGAAGCGGGGGGCGCGGAGGCTGCGGCCAGAGCGGCCGTCAGGCAGAAGACAAGTCCAAGTGTCGTTATGAAGCGCATGGCCTCCCCCGGTGATGTTCGCGAGGGATGATGCGTTGCGATTTTCAGTTGTGCAAGGCCGGGGGCTGCCCCTATTCCGCGGCTTTCGCCGCGTCCGCGCCCAGCCAGCCGTCGATGGCGCGGAGCGCCCGGGCGCTCATGGCGCGCTTTTTCGCCTGGGCCTTGGCCGCGCCGCGCAGGCGCCTGCCGTCCGCGTCCTTCGTGGGCGCGTCGGCGATGTCGGGGAAGAGGCCGAAATTGACGTTCATGGGCTGGAAGGCGCCCTTGCGGCCCGGCACGTGGCCGGTGGTCACATGGGTCAGCAGCGCGCCCAGCGCGGTGTCGGCGGGAGGCGGGGCCATGTCCCGGCCCAGCCGCTCCGCGGCGGCGAAGCGGCCCGCCAGCAGGCCCATGGCCGCGCTCTCCACATACCCTTCCACGCCCGTGATCTGGCCCGCGAAGCGCAGGGCGGGGCGGGCCTTCAGGCGCATCACACCGTCCAGCAGCTTGGGCGAATTGAGGAAGGTGTTGCGGTGGATGCCGCCCAGCCGGGCGAAGCTGGCGTTTTCCAGCCCCGGGATCATGCGGAACACCTCGGTCTGGACGCCGTATTTCATCTTGGTCTGGAAACCGACCATGTTGAACAGGGTGCCCAGCGCGTTGTCCTGGCGCAGCTGGACGACCGCATAAGGCTTGGTCTCCGGGTCGTGGGCGTTGGTCAGGCCACGCGGCTTCATCGGCCCGTGGCGCAGGGTCTCGCGCCCGCGCTCGGCCATCACCTCGATGGGCAGGCAGGCGTCGAAATACGGCGTGTCCTTTTCCCAGTCCTTGAACTCGGTCTGGGGCGCGGCGAGCAGCGCGTCCACGAAGGCCTCGTACTGGTCCTTCGTCATCGGGCAGTTCACGTAGGCGGCCCGGTCCTCCTCGGTCTCGCCCTTGTCGTAGCGCGACTGCTTCCACGCCACGCCCATGTCGATGCTGTCCGCATAGATGATCGGCGCGATGGCGTCGAAGAAGGCCAGCTCGCCCTCGCCGGTGATCGCATGGACCGCCTCGCCCAGGGCGGGCGAGGTCAGCGGGCCGGTGGCGATGATCACGCTGTCCCAGTCTTCAGGCGGCAGCCCGACGATCTCCTCGCGCACGATCTCGATGTTCGGGTGGGCCTCCAGCGCGGCGGTCACGGCCTGGGAGAAGGCGTCGCGGTCCACCGCCAGCGCGCCGCCCGCAGGGACCTGGTTGCGGTCGCCCATGGCCATGATCAGCGAGCCCGCGCGCCGCATCTCCTCGTGCAGCAGGCCCACCGCGTTGGTCTCGGCGTCATCTGACCGGAAGGAGTTCGAGCACACCAGCTCGGCCAGCCCCTCGGTCTGGTGGGCCTCGGTCTTGCGCACGGGGCGCATCTCGTGGAGCACCACGCGCGCGCCTGCGTTCGCCGCCTGCCAGGCCGCTTCTGAACCGGCCATGCCGCCGCCGACGATGTGGATGGGTCGCTGATCTGTCATGGGGGCAGGATATAGGACGGAGCCGCCCGGGGCGAAAGCGCCCGGCGCGGCGCCCCGGGCGCGCGAATCCGGATTGACGCCGAAACCGGCCTGAAGAATTCTACTCAGGGTGATCGGGGGATGTTCATGAAATTGCTGATGGTGGCCGCCGCTGCGGCGGGATCTCTGCTCACGGGCGCGCAGAGCGATGACGTCATGGGCGCCTATCACGCGTACATGGCGGCGATAGAGGCGGATGATCTCGCCGCCGCCGCCGGGCATGCTCAGGAGGCTTACAGGCTCGGCCGGGCGGAGGGCGTGGATGCCGGGACGCTCGCCGCGCTGGCGGAAAACCGCGCGCAGGTGCTCGAAGACCTTGGCCGGATGGCCGAAGCGGCTGCGGCCTACGAGGACCTCGCCGGCATTGAAGCCGAAAGCGGCGCTGACGCCGCGCGGGCGGCTGAGCTGCGGCTCAGGGCCGCGGGGGCGTGGCGTGCGGCCGGGGATGAGCGGAACGCGCGGGAGCAGGCTGGACAGGCCGTCTTTCACGCCGGCGGCCTGCCGGCCGGATCCGCCCTGGCTTTCCAGTCTCATGCCCTGCTGGCCCAGCTCGAGTGGGACCGGGGCCGCCTCCGTCAGGCTGGAGACAGCGCAAAGGCCGCAGTGGAAACCCTGCATCACCGTGAGCCGGCCTATGCGTCGAGTCCGGCGCTGATGGCCTTCATGGCGGGCATCGGGGGGCTCATGCGCCGGGACAACCCGGATGCGGCCTATCATTTCTCTCTGGCCAGCGCCATCGGGAGGCGTCTGGAAGCCGAAACCGGGGAGGACGATTCCGCAAGCGTGCTGTACGGCTGGGCGATATTCGCGCGTTCGGTTCTCAGTGAAGCCGAAGGGCTGGCCCTGCTTGAGCGCATGGCCGCCAGCCCTTATCAGGCGGCTTTGCTGGAGGACTGCGACAGCGCCGACGAAAACGGGCCGCCGACAGAATATGAAGGACGGGACTGGCGTGACACGGTGAGGCTGCGGAACACTCCCCCCGCTTATCCGCACGAAGGGCTGCGCCGTGGCCTGAACGGCGTCGCCCTGTACGTCTTCGATGTGAATGAGCAGGGAAGGACGACGAATATCCGCACGCTCGCGTCCATCCCGCATCCGATGTTCGGACCTCCGGGGGAAGAGGCGATCCGCCAATGGCGGTACGATCCGGCCACGGTCGACGGGCAGCCCGTCGAAAAGCGCGACGTGTTCACATCCTTCAATTTCATGATCGATAACCGATGAGCGCCCTGGCCGTCGTGCTCGCATCCGTCGCGGTCGCCGCCGGGCCGTGCCCGGTCTCGGAGCCCTGGCTGTCGGGCGAACTGGAGGAAGCCGGGCGCGTCGCCTCGGAATGCCTGCAGGCGGTCGACCCGTCCGGCCCGCTTCTGGGTGACGGCGCGATCCTGGCCTTCATCGCAGGGCTCGCGGCGGAATGGCGGGAGGAGTGGCCGGCCACGGGATACTATTTCTGGGTCGCCGCGAACCATGAACGGACCTGCGGCCGGTCCCTGTCCCGCGCGGCCCGCGAAGCCACGGAGCTCCGCAATGACCGTCCCGCCCGCGATTCCCGATCCGACCGGCTCTACGCGAGTTCTCCTTATCTCCGCATGACGGACCGGACCTGCGGCCCCGCCTCGCTGGAGGGACTGGACGCCCGGTCGCCCGAGCCCGGCGCGGGTGAGGCCGCGGTCGCGTTCCTGATGGGGCGCCGCGGGGTTTCCAGAATGGTCTACGGGTATCCGAGCGAGGAGATGGCCGCCGTTCATGAACGGCTTCGGGCCGAGGAGGATCGCGGCTGGATGAGCCGGTTTGGGACCACGCGCATCATCCGCCTCGACCCCTGCCTGTCTTTTCTCGACCGTCAGGGCGGCGTGAGCGAGGTGTGCCGCCCGTCCACGGACGTAACCGGGGGTTGACCTCCGCTCGCGGGACGGGAAGTCTGCCCCCGCGCAGAAGGGGGACGCCATGAAATCCGCGATCATCGCCGCATGCCTGCTCGCCGCCGGGGCTCAGGCCGCCGCCATCGAGCCGTCCGAAGCGGTCATGGCCCCGTATCGCGATTATCTCGCCGCATTCGAGGCGGGCGAGCGCGAGCGCGCCGCCGAACTCGCCGAACAGGCGTTTCAGGCCGGTCGCGCCGAAAGCATCGAACAGGGGCTGCTGGAGGCGCTGGCGGAAAACCGCGCGCAGGCGCTGTCTGAAGCCGCACAACCCTCCCGGTCAGCCGACGCTTTCGTGGAACTGGCAGGTCTCGTGGAGGGCCGGGGCGGGTCCGGCGAGGACCGTGCGGCCTTTCTGGCCCGTGCGGCGGCCGAGGCTTTCCGCGCTGAAGACCTGCGCGCCGCGCAGAGCCATGCCAGCGCGGCGGCCGGGCTGCTGGGGGACGCGCCTTCGGGCATGCTGTACTCGGCGCGGATGATCATCGCCAACGCCGAGTGGGGCCGGGGCCGCTACCGTCAGGCCGGCGCTTCCGCGGAAGCCGCCATCGAGGTGATCGAGGCGCTGGGAGAGCCCGTCGTGAATCTGGACGCGGCGATGCTGGCTTTCATGGCCGGCGGGGGCCGCTCCATGCGCCAGCAGCACGAGCAGGCCGCCTATTTCTTCGCGCTCTCCACAGCGCTGGTGCGGGAGACGGATCCCGACTGGGTGAACTCCCGCGCCGCGGACGCGTGGTCGATCTACTCGCGCGGCAATCTCGACCGGCGGGCCCAGACCCGGCTTGTCGAAAGCCTGGGCGAGAGCGTGTACGCTGAACTGCTGGCCGCCGAACCCGAACGCTGGGAGCGCGAAGGTCCCGACATTCCAGAGGGCGCCGAGTGGGAGGATGCCAGCCCGATCCGGCGTCCGACGCCCAGCTATCCCATGCAAGCGGCTCAGGCGATGGTGGACGGGGTGTCCGTCCACCGCTTCACCGTGGGCGCCGATGGCCGCGTGGATGAAGTCGAGACGCTGTTCTCCATCCCTCACCGGATTTTCGGAGAGTCGGGAGAGCGCGCGATCCGGCGCTGGCGCTATGAACCCGCGCGCCTTGACGGCCAGGCCATCGAGCGCGAGGGCGTGATCACCAGCTTCCAGTTCATGATGGATCGGTGATGGCGGGGGGCGCAGCCGCGCTGATCGCCGCCGTCATGGCGATGCAGTCGGCCTCGGATCCGCGTGACGAGGTGCGGCGGGCATGGGCGGAGGGACGACTGGAGGCGGCGGGGGAGGCGGCGCGGTCGCTGCTCGACGACTCAGAAGCGGTCATGGGCGACGGGGCCATCCTGTCTTTCATCGCCGGGCTCGAGGCGGCCGCGGACGGGCGCAGGGCGGAAGCGGCGTATCGGGCCTGGGCGGCGCTGCGCTACGAGCAGGCCTGCGGCCGCGCCCTGTCAGATCGTGCGCGCCGGGCGGCGCGGCGCTTTTCCGCCCCGCCCGGACGGCTGCCTGAAACCGACCGCTTCCACCTCGCGCTGGGCGATCCTGCGGCGGAGGCGTCCTGCGGGCAGGCCTCGCTGGGCGGGCTCGATGCGCGCGGCCCGGCGCGCGGAGAGGGGGAGGCGGCCATCGCCCTGACGCGTGCGCAGTGGTCGAACAACGGGCGCCTGCGTCGCCTGACCGTGCTGTTCGACTATCCGCAAGGCGAGGCGGGGGACGTCGCCGGCGACCTGCCGCGGGACCTTCATCATCCGACCGGCGTCAATCATCGCGAGCACGTGATCGTCCTCGCGCCCTGCCAGACCTATCGGGACCGCTCAGGCGCGTCTGTCGAAATCTGCCGTCCCGGTCACAACCCGGCTGCCCCCTGACGCGGCGGCGCGCCGCACTTGGCTATGCGGCGCTTTCGGGCTACCTCCCGCGCCCATGATGTTGATCGATCTTCAGGCGCTGGGCCGCGCGGCCGGCTTTCCCCTCCGACATGCCGTGCCGGTCGGGCTTGCGGCGCTGGCCTACGGGGGACTTCACGCGGTTCAGATCGCGTTCGCTCAGGCGGGTGCGGGGGCCGCGGCGGGGCTGGCCCTGTTCGCGGCGTTGGCGGTGCTGTTCATCGCCGCGGCCGGGTTCGGGCGCATGGCGCTGGAACTGCCCGGCAAGGGCGTGCTGGGCTTCGCGGCGGGGGCCGACGAGGCGCGCTTCGTCTGGGTGATGATCCTGATCCTGATCCTGCTGGGCACGGTCATCGGCACGGCCTTCCTGTGCCTGGCCTTCATGCTGGGCGCGCTGGCGCTGATCGGCGCGGACCGGGCGGGCATGACCGAGCAGCCCGAGGGATTCGTGAACATCTTCGCCTTGTTCGGGACCGGCGAATGGATCGTCGCCACGGTGCTGCTGGCCGCGTTCGCGGTGTTCAGCCTGTGGGTGCTGGCGCGGGTGGCGATGGCCGGGCCCGCCACGCTGGAGCGGGGCCGGGTGCAGGTGCTGTCGATCTGGCCGCTGTCCACGGGCCGGTCCCACGCGATCGCCCTGACCAGCCTTCTGGCCGCCGCGCCGGGCATCGCCGCGATGTACGCGTTGGCCGCCGCGCCGCTCCCTGCGGTCCTGCAGGCCTTCCTTCAGGGTTTGGCGGGGGTCGCGCTGTTGGTCGCGCCGCTGATGGCCCTGTGGTCGGCCTTGTATCGGAAATTTAACGCCATTCAGCCCGATTCCGCTTAGACGCGTCCCGCCCCGCCCGATATGCTGGCGGCAAGGCCCGCCGGTTCGCGGGCGCTCAGAGGGCAGGGACATCCATGACCGACACCAGCAGCGCCGCGCCGCGGCCCCATTTCGACTCCGGCAAGGCCTTCACGTTCATTTTCGAGGTGTATCGCGCCCGTCCGGGGGCGTTCATCGGCCTGAGCGTGATCCACGTCCTGCTGTTCTCCATCGCCTCCTTGATCATGCTGTGGATCACCGCCGAGCCGACCGCGGCCTTCATGACCGCCAGCGCGGGCGGCGTAGAGCCCACGCCTGAGCAGCTGGGCGCCTTCTTCGGCGCGATGGCGCTGGGTTACGTGCCCTTCATCGCCATCTGGTTCATCGTCGAGGCGGGCTGGCTGCGCCTGACCACGCGGGGCGAGGGCGGGCTTCTGCCCAACCCCGCCGACGTTCTGCGGGTGTTCCTCGGCTTCCTGATCCTGTGGATTCTCAGCGTGCTCGTCTTGGTGCTGCTGACCGCGCTGGTGGCTGTGGCAGGCTGGGCCGCGGGGCAGGTCAGCGCCGTGTTCGGCTATCTGGCCGGGGCGCTCCTGGGGCTGGTCGCCCTGTTCTTCTTTCTGGCTTGGTGTGTGCGCATCTCGCCGGTGGTGGCGCTCAGCGTGCTCGAGCGCGGCCTGCGCATCGGGGGGGGCATCGGCGGGTCGCGGACGATCTTCTGGCCGCTCTTCGGCGCCTGGTTCCTCGTCGTGCTGGTCTTCCTCGCCCTGTCGCTGGTGGGCTGGGTCGTGGCGCTGATGATGCCCGGCCCGATGGGGGCGATGATGGCGGCCAGCATGGACGCGGCCAATCCCGCCGCCTACGGCGAAGCCATGTCGGCCATGTTCGCCAACACCGGCACGCTGCTGGTCGCCTTCGTCAGCTACGTGATCCTGATGATCATCTCCCTGCCGGGTTATCTGCTGGCGCGCGGGGTGGCGTCCAAGGCGGCGCTGTACATCTCCGCGCTCCGGACCGATCAGGCGGCGCCCGCCGCGCCGCCGCCGCCCGCGCCCGCGACTGAGCAGACCCCGCCGCGCGCGGGCGACGAGCCTCTGGCCTGATGCGTTTCAGCCCCGTCGCGCTCTATGCGCCGTGGCCGGAAGGCTCGCGGCGGACATGGGGTTTCGCCACCCCTGCGGTCGTGCTGATCAGCTATGGCCTGGCCATCATCCCCGCCATCGTGCCCGGCGCGGTGGCGGCCATGTCCGTCGCGATGCAGGGCGGATCGGCGGCGGATATCCAGGCTGGAGCGATGGCCCCCGGCGTCATGCTGCCCACCCTGCTGCTCCAGTTCGCGGCCTGGGGCGGCCTGATCGTGTGGTGGACCGCCCAGTTCGAACGGCGCGGCCTCGCCACGCTCGGGCTGGGGCGGCATCGCTGGCTGACCCGGTATCTGCGCGGGCTGGCCGTGGGGGCGGGCTGCGCCGTGCTGCTGTGGCTCTGCGCCACGGCGGTGCTGGCCGTCTTCCCCGCGCCCGAAGCGGCCGCCGAGGCGGAGGCGGCGCTGCGTGACGCGGACATATCGAGGCTCTTCACCCCGCTCGCGCTCGCCCTTCTGGCGGGTATCGCCGCGGTCTTTCTGCTGCAGGGCGCGATGGAGGAGGTCGTGTTCCGCGGCTGGATGATGAGCGCGCTGGCCGCGCACTGGGGCGCGGTGGCGGCGGTGGCCGGGTCCAGCCTGGTCTTCATGCTGGTGCACGCCCACGTCTTCACGTCCGGCCTGGCCTATGGCGCGGTGGCGCTGTTCGGGCTGGGGGCGACGGGGCTGTTCTTCGCCCTCTACGCCCTGTGGGAGCGGTCGATCTGGGGACCGGTCGCCGCCCACGGCGCCTTCAACATCCTCATCATCGTGATGCCGCTGGCAGCTCAGATCAGCGCGCGCGAGGACGGCGACATCGGCGCGGCCTTCGCCGAGACGATGCGGAGGGTGACCGGTCAGGCCGGCCCCGATGCCGTCACGCTGGGCCCCCAGAACTGGGTGCAGGGGCTGGCCTTCCTGATCCTGAGCGGCGTGCTGATCGCACTGATCCGCAAAAGGGGTGAGCGCAAGGTGGACCGGCGAGCAACCGGAGGTTAGCTTCCGGACCATGACGATCACCGCGACCGGCCGATTTCTGCCCACCGACGGGCTCAGCCTGCCTTTCTCCCGCATCAAGGCGCAGCCTTGGCGCGCGCTGAGGCTGGTGGCGTGCGACGTGGCGGTGATCGGCGGGGCTGCGGCAGGGATGGGGATGCTGCTGCCGGGCGGAATCTTCACCGGCGCTTCAGAGCCAAAGGCGGCCGCAGCCCTTGCAGCGATGGCGGTCTATCTTGTCTGGACGCTGGTCTCGCTGGCGGCGTGGCTGCGGTTTCTCGGCGGGCGGGAGCTGCCCGGCCCGCTGCCCCATCGGCTGGGCGGCGGTGAACTCAGGCTGCTGGGTCTTTACGCCCTGGGCGTAGTGATCGCCGCGCCTCTTGTTTTCGTGCTCGGTCTGCCGGGAGTCATTCTCGGGGGAATGCGGCTGGAATGGGTCGCCGGGTTCTGGATGCTCGGAGTCGTTGGCCTGATCGCCTGGTTCTACGCCCGGTTCATGGCTCTTCCCGCCTGCGTTCTCCTGTCAGGCAGGTTCGAACCCGTCTCCTTCTGGGAGGAAACACACCCCATGCGGGGCCGTCTGCGCTGGGCGCTGGCGTGCCTGGCCCTCATCTATGCCTTCCTGGGGTTCATGGTGGCCATCGCGGCTGCCGCCACGGGGCTCGATTACCACCATGTCCTGGGCCAGTTCGACATGAGCGCCGGTCAGCTCGTGCGCCAAGCGGCCGCGGGAGGCGTGGCGGGGCCTGCATGGGCGACTGCCGGGGCTGCGATCACGCTGTCCTGGCTCTGCCGCCTCATGCTCCGCGGCGTCGCAGTGCAGGCGGCGCTGGTGATCGAAGCGGGCGGCGAGACCAAGGCGGCTCAGGAGCCTGAACCCGTCAGCCCGCCTTCTTCTTCAGCTTCGCCTGACGCGCCCGGTCCCGCTCCAGCAGGGGCTTGAGGTAGCGCCCCGTCCAGCTCGCCTCGACCCCGGCCACGTGTTCGGGCGTTCCGGCGGCGACGATCTCGCCGCCGCCATCCCCGCCCTCGGGCCCCAGATCGATCAGCCAGTCGGCGGTCTTGATGACGTCCAGATTGTGCTCGATCACCACGACCGAATTGCCCTGCTCGACCAGCTCGTGGAGCACTTCGAGCAGCTTTTTGACGTCCTCGAAATGCAGGCCGGTGGTGGGCTCGTCCAGGATGTAGAGCGTGCGGCCCGTGGCCCGCTTGGACAGCTCCTTGGACAGTTTCACCCTCTGGGCCTCGCCCCCTGACAGGGTGGTGGCGGGCTGGCCGACCTTCACATAACCCAGCCCCACGCGCTGGAGCGTGACCATCTTGTCGCGCACGCTGGGGACGGCCTTGAAGAACTCGGCCGCCTCGTCGACGGTCATGTCCAGAACGTCGGCGATGGATTTGCCCTTGAAGGTGACTTCCAGCGTCTCGCGGTTGAAGCGCTTGCCGTGGCAAACGTCGCACTGGACGAACACGTCGGGCAGGAAGTGCATCTCGATCTTCACCACGCCGTCGCCCTGGCAGGCCTCGCACCGTCCGCCCTTCACGTTGAAGCTGAACCGGCCGGGCTTGTAGCCGCGGGTCTGGGCCTCGGGCAGGCCGGCGAACCAGTCGCGGATTGGCGTGAAGGCGCCGGTGTAGGTGGCCGGGTTGGAGCGCGGCGTGCGGCCGATGGGCGACTGGTCGATGTCGATGATCTTGTCGAGATGCTCCAGCCCCGTGATCGTGTCATGGGCGGCGGGCACCGCGGCCGCGCCGTTCAGCCGCCGCGCGGCGGCCTTATAGAGCGTCTCGATGGTCAGGGTGGACTTGCCGCCCCCCGACACCCCGGTCACGCAGGCGAACACGCCCAGAGGAAAGTCCGCGTCCACGCCCTTGAGATTGTTCCCGGTCGCGCCCTTGATCGTCAGGCGTTTCTTCTTGTCGATCTTGCGCCGGGTCTCGGGCACCTCGATCAGGCGTGTCCCGGACAGGTACTGCCCGGTCAGGGACTTCGGGTTCGCGCGGACCTCCTCGGGCGTGCCCTGGGCGATGATCTCGCCGCCATGGATGCCCGCGGCGGGGCCCAGATCGAGCACGTGGTCGGCGGTCTCGATGGCCTCCTCGTCATGCTCGACCACGATCACCGTGTTGCCCAGATCGCGCAGGCCGCGCAGGCTTTCCAGCAGGCGCGAGTTGTCGCGCTGGTGCAGGCCGATGGAGGGCTCGTCGAGCACGTAGAGCACGCCGGTCAGCCCCGAGCCGATCTGGCTGGCCAGCCGGATGCGCTGGCTCTCGCCGCCTGACAGCGTGCCTGAATTGCGCGACAGGGTGAGGTAGTCCAGCCCCACATCGACCAGGAAGCGCAGCCGGTCGCGGATCTCTTTGAGGATCCGCCGGGCGATCTCCCTGTCCTTGTCTGACAGGGTGTCCTCGACCGCCTCGAACCAGTCATGGGCCTCGCGGATGGATTTCTCCCCCGCCTCGGCGATGTCGAGCCTGCCGACCTTCACCGCCAGCGCCTCGGGCTTCAGGCGCTTGCCGCCGCAGCTCTCGCACGGCTGGGCGGACTGGAAGCGGCCGATGTCCTCGCGCACCCAGCTTGAATCGGTCTCGCGCCAGCGGCGCTCCAGATTGGGGATTACGCCCTCGAAGGCCTTGGTGGTGGAGAACTGGCGCAGCCCGTCCTCGTAGGTGAACTTCACCTTGTCCTTCGTGCCGTGGAGCACGACCTTGCGGAACTTCTCGTCCAGATCGCGCCAGGGGACGTGCATCGACTGGCCGTAATGGTCGGCCAGCGCCTGCAGGGTCTGCTGGTAGAGCTTCGAGCTTGCCCGGTTCCACGGCGCGACCGCGCCGTCATACAGGCTCCGGTCCCGCTCGGGGATGATCATGTCCTCGTCGAATTTCAGCGTCACGCCCAGACCGTCGCAGGACGGGCAGGCGCCGAACGGGTTGTTGAACGAGAACAGGCGCGGCTCAATTTCTTCGATCGTGAAGCCCGAGACCGGACAGGCGAACTTCTCCGAGAAGACGATGCGCTCGGGCGCGCCGCGCTCATCGGTGCGGTCGGCAAACTCGGCGACCGCGAGGCCGTCGGCCAGCCGCAGGGCGGTCTCCAGGCTGTCGGCAAGGCGCTGCTCCAGACCTTCCTTGATGACCACCCGGTCCACCACGACGTCGATGTCGTGCTTGAACTTCTTGTCCAGCTCGGGCGCGTCCTCCAGCGCGTGGAACTCGCCATTGACCTTCACCCGCTGGAAGCCCTGCTTCATCAGCTCGGCGAACTCCTTGCGGTATTCGCCCTTCCTGCCGCGCACGATGGGCGCCAGCAGGTAGAGCCGCGCGCCGTTTTCCAGCGCGGTCAGGCGGTCGACCATCTGGCTGACGGTCTGGCTGGCGATGGGCTCGCCGGTGGCGGGCGAGTAGGGCACGCCCACCCGCGCCCACAGAAGCCGCATGTAGTCGTGAATTTCGGTGACCGTGCCCACGGTCGAGCGCGGGTTCTTCGAGGTGGTCTTCTGCTCGATGGAGATGGCCGGGGACAGGCCCTCGATGGAGTCCACGTCCGGCTTGCTCATCAGCTCCAGGAACTGGCGGGCATAGGCGGACAGGCTCTCCACATAGCGCCGCTGGCCCTCCGCGTAGATCGTGTCGAAGGCCAGCGAGGACTTGCCCGAGCCCGACAGGCCGGTGAACACGATCAGGCTGTCGCGGGGCAGGTCCACCGCGATGTTCTTGAGATTGTGCTCGCGCGCGCCGCGGACGGAAATGTGGGTGTGCGGGTCGGCCATGCGGGGCGTGTCCTTCGAGGGCGGATCGACGGGCTTAAGTAGGGCGCGCGGGCGAGCGCTTCCACCGCCCCTGTGAGAAACGTGTGGCGGGCCTGTCCGCTCCGGCGCCCGCGCCGTGGACACGCGAACCGGGATGCGATCAGATGGCCGCCGACTCGGGCGCGGTTGACGCCCGGAACAGAATGTGAACAAATTTCATAAAAGACGCAAGCGGAGCGGTGAGATGGCGGGCAGCATCAACAAGGTTATCCTGGTGGGCAATCTGGGCGCGGACCCGGAGATGAAGGCGATGCCGTCCGGCGACCGCATGGCCAAGTTCCCGGTGGCCACCTCGGAGACCTGGCGCGACAAGCAGTCGGGCGAAAAGCGCGAGAAGACCGAGTGGCACAACGTGGTCATCTTCAACGACCAGCTCGCCAAGGTGGCCGAGAACTACCTGAAGAAGGGCATGAAGGTTTACCTCGAAGGCTCGCTGCAGACCCGCAAATGGCAGGACCAGAACGGGCAGGACCGTTACATGACCGAGGTGGTGCTCCAGAAATTCCGCGGCGAGCTCCAGATGCTCGACAGCCGCGGCGAAGGCGGTGGCGGCGGCGGCCGTTCGGGCGGCTATGACAACAACAGCGACTATGGCGGCGGCTCCCAGGGCGGCGGCCAGCGCCAGAACGACCGCCCCCGCGAAAGCTTCGCGTCCGACACGCTCGACGACGACATCCCGTTCTGATCAAAGTTCAAGGCGGCCCCGCGGGGCCGCCTTTTTCCTCTCAGGGGCGGGGGCTTCGGAGCATCGTTTGAAGACACTCGCCGCCGCGATGGCCGCCGCCGTGACCCTGTCCGCCCTGGCCTGCGCTCAGGAACTCGACCCCCTGCTTGAAGACGCCGGCGTGACCGGCGCGCTGATCGTCCACCGGGTCTCCGATGGACGCGAATGGACCGGCGGCGGGAACAGGGTCGATGAGCGCTTCATCCCCGCCTCGACCTTCAAGATCCCCAACTCGCTCATCATCCTTGAAACCGGCGTCGTGACGGACGCCGCGACCGAGATTCTGCCTTGGGACGGCGAGACCCGCTGGCTGGAAGTCTGGAACCAGGACCAGACCCTGGCCGAGGCCTTCCCGCGCTCCACCGTCTGGGCCTATCAGCACTGGGCGCGCGAGGTCGGCCATGACGACATGACCTCCCAGGTCGCGGCGCTGGGCTATGGCAGCGGCGACATCGGCGGGCCGGAGGACGTCGACAGTTTCTGGCTGGAAGGCCCGCTGACGATCAGCGCCCGCGAGCAGGTCGGCCTCCTCGCCCGGCTCCACGCCCGCGACCTGCCGGTCCGGGAGGAGGTCATGGAGACCGTGATTTCGGTGATGCAGACCGGCGCGGGCGAGGACTGGATCCTGCGCGGCAAGACCGGCTGGCGCTTCGACGGCGAGCCCGACATCGGCTGGCACGTCGGCTGGCTGGAGCAGGGGGGGGAGACCTATCTTTTCGCGCTCAACATCGACATGCCCGACCCCGACCGGGAGGTCGCCCTGCGCACGGTCCTGACCCGGCGGGCGCTGGAGTCCGCCAGCGGCTGGCAGGGCGGCTGAACACGCCTTCGGGGCGCGGTGCTCGCGGTTTGCCGCGAGGGGCTGGGGTTGGTAAACCTTCTGCCAGATTTCCCTTCCGCGTGATTCCGGCTCCTGCAGGGGGCGCCGGACCCCGCGCCTCCGGCCGTTTCCGCCTTCCCGGCGCGGCGCTCCGACAGAGCTGTTAAGGACACGTCTTGAACGACACGCCCGACGACTTCGAGAACCCCGAGGACGAGCCGATCCGCCCCGAGGGCGGTCCGGTGGTGACCATCGAGGACGAGATGCGCCGCAGCTATCTCGATTACGCCATGAGCGTGATCGTCAGCCGCGCCATCCCCGACGCCCGCGACGGGCTGAAGCCGGTCCACCGGCGGATCCTGTGGTCCATGCACGAGCAGGGTTACACCCACGACAAGCAGTACCGCAAATCCGCCCGCGTCGTCGGCGACGTGATCGGTAAATACCACCCTCACGGCGACCAGGCGGTCTATGACGCGCTGGCGCGGATGGCCCAGGACTTCTCCATGGGCCTGACGCTGCTGGACGGTCAGGGCAATTTCGGCTCCATCGACGGCGATCCGCCCGCGGCGATGCGTTACACCGAAGTGCGCATGGACAGGCCCGCAGAGGCTCTGCTGGCCGACATCGACAAGGAAACGGTCGACTACCAGGAGAACTACGACAACTCCGAGCGTGAGCCGGTCGTGCTTCCCGCCCGCTTCCCCAACCTGCTGGTGAACGGGGCGGGGGGCATCGCGGTGGGCATGGCCACCAACATACCGCCGCACAATCTGGGCGAGGTGGTCGACGCCACGCTGGCGCTGCTGGACAACCCCGAGACCACCGACACCGAACTTCTGGAGATCGTGCCCGCCCCGGACTTCCCCACGGGCGGCGAGATCATCGGCCGGACCGGCTCGCGCAACGGGCTGATGACCGGGCGCGGCTCCGTGCTGGTGCGCGGGCGCGTGACGATGGAGGAGGTCCGCTCGGGCCGCCAGGCCATCATCGTCCACGAGATCCCCTATCAGGTGAACAAAGCCTCGATGATCGAGAAGATCGCCGAGCTGGTCCGTGAAAAGCGCGTGGAAGGCATCGCCGACCTGCGCGACGAGTCCGACCGCTCGGGCCTGCGCGTGGTGATCGAGCTGAAGAAGGACGCCAACGCGGACGTCATCCTCAACCAGCTCTACCGCTGGAGCCCGCTGCAGACCTCGTTCGGTGTGAACATGCTCGCCCTGATCCGGGGCAAGCCCCAGCAGGCGGGCCTCAGGACCTTCCTCGAGACCTTCATCGCGTTCCGCAAGGAAGTCGCCGCCCGCCGGGCGAAGTTCGACCTGAAGAAAGCCCGCGACCGGGCTCACATCCTGATCGGTCTCGCCGTGGCCGTGGCCAATATCGACGAGGTCATCCGCCTGATCCGCGCCGCGCCCGATCCCGCCACCGCGCGCGATCAGCTCAAGGCGCGCGCCTGGCCGGCGGCGGACGTGGCCTCGCTGGTGGAGCTGGTCGCCGACCCGCGCTCGATCATCCGCGACGGCAACACCATCCACCTGACCGACGAGCAGGCCCGCGCGATCCTCGATCTGCGCCTGAACCGTCTGACCGCGCTGGGCCGGGACGAGATCGGCGACGAGGCGGCCAAGCTGGCCGAGCAGATCGCCGACCTGCTGGACATCCTGCGCAGCCCGTCGCGCATCCGCGAGATCATCCGCACCGAGCTGGAGGAGTCCAAGGCCCAGTTCGCCGTGCCGCGCCGCTCCGCCATCGTGGAGGGCGATTTCGAGATCGAGGACGAAGACCTCATCCCCCGCGAGGACATGGTGGTGACCATCACCCGCGGCGGCTACGTCAAGCGCACCCAGCTGTCCACCTACCGCGCCCAGAACCGCGGCGGCCGGGGCCGGGCGGGCATGGCGATGAAGGACGAGGACGTGGTGACGACCCTGTTCACCGCCTCCACCCACGCGCCGCTGCTGTTCTTCACCTCCGACGGCATGGTCTACAAGACCAAGACCTGGCGGCTGCCGCTGGGCGCGCCGAACGCGCGCGGCAAGTTCATCACCAACCTGCTGCCGTCTGTGAACGAGGGCGCGTGGATCACCTCGGTGATGGCCCTGCCAGAGGACGAGGCGGAGTGGTCGAAACTCGACGTGATGTTCGCCACCACCTCGGGCACGGTGCGGCGCAACAAGCTGTCGGACTTCGTGCAGGTCAACCGCAACGGCAAGATCGCCATGAAGCTCGACGACGAGGGGGGCATCCTGGACGTCCGCCTGTGCCGGGAGAGCCAGCACGTGCTTCTGGTCACCGCCTCGGGCAAGGCGATCCGTTTCCCGGTGACCGACGTGCGCGTGTTCGCCAGCCGCAATTCGACCGGCGTGCGCGGCATCCGCATGCCCGAAGGCGACAGCCTGATCTCCATGGCGATCCTGAACGGCATCGAGATCAGCCGCGCCGAGACCCGCGCCTACATCAAGCGCCGCCGCGCGGAGATGCGCAGCGAGGGCGAGGAAGAGCTCGAAACGTCCGAGATCGAGGCCGACGAGGGCGAGGATGACGGCGAGGAGATCACCCTGTCGGACGTGCGCTTCATGGAGCTGCGCGCCAACGAGGAGATCCTGCTCAACGTGGCCGAGTCCGGCATGGGCAAACGCGTGGTCAGCTACGAGTACTTCACCCAGGGCCGCGGCGGCCAGGGCGTGTGGACCAAGGACAAGCGCTTCCCCGAGCCGCTGGCGGGCTGCTTCACGGTGTCGGACGGCGACACGGTGATGGCCGTCACCGACGGCGGCCAGCTCATCCGCTTCCCCGTGGACACGGTGCGCATCGCGGGCCGGGCGACCAAGGGCGTGCGCCTGATCCGGCTCAGCGAGGGCGAACGGGTCGTCTCGGTGGTCCGGGTGGCCGAAAACGGCGAGGATGGCGAAGGCGAGGACGGCGAAACCGCCGCGCCCGAGGCGCCGGGGGATGAAGGCTGATGAAACAGCGCGTCGCGCTTTATCCGGGCACGTTCGATCCGCTGACCAGCGGGCATCTGGACATCATCGGCCGGGCCGTGAAGCTCTACGACAAGCTGGTGATCGGCGTGGCGCGCAACGAGGACAAGAAGCCGCTCTTCTCCCTTGAAGAGCGCGCGGACATGGCCCGCGAGCTGGCCGAGAGCGTGGCCGGGGGCACCGAGATCGAGGTGCGGCCCTTCTCCGGCCTGCTGATGCATTTCGCCCAGGAGGTCGGCGCCGGTTCGATCATCCGCGGCCTCAGGGCCGTGTCCGACTTCGAATACGAGTTCCAGATGGTCGGCATGAACCAGCGCCTCAATCCGGACATCGAGACCGTGTTTCTGATGGCCGATCCGCGTCACCAGGCCGTGGCCTCCCGTCTGGTCAAGGAGATCGCCCGGCTGGGCGGTGACGTGACCCCGTTCGTGCCGGCGCTGGTCAAGGCCCGGCTTCTGGAGAAGTTCGCGAGATGAAGACCCCGTCCTTTCCCCGCGCCCTGACCGCGCTCGCCGCCATCCTGTCGCTGTCCGCCGCCGCCTCGGCGCAGGACTGGCCCGAGGCCATCGAGAGCGCGCCCGACAGCGCGTGGCGCGCGGTCGATCCCGACAACACGCTGGTGTTCACCACCACCCACGGCGACATCTATGTGGAGCTGGCGCCGGAATTCGCGCCCAACCATGTCGAGCGCCTGCGCGAGCTGACGGAGGAGCGCTTCTATGACTTCAAGGTCTGGCACCGGGTGATCGACGGCTTCATGGCCCAGGGCGGCGGCGCGTTCGAGGATCCCGCTCTGGCGGCCGACAAGCCGAATCTGGAGGCCGAGTTCACCATCCAGCGCGGCGCGGATCTGACCATCACCGAGCTGCAGGACCGCACCATCAATCCGCGCGAGAACCGCAACCGCGCCCGCGCCGGGTTCTGGAACGGCTTCCCCGCCGCCACCCAGCCCATCGCCCAGGCCGCCGTCACCGAGAGCGGGACGGTCCAGAGCTGGCTGCTGCACTGCGAAGGCGCGGCGGCGATGGCGCGCACCAGCGATCCCAATTCGGCGCGCAGCCAGTTCTACATCACCCGCGACGAGACCCCGCACCTGGAATATCTGTACACCGTCTGGGGCAAGGTCCGCGCCGGCCAGGACGCGGTGAACGCCATCCGCGTGGGCACCATGGGCGAGACCATGGGCTTCCGCCCCGACTTCATCGAACAGGTGCGTCTGGCCAGCGAGCTGCCCGAAGACGAGCGCCTGACCATCGCAGTGTTCGACACTGACAGCGACGCGTTCGCGACCTATCTGGACGGTCTCGCCGAAGACAATGGCGGCACGCTGCCCAATGTCTGCGAGATCGACATCCCCGTCCGCATCACGGAGTAAGAGTTTTGGCCGACACCCTCATCTTCACCCTGGACACCGGCGGCGACGTGAAGATCCGCCTGCGTCCCGACCTCGCGCCCAAGCACGTGGCCCGCATCACCGAACTGGCCGAGGAGGGGTTCTATGACGGCATCTCCTTCCACCGCGTGATCGACGGCTTCGTCGCCCAGGGCGGCTGCCCCAAGGGCAACGGCACCGGCGGCTCGGGCACCAAGATTCCCGCCGAGTTCAACGCCGAGCGCCATGTGCGCGGCACCATGTCCATGGCCCGCACCGCGGACCCGGACTCCGCCGACAGCCAGTTCTTCATCTGCCTGGACGCCGTGCCCTATCTGGACAACCAGTACACCGTCTGGGGCGAGGTGACCGAAGGCATGGAATACGTCGACGCCCTGCCCAAGGGCGAACCGCCCGCCAAGCCGGGCAAGATCGTCAAAGCCACGGTCCAGTGACCCTCAAGCCCCGGCCCCTGCGCCGGGGCTTCTGATTCCGGGGTGCAGGCGGAAGTCCACGACCAGGGGGCGATGATCGGACCCGCCGTGAGGCCCCGCCGCGACCCTCTCCGCAACCACGCGCGACCCTGCGTAGGCGTGGTCGATCCCGATCAGCGGGAAGGGCGAGAACCGGTCGGAGGGCCATGTCCTGCGACCGCGGCTCACCCGTTCGAGCGGCGCCAGCGCCTCGTCCATACTGCGCATCATGTAAGACGGATCCGCGAGGTTGAAATCGCCCGTCACCAGCATGGCCGCCGGATCTTTTCCGGCTATGAACTCGGCGAGGCGCTCGCGCTGGCTCTCGTGGTCGCCGATCAGGGCGGGCCAGTCGAAATGCACGGCAATGATGGTCACGGGTCCGTCCGGGGTCTCGATTTCGGCCCACGCCGCGGGGAAGGGCATGGCGCGCCGTGTCGTGAGCGTCCGCCATCGCGGCGGGTCCTGAGGCAGGCACCCCGAGCTCAGCACGGGAAGGCGGGACACGATCCGGGTGGGACCGTGAATGCAGTCGGCGGCGTGAGGGTGCGTGGCTGACAGGGCATCCGCCAGTCCTGAAGACCGGCCGAAGACCTCCTGCAGGGCGATGACGTCCGCATTCAGCGCGGTCAGCATATCCAGAGCGAGATCCTGCCGCCCGTTGCCGCCCCAGGCATTGAAGCTGACGGCCCGGATCGCGCCCGGCGGGGACGCCTCGGCCACCGGAGGTGAAAGATGCTCTCCCGGCGCGGACCGCAGGAGGGCGATGACCGCCAGCGCCGTGTGGATCACGACAACCAGGGCGGAGATTTTATGGCCGCCAGCGGCGACGAACCAGACCGAGCAGGCGAGGGCGGCGAGCGCCCCGCCGAACCAGAACTGATTGACCAGATCGGCCGTCGCGGACCATCGGCCAGCCAGGGACACGATCACGTAAATGGCAAGCACGGCGGTGCCGGCCAGCGGGATCAGCAGCGTGCTCTTCATCAGTCCTGCGCTCTCTCGTTGCGGAACCGCATCTGGATGCCTCGCTGCGGCGGAATTCAGGCGGCGCACGCCCGCCTTGCGATTTTTGCGTCCGCCGCTACACCGCCCCCATGAAACTCTCCGATTTCGATTTCCATCTGCCCGAGGACCGCATCGCGCTCAGGCCCGCGCGACCGCGGGATTCCGCCCGGCTGCTGCATGTGGGCGGGGCGCTGGAAGATCTGGGGGTGCTGGACCTGCCGGGCCTGCTGAACCCGGGCGATCTTCTGGTGTTCAACGACACCCGCGTCCTGCCCGCATCGCTCAGCGGCGTGCGGCCCGCGCGCGCCCATGGCGGTGGCGGGGACGCGGCCATCGAGATCAATCTGCACAGGCGCGAGGGAGCGGACCGCTGGCGCGCCTTCGCCCGGCCGGGCAAGCGCCTGCGCGAGGGCGACGCCGTGAGGTTTTCAGGGGGGCTCGAAGCCGTGGTCGAGACCAAGGGCGAGGGCGGGGAGATCGTGCTGGCCTTCCCGCTGTCTGGCGAGGCGCTGGACCGGGCCATTGAAGCGGCGGGCGCGCCGCCTTTGCCGCCCTATATCGCGTCCAAGCGCGCCGCGGACGAGGCGGATCGGGACGATTACCAGACCCTGTACGCCGCGCCGGACAAGACCGGCTCGGTGGCCGCGCCCACTGCGGGCCTGCACTTCACCGAGCGCCTGTTCACGGCGCTGGACGCGCGCGGCGTCCAGCGCGCCCACGTCACCCTGCACGTGGGGGCGGGCACCTTCCTGCCGGTCAAGACCGAGGACGTGGCCGAGCACCGCATGCATGGCGAGTGGTTCGAGATTTCTCCCGAGGCCGCCGCCGCCATCAACGCGGCGAAGGCGGCGGGCCGGCGGGTGATACCGGTGGGCACCACCTCGCTGCGCACGCTGGAAAGCGCGGCGGACGGGGAAGGGCGGATCGCGCCGGGCGCGCGCGAGACGGACATCTTCATCACGCCGGGCTATCGGTTCAGGGTCGCGGACGCGCTGCTGACCAACTTCCACCTGCCGAAATCCACCCTGTTCATGCTGGTCAGCGCGCTGGCGGGTCTGGATCGGATGCAGGCGGCCTACGCCCACGCCATCGCGAACCGCTACCGCTTCTTCTCCTATGGCGACGCCTGTTTCATAGAGCGCGCCTGACTTGCCTTCGCGGCGCGGATGGGCTTTGCACCTGCGCTGAGCAGAACCGAGGCCGTCCATGCCCTTCCCCTTCCGTCTCGACGCCACCGAGGGCGCAGCGCGCACCGGCGCGCTGCAGACCCCGCGCGGGGACATCCGCACGCCCGCCTTCATGCCGGTGGGCACCGCCGCGACGGTCAAGGCGCTGTATCCCGATCAGGTCCGGCAGGCCGGCGCGGACATCATTCTGGGCAACACCTACCACCTCATGCTCCGCCCCGGCGCGGAGCGGGTCGCGCGGCTGGGCGGGCTTCACCGCTTCATGGGCTGGGACGGGCCGATCCTGACCGATTCAGGCGGCTTCCAGGTCTGGTCGCTCTCCGCGCTGAGGAAGATGAGCGAACAGGGTGTGGAGTTCAAAAGCCATATCGACGGCTCGAAGCACATGCTCACGCCTGAGCGCTCCATCGAGATCCAGGCCGACCTGCTGGGCGCGGACATCTCCATGCAGTTCGACGAGTGCACGCCTTTCCCGTGTGAGCGGGACGAGGCGGCGCGGTCCATGGAGCTGTCGGTGCGCTGGGGCGCGCGGTCCAAAGCCGCGTTCGGCGAGCGCCAGAGCCAGGCCCTGTTCGGTATCGTGCAGGGCTCGGTCTATGAGGACCTGCGCCGCCAGAGCGCCGAGGCGCTGATCGAGACCGGCTTCGACGGTTACGCGGTGGGCGGGCTGGCCGTGGGGGAGGGGTTCGAGACCATGTGCCAGGTGCTCGACGCGACCACGCCGCACCTGCCCGGCGACCGCCCTCGTTATCTGATGGGGGTGGGGCGGCCGATCGATCTGGTCGAGGCGGTCGCGCGGGGCATCGACATGTTCGACTGCGTGATGCCCACACGTTCGGGCCGTCACGGGCAGGCGTGGTCGGATTTCGGCCCCTTCAATCTGAAGAACGCCCGCTACGCCGAGGATCAGAGCCCGCTGGACGAGAGCATCGACTGTCCGGCCAGCCGGGACTGGTCGAAGGCCTATCTGCACCACCTGGTGCGGGCGGGCGAGTATCTGGGCTCGATGATCCTGAGCTGGCACAACGTGGCTTATTACGAGCACCTGATGGCGCGCATGCGCGCGGCCATCGCCGAGGGCCGCTTCGAAGCATTCCGCGCGGAATTCAGAGCGCGATGGGAGCAAGGCCAGGCATGAGAAAAGGGCGCTCCGAGGAGCGCCCTTTCCAGTCTCAGCTCTGAGGGCTCTTAGCGGCCTTCGAAGGGCTCGACTTCTTCGTCTTCGACGTCTTCGTCGATGTCGGCGTCGAGGTCGTCGGGATCGGCGAACTCGGCGTCAGCCGCCTCGTCGTCGGCTTCCCAGCTTTCTTCGCCATAGGCGTCTTCAGCCATCGGCTCTTCCTCGTGGCGAGGCTTTTCCTCGCCATAGGCGTCTTCCTCGTCGATGTACTCGGCGTCGGCCGGCTCATAGGCGTCTTCTTCGAGGACACCGCCGGTGCCGTTGGGCTCGACGTCCAGCTCGGTGGGATCGACCAGCTCGGCGTCAGCGGCCTGATTCACCGGGTCGGAATAGTCGGTTTCCGGCGCGGGAGCGGGCTCGGCCTCGACTTCCGCTTCAGCTTCGACATCCGTCTCGGCTTCAGCTTCAGCGTCGATGTCGGCGTCCAAGTCCAGATCGGCGTCATCCGCGAACGGATCGGCGTCGTCCTGATCTTCGGTCAGAGGATCGTCCTGGGTGTCGTCCATCCAGCTGTCGTCCTGGGTGTCATCCATCCAGGCGTCGTCTTCAGCCGGCTCTTCCCAGGTGTCCTGAGTGTCTTCGGTGTCCCAAGCGTCGTCCTGGGTCTCGAAGGTCTCTTCGGCCGGTTCGGGGGCGGGTTCGAACGGATCGGCTTCCTGAGCGAAGGCCGAGCCGCCGATCAGCGCGGTGGCGCTGGCGAGAAGAAGAAAGCGGTTCATAGCGTGCTCCATCAGTTCCAAACGACGCCGGAAGTGTCGGCGTTCGGGAAATCAACGGCAGGGAAAGCCTGAGGTTCCGCGATCATCACTGAAAAGCTGATCACAGGGTCGTGGGCGGCGAAAACAAGGCAAAGAAAAGGCCGCGCGGACACTGTCCGCGCGGCCTGATCTTCAGTTCTGACTGATGCTTACCAGTCGGAGTCGTCGCGGGCGTCGTCCGCTTCGTACTCGGGCAGGTTCTCGATCTCAGCTTCGGTGTAGCTGACGACCAGACGCTCGTCGCCGTCCACCATGGTCAGCTCCGCTTCGGCCGGGTCGATGGCCACTTCACGGGTGCCGATACCGAGGAAACCGCCAGTCTCGACCAGGATCGATTCCACATCGATTTCAGCGTCGGCGACCGCGACGTTCTCGTCTTCGGCGTCAAAGGCGACATCGCCCGACACTTTCACTTTTTCCACCGAGCCGACGCGCTCGCCGTCGGAGGAATAGACCGGGGTGCCGACCCAGTGGTGGCCGTCGGTGTACACGTCGCCGTGCACTTCGCCGGTGGCCGCGGCAGGCTGCTCGGTCATGGGGTCGGCATAGTCCTGAGCGATGGCCGGGACGGCCAGCAGGGTCAGGGCGCTGGAAGCGATAAGAAGTTTTTTCATTGGAACATCTCCTGTCCACTTGGGGGGTGGTTGCAAAACTCGCTCCCCACGGGAGACGTTCCCGATCACTCGTAGCCGCGCACCTCGATTCCGTTCTCGCGCCGCATCAGGCCGTATTCACGGAAGGCGTCCTCCAGCACTGTCCGACGGCACTGCTGGCCGTCGAACATGCCGCGCAGATAGGCGCGGCGCTTCTGGGCCATCTGCCGCGCCTCGCGGGCCTGCGATTCGATCTGGTCGGCCCTGAACACGTAGCGGCCCACGGGACGGGCGGGGTTCAGTCCCACGATGGCTGAGCGGTAGGCGTCGCCGCTGGCGTCCTCGGCCGCGTCCGGCGCGCGCGAGAGCAGGTCGCGCCCGCGGTCCCACAGGGTGCGATCCTCGGAGGTCTCCTCGCTGTCGCGGCCCGCCTCGACTTCCGAATCAGGGCCGAGCACCATGGTCAGACGGGCGATGTCGCGGGCCACGGGCAGGCAGACCCGGTCCGAGCCGTGCCCGCCATAGGGGGTGGGCACGGTGGGATCGTCCGCGTCCGCCAGCACCGGGCCGGGCCGCTCGCGGGGCATGCCGATGGCGTCGGACGCCGCGGCGCCGGTCTGGCTCATGGCCGTTTCGACCACCGGCGTGGCGCAGCCTGCGGCCAGAAGAACCATCCCGCACGCGGCGGCGGGAAGGAGGCGGAGAAGCGGTTTCGAGCGTGACTGGGTCATGGCGGTATAATTCGCGTGAGCATGGCGGAGTTGCGGCGCGGAACAGGCTTTTCGGGACACTGCGCAAGCGGCGCCATTCTCGCCTTGACCGGGGAGGGCGCCGTGGATAGGTTCCGCGCCTCTCGCAAGGGAGCCGATAGCTCAGCTGGTAGAGCAACTGACTTTTAATCAGTAGGTCCAGGGTTCGAGCCCCTGTCGGCTCACCATCCTCTCCCCGTCGCCCGGGGCCGGTGGTGCGATCAGACTTCCCCTCATGACGCTTCAGAACAGGCTGCGGGCCGCCTTGAGCGCGCCGTCCGCCATGCCCTTGAACTTGGGGGCGTCCGCCAGCGGCGCGACCAGAAGCGCGGCGCCGCCGGGAAGCTGGCGTTTCAGCGCGTGGTAGAGGCGCGAGCGGGTCAGGCCGGTCTCGATCAGCAGGACGCGGGAATCCATCGCGAACACGGCCCCGTCGATCTCCAGCGCCTCGATGTCCGGCGCGTCAGGCAGGTAGGCGAGATACGCCGTCATCGCCGCCTCACTGCGCCGTGTAGGCGCCATCGACCAGATGATAACTGCCGGTGATGAAGCTGGCGCGGTCCGACAGGAGGAAGCAGGTCAGCGCCGAGACCTCCTCGGACGTGCCCAGCCGCCCGGCGGGGTGCATGCCGGCGAGCTGGCCCAGGGTCTCGTCGTCGAGATTCTTCTTCAGCAGCGGCGTGTCGATGAAGGCGGGACCGACCGCGTTGATGCGGATGCCCTGCGCGGCGTACTCCATCGCGGCGGCCTTGGTCAGGCCGACAACGCCATGCTTGGCCGCCACGTAGGCGCTGGCCTGATGGAAGCCCACGCTGCCCAGAATGGAGGCCATGTTGACGATGGCGCCGCCGCCCGAGGCCAGCATGGCGGGAATCTGATGGCGCAGGCCGTAGAACACGCCGTTCAGATTGACGTCGATCACCTGCCGCCAGTCGTCCTCGGGGTATTCGCCCGCGGGCGCGCTCGGCCCGCCGATGCCCGCATTGTTGACCGCCAGATGCAGCCCGCCGCCGTGATCGGCGGCGAAATCCGTCAGGGCCTTCATCGCGGCGGGGTCGGACACGTCCGCGGCGAAGGCGCGCGCCTCGCCGCCCGCGCCGGAGATTTCGTCGGCGATGGTCCGGCCCGCCTCCTCGTCCAGGTCGCTGACCACGACAAGCGCGCCCGACCGGCCCAGCTCCCGCGCGATGGCCGCGCCGATGCCCGACCCGGCCCCGGTGACGATGGCGGTCTTTCCAGAAAAATCGAAACTCAGCGCGCTCATGGCCTGCCTCCTGCCGGACGGCCCCTCCGTCATCGAGTGTGAGGCGGGCGGAGAGCGGTTGCAACCGCGCGCCGGTGGGACGGGACGCCGCGCCTGACCGGGCGAGGGACTTGCGGAACGCGCGCCCCGGTGGCACTCGATTCCATCAGCGGCGCGCGCCGCGGCAGCCGGAGCCCGCCCCTTGACCCTCGACCAGATGATCCTCGGCGCCGTCATACTCGGGGCTATCGGCCTGTTCCTGTGGGGGCGCTGGCGGCATGACACCGTGGCGCTGGCTGCGCTGATCGCCTGCGTGGTAGCGGGGCTGGTGCCTGCTGACGGCGCGTTCGAGGGCTTCGGCCATCCGGCGGTGATCACGGTCGCCTGCGTGCTGATCCTGTCCGCCGCGCTGCAGACCACCGGGGCGGTGGACGCGATGACGCGAGCGGTCCTGCCTTCGAAGGCAGGGCCGTTCGTCACCCTGACCGCGCTGACGGCGCTGGCCGCCTTCCTGTCGGCCTTCATGAACAATGTCGGGGCGCTGGCGCTGCTGATGCCCGTCGCCCTGCAGATCGCGGCCCGTCAGAACATTTCGCCGGGCAAGGCGCTGATGCCGCTGGCCTTCGGCTCCATCCTGGGCGGCATGACCACCCTGATCGGCACCCCGCCCAACCTTCTGGTGTCGAGCTTCCGCGCCCAGACCGAGGCGGCGGGCGGGCAGGGCTTCGCCATGTTCGACTTCGCGCCAGTGGGCGGCGCGGTGGCGGCGGCGGGCCTGCTGTTCATCCTGATCGCCAGCTGGCGGCTGGTGCCTGATCGCAAGCGCGCCAGCGTGGAGGGCTTCGAGACCAGCGCTTATCTGACCGAGGCGCGGGTGGGCGAGAAGTCAAAGGCGGCGGGGATGACCCTGCGCGAGGCCGACCGGGTGCTTGAAGAGGCGGACGCCCAGATCGTGGGCCTGGTCCGCGACGAAGTCCGCATCCCTGCGCCCAGCCCTTATCGCAAGGTGCGCGCGGGCGACGTGCTGGTGATCGAAAGCGACCCCGAAGGCCTCAATTCCGCCCTGTCCAATCTGGGCCTTCAGCTCGAGGAGGAGGTCTCCACCAAGGTTGAAGAGGAACCCGACGAGGGCAAGCAGAAGCGCGAGGCCGAGGAGGCCGAAGCGGCGAAGACGCCCGGCGACGCGCCCGAAACCGAAACTCTGGCCGGGCCCAAGCCTGACGCCGCCGCGGCCCACGAGATCGGCGCGCCCGCCGAGGAGGCGAAGGACCGCAAGGGCAGGGACAAGGCGAAGACCGAGGACGACAAGCGCAAGGTCATTCATTCCGACGACGTGCTGCTGGTGGAGATGGCGGTCGCGCCCGGCTCGGCCTTCGCGGGCCGGTCGGCCACAGACATCAGCCTGCGCAGCCGGTTCTCCATCAACCTGCTCGCCGTCTCCCGGGCGGGCAACCGCTCGCGCGCGCGCCTGCGCACGATGAAGGTGCAGGAGGGCGACGTGCTGCTGCTGCAGGGCTCCCCCGAGCAGCTGTCCGACTTCGCCGCGCGCATGGGCTGCGTGCCGCTGGCCGAGCGCTCGCTGCGCATACCCTCGCCGGGCAAGGCCTGGATGGCCGCCGGGGCGATGGCGCTGGGCATAGCGGGGGCGGCGTTCGGCCTGCTGCCCGCGGCGGTGGCTTTCGCCGCCGGGGTGCTGGCGATCATGCTTCTGAAGGTCGTGCCGCTGCGGACGATCTACGACGCGGTGGACTGGCCCGTGATCGTGCTGCTGGGCGCGCTGATCCCGGTGGCGGGCGCGATGTCGACCACCGGAGCGGCCGACCTGATCGCCACCGCCATGCTCGACTATGTCGCCCAGGGCAATGCGGTGCTGGCGGTCGCGCTGATCCTGATCGTGACCATGACGCTGTCGGATTTCATGAACAACGCGGCCACCGCGGCGGTCATGTGTCCCATCGCCATCGGCGCGGCGACCCAGCTCGGCGCCAGCCCCGATCCGTTCCTCATGGCGGTGGCGGTGGGCGCCTCGTGCGCCTTCCTCACCCCCATCGGCCACCAGAACAACACCCTGATCCTGGGTCCCGGCGGCTTCAAATTTTCCGACTACTGGCCGCTGGGCCTGCCGCTGGAGGTGATCGTGGTGGCGGTCGGCGTGCCGATGATCCTGCTGGTCTGGCCGCTCTAGGCGTCGCGGATCACGTCCAGAAAGGCCTCGCCATAGCGCTCGAGCTTGCGCGCGCCCACGCCATATACACCTGACAGCGCGTCGAGGCTGGAGGGTCTGTTCAGCGCCATCTCGATCAGGGTGCGGTCGGAGAACACCGTGTAGGCGGGCTTGCCCGCCTCCTTGGCGAAGTCGAGCCGGAGCCTGCGCAGGGCCGAGTAAAGCTGCTGGTCGCGGTCGCTGAGCAGGCTGTCGGCGGCGCGGCTGGGGGCGGAGGCGGTCCGCGACGCGCGCTTGTCCTGAGGCGGACGCAGGCGGATGGGCTCGCGGCCGAACAGGATTTCCTTGCCCTTCGCCGTGATCAGCCACTCGCCATGCCCGTCGATCGGCTGGTCGATGGCGCCCGCCGCGAAGAGCTGGCGATACACGCTCAGCCACTGGTCCTTGGACAGATCCGCGCCGACACCGAATGTGGGCAGGGCGTCATGGCCCAGCCGCTGGGTCTTTTCGTTCGAGACGCCTCTGAGCACGCTGACCAGATGCTCCAGACCGAAGCGCTGGCCGGTGCGGGCGATGGCCGACATCGCCTTCTGGGCCAGCTCCAGCCCGTCGATCAGCTCGGGCGGGTCGTCGCACAGATCGCACACCCCGCACGGCTGCGTGTCCTCGCCGAAATAGGCCAGCAGGGTCTGGCGGCGGCAGGCGGGCGCCTCAGCATAGGCGATCAGGGCGGAGAGCCGACGGGTCTCCATCCGCTTCTGCTCCTCGCTCATCTCGCTCTCGGCGATCTGGCGGCGGCGCAGGCCCGCATCGCCCAGCGACCACAGCATCAGGGTCTCGGACGGCAGCCCGTCCCGGCCCGCCCGCCCGATCTCCTGATAATAGGCCTCGATGGACTTGGGCAGGCCGTTATGGACCACGAAGCGCACGTCGGGCTTGTCCACGCCCATGCCGAAGGCGACGGTCGCGCACATCACGATCCCGTCCTCGCCCACGAAGAAGTCCTGCCGACGCGAGCGTTCGCCCGCCTCCAGCCCGGCGTGATAGGCCATCGCCTCCACCCCGTCCGCCTGAAGCCGCTCGGCCAGACTCTCGCAGCCCTTGCGGCTGGTGCAGTAGATGATGCCCGACTGGCCTCTGCGCGCGGCGACGAAGCTGCGGATCTGGGCATAGCCGTCGCGCTTGCCCGCCGCGGCGAGGTGGATGTTGGGCCGGTCGAAGCCCGACACGAACTCAGCGGGCGCGCGGCTGAACAGCCGTCCGGCGATGTCGCGGCGTGCCGCGGCGTCCGCGGTGGCGGTGAAGGCGGCGATCTGCGGCGCGCCCATGGTCTGGGCGAACTCGGCGATGCGCAGGTATTCGGGGCGGAAGTCATGGCCCCACTGGGACACGCAGTGGGCTTCGTCCACGGCGATCATCGCGACGTTCCGCCGGGCGAGATTGCGCATCAGGCCCGGTGCCCCCATCCGCTCGGGCGCCAGATAAAGCAGCTTGAGCGCGCCCGAATCGATCTTGTCCCAGGTCTGCTCGGCCTCCTCGGGCGGGGTGTTGGAATTGAGCGTCGCGGCCTCGACCCCGTTGGCCTGAAGCTGGGCGACCTGGTCGCGCATCAGGGCGATCAGCGGACTGACCACGATGGTCAGCCCCTCGCGCAGCAGAGCGGGCAGCTGGAAGCACAGCGACTTGCCGCGGCCCGTGGGCATGACGGCCAGCACGTCCTCGCCCGCCAGCACCGCTTCGATGATCTCGTCCTGACCGGGCCGGAAGTCGCGGAAGCCATAGACATGGCTCATCAGCGCGCGGGCGTCGTCGAGCGAGGGCGTGCGCGCCGGGGTGTGCGAATCGAGGGATGCCATGGCCTCAGCCTAGCCGCAGGAGGGGCTGCGCGCACACCGCGCTTGGGTCCGCCGCGCAGTCGGCTGTAGAACGCGGAAACCCGCATTTCATCAAGGCCAGACCCATGACCCCATCCGCCCTGTCGCACATCAAGGTGCTCGATCTGTCCCGCGTGCTCGCCGGGCCGTGGTGCGCGCAGATACTGGGCGATCTGGGCGCGGACGTGATCAAGGTGGAGAACCCCGACGGCGGCGACGACACACGCGGCTGGGGCCCGCCTTTCGTGACGGATGCAGAGGGCGGGCAGGGGGATGCGGCCTATTATCTGTGCGCGAACCGCAACAAGCGCTCGATCGCGGTGGACATCAGCCGCCCCGAAGGCCAGGCGATCATCCGCGATCTCGCCGCGCGCTCGGACGTGGTCATCGAGAACTTCAAGGCGGGCGGGCTGAAGAAGTACGGGCTGGATTACGACAGCCTCAAGGCCGTGAAACCCGATCTGATCTACTGTTCGGTCACCGGCTTCGGCCAGACCGGTCCGCGCGCCGCCGAGCCCGGCTATGACTTTCTCATTCAGGCGATGGGGGGGCTGATGTCGGTCACGGGCGAGGACCAGCCCATGAAGGTCGGCGTGCCCATCGTGGACCTGTTCACCGGGGTCTATGCGGCCGGCGCCATCATGGCCGCGCTCATCGCGCGCGACAGAGGGCTGGGCGGCCAGCACATCGACATGGCCCTGTTCGACGTGCAGACCGCGATGCTCGCCAACCAGGCCTGCAATTATCTGGTCGGGGGCCGGGCGCCGGGCCGGATGGGAAACCGCCACCCCAACATCGTGCCCTATCAGGATTTCCCCACCGCGGACGGCCGCATCGCCGTGGCCGTGGGCGCCGACCGCCAGTTCCGCAGGTTCGCGGAGGTTCTGGGCCATCCTGAATGGGCGGACGACTCTCTTTACGCCCGCAACGCGGACCGGGTGGCCAACAGGGAAGGGCTGTGCGCGCTCATAGAGCCGGCCATGGTGCGTCGGCCGACCACCTGGTGGGAGACGGCGCTCAAGGCGGCGGGAATTCCCTGCGGACCCATCCGCGGCGTCGATGACGTTTTCGCCGACCCCCAGGCGGTTGAAAGAGGGTTGAGCCAGCGTGCGGAGCGCGCAGACGGCTCCGCCGCCGCACTGGTCGCCAGCCCGATGCGGCTCGCCGCCACGCCTCCTTCGGCCCGAAGGGCTCCACCAGTTTTTGGTGAGCACACGCATGACGTTCTCAGGAAAGAATTAGGCCTGAGAGACAACGAGATCGACGCGCTCATGGCGTCTGGAACCGTTGCCGGGATGTAATTTTTTGGGAGCGTGAGGGGAACCGTGCGCCGGGGCGCTGCGCTTTGTAGGTGGCGCCGCTCCTGGCGGCGTTCAAGCGTGGCCGCTGAGTGGCGGCACATCACCACGTTCACACGACGGACGACTTCCCACGTCCGAAGGGGATTGAAAAATGAAAAAACGGCTTCTTACGGCCGCGGCGCTGGGGGCGTTTCTCGCCCTTCCGTCCGTGGCGGTCGCCCAAGAGGGTTGGTACGTCCGCGGCGCACTGGGTTATGGCGCTCCGGGAGACATCGAAGTTTCCGGGTCTCTGAATGGCGACATCAGCGGCAAGAGCGACCTGCGCGAAGCGCTCGCCGCGGGCTACCAGTGGAACAACTGGCGGTTCGAGGGCGAGTTGGCCCACCGGTTCAACCAGACCGGCGCCGTGGGCAATTTCGAAGACAGCTACAGCTCGATCCACGCCTGGTCGGGCATGGTCAACGCCATCTATGAATTCGGCGTTCCTGAGAACGCGTTCCGTCCTTATCTGGGCGCGGGCATCGGCTGGGTTCAGTCCAGTTTCTCCGCTGGCGGCTGGGACACCGGCACCGTGGGCCCGACCTCCAACTACGTGACCGTCCGGGACAAGGACAACGCGCTGGCCTATCAGGGCATCGCGGGCGTGGCCTGGTACCTGACCCCGAACCTGGCGCTCGACACCGAGTACCGCTATTTCGGCTATAACAGCACCTCTTATGGCGGTGCGGATCTCGACCGTTACGGCAGCCACGAGGGCTGGGTCGGCCTGCGTTACACCTTCGCGGCTCCTCCGCCTCCTCCGCCTCCGCCCCCGCCGCCTCCGCCGCCCCCGCCGCCTCCGCCCCCGCCGCCGCCTCCGGCTCCGGCGTGTGAGGATGTCGGCTTCGTGGTGTACTTCGAGTGGGATCGCTCGAACATCACCGATCAGGCGCGTTCGGTCGTGAACGAAGCGGTCAATGAAGCCCGCACCTGCGGCGTGGCCCGCGTGCAGATCGACGGCCACACCGACACCTCCGGTTCGGCCGCCTACAACATGGGCCTGGGCGAGCGCCGCGCGAACGCGGTGCGCGACGAGATGGTCCGCCTGGGCATCCCGGCGGGGTCGA
>VJOU01000087.1 GCA_007050995.1 Glycocaulis profundi | reverse complement strand
CGGGGAACAAAGGGATTTTATGAAATATATATTTAACGCGATCATACAGAAGTAGGAGGTGAAAGGCCAAAGTCAAGTCCCCATAGCTCAAAGGTTCCGTTAACAAAATCGTAGTGACCACACTTGAGCGCTAGTGTTTTCTTCACCAATCCGTCTCTTACAAATGGGTAAGTTAACAGGTTCCCGAGTGATACATTCACAGCTTCCTTTTCACATTGTACACATTGATCATCAAGAGCTGTACTGCCGTGTTCTGCTATCACTTTTGACTTTGCTGGGAGACATACTTTCACCCAATCCTCGATAAAGTCAGTTGTGTGAGGTCCTTCATCTGGGAAGGTCATGAGTCCCTTGATCCCTCCACACCGGCTGTGTCCAATTACAATAATTTCCTGGACCTTTAGATGCAAAACTGCATACTCAACAGCAGCTCCTACTCCAGCATATTTAGTCTGGTTAAAGGGAGGGACCATGTTGGCAACATTACGGACAACAAATGCCTCACCGGGTTGAAAATCAAGGACGTGTGATGGGCAAACCCTCGAGTCTGAGCATGCAAAGACCATGAACTTTGGGCTCTGGCCTTTGGAAAGTTCATCATACAAGGCTGGATTTGTTATGTATTTCTCTGTCTTGAACTTGACAAAGCCAGTTTTGATCCTCTCAACAGGGTCAAAAGCAACTTTTGCGTCGGGTGTTGCAACTTGAGCTGTGATTTGGTCAACTCTTGCCGCAGCCACTGGTTCTAACTCGCCCCTTTGAATGAGAAGCTTCTTGAGCGCATCGATCGCTTCTTGGTATGATTCATTTCCTATGTCTTCTGTCCATGTAGGCGTGATAAGAGGAGCAGGAGCAGCAAAAACAGGCTCGTTACGGATGAGACTTGGAGGAGTTGCAGATGAGGATGAGGATGATGAGTTGCATGTAAACTTTGCAGAAAACGACGCTGGTCTGACTGAAGGAGACTTCTTCAGTGAAGAAGCATTGAGGAAAGAAGGGGCGTTAACAGCGAAAGCAGAGGCAGTCG
>VJOU01000086.1 GCA_007050995.1 Glycocaulis profundi | reverse complement strand
GCCCATTAAAAAGGATATCCGATGATAAGAAAAGCGGCATCATTTAAAAAGAGGGGCCTCCACCAYCATAAGACCGTCGACCGCCTCTGCCTGCATCTTGCTAGCGTCAACCACCGCTGGTGTGACGTAGGCCTTGTAGAACTCACRATGCTCACTATGCGAGGCATTCTCAGTCTTCTCCTCCTTCCCCGTCACACCATGCACATACACCTTATTACCCTTCGCCCACACSTTCACATCCTTCGGCGCAAAATGGGGGTCAACTTTCAGCTCCAAGTGCATCTTCTTCGACCCGTCCTCCGCCGCAACGATCTCCAGACCCTCCTTATTCGTCACTGCCAGCTGCCTCTCTTGCACCTCTGAGGGCTGAATGGCCAGACCCTTCTCGGGACTCAACTTTATTGCCTTGTAATTCGGCTCGTTGACAGGTGCCTCAACTACCAACACGTCATCCGATGTGATAGTGGCCTGGATGTGATTGCGGTCTACCGATGGTGGAAGTGGAATCGACCGACCCACCGACTCCGACATCGCCGCGTCCCCACGCGCCACCGACCTCTGAGCCTGAACAATCAACTTGTTCTTGTCTGTCTTAATGGTGATCTCCTCGGGTTTGAAGTTCCTCGCGTTGAAGTACACCTTGAAGTGTAACTTCCCATCCTTCCCCACCTCATACGCGTCCTTGAGGAAGTCCAGCTCACCAGGCTGGGTGTATTCGAGCTCCGGGTGGAACTCGCGAGGTTGAATGGCGCTCATCTCCTCCATCACGCTTTCAAAAGCGTTGTCCATCGCAGTAAATGGCTCCAAAGAGAAGAGATTCCTGTCCTCCATCACGCTTTCAAAAGCGTAGGATTGACGCGACCTCTCAACCCAATCGAACACTTGGTCAAGAGGCACAAGAGTCATCTGCGGAAATTCCCAGTCAATCAGACTGCGCCGCCTGCTCGAGAGATCCCTGTCATCGCGAGTCGGAAAGATAAATTCCCAGTCAATCAGACTGCGCCGCCTGCTCGAGAGATCCCTGTCATCGCGAGTCGGAAAGAT
>VJOU01000085.1 GCA_007050995.1 Glycocaulis profundi | reverse complement strand
GACCTCAAATCAGGTAGGACTACGCGCYGAACTTAAGCATATCAATAAGCGCAGGAAAAGAAAATAACCATGATTCCCTCAGTAACGGCGAGTGAAGCGGGAAAAGCTCAAATTTGAAATCTGGCAACATTTCTTTTGTTGTCCGAGTTGTAATTTCAAGAAGCTGCTTTGAGTGTAGACGATCGGTCTAAGTTCCTTGGAACAGGACGTCAGAGAGGGTGAGAACCCCGTCTTTGGTCGATTGGATATGCCATATAAAGCGCTTTCGAAGAGTCGAGTTGTTTGGGAATGCAGCTCTAAATGGGTGGTAAATTTCATCTAAAGCTAAATATTGTAAAGCGCTTTCGAAGAGTCGAGTTGTTTGGGAATGCAGCTCTAAATGGGTGGTAAATTTCATCTAAAGCTACGTGAAATTGCTGAAAGGGAAGCATTGGAAATCAGTCTTACCTGGGTGAGATCAGTAGTCTCTTCGCGAGACTATGCACTCTGAACCTGTGGTAGGTCAGCATCAGTTTTCGGGGGCGGAAAAAGAATAAGGGAAGGTGGCTTTCCGGGTTCTGCCTGGGGAGTGTTTATAGCCCTTGTTGTAATACGTCCACTGGGGACTGAGGACTGCGGCTTCGTGCCAAGGATGCTGACATAATGGTTTTCAATGGCCCGTCTTGAAACACGGACCAAGGAGTCTAGCATCTATGCGAGTGTTTGGGTGATGAAAACCCATCCGCGAAATGAAAGTGAATGCAGGTGGGAACGCCCTTGTGGCGTGCACCATCGACCGACCCGGAAGTTTGTCAATGGAAGGGTTTGAGTAAGAGCATAGCTGTTGGGACCCGAAAGATGGTGAACTATGCCTGAATAGGGTGAAGCCAGAGGAAACTCTGGTGGAGGCTCGTAGAGATTCTGACGTGCAAATCGATCTTCAAATTTGGGTATAGGGGCGAAAGACTAATCGAACCATCTAGTAGCTGGTTCCTAGATTCTGACGTGCAAATCGATCTTCAAATTTGGGTATAGGGGCGAAAGACTAATCGAACCATCTAGTAGCTGGTTCCT
>VJOU01000084.1 GCA_007050995.1 Glycocaulis profundi | reverse complement strand
GGAATGTCGGTTTCCCCAGACGTGATCGCCAAAATTGAGGAGGGCTATGCCAAGCTCCAGGCTGCCCCAGAGTGCCACTCTCTTCTTAAGAAGTACTTGACCAAGGAGGTTGTTGACCAACTCAAGGACAAGAAGACCAAGCTCGGAGCTAACCTTCTCGACGTCATTCAATCCGGAGTTGCCAACTTGGACTCAGGAGTCGGAGTCTACGCCCCAGATGCCGAGGCCTACACTCTCTTCAAGCCACTCTTCGACCCCCTGATCCAGGACTACCACAACGGATTCGCTCCAGATGCCAAGCAGCCAAACACCGACCTCGGAGAGGGAAAGACTTCTGCTCTCGTTGATCTTGACCCAGAAGGAAAGTTCATCAACTCCACCAGAATCCGTTGCGGACGTTCCCTCCAAGGATACCCATTCAACCCATGCCTTTCTGAGGCCAACTACCTCGAGATGGAATCCAAGGTCAAKGCTATCTTTGACAACATCACTGACCCAGAGCTCGCTGGAAAGTACTTCCCTCTGGATGGAATGACCAAGGAAATCCAAGATCAACTCATCAAGGMTCACTTCCTCTTCAAGGAGGGAGACAGATTCCTTCAAGCCGCCAACGCTTGCCGTTATTGGCCAAAGGGACGTGGAATCTTCCACAACAACCAGAAGACCTTCCTTATCTGGTGCAACGAGGAGGACCATCTCCGTATCATCTCCATGCAAGAGGGAGGAAACGTCGGACAAGTCTTGGAGCGTCTCATCAAGGGAGTCAAGACCATCGAGAAACAAGCTCCATTCTCCCGTGACGACCGTCTCGGATGGCTCACCTTCTGCCCATCCAACTTGGGAACCACCGTCCGCGCCTCCGTCCMCATCCGCCTTCCAAAGATCTCGGCCAAGCCAGACTTCAAGTCTATCTGCGATKGACTCAAGCTTCAAATCCGTGGTATCCMCGGAGAACMCTCCGAGTCTGAGGGAGGAGTTTACGACATCTCCAACAAGGCTCGTCTTGGACTCACCGAGTTCGAGGCCGTCAAGCAAATGTACGACGGAATTGCCCACCTCATCG
>VJOU01000011.1 GCA_007050995.1 Glycocaulis profundi | reverse complement strand
TCTTCAGACGGCGCGCTTCAGACACGCCCATCCCGCCGAACTTCGCCTTCCACTTGTAAAACGTCGCCGTGCTGACCCCGTGGCGGCGGCAGACCTCCGCCGTCGTCTCCCCCGCCTCCTGCTCGCGCAGGATCGCGATGATCTGCTCYTCGGAAAACCGTGACCGTCTCATTGCTCGTCCTTCTCGGTTGGAAGGACTCTACATTCCGGTGGAGGAATTTCAGGGGGTCACGTCACGTCCTTTATCGTTACTCTTCAGGATTGCTTTGATTCCGTTTAATACGTTGAACCGAAGATCGGCTAATCCCGACTTCATCTGCCACTTGTTGTTCGGTGTGCCCTGCCGAGATCAACGCAATGACCTGATCCGCCTTCCTGCGGGCCGTGGGGGCCCGGCCTTTAAACTTGCCTGCCGCCTTCGCCTTGGCGATGCCTTCCCTCTGGCGTTCCAGCATGATCTCGCGTTCAAACTCAGCTACCGAAGCCATTACCCCCATCATAAGCTTGCCCGTAGCCGTTTCCGTCTCCATGCCAATGGCAAGGATTTTAAGCGATGCGCCGCGGTGACGGATGGTTTCAATGATTTTCATCAAGTCGGCGACAGAACGAGCAAGCCGATCCAGCTTGGTGACCATCAGCACATCATTCTCACGAATGAAATCGAGTGCGGCGGCGAGCTGGTCACGCCCAGCCACGCTTGAGACCCGTTCTTGAAACACTTTCTCCGCGCCAGCGGCTTTCAGTTCATTGAGCTGGGCTTCAAGACCGGCGACCTGATCAAATGTGGACGTCCGAGCGTAACCGATAATCACGTGAACTCCTCTTTTGCTTCGCAAAGTATTTGGGGTAGTGATGCTTCGGCTTCAATGAGAGCAAATTAATCTGTATGACGCCTCATTCCGCTACCATGGTTCGGCGTCACATAACCTTGCTTCATTGACACCGAAAAACGTCTGAGTAGCTTGGACAGTATAAAAGCGTGTGTTGGAGGGAACGGGGTGAGGAAGCTTTCTCATGATGCAAAGCTATATAATATATTAAGGTCTGCGAAGTCGTGGAAAAGAAAAGTTGTATCAAGAAATAAACGTCTTATCAAGAGCCGTATTCAATCAAGAGTTAGGCCGGAGGCAGCAAGAAGTGACATTAATCGACCTCAGGTGAGATACCGGAAGAAAAAAGTACGTTACATTTCATTGCCTAGCATTTTAAGCCTGCGCCACAACTATAAAGAAGTCGTAGAATTCCTTGATGAGTTTCACTCTTTAATATTGAGTGATCGGCGCAAGGTTCATGTCGATTTCAATAAAGTTCGTGCTATATCTTCAGGCGCAAGTTTGGTGCTTGTGGCGGAACTCGATCGGTGGAGAAAGCTTTATAACTTTCGTCCTGCGGCCCCGTATTTAGAAAAATGGGACGAGGGTGTTAGGAGAAGCTTTGAGCAAATGGGATTGTTCGAAATATTAGAGGTGGTTAACACGCCAACATATAACTTGGAAGCAAGCGATGAAAGAACATTTATCAAATATAGTACCGGTCAAAGGGTTTTGGGGGAATCGGCTAAAAAATTAAAAGAGGTCGTGTCTGATCTCGCTGAAATAGAATTTATGAATAAATCAATGTATGATGCAATTGTTGAGGCGATGCAAAACGCAATACATCACGCTTATAACGAAGAAACTAAGCGGTCTAGCATCAAACTAGATAGTCATTGGTGGATGTCTGGGGTGTTCTTTGGGAGGGATAGAAGGCTCCATATTTCATTTTATGATCTTGGTGTGGGGATACCAAGCGCCCTTCCTGCTCGATTTGGTGTCGAGGCCATACAGGAGTTTCTCGCCGGGCTTGGGTGGGCGAGCACGGACGCAAACAAAATTTACGCAGCAATGGAGCTGGGGCGATCCGGGACGGGTCAAAAGCACCGGGGGAAGGGGCTCCCTCAGATGCGAGATTTTGTAGACAAATTCTCGCCCGGATCGCTGAGGATCATCAGTGGCCATGGTGAGCTGTGCTATGATTCAGACGAAAATGGTGTCGGTGCCTATAGACGTACCACGCATGCACGCCCACTTGAGGGGACGCTTATCCAGTGGGACATACAACTCCCTTCCCCTCAGTCTCAAGGTAGCCTGATATGATAGCCATAGATATCGGTGCGCAGTTCTCGGACACGCCCGCGGGGCGTTTTAGGGGGGATGGGGAGTATAGCGGCGAAGCTTTCCGCGATGACGTGTTGCTCCCAGCTTTGCGCGCAGGCGAAGTGGTTGAAGTCATTCTGGATAACACCGAAGGCTTTGGATCGTCTTTCTTGGAGGAAGCGTTCGGGGGATTGGTGAGGGTTCACTCAATGGACAAAAAGGATATTTTGTCCAGATTAAAATTTGTGAGTGAAGATCGATATCTCATAAAAGATATAGTTTCTTATATTAAAGAAGCGGAAAATGGATAACTTTAACCTATTGATGTTCATCTTTTCGCATTTTGTGCTCCCTCTTTTGGTTACTGTTATCACATTCTTTTTCTTGTCTTCTGCAAAGGACAAGGCGGACAGTCACAAGTCGGAGGTAATTGCTAACATAGACGAAATAACGGAATTGTCTAAATCATATTGGATGCACGGTGTGGAGGGGAATGGGAAATTGCAGGTAGAGACGGAGATGAAGGCCGCGCTAAGAAGTTTATCTCATTCAATATCGGATGTTACTGGTTTTAAGATCGGGGGGGTTAAAGCAAAATCAGACCGTGCTATAGTTGACTATCGTCGATTGGTTAGTGGTGGGTCATTTGAGGCGATCGATCATTCGGTTGATTATGATAGATTTATTCGTATACGGGAACAAGGCGCAAAGTTGAAATCTTGTATACGTCGAGGCTGCATAGAGTGACAACTGTTGTTGCACATATTTAAGCGCGTGTTAATGGCCGGTATCTGGTTATTTCTGTGGATTCCATTTCGTGCCAAAGACAATAATTCGTGCCAAAGACAATAATTATTGGGCTAATTTCTGAACTTTGTAGCGGCCGAAAGGCGGCTGGTGTGTCTTCGTCGTTATAAAGTTCAGAATGGGCATTGATTTTCTTGTTTGATCCACCGACTACGAATCTGGGGGTCGGGAGTTCGAATCTTCCCCGGCGCGCCATTCCCGCTAAACCTCAGATTTTCCCGTTCTGAGAATACCGTGCATGAAAAGGCGAGAGCCTGAGCTCCCGACCGTTCAGGATGACTCAGGCCTTCATCCTTTGTCGTGTTGCGAGAGCGCAGGCTGACCCCGCCTCTCGGCCAGGCGTCGGCCTCACTGCTCCCGGCTCGGCTCCACGTCGAATTCAACCACCAGCGAGACGGTTCGGCCTTCGTCGGGTTCGGTCGACATGGATTCCTGAAAGACCAGCTCGTGTTCGAACCGGCCCGCCACGCGCGGCGGGGTCGCGGTCAGGTCGATCGTGTCGAGCTCGAGCCCGTCCAGGGCGTCCTGTGCCGCGTAATGGGGCAGCATCCCGCTTTCGGGAAAGTAGATCGCTTCGGCGCTCATCACCTGGCCGTTGAAGAAGTGCAGGCTCAGCGAAATGCTGCCTTCGGTCTCGAAACGGTCCTGCCGGTGCGCCTGCACGGTGACGGACTGAGCGCCGCCGGGGAGTTCGGAGACGTAGGCGGTCTTGCCGTCAGGGCCGGACAGGACATGCCATTCGCGCGGCTCGCCATCCAGCGAACCGGCGACGCGGTCCGCGTGAGCCGCGCCCGAGGCGAGGGCCAGGCAGGACAGCGCCGCGGCGGATCCGTGCGGACGTTTCGATCATTGTCGTCTCCAGTTTCGTGAACGGTGAGGCTGACCGCCATCATCGCCTCCCCGCCCGGCCGCGTCAGACCCATTCGGGTCTACCTCCTCGGCATCCATTCGCCGAGGTTCGGAGCACCGAGGCGCCCTCGCGGCGCGGCCCGCCAGGAAACGCTCATGATTGCCCGACTCTTCGCCGCGTCCGCCGTCTGGGCGACCGCTTCGCTCGCCGCGTCCGCCGACGAAGAGTACGACGCCTCCGCCTACTCCCCGCCGCGCCTGTTCGAGCAGGAGCCGAACGATACGCCCGATCAGGCCCGCCGTTTTGCAGGGCATGGCGTGCTCATCGGCAATGTGTCCGGGCGCGACCAGGACGCCTGGATGTGGACCGTCGAGGACGAGGACGCCGACCATCTGTGGTCCATCGAGCTGGCCGGGGAGACCGACGGCCTGATCCGGCTGGACATCATCGAGCTGTCCTATCACGACCCCGAGGCCGTCGCGGCGGCGGCCGAAGACGGACTGATCGGCGCGCTGCCATCCGGCGGCTCGGATTCAGCGCCCCTGATCTCGGGCTCCCAGACCCATCTCAGCCTGCAGACCAGCCGCGGCCGCCCTGTGGCGGCGCAAGGCGAACTGCTGCTGCCGCCGGGCGACTATCTGATCGGCATGTCCGGCGCGGATGACGGCGGCGACTACGAAGTCCAACTCAGGCGCGGGCGGCCCGCGGCGCTGACCCCCGCCGATCAGATCGAGCGCGACGCTGACGATTCCATCATCGTACCGCCCGGCGAGGAGCGGGTGGTGCTGATCGAGGGCGAAGGGGGCGGCTTCGCGCTCGATGTCCCTGACGATCAGGAGGACGGCCAGCTCTGGCAGGTCTCGGTGATCGGCGGGCTCGGCGCGCGCCTGTCTGCGTCTCTGAGCGATGCGGATGGCGAGCAGTTCGCCGCGCCGGTCACCGCCAGCCCGCTGCGTCAGCACTGGCGCAACGTGGCCCTGGAACCCGGCGCGCGGCTCGAGGTCGAAGCGACGGGTCGCGACGCGAGCGCGGGCATGGTGGCGGTTTCCCTGACGCCTCTTGGCATTGCCGCATCGGGAGAGGAACGCGAACCCAACGACACGCTCGAGCGAGCCAACTGGACCGATCTCGCCGCGGACGGCTTTGCCGGCACGCTCGATGGCGTGCGCGATACCGACTATTTCGCATTCGCGCTGGATGACACGCAGACAGACGGCAGCCAGACGCTGATCATCGAGCACGGATCGGGCCAGGAAATTCTGGCATGCCTTGAGGACTTTACCGGCCGCGACCCGATCTGCCGCCGCAGCAATGCCGAGCGGTTTGCCTTCGGGCCATTGCAGCTGGAGCCCGGCGATTATGCCATGCATTTGCGTGCGCCCAGGGGCCGCTCGGAAACAGTGGATTACGCTGTTTCGCTGGAAACCGGCCCCGCTCCAGCGGCCACCATCGCCCGCCAGCCCAATGATCATGCCGACTGGGCCGCACCGATGGAGGCAGGCCGTCCTGTCAGGGCCGAGACAGACATACGGCGCTGGTTCTGGTTCGAGCTTCCGGTAAGCGGGGCGCCGCAGCTCTGGCGCTTTCAGGTCAATGGCGAGGCGGTGCGCGGCCTCGAAGTCCGCGAGGCGGAGTTCGGCCGCGTGATCGCGTCAAACAGCTACGGGCGCCCCTCCGGCGTGATGCGTCTGGACCGCCTGACCCTCCTGCCGGGCCGTTACCTGGTCGGTGTGGAGGCCGAGGCCGACATCATGCTGCGCGCGATCCCGATGGGCCAGCCGGAGCCGGGATGGGAGGTCGAACCCAATGACAATGCGCTGACCGCCAACGCGCTGACCCTGGGCGAGACCATGCAGGGCAATTTTCACGATGGCGACACTGACATGTTCACCTTCACGACTCATGGCTGGAGCCAGGTGAGGGTGAGCGCGACGCCGCCGGGCGACACGGGCGCGCGTCTCCGCCTGCTCCATGGCAGCCATGAGATCGCCCAGAGCGCGATGATCGAGGATGGCCGGATCGAAATGGCCGGGCGCCTGCCTGCCGGGGACTATTTCGTCGAATTGCGGGGCCAGTCGCCCAGCGAGCTGGAATACGCCCTGACCGTGGACATCGCTGCGCCGTGGGAGGTGTTCGAAGGGCCGCTGATCGCTGACCGCCCGCCACTGGCTGAGCAACTGCCTGCTGATGGCCGGGTGTCGATCGACCGTGAGACGCTGGTGGCCCGGATGGTTTCCCACTGGATCGCCCTGCCGGTCGCTGAAGCCGAACGTGACGTCACTGTCGGGATAGAGAGCGGCGGCGCCCGGACGCTCGCCATCCTGAACGCGGATCTCGAACCGGCTGCTGAAGGCGGGGGGCAGGCCGGAGAAACCCTCGAAGCGACCGTGCCCGCAGGCGAAGCCTGGCTGATCCATGCCAACGGCTTTAACGGCACGCCGGTTCTCGCCGTGGACGACCCCGCATTGGCAGAGCCGGATGACGCGTGGACAGCGGCCTTGTCCGGCGGCGAGACACTCGCTGCGTGGCGGCCTGAGCGCCAGCGTGTGGAAGCAGAGCTGGTGGTCGTCAATACCGGCGATCAACCAGCACGCCCCGATATCGAGATTGCGACGAGCCGTGCTGACGCGCGCATCAGCTACGACGCGCTGGCAGCCCCGCTGGAGCCCGGAGCGCGCGCAGTGATCGCCGTTTCGGTGGACATGCCAGCCTGGCTGCCGCCGGATGCTCCCGCCATTCTCTGGGCCCGTGCGGGCAGTGTCACCGCCGAGCTGCGTCTGGACGTGGAGACAGGCGCCGCGCCCGCCAATCCCCACGCGGACCGCGCCGACGAGGACCTGGCCGGGCTGGTCAATCTGGCCTGGGACGCGCTGGGCGCGCGGTTCACGACCGACCCCGAACCAAGGGACCGGGCCTTTCACCTGATCAACAACACGGTGGGCGGAGATACGGGCCCGCGCTGGCATGAAGTGCTGGGCGAGCCGCTGCCGGTCATCGAGCTGGCCGGGGGCGGCGGTGACATTCACGCTCTGGTGTTCGACCAGACCTCGTCGCTTCCGGTACAGCAGCGCTGGCGGCGGGTCAGGGTGGAGCACTCTGCTGGCGGCGCAGACTTCGAACACTTGCTGACAGCAGAGCTGGATGTCGGCGATGGCCAACAGGTTTTCCGTCTGGCTGCACCCGTGACCGCTAAGCATCTGCGTGTCACGCCCTTAGGCGACTGGGGCAGCCGCAGCCGGGCCGGCGAGCGCACGAACACCGTATCGGGCACCGGCCTCATCATGGCTCTGGGCGAACCGGCAGAGGCCATTCAGTCCAACCTGCTCGCCCCGGCCTTGGGCGGACACATCGTGTGGGCTGATGGCGCCCAGCATATTGGACGTTCCTTCCTGCACGGCGGTTTGCAAAGGGGGCAGGGAACGCGCGCCTTCCATCAGAGGGAGGAACGGCGCCAGACCGTGGACCGTGATCTGGTCGCCGGTTTCCATCAGCAGCGTCTGGCACGCATCGAGGCGCTTGAGTGGCGCACGGGCAGGGCACAATCCGCCCAAGGCCCGCAAAGCGTCGCGGTCAGCGTGTCTGAAACCGGTCCGCTGGGCCCCTGGACACGCGCAGGCGCCATTGAAATCTCTGACGGCGAAGGCCGTCTGGCCTTCGATGAGCCACTGCTGGCGCGCTACGTCCGCTTTGAGTTTAAGGCTGCAGACCGGGGCTTCACCGTGCCCGAGCACATTGCCGCCTATGAGGCCGATAGTCTTCAGTCGCGGCGGTCAATTCTGGGTCATTGGGGCTGGTATACACACGAAGGCCCTGAAGAAGTTGAACAGCAAGCATTTGACGGTGATGTGGACACCGCCTCATCCGCGTCATCGCCCCTGCCGCTGGAAGATGGCCGCCGGGGCCGGCTGGAGGCTGTGGGTGATGTGCGCGCCTACACCGTCAACGTGCCTGACGGCGCGAACACGCTGGACATCACCCTGCGCGAGAGCGTCAGCGAGCGCGCCGCTGTCAGCCTTCATGGCCCGGACGGCGAGGCGGAAATTGTGTGGGAGCGCAGGGCTGATCATCGCTACGGCACGGCTATCGGCCTTTCACCGGGCGAGTCCCGCATCGAGCTGGAAGAGCCGGTGCGGTCCATCGCGATCGTGTGGGACGGGTCTGGCAGCATCAGCGATCACCAGCCCGCCATCTTCCGGGCCCTGTCCGAATTTGCTGACGGACTTGTCCCCGAACAGGAGGTGGCCAACGTCATTCCGCTGGGCTTTCCCCCGCTGATCGATGGCTGGGCAGAGTATGGCGTACAGCTCAGCCAGGCGCTTGCTTCGGTGGAAACCGAATCGCGCCGTTTCCGGCTGGACCCCGCGACGTCAGACGCTGAGACCGGGCTTCTCTCCGCTGCCCGGCGGCTGGACGGCCGGGAAGGCGAGCGTGCCATCATCCTGATCGCCGACGCCGAACTGATCACGCCCCATCGTTCTGAACTCTGGCCCATGCTGGACCGCGTGCGGCCCCGCATCTTCGCGCTGGCCATGAACCCCGGCAATCACGGATCGGACACCGCCAAGCTGCTGCATGAGCGCAATCTGACCATGAACTGGGCGATGGCGGCGGGCGGGCGCTACAGCTACAGCACCAGCACTCCGGCGCTGCTGCGCAATCTTGAAGCGGCCATGCACGAGATCCGCCAGCCGACAGAGTTCCTGATCTCGGCCGAGACCGGCTGGAGCGATCCGCCCGAGCCGGGCTCGCTGTCGGTCGTCAGCGGCGATGAGCCCACGGTCGCCGGATCTGTGGTGCATATGATCTTCGACGCGTCGGGCTCAATGCTGCGGCGGATGGAGGGCGGACGCCGCATCGACGTGGCTCGCTCCATCGCCCGGGAGGTCATCGCCGAGCGGGTGCCCGCCCACGTGCCCGTCGCGCTCAGGGCCTTTGGCCACACCGAGCCTGGCAGCTGCGAGACCGAGCTGCTGGTCCCGGCCTCGCAGGGCAATCACGAGGCCGTGCTGGCCGCGGTCGAGGGCATCGAGGCGATCAATCTGGCGCGCACCCCGCTGGCGGCCTCGCTCGCGGCGGTCCCTGGCGATCTGGAGGCGTTCGAGGGCGGACGCCAGCTCGTCGTCATGCTCACCGATGGCGAGGAGACCTGCGAGGGCGACGTGGAGGCCGAGCTCGAACGGCTCATGGAGTCCGGCGTCGAGGTGCGGCTGAACATCGTCGGCTTTCACATCGACCAGGCCGGTCTGCGCGACGAGTTCGAGCGGCTCGCCGAGATGGGCGGCGGGGTCTATTTCGACACCCGGGACGGCGAGGGGCTTCAGTCCGCGCTCGCCCGCGCCGTCGCGGCGGAGTTCACCGTGCGCGACGCGTCGGGCGCCGCCATCGCCCGCGGCCGGGTCGACGAGGAGCCCGTCGCGCTGGAGGCGGGCCGCTACACCCTGCAGATCGACGGGATGGAAGACCGGGAGATCGTCATCGAGCCTGACGCGGAGACCTCGATCACGCTGTAACCCGCCCCCCCTTCTTCTCCCGCCCGGCCCGTTCGGGTCTGCGCGCGGTCACAGGTCCGGGGTAGGCCTCCTTTCCGATCCCGCCGACTCTCGCATGAACTGGAGCCCTCCGTGATGAAATCCTGTCCTCTGGCCGCCACGGCCAGTCTTCTGGCGCTTGCCCTGTCTGCTTTCCCCGCCTCCGCGGGCGCCCGGTCGTCGGGCGATGGCATGTCCGCGTTGAGCTCCGCCGCTTCTGACGTGTCCGGTTCTCTGGCGTCCGCAGATGCCGAAGGTGTGCAGATCACGCGCGAACCCTTTGTAGAGATCAGCTGGGAGAGCGTGAACGCCTCCCGTTACGAGGTCCGCGCCGGGTCGCGCCGGCTGATGGCGGGAACCCGTCTGAACCATCTGCTCGAGCCTGGCGCGCCGGCCGACGAGATCTCGGTTCATGCCATCCGTTTCGAGGGGGATGGGGTCGATGTGGAATTCAGCGAGGTGCAGGAGGCTATTCCCTTCGAAATCCGCGACACGGAGCGCCTCGTGATCGACTGGGATCCGGAGGTCTACGATCGTCCCTATATCGGCGTCCGGGCGGGCTACGAAGGCCCGGTCAACGAACGGGGCGCTCAGATCCATCTCGCCCAGCAGCGTCCCTTCCGGGTTGCCCCGGAACCCGGTCAGGTCGAGCAGGTGGTGTTCGGCGCCGGGGTGGAGAACGAGGACGGGTCTATGTCTGCGCCGTTCGTGATCACTTCTGAAGGGTTCGAAGCGCGTGGGGAATACAGGAATCTTGAAACCCCCTGAGCATGTAACTCTCTCGAAAGGTCGGCTTGAAAGCGGACGACTTCACCGACGCCTGTCCATGAAATCACACGCTCCGGAGGAAAATTGAACATGATGCGCACGTGTCTTTTCACAATCACCGTGACGGCTCTGGGTCTTGCCCTGCATGGCTGCGACGAGGCGGGCGGCAGCGGCACCCGGCTGGACGGTGGCGCGGCGGAGCGCCTTATGGATGGCGTGGCTGCGGGTGAATCCATCCTGACGTTCGAGGGAGAGGCGACCGCCGACGGCGCCTACACCACCGCCGACGATGCGCGTTATGGGGGCGAAAGCCATGACATTTACCGGCCCGTTCAGTCGGGCGACCGGGCCGGGATGAACGACACGGGGCCCTACATGATCTCCGTTTTCGCCGACGCGCGTCATCAGGACGACCTTGGGAACACCGTGCGGGCCTGGATCACGGTGTCCCTGCCGGAGGGGGCGGGGCCAGGAACGTATGCGGCCGCCTCGCCTTCAGATGCTGAGGACGGGGATGCCGTCGTCACCCTGGCCGGAGACGGTTATGGCTGGCGCTATCAGCGCGAGGTCGAAGGCCATGTGCACGTGCTAGAGATCGGCGAGACCATCACCGCGGCCTGGGAATTCGACGCCCGGCGCACCCGCGGCGAGCCCGGCGTGACCGCGCGCGGCGGGGTGCGCGATCTCGCCTTCTCGCCCCAGAGCGAGGCGGAGTTCACCTTCACCGCCAATGGCGAGAGCGAGGACTTTGCGCGGCGCATCGGCAGCCAGGTGCGCGAGGGGCGGCCGATAACCCTGGTCATGTTCCGCGATCTCTACATCGAGATTCCTGAAGATCCCGCCAGCGGAACCTATCGCGTGGCGGGGCGGGGAGACCGGTCAGCGGACGTGACGTTGAACCTGCCCGCCCACAGCGTGGACGAGGTCCGTGGCGAGATGGTTCTCGAACGCGAGGGCGACCGGGTCTCCGGCACGTTCGACATCGAGGCCGACGGTCGGGACACCGTGCGGACGCAAGGCCGCTTCGTGCTGCAGAACGTCGTTTCCGGGTGAGACCGGCCCCGCCCGCCCATGCGCCTGCATACTGCGCCGATCAGACACAGCCCCGCGTCAGACCCGTTCGGGGCTGACGGCGCGTCAGCGATCAGGAGACTGTTTGCGCCTTGCAACACAAGGATCATGCGAATGAAATTCTCCACTCTGATTGCTCTCGTCGGCGCGTCGATCTCGATGGCGGCCTGCTCGCCTGAGGCCGCCGAAGGCGATGACGGAAGCTGGATGCGGCTTGATGGCGAACGCCACGCGCTCGCGGAGGCGCGCTGCGGCGAGATCTTCGGCGGCGACGAATACATCATGCAGAGCGACGGCGAGAACTTTCTCAAAGTGCGCTTTCAGAGGTGGGCTGGAGAAGACTCCGTCGATTTCAGCCGCGGCTGGCGCATAGAAGTGACGCGCGATGCATGGGGCGACGCCTACTACATGCTTGACCGCAACCAGCCGCTGGAGATCCAGGGCGACCGGTCCGGTGCATCCGGCGAAGTGCGCCTGTACTCAGAGAACGAGGACGCTCAGGCGCGTCACCCAGACGGGCTGGATCTGGAATTTTCCATCCGCTGCGCTCAGCCGGACTGAGCCTTGCGGCCTGCATGCGCGGGCTGTGCCGAAGCGGAGACTCCCGTGCAGGGGGCGGCGGTCGCCGCCCCCTGTTTCTTGCTCGCAGGCCCGCTTTCCGGCCTGCGCGTCAGAGCGCCATCTCCAGATCGGCGGAGGGTTCGATCTCGATCTCCTGCGGCTCGCGGCCTTCGATCTCCAGCGAGTAGCGCCCCGCGTCCAGCGGGACGGGATCGCCGTCCACGCGTCCCTCGGCGACCGTGTTCCCGTCCGCGTCCACGACCGTGAACTCCGCCGCCATGGCCTGAGACAGGGCGGCCTGCAGGCCTTCGCCGTCGCGGGTGTCGAAATAGACCCCTCCGCCCAGCCCGGCCAGCCGAGCGAAATCCTCGCGCAGACCGGACTCGTCGATATGGAATCCCACGATGTTCAGGCGCACCTGAACCCCTGAGGCCAGAAGGCGCTCGAGCTCCGCTTCCAGATCCCCGTCGCAGGTCTCCTCGCCATCGGTCAGCATGACCACGAGCTGGCGCTCGCTCTGGTAACCGCTCAGATCGCCAGGCACGGCGGCGAGCGAGGCCGCCAGCGGCGTGCGCGCCAGATTGACCGCCTGGATGCCGTCCACCGCGGACAGCACGGCATCGTGGTTGTCCGCCGCGGGAGAGACCAGCAGTTCGGTCTCGCAGCTGTCAGGCTCGGTGTGGCCGAAGGCGCGCAGGGCGATGGGCACGCCTGCGGGCACGCGCCGTTCGATGGTCTCTCGGGCGACCGCGCGGGCGACCTCGATGCGGCGGCCGCCCTCCATGCGCTGGAGCATGGAGCCTGACGCGTCGAAGATCAGGTGAAGCGCGCCCGCGCCCAGCACCGGCTCGTCGGCGCTGACGACCGACAGCGCGCCGGGCTCGGGCGGGTCGATCCAGCGGGTTTCGGCGGCGGCCACGAACTCGCTGGGGCGGCGCATGTCGATCATGGCGCTTCGGAAGGCGCGCAGGAGGTCTTCGCGGCCTGAGTTGTAGCTGTAATCGCCGCCATTCACCTGCGCCCAGGACTGCATCAGATTGCGCTCGAGGCGCAGCTTGCCGGTGTGAGTGGCGCCCTGGGAGTCCAGGCCGAGCGCATAGACCCGGGGCATGGCGTCGGGCATGCCGGGCCAGAGGTCGTCATTCCGGCCCGACGCCAGCTCGGCGTCGGCGATCAGGATCACGATCCGCTGGCCGTCGCGCTCCTTGAGGATGTCGTTCGCCGCGTGAAGGCCGTCCTCGGCCTGGGAGCTGGTGAAACTGCCCGGGTCGGCGGCGATGGCCTCATAGACCTGGTTCGCGCCGACCGCCCAGCCGTCGATCAGGGGCGGGCCGCCCAGCACGATGATGTTGGCGGCCTCCTCGTCGGGATTCAGCCCCTCAGCGAGCTCGGCCATGGCGCGCTCGATGGCCGGACGGTGGTGGGAGACGCTGGCTGAATTGTCCCAGACCATGACCACCGAGCGCATCGGCTCGGTGACGTCCAGACGATATTCGCCCGGCTCCAGCCCGCTGGCGGTCCCGGTCCGGGCCAGCCCCTCCGGCTCGGCCCAGTCCAGCGCATGGACCGTGCCGTCCGGGCCGGTCAGCGTGGCGCGGAGACGGCCGCCCGCGGCTTCGGAGAGCGTGACCGCGATGGTGTTCTCGCCCTCGGGCACGGTGATGGCGTAGGCGCGCGTGTCGTGGGGACGCTCGACACGGCCGCGCACCGGCGTCTCCAGGGGCAGGGGGGCGTCCGGCGCGCTCGACAGATCAAGATCGCCCTCGGCCAGTCCTGCCAGAGGATCGCCGGCGGTCTCGTGCGGCCCGGTCATGGCGTAGTCGCCATGATGGCCCAGAATGGACTCGCCCGAGGCGACCGTGTCCGCCTCGATGGCCCTGAAGACCGGCGGATGGAACCAGCCCGTGGTGTCCACAGACGTGGCGAGGCGGACATAGCGCGCCCGCACGGGCGCATCGAACGCCATCTCCGCGGTGTCGCCGTGCGACACGTCCCACTCGCCGTGGTCGGTCCAGGGCCCTGCAGCGCCGGACTGCGACGTCTGCACCCTGATCGTGGCGGGACGCATGTCCTCCCCGGCCTCAGGGTGGTGCGTCATCTCCAGCGACGCCAGACGCGCCAGCCGGTTGTTGTGAAAGCCCAGAACCGCGTCGATCGCGCCATTCCGGCCCGCGCGGATGTTGCCCGTGGCGAACGCGCCCAGCACATGATCCTCGCCTGCCGTCCAGCCATGGACCACGTGCCCGCCCAGTTCGGGCTCGAACAGGTCCAGCGCGCCGAAGGCGGGGTCCTCCGGGTCGGGCGCGCCGATCACGCTGAATGCGCCGATGGCGGTCGCGCTGCGCGGCCAGGGACTCCATGAGCTGAGAGGCGTCAGGCGCAGATGGCTCGCCTGAACCGGCGTTTCGAGGCGGTGCAGGACCGGGCCGTCGGCGGGCGACAGCTGCACGCGGGCGATGGGTTCGAAGCTCTCGCCATCGGTGGACGCCTCCGCCACCACCTCGCGCCAGCGGTTCAGGGGGGCGATCTGGTTGCGGCCATCGAGGATCAGCGCATGGATATCCCCGCCGCGCCCGGCCAGCCGCAGCACGGGCAGAGACTCGCCCGCCTCGCCATTCCATCGAAATCCAAGGTCGGTGTTGGTGAACCCGTTGGTGAGGTGATCCACCGAGCCATACCGAGACTGCGTGTCGGGTTCGAGGACCTCGCCGGTCTCGGCATCCAGCCAGCGCGCGCCCAGCGGACTCCATGCCAGGTCGGGAAGGCCGGCGAGATCTTCGGGCGGGTCAGGCCGGAAATCAGGTCCGGCGGGGTCCGCGCCGGTCTCGATGGGCAGGCTCAGCTCAGCCAGCGCCGATCCGGCGCGCGCCCAGACGGTCGCCGCGGTCCTGTCGGCCATCTCAGGGGGCAGGGTGATCCGGGCGCCGACCGTGCCGGTCTCGCCGGGCGCGAGTTCGATCACATCGGTCTCGGCGTCGATCTCCGCATGCTCATGGCTGACCGCGAAGGACACGGGCAGGACGAGGGTGTCCTCCCCGCCATTGGTGATGTCGAGCGAGACCGTCACGGTCTGATGCTCGGGACGGAAGGCCGCGATGGCGTCGGCATCGGCGTTCAGCGTGGCTTGCGCATCGGCGCCTGGCAGTGAAAGCGCAGGGTCTTCGACGAAGAGCGTTCCGCCGCCGCCGCGATTGCCGCGATGGAGCAGCCAGTTCTCTCCGGCCGGCACGCGGACTTCCAGATCGCCTTCGCCTTCCAGTTCATCGACTGCCTGCAGCGCCGCGTCATGGACGGTGACGGTGTCCCACCGCTCATCGGTCTGGCGCAGGGAGACGACCCGGTCCTCCGCGCTGCGCGGCAGGGCGAGCCAGGCCTCGCTGCCGCGCCCGCCGGCCGCCATGCCGTCAGCGGGAACGCCGCCTTCCAGCGGCATGGCCAGTCCCGCTGAGATCGCCGTGACAACGCCTTCGAACGGCGCCCATGGCGAGACGGGCTCCACGCTCAGGCCGTATTCCAGCTCCGAACCCTCGTCGGCGCGTGCATCGATGATGTAATCGCCCTTCGGCAGCATCAGCTCATAAATGCGGGCCTCGTCAAACCTGCCCGTGTTCATCACCTGCTCGCCCGCCCAGGACATAGTCGCGCGCATCGTCACGCTCGCGGGCGGCTCGATGCGCATCCGGACGCGGGTGAACCCCGGCAGCGAGAACGCGAACACCTCGGCGTCAGCGTTGTCGGTGAACGTGCCCTGCATCCGTTCGCCGAGGAGGAGGGGCTGGGCGTTGGCCGCGTCGTCATTGGGCTCGATCGCGTAGGACGGATCGGGTTCGCCCAGGGCGATGGCGCGCAGCAGGTAGTCGGTGCGCTCACCCGTCACGCTCACCAGATAGCGGCCGGGAAGCAGGCGCACATTGTCGATGCGCTTGATGGGCGCGCCGCCGCTGGTGTGGCCGGTCCGGGCGACCTCCTGGCCGCTGCCGGCGCGGCGCAGCTGGATGTTCTGTATGGCGTCGCCATTAGCCTGGAAGCGCCAGAGCTGGGGCGCGCCCGTGACGTCGAAGGCGAACCAGGCCTCCCGCCGGTCCTCGATCCGCCCGCGCACGGGCCGGGCGCCCAGCGGCGCCGCCCAGTCGCGATGGTCGTTGGGCTCGATGGCGGCCGTGGCGGGGGCGGGGTCTCCCCACCGGACTTCGATCTCGTAGTCGTAGACATCATCGGACGTGCCCTGCACCTTCACGGCATGGTCGCCCGCTTCGAGCTGGAGCCCGCCGAAGACCGGATCGCTGTCGCCGTCTCCGGACGTGGTCCGGCACAGCTCGCGGCGGCTGCCGTCCACGGGCGCCAGGCAGACTCTCAGCGACCGCGGGTGATCGAAGCGGACCGTGATGTCCTGCGTGCGCTCCGCGGCATCCTCGTCCACGGTGAAGGCGAACCAGTCCTGATCCCCGCGTCCATCGGAAACCGCCGATACGGGCGCTCCCGCCTCGATCCAGTTGGCCCGGTCGAGGCTGTCGTTCGGCTCGATTTCCGCGTCCGAAGACGCCTGGCCGTCCCCGGTCAGACCGATCCGGACGCGGCCGATAGGCGTCTCCGCGTCACCGGCCAGCCGCAGCACCGCGCCGGGCTCCAGCGCGAGCCGTCCCCATTGATGGTTCAGGTTTGAGCCGGTCTGCGGCCCGGCGATGGTTTCGCCGTCGGCGTCCTCGACCCACGCCCGCAGGCTCTGGCCGACCTCGCCCTGGACCGCGACACGCCACAGCCGGGGCGCGTCCTCGTCCTCTCCCGGTTCGCCGATGTCCAGCCCGATGGACTGCTCGCTGGCCACGATGGTGTAGATGCGCGAATTGCCTGCGGGAAAATCGGTGTCCTCACCCTGACCTTCGTCGTTCGTGCGCACGGTGGTGAAGGACCGGGCGCCGCCCGACTGGCTCAGTTCGACCTCGTAGTCGCCCCCGCCGCCCGCATTGGACAGGCCGATCGCGTATCGTCCCTCCGGGATGATCAGCGCGCGCGCGGACATTTCGGGCCGCCCGGCCACGGTCTGCAGCCTCAGCAGGGTCTCCTGGCCGGTGAAACCTTCCTCGAGGCCCGCCTCGGCCAGGATGTCGGGGTCGGCGTCCAGCCGGACCAGATCCATCTGGATCAGGCCTTCGGTCCTCGCCCGGAGCACGATGTCCCACTGACGCCCGGCGTCGGCCTCGCCCAGAACCCACCAGAAGCCGTCCTGATCGCTGCCGGTGACCTCCCCGCGCAGGCGGGCCTCCCCGATCACGTCCGGCTGCGCGGTCTCGAGCAGATCGTCGTTCGGCTCGGTTTCGAACACGATGGGTTGAGCGGCGGCGAGGGCGGCGCTCAGGCACAAGAGCGCGACGGCGGAAGCGAACAGGCGGGTCAGCACGGAAACGGCTCCATTCGAGCTGATTGGCCGGGCAGGCTGCCACGCGCGCCGCGCAGGCACTCCACCCGTCCGGGTCTGACGCGAGCCTCCGGGGAGCGGGACCATGCGCGCCGGGCAATCCGCGCCGGAGGACAGCATGCAGACCCGTTCAGCCGTCATACTCGCCGCCTTCAGCGCCACGGTGCTGTTCGGAACCGCTCAGGCGCACGCCGAAGAACAGGAGAGGGCGGCCGCCTTCCGCTCCGTCATCGAGCAGGCGGATGCCGCGGCCGAGCGACTCGCCGCCTTCCGGCCCCTCGTCGATGACAGCGTGTTCGAGATATCCTCAGCGGTGGAGGGCTTCGATTTCGATGGCGACGAACTCGCCCGTTTCGTTGCCGAAGACGTCCGCTACGAGCCCTATGACGGTGTCCTGCGCGGCGCGCAGGCGACTTTGTCGGCCCGCGCCGGAAATGCGATCGACCAGAGCCTGCTGCTGATCTCGCTTCTCGAGATGGCTGGCTATGATGCGCAGCTCCTGCGGGCCGGAGGCGGGAACGGCGAGCTCGCCCGGCTGCTGACGGACGCGGCGATGCGCCCGCGTCAGGCCGCGCCCGCCATCGCCGACGCGCCTCGGCTGGAGGCCGCGCTCGCCCAGGCGCTCGGATCCCGCGCGGAAGACGTGCCTGTCAGCGAGATTTCCCGCTCCCTGGCCTTCGCCGATCCTGCGAGCCTGGACGAGTCCGTCGCGGAGGCGGCGGGCCGTCTCGGCGCGCTGGTCAGCGAGGAGGGCGATGAAATCCCGGCCGGGGACTATCACTGGGTGCGCTACCGCCTCGGAGCGGGCATGGCTTGGACTGAGGCCCACCCGGCCCTCGCCGGAGCGAGCCCGGACGCGCTCGAGCCAGACGAGGTCCTGACCGGTTCGGCCTCTGATGACATGCTGCATTTCGTGGAGATCGCGCTGGAGGCGGAGATCCTCGAGAACGGCCGTCTGCGCCGGGAACCCCTGATGACGCCCTGGCGGCAGCCGGTGGCGACCCTGTTCGACCGGCCGATCAGCGTCGGCCTGTTCGGAGAGATCGACGCAGACAGCGAGACTCAGGCCGGAACGCTGTTCATGCCCTCGCTCAATGACGAGACTCCGCCCGGCGCCCAGGCGGTCACCCTGCGCGGCGCGGTGCTGGATTCAGGGATCATGGATCTGGATTCCCATGGCATGGCGGGAGTCTTCAGCACGCTGGGCGACACAATGCAGGATGCCGGTGATCTGGTCGGGGGGCGGGATGAGGATCAGCCCTCGCGCGCCCTGACCGGGATCGTGCTCGAAGTGCGCTGGGTGCGCCCGTCCGGCGAGACGCGCGAAGAGGAGCGCTGGCTGATCGACCGTCTGGCCAACCGGCACGCGGAGGACGAAGACCCCCGTCTTGATCTCGACCTCACTCTGCGCTCACTGGCCCACCGGATGAATTTCCGGCGCGACTTCATCGTCAGCGCGGGCGGCGGGCACGAGGCGCACAGGCTCGCAGCGGCGCTCGAGGCCGAAGCGACGCATCTGCGATATGGGGCGCATCTCCTCCGGGCTGCGGATCCGGACACCGGCGCGCTGCGGGTCAGAGAAGTGCAGCCGCTCATGGCGACCCACCTTCCCTTCCTTCTCAACCTGCAGAGCTTGATCGATCAGGAGATCGGAAGCCTGCCCGAGCATCATGTCTATCGGGACGGTCCGCTCGTGATGTCGCTTCATCGCTCCCGTGAAGCGGACAGCCAGGAAGGGTTTGCGTACATCGACATCCTCATCAACCCTTGGACGGGGGTGGTGAGCAATGACGGCGCGCTCAGGCGCTGGCCTGAAGGCGCGCTTGCGCGCGGCATGCTCGATACGCAAATCGAGGTCGATTCCGGCTCTGGCGATCCCGGATCGGACTATTTCGGCGCGCTGGCGCGATCAGGGGGGCTCGTCATCGCCAGAAACGCCGCGGACGTGTCGGGCCTGCCTCAGGATGCGCGTCTGGCCGCCGAGGCGGATCTGGCCCAGGGCTTCCTGCTGGCTTTGCCGTCCGTTCAGCACAGCGACGCCTCTCCGCTTTGGTGGCGCGTGCGCGAGGATGGCGGGGAGGTGCTTGGCCGGAACGCCCTGGGCGGGCAGACCCTGTCCGACTATGTCACCCTCGTCGGCGTCGCCTGGTCTGCATACAGCTTCGGGAACGACGTCGGCTCCTGCGCGGCCGGGTATGATTGGGACGGAGGACTGCGCACAGGACTGGGGTGCTGTCTGGCCTATGCCGTCCTGTACAATGCCGGCTCGGTTGCAGTGGGCTACGGCTCAGGAAAGGCGATGCGTGCGGCGGGGGCGAGCGCGGCAGGCAGCGTTGATGATATCGCTCATCTGGGCGCGCTTGATCTCATAACGGCTCTCAGCGTGGAGGTGGGTCTGCAAACGTCCAGCGTGGCAGGCGGAGCGCTTGCCCCGGACCTGACCCGCGCAGGTGTCTGCGGGCCGCCTGGCCGCTAGATGATTGTCACAGACAAACCCGCCATCCAGACAGGATGGCGGGTTTGTCTGTGACTGCCGGATCGGCTGGCGCTCAGTCGAACTGGTCCCAGCAGGCGTCCTGCTCGAACTTCGACATCAGGCTGTGACGGCGCTGGTAGGCGATGTCCAGCGCCCGGTCCTGTCGCGTGGGTCCGGACTGACGGTGACGATCCGCACCCGTCACCCGGCGCGCATCGCTCAGATCCTGGGCCGTGCGCCAGTTGCCCGTGCGGCCTGCGACGGACTGGCCGGCGCGCAGCGCGGCGCCCGCATCGGGTCCGCCATGCGGGGCGGCGCCGCCTTCGCCTGCGATGAAGTCGTCGATCATGCCGATCTCCTCCTCCAGCGCGTCGCAGGCCATGGCCGTGTCGTTGGGCAGGCGCACGTCCAGCCAGGGGCCGGGCCGGGCGGGCTGGCCTTCCGCGGCGAGCTCGCGCCAGCACGAACGCCCGTCATAGATCGACAGAAGATGGCCGCGCCTCTGCGTCGCGACGGCCTCAGGGTCGGGTCCGGTCTGGCGGGCTGGCTGGCGCGAGCGCTGGCCGCCGCCGAAAATATTCTGCATGTCCCGCATCACGCCGCTGGCCTGATGATTGCCCGTGCGGCGGGCGGCGACCTCGGCGGCGGCGTAGCCGTCAATCTGGGCGCCGGACGCTCCACCGCCCCAGCGCGAGGCCCGCCAGGAGTCGATCTCGCCGATCTCGGTCCACAGAGCCTCGCAGCTCAGGGACCGGTCCCGGGGCTCGCGGGCGTGCTGCCAGGGTCCGCCCTGGGCGGCGGCCGCCGCCGGCAGGGCGGTCAGCGCGGCTGCGGAGGCGAATCCCGCGAGCCACGGCTTCCATGGTTCCAGGCGGCTCATTGGAACATTCCGCTCAGGCCGCCCAGACCGCCCATGTCCATCCGGCGATAGCCGTCGGGAACGGTGAACCAGCGGTCCTCCTGATGAGCGCGCTCGAACTCGCGAGCCTCGAACACCGTGCCGTGCTCGGGCGAGACCACGCGCAGAACGATGTAATCATCGGTCAGGCAGCCCTCGGCCTCGCCGCCGGGCATGTCCGCGTCCTCGATCCGGTAGATCGTGCAGGGTTCGCCCGCCACGGTGTCTGTGCCTACAGGATCGCCCAGATGGTCGTCGGCCACCGGCACGTCGAAATCCGCGTCCTGGGGCGGCACCTCCATGGCCATGCGCATCCCGCCCATGTCCATCAGAATCGTGACGGTGTCCGCCGCGGAGTCGATCAGCACGGTGGCGGACTGGCCCTGAAACTCGGTCTCCATGCGGAAGCGGCCCTTCGAATGGCGCATCTCGGTATCCAGAACCAGCTGGCTGCCGTCTTCCTGCATGGTCGCGACCATGCGGAAATCGGACTGGGGCATGAGCGGGTCGGACGCCCACGCTGCGGCGCCGCCGGTCGCTGCGAGAACGGCGGCGAGAAGAGTTGAACGCGTCATGGTCAGGCTCCTTTCGAGCGGACTGTCATGCCTGGAAATCAAGCTGCGCGGGGGAAGGAGGGCTAGACCTGAACGGGTGCAGCATTGACTGCCCGCGCTCGGGAGAACGCCGGAATTTGGCGCTTCGGGATCGGTCCTCTACCATTGAGTGCAATTACTGAACGGCGACGGCGGGGGCTTGTCATGGACGGGGGACGGATCGGCTGGCCGAAGGTGGAGGCGTTGCTGGACGCCGCGCTGGAGCTTCCTGAGTCGGAGCGTGAAGCTTTCGTGCGTGCGCAGGCGGGAGACTCCGGGCTTGAGGCGGAGGTCATGTCCCTGCTGGGGGCGGCGGCCCGGGCGGAAGATTTTCTCGAAGGCGGCGGCGACGCGGATGCGGCGCTGCTGGCGTCCGGCGAGCAGATCGGAGCGTGGCGCATCGATGGAATCATCGGCCGCGGCGGGATGGGCGATGTCTATCAGGCAGGCCGGGCGGACGGCCTTTACGAGCAGACCGCCGCGCTGAAGCTGATGCGTGCCGGGTCGGAAGACCGCGCGGCCCTGTTCGACAGCGAGCGGCGCTATCTCGCCCGGCTCGAACACCCCAACATCGCGCGCCTTCTGGACGGGGGCGTGACGGGCGAAGGACGGCCATGGATGGTCATGGAACTGGCCGCCGGCACCCCCGTCGATGACTGGGCGGCCGAAACCAAAGCCGGGCCGCGGCGGATCGTGGAGGTGATGCTTCAGGTCTGCGAGGCGCTCTCGCACGCCCATGAGAAGCTGATCGTCCATCGCGACATCAAGCCCTCCAACATCCTGGTCGACGAGACGGGACGGGCCCGGGTGATCGATTTCGGGGTCGCGCGGCTGGCGGGCGCCGAAAAGAGGCAGGCCGCGCCGCTGTCGCTGGACTATGCCGCCCCGGAACTGCTGGAAGGCGAAGCGGCGACCACCGCCAGCGACGTTTACGGGCTGGCGGCGACGCTCTACGCGCTGCTTGCGGGACATCCGCCTCTCCGGCTCGGGTCCGATCCGTTGCCGGTCGCGATGCGGCGAGCGGTCGAAGAGGTTCCGCCGCGGCTTTCGCTCGCAATGCCGACGGGAATGGACGGAAGCCTCGTCAGGGATATCGACCGCGTTCTGGCGCGTGCGCTGTCCAAGCGTCCGGAGGACCGCTACCGCACGGTGAGCAGCCTGTGCGAAGATCTCAGCCGCGCGCTTGAGGGACGTGCGGTGAGCGCCCGCGCAGGCGAGCGCGGCTATGTCATGGGCCGCTTCCTGCGGCGTCACCGCTGGCAGACTGCCGCCGCCGCCGCGCTGGTGCTGTCCCTGGCGGGCGGTCTGACCGCCTCGCTCTGGCAGGCGAGCGAGGCGCGCATCGAACGCGACTGGGCGCTGCGCGAGCAGGCGCGGCTGGAGGCGGTCCAGCACTATCTCTACTTCATGCTCCGTGACGGCGCGGACGCCAGCGGAGGCACCGGCGCCAGCGCCGCGGAGATCCTGGATGCGGCGGCCGACCAGGTCACGGAGATGTTCTCCGCCGACCCCGCCCAGGGCGCGCAGGTGATGCACACTCTGGCCGAGCTCTACTTCTATCTCAACGACTACGAGGCGGCTGCGCCTCTGCTGCGCCGTCTCGCCCATGCCGAGGACATCGATCTCGCCGTGCAGGCGTCCGCGCGCTACGATCTTGCTCAGGTTCTGCTGCGCATGGGTGACAGGGAGTCTGCAGGGATGCTGCTCGAACAGGCGCAGGCCTTCTGGAACCAGGATCCGGGCCAGTGGCGGCGGCGGCTGGTGGACAGCCGTCTGGTCGAGGCCCGCCTGCTTCGTGATAGCGGCGAACTGGAGGCCGCGGTCTCGCTGCTCCAGGGAACCCTGCCGGAGCGGGTCGCACTGAGCGGGCACGCGCACCGGATGACCGGCGTTTTCCGCAACGATCTGGGCGTGATGCTGACCGCGGCGGGGCGTATGGACGAGGCGGCGGTCGCCTTCAGGGACGCGCTGGCGACCTGGCGCGCGACGGGGCTGGACCACAGTCCGGACGCCCTCAACACCCTGAACAATCTCGCCGCGGTTGAAGTGTTGTCAGGCCGTCACGAGGCCGCCGCCCCGCTGTTCGGAGAACTGCTCGAGCTGCGCCGGTCCTCTTACGGGCCATCCGCGACCACTGCGGCGGTGCTGAACAATTACGGCAAGACGCTGGTCAATCTCGACCGGCCGGAGGAGGCCCTTCCCTACCTGCGCGAGGCGGCGGAGATGGCGCGCGAACACGCCGGTTCTGCCAGCCTGGTGTATGCGTCGGCGCTGGCCGGCCACAGCGAGGCGCTGGCGGGAACGGGCGAGGTCCGCGCCGCGCTCGACCTGGCCGAGTCCGGCTTCGCCGAAGTGGTCGAGGCCGCAGGCGGGCGAGGACCGGCATCGTCGGTGGTGGGGGTGGCGTGGGCGCGGACGCTGGCCGCGCAAGGCGAGACGGATCGCGCGGCCGAACTTCTCGACGAGGCTGAAGCCGCGTTCGCCCCGCTGGGCGCGGGCGCCGCCCCTCAGATGCAGGCGATCGCGACGATCAGGGAGCGCCACGGCTTATAAGCGGATCATGCCGGCGCCGCGTCGGCCATTTCGCGGTAGAGCCAGGCCTTCGCCTTGACCCAGTCGCGCCTGATGGTCCGGTCGGCGACCTCCAGCAGGCCAGCGATCTGGGTCTCGGTGTAGCCGCCGAAAAAGCGCAGCTCGACCACTTCGGCCAGCCTCGGACTGATCTCCCCGAGCCGGGTGAGCGCTTCGTCGAGTTCGACCAGCCGCTCGTCGCTCTCCCAGTAAGGCTCGATGTCATCGGTCAGCGCGTCGATCCGGCCCGAGCCGCGCTTGGCGGACAGGCGCGCGCGGGCATGATCGATCAGCACGCACCGCATGGCGATGGCCGACGCCCGGAGAAAATGGGTGTCGTCGAGAAACCCCTCGCGGCGGCGCAGTTTCAGCCAGGCCTCTCCCACCAGGGCTGTGGTCTGAAGCGTGTGGCCCGCGCCCACGCGGCGGCGCTCCCGGCGGGCCACCCATCGCAGGTCGTCCCAGAGCGCGGGCACCAGCCGGTCCGCCGCGGCCAGCACCTCGCGCGGCCGGTTGTCACCATAATCAAGCATGCGTCGATCAACCTCTCGGCGGCGTCCCTCGCCATCGCGGCTGCGTCCTTTGATAGCAGCGCCCGCGGGAAAGGCAAAAAAATCCAAGCCATCATGTCCGGCCCGACCGCGGATTTCCGTTCTTCTCCCCGACAGGCGCCCGTTCACCCGAGCGCGCCGCAATCGAGGGGAACTGATCGCATGAGCATCGTCGAGCGCTTTCCGTCCACCCGCCCTGCAATGGACCGTCTCGCCTGTTCTGGGCTGGACATGCTGGGCGTCGGCTTCGCCGTGATCGGCGTGGGCGGCCGCGTCCTGATGGCCAACCAGACCTGCCGCTCTATCCTGTCGGGAGCCGGGCGGGGGCTGGCATGGCGGGGCGACGCGCTGCGCGCGCGGCGACGCCGGGACATGCGGGCGCTGGACACCGCTCTGGCCTCGGCCTTCACGGGCGGGCGGAGCCTGCTCAGGGTGGAGGACGTGGCGGGCGACGGCGCGCTGGAACTGCTCGCGGCGGGTATGGAGGTGTCTCCCGGCGCCGCTCCGTGCGCCGCGGCGGTGATCCGGGAACCCGAAACCGCCTGGCCCGGCGCGGACAGTCTGGCCCAGCTTTACGAGCTGACTCCGGCCGAAGCGGGTCTGACTGAAACACTGGTCCGGGGCGTGGGGCTGGCCGCCGCCTGCGAGGCGCGCGGCATCTCCGTGAACACTGGCAAGGGCTATCTAAAGCGGATATTCGAAAAGACCGGCGTCCGCCGCCAGAGCGAGCTGGTCGCGATGGTCATGCAGGGCGTGGCGCCATTCAGCGCGCGCGCCGAGGCCGAGGCGCTCGGGCGGACGGCCTGACGACGGCCGGCGTCAGACACTCACACGCAAGACAAAGGGGCGAGATCATGTGGGACTTTTCACTGGGCGGAGCGATGGGGCTGATGGTCCGCACGCTGCCGTTCCTGCTGCTGCGGCTGGCGGTCTATGTCGGGATGGCGCTCGCCTTCCTGATCCTGACCACCATCGGGGCGGGCATCGGCTGGGCGGTCGGCGGGCTGGGCGACGAGGGCTTCCGGGCCGGGTCGACCTTCTTCGGCGGGCTGATCGGCTTCTCCATCGTGGGCGGCTTCGCCTGGATCGTGCGCTCCTACCTGCTCTATCTGGTCAAGGGCGCGCACATCGCCGTGCTGGTCGAGCTGATCGACGGCCGGGAAATCCCCGGCGGCAAGGGCCAGATCACGCACGGGCGGGAGGTCATCCAGGCCCGCTTCGCGGAATCCTCGGTCCTGTTCGGGCTCGATCTGCTCATCAAGGGCGTGATCCGGGCGGTGACCGGACTGGCGCGCGGCATGATGCGCGTGCTGCCCATTCCCGGCGCCAAGCCGCTGGCCGGGGCGCTGAACGCCTTCCTGAAAGTCGCGGTGGGATTCCTGGACGAGGTGATCCTGGCCTACGCCATCCGGACCGGCTCGACCAACGCCTGGGCCTCGGCGCGCACCGCGCTGATCCTTTACGGGCAGAACTGGAAGCCGATGATGAAGAACGCCGCCTGGCTGGCGCTGTTCATCTATCTCATGTCCTTCGCGATCTTCCTGGTGATGCTGCTGCCCGCCAGCCTGTTCGTCTGGCTGATGCCCGGCAGCGCGGCCATCGTCGGGCTGATCTTCGCGCTCATCCTGGCCTGGGCGGTCAAGGCGGCCCTGCTCGAGCCGCTGGCGGTCACCTGCATGATGCAGGTCTATTTCAAGACCATCGAGGGTCAGGTCCCCGATCCCGAGTGGGAGCGCCGCCTGACCAACATGTCGGGCAAGTTCCGCAAGCTCACCGACAAGGCCTTCTCAGCAGGCTCCGAGCCGCAGGCCGCGGCCGGCCAGCCGCAGGCGACCGGGCAGGAGCAGGGCTCGACCGCCTGAGGCGTCGGGCGACACCCGCCAAGCTGAAGCTCCGTGCCGGAGAAGACCGGCGCGGAGCTTCTTCGTGTTTGTCGGGCGTGGAGGCCGGTCAGGGGCAGAATGCGCCCGGTTCGGCGAATTCCGGTCCGCGCGCGCATTCGTACGCGGAGGCTGTCCAGACCGCGCCGTCCGCGAACACCGCCGCGCGCGCCCAGATGGCAGACACGGAATCGTCCAGCAGGCCGTGCTGCCTGTAGGCCGCCTCCACGCCGACATCCTGGCCCAACCCGTTTTCAATCACGCCCTCGACATCGGGTTCGGGCGCGGCGGGCGAGGGCGAGGCGCCATCGGTCTCAGGGTCAGAGATGTCGCCGAACAGAATGTCCGCGACGGAGGCGGCCGGGATCGCCCCGCTCTGCGTCGCCGGCATCAGCCAGTTTTCGGGCGGATCGGACGCTTCCATGGCGCTCCAGGGCGCCAGCGCGTCGATGGTCGGATCCGCGGACAGGCAGGGTTTCCCCAGGCACTGCTCGCCCGAGTCGTCGTCCTCGCCCAAGGTTCTGCGGCCCGCGGCGACGATCATGGCGCGGTTGCCCCGCAGAGGGCGGGTGACCAGCCGCCATGCGGTGTGGGGACCGTCACCGAACTCTTCGAGCGGCGCGACATTGGCGTCTCCATATGCCGCCACGAGGGACTCGTGGACGGCGGGACCGAGGTTGAAGCGGGTGACCTCCACAAAGCTGTACGCGCTGCGGGCGCCTGCCGGAGACGCGTCGAACCCCGCGCTCGCGCGGGTCACTCGCAGGCGCGTCCGCTCCAGTGGAGGCTCTTGAAGCTCAAGCGCCAGCACGGCCATGGTGAGCGGATCGACGTCCGCGGCGGGCAGCAGCGCCGACTGCGTGCCGCCATCCGCCTCGAGCGCGGCGTTGATCGCCTCGGCCAGATCATCGGCGTCGACGGCTTCAAAGCCGTCGTTCTGGATATAAGCCTCGATGAGCGCGGCATCCTCCGCCTGGGCGGTGCCGGGCAGGGTCAGTGCGGCGAAAACAAGCGCGGTCTTCAGCATGGGGTCTGCTCCTGATGAGGCGCGCCCGATCCATGGCGCGCGCGCCTCCAGCATCACCGAGCCGTCCCGCGCGCATCAGACCTGTTCGGGTCTGACGCGCGGGACCTCAGGAATGGAAATCAGACTGAGGCTCAGCCCTCCCAGTCGCGCTCCAGCGTCCGCAGCGCGAACAGGAACAGCCCGCCCGCGACCAGATACAGGCTGGCGCCGGTCATGATGGCGTAGCGCAGGGACTGGTCGCCGAAGATCGGGGCGTAAAGGGTGGACAGCTCGCCCAGTACGTACACGCCCACCCCGATCCCCAGCAGGTTGTTCAAAAGCAGGAACATCGCCGAGGCGACAGAGCGCATGGAGGGGGGCACGAGCTGCTGGAAGACCGACAGGGTCGGCCCCGCCCAGGCCAGGCCCAGCGCGGTGGGAATCAGGAACAGGAAGAAGGCCGCCGTCGGCGTGGGCGCCATCACGCCCAGCACGTAGAACGGCAGGGTCAGGAAGAAGGCGATGGCGGGCACGCGCACATAGGCCTTCCTGCTGGCCCGGCCCAGCCGGTCGCCCAGAACCCCGCCGAAGAAGATGCCCAGACCCCCGCCGATCAGCACGATGGTGCCGAACAGCCAGCCCGTGTCCACGATGCCCAGCCCGTAGGTCCGCGCGAAGAAGCTCGGCATCCAGAAGAAGGCGCCGTAACCCATCATCGACGAGCACGACGCGCCCAGCGCCAGCAGCCAGAAGGTCGGCTTGCGCGACAGCAGGGCGAGCGTGGCCGCGAAGCTGGGCCGCGCCTCGGGAGCGGCCGACGGGGCGTCGGGAACGGGGGCTTCCGCCGCCGCCTTCGCCGCCGCGTCCAGCCCCCCGCGGACCGGCTCACGGACGATCAGCCGGAAGATCGGCGCCAGCGCCACGCCCGCCAGTCCCACGAAGATGAAGGCGGTGCGCCAGTCATAGTCCGCGCCCAGCGCGCCACCCGCAATCAGCGCCCCGGCATACACGCCGCAGGCACTGCCCACCGGAATGCCCAGCGAATAGATGCCCAGCGCGCCCGCGCGGCTGCCGGGCGGGAAATAATCCGCGATCAGCGAATAGGACGGCGCGACCCCGCCCGCCTCGCCCACGCCGACGCCCACCCGGGCGGCGAACAGCTGCCAGAAATTCTGGGCGAACCCGCACAGGGCGGTGAACCCGCTCCAGGCGGTGAGTGAAACGGTGATGATCCAGGTCCGGCTGGTGCGGTCGGCCAGCCAGGCGATGGGCACGCCCAGAATGGAGTAGAGGGCGGCGAAGGCGATCCCGCCCAGAAGCCCCATCTGCCGGTCGTCCAGACCCAGCTCGGCCTGGATCGGAATGGCGAGGATCGCGATGATCTGGCGGTCCAGGAAGTTGAAGGCGTAGACGAGAAACAGCATCGCCAGCACGAGGCCGCGATATCTCGCGCTCGGGACTGCGGGCGTCCGGGACGCCGCGCTCATGACCGCTCCACGATCATCGCCGAGCCGGTGCCCGAGCCGCCATGGGCGACGACCAGGCCCAGCGCGCCGCCGCACCGCTCCAGCTCATGCACCAGCGTGGTGAGCAGGACCGCGCCGGTCGCGCCCATCGGATGGCCCATGGCCAGATGGCCGCCATTGACGTTCACCTTGGCCGGGTCCGCGCCCCGGTCGCGGCGGAATTTCGCGGGCACCGCGGCGAAGGCTTCCATGAATTCGATCCGGTCGAAATCATCCAGCGACAGCCCGGTCTCGGCCAGCAGCGCGTCCATGGCCGCGAAGCCCGCCGTGAGCTGGTCGACCGGATCCCCCGACGCGTCCATGCGCGCGAGGATTCGCGCTTTCGGTGTCAGGCCCGCCGCCTCGCCTGCCGCCTTCGAGCCGATCAGGGCCAGCGCGGCGCCGTCAGCCATGGGCGGACAGTGGGCGACCGAGTGCAGGTGCGCGACCGCCTCCAGACCCGGATTGGCCTCCAGCATCATCGCGTCATAGCCCGCAGCGCCCAGTTTCTCGAAAGCGGGCGGCAGGGCGTCGAGCGCGGCCTGGTCCATGCCCTTCCGGATGCATTCGTCCCGGTCCAGCGCAATCTCGCCATCAGGGCCGCGCACGGGGACCACCGCGGCGTCATGGCGGCCGTCCGCCCAGGCGTCCGCCGCGCGCTGGTGGGAGGCGATCACCTCCGTGTCCAGGGCGGCGCGGTCGAGCCCTTCCTTGGTGGCCAGCAGGTCCGCCGACAGCGCGACGGGCGCGTAGCGCAGGGCTCGGGACAGGGCCGGGTCGGTGTAATAGCTGGCCTTGTCGCCCATGAAGGGGACCTGGCTGAGCATCTCCACCCCGCCCGCCAGCATCAGGGCCTTTTCCCCCGCGCTGGCGAGGGCCGCGGCCTGTCCGGCGGCGGTCAGGCCCGCCACGCAGAAATTGTTCAGCGTCCAGGCGGCCATCTCATGGGGCAGGCCCGCATGCAGGCGGCTGACCAGCGCGATATTGCCGCCCTGGCTGCCGATCTGGCCCACGCTGCCCAGAAAAAGGGCGGAGGCGGAGGCCATCGCGTCGGGCGTCGTGCGGTCCCGGAGCGCCGCGACGAGCTGGGCGACCAGCTCGTGCGGGCCGACCTCGCTCAGTGCGCCGCCTTCGCGGCCCTTGCCCCGCGGGGTGCGGACCGCGTCGTAGATGTATGCGTCTGAAAGTTTCATGCGCCGATCACCAGTGAGACGTTGGCGGTGGCCGAGCCGCCCACATTGTAGGTGGCCACGTTGCGCGCGCCCTCGACCTGATTCTCGCCCGCGCGGCCCTGGACCTGACGGGCGGCATCGAGCGCCATGCGCACGCCGGTCGCGCCGACCGGATGGCCCAGCCCGATCAGACCGCCCGACGGATTGACAGGCGAGCGCCCGCCAAGAGCGATGCGTCCGTCCTCGACCGCCTCGCCCGCCCGGCCCGGCGGGGTGATGCCGAAATGCTCGATGGCGGCCAGCTCCGTCACCGAGAAGCAGTCATGGGTCTCGAAAGCGTCGATCTCCTCCGCTCCCGTCAGCCCGGCGCGGGCGTAGGCGTCCATCATCGCCTTGCGCATCCAGGGGAACATCCAGCCGTCATTGCGACCGCGGGAATCGGCCAGCTTCTTCTCCAGAAGCAGCGGCGCGGTGGTGTGGCCCCAGCCCTTGATGCGCGGCAGGTCCTCGATACGGCGGCCCGTGCGCGCGGCATGGACGCGCGCCGCCTCGGCCCCGGCCAGAACGATCATCGCCGCGCCGTCGGTGACCTGCCCGCAGTCGGACTTGCGCATCCGCCCTTCGATGACCGGATTGGCGTCGTCGTCCTCGGAGAAGCTCTCCTCGGTGAAGGACCAGCCCCGGGTCTGGGCGGCGGGGTTGCGGCGGGCATTGTCGAAATTGATCCGGCTGATCCCGGCCAGATGGGCGCGGTCCAGGCCGAAGCGCGCGTCGTATTCCTCGGCGATGTCGGAGAACATGGCCGGCCACAGATATCGCGCGCCCTGCGCTTCACGCCCCGCCCAGGCCGCCGCGCCCAGATGCTCCGCCGCGGTCTGGCCAGGCACGTTGCGCATCATCTCCACGCCCAGCACCGCCGCGACGCCGTACCGGCCCGACTCGATGTCGGCCATCGCGGCCAGGATCGCCATCGATCCCGAGGCGCAGGCCGCCTCGTGGCGCATGGTGGGCAGGCCCTCCAGATCAGGATGGATGTGCCCGGCGAACCCGCCCAGCAGGCCCTGGCCGCAGAACAGCTCGGCCGCGAAATTGCCGATGTGCAGGGTCTCGACATGGATCGGGTCCAGCCCCGCGTCCGCCAGCCCGTCGAGCGTGGCTTCGGCCATCATGTCGTGAAGGCCCAGCCCCTCGCGGGTCCAGTTGCGCGCGAAATCGGTCTGCGCGCCGCCCAGAATGAACACCTCAGCGGCCATGGCCCGCTCCTCCCCGCGATCTGGCGCCGAGGCTAAAGGCAACAGGTATGATTATGCAAGCGGCTATCGGAGGGGCCTTGTCAGCGGGCCTTGGATCGCTCACACTGGCGTCGGTATGGTTATGAAAGCTGAACTCGGAGCCGCCGCTTGACCTCTGCCAGAGCCGACGTGCTGAAGGCCCGCATGCGCCTGCCTGCGGTCGTCGCCCCCATGTTTCTGGTCTCCGGCCCCGCGCTGGTGGACGCCGCGCGCCGGGCCGGGCTGATGGCGAGTTTCCCCTTTCCCAACGCGCGGACCATCGATGTGCTGGAGGAATGGCTGGCCGCCGCGTGCGCTCCCGACGGCCCGCGCGCGCCCTTCGCGGCGAACATGGTCACCCATTCGTCCTATGGCCGGTTCGACGCCGAGCTGGAGCTGGTCCGCCGCTACAGGCCCGAGATCGTCATCACCGCGTTGGGCGGTCCGCGACGGGCCGTGGACGCGGTCCATGAGTATGGCGGGCTGGTCTTCGCGGACGTCAATTCGGTGGGCTTCGCGAAGAAGGCCGTCGAGCAGGGCGCGGACGGGCTGGTGCTCGTCTCGGCGGGCGCGGGCGGGCACACCGGGCCCATGGCCGGGTTCGCCTTCGTGTCCGCGGTGCGCCGCTTCTTCGACGGCCCGGTCATGCTGGGCGGCGGCATCGGCGACGGGCGGGCGATCCGCGCCGCCGAGGTGCTGGGCGCGGACTTCGCCTATATGGGCACGCGCTTCATCGCCGCCGAGGAGAGCCTGGCGACGGAGGAGTACCGCTCCATGCTGATCGCCGCCGAGTTCGAGGACCTCGTCCTGTCCAACAAACTGACCGGGGCGGACGCCTATTATCTCAAAGCCAGCCTCGCCCGCATGGGCATCGGGGCGGACGGCCGCCGCGAGGGCGGCCCCGACTTCGCCGACAGCGAAGGTCAGGTGAAGGCCTGGCGCGACGTCTGGTCGGCCGGGCACGGCGTGGGCGCGGTCACCGCGACCCAGAGCTCCGCCGGGATCGCCGACGCGCTGGCCGCCGAATACGCCGCCGCCTGCGCCACCCCCGTTCACGCAGCTCAAATCCCCGCGCGCCCGGCGCGCGCGGTCTGAAGGAGACCCGCCATGACCATGATCGTCACCGATTTCGAGCGCGACGAGCTCAGCACCCCGGTCAACCAGCTCAACCCCTATCTGAAAGGCATCTACGCGCCCGTCCGCAGGGAGGTCACCGCGCTGGAGCTGGAGGTCGAGGGCGAGATTCCGCGCGATCTGCACGGCGCTTACGTCCGCAACGGGCCGAACCCGCTGAACGCGCCCGAGGGCATGCATCACTGGTTCGACGGCGACGGGATGCTGCACGGGATCTTTTTCGAGAACGGCAAGGCGGAGTATCGCAACCGCTACATCCGCACCGCCGACCACGAGGCGGAGAAAGCCGGATCGCTCGACGCGGCCGGCATTCTCATGCCGGCGAACAAGTCGCGCCACCCCACCACTTACAAGGACACGGCCAACACCGACGTGGTCTTCCATGACGGCTCGCTGATGGCGCTGTGGTACATCTCCGGCCAGCCGGTGCGCGTGGACGCGCGCACGCTCGAGACGGTCCGCACCGAGACCTTCGCGGGCAAGCTGCCCAAGAACGTCTCCGCCCACTCCAAGGTCGATCCCGAGACCGGCGAGTTCGTGTTCTTCGATTACGACCTGTACAACCCCGTCATGAGCGCCGGGGTGGTGTCCAGGGACAACGAACTGTCCTGGTTCCGCGAGATCGAGCTGCCCGGCCCGCGCCTGCCCCACGACATGGCGATCACCGAGAATTACATGGTCCTGATGGACCTGCCGGTGGTGTTCACCGAGTCCGGCATGCGCAACGGCATGTGGCAGATCCACCAGCCCGAGGGCCAGGCGACACGCTTCGGCGTGCTGCGCAAGGACGGCACGGGCGACGTGCGCTGGTTCGAGGCGGACCCGTGCTACATCTATCACGGGGTGAATGCGTGGGAGGAGGGCGACGAGATCGTCTTTTACGCCTGCAAGATGATCCCCAACGGTCTCACCCCCGATCCCGCCTTCGGTCCCTACGCGCCCATGGTCGGCGTGCTGGCCCTGCAGGCGGTGCTGTACGAGTGGCGCTTCAACCTGAAGACCGGCCAGACGAAAGAGCGCCCCGTCGACGACCGGGTGACCGAGTTCCCGGTCATCAATCTCGACAGGATGGGCCGCGACAGCCGGTATTCCTACCACGTCTCCATCCCCAACACGCAGACCCAGGTCTTCGACGGGCTGGTCAAGTACGATCTGAAGACCGGGCGCGGAGAGGCGCATGAATTCGGTCCCGGCCGGTTCGGGTCCGAGCCCGCCTATGCGGCGAAGGTCGGGGCGAAGCACGAGGACGACGGTTACGTCATTTCCTTCGTGTTCAACGCCGAGACCGGCGCGTCCGAAGCGCTGATCCTCGACGCCCAGAACTTCTCCTCCAGGCCGCTGGCGCGGGTGAAGCTGCCCCAGCGCGTGCCCGCGGGCTTCCACGGCACCTGGGCGCCGGGCGACCAGATCCGCGCGGCCTGAGCGGCTTTCCGTCCGGGGGGACGGTGCGGGGCTCCGGGAAACCGGAGCCCCGCTTCTTTTCATGAGCGCTTGGGCGGCATCGGCACGAAGCCCGAGGTCCGCGCCATGTATTCGGCATAGCCGGGTTTTTCGCGCGCCAGCTTCTTGTCCAACGTGCGCATGCCCGTCACGTTGACGAGGAAGTGGGTCATCATCACCGGGCCGATCACGGTGATCAGCGCGACCGGATGGGCGCTCGCGGCGATGAAGATGCCCCACCACAGCAGCGCGTTTCCGAAATAATTGGGGTGGCGCGACCAGCCCCACAGCCCGGTGTCGAGCACCTTGCCTTTGTTGTCGGGGTTCTTCCTGAACGCCGTCAGCTGCGCGTCGGCGACCGCCTCGCAGACCACGCCCGCCAGCCAGACGCCCGCGCCCAGCCACAACAGGACCGGCCAGGCGGGCGGACCGTCCATCGCCAGCGCCACGATGACGGGCAGTGCGACGAGAACCATCACATGGCCCTGCAGCAGGAAAACCCGGGTCAGCGAGAAGCGCGCGAACGCCGCGTCTCCGCCCTGAACCCAGTTCCGGAGCTTGGAATAGCGCGCGTCCTCGCCATGGCCCCAGTTACGCTTCAGGATGAAGGGCGTGTAGCGCGCCGCCCACAGCGTGGGCATCGCCGCCAGCAGGATCCCGTAGGCGGTCTGGGGCCGGTTGAGCAGATACAGCGCCACCGCGATCACCGCGAAGCCCGCGCCCCAGAACATGTCGATGATGCTGACATCGCGGATTTTCACGCTGACCGCCCACAGGGCCAGCAGGCAGACCATGACCAGCCCATAGGCGACGGCCAGATTGAGGGCGATTCCTGAAACCAGGCTCATGACTGCGCCTCCCCTGCGCGCGTGACGAAATCCGTGAAAGCGGCGGCCGCGCCGGGAGCCTCGCGCGCGCCGTCCATGCCGCCCGCGCGGGCCAGATCGGCCTCTGACGCCGTGGCGGGCAGGGCCGCGCCGCCGCCCTCCATCATCGCGGCCCGTCGGGCGAATCCGCCGCCCGCGACCCATGTCTCTCCGCTCCGGTCGCACGCCGCGCTGGCCAGAAAGGCGCAGGCGGGGGCGGCGGCCTCAGGCGTGAAGCGTTCGGCCATGTCCCCGCTGATCGCGTCGCCCGTCATCCGCGTCGCCGCGTAAGGCGCGAGCACGTTCACGCGCACGCCGCCGCGCCGCTCTTCCTGGGCCAGGGCCAGCGCAAAACCATTCAGCGCGGCCTTCGAGGCGCTGTAGGGCGTGCGCCCGTAAATGCCGTACAGCCCCGCCGAAGAGGACACGAACACCATCCGGCCCGCCGGGCTCTCGCGCAGATGGGGCAGGGCGGCGCGCGCGAGCGCGATCTGGGCGGTCAGGTTGACCGCCATGACCGTGGCGAACGCGTCTGCGGGCAGATCCATGAAGCGGCCTGCCGCGCCGTTCACCCCGGCATTGAAGATCACCGCGTCCAGCCGGCCGAAGGCCGACAGGGCCGCATCGACCATCGCCTCGCCCGCGTCCGGATCGGTGATGTCGGACAGCTCGGCGACCGCCCGCCCCCCGGCCTCGCGGATCTCGGTGGCGGTTCGGGCCGCGCTGTCAGGCGCGCCCTCGCGACGGCGGTTGTTGACCACGACCGCGTCTCCGCGCGCCGCGCAGGCCAGCGCGAACGCCCGGCCCAGACCTTTTCCCGCCCCGGTGACCAGCGTCACCCGGCCGGGTCGTGATGGATCGCCCATGCGCGTCCCTCCCCTTGAAAGCTGAGGAAACGCTAGTGGGTATGATAATGAAAGTCTAGCTCGCCTGCGCCCGGATCTCTTCCTGGCTGCGGCGCATGGGCCGGATGTGGAAGGCCACCTCGTCGGGGTCGAGCGGCTGGTGACAGGCCGAGCAGGCCATCACCGGATCCAGCGGCAGCCCGGTGTCCCGGTGCTGGAGCACGAGCGGCGGACCTTCGGGCGCGACATACCAGCGGTCCCCCCACGCCATCAGCATGACCAGCACCGGGTAGTAATCGATGCCCGTCTCGGTGAGGCGGTACTCGTAGCGGGCGGGGCTGTCGGAATAGAGCCGCTTGTGGATCAGCCCCATCCCCGTCAGCCATTGCAGCCGGTCGGCCAGGATGTTGGTGGCGATGGCCGCGTCCTTCTGGATCTCGTCATAACGGCGGAAGCCGGTGAAGATCGAGCGCAGGATGAGCGAGGCCCAGCGGTCGCCCAGAACCTGCACGATCACGTCCAGAAGATTGCTGTCAGGGCCTTCCGCGTCGGTGCGCTGCTTGCGGCGGCGGCTGTGGCGCGGCGCGATCCACCCCATGCCCGGCCCGTGCTCCCAGCTGACGTCGCGGGCGGTGAAGGGCTTGCCGGCGGCCCGGCTGAACGGCACCGCGTCGATGTTGCGCGCCCCGCAGGCCAGATGGTCGAGCTGGACGGTGAACTTGGTCGCCGCCGCGCCCCAGCGCTTCTCCCAGCGCAGCATGGCCAGCGCCACCCAGTACAGGTCCCGCCCCTTGTCGGTGGCCCAGTATTCATACCGGGCGGGGCGTTCGGAATACTGGCGCTTCTCCAGAAGGCCCGTCTCGGTCATCGTTTTCAGGCGCTGGCTGAGCAGCGCCTTGAGAAGGCCGGTGCGCTGCTGATAACCGTCGAACCGCCGTTCGCCGAGCCAGAACGCCTCCAGGATCAGCATGGTGGGCACGTCGCCCACCACCTCCAGCGCGCGCCAGATCGAACAGCTGCGGATCAGCTTCAGGTCGGCGGCGGGTTTCACGGTCGCAGGTTGCATAACAACTCGTATAGGCGAAGCGGCGCCCTTTGTCACAGGCGGTTTTCGGCCGCCCTCGCGCGATTTTCACAGCTGGCGCGGCGATAGGGCTTGGCAGCGCGCGCGCCACTTGGTTTGATTGTGCAAGTCATAACGCGGCGGAGCAAGCCGCGCCGAGAGCAACGGGAGGAGACCGGCCATGGACCGGACAGCGCAGGCGCAGGCGCGCCATCAGACCTATCGCGACAAGGGGTGGTGGGACGGCAGCACGCTGCACGGCGCGTTCGACGCCGCCGCCAGCGCCGCGTCAGGCCAGACCGCCATCGTCGACCCCCTCGACTGCGAGGCGCTGATCGGGCGCGCGCCGCTGCGTCTGAGCTGGGCGGAGGCGAAGAACGCGGCGGACAATCTGGCGACCGCGCTGAAACAGGCCGGGATCGGGCGCGGCGACGCCGTCCTGGTCCAGCTGCCCAACACCGCCGAGCTGACCGTGCTCTACATCGCCCTGTCCCGGCTGGGCGCCATCGTCAGCCCCATCGCCATGCAGTATGGCCGCCACGAGGTGGCCCACACGTCCGGCGAGCTGGGCGCGAAAGCCTTCGTCGGGATCGCGCGCTTCAAGGACGAGCCGTGCGCGGGCCGGGTCGCGGACGCGCTGCCCGCCGGCGCCCTGCGCTTCGCGTTCGGTGAAGGGGCCGACGGCTTCGAGCCGCTGGCGCTGGACGTCTCCGAGCCCGCCTCCCGGCCCGCCTCCGACGGCGAGGCGGAGGACATCGTCACCATCTGCTGGACCTCGGGCACCACCGGCACGCCCAAGGGCGTGCCGCGTCATCACGGCCACTGGTTCACGCAGGGCCGCGCGGTGGAGGACGCGGTGCCGCTGCCCAAGGGCTCGGCGATGCTCAATCCCTTCCCGCTCATCAACATGGCCGCGCTGGCGGGGTTCTTCGTCTACTGGCTGGAGAACCGCGGCACGCTGGTCCTGCACCATCCTTTCGACCTGCCCGGCTTCCTGCGCCAGCTCGTCACCGAGAAGATCGCCTACACCATCGCCCCGCCCGCGGTGCTGAACATGTTCCTTCAGAACGAGGCCCTGCATGGCCAGGTCGATCTGTCGGCGGTCAAATACATCGCGTCGGGCTCCGCGCCGCTCGATCCGTGGATGACCAAGGGTTTCAAGGACAAGTTCGGCGTGGAGATCGTGAACTTCTTCGGCTCCAACGAAGGCATCGGCCTGGTGGGCGGCCCCGCCGAGGTGCCCGATCCTGAACAGCGCGCGGTGGTCTTCCCCCGCTTCGGCGCGCCGGGCCTGAGCTGGTCGAACCGGTTCGCGGACTATTTCGAGAGCAAGCTGGTGGACTGGCAGGACGGCGACGCGGTCATCGACGGGCCGGGCCGGACGGGCGAGCTGCTGATACGCGGCCCCAACGTGTTCGGCGGCTATCTGGGCGACACGGGCGAGGACGTGTTCGACGCGGACGGTTATTTCCGCACCGGCGACCTGTTCGAGATCGCCGGGGAGGGGGAGATGGCCCGCTTCTACCGCTTCAAGGGCCGCCGCAAGGACGTCATCATCCGGGGCGGGGTGAACATCTCGCCCGAGGAGCTCGATGGCGTGCTCAATGCCCATCCCGCCATCGTGGAGGCCGCCGTGTGCGGGTATGACGACCGGATGATGGGCGAGAAGGTCTGCCTGTTCGCCGTGGTCAAGGAGGGCGAGAGCCTCGATCTGGAGGACGTCAAGGCGTTCCTGGAGGACAAGGGCGTGGCCAAGTTCAAATGGCCCGAGCGGCTCGAGCTGATCGACCGGCTGCCGCGCAATCCGCTGAACAAGGTGGTGCGCCCCGATCTGAAGAAGCGGCTGGAGCCCGCCGCCGCATGACCGCGCTGTTCATCGCCGGGATCGCCATGACGGCGATGGGCAAGCGCCCCGAGGCCAGCGTCAAATCCCTGACCGCCGAGGCGGTCAGGGGCGCGCTGGCCGATGCCGGGATCGGGCCCGAGCGGATCGAGGCGGCCTGGTTCTCCAACACCCGCCAGCCCATGCTGGAAGGTCAGAACACCATCCGCGGACAGGTCGCGCTGAGGGCGATGGGCATCGGGGCGATCCCGGTCGTCAATGTCGAGAACGCCTGCGCCTCGGGCTCCACCGCCGTGATCCAGGCCGCCGCCGCGATCCGCGCGGGCCTGTGCTCGACCGCGCTGGTGGTCGGCGCGGAGAAAATGTTTTTTCCCGACCGGCCCGAGAAGGTCGCCGCCGCCTTCCGCGGCGGCACCGACATCGAGGACATCGACCGCATCCATGCGGACGTCTCCGCCCTGGCCGCCGACCTGATCCCCGAAGCGCTGCGGGGCCGGGAGGCCGAGACGCGCAGCTTCTTCATGGACAGCTACGCCGCCTTCGCCCGGCTGCACATGAAGACCTTCGGCACCACCCGGCGCCAGCTGGCCGTCGTCGCGTCGAAAAACCACGTCCATTCCGCGCTCAATCCGCTGTCGCAGTACCGCACGCCGATGACCGTGGACGAGGTGCTGGCCGACAGGCTGATCGTCTGGCCCTTCACCCGGTCCATGTGCGCCCCGGTCAGCGACGGCGCGGCGGCGCTGGTCCTGATGGCCGAAGACGTCGTGCCCGCAGAAATCCGCGCGCGGGCGGTCAGGCTGCGCGGCTTCGCGCTGGGCAGCGGGGCGGACCGGGCGCCGGACGATTTCGCCGCCCATGTCGGCGCCCGCGTGGCCCGCGCCGCTTATGAGGCGGCGGCGGTCGGCCCTGAAGACGTCGATCTGGCCGAGGTCCACGACGCCACGGCCTACTCGGAGATCCAGCAGGTGGAGAATCTGGGCCTGTGCCCGATCGGCGAGGGCGGGCCGTTCGCCGAGGCCGGCCACACCACGCTGGGCGGCCGGGTTCCGGTCAATCCGTCCGGCGGCCTGGTCTCGAAAGGCCACCCCGTCGGCGCCACCGGCATCGCCCAGCTTTACGAGCTGTGCCTGCACCTGCGCGGCGATGCGGGCGAGCGGCAGGTTCCCGGCGCCCGCATCGCCGTGGCGGAAAATGGAGGCGGCTTCCTGCAGACCGAGGAGGCCGCGACCGCGGTGACGGTGCTGGAGCGGCCCGCATGACCCCGTCCATTCTGCGCTTTCTGGACGCCGCGGCGCGCTGGCCGGACCGGGTCGCGCTTCACGACGATCTGGGCGGACGGCTGACCCACGGCGAGCTCGCCCGCCGGGCGACGGCGCTGGCGGCGGGTCTTCAGCAGCGGCTGGGCGACGATCCTGAGGCCATCGTCGCGCTGGCGGCGAAGAACCATGCCGACCATGTCGTGGCGATGTTCGGAATCTTCCTCGCCGGCTACGCCTGGCTGCCCCTCAATCCGCGCAGCGCCCCGGCCCTGAACGACGAGATCTGCGAGACGCTCCGCCCCGCCCTCCTGCTGCTGGACGAGGCCTGCGCGGACTGCGTGAGCGGCGGCGGCCTGCCCGTGGCGCGTTTCAGGGCAGGCGATCCGCGCGGCCTGGACGCCCTCGGCGCCGACGCCGGGAGCTGGCGGCCGCCCGCGCTCACGCCCGATCACGTGATGAGCGTGAAGCTGACCGGCGGGACCACCGGCCGTCCCAAGGCCGTCGCCCAGACCCAGCGCGTGATCGCCACCGTCATTGAGGACCTGACCGCGGTGTTCGCGATCACTGGCGAGGACGTCAATTTGGCCGCCGCGCCCCTGTCGCACGGGGCTTTCCACATGCTGCTGCCGGTGCTGATCGCGGGCGGGCGGCATGTCATCGCCTCCGACCTCGGGCCTGAGGCCCTGCTGGACGCGATGGCGCGCGAAGGCGTGACGCTGGCCTTCATGCCGCCCACCCTCATCATCAAGCTGACCGAAAGCGGGCAGGCGCGGCCCGGGCGCTTCCCCGCGCTGCGCGAGCTGATCTATTCCGCCGCCCCCATGCCTCCGGCCCAGATCCGCCGGGCGTGGACGGCCTTCGGACCGAAGATCGCGGCCATGTACGGCCAGGTCGAGGCGCCCATGGCGCTGGCGGCGATGACAGCCGGAGAGATGGCGGAGACGGGAAAGCTGGAGAGCGCCGGTCGCGCCTGCCCCTCCATCGGGCTGCGCATCCTCGATCCCGGCCCGGACGGGACGGGGGAGATCGCCGCGCGCGGGCCGCTGGTCGCGCCGCGCTATCTGACCGGCGAGCCGCTGGACGTGCAGGATGGCTGGCTGAAGACCGGCGATCTGGGCCGCATCGACGCGGACGGGCATCTGTTCATCCGCGGGCGCTCGCGCGAGATGCTGATCACCGGCGGCTTCAACGTCTATCCGGCCGAGGTCGAGCGGGCCCTGCTGTCGGTGGAGGGCGTGGCGGAGGCCTGCGTGTTCGGCGTGGCCGACCCTTACTGGGGCGAGCGGGTGGAGGCCGCCGTGGTGGCGCGGCCCGAAGCGCGTGACGACGACCTGCGCGCGGCGGTGAAAACGGCCATCGGCGCGGTGGCGGCCCCCAAGGCCATCCACCGGATCGAGGCCCTGCCGCGCAACGCCGTGGGCAAGGTGGTGCGCCGCGAGGTCGCCGCGCTGTTCAGCCCTTCGGACGCGGCGTGATCATCATCCCCGCCGTGCCGCGCGCGTGCACGCCCGCGTCGGACGACACCGTGCAGTCGGCCACCGCCAGCGTCCGCCCGCGATGCACGATCCGGGCTTCGGCCACGAGCCGTTCGGTGGAGATCGGCGCGGCGCGGACATAGCGCACCTGCAGATCGGTGGTCGCGAAGCGCTGGCGGTCGTCCAGCAGGGTCAGCAGGGCGCAGCCGGTCACCGCGTCCATCAGCCCGGCCATCACCCCGCCATGCACGCCCGCCATCAGATTGGCGTGGTCGGGCGTCACCGGGCATTCCAGCCGGGCCGTCCCGTCGGCGAACTCCGCCACGTCGAAGCCCAGCAGTGTCGCGAAACCGGGAATCCGGCCCGCCGCGCGCCAGGCGGTCAGGATGTCCAGTCCCGAGCCGTCGAAGGCCGGGGCGCTCATTCGGCCGCCGCCGCGGGCACGGGCTCGCGGAACTGCACGATGCGGAAGCGGTCGGCCACGAAGGCCAGATCCGCCAGACAGGCATTGCCCGCCGGGTTCAGTCCGGTGACGTGATAGTCTGAATAGGCCGCCGCGAAATTGATCGGCATGCGCTGGTCCATGTTGATCCACAGCGACGCGCCGGCGTCGGCGAAGCGGTCCTGCGCGGTTTCGATGAAGCTGCGGTCCGCCGAGTAGAGGTAGGACGAGATCGCACCGCGCTCCGTGGCGATGTGCGCCGCGTTCTCCAGCGCCGCCTCGCTGGACGCCTCGCGGATCACGAAGCAGACCGGCGCGAACACTTCTTCGCCGTAAAGCTCGACCTGCCCGGCTTCGACCGAGACCACGAGCGGGGTCGCCGTGCGGGCGCCGGGGAAGTCAGGGTGAGCGTAGGGACGGGACTCCAGCAGCACCCTGCCGCCCGCCGCCAGCACCTTCTCCCGGATCTCGCGGATGAGCGCGAGCGACTGTTCGGCCTGGACCGCCCCGCACAGGCCCGCCGCGCGGGCGGGGTTGGCGGTGCGCTGGGTGATCGCGTCCACGATGCGCCGGGCGGTCTCTTCGAAGCTGAGCGCCTTGCCGCCCGCGCGCACGCCGGTCTCGGGGATGTGGACGTTCTGGGGGCTGGTGCACATCTGGGCGGAGAAGCCGCACAGCCCGTTGGCCAGCCCGCCGATGGCCCCGTCCAGATCGTCTGAACTGTCCAGCACCACCGCGTTGCACCCGGCGGTCTCGGTGTAGACCAGCCGGTCCGCGCAGTTGGCCTCGATCCAGGCGCCGAAGCGCTGGCTGCCGGTGTAGTCGATGATCGCGCAGGCGGGGTGCCTGAGAAGGTCGATCGTGACCGGCGCCTCGCGCTCGTCGGCGGCCAACAGCACCATGTCAGGGTCCAGCCCCGCTCCCGCCAGAACCTCGCGCATCCGCTTGACGGCCATCGCGACGGGCAGGATGCCGTTGGGGTGGGGCTTCAGGATCGCCGCGTTGCCCGTCACCAGATTGGCGAACACCGCCGGGTAGGCGTTCCACAGCGGGAAGGTGGCGCAGCACACCACCACCGCCACGCCGCGCGGCCGCAGCCGGTAGGTCTTTTTCAGACGCACCACGCCGGTGCGTCCGAAATCCTTCTCCCACTCGGCGTCGCGAGGCACGTCGGCCATGGCTTTGTACGCGTAGGCCAGCGCCTCCACGCCCCGGTCCAGCGCGTTCGCGCCGCTGCCCGAGAACGCCATCAGATAAGCCTGCCCGGCGGTGTGCATGGTGGCGTGGGCGTTGGCGAAGGCCTGCTCCTCCAGCGCGAACGCCATCTCGAGGCACACTCCCGCCCGCTCGTCCGGGGTGAGCCGGTTCCAGCCGGTCATCGCCTTGCGCGCGGCGCTGAACAGCGCGTCCGGATCGGATTTGGGATAGGCGATGCCGAGCGGTTCGAGGGTGTAGGGCGAGACCTCGTGACCCACCGTGCCCACGGTCCCCGGCTGGTCCAGCTCGAAGGGCCGGCCCAGCAGGGCGTCGAAACGCGCCTTGCCCTCGGCGGGCCGTTCCTCGCCATGGATTTTCGAGCTGGGCGATTCCTTGAAGGGGCTCCACTGCTCGCGGGTGGCGCAGGCCTTCAGCGCGGCCTGAAGATGATGAGCGTGGCGCGCGGCCAGATCGGCGGGTCGGGCGGTCATTCAAAGCTCCTGCGGTGTCTTGCGGCGCATCGTGGCGCAATTGGGTATGGTTGTGCAAGCGACATGGGCGGTCTAGTCTCCAGCCCTGACACCACAGGGAGGATCCGCCGGTGAGCCTGTCCAAAACGATCAATTTCTATGGCCGCTTCCTGATCCCGTTCTCGCGGATCGGCTTCACCCTGAAGGGCCTCAGCGTTCCCGAGCAGCATGAGGGACTGAAAGGCCGCGCGGTGCTGATCACCGGCGCGACCGGCGGGATCGGCGCGGCGATGGCGCTGGGCGTCGCGAGAAGCGGCGGGACCGCCCTGGCGGTCGGGCGCGGCGACGGCAAGCTCGCGAAACTCGTGGCGGGCACCGAGGGGCTGCCGGGACGGATCGAGCCGTTCAAGGCTGACCTGTCGCTCGCGGCGGACACGCTGGCGCTGGCGGACGCGCTCGCCGCCCGGCCCGGCGGCGTGGACGCGGTCGTCAACAATGTCGGCGTGCTCAACCATGCCCACGCGGCCACGGGCGAGGGAGTCGACGCGATGTACGCGGTCAACATCCTCAACCCGTTCATCCTGACCGAGGCGCTGATGGCGTCGGGCGCCCTCAAGCCCGGCGGGGCCGTGGTCAACATGGCCTCGGGCGGCATGTACAACGCGCCTCAGAACCTCGTTTACATGGAGCAGAAGCCTGAGGGCTATAACGGCTTCGCCGCCTACGCGACCCACAAGCGCGCCCAGCTGGTGCTGTCGGACGAGTGGGCCGCGCGCGGCTACGCCGCCTGGACCATGCATCCGGGATGGGTGGACACCGACGGGGTGAAGCGTTCGCTGCCCAAATTCCGCAAGGTGCTCAAATCGGTCCTGCGCAACGAGGACCAGGGCGCGGACACCGCCCTGTGGCTGATCGCCGAACGTCCCGCGCCCAAACCCGGCGCGCTGTGGTTCGACCGCGGCCCCCGCCCCGCCCACGCCTTCAAGCGGACCCGGACCCCGCTCGCCAGCGACGCCGACATCCGGGGCAAGCTTGAAACCGATGCCGCCGCCATCAGGGCGCGCCTTCAGACCGGAGACGCCGCATGAGCCATCTTCAGAGCTTTCTCGATCTTGTCGCGGACTGGAAGCGCGGCGATCTGGAGGCCGTGGCCGCCCGCCTGTCCCCGGACGTGGTGTGGCATTTCTCGGCGACCACCAAGCCGCCCGCCATCGGGCGCGAGGAGTCCGTCGCCTTCCTGAAAGCTTACGGGCAGGTCTCGTCCAACAGCCGCCTGCGCCTGTTCACCCATGCGGAGACCGAAGACCGGCTGTTCTACGAGGCGGCTGAGGATTTCGACGGCCCGTCCGGCCAGCGCGTGCTCGTGCCCTATGCGGGGATCGTGGATTTCGGCCCTGAAGGGCTGATCACCGGCTGGCGGGACTATTTCGACCGCGCCCTGATCGACGGGCAGGTGGCCGGGGCCGCCGAACTGCCCGATTACGCCCGCGATCTCATCGACCGCCCCTCGCAGAGCTGACAAGAAAACCCCCGCTCCGGGGCGGAGCGGGGGTCAAGTCAGGCTTCCCTGGAGGAAATTAGAAACGCAGCGAGGCCTGCACGCCCAGAACACGCGGGCGCAGCGGCACGGCGTACTGGGTGTTCGCGCCGACCGAGCTGGCGAACGGCACGTTCGCGGCGAAGGTCAGCACCCGCTCGTCGAGCAGGTTGCGGCCCAGGAAGGCCACGTCCCAGCGCTCTGTCCCGAAACCGGCCCTGAGATCGACCATCGTGTAGCCGTCCACCTCGCCGAAGCGGTCCAGATTGTCATGGATGTTGTGGCTGCCCGTGTAGGCCACGTTGAGCACGCCCGAGAAATCGATGGTCTCGGTGACGGGCCGGTCATAGGAGAGCCGCGCGAAGCTCGTCCATTCAGGCGTGAAGCGCCCGCGGCGGCCGGTGTAGTCGCACAGGGTCACGCCGTCGACCACGTCGCCGTCCGGCGTCTGCTGGAAGGCGCAGTTGCCGCGGCGGAAGTCGGTGTATTCAAAGTCGAGATACGACACGCCCGCCGCCAGGGAGAGTTCGTTGGTGAGCGCGATCCGGCCGTCCATGTCGAAGCCGGAAATCTCCGTCTCGCCCGCATTGCCGACATTGAACCCGATCGTGCCGTCGAACTGACTGATCTGCAGGTTGGAGTATTCGGAGAAATAGGCCGTCGCGTTCAGCTGGGCCCGTCCCGCCATCAGGTCGGCGCGCACGCCCGCCTCGTAGGTGCGGGCCGTCTCGTCGGCGAACTCGAAGAAGGCGGTGCGGTTGCCGCGCACGTCGAAGCCGCCGCCCTTGAAGCCTTCCTTGTAGGAGGCGAAGACCATCACGTCGTTGGTCGCATCGAACTCCACCGTGACCGAGGGCGTCAGCCGGCTTTCCGACCGCGACTGGTTCAGGTCATGGCCCGAGCCGCCGCCGGGATTGTTCAGCTCCACGCCGAGCCCGGCCTGGATGGTGGCCAGCACCACCGGATTGGTCACCAGCGGCGCGTTGAAAGCCAGCGGGTCGGTGGTCGCCACGATCTGGCGGCTGGCGTCCTTGTCCTCGGTGGTCCAGCGCAGGCCGCCGATCAGCCGCAGCCGGTCGGTCAGATCGTAGGTCAGCTCGCCGAACAGCGCGAAGGCGGTGGAGTCCGTCTGGTAGTCGCGCTCCAGCCCGACATTGGCCAGCGGCGCGAAGCCCAGATTGGCGATGGCGGGGCCGAAGCCGGTGATGTCGTTGTTGGTCAGAGTCGAGGACTGATAGAAGCCGCCGGCGATCCAGCGCAGGCGCTGGTCCTGCTCGGACACGACCCGGACTTCCTGGGTGAACTGCTCGTAATCCTCGTCCAGGAAGCCGGTGAGGATGAAGTAGTTGGTGAAATCGAGGTCGGCGAGCTCGTCGCGGCTGTAGTTCACATAGCCGGTGACCGAGGTCAGCGTGCCGAAGCCCAGATCGTAATTGGCCGTCAGCGTGGCGTTGAACAGTGAGTTGTCGGCGAACTCGTCGGAATCCGCGTCGCGGGTGAAGTTGAACTCGCTGTTGGTGATCGCGCCGGGCAGGCCCGCCCCGGTCAGCGCGTTCGCGAAGGTCAATGGCACGCCGTTGGGCAGGGTCTGGGTGTTGATGTCGCGCACCACCTCGATCTCGCGGCCCCGCGCGTCGAAGCGGTTGTGCTCCAGCTTCAGCGTGGCGTCGAACCGGTCGTTGGGCTCGAACAGGAGCGAGCCGCGGATGGCGAACTCGTCCCGGGTCGGCTCGTCGCGGCCCTTGTTGGGATTGGAGACGAAGCCGTCGGTGGCGTAATAGCGCACGGCCACCCGGCCCATCAGCTGGTCTGAGAGCGGCCCGGAGACCGCCGCGTCCACCTGCCGGTCGCCGAACTCGGGCATCCAGGTGGCGGTGACGTAGCCTTCGGTCTCGCGGGTGGGGGGCGCGGTGATCAGGCTGAGCGCGCCCGCCACGGTGTTCTTGCCGAACAGGACCGACTGGGGCCCGCGCAGCACCTCGACACGCTGCAGGTCGAAGAAGGGCGCGCGGATGAGCTGGGCGCGGCCATAGCTGACGCCGTCGATGAACTGGGCGACGGACTGCTCGAAAGCGGGGTCGTTGCCGGTGCCCACGCCGCGGATGTACATCTGGGTGCCGATGCCGGTCTGGGTGACCTGGAAGTTCGGCACGGTCAGCTGAAGGTCGTCCAGAGTGTCGATGCTCAGATCATTGAGCGTCTGGCCCTCCACCACCGTGATGGAGATCGGCACGTCGGTGACCGCCTGCTCGCGCCGCTGGGCGGTGACTGTGATGACTTCGAGCTGCTGGGCCAGCGTCTGGGCGCCGTCGGTCGCCGCGATCAGCGCGGCGAGCCCGGCCCCTGCCAGGAAACGTGATGCTTTCATGATGTCCTCCCCGGATCGGTTCGCCGACGGTTCAATCCGCCGTTGGGAGAGAAACTGGCATAGTTGGTATGATAATGAAAGCCATTGTTTCTCGATGTGGGGTGGGATCGAGGCCCGCCACATATGACGGTTGGAGATTTTTCTATCTCGCGTGCTCACTTGCGAGAGGGTTGAGCGACGGTCTGGGGCTGGTTTCCGCCGGTTGAACCCGCTGCGCGTCGAATGGCTCGCAGTGAGCGCACATCGGGGCACGTCCTCGACGGCTCCCCGCATCAATGACATCGGCTCCATTCCGCCGGAGGTGAGGGACGAAAAGCCCGGCAGGGCCCCCACACTTTGTCCGAAGTTCAACATTCACACACGCGAGAGTGAATGTTGACGGATGGTGTCTGGCGTGGTTCAGTTCCGTCAGGCGCCGGCACTCATGATCGGCGTGGCGGGAGGAAATCTGATGAAAGCGACACTTTTCGCGTCTGTCGGCGCGTGCGCGCTGCTGGCTGCGCTGCCCCAGGCCCAGGCACAGACACAGGGCGAGGGCGAGGGCGAGCACCCCGGCGCCCAGCCCGGCTTGGAAGTCATCATGGTCACGGCCACGCGCCGGGCCGAGCGGCTCCAGGACGTGCCGCTGAGCATCACGACCCTGTCCCAGGACGAGCTCGATGCGAAAGGCATCGTCGGCTATGAGGGGCTGGCCTTCGAGACGCCGGGCGTGGTGGTCAACCGGCCCACGGCGAACTTCAACAATTTCACCGCGCGCGGCATCGCGACGAACGGCTACAACGCCAATCTGCAGAGCACGGTGGCGATCTATATCGACGAGCTGCCGATTTCGGCGAACGGCAACTCCACCATCCTCGATCCCAGCCTGTACGACGTGGAGCGCATCGAATTCCTGCGCGGCCCCCAGGGCACGCTTTTCGGCTCGGGCTCGCTGGCGGGCGCGCTGCGCATCCTGACCCGCAGCCCGAACCTGAACACCTTCGAGGCTTCGGTGCTCGCCGATGTCGGCGTGACGGGATCGGACTCCGTGCGCCAGCGCTACAACGCCATGGTCAACATGCCGCTGGTCGATGACACGCTCGGCCTGCGTGTGGTGGGTTTCGCCCGCCATGAAGAAGGCCATGTGACCAATATCGGGACCGGCGTGGAGAATGCGGACACGCTGGAATCCTGGGGCGGGCGGGCGACCCTGCTGTGGGAGCCCACCGACCGCATGTCCCTGCGCTTCCTGGTCTCGCGCGAGGAGAGCAATCCGCGAGATTCCTCGCTGACCAACCCTGATCTGGGCGAGTATGTGCGGCGCTCGGACCGTCCCGACCGGTTCACCGGCGAGATGACCAACTACAACGTGACGCTGGACTACGAGTTCAACGGCGCGACCCTGACCAGCTCGACCACCTATTCGCGCTTCAACCAGCGTTTCTACGTGGACCTGGCGGGCACGTTCGACCAGGCCATCGCCTTCGCGCTGGACGCGGACGCCTATGATCAGAACTTCGTGCAGGAGGCCCGGCTGGTCTCCGATCCGGGCGAGCGGTTCGACTGGGTCGTCGGCGGGTTCTATTTCAAGCGCAAGCGGGACGTGGATTTCGGCTACCGCTCCAACCAGGCCTTCCTGGACGCGCGGGGCATCACCGGCCTGCCCGACGAATACTATCAGCGCCTGTATGCGCACAGCCTCCAGCACGAGGCCGCCGCGTTCGGCGAGCTGACCTACCGGTTCAACGAGGATGTCTGGGTCACCGGCGGCCTGCGCTACGGCAGCATCGACGCGCAGTCCTTCACCGAGCCGGGCGGGTACAACTCCAACTACCTGACCAACGCCCTGTTCGGCATTCCCGGCCCGCTCACCATCACGCCCATCGCAGAGGAGACCGGGGAGAAGGCCACCGAGACCGGGCCGTCCTACCGGCTGAGCGCCTCGTGGCGGGTCCAGCCCTCGCTCACCGCCTACACCGCGGTGGCGACCGGCTTCCGCGCGCCGGTGGTCAACGCCTATGCGGGCCAGCCCAGCCTGCTCGACCCGGACGACCTGATCATCCCGTTCGGCGCGGACTCAGACAAGCTGATCAACTACGAGGTCGGCCTGAAAGGCGCCTGGTTCAACAACCGGCTGATCGCCAATCTGGCGCTGTATCAGATCGACTGGAACGACATCCAGATCCAGGCCAACCGGGTGTCGGACTCCATCCAGTTCGCCACGAATATCGGCGGCGCCCGCAGCCGCGGCGTCGAGTTCGAATTCACCGCGCTGCCCGCCGACGGGTGGAGCGTGAGCCTGAACGGCTCGCTCAACGACTCCAAGGTCACATCCCTGACCCCGGAGGAGGCGGCGATCTCCGGCGCGGAACCCGGCATCCGGCTGTCCGGCCCGCGCTTCCAGGGTTCGCTGCTGGTCAATTACAATTTTGGCCTGATGGACACTGGCGAGGGCAACGCCTCGGTGGCGGTCTATCACGTGGGCTCGTTCCCGGGGTCCTTCCCCAACACGCCCGGCCAGCCGGACGTGATCAGCTCGACCTTCGACTACACTGACGCCTACACCGTGGTGAACGCCACGCTGGCGGGCACGTTCGACCGCCTGACCGCGGGCGTCTATGTCGAGAACCTGTTCGACGACAGCTCGGTCACCTACGTCCACCCTGAAGCCTTCGTGGACGGCCGTTACGCCCGGCAGCGCCCGCGCACCGTCGGCGTGCGTCTGGGGTATTCGTTCTGATGGCGGTCCTCGGCGCCACGACCCCGCTTCCGGGCGCGCAGGCCGCGCGTCCGGGGCCGTATGCCTGGTTCGTTCTGGCGGTTCTGTGCTTCGTGTACGTGCTGAACTTCCTGGACCGCCAGCTCCTGTCCATCCTCGCCGCGCCCATCCAGGACGAGCTGGGGGTCACCGACGGCCAGCTCGGCCTGATCAGCGGTCTCTATTTCGCGATGTTCTACTGCATCCTGGCGATCCCGGTCGGCTGGCTGGCCGACCGGACCAACCGGGTGAAGGTGCTCGCGCTGTCGTGCGGGCTGTGGAGCGCGGCGACCGCGTTCTGCGGGCTGGCGGCCAACTATCCCCAGCTCGCGGCCGCGCGGATGGCCGTGGGCGTGGGCGAGGCGGGCGGCGTGCCGCCCTCCTACGCGATCATTTCCGACTACTTTCCCTCGGGCAAACGGGGCACGGCGCTCAGCCTGTTCAACATGGGCCCGCCCATCGGGCAGGCCCTGGGCGTGGCGTTCGGGGCCTCCATCGCGGCGGCCTATTCCTGGCGGCTGGCCTTCATCTGGATCGGCGTGATCGGCGTGATCACGGCGGTCGGGGTCTGGTTCTTCGTCAAGGAGCCCAAGCGCGGCGTGCTCGACCAGCCCCTCGCTGAACCGGCGTCCGAAACCCCGCCGGCCGAACCCATCGCGCCGCCGGTCAAGTCCGGCTTCTGGTCGACCTGCAGGCTGTTCTTCACCGATCCCATCCTTCTCAGGCTGTCTCTGGCCTGCGCGGCCACCCAGTTCATGACCTATGCGGTGCTGAACTTCACCGTGCTCTTCCTGATGCGCGAGAAGGGCATGACGCTGGAGGACGTGGCCGTCTGGTACGCCCTTCTGGTGCTGGTGGGCGTGGGTGCGGGCATGATCGCCTCGGGCCGCCTCATCGACCGGCTGGCTCCGCGGTCCAAGACCGCCTACGCCTACCTTCCCGCCGCAGGACTGGCGCTGGCCATTCCCTTCTTCATCGCCTTCGTGTGGGCGCCGAGCTGGCCGCTGGCGCTGGTCTTCCTGCTCATTCCCACGGGCCTGAACTATTTCTACCTGTCGCCCTCGGTGACGCTGGTCCAGGAGGAGGTGCGGCCCGATCAGCGCGTGCTGGCCGGCGCCCTGCTGCTGCTGGTCATGAACCTGATCGGCCTGGGTCTCGGGCCGACCTATCTGGGCTTCATGAGCGACTTCTTCCAGTCGGTGGGCCGGGAGAACTCCCTGCAGCTCGCCTTCTACACCCTGATCCCGTTCTACCTGCTGGCCATCGTGATGTTCCTGTGGCTGGCGCGGGCGATCAAGAAACAGCGGCTCAAGGAGGCGTCGGCATGATCCGGGCACTCGCATTCAGCCTGGCGGGCGCGGCCTGCCTGACTTCCGGGGCGATGGCCGGGCCGGTCGCCGAAGCGCCCGCGGGCGCGCTCCGGGGCGAAGCCGGGGAGGGCGGGATCGCCGTCTTCCGCGGCATCCCCTACGCCCGGCCTCCGGTGGGCGACATGCGCTGGCGTCCCCCCGAGGCCCCGGAGGCGTGGGAGGGCGTGCGCGACACGAGCGTGTTCGGCCCCGCCTGTCCCCAGCCGCCCTCGCGGTCGGGCAGCATCTATGCGGGCGAGCACGCCGCGGTCGCCGAGGACTGCCTCTATCTGAACGTCTGGACGCCCGAGGATGCGCGGGACGCGCCGGTCTTCGTGTGGATACACGGCGGCTCGCTGGCCACCGGCGCGGGCAGTGAACCGATGTATGACGGCGCGGCCCTGGCCGCGCGCGGCATGGTCGTGGTCACGATCAATTACCGGCTGGGGGCGCTGGGCTATCTCGCCCATCCCGAGCTGAGCGCGGAATCGCCTGACGGCGTGTCTGGCAATTACGGCCTGCTCGACCAGATCGAGGCCCTGCGCTGGATCGGCGCGAACATCGCCGCGTTCGGCGGCGACCCGGACAACGTCACCATCGCGGGGGAGTCCGCGGGCGCGCTCAGCGTCATGTACCTGATGGCCGCGCCGGACGCGCACGGCCTGTTTCACAAGGCGGTGGCGCAGAGCGCCTACATGATCTCCACGCCCGAGCTGCGCTCCAGCCCCCACGGCGATCCGGCCGCCGAGGCGGTGGGTGAATGGCTGGCGGGCGAGCTGGGGGCGACCGGAATCGACGAACTGCGCGGGATGGACGCCCAAGAGCTGATCATGGCCGCAGGGCCGACGGGCTATCTGCCCTTCGGCACGGTGGACGGCCGCGTCCTGCCCGGCCAGCTCGTGGACGTGTTCGACCGCGGCGAGCAGGCTCCGGTTCCGGTGCTTGCGGGCTTCAACAGCGGCGAGATCCGCTCGCTGCGCTTCCTCGCCCCGCCTGCGCCTGAAACCGCCGAAGCCTATGCCGCCGAGATCGGAGCGCGCTATGGCGATCTGGCGGACGCCTTCATGGCGCTCTATCCGGCTGACGATCTGGGCGAGGCGGTGCTCGCCGCCCCCCGCGACGCGCTGTACGGCTGGACCGCCGAACGGCTCGCGGTCAGCCAGACCGCGCTGGGGACGGACGGCTTCCTGTACTATTTCGACCACGGCTACCCCGCGACCGAAGAGGCGGACCTGCACGGCTTTCACGCCGCGGAGATCCCGTATGTCTTCGCCACGACGGACCGCACGCCCGAAGCCTGGCCCGCGGTCCCCGAAACGCCGGAAGAAGCGCGCCTGTCTGAGGCGATGGCGGCCTACTGGACCGCCTTCGCCCGTGACGGTGCGCCGTCCGCCGAGGGCGAGCCGGACTGGCGGCCCTATGGCGAGGGACGGGCCTACATGGTCTTCGCCGGCGAGCCGCAGGCGGCCGAACACGTCCTGCCGGGCATGTTCGAGCTGCACGAGGCTGTGATGTGCCGCCGCCGCGCCGCGGGCGGAACGCCGTGGAACTGGAACACCGGGATCGTCGCGCCGCCGCTTCCCGACGGAGCGCCCGGATGCGAATGACCCACGGGGAGATGCAGGCCTTTCCCCTGACGCTCGACAGATTTCTCGACCACGCGGCGAAATGGCGCCCGGACACCGAGGTGGTGACCGCGCGCGAGGACGGGCCTGCCGACCGGATCGGCTATGCGGGCCTGAAGGCGCGCAGCCTGAAGGTCTCCGCGGTGTTCGCGTCGCTGGGCGTCCGGCCCGGCGAGCATGTCGCCACGCTGGCCTGGAACACGCGCGAGCATGTCGAGGCCTGGTACGCGATCATGGGCATGGGCGCGGTGTGCCACACGCTCAACCCGCGCCTGACCGAGGCCCAGCTCGCGGAGATGGCGGTGCGTTCGCAGGCGCGGATTCTCGTCGCCAGCGCCGATCTGGAGCCGATCGCGCGCCGGATCGCGGCCCTCGCCGGGACGCTGGAGCTGGTCCTGACGATCAATGGCGATCCGGCTGCGGGCGGGCCGGACGGCGCCACGCCCGCGCGTGCGCTGGAACCGATGGTCGAGGCGGAGGCGGGAGAGGCCGAGTGGGGCGGGTTCGACGAGACCTCGCCCTCGGGCCTGTGCTTCACCTCGGGCACGACCGGCTCGCCCAAGGGCGTGACCTACACTCACCGCTCCAGCTACCTGCACACGCTGCGCCTGCTGCAGGCGGACGTGCTGGGCATCACCGGCGAGGACGCCGTCCTGGTCGCGGTGCCCATGTTCCACGCCAACGCATGGGGGCTGCCCTTCGCCGCCCCGGCGGCGGGCGCCAAGCTGGTCCTGCCCGGCCGCCATCTGGACGGCGCCAGCCTCGCGGCGCTCATCAATGCCGAGGGCGCGACCATCGCGGTGGGCGTGGCCACGGTCTGGCTGGGGCTGGTGGAGCATCTGGAGGCTCATGGAGGGCATACGCCCAGCCTGAAGCGGGTGGTGGTGGGCGGCGCGCCCATGGCCCCGGCCCTGATGGCGCGCATCGAACATGGGCTGGGCGTGAGCGTGCAGACGAGCTGGGGCATGACCGAGCTGTCGCCCTCGGGCACGTTCGCGCCGCCGGGCCTGGCCGTGCGTTCGCCTCAGGAATCGGGCCGCCCCGCCATCGGGGTGGACCTGCTGCTCACCGACGCGGAGGGGCGGGCGCTGCCTGAACAGAGGGATGCCGAAGGCCATCTGCGCGTGCGCGGCGCGGCCGTGGTGGAGCGCTATTTCGGCGAGGCGGACGCCGCAACGGACGCGGACGGCTGGTTTCCCACCGGTGACCTGGCCCGGATCGACCGGGACGGAAACCTCGTCATCACGGGCCGGGCCAAGGATCTGATCAAGTCGGGGGGCGAGTGGATCAACCCCGCCGAGATCGAGGCGGTCGTCAGCGAGCACCCTTCAGTCTCGCTCGCCGCGGTGATCGGACGGCCTGATCCGAAATGGGGGGAGCGTCCGGTGCTGGTCGTCCAGACCCGGGGCGGGCAGGATGTCAGCGACGAGTCGCTTCTCGAGCCCTTGCGGGGCAGGGTGGCGGCATGGTGGATTCCCGATGCGGTCATCCGCCTGTCCCAGATGCCCCTCGCGCCCACGGGCAAGATCGACAAGATGCGTTTGAGAACCGACCATGGCAGCCTCTGACTCCGGCCCGGCGAAGCGCCCGGCCAAGCCCGCCTCCCGCAAGGCGGAGCCCGCCGGGAGCTCCCGGACCGCCAAGCCGCGCAAGCGCCCCGTCAAGGAACAGCAGCGCGCCGAGAAGATGGAGCAGATCCTCGATGCGGCGGAATACCTGTTTTCACGGCACGGCCTGCACGGGGTGACCCTGAAGGACGTGGCCAGGCAGGTCGGCGCCCACCACACGCTGGTGAACTACTACTTCACCGACAAGAAGACCCTGTTCGACGCGGTGTTCGCCCGCCGGGCGGTGGTCACCAGCAGCCTGCGCATGGAGGCGCTGGAGGCCTACGAGGCCGCGTGCGGCGGCCGGCCCACCATCGAAGGGGCGCTGCGCGCCTTCCTGGACACCGACCTCGATCTTTACATCCAGGGCGGGGAGAACTGGAAGAATTACGGCGCGCTGGGCGCGCAGGTGGCCAACACGCCCGAATGGGGCGCGGAGCTGATGGACCAGCATTTCGACCCGGTCGTGCTGCGCCTGATCGAGCTGCTCAAGAAGGCCCTGCCCGGCTGCGCCGAAGAGGACATCTTCTGGGGCTATCACTTCGTGACCGGTTCGCTGATGCTCACGCTGGCGCGCACGGGGCGGATCGACAAGCTGTCGGGCGGGCTGTGCAGCTCGAACGATTTCGTGGCCGTGAAGGACCGCATGGCCCGGTTCATGGCCGCGGGCTTCCTTGAAATATGCCGGTCGCGGCCGGCTGAAGACTGATTTTCCACACAGGCAGGATGGAGGGTTCCGATGACGCTTGAGGGGCGTGTCGCGATTGTCACGGGCGCGGGCGGAGGGCTGGGCCGCCAGCATGCGCTGTATCTGGCCCGGAAGGGCGCGAAGCTCGTGGTCAACGATCTGGGCCAGGACGCCGCCGACGCGGTGGCCGCCGAGATCAAGGACGCGGGCGGGCAGGCTCTCGCCATCGCCGGTTCGGTGACCGACGCGGCCGCCATGGGCGCGATGGTCGAACAGGTCATGGCCGAATGGGGCCGGATCGACGTTCTGGTGAACAATGCGGGCATCCTGCGCGACAAGAGCTTCGCGAAGATGGATCTCGACGATTTCCGGCTGGTGGTGGACGTTCACCTCGTCGGCGCGGCGATCTGCTCGAAGGCGGTGTGGGAGATCATGCGCGCCCAGCAGTTCGGCCGCATCGTGATGACCACCTCCTCCTCGGGCCTGTATGGCAATTTCGGCCAGGCCAATTACGGGGCGGCGAAGATGGGGCTGGTCGGCCTGATGCAGACCCTGGCCATCGAGGGCGAGAAATACGGCATCCGGGTGAACTGCCTGGCGCCGACCGCGGCCACGGCCATGACCGAGGGCCTGCTGCCCGAGGAGGCGCTGGCGCTGCTCGACCCGGCGCTGGTCAGCCCCGCCCTGCTGCCGCTGGTGGCCGAGGACGCGCCGACCCGCGCCGTCATATGCGCGGGCGCGGGCCATTTCGCCCGGGCCGAAATCACCCTGACCCAGGGCGTCACCATCGGCGGGGGCGAGGACGCGGGCGAGCGGCTGATCGCGGCGTGGGAGAAAGCCTCCGACCCCGCAGGCGCCATCGTGCCTGATTATGGCTTCCGGCAGGCCGAGCGCGAAGTCGCCGGCGCCATGAAGGCGCGCGGCTGAGGCCTCATTCCGCGGCGGCTCCGGCCTGTGCCGGGGCCGCTTCGCGCTCCAGCGGCAGGGTGATCCGAACCTTGAATCCGCCGGGTTCGACGGCGGCGATGTCGAAACCGTGGGCCTCGCCGTATTCGGTCTCCAGCCTCTGGCGGATGTTGCGCAGGCCCACGCCGCGTTCGGACAGTTCGGCGAAGTCCGTGCCGGGCTCCACGCCCGGCCCGGTGTCGCTCACGGTCAGGACCAGGCTGGCGCCCTCGCGACGGGAGGCCATGGTGATGGTTTCTGGCCGGGCGCTGCGGCCCACGGCGAATTTCAGGGCGTTCTCGAACAGGGGCTGGAGCACGAAGGCCGGCACCAGCGCGTCCGCCGTGCCCGGCCCGATGTCGAAATCCACCGTCAGCCGCTCGCCGAAGCGCTTGCGCTCGATGTCGAGATAGAGCGAGACCGTCTCCAGCTCCTGATCGAGCGTGACCTTCAGCGCCGGGTCGCTGTCGAGCGTATGGCGCAGGAACTGGGCCAGCCGGGTGACCATCTCGCGCGCCTCGTCGTTGCGGGCGGTCTTGATCAGGGCGCTGATGGAATTGAGCGTGTTGAACAGGAAGTGGGGGTTGAGCTGGTAGCGCAGCATCTTCAGCTGCGCCTCGCGCGACAGGCCCTCGGCCAGCAGCCGCTTGACCCGCTCCTCGTTGGCGTCCGCGCGCGCCTGCACCGCGCGCTCCTTCTCCGCCAGCAGCAGGCGGTGGTGCTTGATGGCGTGATAGGCCAGCGTCCAGCTCGACAGCACCATGAAGGAGCCGAAATACCAGCCGCCGAAATCGGTCCAGACATCGGTCTCGTGGACGATCCAGATGAAAGTCTGAAGGCGCAGCGCCGTCCAGGCCATCGAGGCGAGCACGACCACCCCGGCCACCAGCGCCAGACGCGGCGCCAGCGGCATGTTCCAGGCCCGTTTGAACGCCCAGCGCATGGGCAGCGACACCGCGATCCCCAGCACCGCTTGAAGCAGGGTGTGCGCGATGTAGATCAGCTCGAGCGTGTTGTACCAGAGCGTCAGGGTGAAGAAGGTCACCACGCACAGGGCCAGCCAGCCCACGGCCTGAAGGGTCCAGAACTGGCGCTCGGGCGTGCGGCCGAGATGCTGGTAGATGGTCTTCGCGCGCGAGGGCGGCTGGCCGGTCTGGATGTCCATGTCACGCTCTCCTCGCCGCGGGCGCGGCGGCGGCCATGATGAGCGAAGGCGCGCCGAGGTCAAATCGCCTGCCGGGGGCAGGGACCTCGAACCGCTGGCCCGGCGCGGAAACCGCGTGATACCATTGCAGCTTGCGCGGGACGGGAGGGGGAGGGCCGGTGCGTCTGAGAACCATCATCGCCGATGACGAGCCGCTGGCGCTCGACCTGCTCGAAGCGCTCCTGAGGGAGCATCCGCAGGTCCGGATCGTCGCGCGCTGCGGCTCGGGCGAGGAGGCGCTGGCCGCCCTGGACGAACACGGCGCGGACCTGATGGTGCTCGACATCGACATGCCGGGGCTGGGCGGCCTGGAGCTGGTCGGCTCCATGACCGGACCGGACAGGCCCATGGTGATCTTCGCCACCGCCCATGCCGAATACGCGGTGGAAGCGTTCAGCGCGCAGGCCACAGATTACGTGCTCAAGCCGCTGGACGAGGCGCGGCTGGCCCAGGCGGTGGACCGGGCCGCGGCGCTCAGAACGCTGCGCGGGACCGGGGCGGCCCGGCCCGAGGCGCCGCCAGAGGCGACCGTATCCATCCGTCAGTCGGGCCGGACCCTCCTTCTGGCGCGCGACGAGATCGTGCGGGCCGAGGCGTCGGGCGACTATCTGATGATCCACACCACCGAGCGCACCCATATGGTCCGCATGACCATCAAGGCGCTGGAGGACCGGCTGACTCCGCCCGACTTCTTCCGCATCCACCGCTCGGCCATCGTGGGCGCGGCCCATGTGCGTGAAGTGGTCTCCCAGCCCAAGGGCGACGCTCTGGTGAAGATGTCGGACGGCGCGGCGATCCGGTCCTCGCGCACCCACCGCGAGGCCATCGAGGCCATCATCGCCCGCCATTCCTGATCCCCCTCCGTCCGGTTCGTCGCGGATTTCATCCCGGTTCACCGCACGCCGGTTGAGCCCGCCCGCGGCGCGGATCACCGTCATGGAACGTTCACGCTGCGCCACAAGCGGCGGGACGGGGGAGGACTGACGCGGCGGGCGCGAGCGCCCGACCCGCGCGATTTCCCCCATCATGATGAAGCAGACCCGGCCGCCCCCGGCCGGATGGGGAGACAGATGACGACCGACCTTCGCCGCCGCCACGCCGCCCGCCGCCCGCTGCCCCTCGCGGCGCTGCTGACGGGCTGGACCGCGGCGGGCATGCTCGCCCTGTCCGGCGCCGCCGTGGCGCAGGATTCCACCGCGCATCCCGAAATCTGGCCGGAGATCGCCGTGCCCCATCCCGGCTCGCGCGATGTCGAGGCGCGGGTGGAGGAACTCCTCGCAGGCATGACGCTGGAGCAGAAGATCGGCCAGGTCATCCAGGGCGACATCGCCTCTGTCACGCCCGAGGACGTGCGGCGTTATCATCTCGGTTCGGTCCTGAACGGCGGCAATTCCGCCCCCGGCGACGATCTGCGCGCCGCGCCCGAAGACTGGCTGGAACTGGCGGACGCCTTCTGGGAGGCGTCCATGACCGAAGACGGCCCCGGCATTCCCGTGATCTGGGGCACGGACGCGGTGCACGGCCACTCCAACGTGGTCGGCGCGACGGTCTTCCCGCACAATATCGGGCTGGGCGCGACCCATGACGCGGACCTCCTCGAACGGATCGGCGCGGCCACCGCGCTGGAGATCCGCATCACCGGCATCGACTGGACCTTCGCGCCCACCGTGGCGGTGGCGCGCGACGACCGCTGGGGCCGGACCTACGAATCTTATTCCGAGGACGCCGAGCTGGTCTCCCGGCTGGGCGCGGCGATGGTGCGCGGGCTGCAGGGCGATCCGGGGTCGGACGACTTCCTGCAAGGCGCGCACACGCTGGCGACCGCCAAGCACTTCCTCGCCGACGGCGGAACGACCGGCGGGCGCGACCAGGGCGATGCGCGCCTGAGCGAAGAGGACCTGCGCGACCTTCACGGCACGGGCTATGTCGGCCCGCTCGAAGCCGGGCTGCAGTCGGTGATGGCCTCCTTCTCGAGCTGGAACGGCGTGAAGATGCACGGCCATGAAGGCCTGCTGACCGGCGTGCTGAAGGACCATTGGGGCTTTGACGGCTTCATCGTCGGCGACTGGGACGGCCACGGCCAGATCCCCGGCTGCACGCCGGGCGACTGCGTGGAATCCATCCTCGCCGGTCTGGACATGTACATGGCGCCGGAAAGCTGGCGCGAGCTGCACGGCACGCTGCTGGCCCACGCCGAGGCCGGAACCCTGCCCATGGCGCGGCTGGACGACGCGGTGCGCCGCATTCTGCGGGTGAAGATCCGCGCCGGGATGGACGGCGCGCCTCGCCCCAGCGAGCGCGTCCATGCCGGCGATTTCGACGTGCTGGGCGGCGACGAGCACACCGAGCTGGCCCGCGAAGCCGTGCGCGCCTCGGCGGTGCTGCTCAAGAACGAGAACGACGTGCTGCCGCTGAGCGGCGGATCGACCATCCTCGTCGCGGGCGAGGGCGCGGACGACCTGTCCATCCTGTCGGGCGGCTGGACGATCTCCTGGCAGGGCGACGGCGTCACCCATGACGATTTCCCCCAGGCCGAGACCCTGCTGGCGGGCATCGAGCGCATGGCCGCGGAGGGCGGCGGCTCGGTGATCCATGCGCCCGACGGCGCCTATGACGCCGCGCCGGACGTGGCCGTGGTGGTGTTCGGCGAGGAGCCCTATGCCGAGTATCGCGGCGATCTGGACAATGTGGCCTACAGCCCCAGCGACCGGTCGGACGTCGATCTGCTGCGCGAGTTCCAGGCGGCGGGCATCCCCACCGTGGCGGTGTTCGTTTCCGGCCGCCCGCTTTGGGTCAACCCGGAGCTGAACGCCTCGGACGCCTTCGTCGCCGCCTTCCTGCCCGGCACCCAGGCCGGCGCTCTGGCCGACACCCTGTTCGGCGCCGAAGGCATGGACTTCACCGGGCGCCTGTCCTTCTCCTGGCCGCAGCGTCCCGATCAGGCGCCGCTCAACCACGGCGACGCCGACTATGATCCGCTGTTCGCGCTGGGCTATGGCCTGGCTCTGGCCGAGCGCTCCGATCTGGGCGAGCTCAGCGAGGAGGGCCTGCCCGACACCCCTGACGCGCTGGCGCTGTTCGACGACGGGGAGCTGCAGGGCGGATGGCGCCTGACCGCCGAGGACGAGACCGGCCGGGGCGAGTTTCACGGCGCGCCCGTCGCCTCGCCCGAAGGCGTGGTCGAGATCGCCCGCGGCGATCTGGGCCGTCAGGAGAACGCGCTGTCTCTGGAATGGAGTGATGCGGGCCAGGCCGCCTTCTGGCGCGGCCCGTCGGACATGACCCGCGCGGCCGAGGCCGGGTTCGTCCTGCGCCTGCGCTATGCCGCCGACACGCCCGCCGCGACCGCCCCGGTTCTGGGCGTGGTGTGCGGGGAGGACTGCGAGGACGGCTTCGCGCTGGACGCTCTGACCGAAGAGACCAGCGCGCCCGCGGGCGACGTGATCGAGATCCCGCTGTCCTGCCTGGCCGAGGCGGGGGTGAATCTCGCCGCCGTGGAGACCGTCTCCATCGCGACGGACGGCCCGATGGCGCTGCGCCTGTCCCAGCTCACCGTCGCGTCCGCCGAAGGGGAGGCCGTCGCATGCCCGCCCGCGCGCTGATCCTCGCCGGGGCGCTGGGCGCGGGCGGCTGCGCCGCCCAGCCCGCCGGGCCGGAGCTCGCCGACGTCCCGCCGCCCCCGCCTCAGGGGCCGGACCACCATCCGCAGGACCGCGGCTGGGCTCTGGTCTGGGCGGACGAGTTCGATGGCGACGTGCTGGATCCGGAACGCTGGGAGCATGAGGAATCCTGCTGGGGCGGCGGCAACGAGGAGCACCAGTGCTACACCGCCCGGACCGACAACGTGCAGGTGGTCAACGGCCAGCTGCGCCTGATCGCCAAGGCCGAACGCTTCACCGGCCCTGACCGTCCTCACGAGCACCAGATGGATGGCGAACGCTCCCGGGACTACACCTCGGGCAAGGTGCGCACGCGCGGTCTGGCGGACTGGCGCTATGGCCGCTTCGCCGCGCGCATGAAGCTGCCGGGCGGGCAGGGCGTGTGGCCCGCCTTCTGGATGATGCCCGCCAACGACGCCTACGGCTCCTGGCCGCTCTCGGGCGAGATCGACATTCTCGAGGCTATCAATCTGGGCGCGGCCTGCGAGGAATGCGAGGGCGGGCGCGAGAACCGCATCCACGGCGCGCTGCATTACGGCGCCCTGCCGCCGGACAACGACCACCATGTCCGCGCCGCCCGCCCGCCGGGCGGAGAGAACCCTCAGGACGGCTTCCATGTCTATGCCGTCGAGTGGGGGGAGGGCCGAATCCAGTGGTTCGTGGACGACAGGCTGTATCTGCGCATCGAGGCCGAGGACTGGTTCAGCGCCGCCGAAGAGGCTGCCGGACGACCCTACGCGCCGTTCGACCAGGCCTTCTACCTGATGTTCAACCTCGCGGTCGGCGGACGCTGGCCCGAAGGCGAGAACGAGGGCGGGGTCGACCCGTCCGCCTTTCCCGCCGAAGCGCTGGTGGACTGGGTGCGCGTGCACCAGTGCGAGACGGACCCGGAGACGGGCCGCGCCTGCATGGAGGAGACGGACGCGCCCGGCCCCCACGACCCGCCTGACTGACGAAGACGACCCGACACCCCGCGCAATGACGCGGCGGATCAGAAAAGATGAAGAGGGAGGAGACGACGATGACCACGAAACAGGGACGCAGGACTCTCAAACGCTCCATGGCGCTGCTGGCGGGAGCCTCGATCACCGCGCTGTCGCAGGCCGCGGCTCAGGAGGAGACCGCCGGGCAGCAGCCGCTGGCCCAGGGGCAGGGCGAGACCGAGGTGATCACCGTCACCGGCATCCGGTCGAGCCTGATCTCCTCGCGCGACATGAAGCGCGACGCGCAGGGCGTGGTCGACGCCATCTCCGCCGAGGACATCGGCAGCTTCCCCGACACCAACCTCGCCGAGGCGCTCCAGCGCATCACCGGGGTGTCCATCGACCGCGAGAACGGCGAGGGCAGCCGGGTGACGGTCCGCGGCTTCGGCCCGGACTACAATCTGGTCCTGCTCAACGGGCGGCAGATGCCGACCTCCTCGCTGCAGGCGACCTCGGCGTCCTCCTCGCGCTCGTTCGATTTCGGCAATCTGGCCGCGGACGGCATTTCGGCGGTGGAGGTCTACAAAACCGGGCGGCCCGAGCTGGCCACCGGCGGCATCGGCTCGACCATCAACATCCGCACCACCCGTCCGCTGGACTCGCCGGGCCTGCGCGCCTCGGCGGCGGTGGGCGGCATGTACGATCTCTCCCCGCCCGAGGGCGAAAACGTCACGCCCGAATTCACCGGCATCTTCTCGAACACCTTCGCGGACGACCGCATCGGGGTGTCGCTGTCGGCCAACTATCAGGAGCGGCGGTCTGGCTTCGCCCAGGCGGCGGCCAACTCAGGCTGGCGCGGGGCGTTCCTGGGGTCGGAGGCCGACTGGGGCACGCTGCCGGAGATGGGCGACATCACCAACCGCCCGGGGCCGAACGACGTGTATTCGGTGCCCCAGAACATGAACTACTCGATCAACGAGATCGACCGCGAGCGCTTCAACGGCCAGCTCACCCTGCAGGCGCGCCCGACCGACCGCGTGACGGTGACCGCGGACTACACCTACTCGGAGAACCGCATCGCCACCCGGCGCAGCGACATGTCCATCTGGTTCAACTTCGAAGACACGAGCAGCGCCTGGACCGACGGCCCTGTGGCCGGCCCGATCTTCTACACAGAGCGCTTCGGCGGCGCGCCGTCCGACCTGTCCATGGGCGGCGGCCAGTTCGCGGTGAAGAACGAGCTGAACTCCGCGGGCCTGAACGTCGAATGGGAGGCGACCGACAACCTGACCTTCGAATTCGACTACCACAATTCCAGCGCCCGCTCGGGCTCGAACAGCCCTTACGGCTCTGACGCGGTGATCGGCACGGCGGGCTTCTATCTGGCCAGCCAGTCGGTCAATTTCGAGCAGGACCTGCCGGTCATATCGCTGGGCTATATCGACGGGGTGACGGGGATCGACCCGTCCCTGCACGTGTCCACCGGCACCAGCTTCCGCAACGGCCTGATGCAGACCGACATCGAGCAGGCTCGGATCATGGGGCGCTATCAGTTCGACCGGGGCATCATCGACAGCATCGGCTTCGGCGCCGAGCGCACCGAGAACGACGTGCGGTCCGCCTTCGCGGTGGCCCAGCGCGACACCTGGGGCGGGGTGGGCTCGCCTTCGGACATCCCCGACGACATCTGGCGGCCGATCTCGGTCTCCAGCGTGTTCGACCGGCTGGGCGGGAGCGGCAGCCCCGACCTGGTCCCGACCTTCTACGCCTTCGATTTCGACCGCATGGCCGCGATCATCGACAGCGAGTACAACGCCTGCGGCGGCGACGGCATCTGCCGCAGCGACGACTTCACCACCGACCGGCGCACCAACGAGGAGACCTTCGCCGCCTACGCGCAGGTCAACACCGCCTGGGACATCGCCGACCGGCCCTTCTCGGCCATCTTCGGCCTGCGCTACGAGCAGACCGACGTGACCTCCCGCGCGCTGGTCCCGGTGCCGGTCGGAACCCAGTGGGTGTCGGAGAACGAGTTCGGCGTGATCTATTCCGACCAGTCCGCCTTCACCGAGCTGGAGGGGAGCTATGACTACTGGCTGCCGTCGGTCGACCTCAGGTACGACATCCGCGAGGACATCACCCTGAGGGCGTCCTACAGCCAGACCATCACCCGTCCGGGCTATGCCGACATCCAGGGCGGGCAGACCGTCACCCAGCTCTTCCGGGTCTTCGGCGGCACGGGCGAGCAGGGCGATCCGGGTCTGCTGCCTTACGAATCCCAGAACTTCGACCTGTCCGCGGAGTGGTATTACGCGCCGGGCAGCTACGTCTCGGCAGGCTATTTCCGCAAGGACGTGGACAACTTCATCGGCCGCTCGGTGATCGAGGACAGCCCGTTCGAGCTCTACCACCCCGCCCAGGGCGCGCGGTATCAGGCCGCCGTCGCGGCGCTGGGTCCGAATGCGGGGCTGACGGAAATCCGCAACTGGATTTTCGAGAACGCCGACCCGTCCACGGTGGAAATCACCGGTGTGGATTCCAACGGCAACATCACGGGCAACATCTTCGGCGTGCCCGGCGAAGATCCGCTGGTGGTGTTCGAGATCGGCGTGCCGGTCAACGAGCGCTCCGCCTCGGTGGACGGCTGGGAGTTCGCCTGGCAGCACCTGCTGGGAGACACCGGCTTCGGCTTCATCCTCAACTACACCATCGTCAACGGGGACGTGAATTTCGACAACACGCTGCCGCGCAGCGCGCCGGGGCAGTTCGCCCTGATCGGGCTGTCCGACAGCGCCAACCTGGTCGCCTTCTACGACCGGGACGGCATCCAGGTGCGGGCCGCCTACAACTGGCGCGACCGCTTCCTGAACGCGCTGAACAACGCCACCGGCGAGCCCAACAACCCGATGTACACGGAGGCCTACGGCCAGCTCGACCTCAGCGCCAGCTATCAGGTCACGGACAACCTTCAGGTCTTCGCCGAGGGCATCAACGTCACCGACGAGACCCAGCGCATTCATGGCCGGCACCCGTTCGAAGCCAACTTCGTCACCCAGACCGGGGCGCGGTACGGCTTCGGGGTCCGCTACACCTTCTAGGAGGTTTCCGGCTAAGACGCTCACCAGCGTCCCCGGCGGCGGCGTTTCCCCTGTGGCGGCCGCCGGGTCTTTTGCACGGCGGCGGCCGGGCGGTCTAGGATCGCCCGGCCGGACGTCATCAGACAGAAGGGACCCGCCATGGCCCGCCACACCCAGCTCAACAACATCGACCATGAGGGGCTGAAAATCCGCACGGGCCGCTCCGGCGCGCTGGGCGACGCGGTGATGTGGTGCCCGGTCTTCACCCACGAGCTGCGCGACGTGCAGGCCCGCTACCCCGTCGTCTTCCGCAAGGAAGGGGGGCGGTTCCAGCCCATCGCCCTGTTCGGGCTGGAGCCGGGCGAGAACCTGTTTCTGGACGGGCGGGGCTGGGACGCGGATTTCATCCCCGCCGCCCTGCGCGCCCAGCCCTTCCTGATCGGCCAGCGCCCGAGGCCGGGCCCGGACGGCCGGCCCGAGCTGGAGATACACGTCGATCTCGACCACCCCCGCGTTAGCCAGACCGAGGGCGAACCGGTCTTTCTCGAACATGGCGGCATGACCGAGCTGCTCAAGGACGCGGCCAAGACGCTGGAGGGTCTGGCCGCGGGCCACGAGGCCACCGCCGCCTTCGTGCAGGCGCTGGCGGATTTGGGTCTGCTCGAGCCCTTCACGCTTGAGGCCGATCTGGGCGAGGGCGACGCCGCGCGCCTGACCGGGATGCACGTGATCGCCGAGGAGCGGGTGAGCTGGCTTCAGTCTGATGATCTGGGCGCCCTGCACGAGGCGGGGCATCTGCAGCCTCTGTTCATGGTGATGGCTTCGCTGTCCCACCTGTCGGGACTGGTGGCGCGCAAGCGGGCGCGGCTGGCAGGACGGGGCGGGGCATGACCGTCCCGGTCGACGCTCCGCTGCCTGAGCGTTCCGACGCCCGGCCCGGCGCGACCCCCGACGACGTCTTCTCCACCCGCGAGCCGGTGGTGCTGCGCGGCTATGCCGAGCGCTGGCCCGCCGTGAAGGCGGGGCGCGAGGGCGGGGAGGCGGCGCGCGACTATCTGATGGGGTTTCACGAGGGGGCCACTGTCGCGGCCTCGTTCGGCCCGCCCGAGGCGAAGGGGCGGCTGTTTTACAACGAGAGCTGGACCGCCCCGAACGCGGAGCTGGTCCGCATCGGGCTGGCCGAGCTGCTGGACCGCATACTGGAGGAGGGGGGAAAGCCAGAGCCGCCGCTGGTCTATCTGGCCTCGACCACCATCGACGTGCTGCTGCCGGGTTTTCACGACCGCAACGATCCGGGGCTGGGCGGGCGCGACGCGCTGGGCAGCATCTGGATCGGCGGCCCCTCGCGCATTCCCGCCCATCAGGACCTGCCCGACAATCTCGCCGTCGTGCTAGCGGGAAAGCGACGCTTCACCCTGTTCCCGCCTGATCAGCTCCCCAATCTCTACATCGGTCCGCTGGACGTGACGCCCGCGGGTCAGCCGGTGACGCTGGCCGATCTGGACGAACCCGATTTCGAGGCCTTCCCGAAGCTCAAGGACGCGCTGGCCGCCGCCCGCTTCGCCGAGCTTGAACCGGGCGACGCGGTCTTCATCCCGTCCATGTGGTGGCATCACGTGCAGGCGACCGCGCCGTTCAACGCGCTGGCGAATTACTGGTGGCGCGAGACGCCGGTCTGGATGGGGCCGCCCCAGAACGCCCTGCATCACGCCATTCTGGCGATCCGGAACCTGCCGCCCGAGGACAGGGCGGTCTGGAAGCAGGTCTTCGACCATTACGTCTTCTCAGACCCCGGCGAGGCCGCCGCCCACATCCCGCCCCAGGCCCGGGGCGTGCTCGGCCCCATGACCGACGCCAACGCCCGCCGCATCCGGGCCTATCTGCTCAACCGCCTGAACCGGTGACGCGTCAGGCCGGGGTGATCGTCACGGTCAGCGTGTCGGAGTATGCGCCCGCCAGCCCGCCGCCGGGTATGTCCCCGATCAGGACTTCAAACTGGTGGGTTTCCGGTTGGGGCGAGGCCTCATGGGAAAATCTCACCCCGCCCTCGCCCGGGGAGAAGGTCTCGCCGCGGAACACGATGGAGTAGGGCACATAGGCCCGCCCGTGCTCGTGGCGCAGCCGTCCGTCATTGTCCGAAGCGAACCCGATATTCACGTCGGTGTTGGTCCGGGCGGTGAAGTTCAGCGCCCGTCTCATCCCTGACCGGAGCTGGCCCAGATCCACGTCCGTCCGGCTCATCCCCGTGCCCAGCGACGCGCCGATGCCCGCCTGCAGGGAGGCGGGCACGTCCGCGGTCACGAACAGGCCCCGCTCGTCGACCAGCTCCTGGCCGGTCTCCTCGCGGAACAGCCGGAAGGTCAGCGCGTCCTGATAGGCCCCCGCCGGAGCGATCTGTCCGGGCGGGATCTCGATGAACAGGACGACGACCTCGGCCTGCGATCCCTCGCCGAACGCGCCGGCCAGCGTCGAGGCGCCGAAGGAGGAAAAGTCCGCGGTCAGCAGGTTCTCGCCATTGGGGTCCTCGCGCACCTCGTATTCCAGCCGCCCCCCGCCGGGGCCTTCCAGCGCGGGCAGGGTGGGGCTGGTCGCGCTGCCCACGGTCAGGCTCCAGTCGCAGGGGCCGCCGCGGTGCTCGACCTGTATCTGAACCTGCTCCTGGTGGCGGGCGTCGGAGAAGACCTCGTAGCCCCGGCTGCGCGCGCCCCGGAAATACACGCTCGCAGGCGCGCGCAGGGCGAGTTCGCACGGCGGCTGCGCGGCGGCCCCGGCATCGTCATCGGCGGCGAGGGCGGACGGCCCTCCCGCCGCGGCGGCCGCAAGCGCGGCCCCCATCATCGACCATCGTTTCATGTCGGACTCCTTTCGTGTCCCTTTCGTGAGCCCCAGCTTGCGAGTGTCATCGTCCCAAGGCTTTTCCGTGAGGTGGCTGAGCGGGATGAACGCGGCGTCCGGCGGGGCGCCGCCGCCGGTCCCGGTCTGGGGTTCGCGCGGTTCGGTCGGTTGGCGGAAATCGGAGGTGTGGGGCGGGGCCTGCACCGAGCCGTCGAACTCGGCGGCGGAAACGGCCGTCACCGGAGCGTCGAAGCGCACCACCCCCACGGCGCCCTCGGGCGCCCGGACATTGGCGCGCAGGTTGGGCCGGCCTTCGAACTCCATCGCCACGACCGCGCCCGCGACGACGCCGTCGACATAGAACCGCCCGCCCGCATTGGTGAAGACGGGTCGCTCGTCCACATCGTCGCCGTTGGCGATCCGCGCCACCCCTGCCGCGAAGGCGACAGGCTGGCCGGCCTGATCGACCAGCGAGCCGATGAGCGCCACGTTGCCCGCGTCGCCCACCTCGATCAGGTAACCCGTGCGGTAGCCGGGAATGACGGTGTAGGCCTCCGCGCCGATGGAGATGCCTGGGGGCGCGTCTATGGCCTCCACCTCCAGAGTTCTGACCAGGAAGGGGGCCAGATCGGGGATGACCGCCGGTCCAAGCGGGCCGGAGCGGGCGTTGTAGTCGCGCTGGGCGGTGGCGAAGCGGGCCTGGGGGTCCGCGCCGATGGCGTAGTCCCTGACCGCTTCGCGCGGGGCGATGATCGCGAAGCCGTCATAGACCGGCCGCGACAGCGCCACCCGCCCGCCCGCGGTCACGAGGGCCGTTCCCGCGAAGGCGGTGGTCCGGATCTCGCTGCCCAGACCTGCATCGGGACTGGATTCGGAAAAGCGCTGTTCAAGCGTGCCCTCGAACCGGTTGCCCCGGTAGAAGCCGCTCGCGGACAGGTCGTCCAGCCCGTCGAACGAGGTGAAGTTGGCCGAATAGCCGAACTTGTCGACGCCGGGGCTGACCGGACGGTTGTAGACCGCGCGATAGCTGTCGTTGGCGCTGTCATAGCTGGCCGCCACAGTGCCCCGGCCCAGCGGCGCGGAGAAGGACAGCCGCACGCTCAGATCGTCGCCGCGCTCCAGCCGTTCCCAGCGGCTGGAGAGGGCGAAGGTGCCATATCGTGTGCGCTGGCTGACCAGCGCCTCGGCTGAATATTCATCGAACCCGCTTTCGCGGATGCGCTGATAGTCGGCGGTGAACTGCACCCGCCGCGTGTCGGTGAGGTTGAAGCCCACCCGCCCGCGCGCGCCGTATTCGAACACCGGCTCCAGATTCTGGCGCAGGGTCCGGTACCCCGCCCCCGCATAGCGGATCTGCGCGTCGGCGGTGGCCTGGCGGCGATAATCGGTTCCCGCCCAGCGGTAGAGCGCGGTCACGGCCAGCCCGTCCGATTCCCCGAAATTGTTCGCCGCAAGCAGGCCCACCGTCCCGAAGGCGGTCGCGGCGAGCACCTGCCCGCCGACCAGCGCGACGTCGGGGTCCGCCTGGATGTCCGCGCCCACGGTCAGGGTGTCGCTCAGGCCCCGGCGGTAGAAGGCGCTGATCGCCGGGCGGTCGGTGTCATAGCGGCGCTCGCCCTCCACAAGGCGGTAGCTGACGCCCCCGCTGACGGCGAATTCGCTGACCCCGGGGCGCAGAAGCTGCAGGTCGAAGAAGGCGGGGAAGCTCAGCACCTCCACCTCGCCGGTGTCGTATCGAAGCTCGATCTGCACGTCGTTGCCCGACGCGCTTCTCAGCGGCAGGTCGGTCAGCCGGTAGCGGCCCGGACGCAGGCGTATCTCCTGGGCGTACCGGCCGTTGATGTAGATCGCCGCCCGGGCGGGACGGGCCAGTTCGAACTCCTGCTCGGGCGTGGGCGAAAAGCGTTGATAGGGGCGCTGGCCGAAATAGCGGTAGGCGGACAGCCCCGCCATGTTGCCCCGCGCCTGCAGGCCCGTGGACGGCGCGGTCAGGTCGCCCGCTTCCAGGCGGATGATGCGTTCGTAAAGATCCCGGGTGAGTCTCACGTCGGTGCGGGTGAAGTCGGTGTCCCCGCGGAAATCGCTGGAGACGGTGCCCGTGCCCTCCAGCACGTATCCGGCGTAGTTGATCGCCCCGCCCAGCGTCAGGTCGCCCCGGTCCGCGCCGGTGGGCTGGGTCTCGCTCGCGCTCAGCGCGGAGAGCCCCGCGAACACGTTGAGCGCCGCCGAGAAGCGGGCGGGCGGGGCCGCGTCGAGCAGCTGGGAGGGGTCGTAACGCCGGGCGAGCGGCAGGGGCACGACGGCCCTGTGCTCCAGCGGCACGTCGATGGCGTAGGCGAGCTGGCGCGTGTCGAAGCCCGCCTCGATGCCGATGGCCCCGAGCTGGCTGTCCGATATCCAGCCTTCGTCGTGGGGCAGGGCGACCAGCTCGGCCGCCTTGTCGTCGACCAGGAAGGGGCCGAGCGCCTCGATCAGCGCGGCGCGCTCGATCCGGCTGGGCTCGCCGGGCCTCCCAGGCTGGACGCGGGCGTCGCCGCGGTTCATGTCGAGAATGATGACCGGATACTGGGCTTCCGGCATCGCCGGGGCGTCGCCGCCGAAAATATTGCGGAAGATGTCTTCCGGGGAGGCTCCGGGCGGCAGGCCCGGCAGCGTGCGCGGCCGGGGATCGGCGGGCGGCTGCTCACGCATTTCTGCGGGAGGATCTTCGACTGCCGGGAGTTCCTCTTCCTGCCGTGCGTCGGCGGCCATGGCCGCGATCAGGCTCAGCACGAATCCGAGGCACAGCGAGGCGAGGGTTAGTCGCGCGGAGGGCCGGGCCGGGTGGCCCGGCCCGATCCGGAAAGAGGACGGTGCGCCCATGACGCTCTCACGGCGCCACGTAATAGTCGGTGGAGAATTCCGCCGAGACCTGCCCCTGTGGCAGGCCTGCGGGCCAGTCCAGCATGAAGGTCCGGGTCGTGCCGCTGAGCAGGTTCTTGTTGCGCAGTTCCGGCAGGGTGTCGCCTTCGAGGGTCACCGACTGCCCGTTCGCGCCGCTCAGACGGAGCACCGGGTTCTCCAGGATCGCCCGGGTGCCGCCTTCGCTGGCCAGGGTCACGGCCAGTCTCGTGGCTCCGTCCTCCGACTCCACGGGATCGGCGGAAACCAGCCTCGCGAGGGGCTGGGCGCCGGGCGGGGTGACATACACCGCCGCCTCGTACTTGTAGCCCAGGGTGATGTTCGCGGTGGTCTCCTCGCGGACCTCGCGTTCATACCGGATCGGCACCTGGGTGACGATGAAGCGATAGCTGAGCTCGCGTTCGGGGGCCGGATCGCCGATCCACTGGGCGCGGACGGTCTGGCTGGCGCCGGGCGCGACCACGAGCTGGGGCGGCGTGATGATGAAATCGTCGAGCTCCGGCTCGTGGCTCTCGGAGCCGTCAGGCGCGCTCAGCCTTCGCACGGCGGTGATCTGGAGCGCGATGGTCTCAGGCTGGGTGTTGCGCACCACGAAGCTCTGGACGGCGCCGGGGCCTGAAGGCGCGAACACCGCGACGATCGGCGTGAATTCGTAGGCCGCCGCGCTGGCGAGAAGCCCGGCGGCTGCAGCTGCAGCGAAGGCTGCGGCTCGGATTGAACGGAACATGATCACCCCCGGTCATGACGATGGTCCCTTCCTGTCGGAAGAAGCGGAAGGGGGCGCCGTCGCGCTCCCTTCCGCCATTTTCCGTTCAGGCTAGGGGCCTGGCGGTTACAGGATCGCGGTCACGGTCACCGTGAGCTGATCCTCGTAGGTCCCGGCCACGTTGGTGTTGGCCAGACCCGGGAAGACCAGATCGATGTTGCCGAGCTGGAGACCGCCATTGAGCAGGATGTTCGCCCAGCTGTCTTCGGTCGCCACCACCGCGGAGGCCGGAGCGGCGATCGCAGCGGAGCTGAACGACTGCGGGCCGTTGCCGGTCGTGTTGAAGAAGCCGAAAGTCTCGACGTCATACAGGATCACGATGGCGCCGCCGCTTTCCTGGTGCTCCATGCCGCCATTGGCCGACTGGATGGTCAGCTCGTAGGGGGAGTTGCACGAATAGGCGACCGCGGCGAGGCCCTGGTTGCCGAAGTTCAGCATGTCCACGTTCACGTTGATCGTCCCTTCGGGAGCGATCTCGCAATTGCTCGCGATCGAACCGTTCAGGTTGTAGGTGAGGGACTCGCTGTCCTGGGAGTAGGACGCGGCGGCGGACATGGCAATGGCCGCCACTGAAGCGAAAATGACCTTTTTCATTGGGTAGTTCCTTCATTGGAGCTGAGTGCAGTAAGATGAAGGCACATGTGTGCTTCCCCCTGCACTTCCACGTTCCGACAAAGGCCGGTTGATTAATAGATGGTTTAAGGGTCTACGTAATATTACGCTCACCATTAGGTAGAACTACTCAGTTTATCCCCCTTGCCCCCATGCTAGACTGTTTGCGCTGGACCTTTCCATTTTTGGTTGAGGACAAGACCATGACAGTCGCATGGGGGAGTGAGAGTTTCGGCAGGTTGACCCGGCGGGAGCTGGAATGTCTGTCACAGGCGGCCAACGGGCTGTCCGCCAAGGAGATCGCCATCGAGTTGGAGATCGCGCCGCGCACCGTGGAGCGCCATCTCGACCAGGTCCGCATCAAGCTGAACGCGCGCAACCGCGCCCACATGGTCGCCCAGGCCGTGCGTGAAGGGATCATCGATCCCTGGTCAGCCATCCGGTTCTAGAACCATGACGACCAGGCGGTGAGGCCTTCGGGCCTCTCCGCCCGGCCGCCAGGTCTGGACGGCCCAAAGGGGGGGTGAGATGGGCGCGTCCGCCGGCGGTCATTTCGAACATGGGGTGCCCGGGCTGGCCGCTGCGGCGTTGAGGAGACCGCATGTGGCGGCGCCCCTCGCCATCATCAAGCCACACGCGTGGCAGTCAGGGAATTCCGGGAAAATAGCTGGTTAGATGCCGGACAGGGCGCCCGTGGATAAGATGCGGCAGCGCATATACTCAATTTTGATAAATTATATATCCATATGAGTGAATATTCAGCGTGTCGTAACTGATAATATTTCAATCGCAGGAGGCGGGGAAGGAGCAATCTTACCGTCATGCGACAGTTATATGACAATGCCTGATCGCAGCAGATCAATTCCGGGCTGGCCGGGCGCGACCCGCCTTCACCTGATCGGAACCGACAGCGAAACGCGGGCCGGGGCCGGTCCCCTGCTTCAGGCGCGTTTCGGCGGTTCGTCCAGCCATGTCACCATGGACGCTTTCCACGCAACGGTCCCTGGAAATGAATGGGGGGCCGCGCTGATCGGCCTCTCTGAAGGACAGGGCGCGGAGTCAGGCGCCCGGCTGCGCAGGACGCATCCGGGCTTCCGCATCGTGATGGCCGCCCATCGGCCCAGCGCGAAAACCGTGATCGACGCGATGCACGCGGGCGTATCGGACTTCTTCGAGCTTCCCGTCCCCGCCGCTCCGCTCGCGGACGCGCTCGCCCTGGCTCTGGAGAGCGCCTGGCGCGCGCATGCCGCGCGGCTGGAGAGCGAGGAGGCAGACCGCCGCCTGAGCGCGCTCACGCGCCGGGAGAATGACGTGCTGGATCTGCTCCTGACCGGGGAGACCAGCAAGCAGATCGCGCGCCGTCTGGAGCTCAGCCACCGCACGGTGGAGTATTTCCGCGCCCGGGTCTTCGCCAAGACGGGCGCGGACAGCCTGGCCGACCTGGCCCGCCTGCATGCCGCCGCCCATCCTTCTTCAGCCCATCACGCCGGTTCGGCCGCGATCACGTAGTCCGCGCCGTGACGCAGCCCGCCATCGGCTTCGGCCATGGCGTGCCCGGCGCCGCGCAGGGTGGCGATGCGCGCCTCCAGCGCCGCGCGCAGAGCCGGATCGGTCAGCCGGGCGGCGCGGGCCGCGCACATGTCCAGCTGGCCGTCCACGAATTTCGCCCGGTAGCGGATGGGGAAGCGCTTGACGTCGATCACCCGCCAGCCGCCGCGTTCGAGATGGCGGACCACCCATTCGGCGGGAAATTCCCTGTAGGGCCTTTCCCCGGCCAGCAGCAGGCAGGCGTCGCGCAGCCGTCCGATCTCGCACACCATCGTGCCCGCGGGCGTGGAAGGCCGGTCCAGCACGTAGGGCTCCAGCCCCGTGATGTAGAGCCGCCCTCTGGCGTGGGCCTTGAGCCGGTCGAAGATCAGATCCTGGGCATAGGGCGAGAAGGCGTCCATCGCCCCGATCAGGTAATCGGCGATCACCGTGTCGAAGCGCTCGCCCTTCAGAAGCTCCGGGTCGGACCAGTTGCCCGTGATCAGCCGGTCTTCAGGCTTCAGCCGCCCGCCCGCCGCGCGCTCCACCGTCCGGGCCATCGAGGGGGATCCCGTGACCGCCGTCAGGCTCTCGCCGGGCAGACCGGCCATCCACCGCACCGAGTTCACCCCTGCGCCCGCGTCCAGGATCCGCCCCCAGGCGCGGGGCGCGTGCAGGGCGGCGATATGCTCGAACAGGGCGGAGGCCATGGGCGGGTTTCCTTCAGGCGGCGGGCGCGGACGTTATAGTGTTGCGTCCGCGCCCGGGAAACCCCGCCGGTGTCAGATCCCCGGCGCGTGGGGGAAGCTCAGGGACATGTAATATTCCAGATCATGCTCCGGCTGGGGCAGGTCTTCGGGGATCGGCAGGCCGGAGATGTCGCTGAACCAGGACAGGCAGGCGTCGCGCCACCACCAGGCCTCGCGCTCCTGGATGGCGAGGAAGGCGGCGATCTCGTCATGGCGGCGCTGGTCGATGAAGCCCTCCAGCCCCTCCCAGGTCTCGCGCATGGCCGTCGCGCCCCGCGCGCCCTCGGTGTATCTTTGCGCCATCTCCTCCCACAGGGTCCGGCCAGACTGGACGCGGAAATCCCATTCCAGCCGGTGGAACCAGAGCAGCAGGCGCTCGTCCATCCGCGCGGTGTCGGAAAACACCTCCGCAAGTTCCGGTGCGTACTGGCTCACCTGATCGGAGCCCGACGCGGTGCGGTCGAAGCCGATGGCGGTCTCGTCCGCGCGGTGGAAGTACACGTTGTTCCAGTCCTCCCGCTCGCGGAAATCCACCCACGGCGCGGGTCCGTAATGGTGGCTGGCGTTCATCAGGTGATGCAGGCCCAGCGGGGTCATGTAGTCGGCCACGGTCTCGCGGGAGGTCATCATCATGTCCACCACCGGCTCGAGGAATTCGGCGTCGTTGGTGAAGGTCATCCGCGCCCATTCCTCGGCCAGATCGCGCGCGGCGAGGTCGGGATTCCACGCCAGCCGGCCGAAGGCGTGCCAGTTGGCCTGGTTGAACTGCGAGCCCGACCAGTTGCGGTCCGTGCCGGTGTTGGCCACGCCCGCGATGGCGGTCAGCTCATGGCCGAACACCGATCCGTCGATGGTGCGCGCCACCGGGGTCCCCGGCTCGGGGCGCATGGTGTCCCACTGCAGGGTCTCTTCATAGAGCTCGCCCATGTAGGCCAGATGGGTGGCGTGGCCCAGATACTCCTTGGTGATCTGGAACTCCATCATCAGCGGGGTCTGCTCCATCGCCCCGAACAGGGGGTGGAAGGGCTCGCGGGGCTGGAAGTCCAGCGGGCCGTTCTTGGACTGGATGATGACGTTGTCCGCGAACTGCCCGTCCAGAGCCATGAACTCGTCATAGGATTGGGCGACCCGGTCGACCGGCACGCCCTCGTCGTAGACGAAGGCCCGCCACAGCACGATGCCGCCATGGGGTTCGAGCGCGGCGGCGAGCATGTTCGCCCCGTCCGCGTGGGTGCGGCCATAGTCCTGCGGGCCGGGCTGGCCTTCCGAATTGGCCTTCACCAGGAAGCCGCCGAAATCGGGGATGTAGTCATAGACCTCCGCGGCCTTGTCCGCCCACCAGGCCGCGACGGCGGGGTCGAGCGGGTCGGCGGTGTCCAGACCGCCGATCTCCACCGGCGCGGAGAAGCGCGCGGACAGGTATAGCCGGATGCCCCAGGGCCGGAACACGTCGGCCAGGGCGGCGGCTTTCTCCAGATATTGCGGGGTCAGGCTGAGCGCGTCGGTGTTGACGTTGTTGACCGCCGTGCCGTTGATCCCCAGCGAGGCGTTGGCCCGGGCGTAGTCGGTGTAGCGCGGGTCGAGATAGTGGGGCAGCTTGTGCCAGTCCCACAGCGAGAAGCCCGCGTATCCGCGCTCGACCGTGCCGTCCAGATTGTCCCAGTGGTTGAGCATCCGCACCCCGAAGGCCGGCCGCTCCGTGATGTCGAGATCGGCCACGTCCTGCCGGGTCTGGATCAGGCGCAGATAGTGGAAGGCGCCGTAGAGCGCGCCCGTCTCGCCGCCGCCCGCGATCACCGTCGCGCGTTGGCCGTCCGCGTCCACCGAGCGGATCACGTATCCGTCCTCGCCCAGATCGGACAGGTCCAGCCCCAGCGATCCGATGAGCGGAGAGGACGCCGTGCCCACGATCAGCGAACCGTCCGAGGACGCGCGATCAGAACGCTCCGGCGCCTCGCCCAGCAGCCCCGTCAGACCCCGCTCCAGCTCGGCCAGCGCGCTGTCGAGCACCTCGCCGCGCTCATCCGAGACCAGCGCGGCGGCCGCGGCGCGGTAGTCCTCCGCATGTTCCGCCTCGACCGGGTGATAGCGCAGCCAGAGGTCATAGCCGTCCTCGGCCTGGGCGGCGGGCGCGAAGGCCAGCCACAGCGCGGCCAGCGGGGTGAGAAGGGTGAGTAGGCGCATGACGATCCTCCCGTTTGAAGCCCCTTAAGGGCCGTGTCCGGTTATGGCGTCCCTGGGAAAGGGAAGGGGGCGGCGCGTCCGGATAGCCGCGCCGCCCAGTGGAGAACTCCTCGACGTCGGAGGGGAGGGGAGTTCTCAGAAGCGGCCGCGTATCCCCGCCAGGATCCCCGTGCCCGGCTCGTAGTAGGTGAAGGCGGCGTTATCGAACTCGAAGGTCGAGCGCTGGGGCTCGTTGGTGATGTTGATGACGTCCAGGGTGAGCTGAGGCTGGGACACGATCATGTCCAGCGTCCAGCTCGCCGCGAAGTCCCACTGGCCCCGCGCGTCGGTTCGGAGCTGGGCGGCGGGCACGCCGTTCTGGTTGAGGCCGGAGCTGATCTGGGCGTCCTCCCACACATAGGACAGGCGGGCGGAGAACGGTCCCCGCTCGTAATAGCCGGTCACGTTGTAGGTGTGCGGCGCGACCCCGACCGCCACCGCGGGCACGCCCGAGCCGGTGGAGGACTGCTCGATCTTGGTGAAGTTGGCCAGGAAGCCCGCCCCTTCGAGCACGAAGTCCAGCGGCTGCACCCAGGTCAGCTCGAGACCGGAGATCTGAAGCTGGCCGTCGGCGTTGATCTGCTGGCTCAGGGTGACGGTCGCGTTGTTCGGCCCGCCCCGGTCGTTGATCGCCTGCTGCTGCAGGTTGGTGAGCTGGTCGAAGTCGATCTGCAGGTCGGTGAAGGGCACCGTGGTGTTGCCCTGCACGGTGAAGCCGTTCACCTGCTTGAAGAACAGCGCGACGCCGATATAGCCCTCGCCGCCGGTGTACCACTCCCCGCCCACGTCGAAATTGGTCGACAGGTAGGGGGCCAGTTCCGGGTTGCCCCGGGTGGCGTTCTGCGCGGACGGATCGGAGAAGGCCGTGCCCGGCAGCATGGCGCTGGGGTTGGGCCGGGTCAGGGTGCGCGAGGCAGCGAGGCGGAAGGTGACGTCCTCGAACACGTCCCACGCCGCGTTGAAGGCGGGCAGGAACTCGTCATAGGTCTGCGACAGCGACACGAAGGTGGTCTCGCCGCTGACGGTCTGAGGGCCGGTCACGGTCTGGTCGGTGCTCACCCAGCGTGTGCCGATGTTGAAGCGCAGGTCCCGGCCCAGGATGTCGGTCAGAGCGTTGTACTCGACATAGGCGCCCAGCGTGCCCTCTTCGATGGTGCCCGAATTCGCCCCCGTGGCCGCCGCGGGACTGAATGGCGCGGTGTCGGCATAGGCGCGGTAGTTGGTGGCGTTGAAGAAGGCGTCGTAATCCACCGTCACGAAGCCCAGCGGGCCGGGGCGGAGGAAGGAGCCGATGGCCGCGTTCGGCACCGCTGAGTTTCCGCCCCCGGTGCAGGCCGGAACCGGCGCGGGCACGGGATCGGTGGGGCTGATGTCGCCGCCGCCGCAGGTGAAGGTCTGCCAGCGCGGGGAGTTGTCCAGCGCCTCGATGGTCCGGCTGACATCGTCATAGGCCAGGCCGAAGCGGAAGTTGTTGCCGTCGAAATCGCCGATGGTGGCGTCCCAGCGGGTTCCCTTTGTTTCGGTCGAGCGGCGCTCGTTCTGCACGTTCACCCGGCCGCCGGCCGCCCAGGTCCAGCCCAGGTTCGGATCGTTCAGATCGAAATTGGTGCTGATCGAGGGGTAGGGGCCGGAGGTGTTGTCATACTCCACCGTCAGGCCCTGATTGAGCGGGGTGTTGACCAGGATGGTCGGCGCCTCGCGGAAGAAGTCCGACTGGGAGTAGTTGACCTGCCCGTCGATCCTCAGCCAGTCGTTCACCTCCCAGCTCATGCCGGGGTTGAGGTTGTAGAACTCCACCTCCTCGCTGTAGGGCCGGGCCTCCAGGAAGAACTGCGAGTTGGCGTAGGTGCCGCGGGTGACCACGTTGTTGGAGTCCACCTCCACGCCGATGGGGACCATGAAGTTGGAGTTGCGCACCACCCAGTTCATGTCGATGCGGCTGAAATTGCGGTCCGCCTGGGCGAACAGGCCGTCGAAATAGAAGTTGAGCTGCGGATTGGGCCGGTATTCCAGCGCCAGAAGAACGGCGTCGCGGTCGCGGTCGCCTTCGAACAGGGCGTCCCGGCCCAGACGCGGGATGAGGCCGTTCGACAGCTGCTCCAGAGACGTGCCCGGATTGAGCGACTGCAGGAATTCGGACGTGATGGGCGTGCCCGGCGTCAGGCCGTTGCCCGCGCCCGCGGGCACCTCGGCGGGCAGCACGAAGCCGTTGCCCCCGATGTCGGTGCAGCCGGGGCAGTCGATGTTGGGATTGGTCCAGCCGATGGTCTCGAAGCCCTCGGTGCGGGTCTTGTTGCGCGCCACCGACACGCCGACCAGCGCGCCGAATTCCGCCCCGTTGCCCATCTGCCAGACATCGCTCGCCAGCACCGAGAAGCGCGGGCTGACCGCCTCGGTCATGGTCGAGTATCCGCCCTGGGCCGAATAGGTGATCTGGCGGCCGTCATAATCGAACGGCCGGGCGCTGCGCATGTTGACCACGCCGGCCACTCCGCCCTCGGCGGTGCTGGCCATCGGCGTCTTGTTCACGTCCAGACGGGTGAACAGCTCGGTGGGGAAGAGGTCGAGATCGACCTCGCGGTTCTGGTTCTGGGAGTCCGCGCGGCCGGTGGAGGCCACCGCGATCTGAGAGCCGTTCAGAAGCACGCGGGTGAAGTTGGTCCCCAGACCCCGGATCGCGACGTTCAGGCCCTCGCCGTTCACCTCGCGCGTCAGCTGCACACCGGGAACCCGGTTGAGGGATTCCGCCAGGTTCAGGTCGGGGAACTTGCCGATGTCCTCCGCGAAGATGGAATCCTGAAATCCGAGGGCCTCCCGCTTGGCCGCGGTGGACGATGCGAGGCTGCCACGGAAACCGGTGACAATTATGGTTTCAATAGGGGTTTCGGCCTCCTGCGCCTGGTCCTCCTGGAGGGTGGTTTCAGCCATAGCCGGGGCTGAAATGCCGGACAAAACGGTAGCGCCGAGCAGCAGTGCGCGCACGGAGGCGCCGCGACGGGTCGCGTCATCAAACATCTGATATTCCTCCCATTTACCGTGTTTTGCTCTTCGGTTAAGGGCGAGCTGCACGGCTTGAATATTTTCTCTACAAGCGCTCACACATAGGTGATACCGCTATCATTCGAGATTAGGTCTGAGTAATTTGCATTGTCAATCGGCTCCCGGCGCGAAAGATCGGGGGTGACAAAGATGTGACAGGGGAGGGTTCGCATGAGACCCCACGCCGCATTCCCGCGTCCTTCAGGGCGGGCCGGATCATGAGGCCGCGCACGCTGCGCGCGCTGCGCTGGTGGATCATCGGCCTGGTGATGATGGGGGCGATGGTCAACTACCTCACCCGCTCCACGCTGGGGGTGGCCGCGCCCACCCTGATGGAGGATCTGGGGATCACCACCCAGCAGTATTCGTGGATCACCGGCGCCTTTCAGGCCGGGATCATGATGCAGCCGCTGGCGGGTTACGTGCTGGACGTGATCGGGCTGAAGAAGGGCCTCGCCATCTTCGTGCTGGCCTGGTCGGCGATCACCATGCTGCACGGCTTCGCGACCAACTGGGTGGCCTTCGCCTGGCTGCGCGGCGCTCTCGGGCTCGCTGAAGGCTCGGCCAATCCCGCGGGCATGAAGACGGTGTCTGAATGGTTCCCCGCCAAGGAGCGGGGGCTGGCCAGCGGGGTCTACAATATCGGCGCCTCGGTGGGCTCCATGCTCGCCCCGCCGCTGGTGGCCTGGGCGATCATCGTCCACAGCTGGCAGTCCGCCTTCTTCATCACCGGCGCGCTGGGCTTCATCTGGGCGGCGGCGTGGATGCTGCTCTACCAGTCGCCGTCCAGGCACAAGGCGATGTCCGACAGGGAGCGCGCCTACATCGCCGAGGGGCAGGAGGACCACCTCCAGTCGGACGGCGCGCGGCCCTCCATCCCCTCCATCCTCAAACAGCGCAATTTCTGGGGCATCGCCCTCCCGCGCTTCCTGGCCGATCCGACCTGGGGAACGCTGGCCTTCTGGGTGCCGCTCTACCTGATGAGCGTGCGCGGCTTCGATCTGACCCAGATCGCCATGACCGCGTGGCTGCCCTTCGTGGCCGCCGATCTGGGCTGCATGTTCGGCCCCGCCGTGGTGCTGTTCCTGCAGAAGCGGGGGATCAGCCTGATCAACGCACGCCGCTGCGCCTTCACGCTGGGCGCGGTCATGATGATCGGCGTGGCCTTCGTGGGCTTCGTGGACAATCCCTATCTGGCCGTGGCGCTGCTGTGCCTGGGCGGGTTCGCCCACCAGACCCTGTCGGTCACGGTCATCACCATGTCGTCGGACCTGTTCAAGCGCAACGAGGTCGCCACGGTCACCGGCATGGCGGGCACGTTCGGCAATGCGGGCGTGCTGGTCTTCTCGCTGATGATCGGCGGGCTGGTCACGGTGGTGGGCTACAACCCGTTCTTCATCGCTCTGGCCGCGCTGGACATTCTGGGCGCGATCATCCTGTGGACCTTCGTGCGCGAGCGCGACGCCCGCGCCCGCGGCGGAGACCCCGCCGACGCCCCTGAAATCACGCAGGCCAGCCCATGACCGGCACCATCCGCAACCCCATCCTGCCGGGCTTCAACCCCGACCCCTCCATCGTGCGGACGGGGGGGGACTATTACGTGGCGACATCCACCTTCGAGTGGTTCCCCGGCGTCCAGATCCACCATTCGCGCGACCTGAAGCACTGGCGGCTCGCCGCCCGCCCCCTGCGCCGGGCCAGCCAGCTGGACATGCGCGGCGACCCGGATTCGGGCGGGGTGTGGGCGCCATGCCTGACTTTTTCGGACGGACTTTTCCACCTGATCTACACTGACGTGAAGCGCTATGGCCGCACCTCGGTGGCGGGCGCGTCGGGCGTGTCCCTGCGCGACTTCCACAACTATCTGGTCACCTGCGAGAGCGTGGACGGCGACTGGTCCGACCCCGTCCACCTGAACTCTTCGGGCTTCGACCCCTCGCTTTTCCACGACGCGGACGGGCGGAAGTATTTCCTGAACATGCTGTGGGACCACCGCCCCGGCGCGAACCGGTTCGCGGGCATCGTCTGCCAGGAATATTCCCCCACGGAAAAAAGGCTGGTCGGCGAGCGGCGGGTGATCTTCGAGGGCTCCGGCCTCGGGCTGACCGAGGCGCCGCACCTGTACCGCCGGGACGGCTGGTATCATCTGATCCTCGCCGAGGGCGGGACGGGCTGGAACCATGCGGTGGTGATGGCGCGCGCCAGGGACGTGTGGGGCCCCTATGAGCTTCACCCTGACGGCCCGGTGCTGACCTCGCACGACCGCCCGGACGCGCCGCTGGCCCGGGCCGGGCACGGCGATCTGGTGGAGACGCCGGGCGGCGAGACCTACATGGTCTATCTGTGCGGCCGGCCCCTGCCGGGGCGGGGGCGCTGCACGCTGGGCCGGGAGACCGCCATCGAGAAGATGGTCTGGGGCGAGGACGGCTGGCTGCGCGCCGCCAGTGGCGACACCATCCCCGCGCTGGAGACGCCCGCGCCCGACCTGCCGCCCCACCGGTTCGAGCCGGAGCCCGAGCGCCATGACTTCACCGGCCCGGACCTGCCCGCCCCCTTCCAGTGGCTGCGCAGCCCCGAGCCGGACCGCCTGTTCAGCCTGTCGGAGCGCCCCGGCTTCCTCAGGCTTCACGGCCGCGAGAGTCTGGGCAGCCTCTTCGAGCAGGCCCTCGTCGCCCGCAGGCTGGACGCCCACTGCGCCAGCATCGGGACGGCGATGGAGTTCGAGCCCGCCCACTATCAGCAGGCCGCGGGACTGATCTGCTGGTACAACGGGGGGAAGTTTCACTATCTGCACGTCTCCCGCGACGATCAGGGCCGCTATCTTCAGGTGATGAGCGCCATCCCCGATTCCACCACCGCGGACGCCTTCACCGCCCGCATCGCCCTCCCGTCAGGCCCGGTCGGACTGCGCGCGGAGATCGATCTCCACCGCCTGCGCTTCGCCTGGCGGATCGGGGAGGGGGCGTGGAGCTGGCTGCCGGACGTGCTGGACGCCTCCATCCTGTCGGACGAGGCCTGCGCGCCGGGCACGCCGAACTTCACCGGGGCCTTCGTCGGGATGGCGTGTCAGGACACGTCCGGGGCGGGCCTGCCCGCCGATTTCAGCCATTTCAGTTATCGCGCCCGCGATTACGTGCCCGACCCCGAGCGCTGAGACCGGACGTCTTGGGCGAACCCGGCGCGGACCTGGGCCGCGCCCACGTCACGGCCGTCCACGAAACAGGTCGCCGCGGCCGGTCCCTCGCGGAAGGCCGCCGAGCGCAGCCGGCAACGGGCGGTCCTGAGCCGAACCCGGCGCTCCAGCGCGGCGCGGGCCTCCTCGAATCCCGCCTCGCCCTCGGCGGGAGCGGAGACGCGGTGCAGCCGGATCAGGCGGCCGCCGCAGGACAGGGTGTCGCCACTCACTGCCCCGGGGTCCCGGCAGAGGGTTACGTCCTGCGCCGGAGCGGGCGCGGAGACGAGGCCCACAAGCAGGGCGGCGAGGGCGGGGATGAGGGTGTCGCGCATGGGGCGCCTCCTGCCGTCCATCATGACAGAATCACCCAGCCCGGCGAAGGGGTTTCGGCGTTCACGCCCTGCCTGGCCGGGCGTTCCCGGCCCTTCGCGCATTCTGGCGCATCAGTGTGGCGCAAATGCCATCTGCCTGCGCCGATTCGGAAATTGTCCGGTCTTTGATCCCGTTCAGCTTGCAGCGTCCGCCGCGATGCCCGTCTGTGGTGAAACAGGCGCTTGAGCCTTTTCGCGGGCGCAGGCAGAGTTTGGCTCAGGGAGCGTTCGCGCTCCGACCGAATGCCCGTGAGAACGGCCGCCGAAGGGGCTCGGCGCCAAGGCCGCCGCGGGACATGTCTTCCGGGAACAGCGCCCGTCTCAGGGGTGGGACGGGATGCTCGACGCCGCCGCGCGGACGGGACGGGAGCCCCGTGCGCGAGGACCGGACGGAAGACATGGGAAGCGGGACCGCATGGCGCGGCCCCGCGTGTCGCGAGTTCGGGAAAGGGGAGACCCCCTGATGAGACATGCATTGGCGGCTGCCGTGATGGCGGTCATGGCCTGCGGAGCCCCTGCGCCGCTGGCCTTCGCGCAAGAGTCCGGCGCTCAGGACCAGGAGTCCGGCTGGACCGATCCTGTGTTCGAGACCGGCGAGGCGCCCCCCGCCGAGGCCACGCGCTCGCTGGCCCACGCCGCGCGCGACGTCATCATGCCCTACCGGGTGCCGTGCAATCTCGACAGCGGCCAGTGCCAGGGCACCAACCAGATCGTGGAGGAGGTCGAGCCCTGGGCCGAGTTCCGCCGCGGCAAGGACAAGATCCCCGGCCTGTTCACCTTCTACCGCGACGGCCAGACCGGCGAGCTGTTCATGGAGCTGGGGCCGGAGCATTTCGGCTCCGAGTTCATCTATTTCAGCTATGTCCATGACGGGTCGCGCCGCGACGGCATGCGCACGGCGGGCATCCTGTCGGACAACTCGGTGATCTCCGTGCGCCGGCGCTACCGCCACGTGGACTTCATCTACGAGAACACGTCCTACAGCTATGACGAGGACACCGCGGTCTCCCGCGCGGCGGGGGCCAACGTGACCTCGCCCGTGCTGGTCAGCCTCGAGGTCGCCGCCACCGACGGCGAGCGCGTCATCGTGAAGGCCAACGATCTGTTCCTGACCAGCGCCCTGACCCGGCTGGGCCAGCAGACGGCCATGGGCCGGGCGCTGGGCGTCGCGCCGGGCACGCTGAACGCGCGCAAGACCCACGTGCGCGACATCCGCAATTACGACACCAATTCCGAGGTGGTGTCCGAGTTCACCTTCGACTGGAACAACGCGCGCACGCCCTTCGCGCTGTCCGACACGGTGGTGGTCCAGCACACCTTTCTGCCCATGCCCGCCGAAGACGGCTTCACCCCGCGCACGGCCGATCCGCGGGTGGGCTTCTTCACCGCCCGGCGCACCAACCTGACCCGCGTGGCGGGCAATCCGGCCGACGACCTGATCCACCGCTGGCGGCTGGAGAAGGCCGACCCCAACGCGCGGATCAGCGAGCCGGTCCAGCCGATCACCTTCTGGATCGAGAACACCACCCCGCACGAATATCGCGACATCATCGCGCGCGCCGTGCTGGCCTGGAATCCGGTGTTCGAGGCGGCGGGCTTCCGCGACGCCATCCGCGTGGAGATCCAGCCCGACGACGCGGAGTGGGACGCGGGCGATGTGCGCTACAACACGATCCGCTGGATCGCCTCGCCCAACCCGTCCTTCAACGGCTACGGGCCGCGCTTCACCAATCCGCGCACCGGCGAGATCCTGGGCGCGAACATCATGCTCGAGCACGCCAGCGTGCAGCGCTGGATCAGCACCGACCGCATCTTCCCCGAGGCCGAGGGCGACATCGTCTCCGCGGCCATGGCCACCGACGCGGACGGTTTCGACGCCATGGGCCACGATCACGGCATGAGCTTCGCCGACCACCTGCCCGGCCCGGCCTGCGAGGCGGGACCGAACATGGCGCTGGGCCAGGCCTTCGCGCGCATCGCCGCCACCCTCGCCAGCGCCGACCCCGCCACCGAGCGCGTGGTCTCCGAGACCATCGTGCGCGAGGGGCTGGCCTATCTGGTGCTGCACGAGGTCGGCCACACGCTCGGCCTCACCCACAACATGATGAGCACCTATTTCTCCGGTCTGGACCTCATCAACGGCGAGGGCGCGCGCGACGAGCAGCGCCTGGCCGCCTCGGTGATGGGCTATCCGGGGGTGAACGTGTCGCCCGACCGCGACGCGCAGGGCCGCTACTTCCCCGACGAGCCGGGGCCGTATGACCGCTGGGCCATCGCCTTCGCCTACGATCCCGATCTGGACGACGAGCGCGCGCGCCGCGTCCATCTGGCCCGGTCGTCCGACCCCGCCCACGTCTTCGCCAACGACGCCGACGACATGCGCCAGCCGGGCCGGGGCATCGATCCGCGGGCCAATCTCTACTCGCTGTCCTCAGACCCCATCGGCTGGTCGGTCCAGCAGGCCGCCCTGACCGACGCCACGCTCGGCGGGCTCGCCGCGCGCCTGCCCGCCCACACCGGGTCCTGGGAGGAATACCGCCAGTCCTTCGACGTGCTGATGGCCATGCGGCTGCAGGCGGCGAACGTCATCTCGCGCTTCGTGGGCGGGGTGTACACCGACCACAGCCACGGCAATGGCGAGGCGCGCCACGCCGCGCCCTTCACCCCCGTGCCCGCCGCCGAGCAGCGCCGGGCCATCGAGGCGCTGGGCGAGCATGTCTTCGGGCCGGACGCCTTCGCCTTCCCGCCCGAGCTGATCGCCCACCTGCGCACCGAGCGGCGCGGCTTCGACGCCCTGTCGCGCGCCGACGAGCCCCTGGTCCACGCCCGCGTGCGGCGCATCCAGACCGAGGCGCTCAACCACCTCCTGCACCCGCGCGTGCTCAACCGCCTGACCGACGCTCAGGCCTATGGCGGCGACTACTCGCCGCGCGCCATGCTGGCCGACCTCACCGACGAGATCTTCACCGGCGATGACGGCGCCCCGTCCACCTACCGCCGCAACCTGCAGATCCTCTATGTGGAGCGCCTGCGCGCGGCCAAGGGAAACAGCGGCCTCGAACGCGTCCCCGCCGCCGCCATCCAGTCGACGCTCAACCGCATCGACCGCATGAACCACGGCCTCGACTGGTGGATGGACGCGGAGACCCGCGACCACCGCCGCTATGTGCGGGAGCTGGCGCGGGGGTAGAGGGAGGTTGTTACGGCCGCGGCGATGGTTCAACGTCTAGCTATGAGCGCTGTTGAGTGCGAGCTAAGGGGGCGAACGTTTGCCGCAGGAGCACGGGTGGGACGAGTTCACCGTTCTGTTCGCGATCTACCTTGAAAGTTTTAACAGAAAACGCGGGTGGATAGGCGAGAAAGACTTAAGGCTGGAGTATTCCATTCCAGTCAGTGAGCGCGATTTTCTAGATATTGTGGTGCTGCTCGTTGATCGCGGCTTGCTGAGGCGCAGGTGGCGTCCGTGGGGGCAACGACTGTCACTAAACCCCCGCGCGAGTCGAGTGGTGAAGGCATATGTATTGGCTTGGTTGTCGGCATCCGCTCTACAAATAAATTGGCAGCTGAAGCAAATTTTGTCTGATGCGCGCCCTAACGTTGCGGGTCGCGAAGTAAAAGTGCCCGACGGATGGACTTGGTTGAATCTCAGCAAGGAGGATGATGGTGGGTCGATGCATCCAGTTGCTAATTCTCGGGATCTGCCTAAATGGACAAGTCCAATAAATTGGGTGAAGTGGAGCGTTGTTGTTGCAGTTTTAACTTTGCTTCTAGGGTTTATCGCTTGGGCCTTTGCTTTCTAGAGCCACTGCTAGCCCCTCACCCCCCCCTTCAGCCGCACCTCGAGCACGTCCCCCCGTCCCCCTCTCGATGAGGGTGACGTCGCCGCCATGGCGCGGGCGCGGGCGATGGCCTTACTTCCCCGCCTACTCCCCGCCCGCATCACCTGCCTGGCCCCCTCATGCTGAGGCGCCCGCGAAGCGGGCTCCGAAGCACCCCGGGCAGAACCGGACACGCCGATATCTCCGCCGGGTCGCCCCGCAGAGGGATGGAAGGGGTGCGGACGGCCCTTTCGGGCCTGACAGGGTCTTCGGGCAGTGCGTTGATTGGCCTTGCGGGCCGTCCGCACGCGGGGCCGTTCCGTCCCGTATCTCCATTAAGCTCCATGCGGAGCGGTGAACGGCGCTCATGGGCCGGACACCTGGAGCGGAAGGACTCGTCTCCCGCGCCGGTCCCGCGCGAGCCTGACGCGAACACGCCCTTCCGTGGGATCGGCAAGGAGCAGGATACGGGCGGTTTTCAGGGCGTGGACAAGTCTGTGCCCGCCCGCGCCGTTTGTCCGGCGCACGCCGGGGTCCAGGGGTGTCCTGACAGGCTTTTGGCCAGATTATGGATCCCGGCTTCCGTCGGGAGGACGGTGGACAAGCGGGGTCAAGACGGTCTCAGGGGGGCGTCAGCGCCGACCCGCGCTACTTCCCCGCCTTCTCCCCATCAGCCGCCTTCGCAGCCTCCGCCGCGTCCGCCGCCTCCTTCTCCAGCCGCGCCTGTTTCAGGCGGGCGGTCTTGTCCTCGCGTTTGCGGATGTCGGATTCGTTGATCGCGCGGACATTGCGGGTGGTGGCGTCGGCCTTGTCGCTGGCTTTGGTGCGCACGGGCCAGCCGGTCTTCTTCGTCGGGGGCATGGGATTTCCTTTCAGGCGGCCATGAAAAAAGGCCGGGCGATGCCCGGCCTTTTTCCGTTCGGTCGTCCGGTTCCGCGGCGGCGCCGGACAGGCGCGCGCGGGGCCGGGCAGGGGGCTCACGCCTCCTGCAGGTTCTCCGCCGCGCTCTTGCCCGAGCGGGTGTCGGCCACGATGTCGAAGCTGACTTTCTGGCCTTCGGACAGGGTGGTCATGCCCGAGCGCTCGACGGCGCTGATGTGCACGAACACGTCCTGGGTGCCGCCGTCGGGCGCGATGAAGCCGAAGCCTTTGGTGGTGTTGAAGAACTTCACGGTGCCGGTGGTCATGACGATTTTCCTTTCAATCGTTCAGGAACATCCGCCGCGCCACTCGCGGCGCGGACGGTCTGCAAATCGATGCTGAAAGAGGAAGATCGTCAGGCGCGCCGCAGCGCGTAAAACAAAGTTCGACAAGCAAGATCGATGGCCGGAACCCTAGAGCGGAACCGTGGCCAAGACAAGGCGGAGCCCGTCCGCCCCGTCCGGCGCCGCCCCTCACGCCGCCGTCAGCCGCACCTCGAACACCGTGCCCCGGTCGCCGGTCTCGATCAGGGCGACGTCGCCGTCCATGGCGCGGGCGAGGTCGCGGGCGATGGACAGGCCGAGACCCGAGCCTTCGGGCTTGCCGCTGCGGCCGAAGGGGGTGAACAGGGTCTTCTTCACCTGATCGGGGATGCCCGGCCCGGTGTCGCTGACCCGCACGGCGAGCGCGCCGCCCGCGGCCTCGGCCGTCACGCCCAGCGCCCGGCGCTCGCCCCCGGTCATCGCCTCGGCGGCGTTGCGGAACAGGTTCAGAAAGATGCGGTGCAGATTGTCCGGGTCGGCGCGGGCGATCAGGTCCGCCTCCAGCGCGTTCACCCAGTTGACGTCCGCCCGGCCCGACAGCGCGTCGCGGGCGGCGGCCTCGGCGCATTCGCGCAAGGGCACGTCGGCCATCTGGGGGGCGGGCTCCTCGGCGCGGCCATAGTCCAGCACCCGCTGGCACAGGGCCACGCCCCGCCCGATGGCGCGCACCAGACGCTGGCCCTGGGCGGCCACCCGGTCGTCCTCGCTGGTCGCCAGCCGGTCCGAGACGAGCTGGGCGGAGGACAGGATGTTCCTCAGATCGTGATTGATCTTGGCCACCGCCGCGCCCAGCGCGGCCAGCCGCTCGCGCTGTTTGAGGGCGGCCAGCACGTCCGCCTGCATGTCCGACAGGGCGATCTGGGCCTGGCCCAGCTCGTCGCGCCGTCCCGAGACGGGCAGCACCCTGCGAGCGTCCGACGGGTCCTGCTGGAAGGCGGTCATGGCCTGGCTCAGCCGCTTCATGGGCCGGATCAGCAGGAAGAGCAGGGACAGGTAGATCAGCGCGCCGGTGGTCGCCGAGATGAAGATGGACAGCCAGAAGATCCGCACCGAATAGTCGATCAGCGCCGCCCGCAGCGGGCCTTCGGGCACCACCACGATGATCCGCTCGCCCGGCCGGGTCTCGGGCGTGGCGGTGACCACCACGAAGCGGCCGGGCGGCGCGAACAGGGTGCGCGGCACGGCGGCGAGACGGGCGAGGGGGCCTTCGTCGTCCAGCTCGGCGTTCACCGTGGGCGCGTCGCCCACGTCCCCGCCCAGCACCAGCTCGGTCGCCCCGTCCACGATGCGCGCCACGGCCACCGCCTGCGCGCCGGTCAGCAGCTCCTGGACCAGCTCGTCGCCCAGCCCGTCATCGTCCGCGCTTTCCGCCGCGATGGCGGCCAGATGCGCCGAATTGGCCCGGTCGGTCAGCCAGCTCTCGCGGAAATTGGCCGCCGAGGGCAGGTAGATCAGCACCTCGGCCAGCATCACGAAGCCCGCCGCGAGCAGGAACAGCTTGCCCGCCAGAGACAGCCCCCGCCGGGGGCGGGGGGCGGGCTCCGCGCGGGGCGGCCTGTCTTGGGCGAATCCATTCATGCGCCGCGGACCCTATCCCACGCGAACGCCCCGCTCCTAGAACGCTATGGTTGCCGATCTAGCGCACAGAGGCCAGAAGTCCCGCGAGCGCCTTCGCGAACGGCCCGAACACGGCGCTCTCATAGCGCTTTCCCGCCGCCCGCTTGATCGCCTCGGCGCGGGTGGGATAGGCCAGCACGGGCGCGGTCAGCGCGCTCGCTTTGCCGCCCGACTGGATGACCGTGGCCGCGTACTGGACCACGTCGTCGGCCCGCGCGCCCGCCGCATGCACGCCCAGCACCCTGCCGCCCTTGCCCAGCACCAGCTTCACCCCCCCGCGCGTGTCGCCCTCGGCCACCGCCCGGTCGTTCTCCGCGAAGCTCCAGGACGTGACCGCGACCTTGTCGCCGTATTTCTCGCGCGCCTCCGCCTCGCTCATCCCGATCCGCGCCAGCGGCGGGTCGGTGTAGACGTTCGCCGGGATCGCGGCCTGGGAGTGCTTGGCCCGCAGGCCATAGCCCAGCCGCCGCACGATCACCGAACCGTGCCAGCCCGCCAGATGGGTCAGCGCGCCCTTGCCCGCGATGTCCCCGGCGGCGTAGACGCGCCTGTTGGCGGTCTTCAGCCGGTCGTCGCAGACGATGCCCTTCGCATCGTGAGCGATGCCCGCCGCCTCCAGCCCCAGCCCGTCCACCCGCGGCGCCCGGCCCGCGGCGGCCAGCACATGGCTCGCCGCGATCCGCCGTCCGTCTTCCAGCGTCAGCACGACGGTCCCGTTCTCGCGCTCGGCCCGCAGGGCCTTCGCCCCTTCCAGCAGCGACACCCCGTCCGCCTCGAGCTGGTCGAGCACCAGCGCGCGATGCTCCGGCTCGAAGCCGGCCAGCGCGGTCTTCGCCTCGATCAGGGTCACCTCCGAGCCCAGCCGCGCGAAGGCCTGGCCCAGCTCCACCCCCGCCGGCCCCGCGCCCAGCAGGGCCAGCGACCGGGGCAGGGCGGACAGGTTCCACACCGTCTCGTTGGTCAGATACGGCAGGTCCGCCAGCCCTTCGACGGGCGGCAGCACGGGCCGCGCCCCCGCCGAGATGACGAAGCGCTTGGCTTTCACGGTCACCGACTCCGACTGCACGGTGTCCGCATCGATGAAGCGCGCAGACTCTCGGATCACCCGCACGCCCAGCCCCTCGAACCGTTCCTGGCTGTCGGCGGGCTCGATGGCGGCGATGGCGGACCTCACATGGTCCATCACGGCGCGGAAATCGATCCGGGGCGGGTCGGCCGTCACGCCCAGACGCGCGCCCGCGGTGACCGAATGGGCCGCATGGGCGGCGGCCAGCAGCGCCTTGGACGGCACGCAGCCGTAATTGAGGCAGTCGCCCCCCATCTCCCCGGCCTCGAACAGCACGACCGAGCGACCCAGCATCGCCATCCCGGCGGCCGCCGTCAGCCCGGCGGCTCCGGCCCCGATCACGCACAGATCAGGTTTCAGCACCTCTGCGCTCATCCGTCCCCGGCCTCCTGCGCGGCCTTGCGCCCCGTCACGCGACGATAGGCCCACGGCAGGATGGCGACCAGCGCGAACACGCCCAGCGCGGCGATCACCGGACCCGTCAGCACGTCGCCCAGACCGGGCGGCTCGTCCAGCGCCGCCAGACTGCCCGCCGCCGCCCCGGCGGTGGCGTAGACATAGGCCAGCGGCGCCACGCCGAAGAAGGTGCCCAGCACGTAGGATCGCAAGGGGATGGCCAGCAGCGCGGCGGTGATGTTGATGCCGAAGAAGGGCAGGACCGGGATCAGCCGCAGGATGAGGACATAGGTGAACGCGTCGCGCGAGAAGCCCTCGCGCAGCCTGGCCACCCACCCGCTGAAGCGCCGCCGCGCCCAGTCGGCGAAGGCGTGCCGCACGGCCAGGAAGATGATCGTCGCCCCGATGGTCGATCCCACCACGGCCACGCCCGCCCCGATGAACGGCCCGAACAGCAGCCCCGCCCCGATGGTGAACCAGATCGCGCCGGGCACCGAGATCGATACCGCCAGCGCATAGATGACGGTGTAGATCACGATGGCGAGGACCAGATTGTCCGCCACCCAGACGCTGACCTGCTGCTGGCGCTCGCGCAGGTCGGACAGGTCGAACCCGGTCGCCAGCGCCGCGATCACCGCGAGGGCCAGCAGCGCGATCAGCGCGGCCAGAGGCGCGAAGCGCCGCCATGCGGGCGGGCGGGGCGCGGTGTCGGACTCGGTCATGGTTGGAAACTCTGGCTGGCGGAGGCTGGAGGTTATAGAGCGGCGCGGGGACGCGGCCACTCACATTCAGGGGAGGAGAAGACGTCGGCGCCGCCCCGCGCGAAGCGCACCAGCGCGACCGCGCGCCCGCAGCGCAGCGAGGATGCCGACTGACCGGAGGGAAGGAGGACAGACCACAACACCCCGCGCAGCGCGCCGCCTTGACACCCGCCCCGCCCGAACGTATCAACCGCGCCTCGATTTTCCGCGCGTGAATCCGTCTGATTTCGCGCGCCGCTCAAGGGAGCAGAGCCGTGAAACGCACTTATCAGCCGTCCAAAATCGTCCGCAAGCGCCGGCACGGCTTCCGTTCGCGCATGGCCACCAAGGCCGGCCGTCAGATCGTGGCGCGCCGCCGGGCCCGCGGCCGCAAGCGCCTGTCCGCTTAAGCCCGGCCGGATGCGCAGGCATCCGCCCCAGTTTCCAGATCGCGCCGCCCGCATGCGCAGGCGGCGCGATTTTTTGCGCGCGCGCGACGGCCGCAAGGCCGTCCGGCCCTCGCTGGTGCTGCAGGCCGTCTCCGGTCCTGACGCCCACGGCCCCGCCCGTGCGGGCTTCACCGCGACCAAGAAGATCGGCAACGCGGTGCGGCGCAACCGCGCCAAGCGCCGCCTGCGCGAGGCCGCGCGCCTGCTTCTGCCTCTGCACGGGGCGCCCGGAACCGACTATGTGTTCATCGCGCGGGCCGCGACAGGGGGCCGCGAATGGGCCGCGCTGCTTGACGATGTGAAAAGCGCATTGGTAAGCCTCGCCCCCGCCGACCCTCCCGCACGCGCGCCGCGCGCCGGAGACGCTGTTTAACTCCCGAAGGACCGGCCGCTCATGGGCGATACCCGCAATCTCATCCTGGCCATCGCCATCGCGCTGGGCGTGCTCTTTCTTTATGACGCGTTCGTGCTGCAGCGGCTGGCCCCCGAGCAGCCCGCCCAGACCGAGGAGGCCCCCGGCGATCCTCTGGCCACCGCGCCCGAGGGCGGGCCGGGCGAGGACTTCTCTCCGCCCGAGTTCGAAGGTCCCGCCGCCACGCTCGACGCCGCGCTGGCGCGGTCCGAGCGGATCGACGTTCGCACCCCCGCCATCGAGGGCTCCATCGCCCTGACCGGCGCGCGCTTCGATGATCTGCGGCTGCTGCGCTACGAGACAGAGGTGGATTCGGGCGTGCCCGTCACCCTGCTGAGGCCCCAGGACACCGCCGACGCCCAGTACGCGGTCCATGGCTGGGCCGGGTCCCAGGGCGCGCCGTCGGGCCTGCCGGGGCTGAACACCGAATGGACGCTGGCCGAAGGCGACGTGCTGACGCCCCAGTCGCCGGTGGTGCTCGAGCACCGGGCGGGCGATCTGGTCTTCCGCCGGACGATCTCGGTGGACGAGGACTATCTGTTCACCGTGTCCGACGCGGTCACCAACGAGGGCGGCGAGGCGGTCTCGCTCGCGCGCTACGCCCTGGTCCGCCAGGAAGGCGTGCCCAGCGATTTCGCGAACTTCTTCATCCTGCACGAGGGCGCCATCGGCGTGTCGGGCACGGAGATGTTCAAGCGCAAATATTCCAACTTCAACGGCTCGACCATGGTCGAGCGCGCCGGCCAGGGCGGCTGGATGGGCATGACCGGCAAGTACTGGCTGACCGCCGTCGCGCCGGACGGCACGCCGAACATGCGCGCCCAGTTCCGTTCGCTTCGCGGCGGGGCGGTGTTTGAATCCAACTTCATGCAGGACCCCCAATCCATCGCGCCGGGCGAGACGCTTCAGTCCTCGGGCTTCGTATTCGCGGGCGCCAAGACGGTGGGCGTGCTGCAGGGCTATGAGGAGAGCGCGGGGATTCCCCGGCTCGACATGGCCATCGACTGGGGCAATTTCTGGTTCCTGACCCGGCCCTTCCACTGGCTGCTGACCACCTTCAACGGCTGGCTGGGCAATTACGGTCTGGCGATCATGTTGCTGACCGTGCTGATCAAGATCCCGCTCTTCCCGCTGAACAACCGCGCCTTCGCCTCGATGGCCAAGATGCGCGCCGTGCAGCCGAAAATGACCGAGATCCGCGAGCGCTTCGCCGCCGACAAGCAGCGCCAGTCCCAGGAGATGATGGCGCTGTACAAACGCGAGAAGATCAATCCGCTGGCGGGGTGTCTGCCGATCCTGCCCCAGATCCCGATCTTCTTCGCGCTCTACAAGATCGTGTTCGTGTCCATCGAGCCGCGCCACGAGCCCTTCTTCGGCTGGATCTCCGATCTCAGCGCGCCCGATCCGACCACGATCTGGAACCTGTTCGGGCTGATCCCGTGGGATCCGTCGGGCGTGCCGCTGATCGGCTCCACGCTGGCCATCGGCATCTGGCCGATCCTGATGGGCATCACGATGTGGGCGCAGATGTCGCTCAACCCGCCGCCCCCCGATCCCATCCAGCGCAAGATATTCGCCTTCCTGCCGGTGGTGTTCACCTTCGTGCTGGCCCAGTTCGCGGCCGCGCTGGTGATCTACTGGGCGTGGAACAACTTCCTGACGATCGTGCAGCAGTACGTCATCATGCGCCGCCACGGCACCGAGACGGGGATCGAGCGCCTGATCAAGCGCTTCAAGGGCGAACCGCCCGCCGCGCCTGACGGCACCCCGACGCCGAAACCGGCCAATGACGGCGGCGGCAAGACCAAGGCGGCCAAGTCCAAGCCCGCCCCGGAGGAGAAGTCCTGACCGGCGATTCTGAAATCGACGCGCGCGAGCAGGCGCGGCTGGAGCACGGCCGCCGCCTGTTCGCCCAGGACTGCGCCTTCATGATGGGCGGGGTGTCGATGACCGCCCTGCCGGACACCGCCTTGCCCGAGGTGGCCTTCGCGGGCCGCTCGAACGTGGGCAAGTCCTCGCTGGTCAACGCGCTGACGGGCCGCAAGACCCTCGCCCGGTCCTCCGGCGAGCCGGGCCGCACCCGGGAGCTGAACTTCTTCGATCTCGGCGGGCGCCTTCGTCTTGTCGATTTGCCCGGCTACGGCTTCGCCAAGGCCCCCAAGGACGTCGCCCAGCGCTGGACCGCGCTGACCCGCGACTATCTGCGGGGGCGCGTGAACCTGAAGCGGGTCGTCCTCCTGATCGACGCCCGCCACGGCATCAAGGCGTCGGACGTGGAGGTCATGGACGTGCTGGACAAGTCCGCGGTGGTCTATCAGATCGCCCTCACCAAGCTGGACAAGCTCAAACCCTCCGAGCAGGCGGCCATCGTGACCGCCACGCAGGAGAAGATAAGAAAACGCCCCGCCGCCTTCCCGGCGGTGGCCGCGACCTCCTCGGCCAAGCGGCTGGGGCTGGACGCGCTGCGCGCCGACCTGGCCGATCTGGCCGTGCCGGAGCCCATGTGATGGGCGCGCGGCTTCTGGTCCTCGCGGGCGCGGCGCTGGCGGGGGCGGTCTTCGCCGCTCCGGCCCAGGCCGGGCAGGTGTGCAACGAGACCACTTTCGTGATCGAGGCGGCCAAGGCCTGGCGCGACGACGCCGGCATGGCCTCGCGCGGCTGGCAGCTCATCGCGCCGGGCGCCTGCGCCGTGATCGACGCGCCCGAGACCGCCCAGCAGTTCCTCTACGCCCGCACCACGATGGCCTACCCTGACGGCGTGCGCGAATGGCGCGGCGACCAGCTCGCCTGCGTCGCGCCCCGGGAGGACTTCCTGCTGCAGGACGCCGTGGCGAACTGCGAGGGCCGCGAGCTCGAAGCGCGCGGCTTCCGCGAGCTGAGCCCCGAGGAGCGCCGCCGCTCGGTCCTCATCGAGCACGAGGAATGGGGCGACGCGGCCGGGGACGCCGGGCTGCAGCGCCTGCTGCGGGCGGCGGGCCATGACGTGCGGCTGATCGACGGCGTGGCGGGGCGCAACACCCGCTCGATGATCGCGGCCTTCGAGAGCGAGACCGGCCAGAGCTTCGGAGACGACCGCGGCGCGCTGATGCGCGCGCTGCACGAGGTCGCGCTGGAGCGCAATGCCGACGCCGGCCTGTCGGTCTGCAACCGGTCGGGCGCGCCGATCGCCGCCGCGGTGGGCGTCACCCGCGGCGACGAGCCCGAGAGCCGCGGCTGGTGGCGGGTCGAGGACGGCGCCTGCGGGCGGGTCTTGGGCGGCTGGCTGGAGGAGGGCGACGCCTTCGTCTACGCCAAGAGCCTGGCCGACGAGACCGCGCCCCGGCCTCTGCTGGATGGAGACGAGGAATTCTGCATCGCCCCCGCCCGCTTCCGCGCCGAAGGGCAGGGCGGCTGCGAGGCCCGGGGCTATGAAGCCGCCGACTTCCGCGCCCTGCCCGAAATCGAGGACGGCTCGGCGGTGCTGACCCTGACCGCGGCAGATTTCACCGCCGCCCCGCCCCCCGCCGGAAGCGGCGCGGGCAGCCAGCCATGAGCGCGCGGCCCGCGGATCTGTCGCATGTCGACACCTGGGTGTTCGATCTGGACAACACCCTCTACCCCCGCCAGACCCCGGTGATGAGCCAGGTCGAGGCGCGGATGACCGAGTTCATCATGCGCGCCCACGACGTGGACGCCGAGCGCGCGCATCTGATCCGCGACGAGTACTGGCGCGATTACGGCACCACCCTGAACGGGCTGATGCGCCGCGACGGGGTGGACGTGGCCGCCTTTCTCGATTTCGTCCACGACATCGACCATTCGGTGCTCGAACCCGACGCCGCGCTGGGCGCGCATCTGTCCGGGCTGGAGGGGCGGCGCTACGTCTACACCAACGGCTCCTTCCGCCACGCCGAGCGCACGCTCGAGCGGCTGGGCCTGTCAGGCCATTTCGACGACCTGTTCGGCATCGAGGCCGCGCAGTACCGCCCCAAGCCGGGCCGGGAGGGCTTCGAGGCGTTCGGGACCCGTTTCGGGGTCGTGCCCCGCTCCTCGGTGATGTTCGAAGATTGCACCCGCAATCTTCAGACCGCCGCCGGGCTGGGCTACACCACCGTGCTCATCCACGGCGGCAGCGCGCCCGCGCCCGCCGACCATGTCCACCATGCCGCCGATGACCTCTCCGCCTTCTTCGGCGGGCTGAGGACCGTCACGGCGCCGAGGAAGGCCCTGCCATGACCGACACCGCCCTGCAGTCCGTGATCGACGCCGCCTGGGAGGACCGCGACGCGGTCTCCACCTCCACCACGGGCGAGGTCCGCGACGCGGTCGAGAGCGCCATTCTGCTGCTCGATTCCGGCGCGGCGCGCGTGGCGACGCCCGGGTCGGACGGCCGCTGGACGGTCCATCAATGGCTGAAGAAGGCGGTGCTGCTGTCCTTCCGGCTCAATCCCAACGGCCTGGTCGAGGGCGGGGTGGCCGGCTCGCGCTGGTGGGACAAGGTGCCCTCCAAGTTCGAAGGCTGGGGCGAGGCGGAGTTCGAGGCCGCCGGCTTCCGCGCCGTGCCGCCCTGCGCGGTGCGCCGGGGCGCCCATGTCGCGCGCGGCGCGGTGCTGATGCCCTCCTACGTCAATATCGGCGCATACGTGGGCGAGGGGGCGATGATCGACACCTGGGCCACGGTCGGCTCGTGCGCCCAGATCGGAAAGAACGTCCACCTGTCGGGCGGGGCGGGCATCGGCGGCGTGCTGGAGCCGCTTCAGGCCGGGCCGGTCATCATCGAGGACAACGCCTTCATCGGCGCGCGGTCCGAAGTCGCCGAGGGCGTGATCATCCGCGAGGGCGCGGTGCTCTCGATGGGCGTGTTCATCGGCGCCTCGACCAAGATCGTCAACCGCGAGACCGGCGAGATCACCCGCGGCGAGGTCCCGCCCTATGCGGTGGTCGTGCCCGGCACGCTGCCTGATCCCAAGGGCGGGCCGTCGCTGGCCTGCGCGGTCATTGTCAAGCAGGTGGACGCCCGGACCCGGTCGAAAACCTCCATCAACGAGCTGCTGCGCTAGGCCTCGCCCGGCGCCGGACATGAAAAACCCCGGACCATGACGGTCCGGGGTTTTTCATGTCAGCGTGGGAGACGGGCTTACTCGCCCGGATCTTCCACCGCGTCCTGGGCGTCATCGATGGCTTCATCGACATTCTCGCCCGCTTCCTCGAACGGACCCTGCTCTTCGCAGGCGGCCAGCGCGACGATCGACGTGGCGAAGAAGGCGGCAATCAGCTTTTTCATGAATATCTCCCGTTTTTCACGAACTTCGGTGTCTTGGCGTCTACAGTCTTGGCGACGGACCGCCGCGGACCAGACGGAAGACGAGGCTGATTATGAACAGAATCAGGAAGATCCAGAAGAGGATCATAGCGATGTTGGTGAAGGCGCCGGCGATACCGCCGAAACCGAGCACGGCGGCCACAAGGGCGAGCACCAGGAAAATAAGAACCCAGCCGAGCATGATTGGCATCCTATCTGTTTTTCGAGCGAGGTGTGTCGCCCTGCACGGGGGGTCAACGCCCTGACGTTCCACGCCGTTCCATTCTCCGCCACGCTCCCGCCTCATTATCGGGGCGGAACCTGCATGCGTTCAGCGGAATTGTGAGAGGGACCGGCGCGGCAGGCGCGCTGAATTGCTGGAAGGAAACGCAATGGGCGGATGGGTCATCATCTTCATCGTGCTCGCCGTGCTGATGGCGTGGCTGGGCTTCTTCACCCTGGCGGGCATCGCCGCGCTGATCGCGCAGATCCTGTTCATCGTGCTGCTGGCGCTGATCGTGCTGGGCGGAATCCGCGCCGCCATCTCAGGCCGGACACCCTGATGTTTCAATGGCTTGCGCCGATCTGATGAAAAACCTCGCCATAGAGGCGAATTTTTCTCAGACCGGCAGGAACTCCCATGAGGGGCGAGGCGTATTACCAACGTCTGGGCTGGCGGTCCGCGGACACCCCGCCCCTCCCCCGAACGCTGATTTGCTGGCCCAGACGCTCCCAATTTTCCCGATGCGGTCACCGCCCGCGGCTCTGAAAAGCGCCGCGGGCGATGGCTATGGCGAGCATGTCCGCCGCCATGGCCCCGATCCGCGCCATGTTGAGCGCCCGCGGCTCGGGCAGCTCCCGCCGCGCCGTGGACAGGGCGAAGACCACGTCCCCGTCGAACGGGGTGTGGACGGGCCGGATCGCCCGCGCCATGCCGTCCTGTGCCATCACCGCCACCCGGCGCGCCTCTTCGGGCGTCAGGGCCGCGTCGGTGGCCACCACCGCCAGCGTCGTGTTCTCTCTCGGGGCGGGATCGAGCTTGGCCGCGCCCCAGCTTTCGCCCGGCGTCGTCCAGCCTGAGGGCGGGCGCGCGCCGCCGAATTCGCCGTCCCGCTCGAACGGCCATGCCCAGTAACATTCCGTGCCCGGCATCAGGACCGAGCCGAAACTGTTCACGCAGGCCAGCGCCGCCACGGTGATCCCGTCATGACGGGTCATGCTGGCCGAGCCCGTGCCGCCTGCCTGCGTTCCCGCCATCGCGCCGAAACCCGCGCCCGCCCGGCCCAGCCGCACCGGCGCGCCGCGCGCGGCGTCCTCCAGCGCGGCCCGGCCCAGCGCGGGGTAGGGAGGCGCGCCGCCCCAGTCCTTGTCCCCGCCATTGGCCAGATCATACAGAATGGCGGCCGGAACGATGGGCGAGGCGGGCACGCCGGGCCGCTCCATCAGGGCGTAACCGCGCCCCTGCGCGCCCAGCGCGGCGCACACCGCGTCGCCCGCGCCCAGCCCGTAGACCGAGCCGCCCGACAGCACGACGGCGTCCACGCTTTTCACCAGCCCCGCGGGATTGAGGACCTCGGTCTCCCGTGTGCCCGGCCCGCCCCCGCGCACGTCCACCGCCGCGATGGCAGGCGCGTCGCACAGAACGACCGTCACCCCGGTCTTCGCCCCGGCGTCCTCGGCCTGCCCCACGGCGAGCCCTTCGATGTCGGTGATGTCGTTGCGCATGACCCGCTCCGTGCCGCCTGAAGGGCAGGGTAAGGGGCCAAGGCGTGGCGGGAAAGGCGCAGGCTCCCTCGACCCGAGCAGGAGGAGGGAGCCTGTCCTTCGTTCAGGTCACCAGCCGTAGCGGATGCGGCCGTACACGTAGCGGCCGTTGAAGCCCGCGGGCGCGAAGGCGTTGAACACCAGCGGCGCGGAGGTCGGCCCGAAATTGGGGTCGATGTCGGGATAGGTGTCGAACACGTTGTTCGCCCCCAGCGCGAAGCCCAGCCGCTCGGTGATCTGGATGGAGCCCTCCACGTCCACCGCCCATTGCGGGGACAGGGTGAAGTCCAGATCGGGGTTGGCCGAGGGCACGTAGACCTCGCCGAACCGGGTCGCGCGCACGAAGGCGCCCAGATTGTCCCGGTCCCAGTCGAGCCCGAAGATGTACTTGTCCTTCGGCGCGCCCTGCTCCTGGCGCAGGATGTTCACCCGGCCGAAGATTTCAGGCGGCGGGTCGAGATCGCCCAGCACCCCCGTCGAGCGGATGTTGGACAGCTCGGTTTCGGTGAAGTTCGCCGCCGCGCTGGCGGTGAAGTCGCCGAAATCGCCACCGTCCCAGGTGTAGCGCGCGACGATGTCGATCCCCCGCGTGCGGCTGTCCGCGCCGTTGAGGAAGAATCGCGCCGCGCCCACGCCCTCGGGCAGTAGGGCCGCGATGTCGGGACGGCCCGCGGACTGGATGTTCTCCGACAGGAGGATCCGGTCGTCGATGTCGATCTGGTAGGCGTCCACCGTCACGACCAGCCCGCCTTCGGCGAAGACCGCGCCGATGGAGTAGTTGGTCGCCGTCTCAGGCTCGAGCTCGGTGGCGCCCAGCGCCTGGGCGATGGGGCTGTTGACCGCGTAGGTGCCGGTCTCGGTGGGCACCTGGTCGATGAACACGGTGTCCACCTTGGTGAACCAGCTCTGGTGCAGCGACGGCGCGCGGAAGCCGGTGCTGACCGAGCCGCGCACGGCCAGCGCGTCGGTGAGCTCGAACCGCGCGGCGGCCCGGGCGTTCAGCGTGTCGCCGAAGTCCGAATAGTTCTCGTAGCGCAGCGCGCCCGACAGGGTCAGGCGGTCGGTGACGTCCGCCTCGATGTCGCCGTAGACGCCGAAGGAATCGCGGTCCTCGTCCACTTCAGACGCCGGCGAGAAGCCGGGGAAGACCTGGCTGAACGCCGCGGCGGGCGGGGAGAGGGGGCCTTGAGCGTAGGAGGCCTCGTCGCCCCGGCCGATGGCGTAGTTCTCCCGGCGGTATTCCGCGCCGAAGGCGAGGTTGACCGGGCCGTGGAGGCCATCCACTGCGAACTGGCGCGAGATGTCCGCGTTCAGCGTCGTCTGGGCGAATTCGAGTTGACCGGCATAGAACTCGGTGGGGCTGGCCGTGCCCAGCGAGGCGTTCACCGAGTTGCGGATGTAGAAGTCGACCACGTTGCGGCCATAGCCCGCGCTCAGATCCCACGACCACGCGCCCGCGTCGCCGCGCACGCCGCCCAGCAGGGCGAGGTCTTCCACGTTCGGATTGATCTGGGGCAGGAAGCCGAACGGATAGAATTCCTCGACCACCTGATTGACCTGCTGGGGACGCCGGTAGAAGCCGAACGAGGTCGCGTCCCGGTCCTGATAGGTCGCCAGACCGTACAGCTCCGCGCCGTTGTTCAGGGGCAGACCGGCATTGACCGTGAAGGTCCAGTCGGTGGCCTCCGGATTGCCGTGCCGCCACTGCAGGCGGTCGGCCTGGGCCTCGCGCGGGTCCAGCTCGCCGTCGATCAGCGGGAACTGGCGCACGATGTCGACGTCCGCCCGGTTTGTGAGCTTGCGATCCCGATACTCGGCCGCCACCGTCACGAAGCCGTCCGCGCCCAGCGGCAGGCCGGCCCAGCCGCCCACGGTCAGGGTCTCGCCGTCGCGCACGTTCCGGCTGGACCGCGGAAGGTCCACGCTGGACAGGTGCTCGCCATAGGTCAGGGTCACGCCGCCGCCCTCGCGCGCTTCGCGCAGGCGCACGTTTACGACGCCCGCGATGGCGTCCGAGCCATACTGGGCGGCCGCGCCGTCACGCAGCACCTCGACCGCGCCGATGGCCGCGGTGGGGATGGTGTTCAGATCCACCGCCGCCGCGCCGCGGCCCACCGTGTTCAGGTTCAGCAGCGCGCTGGCATGGCGGCGACGGTTGTTGACCAGCACCAGAGTCTGGTCGGGCGACAGGCCGCGCAGCTGTGCGGGCCGGATGGAGTCCGTGCCGTCCGAGATGGCCGGCTGCGGGAAGTTGAACGAGGGCAGGGAGTAGTTCAGCGCCACGTTCAGCTCGGTCGTGCCGTGCGCGCTCAGGGCCGCCGCATCGATCACGTCCACCGGGGCGAGGGTCTGCAGCGCGGTGCGCCCCTCGGTCCGGGTGCCGGTGACCACGATGATTTCAGACCGCGCCTGCTCGCCGCCCGCCACGTTCTGGCTCTGGGCCTGAGCGGAAGCTGCCGCAAGGGCGCCGAGCGCGGCGCCGGACAAAAGTCTCTTCATGTTGGATCCCTCCGTGCAGCCGCGCAGGATAGAGAGGGGGAGGCGCGGCCTGTCCGTACAATCTTCTGAGCGAGTTCAGCGCTTTCAAGACCGCCATAGGTCGGATTTGTCCGGACGTAACATTTCTGCCACATTCGCGAGGGGCGGCTCCCGCTCTTGACGCGGGGCGTTCGGGAGGGCAGGCCTTAACTGTCAGGCGCATTCGCGCCGCCCCACGCATCTCGTTGATCTTGAACGGACCTTCGCCCATGCGCTCTGTGCTGCTCGCCGCCTCCTCCCTCGCCCTGCTGACCCTGGCCGCCTGCGGGGAGCCGGTGCCCGAGGGCGCGGATCATCCCGCGCCGTCGCCAGAGCCGGTGCAGGAGACCGCGCCCGAGCCCGCCGCGCCCGCACCCGGCGGCATGGTCTCCGCGGCCCATCCGCTGGCCGTCGAGGCGGGGCTGGCTGCCCTGCGCGAGGGCGGGGACGCTGTGGACGCGGCGGTGGCGGTGCAGACGGTTCTGGGTCTGGTCGAGCCGCAGAGCTCCGGGATCGCGGGCGGCGCCTTCCTGGTCCGCTATGACGCGGCCACCGGCGCGCTGACGGTCTATGACGGCCGCGAGACCGCGCCCGCCGACATCGACGAGAGCCTGTTCCTGGACGAGGACGGCGAGGAGCTGGATTTCGTCACCGCATGGACCTCGGGCCGCTCGACGGGCGCGCCGGGCCTGATCGCCATGCTCGCCATGGCCCATTCCGATCACGGCCGCCTGCGCTGGGGCCGCAATTTCGAGGCCGGGATCGCGCTGGCCGAAGACGGCTTCGAGGTCTCCGAGCGCCTGAACGCCCTGCTGGGCCGCCTGGCGGACATCTCCCCGATGACCGACACCGAGCCCGCGGCGAGCTATTTCTACCCCGATGGCGAGCCTGTCGCTCCCGGCACGGTGCTGACCAGCCCGGCCCACGCCGAGACCCTGCGCAGCGTGGCCGGCGACTGGCGCAATTTCTACCGCGGCGAGATCGCCCAGGGCATCGTGGAGACGGTCGCGGCCGAGCCCCTGCCGGGCACGCTGACCCTCGAAGACATCGCCGCCTACGAGCCGGTCCGGCGCGAGGCGGTCTGCACGCCGTATCGCGAATACCGCATCTGCTCGGCCCCGCCGCCCTCCTCGGGCGCGGTGGCGGTGGGCGGCATCATGTCCATGCTGGAGCCCTTCGACATGAGCGCCTTCGGGCCCGACACGGTCGAGGGCTGGCACCTGTTCATCGAGGCGTCGCGCCTGGCCTATGCGGACCGGGATCTTTATGTGGGCGACCCGGCTTTCGCCGACGTGCCGGTGGGCGGGCTGCTGGACCGGGAGTATCTGGATTCCCGCGCCGCGCTGATCTCGATGGACGCGGCCATCCCCGCCATCGAAGCGGGCACGCCCCCCGGCGCGCCGTCCTTCGCCCCCGACACCACCGCGGACAGCCCCGGCACCACCCACTTCTCCATCGTGGATGGGCAGGGCAACGCGGTGTCCATGACCGCCACCGTGGAGAGCGCCTTCGGCTCGAACCGCATGACGCCGGGCGGCTTCCTGCTCAACAACCAGCTCACCGACTTCGCTCGCTGGCCATACGAGGCCGAGGGCGTTCTGGCCGCCAACGCGCCCGCGCCGGGCAAGCGTCCGCGTTCGTCCATGTCGCCCACCATCGTTCTGGATGCGGACGGCGATTTCGTGCTGGCCACCGGCTCGCCGGGCGGCAATTCCATCGTCGCCTACACGGCCAAGACGCTGGTGGCGATGCTCGACTGGGGGCTTAGCCCCGAGGAGGCCGCCGCCCTGCCCAACGTGGTCGCCCGCGGCGATGTGGTCTCCATCGAGAGCGGCTTCGACGCGGAGCTTCTGGCCGGGCTCGAGGCGCTGGGCCACGAGATCCGCGGCGAGCAGGGCGAGAATTCGGGCATCCACATCATCCGCCGCCAGCCGGACGGAAGCCTGCTGGGCGGCGCCGATCCCCGCCGCGACGGCGTGTCGGAAACCCCCTGACGCCGGAAGGCGGGAGGCCTCGGGCGGCTCAGCCGCCATTTCGGGGGCCTCCGGCCCGTTCGCTGCCGTGAAACCGTCCCCTGGACGGCTTCCTCCGATCCGCTATCGCGGATCGGCGCTCACCCCCTTCATGAAGGTCTTCATCATGTCCATCGGCATGGGGAAGATGACGGTGTTGGTGCCTTCCGCGCCGAGATTCTGCAGGGCGGAGAGATAGCGCAGCTGCATGCCGCCTTCCTCGGTGGCGAGGATGCGGGCGGCGTCGGCGAGCTTCTGGGCGGCCTGCTCCTCGCCCTCGGCGGAAATGATCTTGGCGCGCCGCTCGCGCTCGGCCTCGGCCTGGCGGGCGATGGCGCGGATCATGGAGGTGTCCAGATCGACGTGCTTGATCTCGACATTGGCCACCTTGATGCCCCAGGCGTCGGTCTGGGCGTCGAGGATCTCCTGGATGTCGGAATTGAGCTTGTCGCGTTCGGCCAGCATCTCGTCGAGATCATGCTTGCCCAGCACCGAACGCAGGGTGGTCTGGGCGAGCTGGCTGGTGGCCTCCTGATAGTCGCTGACCTGGTTGACGGCGCGCTCGGGGTTCACGATGCGGTAGTAGAGCACCGCGTTGACCCGGACCGAGACGTTGTCCTGGCTGATGACGTCCTGGCTGGGCACGTCCTCGGCGACGATGCGCAGGTCCATCTTCACCATCTGCTGCAGGAAGGGGATGAGCAGGATCAGGCCCGGTCCGGTGGTGCCCGAATAGCGCCCCAGGGTGAAGACCACGCCGCGCTCATACTCGCGCAGGACCTTGATCGCCGAGGTCAGGATGGCGAGCAGGACCGCGCCGAGACCGATGATGAGGCCGATGTTCAGGCCGAGTTCAGGCATGGGGAGGCTCCTCAGGCTTGGGTGTCACGGTGAGAACGAGGCCGTCGACGGCGGTGACAGACACCGTGTCGCCCGGCGCGAGGGGGGATTGGGAGACCGCCTGCCAGCGCTCGCCCTGGACGTGGACATGGCCGCGACCGTCCGCCCAGCTCAGCACGCGGCCGGTGTCGCCCAGAAGGCTCTCGGCGCCGGTGGTGACCTTGCGGCCCTGGGCGGCGAGGCCGTAGCTGGCCGCGGCGAAGACCGCCACGCCCAGCGCGCCGGTCGCGCCCGCGACCATCCACCAGTCGATGCGCAGGCCCTCCACGTCGGAATCCACCAGCATCAGGGCGCCGACCGCGAAGGCGATCAGACCGCCCAGCGCCAGCAGCCCGTAGGAGGCGAAGAATATCTCCGCGATCAAGAGCCCCAGCCCCAGCATGATGAGCGCGGCGCCCGCATAGTTCAGCGGCAGGGTGTTGAGGGCGTAAAGCCCGATGATCAGGCAGATGAGCCCCGCGATCAGGGTGACTGGCTCCAGCCCCTGATAAAAGGAGACCAGGATGCCGATGAACCCCAGATTCATCAGGAGCAGGGCGATGTTCGGATCGGTGATGACCGACAGGAACTCGTCCGCGAAGCCCATCTCCACCCGCTCGATGATCGCGTCGGTCAGGTCGAGCTCGATCTCCCCCGCCCCGCGCACGGTCACGGTCTGGCCCGAGGCCTGGGCGAACAGGTCCTGCAGGTCGGTGGCGACGATGTCGATCACGTCCTGCTCGAGCGCGCCTGAATAGGTCAGCGAGACGCCCTCGCGCACGGCGCGCTCGGCCCAGTCGCCGTTGCGGTCGCGCAGTTCGGCGAGCGAGCGGATGTAGGCGACCGCGTCGTTGACCGCCTTGTTGCGCATGGCCTGGGTGTTGCCGGGGGCGGGAAGGGGGCTGCCGCGTGGAGCCTCGGCGTCCTCTTCCGCGTCCGTCTCCGCCGTCTCGCCGTTCTCGCCGTCTTCCGCGCCGTTTCCGGCGTCGTCTTCAGGGGCGTCCTCGGGCGCGGGGCGCTCGTCCTCGGGGGCGTCGTCGAAGCCGCCGCCCATCTGGACGGGCGTGGCCGCGCCCACCGACGTGCCCGGCGCCATGGCCGCGAGGTGGCTGGCATAGAGAATGTAGGCGCCCGCGCTGGTCGCCCGCGCGCCCTCGGGCGAGACGTAGACGATGACCGGCACCTCGCTGGCCAGGATGGCGGCGTTGATCTCGCGCATGGCCTGGTCCAGCCCGCCGGGGGTGTTCATGGTCAGCACGACGACGGCGGCCTCGTTCTGCGCGCCGTCGATGGCGCTCGCGATGTAGCGGGTCTTGGCCGGGCCGATCACGCCCTCGATGGCGGCCACGCGCACCACGGGCCCCTCGGGCGCCTGGCGGGCGTGGGCGTGCAGCGCCATCAGGCCCGCGCCGAGGGCGACGAGGATGAGGGCGAGACTGCGCATGAGGACGCGGAAGGGCGGCATGGAACGTCCGGGTCGGCGGGGCGAGCCCCTAGCTGTTTCCGCAACTTAACGCGGAAAAGCCCCGCGCCCAATGAGGCGGAGCGAAAAAACCCGCGCCCTTGCCCCGCCGCCCGATCAGGCGCACGAATGGGCCGATGAGCGCGCCGCTGGACATCGCCGGGTGATCGCCGCCTTCCGCCGCTGGACGGAGGGGCGGAGCGCGCCGCTGGCGCTGCTGATCGCCTCGTTCGCGGAATCCACCCTCGTGCCCGTGCCCATCGAGCTGATGATGACGCCCATGATGATCGCGCGGCGCGGGCGCGCCTGGCTGTTCGCGGGCGCCACCCTGCTGGGCTGCCTTCTCGGCGTGGCGGTGATGTATGGCATCGGGGCGCTGTTCTTCGACGCGGTGACCCAGTGGCTGGCCGGGGAGGGACAGGCCGCCCGGCTGGCGCAGTTCCAGGACATGGCGGAGACGCACGGCCCGGCGGCGGTCGCGCTGATCAACGTCACGCCGATACCGCTGATCGTGGCCGCGCTGGGCGCGGCGGGCGCGGGGATGGATTTCCTCACCCTGATGGCCATCGTCGCGGCCTTCCGCTTCGCGCGGTATTTCGGCATCGCGCTGATCGTCGTCGCGCTGGGGCCGCGGGCGGAGGCGGCGATGGACTGGCTGATGACGAGCCGCCGGGCCAGACACGTGGCGGTCTGGGGCGGTCTGGGCCTGCTGGCGGTCTGGCTTACATGGACGGTTCTGTGAGCGCGGTCAGCCCGTCCACTGCGATCGCAGGGCCTCGATCTCCTCGCCCGTCCAGAAATGGCGGGCATACTCGGTGTCATACATCTCATCGACATAGGCGCGTGGCAGGCGTCCCGGCTCGCGCGCCTGACGGTAAAGGTCTGAATAGTCCTTGGCGGAGGCGGTGTTGTCGCGGGTGATCTCGACCGCGCGGCCATAGTATTCCGACAGCACGTCGGCCTTGGCCTGGTCAGGCAGTTCGGCGCGCATGACGATGACGTCGGGCTGGCCCTCCCGCCGATGGACCGCATAGCCGGTTTCAGGGTCGAAGGCGTGCTCATAGACGTTGAAGCGGGCGAAGGGTTTGAACTGTTTCTGGAACCACTGGCCGGGCAAGGGGTGATGATAATCGCGCAGGAAGCCCTCGATGGCCTGCTCCACGGTGGGCATGTCAGCCGGGTGCCATTTTTTCAGGTTCTGGAAGTAGCCCGACAGATTGCGTCCCACAGGCTCGCGAACGAGGGTGATGAACGCGACGTTGTCCGCGTTCATGATCCCGCAGTCGCGCAGGGAACGGGCGTGCTGATGCCAGGCCTGAGCGTTGGCGGCGGGGTTGGTGTGCTTGAGACTGTGCACGTCGAAGCAGACAAGCCCTGAACGAAGCAGCGCGTTGCGAACCGAGGTCGACCCGACCTTGCCCATGGTGAAGACGACAGGAAGCATCCTCGGCCTTTCATGTCTGGAAAGGGGGCAACCTATCGCGGCCCGATCAGGGTTTGAACCCCGTCAATGCGCCGCTGGCAGCGGATGAATGCAAAAAGCCCCGGTCGTGAGATGGGGGCCGCGGTGCAGAGTCTGGCGGTGAGGGGTGGAGGCGCCGTGGACGGCTGAGGCGGTCTGGCTGGCGTGAGCGAAGACGGCGCGGCAGGGGCTCGCCCCTGCCGCGCGCCGCAGTCTCAGCGCTGTCTGGGCTGGGACGGCTGGTTCTGCTGTTGCTGATGCTGTGGCTGCTGCTGCTTCGGCTTGGCCGATCTCGGCGAAGACTGGGCAGGCTGTCTGGTCTTGTCCTCAGGGGTTTGCATGGCCTTGGCCTCCATGTTCCGGAAAAGGGAAGTTCCGGACTTGAGAATATACCACGGCCCCCAAGTGCAGATTTAATGAAAACATTATTAACTTTTAAACATGTGGCGGATGTCTTCGGGGCTGCATCCTGTGGTTCAAGAGCTGAAAAGACGAACGCCCCGGCTGACAGCCGGGGCGTCGCAGTCTCAGGCTGGCGATGACGATCAGGCCGCCAGGTCGAACCGGTCGGCGTTCATCACCTTGACCCACGCCTTGACGAAGTCATTGACGAACTTCGCCTTCGCGTCGTCGGCGGCATAGACCTCCGACAGGGCACGAAGCTGGGAGTTCGAGCCGAACACCAGGTCGCAGCGCGTGCCGGTCCACTTGACCTCGCCGGTCTTGCGGTCGCGGCCTTCGAACTCGAGCTCGTTCTCGTCGAGCGCCTTCCACTCATAGGCCATGTCGAGGACGTTCACGAAGAAGTCGTTCGACAGCGTGCCGACCCGGTCGGTGAAGGCGCCGTGCTTCGTGTCGCCGTAATTGGCGCCCAGCACCCGCATGCCGCCGACCAGAACGGTCATCTCCGGCGCGGTGAGGGTCAGAAGCTGGGCACGGTCGATCAGCAGCTCCTCGGACGGGACGGTGAAGTCCTTTTCGAGATAGTTGCGGAAGCCGTCCGCATGAGGCTCGAGCGGCTCGAAGGATTCCGCGTCGGTCTGCTCGGCGGTGGCGTCGGTGCGGCCCGGGGTGAAGGGCACCTCGACGCTGTGGCCGCCCTTGCGGGCCGCTTCCTCGATGGCCGCCGAGCCGCCCAGCACGATCAGGTCTGCCAGAGAGACCTTTTTCCCGTCGCTGCGGCCGTCATTGAAGGCCGTCTGCACGTCTTCGAGCTTGGCGAGGATCTTCGCCAGACGGTCGGGCTGGTTGACCTCCCAGTCCTTCTGCGGGGCGAGGCGGATGCGCGCGCCATTGGCGCCGCCTCGCTTGTCCGAGCCGCGGAAGGAGGCCGCCGAGGACCATGCCGTGTAGACGAGCTGCGGGATGGTCAGGCCGGTGTCGAGGATCTTCTTTTTCAGCTCCGCGATCTCGGCGGCGCCGATCAGCTCGTGATCGACCGGCGGGACCGGATCCTGCCAGATCAGCTCCTCGCCGGGCACCAGCTTGCCCAGGTAACGCACCTTCGGCCCCATGTCGCGGTGGGTCAGCTTGTACCAGGCCCGGGCGAAGGCGTCGGCGAACTCGTCCGGATTCTGGTGGAAGTGGCGCGAGATTTTCTCGTAGTCGGGATCCATCCGCATCGCCATGTCCGCGGTGGTCATCATCGGAGGATTGCGCTTTTCGGGGTCGTGGGCGTCAGGCACCAGGGTCTGGGCCTCGGGCTCCTTGGGCTGCCACTGCCAAGCGCCGGCGGGCGATTTGACCAGTTCCCACTCATGGCCGAACAGGGTGTCGAAATAGCCCATGTCCCACTTGGTCGGGGTGGGGGTCCAGGCGCCTTCCAGACCCGAGGTGATGGTGTGCCCGGCCTTGCCGCTCTCGTGCTTGGAGGTCCAGCCGAAGCCCATGTCCGCCATCGAACCGGCTTCAGGCTCGGGGCCGACCAGCGCGGCGTCGCCCGCGCCGTGGCATTTGCCGAAGGTGTGCCCGCCCGCGGTCAGCGCCACGGTCTCGTAGTCGTTCATGGCCATGCGCGCGAAGGTCTCGCGGATGTCCTTGGCCGAGGCCAGCGGGTCGGGCTTGCCGTCGGGGCCTTCGGGATTGACGTAGATCAGGCCCATCTGGACCGCCGCCAGCGGGTTCTCCAGAACCCGGTCGCCCGCATACCGGCTGTTCTCCTTGTCGGAGGTGGCCAGCCATTCGGCTTCCGACCCCCAGTAGATGTCCTTTTCAGGCTCGAAGATGTCCACCCGGCCGCCGCCGAAGCCGAACGTCTTGAAGCCCATGGACTCCAGCGCGACATTGCCCGCCAGGATGAACAGGTCCGCCCAGGACAGGGCCTCGCCATACTTCTTCTTGACCGGCCACAGCAGGCGGCGCGCCTTGTCCAGGTTGCCGTTGTCCGGCCAGGAGTTCAGCGGCGCGAAGCGCTGGCTGCCCGAGGACGAGCCGCCGCGGCCGTCCGCGGTGCGGTAGGTGCCCGCGCTGTGCCACGCCATGCGGATGAAGAAGGGCCCGTAATGACCCCAGTCCGCCGGCCACCAGTCCTGGGAATCGGTCATCAGGGCGGTCAGGTCGCTGACCACCGCGTCCAGATCGAGGCCCTTGAACTTGTCTGCATAGTCATACTCGTCGCCCATGGGGTCCGACAGCGGCGAGTTCTGGTGCAGGACTTCCAGATTGAGGGATTTGGGCCACCAGTCGCGATTGCCGCGCAGGCGCGAGGAGCCGCTCGAAACCGCCCCGTGCATGACCGGGCATTTGCCTTTCGAGGTGTCGCTGCCGTCCATCGTCTTCTCCCGTCATATGTTGGAAACGCGCGCGCCGCAGACCGGCCCGCGCCGTCATCGTGATGGCTTTTTCTAACACCCCGATGTCATTAGCTTAAGTCTGATTTTCTGATCGATGCTATAAGGTCCGGTTATGAACAACATGACCCTCAAACAGCTCCGCTATTTCGACGCCCTGGCCCGGCACGGCCATTTCGGCCGCGCCGCGGAAGCCTGCGCGATCTCCCAGCCTGCCCTGTCCATGCAGATCAAGGAGCTGGAGGAGACGCTGGGCGCGCCCCTGTTCGAGCGCGGCGCGCGCAGAGTGCGCCTGACCGGGTTCGGGGAGGGGTTCGCCAGCCGGGTGCGCGACATCCTGCGTTCGGTCGACGAGCTGGGCGATCTGGCGCGGGCTTCGGCGGGGCGGCTGACCGGGCGGCTGCGGGTGGGGGTGATCCCGACTGTCGCGCCGTATCTGCTGCCCGCGATCATCGGCAATCTGGCGCGCGAGCATCCCAGCCTGGACGTGCGGGTGCGCGAGACGGTCACGCCCAAGCTGATCGGGGAGATGATGGAGGGCCGGCTGGACACCGCCATCGTGGCGCTGCCCATCGGCGAGCCCGCTTTCGCCGAGACCGAGCTGTTCACCGAAAGCTTCGTGCTGGTCCGCCCCGGCGCGGACGCGGGCAAGCCCGCCCCCAGCCGCGAAAGCCTGCGCGAGATGCGCCTGCTGCTGCTCGAGGAGGGCCACTGCTTCCGCGATCAGGCCCTGTCCTTCTGCGCCATGCAGCCGGGCTCGCCGCGCGAGCTGCTGGACGGCAGCTCGCTGTCGACGCTGGTGCAGATGGTCAATGCGGGGATCGGCGTGACCCTGATTCCCGAAATGGCCGTGCCGGTGGAGACCCGGTCGGCGGACGTCGCCCTGACCCGGTTCGGCGACCCTCAGCCCAGCCGGACCATCGGCATGATCTGGCGGCGCACCAGCCCGCTGGCGGGCCAGCTCTCCCAGATCGCGGAAATCGTGAGACGCTCGGCGGAGGCGATGGAGGCGTTCGGCGGATCCAGCCGTAACCCGTTGGCGCAGTGACATCTTTGTGAGCCCGAACGGCGCGCGCGGCCATTGCCTCGCGCGCGCTCAGGGTTCAAGCAGCGGTCATCTTCGGGCCGGGGGGCGTTGGAGAGATCGCGATGGCCGCACATGCGCTGAACCATGAACCGTCCGATGACGTCACGATCCTTCTCGCGCGGCTGCGAGAGCTGGAAGCGGAGAACCGTCGGCTGCGCGAGGCCGTCGCCCGTCTGGAGGGCGGGCAGATCGATTTCACGCCCGGATCGCCTGCATGGACCGCGGCGGTGGAGGCCGCGGGACGCCGCATGGCGGGGCAGGACCGCGAGGATGCCGACGCGGTGGCGTTCACGCTGTGAGGCGCGGGCGGTATTTGAAAATCTGAGGGAAAATGGTGCCGCTAGAGTGAATTGAACACTCGACCTCTCCCTTACCAAGGGAACGCTCTACCCCTGAGCTATAGCGGCGCCGGGCGGGCGAAGCGCGGGGCGCTTCCGGACCGGAGCCGGGCGTATACCCCATCCATTCGCGCTCGCCAAGGCCGGGCTTGACCCCGAATGCACACCGCGCGCACATGAGCGGCATGACCCGTAAGACGCCACCCCGCCCGGGCCGCGCCGCGCCCAAGGACAGCCGCGAGGCGCGCCTGGCCGACGCCCTGCGCGCCAACCTCCGCCGCCGCAAGGCCGCCGCGAAGAAGGCGGAGCCGCCCGAAGAAGGGTGAGGCTTGAAGGCAAGGCTGTTTCGCCGGGGATGTGCAACAAGGAGGCTTGTCATGACGATCCTGACCTTGGCCGCGAAAGGGCTGATCGCTCTGAGACGCGCGATGGTGCACATTGCGCCTGGCGCGGGCATCTATGGCTTCATTGGCAGGCTCGCCGGGCGCGGCGCGAAGCCCCTCTCGCTTGAAGATATGGATGAGGCCGCTGCTTCAGGCTGGGCCGGAGAAAAATGAAGACCCCCAAGGGGGCGACCGGGCTGCTGACCGCTTGAATCGTTTTCTTTCGCCGAGCCGGTTGTGCTATACGCGTATTGCGGAGGAGGCCGCCATGCTGGCTATACGCCTGCCCAAGGATATTGAACAGCGCCTGGAAGCGCTCGCAGCGCGCACTGGGCGAACGAAGACGTTCTATGCTCGAGAGGCCATTCTCGAGCATCTTGAGACGCTTGAAGACATATATCTCGCCGAGCAGCGCCTTGAAGACATCCGCGCGGGCCGGGAACATCCGTTTCCCTTGGCCGATGTCATGAAACGGCATGGGCTGGAGAATTGAGGTCGCGCCGGGCGCGGTGAAGGATATCGACGGGCTGGGCCACGAGCCTGCGCGGCGGATCTTGAAGTTTCTTCATCAGCGTCTGTCATCCCTCGATGATCCGCGCCAGATCGGCGAACCTCTGAAAGGCGCGAAGTTCGGCGAGTTGTGGCGCTACCGGGTCGGCGATTACCGTGTGATCGCCGAGATTCAGGACGGCACCCTCGTCGTGTTGGTGGTTCGGGTTGGGCATCGCCGTAAGGTGTACGACCGCTGAGCGCTTGAATTCGTCCACCGCCGCCCCGACTTGGCCATACTGGCCTGCAGACTCTACACAAGGGATCGCAGGCGAGTCGAAGGGCGAGGCATGGACAGAATCATCATCAGCGGCGGACACAGGCTGTCCGGCGCGCTTCCCATTTCGGGGGCGAAGAATTCCGCGCTCAAGCTGATGGCGGCGAGCCTTCTGACCGAGGAGCCGCTGGTCCTCGAAAACATGCCGCGCCTGGCCGACAGCCGCTTCATGGCGCACCTGCTGGCGCATCTGGGCGTGGTCGCCGAAGAGCAGCCCGGCTCGAAGCTGAAGCTGGAGGGCCGCGCGCTGGAGTCCACCACGGCGCCCTATGACCTGGTGCGCAAGATGCGTGCGACCTTCAACGTGCTCGGCCCGCTGATCGCGCGCGAGGGCAGGGCGAAGGTGTCGCTTCCCGGCGGCTGCGCCATCGGCGCGCGGCCCGTGGACCTGCACCTGAAAGCGCTCGAGGCGCTGGGCGCGCGGATCGAGCTGAGCGAAGGCTATGTGAACGCGAGCGCGCCCGCGGGAGGGCTGACCGGCGCGAGGATCGTGTTTCCCTTCGTGTCGGTGGGCGCGACCGAGCATGCCATGCTGGCCGCGGTGCTGGCGCGCGGCACGACGGTTCTGGAGAACTGCGCGCGCGAGCCCGAGATCGCCGATCTTGCCGACTGCCTGAACGCGATGGGGGCGAAGGTCTCCGGCGCGGGCTCGCCCACCATCACGATCGAGGGCGTCTCGTCCCTGCACGGCGCGACATGGGCGGTGGTGCCCGACCGGATCGAGACCGGCACCTACGCGATGGCCGCCGCCGCGGCGGGGGGCGACGTGACCCTGACCGGCGTGCGACCGGCGCACAACGCCGCGCTGTGGGCCGACCTGCGCGAGGCGGGGGTGACGGTGGAGGAGGGCGAGGACACGGTGCGCATCGTGCGCGACGGCCCGATAAGGGCGGTGGACATGCAGACCGCGCCCTATCCGGGCTTCCCCACCGATCTGCAGGCCCAGTTCATGGCCCTGATGAGCCTGGCCGAGGGCGCGTCGGTGATCCGCGAGACCATTTTCGAGAACCGCTTCATGCACGCCCCCGAGCTGTCGCGCCTCGGCGCGCGGATCGACGTGAAGGGCAATGAGGCGGTGGTGCGCGGCCCCGCCGCGCTGAAGGGCGCGCCGGTGATGGCGACCGATCTGCGGGCCTCGGTCTCGCTGGTCATCGCCGGGCTCGCCGCGGAGGGAGAAACCGTCGTCTCCCGCGTCTATCATCTTGACCGCGGGTTTGAACGGCTTGAGGAAAAGCTGAGCGCGTGCGGCGCGGTCATCCGGCGTGAACGGGAGCCTGTCTGAGTGAAACGTCCCAAGCCTCTGAAGCTGCTGGCCGCCGAGCCCGCTGATCTGCAGATCCTGTCCGCCGCGCTTCAGGACGCGGCCGGACTGATCGGCGATTTCGTCTATGAGCCCAAGGCGCGCCGCTTCACGGTCGCGCTCAACCGCTATCGCTGGGAAGCGAAGGTCAACGGGCGGGGCGAGCGCGTGCGCGCCGCGCTGCAGTTCGGCGGGGTGCTGTCGGCCAAATCCCAGCGCCTGCGACAGGGCGCGAAGGACGCGGTGGTCGCCCTGCTGGCGCTGGAGTTCGAGCCGGACGCGGATCCCGAGAGCCCCGGCGGGGTGCTGACCCTGACCTTCGCGGGCGGGGGCGCGCTGGCGCTGGAGGTCGAGTGCATCGACGCGGCGCTGGCGGACGTGTCCCAGCCCTGGCGCGCGGCGGCCCGGCCCGACCACGAGCGCGGGGACAGGGGCGAGCCGTGAGCGAGCACCGCATCGTCTCGATCACGCTGGACGCCGCCTCCATCGGGCGCGCGGACGAGGCGGTCGAGCACGAGCGGCGGGTGGCAATCGCCGACCTGATCGAAACCAACGCCTTCCACCCCGACGGCGCCGAGGCCGGTCCCTATCATCTGCGCCTGGCCATCGAGGAGCAGCGGCTGGTGTTCGACGTCAGCCGCGCGGACGGGGCGCCGGTGCGGGTGTTCGTGTTCTCGCTGGGTCCGCTGCGCCGGATCATCAAGGACTATTTCCTGATTTGCGAGAGCTATTACGAGGCCGTGCGCGACGCGCCGCTGGCCCAGATCGAGGCCATCGACATGGGCCGCAGGGGCGTCCACAACGAGGGCTCGACGCTGCTCCGGGAGCGGCTGGAGGGCAAGATCGCGGTGGATTTCGACACCGCCCGGCGCCTGTTCACCCTGATCTGCGCGCTTCACCGGAGGGCGGGCGCGTGACGGCTCCGGCGGGCCTGCCGTCCGTGGTGTTCGTGTGCGGCCGCAACGCGGTGCGCTCGCCCATGGGCGAGGCGCTGTGGCGCAAGCGCTTCGGGGACAAGGCTCAGGCCGTCTCCTGCGGGGTCGAGCCCGCCGCCTTCCCCGACGGCTACATGATCGCGGTGATGGCCGAGACCGGCGCGGACCTGTCCCGGTTCGAATGCCGCGACCTAAACGACGTCAGCCCCGGCCCGGGCAGCCTGGTGGTGTGCCTGGCCGAGGAAGCCTGCGACGAAGCCCGCCGCCTGGCCGAACGCACCGGGGCGCGGGCCGAGGACTGGGTGTTGCCCGACCCCACCGAGGCGCCGGGGGGGCGGGACGCCAAGCTGGACGCCTACCGCGCCGTGCGCGACCGGCTGGCCGAACGGATCGAGATCTTCGCCAGCGGGAGGTGAGAAGCCTCAGTCCACGCGATAGCTGGAAAATTGTTGTTTCGGGCGCTTTGGTTAGTCCAAGGCGGCTGTGAACCCGCTTAAGCTAATTCGCTCTTGCATTTCTGTCCTAAGGCTGGGCGAAGTCACTCGAATTAAAATTTGCTGTCCCTCTCTCATCTGCCTCACAAGGTTAGCTGCATCAGACCCGCTTACAAGACATGCAGAAGAGACGCACTGCCCTCTCAGTGCGGGTTGGTCATCAACACGAATATCTAATCCGGAGTGAATCGCGCGGCTGACGACAATTAAGTAAAGCCATCCGTCTGATTCGCTGTGAGAAACGCTCATTGAGTACACGTTGCCGCGACCTTGGTTGGTAGTGCCCGAATAACTGGCCCGACAACTCACCTCATCAGTGAAATCGTCGGTTGTGCAATTTTTTTGCCACCGCCCAATGTCGCTTTGTGAAATGGTGGATACAAGCGTTAACGATGCGAGAAACTCTACAATCATGGAATCCCCCAAATTTGTTTCTAGACCGCCTCATCTACCTCATGTGAAAATTACACGCAATCAAAGAGTGTGACAATCTGAGAATTGCTACCGGATATGCTTACCTATATCGGGGAGGGCTGTAGGTCCGTTTGCGGCTGTTTGCTCCTGAAGAAGTTCGATCCGACTGTATCGATGAGGTATGGCGATTAAAGGTGGCGCATCCGAAACGTATGAATTCGTCGATGCCTTGTTTGCGTGAGGTTGATTCAAGCCCTCTTACAGGGAAACGCGGAGGCGATGCGCTTCCCCTCGAAGCATCCGCCCTCGACGGATGGGGGGCGGAGGGCCTATATAGCGCGCCGAACTTGCGCCCGGCGGAATCGCGGGCGCCGGCGCGGGGACCTCAGGGCGGCTCCCGCGCGTTATCTGTGCAAGGACACGAGGAGCCGCATGGCCAAGGAAGAACTTCTGGAGTTTCCCGGCGAGGTCACCGAACTTCTGCCCAACGCGACCTTCCGCGTGAAACTCGAAAACGACCACGAGATCATCGCCCACACCGCGGGCAAGATGCGCAAGAACCGCATCCGCGTGCTGGCCGGTGACAAGGTGCTGGTCGAGATGACGCCCTACGACCTGACCAAGGGGCGCATCACCTACCGCTTCAAGTGACGGCCGGGAGCGGCGCGATGGGCCGCGCCCCCCGCCTCGTGCTGGCCAGCGCCTCGCCCCGACGGGCCGAGCTGCTCGCCGCCATCGGGTTCACGCCCGATCTGATCGCCCCGACCCACATCGACGAGACCGAGCGCGAGGGCGAGACACCGCGCGCGCTGGCGTTGCGTCTGGCGGCTGAGAAGCTGGCCGCCGCCGACCATCCCGGCGACTTCGTGGTCGCCAGCGACACGGTGGTGTCGGTGGGCCGCCGCATCCTGCCCAAGACCGAGACCCCTGAGGAGGCCGAGGCCTGCCTGCGGCTGATGGGCGGGCGCAATCACCGCGTCCACACCGGCGTGGCGGTGCGCGGCCCGGACGGGCGGACGGCGGCGAAGGTCTCCGAGACCCGCATCGCCTTCAAGCGCCTCTCCGACGCGGAGATCGCCGCCTACCTCGCCAGCGGCGAGTGGAAAGGCAAGGCGGGCGGATACGGCATCCAGGGCCGGGCCGGGGCCTTCGTCATCAACCTGATCGGCAGTTATACCGGCGTTGTCGGGCTGCCCGTCTATGAAACCCGCCAGCTTTTGACCGGGCTGGGCTACCACCCGGAGACGCGCGCATGAGGATCATCGCCGCCGAGCATGTGGGCGAGACGCGCTGCGCGGTCATGGATGGCGACCGGGTGCTGGAGCTGCACGTGGCGCGCTGGAGCGAGCGCAGCGCGCGCGCGATCCGCGGCGAGGTGTTCCGCGCCCGTGTGCGCCGGATCGACAACTCCCTGAACGGGGCCTTCTGCGACATCGGACGCGGACCGGAGGGCTTCCTGCCCTTCGGCGGCGGCGGGCGTCCCGACGGGCTGCACGAGGGCGCGGCCATCGGCGTGCAGATCGCCCGCGAGGCGTTTCAGGAGAAGGGCCCGACCCTGTCCCTGTTCGAGGTCGAGCCCGGCGATGCCCCCGAGGCGGTGATTCCCGCCCCGCCTCTGCCCGAGCGCCTGTCGATGATGTTCGAGGGGCCGGTGCGGACCGAGAAGGAGGCCGGGATCGATCTCGAGCCGATTTTCGACGCCGCGCTGGAGCCGGTGGTTCCGCTGCTGGGCGGCGGACGCCTGATCATCGAGCCCACCGCGGCGCTGGTCGCGATCGACGTGGACGCGGGCGGACGCAAGTCCAACGCCGTGGGCGCGCGCTTCGCCATGGAGGTCAACAAGGCCGCCGCGAAGGAGGCCGCGAAACAGATCCGTCAGCGCGGCTTCGGCGGCGTGGTGGCCATCGACTTCCTGCCCCTGAAGAAGAAGGCCGATCAGAGCGCGCTGGACGCGACGCTGAAGGCCGCCTTCAAGGGCGACCCGGCGCGCGTGGACATCGCGCCGCCCTCGCGCTTCGCCATCGTGGAGCTGGCCCGCCAGCGGCTGGGCCGCCCCCTGCACGAGATCGCGCTGGAGCGCGGCGGGGCGGAGACGGTGGAAACCCGCGCGCTGTCGGCCCTCAGAGCGCTCGAACGCGAGGGCCGCGCCCGGGGCGGATCGAAGCTGGTTCTGGAAGCGGGCGCGGAGGTCCACGCCTGGCTTGAGGCCGACCCCATCGGCTGGCGCAAGGCGATGGCGTCCAGGCTGGGCGCTCGGTTCGACACGGTCCTGAGCGAAACGCTTGAGCCGCGAGGCTTTCAGGCTCGGGCGGTCTGACCTGTCCCGAAGCCCTACGTAGTTTCTGCGCGATACGGCGCGCCCTGACATGAGTGATGCTTGAGGTCCCCCCGGCCCCGTCGGCGCGGGCTTCGGAGCCACTCCCCATGGCCTATCTCTCTCTCAAGCACGGTGCGGAGCTTTATTATAAAGACTGGGGCGAGGGGCCGCCCATCGTCTTCTCCCACGGCTATCCGCTGACGTCGGACTGCTGGGACGCCCAGATGCTGTATTTCAGCCGGCACGGCTTCCGGGTGATCGCCCATGACCGCCGCGGGCATGGACGGTCCTCCCAGACCTGGGAGGGCAACGACATGGACCAGTATGCCGACGACCTGGCGTCCCTGATCAAACATCTCAATCTGAAGGACGTGGTTCTGGTGGGCCATTCCACGGGCGGGGGCGAGGTGGCGCGCTATGTCGGACGGCATGGCACGGGCCGGGTCGCCAAGGTGGTCCTGCTGGGCGCCGTGCCGCCGCTGATGATCAGGACCGACACCAATCCCGAGGGGCTGCCCATCGAGGTGTTCGATCAGTTCCGCGAAGGCGTCAGACGCGACCGGTCCGGCTTCTTCAAGGCGGTGACCCAGCCCTTCTACGGATACAACCGCGAGGGTTCCGACACGCCGCCGGGCCTGACCGACAATTTCTGGCGGCAGGGCATGATGGCTTCGATCAAGGCCGCCCACGACTGCATCGCTCAGTTCTCGGAGGTCGATTTCACCGAGGATCTCAAACGGATCGACGTGCCGACCATGATCGCCCATTCGGACGACGACCAGATCGTGCCCATCGGGGCCTCCGCCCATAAATCCTCCAAGATCGTCAAGGACGCGACCCTGAAGGTTTACGAGGGGCTGTCGCACGGGCTGGCCGAGACCCATCCCGACCGCTTCAACGCCGACCTGCTGGACTTCATCCGGCAGTGACCGCCCTGCGCCTGCCCCCGTGCCTTGACGGGGCGGGGCGGCTATAACCCGCCTCGCCGGGACCGGACCGGCGCGACCGGCGGGATTCGTCCTGATGAAGTGCCCGATCTGCTCGAAGCCCGCTTCGGAGGACTACAAGCCCTTCTGCTCGAAGCGCTGCGCGGACATCGACCTGCATAAATGGGTCAGCGGCAGCTATGTCGTGCCCGGCGAGCCCGTGCCGCCCGAACAGATGCCGCCCCGGGGCGAGCGGGAGGAGTAGCGCGCTGGCGCTGCCGCGCCTTGATCCCGCCTTTCATGTCCATTATGCGACGGTTTTGTTTCAGGCCGTGTCCGGGCCTTCCGTGTCCGGACGGATTTCCCCTTGGAGATTCCGCTCATGTCCCGACGCCTCGCCGCGCTGGCCGCGGTCTGCCTGTCCGGAACCGCCGCGCCCGCCATGGCGCAGGACGAGACGGGGGCGGCGCTGCCGGAATGGCTGTCGGTGTCGGGGTCGGCGCGGGCGCGCTACGAGACGCTGAACAACCGATTCCGCCTTGGCGAGACGGGGTCCGATCAGGTTATGGCCACGCGGCTGCGGCTGAAGCTGGAGGCCGACGCGGGGCCGCTCGATCTGGTGCTGGAACTGTCTGACAGCCGGGGTTTCCTCAACAGCGATGATTCCAACGTCTCCACCTCGCTGGTCAATCCGGCCGAGGTGCTGCAGGCCTACGCCCAGGCCGATCTGGGCGCGCTGACGGGAGACGCGGTGTCCGGGACCGTCCGGGCGGGGCGGTTCACCATGGACATCGGCTCGCGCCGGGTGATCGGGACGAGTTCGGATTCCAACCATCCCAACGTCTACACCGGCGCGCAGGCCATCCTGGACATGCCCGGCGGCTGGACCCTGACGGGCTTTTACACCGCGCCGGTCGAGCGCCTGCCGACGGACGGCTTCCGCCTGCTCGACAACGAGGCGGAGCTGGACGAGACCGACTGGGACGACCGGATCTGGGGCGTTCACGCCCGCAGCGCCGCCTTTGCGGGCGGGGTGCGGGCCGAGGCCTATCTGATCGGCGTGGACCAGCAGGACGGGCTGGACATCCTCGTGCCCGGCGCCCGGGTGCGCCGCGCCCCCGAAGCCGGGGCGTTCGACTTCGATCTGGAGCTGACGGCCCAGACCGGCGAGATGGCCGTCTCCGGCCCGGCGCCCGGCGTGATCGACCATGAGGCCTGGGGGCTGGTGGCGGTGGCCGGCTACAGCCTGGACGCCCGGTTCGGTCCGCGGGTCTCAGCCCAGTATCTGCGCTATTCGGGCGGGCAGGACGCAGGCGCGGGCGAGACGAACCGCTATGCCCCTCTGTTCAGCTCGCGCGGCGGCGATATCGGCATGACCGGGATTTTCGGTCCCATGGACCGGGAGAACATCTCCGCGCCCGGCCTGCGGCTGGAGCTGGAGGAGGGGCCGTGGGAGAGCCAGATCCTGTATCACGCAGTCTGGCTGGCCGACGACACCGACCGCTGGCGGCCCGCGGGCCTGCGCGATCCGTCCGGTCAGACGGGCGGTTTCGTGGGCCACGTGATCGACGCGCAGTATTCGCGCGCCCTGATCGCCGACCGGCTGGACGGCCGGGTGGGCGCGGTGGCCCTTCTCAAGGGCGAATTCGCCCGCAACGCCCCCGGCGCGCCCGATCTGGGCGACTCGGTGCTGGTCTATGCGGAGCTGACCGCGAGCTTCTGACCGGGCTCATCGCCCTTTCCCCGCCCGCCCCTATCGCGCATGGTGTGCGCAGAGGACGCCGCGAGGGACGGGTGAATGGAAAGTCTGGCCGCGCTCGCCTTCCTGATCTTCATCGCGATTCTGCTCGGCGCCGTGTTCGGCTGGGTCTCCCTGTTCCGGGTGAACTCGCTGATGACCCGCATCGAGCGGCTCCAGCACAGGATCGCCGCGCTGGAAGCGGGACGCGCAGGCCCGGCGGCGCAAGCGCCGCCCGCGCCGGTGGCCGATCCGGTCCCCGCGCCGGTCCCTGAAGCCGTGACCCCTCCGCCTGCCGCGCCCGACTGGACCGCCCGGCCCCAGGCGGCGCTAGCCGCCGCCGTGAAGACGGAGAAGGGCGAAGGCGCGCTGGCGCGGCTCGAGGCGTCGCTGGCGGGCAACTGGCTGGTCTGGGTAGCAGGGCTGGCGCTGGCGCTGGGCGGGGTGTTCCTGGTCCGGGCCGCGCTCGATTACGGACTGCTGGGCCCCGCCGGGCGCATCGCGCTGGCCGTCATCGCCGGGCTCGCCATGATCGGGGCGGGCGAGGCGCTGCGCCGCAGGCCGCCCAAGACCGTCCAGCGCATCCGTTCCGCCGCGCCCGCCGCGCTGGCCGGGGCGGGGATCATCACCATCTATGGCGCGGCCTGGGCCGCGTTCGGGCTGTATGCGCTGATACCCGCGCCCGCCGCCTTCGCCGCGCTGGCGGTGATCGCGGGGCTGGCGGTGGCGCTGGCGCTGCTGCACGGGCCGGTGATCGCCGCGTTCGGCATGGTGGGCGCGCTGATCGCGCCTGTGCTCATCGGATCGGAGGAGCCGAACGCGCCCGCCCTGTTCGCCTACGTCTTCGGCGTGGCGGCGGCCTCGCTGGCCGTGGCGCGGGTGCTGGACTGGCGCTGGACGGGCTGGATCGCGGTGGCGGGCGGCGCGGTCTGGCCGCTGATCTGGCTGGTGTTCGGCTTTGACGGCGCGCAGGCCTGGGCGCTGGCGGTCTATCTGCCCGCCTATCTGATCGCCGCGCTGGTCTTCGCCTGGGATCAGGCGGGCGAGCCGCCGCCCGTGGACCGGCCTTTCAGGGACTGGTGGCCCTTCCCCGCGGGGCTGGTGGGCGCGTGGTTCGGCGGCATGGCGGCGATGGCGCTGGCGGTGCTTCTGGCCGAACGCTCGGGCCACGCCCCCGACGCGGTGCTCGCCGCGGGGGCCATGAGCGTGATCGCCCTGCTGGCCGCGTGGCGGCGCGAAGGCTTCGCCGCGCTGCCTGCCGCCGCGGCGGTGATGGCCGCGCTGGTCGTCCTGCTGTGGCCGGAGGATCAGGCGCGGCTGGTCGCGGACGCCGAGCGCGCCTTCCGCTTCATGGGCCAGCCCGACGCCGGGCCGTCCACGCCCGAATTCCTCGCCGCCGCGGCGGGCTTCGGCGCGCTGTTCGCGGTGGCGGGCTGGGTGTTCCTGCACGGTCTGCGGGTCAAGGCGCCCATGGCCATCGCGGGCGCGGGCGCGCCGGTGATGATCCTAGCGGCGGCGTACTGGCGGATGACGGGGCTGGAGACAAATCTGGGGTGGAGCGCGGCGGCGCTGCTGGTCGGGCTGCCGCTGGCGGTGGCGGCGTGGCGGCTGGTGTCGGGACCGCGCGGATACGCCCACGCCCCCGGCGCGGCGTCGGCCTATGCGCTGGCGGCGGCCGCGGCGGCGGG
>VJOU01000002.1:87500-300254 GCA_007050995.1 Glycocaulis profundi | reverse complement strand
GCTTCGGCGCGGGCGGTCGTGGCGGCGGCTTCAGCCTCGGCATCGGCGCCGCCGTCAGCTTCGGGCTGCGCGGTGGCGGGCGGGGTCGGCGCGGACGCCTCTTGAGTCTGAGGAGCGGGCGGCGCGGACGGCGCGGGGCGGGGGGCTTTGTCCTCGCCGTCGCGGGGCCGGGCGTCCTGCGCCTCGGACCCGTGCTGCCGTTCGGCGGGGGCTCCGTCTTCATCCGCGCCAGCTTCGAGCGCGATGGCGGCAGGCTGAGGCGCGCTGACGGTCTTGTTTTCCTCGGCGGCTTTGGCGACCGCGGCAGGTTTGGAGTCCGGCGCGGGAGCAGGAGCGGCTTTTTCTTCGCGCGTGGCCTGTCCGGGAACCGGCTCGGGCGCGCCGTCGCGGGCGGGCAGGGATGCCGCAGCGTCCGCAGCGTCGTCGGGCTCGACCTCGGCGCCGATCTGCGCCGCCGGAATGGCCGCAGCCGCGGCGGCAGCCGGGTCGGGCGCGTCCATGTCCGCAGGCGCCGTGTCCTGTGTCTGGGCCGCGCCCGGTGCGGGCGCCGGGCCGGGCTCGCGCGCAGGCGTCTCCCGTTTGACGGCAGCGTCCGGCACAGGCGTGTCGGTGGCGTGGTCGGAAGCCGCTGCGGACGGGCGCGCTTCGGTTCCCGCCTTTTCCACCTTCGCAACGGAGGCGGCTTTCGTCCGCGCGGCGGGTTTTTCCTGCGTCTGCGCGCGCTCGCCGCTCCGGTCGTCCGCCGCCAGCAGGGCGCGGAACGCCTCGGACGCCCCGGCCTTGTCGGCGGGCGTGTCCGGCCTGGCGCCGGAGGGATGGAGCCCCATGGGCAGTATCTGCGCGGCGTGCAGCATCAAAGCGTCCGTCAGTTTGTCGGGGATGCGCCGCGTTTTGCCGCGTCTTGGTGGGGGCGGCGTCTTCTGCGCCCGCCCGGACGAGAAGAGAGTCAAGAAGCGTGCCAGCGTCAGCGGGGCGTGGAACCAAGTTAAATCAACAGGTTGAGCGATCCTTCGGGGTGGGCCGAAGATTCCGCCCGGCAAAACTTCGCCAGCCGCGAGGGCGGAATCTGCACACCGCCCCGACATGGCCCGGCCCTTGCGCGGGACTGAGCCGTCACCATCGGCCCCAGAACGGGGTCTGGAACAGCAGAAGCGAAAGAAAACGACGCCATGACAAGGGTTTGCGACATGACGGCGGTGATCCGCCCTCAGGCCTTCAAGGCCTCCGGGCTCGGCAGGAAATGCCGGGCACCCGGCAGAATCGCCCTTGCCGCGCGCGGGTGGAGGAACTGATCGATGTCGTTCAACGGGATCATGGGAAGCGCCCTGTCGGGCCTGCACGCCGCACAGCTCGGCATGCGGACGGTCTCCAACAACATGGCGAACGTGAACACGCCGGGCTATGTGCGCACCGAGGTCACTCAGGTGCCGCGCGTCTCCGGCGGCGCGGGCGTGGGCGTGGAGGTCACCGGCGTCAAGCGGGTGTCGGACGTGTTCCTGACCGCCGCCTCCCTCCGCGCGAAGGCGGATTCAGGCGCGTCGGCGGCCATCTCGAACTATCTCGACCGGCTGCAGAGCCAGTTCGGCGCCACCACCAGCGAGGGCGGGCTGTACGCGCGTCTTCTTGAATCCTTCAGCTCCATCTCATCGGCGCTGAACGACCCCACCGAGGCTTCGGCGCGCATCTCCATCGCGTCCGACCTGCAGGCCTTCTTCGACGAGGGCGCGCGCCTGTCCGCCGAAGTGCGCCAGATGCGCGCCGAGGCGGATCAGCGCATCGGCACCCACGTCCAGCGCATCAATGAAATCCTCGGCGAGATCGAGGACCTGAACGCCCAGACCCAGCGCCTGAGCGCGTCCTCGGCGGACACGTCCGGTGCGGAGAACCGCCAGGACCAGCTCATGAACGAGCTGGCCGGCCTGATGGACGTGCGCGGCGAGCGCCAGACCGACGGACGGCTGGTCGTGGCCACCACAAACGGCGTGGTGCTGGCCGGGCAGGGCCGTCTGGACGTCTCCTACATCCCCGCAGGCACCGGCGCGCACGGCGCCGAGTTCGGCCGCATCACCGCGGTTGTGCCCGCCACGGGCAAGGAGATCGATCTCAGCCGCTACGTCACCTCGGGCGAGCTCAAAGGCTTGATGGACGTGCGCGACAAGGAGCTGCCGGCCATCGCCGCCCAGCTCTCCGAATTCATGTCCCAGGTCGCCGACGCGCTGAACGCCGAGCACAACGACGCCACCGCCGTGCCCCCGCCCAACGTCCTGACCGGGCGCAACACCGGGCTTGTCGGCGGCGACGCGCTGACGGGCGAAGGCCGCTCGACCATGGCGATCGTGGACGGCTCGGGCCAGCTGGTGAACAGCCTGGACATCGAGTTCAACGCCGGGGGCTTCACCGTCAACGGCAATGCCGGGACCACGATCAACGACCTGGTGGCCCTGATCAACGCGGAGTCCGGCGGCGCGGCGACGGCCAGCTTCTCTGAAGGCCGTCTGGTGATCGAGGCCGCGGACCCCTCCCACGGCATCGCCAACCTCAACGACGAGGACGACCCGTCCTCCATCGGCGGGCGGGGCTTCGCGCACTTCTTCGGGCTCAACGACATCGTGTCCAGCTCACGTCCGGGCTTCTTCGAGACCGGGCTGACCGCGGGCACCCCGCTGGGCACGCAGGCGGGCGCGACGATGAGCTTCAAGCTGACCGGGCCGGACGGCCGGGTGATGACCGAGGTGGAGATCCCCGCCGATCAGGCCAGTCTGGGCGACTTCGTCAACGCGCTGAACGATCCGGCCAGCGGGCTGGGCCAGTATGGGAGCTACGCGCTGGACGATCAGGGGCGGCTCGCCTTCACCCCCAATTCCACCTATCGCGGCTATGATCTGAAGCTGACCGACGACACGAGCTGGCGCGGCGACACCGGCATCCAGCTCTCCCAGCTGTTCGGCATCGGCGAGGGCGCGCGGAATGGCCGGGCGGAGCACTTCGAAGTGTCCGAGCGCCTGGTCAGCAGCCCCCAGTCCATCGCCTTTTCCAAGCTGGACCTGAACGGCGCCGCGCCGGGCGATCTGGTGCTGACCGCGGGCGACGCGCGCGGCGGGCAGGCGCTCTACGACGCGCTGACCAAGCCGCGCTCCATCCCTGCCGCGGGCGGGTTCGGCGGCGGCACGGCGTCTCTGGAAAGCTATGGCGCGCGCCTGATGGGCGATGTCGGCGCCCGGGCGGCGCGGGCCGAGCGGGGCCATCAGGCCGCCGAGGCCGTGCGCGACGCCGCCGACCAGAAGCGCGCCGACCTCGAAGGCGTGAACATGGACGAGGAGCTCGCCCGGATGACGCTCTACCAGACCGCTTACAACGCCTCGGCGCGCCTGGTTCAGGCCGCCAAGGAAATGAGCGACGTTCTCATCAACATGGGCCGATAGGGGAGGACTGAACCATGCGTATCTCGACCCAGGCGGCCAATCTGTCCGCCCTCGCCAACATGATGCGGGCTCAGCGGGAGGTCTTCGAGGCCAACCAGCAGGTCGCCACCGGCATGAAGGCGCCCGACCTGAAGGGCTACGGCTATTCGGCCGAGAGCATCTTCGCGGGCAAGTCCGCCATCGCCCGCACCGAAAGCCTCGTGGCCTCCAACCAGCGCCTCGCCAACCGGCTGGAGGTGCAGGATCTGGCGCTGGAGCGCATCTCCGGCGCCATGACCGAGCTGCGCGAGGCGATGACCACCAACGACGCCAGCTTCGTGATGGCCGAGGCCGACGAGGCCTTCAAGACGATCCGCGACGCGCTGAACACCCAGTATAACGGGGTCTACATCTTCGGCGGCACGCGCACCGACACCCCGCCCTTCACCGGTCAGACGCTGGACGATCTTCTCAACGCGGCGGACCTGTCGGACCTGTTCCACAATTCAGGCCGCCGGGAGAGCTTCCGCATCGAGGATCAGGCCAATGTGGAGGCCGGGACGCTGGCCGACGACATCGGCCTGTCGATCATGGGGGTCTTCCGCGATCTGGCCGCCTTCGACGCCGGACCGGACGGCCCGTTCGACGGCGGGGAGAACCCCGCCCAGCGGGCCTTCCTGGCCGACCGCATCCAGGATTCCATCGCCGCCTTCGACCACGTCAATCTGCGCCAGGCCGAGAACGGCGCCCTCCAGCGCCGCGTGGACAAGGCCGTCACCGCGGGCCAGGAGCGCATCGACCTGTACACGAAGATGGTCGCGGGCGAGGAGGAGGTGGACATGGCCAAGGCCGTCTCCCGCCTCACCCAGGCCGAAACCGCCCTGCAGATCTCCGCCTACACCTTCTCGACCCTGAGCTCGACGTCCCTGCTGCCGTATCTGCGGTAGGGGAGTTTTCTGCGCTTCTCCTCCCCCTTTGCAGGGGGAGGAAGCGGTCCCGCGATCAATCCAGCCCCAGCTCCCCCCACATCGCATCGACCTTGTCGATGATCTCGCGCTCCATGAAGAGCTTTTCGCCCCATTCGCGGTTCGTCTCGCCGTCCATCTTGTTGGTGGCGTCCAGGCCGATCTTGGAGCCCAGCCCCGAGACCGGGGAGGCGAAGTCGAGGTAGTCGATGGGGGTGTTTTCAAGGATCGTGCAGTCCCGGGCGGGGTCCATGCGGGTGGAGACCGCCCACATCACGTCCTTCCAGTCGCGCGCGTTGATGTCGTCGTCCACCACGATCACCCACTTGGTGTACATGAACTGGCGCAGGTAGGACCACGCGCCCAGCATCACGCGCTTGGCGTGGCCGGCATAGGCCTTCTTCATCGAGATCACGGCGATGCGGTAGCTGCAGCCTTCCGGCGGCAGCCAGAAATCGGTGATCTCGGGGAATTGCTGCTGGATGAGGGGGATGAACACCTCGTTGAGCGCCTCGCCCAGCACGCTCGGCTCGTCGGGCGGCCGGCCCGTGAAGGTGGTCAGGTAGATCGGGTCCTTGCGCATGGTGATCGCGCTGACCTGGAAGACGGGGAAGCGCTCGACCGAGTTGTAATAGCCGGTGTGGTCGCCATAGGGGCCTTCCGGCCCGTCCTCGTCGAGCAGGACATGGCCTTCGATCACGATCTCCGCCTCGGCGGGGACTTTGAGCGGCACCGTCTTGCAGTCCACCAGCTCCGCCTTGCGTCCGCGCAGCAGCCCGGCGAACTGGTATTCGCTCAGCGTGTCGGGCACGGGGGTGACCGCGGCCAGGATCGTGCCCGGATCGGCGCCGATCACGGCGGCGGCGGGCAGGGGCTCGGGCTTCGCCTTCTTCCAGCGCTGGTAATGCTGCGCGCCCCCGCGATGCTTCAGCCAGCGCATCAGCGTGCGGTCTTTGCCCAGCTTCTGCATCCGGTAGATGCCCAGATTGAAGTCGTCCTGCTTGTCCTCGGACGGCCCTTTGGTGACAACCAGCGGCCAGGTGATCAGCGGGGCGGGCTCGCCCGGCCAGCAGCCCTGGATGGGCAGCCGGTCCAGATCGATGTCGTCGCCGGTCAGCACCACCTCCTGGCACGGCGCCTTCTTCACGGTCTGGGGCCGCATCGCCATCACGGTGCGCGCCAGCGGCAGCATGTCGAGCGCGTCCTTCAGCCCCCGCGGCGGCTCGGGCTGTCGCAGGAAGGCCAGAAGCTCGCCCACCTCGCGCAGGTCGGTCGCGGTGCGGCGCGGCTCGCCGCCCATGGTCACCGCGCGCGCGACCCGCTCGACCGTGCCGAACAGATTGACCAGAGCGGGCATCTCGCTCGCCCGCCCGTCCTCATGCACGGGGTTTTCGAACAGCACCGCCGGGCCGCCCTTGGCCAGCAGCCGCGTCTGGATCTCGGTCATCTCCAGATGCGTGGAGACCGGTTTCGAGACCCGCTTGAGATCGCCGTCGGCCTCGAGGATGGACAGGAATTCGCGAAGGGATTTGTAGGCCATGGGTGTCCGGGTGCGGCTGAATGTGTGAACCCCCGCGGGCGGGCGTCCGTTGAACAAGGGGTTATAGGCAACTGATGGCCGGGGGCCATGCGGATTTTCTACATTGTTCTGGGCGCGCTGCTGATCCTTGGCGGCCTGCCGCTGTTCTGGACGCCGGTGCCGGTGGGCGCGATCCTGATCGTGATCGGTCTGGCGCTGATCGTGGCCAACTCTCACACCGCCCGCGAGTGGGTCCATGAGCGGCGCGAGCGCAATCCGGGTCTGGACCGGTGGATGAACAAGGCCGAGGACTACACCCCGCCGCCCTTCAAGCGCATCCTGCACAAGACCGCCGCGGGCGAGGATCAGGGCGAGGAGTGAACGCGGCGGCGCCAGCAGGTCCCGCCTCGTTTTCCCGGCGGACGCCGGGGCCCAGGAGTGGTTTGCTGACGGACGGGTGCAGTCCTCTGGACCCCGGCGTCCGCCGGGGAAACGGCCATCGGGTTCCGCCCTTCCATCCCGCCCGGCCAACGCCGCGACACGGCGTCGCCATGCTTGCGCCACAGTGCGTGTCCGCGCGGCCACAGCTCCCGGCTTCGTTGCAGGACAGGGCCTGTCTGCCATTGAACCGCCTCGCTTGGCGGCACGTTGGTCACAGGCGAGTGGACGTTTGAATGGACCGAGACCGATGATGATCGTGTTGTACAAAATCTGCGGGGCGTTGCTGATGCTGGCGGGACTGCCGCTCTTCCTCACCCCCATCCCCGTGGGGGCGATCATGATCGCGGCCGGTCTGACCCTTTACGTCGCCCACTCGCCGCGCTCGCGGGCGCTGGTGCGTCATCTGCGCGGCCGTTGGGGCTGGTTCGACAGCTTCATAAACGGCGTCTGCCGCGTGTCGCCCGGAGCGGTCTCGGCGGTGCTGGGCCGCACGGCCTGCCACCGCGAGGTCTGCGAGGCCGAGCATGAGATGGAACCCGTCCGCGTCAGGACGAAATAGCCTCCACCGGAGGGCGAAGCGGGAAGGGCGGGCGCTGGAAGGCGCCCGCCCTTCCTCTTTGGCGCTCACCGCACGCGGCGGTAGATGCCGTCGATCCTGACCTCGCCGTCCAGCTCGTCGAGATAGGTGCGCATGACGTCCTCGAGCTGGTCGAGATCGTCGATGCGGCAGAAGCCTTCCTCGTCCAGCGAGATGCCCTTCTCGTCCAGTGTCGGATCGGGCAGGCGGTGGCAGTCGGGCATGTGATAGGTGGCCATCTGGGGGTAGATGAACATCACCCCGTAGCCGATGCCGTCGTCCCGGGGGAGCTGAGCCAGATAGATGTCGCCCGACAGCCGGCGCAGGCGCGCGCCCTGATGGGGAAAGTTCTCCGCGTCCGACACATAGCGCCGCCCGCTGTAGCGGATTTCGCCGCGCCAGGTGTAGCCGCCCCATTCCACGCCTTCGACCGAGAAGGGCGCGTGGGTGTACTCGCCCGGCGGCAGGCCCCGGTCGGCGCGCCAGAAGCCGATCAGCTCCCGCTCGGAATAGAAACAGCCCGCGGCGGCGAGCGCGATCAGCGCGGCCGCCGCGGCCTTGAAGAGCGCGCGCATCAGGGGGTCGCCCCGAAGAAGGGCTCGGTGGCCTTCATCAGCCAGGACGCCACCTCGCCCTCGACCATCGGCAGCAGCGCCTTGCGGACCTGGGCGTGATAGGCGTCCAGCCAGGCCAGCTCGGCCGGGCTCATCAGCGTGTCGGCGATCAGCCCGCGATGGATGGGCGCCAGGGTCAGCGCCTCGAAGCCCATCATTTCGCGGTCCCCGCCCTCGATCACCTCCGGCTCGGTGACGTATTGCAGGTTCTCGATGCGGATGCCGTAGGCGCCGATGCGGTAATAGCCCGGCTCGTTGGACACGATCATGCCCGGCTGGAGCGCGATGGAATTGGGCGCCTTGGCGATGCGCTGGGGTCCCTCGTGGACGCCCAGATAGCTGCCCACGCCGTGGCCGGTGCCATGGTCGTAATCCAGCCCCGCCTCCCACAGCGGCAGGCGCGCCAGCACGTCGAGCTGGTGGCCGGTCGTGCCGCGCGGGAAGCGCGCGCGGGCCAGCGCGATATGGCCTTTCAGAACCCGGGTGAAGTGCTCGATCATCGGCGCGGTCGGGCGGCCGATGGGCACGGTGCGGGTGATGTCGGTGGTGCCGTCGGTGTATTGCGCGCCGGAATCGATCAGGAAGAGCGAGCCGGTCTCCAGCTTGCGCACCGTCTCGGCGTTGACCCGGTAATGGGGCATGGCGCCGTTCGGACCCGCTCCGGAGATGGTCTCGAAGCTGATGTCCTTGAAGCCGTCCACCCCGTGGCGGAACTGTTCGAGCTTGATCGCGGCGGCGATCTCGTCGACCTCGCCGGACTGGGCCTCGGTGTCCAGCCAGTGCAGGAAGCGCGTGATGGCCGCGCCGTCGCGGATGTGCGCCTTGCGCGAGCCCTCGATCTCGGTGGCGTTCTTGCACGCCTTGGGGATCAGGACCGGGTCGGGCTTGCGCTGGATCGCCGCGCCGGCCTCGTCGAGACGGTCGAACACCCAGGCAGAGGCGCTGGCGGGATCGACGCGGACCTTCTGGCCCGACAGGGCGGCCAGCCCGTCTGCGAATTCAGGCTCGGGTCGGATGGCGACCTGATTGCCCAGATGGCCGCGGGTCTCGGCGGCGAGCTTGTTCTCGTTGATGAACAGCTCCGCGGTCCCGTCGGCCTTCAGGATGACCCGCGCCAGAGGCAGAGGCGAGCAGGCGACGTCGCCCCCGCGCACGTTCAGCAGCCAGGCGATGGAGGCGGGATCGGTGATGACGGCGGCCTGCGCGCCCTCGCGCTGGACCGCCTCGCCGATGCGCGCGCGCTTGGCCGAATGCTCCTCGCCCGCGAAGGCGAGCGGGTGGGGGGCGACCATCGCGCAGGGCGCGGGCGGGCGGCCCTGCCAGGCTTCGTCGATCAGGTTGCGCTCGACCGCGACCAGCTCGGCGCCCGCCGCCTCCGCGCCCTCGCGGATGCGGGCCAGCGAGTCCGGGGTGTGCAGGCGCGGATCATAGCCGAAGCGCTCGCCGGGTTTCGCGTTCTCGCGCACCCAGCCCGCCATGCCGGTCTCGACCAGATCGGCGATCTCGAACAGATCCTCGTCGATCTGGGCGCGGACCTGGACGGTGTAGCGGCCGTCCACCAGCACCGCGGCGCGGGCCAGGCTGACCACCGCGGCGCCCGCCGAGCCGGTGAATCCGGTCGCCCAGGCGAGCCGTTCGGCGTTCGCGGGCAGGTACTCGTTGTTGTATTCGTCCTCGTGGGGGATCAGGAAGCCGTGCAGGCCCGCGGCGCGGATGGCCTCGCGCAGCAGGGGCAGGTGATCGCGGCCCGCCTGCGGGCCCCCTTTGACGTCGAAATTCTGAATCTGGTGGGTCATGGCGGCAAGCTAGTGCGGCGCGAGGTCCCGATCAATCGCGGGCGCTCGCTCTCGCGCAGGACAGCCATGCTTTTCCGGCTCTGGCGCGGGCGGACGGCGCGGCGCATATCGCGCCACCATGCCGACCATGCTCTGAGAGGGCCGGAACCATGTTCCACACTGACGACCATATCCGCCTGATGGGCTGCGACTCCGCCCGCCAGCTCTCCCGCCGCCGCCAGTCCCAGGGCATCCGCGAGCGCGCGAAGACCACCGACTGGAACGCGGTGTTCGAAAAGGCCGGCCTGAGCCTCAGGAAACGCTAGGCGCGTTTCAGGGTCAGGATCGCCCATTCATCAATGGTGTCAGTGGTTTCGGTGACGAGCCCGGCCTGCGCGTAAGCCGCTTCGACCGCTTCGATCTGCTCGGTCAGCAGGCCTGACAGCACCGCGCGGCCGCCATCCTCAAGCCGCGCGGCCAGCTCGGCGGCCAGCACCTGCAGCGGCCCGGCGAGGATGTTCGCGAAGATCAGGCCGAACCGGCCCGAGGCCAGCTTCGGGTGTGCGAACCCGTCCGCCTCGAAGGCCTCGATCCGGCCCGCCACGCCGTTCTTGGCCGCGTTCACGTCCGTCTCGGTCACCGCTTCGGGGTCGATGTCGGACGCCAGGATCTCCGCTTCGGGCCAGACGATCGCCGCGGCGATGGCCAGCGCGCCGGTGCCGCAGCCCAGATCGAGCACGCGGGCGGGGACGAGGCCCTGCGCATGCAGCCGGTCGCAGGCGATCAGGCAGCCCTTGGTGGTGCCGTGATGGCCGGTGCCGAAGGCGGGCCCGGCCTCGATCTCGATGCCGATCTCGTCGGCTTCCAGCTCGGGCCGCGCATGCTCGCCGAACACCACGAACCGGCCCGCCTTGACCGCGGGCAGGCCCGCCAGCGACAGGCGCACCCAGTCCTCCTCGGGCAGGGGCATGAAGCTGATCTCGGCCTCGGTTTCCGACAGGCCGACCAGCGCCAGGAACGCGCCGGTGTCGATCTGATCGGCGAACAGCGCGTCCAGCCGCCATGTCTCCGGGCCGCCATCCTCGAACAGCGACCAGGACAGGGCGGGCGCCTCGTCCATCGCGTTCAGGACCGCGTCCGCGCGCTTGAGCGGGGCGGCGGGGCCGAGGGCGGTCAGGCGCCAGAGCGTGGTCATGGATTGGACTCCGAGGAAGCGGGCGGACGGGTCTAGCGCAAACCCCGCGCTTGGCAAGCCGAACCGGCGGGCGCGTCCGCGCGTTCCCTTTCTGGCCGTCATCGAGCGGCCTTAACGGGAGACGACCATGACCCGGTTTTCCATCTTCGCCCTGACCGCTTCCGCCGCCGCGCTGGCGCTCGCCGCCTGCGGCGACCCTGAAGCCCCCAGCCCCGCCGCGCCGGACGGCGTGCCGGAGGAATGGGAGCAGAGCGCGCCCGTCACCGCGCCCGAGGCGGGCGAGGGCGAGGCCGCCGACGAGGAGACGGACGACGTGCCCGGCCTTGGTGAGGGCGAAGCCCTGCCGCCCGCCGAGGGCGCGGCGGGCGCGGGCGCCATTGCCCATGACCCCAGCGTGGTGCGCTGGGACGGGTTCGGCGCGGCCAGCTTCGGTGAGAGTGAAGAGGCGGTGCGCATGTCGTGGGGCCGGCCCCTGACGGCGGGCGAGCCTGCCGAAGGGGCGAGCTGCTACATGCTGCTTCAGGATCCTCAGCCGCCGGAAGGACGCGGTATCGCGTTCATGTTCGAAGACGATGGCTTCCGCCGCTACGAGGTGGACTCCGAGCCCCTCATCACCGCCCATGTCGCACCGGGGAACATCTCGGTGGGCGATGAAGCGGACGCGGTGACAGCGGCCTTCGAGGACGTCGAGGAGGCCCCTCACAAATATGTCGAGGGCGCGCGCACCCTGAGCGTGGACGCGCCGCAGGGCGACACCCGGCTGGTGTTCGAAACCGACGCGGACGGGCGGATCACGAGCTGGCGGATCGGCCAGACCCCGCAGGTCGACTATGTGGAGGGCTGCGGTTGACGCCCCAGCCGCCATCCCGCCCAGACCACGCCCAGCCATAGCGGAACGGAGACGGCGACGTAGAGCCCGGCCAGCGCCGGGCTCTCGCGCGTCAAGGCCAGGGTTTCCAGCGAGAACACCGAGAAGGTGGTGAAGCCTCCGCACAGGCCCGCCACCAGAAAGGCGCGCATCGCCCGCCCGCCCACGCCGCGCGCCGCGATCCAGCCGATGGCCAGCGAGCCCAGCGTGTTGGCGATCAGCGTGCCCCACGGGAAGGCCGGCCCCAGCCACGCCAGCATCGCCAGCGACACCCCCACGCGCAGCACGGCCCCCAGCGCGCCCCCCGCGCCCGCCGCCAGCAGGAGCCGCCAGTCCGAATTCATGACACCGTTCCGCCGATGACCAGGCCCAGCGCGGCGGCGGCGAGGCACAGCGCCAGCGAGCCCGCGATGTTGATCGCCGCGGTTCCCGTCCGGCCCGCGCGCAGCAGGGCGAGGGTCTGGAGCGAGAAGCTCGATACCGTGGTGAAACTGCCCAGCGTTCCGGCGGCGAGGCCCAGCCAGAGCAGGGAGTGCGCCGCAGCGGGCGCGGCGGGGTCGAGGACGGTCCCGGCCAGCACGCCAATCAGCAGCGCGCCGGTCGCGTTCACCGTCAGCGTGCCCGCAGGGAAGCGGTCGCCCCAGCGGGTGTCGACGGTCTCGGTCAGCCAGACCCGCGCCACGGTTCCGGCGAAACCGCCGAGGGCGACGAGCAGCAGGGCGAGGAGGGCGGATGCCATGGCACGGGGGTAGCCGGGGAACCGATCAGGACGCAAGCGCGTAATGAAAACCGGAGGCTGGCATTCCAGTCTAATGTATAGCAATGTAGCTGTTTGGAGACCTGACATGAAACTCGCCACCCTGTTCGGCGCCGCCGCCCTGAGCCTGTCCGCCGCCGCCATGGCCGACGACCGCCCCGTCACCGACGAGGAGCGCGCCAGCATCGAAGCCGCGCTGGAAGCGGAAGGCTTCACCCGCTGGGGCGAGATGGAGTTCGACATCGACGACAATTATTTCGAAGTCGATGACGCCATCCACGAGGACGGTCGCGAGTACGACCTCAAGCTGGACGTGAATTTCACCATCATCTCGCGTGATCTGGAGGACTGATCCCTCTCCCGATCGCGTTGAAGGAAAGAGCCGGCCCAAGGGCCGGCTCTTTTTCACTCGGGGCTCTGCTCGCGCACCCGCCAGCTCGCCGCCGTCACTGCGGGCTCCAGGCTGAGCCGTCCCACGATCTGTTCAAGGACGGCATCCGCGGGCGTGTCGGACAGGAGCGAAGCGGAAACCTCCACCCGGTCGCTGTCCTCGATGTTGGCGCTGTCCAGTTCGCGCAGACGCAGCCTGCCCGACGCCACGCCCTGGAGCAGCAGCGCGCGGACATGCGCCTCGTCCGCGCCCCGGCAGACGATGGACACGCCGTAGCCGACAGGGCCTTCAGGCATGGCGGGCTGCTGGTTGATCTTCGCTGCCAGAGGCCGGAGCAGCAGGTTCACGCCGACCACCATGCCGGTCACCATCAGCGCATAGACCAGCGCGCCCGCGCCCGCCAGAAGGCCCACCGCCGCCGAGCACCACAGGGTCGCCGCGGTGTTCAGGCCCCGCACATTGAAGCCTTCGCGGAAAATAATCCCGGCGCCGAGGAAACCGACCCCGGACACGACCTGGGCCGCGACGCGGGTGGGGCTGACCTCGTCCACGAAAATTGCGGAGAAGACCACGAAGCTGGCCGCGCCCAATGCGACGAGCGTGTTGGTGCGGAGTCCGGCGAGGCGCTGGCGCCATTGGCGCTCGATCCCGATGGCCGCGCCGCAGATCAGCGCCGCGAACAGGTTCAGAGCCGCCCATCCCGGTCCGATGCCTTCGATCATGGCGATCCCTCCCTGCCTTGTCCGCCGCGGACGCTACCCGCCGGGCCGCGCGATGTCAGCCCGGCGGATGGCGCCGCGCCTCAGAACTCGAAGGACAACCCCACCGTCAGCCAGTGGGCGCGGTCGCCGTCCAGATTGTTTCCGTAGGCCAGATCCAGCGCGACATCGGTGTCGAACAGGGCGGGCCGCACGCCGGCCTGGAAGCCCGCGCTGCCGGTCTCGCCGCCGAACACCTCGCCGATCAGTTCCAGCCGGTCGAAGGCGTACTGGCCGCCCAGTCCCCAGACGAGTTCGGTCTCGCCCGCGTCCTGGTCGCGCTCCACGCCCCCGTTCAGATGAAGGTTGAAGCGCTCGGTCAGCGGCACGGTGATGGGAACCACGGCGTACAGCGTGTCCGCCCGGCGCTGGATGCCTGCATGGCCGCTGCCCATGGACAGGGCGACGCCCACGCCCTCCTCGTCCGCGTCGAGCAGGGCGATCTTCACCGCGGGGGCCACGGTGGTCCCCCAGTCGCCGTCCCGCCGGTCTCGCTCGACCGTCAGCTCGAACTCGATCCGGGGCAGGGCCTCGAAAGTGATGCCCGGGGAGACGACGGAGATGAAATCGCCGTTGTCGCCGAAGGACACCCAGCTCTCCAGCTTGCGCATCCCCGGCGTGGTGATGCCCGCGTCGTCGACCGCATAGGGTCCGCCCGAGGCATGGGCGGCGGGAAGGGCGAAGGCGGCCAGCGCCGCGGCGCCGGCCAGGATCAGGATGGTTTTCATGGGTTGTGGTCCTTTTTGTCCCGAGCCGTCAGGCCGGCGCGGGGATGTCGAGCATGGCCGTGGCGATGGAGAAGTAGATGATCACGCCCGCCGCATCGGCGATGGAGGTGATCAGCGGCGCGCTGGCCGCGGCGGGGTCGAGCTTGAAGCGCGACAGGATGAAGGGGAGGGACATGCCGATCAGGCTGCCCACCAGCACGATGATGACCATCGACATCGAGACCACGAGGGCGACTTCGGGGCCGCCCCGGTACAGGCCGATCACCGACACCGCGACCGCCATGGTCACGCCCAGAAGGCCGGCCACGAACACCTCGCGGCCCAGCATCGAGCCCCAGTCGCGCATGCGCACGTCGCCGATGGCGAGACCCCGGACCATGAGCGTGGCGGCCTGGGAGCCCGCATTGCCGCCCGAGTCGATGAGCAGAGGCAGGAAGAAGACCAGCGCCACATAGGCCATGATGGTGTCTTCGAAATAGGCGATGCCCTCGCCGGAGAAGATGTTGCCGAAGACCAGCAGCACCAGCCAGAAGACCCGCATGCGGTAGAGCATCCAGATCGAGGCCTTCTTCATCGAGGTGATGGCCGCCGCGCCGGGCATGTCGCCCCTGTGCCCGCCCATGTGCGGACCCTGCACCGCGCCCGAGCGGTAGAAGTCCTCGGTGGCGGCCTCGGCCTGCACGTCCATGGCGTCATCGGCGGTGATGATGCCCACCAGTGCATCGCCGCCATTGATCACCGGCAGGGCTAGAAGGTCATAGGTCGCCAGACGCCGGGCGGCCTCCTCCTTGGACTCGTCGGCGCGGGCTGTGATCACGCTGGTCTTCATGATCTCGGCCACCGTGCGGTCGTCGGGCGCGGTGATGAGGTCGCGCAGCGACACCACCCCCACCACCTGGCGGGCCTCGTTGATCACGTAGGAGTCGTAGATCGTCTCGGTGTTGGGGGCCTCCCGGCGCAGGCGCTCGATGGCCTCAACGCTGGTCAGCTCGGGCGTGACGGTGGCGTAGTCCGACGTCATCACCGACCCGGCCGTGCCTTCCTCGTAGGACGCCAGCTTGCGCAGGTCCTCGCGGTCGGCCTGGGCCAGGGCGGGCAGGACGGCGTCGCGGGTCTTGCGGCTCAGGGCGTTGAAGACGTCCGCGCGCTCGTCATGGCTCATGGCCGCCAGAAGGGCGGCCAGCGCATCGCGCTCGTAAAGCTCGGCCACCGCCCCCTGCATGTCCGCGGGCAGATAGCCGAACACGCGCGCCTGCATCGGCACGGGCAGGGCCTCGAGCACGCGGGCGAGCTCGGCGGGGGTGAAATCGCCCAGCGCGCTGGCGATGTCGGCGGGGTGCAGGGCGGCCAGCGCCGTGGCGATGGAGGCCGTGTCGCCGTTGGCGAGGAAATCGCGCACGGCGGCGTTGATGTGTTTCTCGGTCATGTGTCGCGCCTTTTTCGGCTCTGCGGCCGAGGCGCGACCCCGCAGGCCCTTACGGGGCGTGCGCGGACGGACGTCGGCCGGATATCGATGGGGGTGTCTGGTCAGGGCGCGGGCCGCCAGGCGTCAGCCGGAAGGCGGCCCGCCGACTAGAAGATTCGTCCATGTCCGCCTCCTTGCCTGCGGCGCGCGCGGAAACACCCGCGGGGCGCGCCGGCCTCATGAAAAACACGCATGAGGTGCGGAAGACGTTCCGCCCCCGTCGCGCTGCTCATGGCCTGCCAAGCCGATGGCGCGCGGGGCGAGGAAGCAGGACCGAGGGCCCGCCGGGGATCGCCCCGGCGTCAGAGGCCGGGAAGGCTGTCGATGTCGAAACCGGGGCCGAAGCCCCGACTGGATCCGCCGTCCATTGAAGGTCCGATCAAAGCGCTGCGCAGGTGCAGCAGGCGGGGCATAGACCGGGCGCGCAGACGGGGTCAAGCCGCCTTCGGCTTGCTTGCGAGGCAAGGGTGGGCGGGGCCGGAACCGTGCGGCCGCGGTCCGGGTTGGATCAGGTGACGGGCGGCGATACGCCCGCGCGCGATCCCCGCGCTCCGCACACCCCTGACCTTTTCTCGACTGGAGACGACGATGGCCCTCAAGGACATTCTCCCCGGCAGGCTCGGCTTCGGCACCGCGCCTCTGGGCAACATGTTCCGCGACATTCCCGAAGAGGAGGCGCGGGCGACCGTCCAGGCGGCGTGGGACGACGGCATCCGGTATTTCGACACCGCGCCCTTCTATGGCGCGGGGCTGGCCGAGATCCGGCTGGGCGAGATTCTGGGCGGGCTGCCGCGTGACGAGATGGTGCTGAGCACCAAGGTCGGCCGGGTCATCCTCGACGAGACCGAGGACGTCAGCGCCCGCGACCAGGGCGAGAAGGGCGGCATCTTCGAGCATGGCCGCCCCAACAAGGTGGTCAACGACTATTCCGAGGACGGCACGCTGCGCTCCATCGAGGACAGCCTGAAGCGGCTGGACACCGACCGCGTGGAGATCGTCTGGGTCCATGACGTGGCGCAGGATTTCTACGGAGACGAATGGCTGGGCGTGTTCGAGACCGCGCGCAAGGGCGCGTTCAAGGCGCTCGACCGGCTGCGCGACGAGGGCGTGATCAAGGCGTGGGGGCTGGGCGTGAACCGGGTCGAGCCCATCGAGCTGATCCTCGCGCTGGAAGGCCCAGGCCGGACGGCTTCCTGCTGGCGGGCCGGTATTCCCTGCTCGATCACAGCCGGGCGCTGCAGCGGGTGATGCCTGAGGTCGCGGACAAGGGCCTGGGGATCGTCGCGGGCGGGCCTTACAGCTCGGGCGCGCTGGTGGGCGGGCCGAATTTCGAATACGCGCCCGCGCCCAAGGACATCCTCGACAGGGTGGCGCGCATCAAGGCCATCGCCGAGCGCCATTCGATCAGCATGAAGGCCGCCGGGCTTCAGTTCGTCCTGGCCAATCCCGCGGTGGCGGCGGTCATCCCCGGCGCGAGCCGCCCCGGCCGCATCGCCGAGGACAGCGCGGCGCTGGCCGAGACCGTCCCGGCCGATTTCTGGCGCGAACTGCGTGAAGGCGGTCTGGTCGATCCCGCCGCGCCGCTGCCCGGCCTCGATTGATGCCGCCTCAGTCCTGATAGGGCGGGGCGGGGTCGTATTCGATGGCGCGCTGGACGGCGCGGGCGTGGGCGGGCGAATGGAGCTGGCCTGTCAGCCACAGGGCCATGTCGATGCCTGCGCTGACGCCCGCGGCGGTGACGAGGTTGCCGTCCGCGACCCAGCGGGCGTCGTCCAGCACTTCGGCGGCCAGCCCAGTGGCGCGCAGCTCCTCGACCGCGCGCCAGTGCGTGGTGATCCTCCGCCCCCTCGCCGGGCCCGCCGCCAGCAGGGCGCGGGCGCCGGTGCACACGCTGGCTGTCCATTCGGCGCGTTTGGACAACGCGGCGATGCGCGCGCACAGGGCGGGGTTAGTCGCGATGGCCTTCGTCCCCTCGCCGCCGGGCATGAGGAACACGTCCACCGCCTCGCCGTCCAGATCGTCCAGCGTCATGTGCGGGAGCACGACCATGCCCTTCGCGCAGGTGACGGGATCGCGCGTCTCGGCGACCAGCCTGACGGGCCGCGCCCGCCAGTCCGGCTCGCGCATCCGGCCCACGGTGTCGGACATGGCGAACACCTCGTAAGGCCCGACGAAGTCGAGCTCCTCAACGCCGGGGAAGACGAGGATGGCGGTGAGGGCGCTCACACCCCCTCCACGAAGCTCGCCACCACCTTCTTCTCGCCCGCCTTGTCGAAGGCGACGGTCAGTTTTTCGCCGTCGGCGAGTTTCACGGTGCCGTAGCCGAATTTCATATGGAAGACGCGGTCGCCCCGGTTCCAGCGGCTGGGCTTGCCGCTGTCGATCAGGGTGGCCTTGCCCTCGATCACGCCGGGGTCGCGGCGGGCGGCGGAGGACTGGGCGGCCTTGAAGCGTTTCCAGCCGGGGCTGTCATAGCTGGAGCGGAAGGCGTCCGTGGGTTCGGACACGCCCTCGAAGCCCGGTCCGGCGTTTGAATAGCCGGTCTCGGATTTCGCCTCGGCGTGGTCGGCGGGCAGCTCGTCGATGAAGCGCGATGGCAGGACGGACTGCCACCGCCCGAAGATCATCCGGTTGGCGGTGAAGGAGATCATGGCCCGCTCGCGCGCGCGGGTGATGCCGACATAGGCCAGACGGCGCTCCTCCTCGAGGCTGGCCGTGCCGCCCTCGTCCAGCGAGCGCTGGGAGGGGAAGACGGTCTCTTCCCAGCCGGGCAGGAAGACCAGGGGAAACTCCAGCCCCTTAGCCGCGTGAAGCGTCATCAGCGAGACCTCGTCGCCGCTCTCCTCCCGGTCGAGATCGGAGACCAGCGAGACGTGCTCGAGATAGGCTTCGAGGGTGTCGAACTGGCCCATGGAGCGGACCAGTTCTTTCAGGTTGTCCAGACGGCCCGCGGCCTGCGGGCTCTTGTCCTCGCGCCACATGGCCGTGTAGCCGCTTTCATCCAGGATCAGCTCGGCCAGCTCGTCATGGCGCATGGCTTCGGCCTGATCGCGCCAGCGGTCGAGATCGCGCAGGAACACGCCCAGGGCGGTGCGCGCCTTGCCCCTGATCTCGTCGGTTCCGGCCATGGCGCGGGCCATCTCGGTCATGGGCATGCGGGCCGAACGCGCGGCGGCGGCGATCTTCTGAACGGTGGTTTCGCCGATGCCGCGCTTGGGGGTGTTGATGATCCGCTCGAAGGCCAGATCGTCCTCGGGCGCGCGGACCAGGCGCATGTAGGCGTGGGCGTCGCGGATCTCGGCGCGCTCGAAGAAGCGCGGGCCGCCGATCACCTTGTAGGGCAGGCCCAGCATGATGAAGCGGTCCTCGAAGGCGCGCATCTGCCACGAGGCGCGCACCAGCACCGCGCAGCCCGCGTGCTCGCCGCCCGCCCGGGTCCAGCTTTCGATCTCGTCGGCGACGAAGCGGGCCTCGGCCTCGCCGTCCCACAGCCCGCGCACCTGGACCTTCTCGCCCGGATCGTCCTCGGTCCACAGGGTCTTGCCCAGCCGGGAGCGGTTCGCGGTGATCAGCCCCGAGGCCGCGCCGAGGATGTGGGCGGTGGAGCGGTAATTGCGCTCCAGACGGATGACGGTCGCGCCGGGGAAGTCCTTTTCAAAGCGCAGGATGTTGTCCACCTCCGCGCCGCGCCAGCCATAGATGGACTGGTCGTCATCGCCCACGCAGCACAGATTGCCCGAGCCGCGCGCCAGCAGGCGCAGCCACAGATACTGGCACACGTTCGTGTCCTGATACTCGTCCACCAGAAGATAGCGGAAGCGCCGGTGGTAGAGCGCCAGAACGTCGGGATTGTTCTTGAAGATGGTCAGGTTGTGCATCAGCAGGTCGCCGAAATCGCACGCGTTCAGAACCTGCAGGCGCTGCTGGTAGAGGGCGTAGAGGTCCTTCGCCCGGCCGTCCGCGAAGGTCCACTTGTCCTCCTCGCCCAGCATGTCCGGGGTCAGGCCCCGGTTCTTCCAGCCGTCCAGCAGCGAGCCGAAATGGCGCGGCGTCCAGCGCTTCTCGTCGATGCCCTCGGCCTGGAGGATCTGCTTGATGAGCCGCAGCTGGTCGTCGGTGTCCAGGATGGTGAAGCTCGATTTGAGGTCCACAAGCTCGGCGTGGCGGCGCAGGATCTGCGCGGCGATGGAGTGGAAAGTGCCCAGCCAGGGCAGCCCCTCCACGGCCTCGCCGATGATCTGGCCGACCCGGTGCTTCATCTCGCGGGCGGCCTTGTTGGTGAAGGTCACCGACAGGATCTCGAACGGGCGCGCCCGGCCGGTGGCCAGGATGTGCGCCAGTCGGGTGGTCAGCACCCGCGTCTTGCCCGTGCCCGCCCCCGCCAGCACCAGAACCGGCCCCTCGGTCGCCTCCACGGCGGCGCGCTGCTCGGGGTTCAGCCCCTCCAGATAGCGCGGCTGGCGAAGGTCGGCGGGCGCAGACGCGCTCGCCTGCTGGGAGAGGGGGATGGAGCTCATGCGGTTCTTTTCCGGGACGCGTCGAGTCGAACGGGAACGAAACTAGCACAGACGCGCCGCGGCGGCAGGGGCGGAGGTGTTGATGGGCGTGTTGCGACGTGCCGGAGGAGGCCTGCCATGAAACTGAAAATCATCGAACTGATCGCCCTCCCGTGAGCCGTGAGTTCAGCTCCCGGCCTGAACCCGCGCCAGCGCCCAGACGCGGCAGGCGCTGGACAGGGGCTGATCGGGCTCGCGGTCCTCGTCGATGCGCGCGATCAGGGCGGCCAGAGCCAGGCCCTCCTCGGCGGCGGCCCGGTCGATCACCGCCCAGAAGGCCGGCTCGAGCGCCAGCGAGGTGGCGTGGCCGGCCAGCGTTATGGATCGCTTCTTCAGCATCAGGCCGCCGCTCCGTCCGCCGCGGGTCTGAGGAAGATCACCGCAGCGCCCGCGGCGATCAGGGCGAAGCCGATGAGGTGGCGCACGGTGACGGGCTCCTTCAGGTAGAGCGCGGCGAAGACCACGAAGACCGACAGGGTGATGACCTCCTGCAGGGTCTTCAGCTCCGCGCCCGAATAGACCTGATAGCCGATCCGGTTGGCCGGGATCACGAAGAAATACTCGATCAGCGCGATCCCCCAGCTGATGAACACCACCAGCAGGAGCGGCGCGGCCTTGAACCGCAGATGGCCGTACCAGGCCAGGGTCATGAAGATGTTCGACCCCACCAGAAGCAGGATCGGAGTGATGTGCGGCCAGGACAGGGCGGGCATGCGGGCGGCTCCGGCGGGTTGATCCTTCGCCAAGCTGATAGCCGCCCCGGCCCGCCTGTCCAGCGGCTTGACCTCAGGCCAGTTTCTTCAGCGCGCCCGCGTCGAAATCAGACAGCGCCTCGAAGCGCCCGTCGCGGACCTTGGCCGCCCATTCAGGGTCGGCCAGCAGCGCCCGCCCGACGGCGACGAGATCGAACTCGCCCGCCTCCAGCCGCGCCAGCAGGCCGTCAAGCGAGGAGGCGGCTGAGTTCTCGCCCATGAAGGCGCCCAGGAAGTCGGAATTGAGACCCACCGAGCCCACCGTGATGGTGGGCTTGCCGGTCAGCTTCTTCGTCCAGCCCGCCAGATTGAGGTCCGAGCCCTCGAACTCAGGGATCCAGAAACGGCGCGTGGAGGCGTGGAACACGTCCACGCCCGCGTCCGAAAGCGCGCCGAGGAAGGCTTCGAGCTCGTCAGGCGTGCGGGCGAGCTTCGCCTCGTAGTCCTGCTGCTTCCACTGCGAGAAGCGCAGGATGAGCGGCATGGCGGCGGGCATCTCCGCCCGGCAGGCGCGGATGATCTCGCGGGCGAAGGCGGTGCGCCCGATCATGTCGCCGCCATAGGCGCCGCCGCGCCGGTTCATGTCGCCGGAGAAGAACTGGTCGATGAGATAGCCGTGCGCGCCATGCAGCTCGACGGCATCGAAGCCGACGTCCACGGCGGCGCGGGCGGCCCTGGCGAAGGCGGCGATGGTGTCGGCGACGGCCTCGTCGCTCATCGGCTCGCCGACCTGCTTGCCGTTCGGCAGCAGGCCCGAGGGGCTGTCGGAGGGGGCGTCAGGGTGGGGGCCCGTGCCGGGACGACGGGCGAGGCCCACATGCCAGAGCTGGGGCGCGATCTTCCCGCCCGCCGCGTGGACTTCTTCGACCACGCGCCGCCAGCCCTCCAGCGCTTCGGGCTCATGGAAGTTCGGCACCCGGGCGTCGAAGCTGGCGCCGGGACGGTCGATGGTCGTGCCCTCGGTCAGGATCAGGCCCACCGCGTTCTCCGCCCGCCGCCGGTAATAGGCCGCCACGTCCGCCCCCGGCACGCCGCCGGGCGAGAAGGACCGGGTCATCGGGGCCATCACGATGCGGGTGGGCAGTTCCAGTTCGCCCATCCGGTAGGGCTGAAACAGGGCGGAGGCGTCAGTCATGGGCGCGGAGTCCTTCTCGTGATCACAAGGTTTCGAGACATGGGTACGCGCCGCCCGCCGTCAAGGGCAGCGCCTCGCTTCCGGTCCCGCGCCGCGCCGTGATAGCTTCCGGCCCAACACGCATCACGGACAGGCAGATGAACAGTTTCGAACGCGACTTCACCGGCGAGGCCAAGCTGGAATTCGGCGATTCCGACTTCATGATCCTGGAGCCGGGGGCCTATGTCCCGTGCGCGGTGACGGGCGCGAAGATTCCGCTCAACCAGCTTCGATACTGGAGCGCGGAGCATCAGGAGGCCTATGCCGACGCGAAGGCGGCCACCACGCGCTTCATGCAGACCGCCTCAGAGCCCGGCGCGAAGGCCTAGCGCGGCCTGCGCCGCCGCGACAGCCACAGCCCCGACAGCGACAGGGCGATGATCCCGCCCACGGCGAGCATCATCAGCATGTCCCGGTTCCGCGCGCCGATGGGGTTGGCGAAGCTCCATTTGTGCAGGTTCGAGAAGGTCCACGCCTCCGCCCGCGCCGCATCGCCGGGCAGGGCGTGAGCGATCAGCCCGTCCACGGGATCGGCGAAGACCGGACCTGAATCCGACGCCACCCGCAGCACGGGCAGGCGCTTGGCCGTGAAGCCGTATTCAGCGGTGAAGCCGAACACCGGCTCGACCTCGCCTGCCTCCACGCCTGCGATCTGACGGGCGCGCCCCGCCTCGTCCAGAGCCAGCGGCGCGCCCTCCGCGGCGTGGTAGGTCGCCTGGCGTCCCGAGGCCGCGCGCCAGACCGGCCCGTCCGGCCCCGCCGTGGCGGCGAGATGGGCGAACACGCCTTCTGGGACGCCGCTCAGCGCGGCGGCGCCGAAGCTCTCCGCGAGGGGAGGTGGGGCGTCGATCAGGCTCGATCCGGCCCACAGCCGCCCCAGCCCGGAGACCGGGAAGGCCAGCACCAGCGGCAGCAGGACCAGTCCCGCCCGGCGGTGCCAGCGCCGCATCCCACGCCCGCGGGCCTTGAGCAGCGTCCACGCGCCCGACAGGGCCACGGCGATGACCAGAAGGGTCAGGGCGGTGATCAGGGCGAGCCGCAGCGGCTCGACCGGCTTGAGAAAATGCAGGGTGTGCACGGTCTGGAAGACCCGCAGCAGAGTCCGCCGCCGGTCGTCGGAGACGGCGGCCAGCCGGTCCGATCCGGTGTCCACATAGACCGTCAGCCCGCGGGGCGTGTCGAACACCACCTCCCACACCGGCAGCAGGCGGTTCACCTCGGGATAGTCCAGGCTGAAGCCGGTCAGTTCGCGCGCCTCGGCCACGTCCGTGTCGGGAAGGTCGGCGTAATGGCGCGCCAGCGCGACGGCGTGGGCGCGGGCCGCCTCGGGGGCGGGCGCGCCGGTGACGGCGTCCAGCGCCAGACGGGGCCGGGCCGGCTCCGTCATGACAGACCAGTAGGCCCCGGCTTCGGACGGGGCCAGACGCACGTGACGCGCGGCGTCCAGACCCGCCAGCGCGCCGGGGGCGACTGCCCCGGCGCTGTCGGCGGCGAGGACGGGCGGGGCCTGCACCGCCGGGCGCGGCGCTGTCCACATCATCACCGGATGGATGAGACCGCTCAGCCCCCAGACGATGGCGCCGACAGCGGCGAAGCGCGCGATGGCGCGATGCAGGCCCCGCGCCCTCACCGGACCGCTCCGAAGCCGAAGCGGACGCCGGCATACACCGCGCGGCCTTCGCCGGGGGTGTAGATGGCCTGGCTGGCGGTGGCCGCATCGGCCACGGTGGAGACCGTGGCGATGTGGGCCCGGTCGAACAGGTTGCGCGCCTCAAGATAGAGGTTCGCCCGCTCGGTCGCCTGCCAGCTCGCGTTCAGCCCCCACAGCGTGTAGCCGGGCGCGGTGACGGTGTTGGCGTAGTCCACATAGGCGTCGCCCGACCGCCAGGTCACGTTCGGCGCGAGCCGGATATCGCCGCGCTCAAAGCCCAGCTCGGCGCGGACCTGATGGCGCGGCGCGCCGGGCAGGCGGTTCTCGCCATACACGTCGTCGCCATCGAACCGGTACTCGCCATAGGTCCAGGCGAGACGGGGGCGGATCGCGCCCTGAGGGCCGTCATGGGCCAGCGCCTCGATGCCCGCCTCGACGCCGCGGCGGATCGTGTCGCCCGCGTTGAAGGTGGCCGCCGGGATGCCGGGGATTTCGGTGAAGGCGGCGAACTCGTTCTCCAGATTGATCTGGAACACCGCCACCTCCCACGCCAGCCGCGGCCCTGCGCCGCGAAGGCCCGCCTCGAGGCTCAGCCCCTCCTGCGCCTCGATGGGGGTGAAACCGCCCACACCGCCCTGGGTCAGCTCGTTGAAGGCGGGGGGCTCGTACACGCCCGAGGCGTTGGCGAAGGCGGTCAGCCCGTCGGCGGCGCGCCAGACCGCGCCCACGCGCGGTGCGAGATCGGAGAAGCTCACGTCCCCGCCCGCGGACGGCGCCAGCCGATCGCCCACCCGGCGGTCGGTGTCGATGGCCGACACGCCCGCGATCAGGTCGAGCTGCGGGACCGGGGTGACGCGCACCTCGCCGAAGCCGGTCAGGGCGCCCGCCTTCTGAAGCGCGTCGCCGATCTGCGGTCCGGCGTCGCCGGCGATGTTGACGAAGACCCGCGCATCGGTGCGGCTGCGCTGATACCCGCCGCCGACACGCCATTCGACGGGCATGCCGCCCGCGCTGGACTGTCCGGTCCACAGCGCGGACAGGTGGCTGGCGGTCAGGTCCTGATCGACCAGCACGGGGACGGGGTGCCACAGAGAGCGGGTGGTCCAGCCGCCGCCGATCAGCAGTTCGCCTGCCGCGCCCATGTCGAACCGGGTGGAGGTCCAGCCCCGCCAGGCGTTCAGGTCCCGCGCGTGACGGCCCGCGACCGAGGCGGGGGCGGCCATGCGCGGATCGGACAGCGCCTCTTCGCGGGTCACGCTGCCGGGCAGCATCTGGTTGACGTCATTGCCCAGCACCCCGACACGGGTTTCGATCCGGTCGGTCCAGCGCCAGCCCATGTCCGCATAGACGCGGCCATTGGACTGCTCGGCATTGTCGCGATATCCGTCCTGACGGGTCCACGTGCCCGCGACCACGTAGTCGAAGCGCTCGCCCGCCTCGCCGTAGCGGCCATGCAGGCGCGAGGAGCCGAAGCTGCCGCCCTCGGCGCGGATCTCGCCGGGCGTGGACAGGCCGCGGGCGTTCAGGCCCGTGACCTCGACCGCCCCGCCCACCATGGACGAGCCCAGCGAAAAACCGTTCGCCCCGCGATGGACCGCCATGTGGGAGACCACCAGCGGGTCGATCTCCTGAAAATCGCCGAACCCGTCCGCATTGGTGATCGGCAGGCCGTTGAACAGCAGGCGCACGCCGCGCATGTGGATGTTGCTGTACAGCCCCGAGCCGCGGACGATCAGGCGCGATTCCTCGCCTGCGCGAGTCTGGGCGATCACGCCGGGGGTGAAGGCCAGGGTGTCGGTGAAGCCGATGGCGTAGCGGTCCGCATAGTCCTGGGAATCCACCACCGAGATATTGCCCGGCTGGCGGGCGGCGTCGGCGGCGGCCTCCGCCGCGGGGCCGGACAGGGCGCGGCCCCGCACTTCGATGGGCGCTTCGATCAGGGGTTCGAGGTCGGACGCCAGAGCGGACGGCACGAGAGCGAGCGCAGCGGCGCCCGCGAAAAGCTGGGTTTTCATCAGTGTCTTTCAAAGCCATGAGCGCGCGATGGGGCCATGCGGCCGCCATGCGCCTTTTCACCCGGCGTCGGCGCCGGGCGGTGTCAGGTCTCAGGCTTTGAAGGGCGGGGCGCGAAGGCCCACGGGCGGGCCGCGGACCGCGCTCGCGCCGGTCAGCGGCGCGGCGGGCAGGGGGAAGGCGGCCTTGATGGCGAAAACGGGCGCGCCGGTGACGGAGCCGGTCAGGGCGGGCAGGGCGGCGCCGAAGCAGGCGAGGCAGTCATGGGGATCGACCGGCTCGCCGGGGAACGGATCGTCCAGCCCCGCCAGAGCGGCCAGCTCGGACAGGTGCGCGCGGGTCTCGGCGTCCGGCGCGAGGGTGGCGCACATCCAGCGCGCGTCCTCATTGCCCGCCGCGACCGCCGCCGCCGCGACGCCCGGCCACATCGCCTGCAGCGCGACGAGCGCGGCGGCGAGAACCGGAAGAAGGGCGTGGCGACGGATCATGGATCGGGGAGTAGCCGCCCCGGCGGCATCGGCCAAGCCCTTATCGCTGCGACCGATTGGCCGGTCAGCTCCCGTCGCGGCGGTAAAGCGGCTTCTCGAACCGGCGGTGGACCCAGAACCACTGCTCGGGATTGGCGTGTATGCGCTCCTGCACGAAGCGGTTGGTGGCGGTGACCAGCTCCAGCGTCTGCTGATGTTTGTCCTCCGTCACGGGCACGGGGATGGGCTCGTGGAACTCGACGGTGAAGTTCGCGCCCCCGCGGCGGACCACCGAGACGGGCACGATGGGCGCGTCATAGCGCACGGCCATGCGCGCATGGGCCGAGGCGCTCATGGCGGGGCGGCCGAACAGGGGCGCCTCGATGCCGTCATTCATCTTCTGATCGACCAGCATGGCCGCCCAGCTGCCCTCCTTGAGGGCTTTCATCAGGGCCTTGCCGCCTTCGGAACCCTTGGGGGCGAACTCGGTCATGCCGTTGCGGTTGCGCTGGGCGATGATGCGGCGGTCGATCCTCGGATTGTTGGTGCGGCGATAGGCGAACAGGCAGCGCTCGACGGCGTTCGCGGCGACGGCGGCCATGACCTCCCAGTTGCCGAAATGCGCGCCGATGAAGATGCCGCGGCGGCCCTCACGCACGAGATGGTCCACGATCTCGCGGCCCTTGATGGTCAGGCGTTCATCGCCGTTGGTGAAGTCCAGCCGGTGGACGTTGGGGAACTCGCCCAGAGTGCGGCCCAGATTCTCCCACATCGCTTCGCGCAGCCGGTCGATCTCGCGCGGGGCGGCGTCGGGGAAGGCGATGCCCATGTTCACTTTGGCGATGTGGTGCTGGGTCAGTTTCGGGCCGATGGCCTTGGCGATGGCCGCGCCCCGGTCGCTGGCAGCGTCCAGCCCCATGGCGCGGAAGACGGACTGATATCCGTCCCAGCCCAGCGCCTCGCCGCGCCAGCCGATCTGCTTGCCGATGCTCATGGGGTGTCCTTAAGCGGGTCCGGGCCGGGCGTCCATCACGCGTTCGAGCAGCGCGTCGATCCGCGCGGGCTCGGCGAAGACGGCCTTCACCGGGAAAGCGGCCACGCGCTCGCGCCACTCAGGCGGCAGGCGCACCCAGTCCTTCTCGGTAGTGATCAGGCGCGCGCCGTGGGCCTGAGCGTAGTCGGCCAGCCGCGACAGCTCGGCTTCGGTGAAGACGTGGTGGTCGGGGAAGCTGGAGGCGTCCGCCAGCGTGCCGCCCGCCGCCTCCAGCCCGTCGAAGAATTTCTGCGGCCGCCCGATCCCGGCGAACGCCATCAACGGTCCTTCAGGCGGCGGGGCGGCAGGGGCGAGCCAGGCGGTCAGCACGGGGATTTCGAGATCGTCGAGTTCCAGTCCTGCGTAGTCCGGCACGTCGTCCGGCCCCGCGGTCATCACGATCACCGCGTCCGCGCGCGACAGGCCGGTGGCGACCGGTTCGCGCAGCGGCCCTGCGGGGAAGACGCGCTTCACGCCCCAGCCCGCGCCGCCGTCCACCACCACGATTGAGAGGTCTTTGAAGAGGGTGGGGTTCTGATGGCCGTCATCCATCACGATCACGTCCGCCCCCGCCTGGGCGGCGGCGTTCGCGCCCGCGGGACGGTCGGCGGAGATGAAGGCGGGCGCGGCGCGGGCGAGCAGCAGCGGCTCGTCGCCGACATCGCGGACGGTGTGGGTCTCCGGGTCGACCTGAACGGGGCCTTTCAGCCGTCCCTTCCAGCCCCGGCTGAGGGCGGCGGGGCGGGCGCCCATGGCCTGCAGCCGGTCGATCAGGGCGAGGCTGACCGGAGTCTTGCCGGTCCCGCCCAGCGTGATGTTGCCCACGCAGATCACCGGCACGGGCGCGCGGACGGGCTCGGTCTTCGCGATCCGGCGGGCGGTGGCGGCGGCGTAGATCAGGCCCAGCGGGCTCAGAAGCGCGCGGGTGACCGCGCCCGAGCTGCGCCCCGCATCGGCGTCCCAGAAGGGGGGCGGGCGCATCAGTGCTCGTCCTCCGGCTCGGGATCGGGTTCGAGCAGGGCGGCCAGCCGCTCCACCGTGCGCGCCATCGCGCCGCCCGACAGCGCGGCCAGCGCCGCTTCGCCCGCCTTTACCGTGGGCCCCTCGCCGCGCCAGACCGCCTGCACGGCCTCGGACAGGGCGTCAGCGTCGGCGGCGGTGGCGACCGCGCCCCGGGCCTCGTAGGCGTCATAGACGTCCGAGAAACTGTCCCGGTGAGGCCCGGAGATCACCGCCGCGCCGCCGCGGGTGGCCTCGACCGGGTTATGCCCGCCGATGCCGGGCTTGAAGCTGCCCGCGATCACGGCGGCGGGTTTCAGCGCGAACCACAACCCCATCTCGCCCAGCGTGTCGGCCAGCCAGACGGCGGTGTCCGCGTCCGGCGCCGCGCCTTGAGACCTGCGCGCGCTGGACAGGGCGCGGGTCTCGACCATCTTCGCCAGCGCATCGCCGCGCTCGGGATGGCGGGGGGCGAGGATGAGCAGGGCCTCGTGATGGATGGCGCGGGCCTTCTCGAAGGCGTCCAGGATCAGCGCCTCCTCCCCGTCATGGGTGCTGGCGGCCAGCATCAGCGGACGGCCCGCCACCGCTGCGACGGCGGCGGCCAGCGCGCCGGGATCGGGGGCGCGGGGGGCGGCTTCGAGCTTGAGATTGCCCGCCATCTCGATGTCTTCGCCGCTGAGTCCGGTCAACCCCTCCGCGGTGCGGACGTCCGCGGCGCCGATCCAGTCGAAACAGGCCAGCAGCCAGGCGGCGGTCGTGCGCCAGCGGGTCCAGTTCTTCAGCGATGCGGCGTTCATCCGCGCGTTGACCAGCGCCATCTTCGCGCCGGTCCGGGCAGTCTCCACGATCAGGTTGGGCCACAGCTCGCTTTCCACGAACACGGCCAGATCGGGCCGCCAGTGATCGAGGAAGCGGCGGACGTATTTCAGCCGGTCGGCGGGGATGAACTGATGGGTCACGCCGTCCGGCGCCTGGGCGGCGACCAGTTTCGCGGAGGTCGCCGTGCCCGAGGTCAGCAGGATCGACGCTCCGGGCCGGGCGGTCTTCAGCGCGTCGGCCAGAGACAGGGCGACCAGGCTCTCGCCCACGCTGGCGGCGTGGATCCAGACGAGCTCGCCTTCGGGCCTCGCCTGCGCGGGGCGGCCGCGGCGCTCGTTCAGGCGCTCGCCGTCCTCCTTGCCCTTCGCGGCCCGGCGCTTGAGCGCCAGCGGGGCGAGCGGGGACAGGGCGCGGGTGGCGGCGCGGTAGAGCGTCAGGCCGGCGGGATAGCTCATGAGGTGTCTTTCGCGCGGCGGCCGGGAGCGGGACCCGGGGCCGGTTCGACCGGTTCACGCCCCAGCGCGGTGTCGGCCTGGGCGGTGGCGGCGTTGACGGCGTCCTCGAGGTGGATGCGCCAGTGTTCCAGCGTGTCGGGATCGGCTTTCTTCGGAACCGTGAAGGGCTCGCCCCACACGATCACCCCCCGGCCGAAAGGCAGGGGCAGGAGAAAGCGGTCCCATGAATTGAACAGCCTGCGGGGCGTGAGCGACAAGCCAACCGCAATCACCGGCGCGCCGGTGGCCGAGGCGAGCTGGACCGGTCCCATGGAGGCGCGCTGGCGCGGCCCGCGCGGTCCGTCGGGGGTGATGCCCATGCCGCCGCCCGCGCGCAGATGGCGGACCATCTCGCGGTAGGCGGTCAGCGCGCCCTTGTCGTCCTCGGCCTTTTTCTTGCGGTTCCGGGAGCTGCCCCGGATCGAGGCGATGCCGTTCAGGGACGCGGCCCGCGCGATGATCTCGCCTTCGGCGGAGCGCGAGATGAGCGCGGCGCCGGGCTGGGCCGCGCCCCGCCACAGCTGGGGGCCGAGCATGACCCGGCTGTGCCAGAAGCACACGATGACCCCCGCCTTCTCCGCCCAGATCGCCTCGATGGGGCCGGGATCGACGATCCGCCAGCGCGCGGTGCGCAGGCACAGTCGCATATAGCCGCCCACGAGGGCGCCCAGGGCGGCCTGCACGGGCGCGGAGGACAGGATGGAACTCGCCATGGCCGCCTTGCTGGCCCGCGCGGGGGAGGGTGGTCAAGCGCGATGTGATGTTGCGCCCCTCGCGCATGGGGCTTATCGAAGCGCCCCATGACAGCGAATTTCGACGATCCGGCGGAGCTCAAGCGCGCCATGCGCGGCCTGATGTGGAAGGACCATGGCGTCCTTCGCAAACGCTGGCGCAATTTCCATCATGTCGGCGGAGAGATGTTCCGGGGCAACCAGCCCAGCCCCGCGGCCATCGCCGAGCTGGCCGATCAGGGCTTCAAAACCATCCTGAACCTGCGCGGGACCCAGCCGGGACGGCACTATTACGATCTCGAGCACTGGGCGGCCAAAAAGCACGGCATCACGGTGGTCGACCTGCCCTGGGGCTCGCGCGAGGCGCCTTACGTGCACCGGATCGAGCAGCTCATCGAGGTGTTCGAGAGCATCGAATATCCCGCCTTCATGCACTGCAAGTCCGGCGCGGACCGCGCGGGCATCGTGGCGGTGATGTATCTGCTGCTGCATGAAAAGCGCCCCTTCGAGGAGGCCGTCGCCCAGCTCTCGCTCAAATACGGGCACGTCAAGCAGGGCAAGACGGGCATGCTCGACCACTTCTTCGAGCTCTATCGCGAGCGCAATGCCCGCGAACCCATCGATTTCCTTGACTGGGTGCGCACCGAATACGACCGGCAGGCCTGCCATGACGGCTTCATGGCGAGCTGGTGGGGCTCCATGCTGACCGAGAAGCTGCTGCGCCGCGAGTGAGTGCAAAAACTTGGTAGGAACGCCGCCTGTGGATAATTTGATAACCATCGGGGCCTAAGGTGGGTGCGGGGAGGAAGCCCTGAAGGAGCTTCGCGCCGTGCCGCATCATTTTTTCACGCTCAGTCCGGACGAGTCCGTGATCGTGATTTCGATCAGCGGCGATCGCACCGAGGCTGAAGCTGAAGCGGCCATCAAGGACTTCCTGAAGTTCTACGCCGAGCACCCGATCGAGCGCGTGCTGTTCGATACGGTCAAGGCGCATGCCGCCAGCTACACCATGGCCGATCTGGTCGATCATGCGCGCATGATGGGTCGGCTCATCAAGCCGTGCAAAGTCGCGATCCTGGCGCGGTCGATGGACTGTCCGTTCGGGCGGATCTGGCGCAAGGGCCTCGCCTCCTCGGGCCATGACGCCTTCATCTTCGATCATCTTGGCGAGGCGGAAACCTGGCTCAAGAACGAAGAAGACGAGGACGCGGTCTACGTCTACTGACCGGGCTCATTGAGCGTCCTCACGCCCTTAATTCTCTGTTAACCCGAACAGCGTGCGGTTGCGGATTCCAGATGGAGGCCGCCGATGGCGCACCGCGTTCTCATGGGGCCGAACAACGTCGTGATCGTCGCGGTCGCGGGGCTCCGCTCCCCCGAAGAGGCCGAGGCCTGCGGCGACGACTTCCTGCGATTTTACCGCGAACACCCGACCGGCCTGGTGCTGTTCGACACCACGCTGGCGCGGTCCACCGCTTCTCCTGAACGGATGTTCCACTGGACCTTCAGCCTGGCGCGGGCCTGTCCGACCTCGCGGGCCGCCGTGATCGCGCGGGCGCCGGACTGCGCCTTCGCTCGCCTGTGGCGCCGCGCGCTGCGGGAGGCCGGCCACGAGGCGGGGATGTTCCAGAACGCCGACGAGGCGGAGGCCTGGCTGCTGTCGCCGGTGGATGCCGACACGCTGTACGTGAGCTGAAGCGGGCGACGTGCAATCTGTCCGGGCATGGAAACCCTCCGGTAACCTGCGGCGGGCGAGCCTTCATCCGGGGAAGCTGGGGGATCAGGGAATGCGTCAGCACATCACGCTGAGCCCGGACGGACGGGTCGCGATCGTCGCGGTCGGCGGCGCGCGGACGCGTCAGACCGCCGAAGCGGGCAATGCCGCTTTCCTGAAGTTCCATGCCGACCATCCCACGGACCTCGTCCTGTTCGACACGTCCAGCGCGTATTCCGACGCGCCCGCCGAAGAGGTGGTGGAGTGGGCGATGGACATCTGCACGCGGCTGCCCCGGCTGCGGGTGGCCATCCTCGCGCGGCATCTGGACTGCCATTACGCCCGCATGTGGCGCAGGGGGCTGGCCGCGGCGGGCCATGAGGCGACGGTGTTCGACCATGCCGGGCAGGCGGTGGCCTGGCTCGGCTCGCCGGTCGAGGGCGAGACGCTCTACATCGACTAGGTTTCCGGGGTCTCGCGCAGCTGGAGCCGGGCGAGGTCGGCGTAGAGCCCGCCCCGCGCCGTCAGCTGGTCATGCGTGCCCGTCTCCACGATCCGCCCGCCCTGCATCACGCAGATCAGGTCCGCCTTCCTGACGGTGGACAGCCGGTGGGCGATGACCAGCGCCGTGCGCCCCGCGCTGAGACGCTCCACGGCGGCCTGCACCCGGGCCTCGGACTGGGCGTCGAGCGCGCTGGTGGCCTCGTCCAGCAGCAGGATGGGCGCGTCCTTCAGGATGGCGCGGGCGATGGCGATGCGCTGGCGCTGGCCGCCCGACAGGGCCGAGCCGCGCTGGCCCACCGGCGCGTCATAGCCGCCGGGCAGGCCCGTGATGAAATCATGGGCGTCCGCGGCCTTCGCCGCCGCCTCGATCTCGTCGTCGCTGGCGTCCAGCCGGCCCAGCGCGATGTTGGCGCGGATGGTGTCGTCGAACAGGGTCACGTCCTGGCTGACCAGCGAGACCGACGCGCGCAGGGAGGCAAGGGTCGCCCGGCGGATGTCCTGGCCGTCGATCAGCACCCGGCCGCCGCGCGGGTCGTAGAGCCGGGGAATGAGGTTCAGCAGTGTCGTCTTGCCCGACCCCGAAGGGCCGACCAGCGCCACCGTCGATCCCGCCGCCACGACCATGTCGACATGGTCGAGCGCGCTGGCCCCGGCCTCGTAGCCGAACTCCACGCCTTCGAAGCGGATCTCCCCGGCCTTCACCGCCAGCGGCGCGGCGCCGGGCGCGTCGACCACGTCCGGGGTCTCGTCGAGGACGGCGAAGATGCGGTCGATGACAGCGAGCCCCTCCTGGATGACCCCTGACAGCCCGCCCAGCGCCCGCAGGGCCGGGCTGGCGACCAGAAGGGCGGCGATGATGCCCAGCAGGGCGGCCACGCTCATCTCGCCTTCGGCGATCCGCCAGCCCGCCACCGCGAAGATCGCGGCCAGCGCGACGCCGCCCGCCATCTCCATGATCGGTTCGATGCGCGCCCGCGCGCCGATCATGGACAGGTAGAGGCGGAAGCGTTCGTGGAAGGCGGCTTTCGCTTTACCGTCGGCGTAGTCTTCGAGCCCGAAGGTCTTGACCATCCGCGCGCCGCCCATGGATTCCTCGAGGAAGCTGGTCACGTCGCCCATCTGGGCCTGAACCGAGGTCGAGCGCCTGCGGATCGCCTTGCCCAGCTTCAGGACCGGCTGGCCCGCCACGGGCAGGACCACGATCAGCAGCAGGGCCAGCACCCAGTCCAGCCACAGCATGACCGCGATGGCCCCCACCGCCTGCAGGCTGTCGCGCATCAGGTTGTTGGCCGAGCGCACCAGCGCCTCGCGCAGCATGGTCACGTCGTTGGTGAAGCGCGAGACGATGGACCCGACGGCCTCCTTCTGGAGCCGGGCGAAGTCCGCGCGGACCAGCGCTGAATACATGGCCGACTGGAGATCGCGCATCACCGCCAGCGCGAGCCGGTTGGTGGCCAGCGTCTGCCACCACAGGGTCAGCGAGCGGAAGGCGACCAGGGGCAGGATGATGGCCGGGGCCAGCCAGATCACCTCCAGCCCGCCCGCCTCCATGCGCTCGGTCATGGCGTTGACCGCCAGCGCGTAGCCGCTGACCGCGGCTGCCGTCGCGGCGCTGAGGACCAGACACAGGCAGACCAGACGCCAGTGCGGCATGACCCAGTCCGCCATCAGGCGACGGATGAGCGGAAGGCTGCGTCCGGGCTGGACGCCGCCGGGCGGGGGAAGGGCGGGACCGGCCAGGTCGCCTAGCCCTGAGGGCCGCCCTGGGCGGGATCGAGCAGCCGGTGTGCGTGGATGATGAAGAAGCGCATGTGCGCGTTGTCCACGGTGCGCTGGGCGGCGGACTTCCAGGCGTCACGCGCGCTGGCGTAGTCGGGATAGGCGCCGATGAACTCGACCTCTTTGAGATCCTTGAACTCATGGGCGTTCGGGCCGACATCGGCCAGCTCGCCGCCGATGACGATGTGAAGAAGCTGCCGCTCGCTCATGTCCGAAGTCCTCATTCCCGTGCCAGTCCGCGCTCTAATAACAGAGCGTGCAGGGCGGGGCCAGCGGCCAGGGGCGGAGGTTTGACAGCGCTCTGCGCGTCATAGACCAGACGCTCGCCCCGCCAGCCGGTGACCACGCCGCCCGCCTCTTCCATGATCAGATGGCCCGCGGCGAGATCCCAGTCCTGCTTTGGTCTGACCGCGACCACCGCGTCATAATCGCCCGCCGCGGCCAGAGCGAGCCGCAGGGCGGCGGAATTGACTGAAAACGCCTCCGCTCCCAGCGCCCTGAGATCGGTCAGCCGCCCCGCATCGCCCAGCAGGCGCGCGCCTGCGATGGCGTCTTTCGCGGTGACCGTCAGCCGGTCGGCGTTGCGGTGCGCGCCGCCCCCCAGCCGCGCGGCGTAGAGCAGGTCGCGGGCGGGGTCGTAGATGACGCCCGCCACGGGGCGGCCTTCCTCGATCACGGCGGCGGAGATGGCGAATTCCTGCCGCCCCTTCACGAAGGCGCGGGTGCCATCGATGGGGTCGACCACGAAGCTGCGCCGGGCGAGCAGGCGCGAGCGGTCGTCCTTCGTCTCCTCGGACAGCCACCCATAGTCGGGCCGGGCGGTCTGCAGCCTGTCCTTGAGCAGCCTGTCGGAGGCGAAATCGGCGTCCGAGACCGGGTTGGCCATGCCCTTGGTGTGGCTGCCGCCCTTGTCCCAGACCTTCATCGCGCCGGGATCGTTGAAATAGGTCATGGCGAGGCGCCCCGCGGCCCGGGCCGCGTCCGCCAGCAGGTCGAGATCGGCCTCAGCGGCCGCCAACGGAAAGCCCGTCCACGAGGATCGAAGGCGAGACCACCGCGGAGTCGAATTCCAGATCCGACCCGGGCTCCAGCCGCGCGAAGATGTCCAGCACGTTGCCCGCCACGGTGATCTCGCTGGTCGGGTGGCCGATCTTGCCGTCTTGAATCGCGAAGCCCGCCACGCCCACCGACCAGTCGCCGGTGTTGGCGTTCAGCGAGGCCCCGAACATCTCCATCACCAGAAGCCCGGTTCCGGCGTCCGAGATGAGCTCGGCCCGGCTGCGCCCGCCCGGCGCGAGATGGACGTTGGACGCGCCCACGCCCGGCGGCGACCCCAGATTGGGGCTGGCATGCCCGGTCAACTCCAGCCCGAGCTGGCGCGCGCTCGACGCGTTCAGCAGCCAGGTGGTCAGCGCCCCGTCCTCGATGATGGCGCGGGGGCGGGCGGCCACGCCCTCGCCGTCATGGGCGCGCGAGCCGAAGCCCCAGGGCTTGAGAGGGTCCTCGATCACGTCGATGCCCTCGGCGAAGATGCGCTCGCCCATCTTCTCGCGCAGGAAGGACGTGCCGCGCGCGATGGCCGGGCCGGAGATCGCGCCCAGCAGATAGCCCAGAATGTCGTCGGCGGCGCGGCGGTCGAAGACCACGGGCATCTTTCCCGACGCCACCTTCTCCGCCCCCACCCGGGCCGCTGCGCGCTCGCCCGCGATCCGGCCCACGTCCGAAGGAGATTTCAGATCGCCCAGCCGTCGCGCGGCGCTGCTTTCATAATCGCGCTCCATGAGGCCGTTCTTTTTGGCGATGGGCGCGATGGCCAGGCTGGCCGAGGAGGCGCGGCGCAGGCCCTCGAAGCCGGTGGAGGTGACCAGCGCGGACGCGCCCGCGCCATAGCTGGCGCCCGCGCCCGCCGTGGCGGTGACGCCGGGCACGGCCATGGCAGCCGCCTCCATCTCCAAGGCGACCGCTTCCAGCCGCTCGGCGTCCCACGCATGGCCCTCGTAAAGGGGAATTTCGGGCAGGGACCGGGCCAGCGCCTCGCGCTCGACCAGCCCCGCATAGGGGTCTTCAGGCGCCAGCCGCGCCATCGCCACGGCGCGTTCGACCGCCGTGGCCCGGCCGGCGGGCGACAGGTCGGAGAACGCGACCCCGGCCTGTTTCTTTCCGATGAAGACCCGCAGGCCCGCATCGCGGGATTCCGAGCGCTCCATGCCCTCCAGCGCGCCTTCGCGCACACTGGCCTCCAGCGATCGGGATTCCACCAGCGCGGCTTCGGCGGCGTCCGCGCCCGCCTTCAGGGCGGCGTCCACCAGCGCGCGGCCGATCTCGGCCAGCGCTTCGGCGTCGGGCCCTTTGGCGGTCGGCGGGTTGTGCAGGGCGGCGTCGGTCATGCGGTCTCTCATCACGTCTCTGGGGCGGGCTGGAAGGGCAGGGGCGCGTCGGGCTCGCCGTCCGCGCAGTGGGCGAGGTTCTCCATCACGAAACGGCTGATCTGGCCGATCTGGTCCCGGTTCAGGCCCGCGCGCTCGGCGGCGGGGCGGATGGCGGCGCCGGTCAGGCTGATGCGGATCAGCCGGAAGCGGGTCTCGTCGAAGCGTTCGGCGGCCCGTTCGGACAGGCAGTCGCAGATCGCTGGCGCATAGCCCGGTCCCTCGGCGCAGGCGGCCGCGAAGCGGGCGCGCTCCTGGGCGTCCGGCGCGGGGCCGGGCTCGGGCGCGCCGCAGGCGGCCAGCACCAGCGCGCCCGCGGGCCCGGCTGCGCGCAGGGGACTCACTCGGTTTCCGCAGGCTGGGCGGCGGCGCGGCGGACCGCGTCGGCCAGCGTCTCGGGGGCTTCCGCGCCGGAGACCGCGAAGCGCCCGTTGAAGATGAAGCAGGGCACCGCGCTCACGCCCAGCGAGCGGTAGAAGGCCTCCTCGCGCTGGACCTCGCCCGCGTCCCGGTCCGATTTGAACAGATCGTCCAGCACGTCGCGATGCAGGCCCGCCTCCTCGCCGATGGCGGTGAGCACCGCCCGGTCGCCGATGTCGCGGCGCTCCTCGAAATAGGCGCGGAAGACGGCCTCCACCACCGGCTCGGCCAGACCCTGGCCCTGCGCCCAGCGGATCAGACGGTGGGCGTCCAGCGTGTTGGGGCGGCGCTCGATCTGGTCGAAATTGAACACGATCCCGGCTTCGGGGCCGGCGGTCTCCAGATGCTCGCGCATCTGCTTCCAGCGGCCCGAAGCGTCGTCGCCGATCCGCTTTTTCATGTAGGCCTGATAGTCCGACCCGGCGCGGGGCACGGCGGAATCGAGCTGGAAGGGCCGGTACACGGTCTCGGTCAGGACCGGGGCGGCCAGCTCGCGCGCGCGCAGCCAGTAGCGGTGGCCCAGCCAGCACCAGGGGCAGACGGGGTCCAGGACGATGTCGACGGATACGGTTGTCATGGCGCGAACCTAGGCGCGCCGGGCGGCGAGGGGAAGGGCGCTCAGGCCTTCATGTCCAGCACCATCGCGCTCATCTCGTCGGCGGCGCGGATGAAGGTGGAGGCGGTGCGCGCGGAATTGAGCGCGCCGATCATGTCGACCACGGCCTCGGGAACCGAAGCGGAAGTGCTGGCGCGTCCGCCATCCCCGGTGGCGGGATGGGTGGACGGGACGGCGGGCGCGCCAGGAGGTTCTGCGCCGGGTGAGGGCGCGGAAGGGATGGTCGATGCACGAAGCGTATTCACCCGGTCCGCGGCGCGGTTCAGCTGTGCGCTGGCCGCGACGTAGGTCTGAACACCGGAGGCGAATACCGCATTCATGTGAGACAGGATGCGCCCCCGGGCCCGGCTTGGCGAGCGGAACCGCGCGGGCCGGTAAACAGCGCGTTAACGTCCGCGCGCGGCGGTTTCAAACGGCCCGGTTTTCCTGTATTGACCCGCCCTGATTGCAGTTTGCCGTCGGCCTTGAACCGGCGGGGAGCGAGAAAAAGATGCCGACGCTGATCTCCAACGCCCCGGCGCGCGCCGGCGGCGCATGCGCCATTCCCCCCTCCGCCGCGAAACCGGCTCCCGGAACGCCCGATCCTGCGCGCGTGGACGCGCTGATGGCCGAATACGGCCTGACGGGCGACTTCCTAGGGCTGGGCGGAAACCCGTCGGATCACCGCGTCGTCGCGGCGATGTCGGGCGGGGTGGATTCCTCGGTGGTCGCCGCGGTGCTGCACCGGGCGGGCTATCAGGTCGTGGGCATGACGCTCCAGCTCTACGACCACGGCGAGGCGATCCACCGCAAGGGCGCGTGCTGCGCGGGCCAGGACATCCATGACGCCCGGCGTGTGGCCGAGGCGATGGGCTTTCCCCATTACGTCCTGGACTACGAAACCCGCTTCCGCGAAGCGGTGATGGAGGATTTCGCCGACAGCTATCTGGCGGGCTCCACCCCCATCCCCTGCGTGCGCTGCAACCAGTCGGTCAAGTTCGCCGACCTGCTGGCCACTTCGCGGCAGCTGGGCGCGGACGCCATGGTCACCGGCCACTACATCCGCCGGGCCGTGCGAGGCAACCGGGCCGAGCTCAGGCGCGCGAAGGACCGGGGCAAGGACCAGTCCTACTTCCTGTTCGCGACCACCCAGGACCAGCTCGACTTCCTGCGCTTCCCGCTGGGCCATCTCGACAAGGAGCAGACCCGCGCGCTCGCCGCCGCGCTGGGGCTGGTGGTGGCGAACAAGCCCGACAGCCAGGACATCTGCTTCGTGCCCGAAGGCGATTACGCTGCGGTGGTCGAGAAGCTGCGACCCGGCGCGTCCAGACCCGGCGAGATCGTGCATCTCGACGGCCGGGTGCTGGGCCGTCATGACGGCGTGATCCGCTACACGGTGGGCCAGCGGCGGGGTCTGGGCGTGGCGACCGGCGAGCCGCTCTACGTGATCCGGCTGGACGCCGAAGCTGCGCAGGTCGTGGTCGGCCCGCGCGAGGCGCTGGAGGTCCGGCGCATCGCCCTGAAAGACGTCAACTGGATCGGAGACGGCGACCTGTCCGAAGCCGACGGCATGGCCGTGGGCGTGAAGGTGCGCTCCACCCGGCCGCCGAAGCCCGCCGCGCTGGAGGTCCGCGACGGCGCGGTCTTCGTGGTGCTGGCCGAGGGCGAGGAGGGCGTCGCGCCGGGTCAGGCCTGCGTGTTCTACAGCCTGGATGACGACGACCGCGTGCTGGGCGGCGGCTGGATCGGCGCGACTGACGTCAGCGCCGCGGCCTGAGCGAAGCCCAGGCCGGGAAATCGCTCAAGTGTAGGTCGCCGCCTGCCATGCTGCGAGTGCGAAGCCCCTTGACGCGGCGCCGTCGGGGCCGCTTGTGTGGCGCCAAAACCGGACACCGGTGCAATGCGAGGAGATGTGACAATGAGCGACGATCCCATCGTCATCGTGGGCATGGCGCGCACGCCCATGGGCGGGTTGCTGGGCGAGCTGGCCCCGATGAGCGCGAACGCGCTGGGCGCCGAAGCGGTCAAGGCGGCGCTGGCCGAAGCAGGCGTGGCGGGCGAAGATGTGGACATGATCTACATGGGCAATGTGCTGTCCGCCGGTCAGGGCCAGGCTCCCGCGCGCCAGGCCGCGCTGAAGGCGGGCCTGCCCAAATCGGTGCAGGCGACCACGCTGAACAAGGTCTGCGGCTCGGGCATGCAGGCGGCGATCTATGGCCGCTCGATGATCGCCACGGGCGAAGCGGACGTGATCGTGGCGGGCGGCATGGAATCCATGACCAACGCTCCGCATCTGCTGCCGACCCACCGTTCAGGCTTCAAATACGGCCATGACGTCCTGAAGGACCACATGGCGCTGGACGGTCTGGAGGACGCCTACGAGAACAAGGCCATGGGCGTGTACGCCGACATGGTCGCGAACGAGTACCAGTTCACCCGCGACGATCAGGACGCCTACGCCATCGAGACCCTCAAGCGCGCCCAGAAGGCGACCGAGGACGGCGCGTTCAAGCGCGAGATCGCGGCGGTGACCTATTCGACCCGCAAGGGCGACGTGACCGTCGAGACCGACGAGCTGCCCCGCAAGGCGCGCCCCGAGAAAATCCCCGAGCTGCGTCCGGCCTTCTCCAAGGACGGCACGGTGACGGCGGCCAACGCGTCGGCCATCTCCGACGGCGCGGCCGCGCTGGTGCTGATGCGCCTGAGCGAAGCCGAGCGCCGTGGGCTGAAGCCGCTGGCGAAGATCGCCGCGACCGCCGCCCACGCCCACGAGCCGGCCTATTTCATGACCGCGCCCGTGCCCGCCATGCGCAAGGTGCTCGAGCGCGCCGGATGGCAGACCGGGGACGTGGATCTGTGGGAGATCAACGAGGCCTTCGCCTCGGTGCCCATGATCGCGATCAAGGACTTGGGCCTGAGCCACGACATCATCAACATCCATGGCGGCGCCTGCGCGCTGGGCCACCCGATCGGCGCCTCGGGCGCGCGGATTCTGGTGACCCTGCTGGCCGCGCTGGAGACCCACGGCCTGAAGCGCGGCGTCGCCTCGCTGTGCATCGGCGGCGGCGAAGCCACCGCCATGGCCGTCGAACGGATGAACTAGGCTTCCGGTCAGTTCCGGTGTTCGGAAAACCCTCGGCGGAGACGCCGGGGGTTTTCTTATTGGAGAATTTTTTCTTTTACGGCTAGTTTGCGCGGCCGCAGCATGTCTTTCGCAAGCGCCCCCGAGGTGGACAAACGGCCCCCGCGGGGCTAACTCGCGACCGGCGAAACGCCTTGCGCCACAAGGAAAAAGGTACGGACAAACCATGACGGACCGCCAGCCGCGCCTGCACGTGCCCAGCCCGCCCTTCCGGCCGGGCGACGAGCCCGACTTCTCCGGCCTCGACCTTCAGAAGGCCGGCGAGGCGAAGCGCCCCGCGCCTGACGCGGGCTGGAAGGAGACCGCTGACCTCGCCACCGGGCTGGTCGGGGTGCTCGATCACAACCATCAGGCCGTGGGCGAGTGGGATCCGGGGCTGAACCCCGAAGTGCTGCGCGAGGGCCTGCGCCACATGGCGCTGACGCGGGTGTATGACGAGCGGATGCTCAAGCTCCAGCGTCAGGGCAAGATGAGCTTCTACATGAAGTCCACCGGCGAGGAGGCCGTCGGCGTCGCCGCCGCCATGGCGCTCAGGAAGTCGGACATGGTCTTCCCCAGCTACCGCCAGCAGGGCATCCTGTTCGCGCGGGGCCGGGACATAGTGGACATGATGTGCCACTGCATCTCCAACAGCCGCGACAATCTCAAGGGCCGCCAGCTGCCCGTCCACTACACCTGGGCGGAGGGCAACTTCTTCTCCATCTCGGGCAATCTGGGCACCCAGTTCCCGCAGGCAGTGGGCTACGCCATGGGCGCGGCCTACAAGGGCGAGGATCAGGTCACCGCGAGCTGGATCGGCGACGGCACCACCGCGGAGGGCGATTTCCACGCCGCGCTGACGCTGGCGAGCACCTACCGCGCGCCGGTGGTCTTCAACGTGGTCAACAATCAGTGGGCCATCTCCACCTGGCAGGGCATCGCCAAGGGCGACGCGCCGACCTTCGCGGCCAAGGGGCTGGGCTACGGCATCGCCTCGATCCGGGTGGACGGCAACGACTTCCTGGCCGTGTACGCCGCCACCAAATGGGCCGCCGAGCGCGCGCGCATGGGCAAGGGCGCGACGATGCTGGAGCTGTTCACCTATCGCGGCGACGCGCACTCCACCTCCGACGATCCGGGCCGTTACCGGGCCAAGACCGAATACACGGTCTGGCCGCTGGGCGACCCCATCGAACGGCTGAAGAACCACCTGATCGGCATCGGCGAGTGGGACGAGGAGCGCCATGAAAGGATGGTCGAGGAGCTGACCGCGCTGGTGGTGAAATCCTACAAGGAGGCGGAGAGCCACGGCACGCTGCATGACGGCCCGCTGGCCCCGACCCAGACCATTTTCGAAGACGTGTACGCCGAACCCGACTGGCGCCTGCGCCGTCAAAGACAAGATCTGGGAGTCTGAGCCATGCCAGCGATGAACATGCTCCAGGCCCTCAACTCGGCCATGGACGTCCTTCTGGAGAAGAACCCCGACGTCGTGATGTTCGGCGAGGACACCGGCTATTTCGGCGGGGTGTTCGGCGCCACTCAGGGCCTGCAGAAGAAATACGGCGCGGACCGGGTGTTCGACGCGCCGATCAACGAGGCCGCCATCGCGGCGATGGCCATCGGCATGGCGGCCAAGGGGCTCAAGCCCGTCGCCGAGATCCAGTTCGCCGACTACATCTTCCCCGCCTTTGACCAGATCATCTCCGAGATGAGCCGTCTGCGCTATCGCTCGGCGGGCCAGTTCACGAGCGCCTGCGTGATCCGCAGCCCGTGGGGCGGCGGCATCCGGGGCGGGCAGACCCACTCGATGAGCCCCGAAGCCTTCTTCACCCACATTCCCGGCGTGAAGGTGGTGGTCCCGTCTAACCCCTATGACGCCAAGGGCCTCCTGATCGCGGCGGCCGAGAGCGATGACCCGATCATCTTCTTCGAGCCCAAGCGCATCTATAACGGCCCGTTCGACGGGGTGCCTGACGCGCCGCTGAAATCCTGGGCGAAGCACGCCAAGGGCGAGGTGCCCGAGGGCCATTACACCGTGCCGCTGGACAAGGCCGAGATCGTCCGCGAGGGCGAGGCCTGCACGGTGGTGACCTATGGCACGCTGGTCCACGTCGCCGAGCACGCGGCGGAAAAAGCGGGCATCGACGCGGAGATCATCGACCTGAAGACCCTCGCGCCGTATGACATCGAGACCATCGCCGCCTCGGTGAACAAGACCGGCCGGGTCGTGGTCGCCCACGAGGCGCCGCGCACGTCCGGTTTCGGCGCCGAGCTGGCCGCCCAGATTCAGGAGGAGTGCTTCTACGCCCTCGAGGTTCCGATCTATCGCCTCACCGGCTGGGACACGCCTTATCCTCACGCCCATGAATGGGCCTATTTCCCCGGCCAGGCGCGCTTCATCCGCGCCCTCGAAACGGTCATGGAGACGCGCTGATGAGCCAGTACAAGTACAAGCTCCCCGACGTGGGCGAAGGCGTGGTCGAGGCGGAGATCGTCGAGTGGCACGTCAAGGAAGGCGACACGGTCAAAGAAGACCAGCACATCCTCGACGTGATGACCGACAAGGCCACCGTTGAAATCCCCTGCGCGGTCAACGGCACGGTCCGCAAGATCGTGGGCGAGCCGGGCGACGTGATTCCGGTGGGCACCGAAATCCTGATCATCGACGTCGACGGCGAAGTCCCCGCCGAGGACGAGGCCGAGGAAGCCACCAAGGCCGAGGAGAAGGGTCCCGCCAAGGAGCCCGAAGCCGACAAGGCGCTGGCCGAAGGGCCTGACCGGACGTCCGAGAAAAGCGAAGACCCCGCGGGCGGGACCGAGCCCAAGCCTGCGCCCGCGCCGAAATCCGCGCCCAAACCCGCCGCGGCAGCCCCCGCCCGCCCCGCGGGCGAGCGACCGCTGGCCAGCCCCGCCGTGCGTCAGCGCGCGCTGGAGGCCGACATCGATCTGGGCCACGTGCCGGGCACCGGCCCGGCGGGCAGGATCAGCCATGCCGATCTGGATGATTTCATCGCCGCGGGCGGGCGTCTGGCGTCCAAGGCGGGCGGTTCAGGTTCGGGCCGCGCCCCGCGCACCGGGACCGAGACCCAGAAGGTGATCGGGCTGCGCCGGAAGATCGCGGAGAACATGGCCGCGGCCAAGCGCACCATCCCCCACATCACCTATGTGGACGAGATCGACCTTACCGCGCTCGAAGACCTGCGCGCGCATCTGAACGCCACCAAAAGGGACGATCAGGCCAAGCTGACCATCATCCCCTTCATCGTGGCGGCCCTGGTCAGGGCTCTGCCCGACTTCACCCAGGCGAACGCGCATTTCGATACCGAGAATTCGGCGCTGACCAAATACGAGGCGGTCCATTGCGGCATCGCGGCGGCCACGCCCAACGGGCTGATGGTGCCGGTCATCCGCCACGCCGAGGCGCTGGACATCTGGGAGATCGCCGCGGAGGTCAAACGCCTGGCCGACGCCGCCCGCGCGGGCAAGGCGACCAAGGACGAGCTGACCGGCTCGACCATCACGATCACCTCGCTGGGCGCCATCGGGGGCATCGTGACCACCCCGGTCATCAACCTGCCCGAGACCGCCATCATCGGCGTGAACAAGATGCAGACCCTGCCGCGCTATGACGAGGCGGGCCGGCTGGTGCCGCGCAAGATCATGAACCTGTCCTCGAGCTTCGATCACCGCATCGTCGATGGCTGGGAAGCCGCCCAGCTGGTGCAGGCGATGAAGGGCTATCTGGAAAACCCGGCGACGCTGTTCATGGGGTGAGCCTTTGAGGGGAGACAGGCTGACCTGCGCCCCTTCTGTTTTCCAAGACGTCGTCGACCGGGCTCCCGCCTGGCGAAGCGCACGGGTTATCGAGCCAGGCGCAGGGTTTCCAGGCCGATGGCCAGACGGCGGACGTCCGCTTCCCTCCACGTGGCCGGCGGCGGGCCGGCGTCTGGCAGGTCGAAACCGATGCGCGCGCAGCCCCGCTCATCGAGATCGCCGGGCCGGATGTCGAAACGCCAGTTCTGTGGCTCCCGATCAGCTCTTTCCTCGTGCTGATAGGCGCGGCTGAAAACCGGCCGGTCGTTCACGGTGATGGCGATCCGCTGGCGCGGGCTGCTTTCGGCGAGATAAACCCGCCCCTGCAGAAACGCCTCGACCGGGGCGGAGAGCTCGCCCGGGCAGAGGGTGAATCCGGCGCTGGTCTGGCTGCTCCAGCGGCCCCAGCGCTCGTTGAGGCCGAAGCCGGGCAGCATGCCGGGACGGCTGAACTCGTATACGGGTCCCGTCTGCACCGCCAAAGCCGCCTCCGCGTCCTCCCCGCGGTCGAGAACCATGGAATAGTCCAGGGTCACCGGAGTGACTATGTCTTCGACAGTCTCCTCCAGCCATCGCGAACTGACGGCGGCGAGCTGGTAGGACAGGAAGGGGCGGGGCCGCTCTTGGGCGGGCGGGGCGCCGAACGCGTTGACGCCCTCGCCTTCGTCCGCACCGCAAAGAGCGGTGTGCGCGCAGATCGTGGCGGGCACGTCCAGCAGCGAAACCGCGCGCCTGTCCTCGATCCGCAAGGCCCCCCGGGCGCCGGGCGGCTTGGCCATGAAAAGAGGGTTGGCGGCCAGCGGACGCGGATCGTTGAACGGGTCGTCCGCGACCAGTCCCGGAGCGGGCATGCGGAAACCCTGACCGGTTTCGTGACGGATGGCATGACCGGGGCCGAGGCCCAGCGCTGCCCGGCCGCTGTCAACGATGTCCATGCCCGCGGGCAGACCGCGGGCGCCGTGGTCGGCGATCACCAGAATGGTGCTGCTGTCATAGACGCCCTGGGCGCGCAGCGCCTCGAATGTCGTGCGCACGCCTTCGACCGCGCAGCGCATGTTGTTCAAGGCGATCCTGATTGAGGTGTTGTCCGGTTCGACCAGCCCGCACTCGCGGTCCCGGTTCCAGGGCGTGTGGGTGGCGAGCAGATGGATGAAGCGCGCCTGGGGACGCTCCGCTCCGAGCCGGAGCCGGCTGGCGAACTCGTGCAGAATGAGGATGTCATCCTCGACGCCCTGGCTGGTCACATACCAGGACGCGCCCCGGAACAGCGACGGCTTGAGAGCGTGGGGCGCGACCCTGAACAGGGCGATCTCCGTCAGAACCCGCCACTCGCCCGACAATCCCCGAGCGTCGGGTTCGAGGAAATCCCTGCGCAGGCATGTCACGCCTTCTGGGCAGATCTGCTGCATGGGCGGCACGAGGGCGCTGTCTCCGCCGTTCCGGGCGACCTCCGACAGGAATGAGCCCTCCAGCACATGGCTCCGGTAGGAGGCCGCGAGGTGACGGTCGCCCATCAGCATCCGCCCCGCGTGAATGGCGGGCATCGCGCCTGCGGTGGACGTGGTCACGCCGGCCGTGTCGCGGAAGAAGGTGAACCCTTCGAACAGCTCGTGAAGGGAGGAATCTTCTTCGAGCAAAACGGTCATGAACTCGGAATCAAACTCGTCGAGCAGGATCAGAATGATGTTTTCTTCCGGATGAAGGCTGTAGAAGCGCTCCACCTCTTCTTCGCCCTCGGCATGAATGGCGGGTCCGGGCCCGTGTGCGATCAGCAGGTAGGCTGAATAGGCGGTCACCATCAGCATCATGACCGGCAGGATGGTCACGAGCGGACCGCGCAGCCGGTTGTGGAACATCGCCAGACCGGCGAGCAGGGCCGCGATCGCGGCGGAGTCAGCGATGGCGATGAAGGGATGGAACTCAACCTGAGTGGTCGCGCCGTCAATGACGCCCGCGTCCACGGTGTAAGGAGTGATGAAAGCTCCCAGCGCGAACGCCGCTATCGCGGCCCCGGTGAGCATGATGGCGGCCAAGCGTGCGGCCAGGGCCGGGAGAGCCGTGACGCCGAGCCAGACCAGGATGGCCGCCCCGATGCTCATCGCCAGCGAAACCGCCGCGGGCGCGAGGAAGTTTCCGGTGAGTTCCGCGCGGTTGCCCGCAGCGATCTGAGACGGAAAATAAAGCGTCACGAGCAGGGCGAAAAAGCCGGTGGCGAGCGCTGCAAGCAGAGAATCGGGCTCCAGCCGGGCCATGCGGGTGAGGTAAGCTTTCACGCGGGGCAAGGCTCCTGCCGTCTCAATGAGAATTTCTCTGAACTACATGTTTTCCTGCGTGTTGTGAATTCCGCCTCGTGGAGGCTGATCGGGGTGGCCGCCGCTCTCCGGAACATCCCGGCTCGCGCGTCCGTTGTCTGGCTATCCGTCACCGCGATCAGGAGCCAGGCATGTTCAAGTCGGTCAATCCCGCCACCGAAGAGATCGTCGCGGAGTATGCCGAGGCGCCGCCCGCCGAGATCGATGCGGTTCTGAACCGCGTCCGGTCAGGCCAGAAGGCCTGGGCGGAGCTGGGCTTCGAGGGCAGGGGCCGGGTGCTGCGCGCCTATGGCGGGCTTCTGAAGGACAGGGCGGACGATCTGGCGCTGCTGATCGCGCGCGAGATGGGCAAGCCGGTCAGCGAGGGCCGGGCCGAGGCGGAGAAGTGCGCCTGGCTGTGCGAATACTACGCGGACGCGGCTGAAAAGCTGCTGGCCGATGAAATCCATGAGATCGACGAGGCCACCATCATCCTGCGCCATGAACCGCTGGGCGCGGTGTTCTCGGTCACGCCATGGAATTTCCCGCTCTGGCAGGTGCTGCGCGCGGCGATTCCGCCCATGGCGGCGGGCAATGCGGTGCTCAACAAGCCCGCTTCGAACGTGATCGGGTGCGCGCGGGCGGTCGTCTCGCTGTTCGCCGAGGCGGGCGGGCCGGACGGCGCGCTGCTCACCCTGGCGCTGACGGCCGATCAGGCCGCGGACGTGATCGCGGACGACCGGATCGCAGGCGTGGCCCTGACGGGGTCCGAACGGGCCGGGGCGGCGGTGGCCGGAGCGGCGGGCAAGGCGCTCAAGCCCTCCCTGCTCGAGCTGGGCGGGTCGGACCCGTTCATCGTGCTGGCGGACGCGGACATCGAGAAGGCCGCCGAGGCGGCGGCGGGCTCCCGCTTCAAGAATGCCGGTCAGGTCTGCATCGCGGCCAAGCGCTTCATCGTGGAGGCCGCCGTGCGGCGCGAGTTCGAGGAGGCCTTCGTCGCGGCCGCCGAGCCTTTCAAACCCGCCGACCCGGAGAAGGACGACACGAAGCTCGGCCCGATGGCGCGGGGCGATCTGCGCGACGAGCTGAGCGAGCAGGTCGAAAAATCCATCCGCATGGGCGCGAAGGTGCTCAGGGCGGGCGGCGTGGTCGACGGGCCGGGCTTCTTCTACAGTCCCGCCATCCTCACCGATGGCCCGGACGACCAGCCCGCCTTCGCCGAAGAGACGTTCGGGCCCGCCGCCCTGATCGTCACCGCGAAGGACGCCGATGACGCCGTCGCCATCGCCAATCGCAGCCGCTACGGCCTGTCGGCCAATCTGTGGACGGCGGACACCGAGCGGGCGAAGGCACTGGCCCCGGGGATCGAAGCAGGCGGGGTGTATGTCAACGGCACCACGGCCTCCGACCCGCGCTTCCCCTTCGGCGGCATCAAGCGGTCGGGCTATGGCCGGGAGCTGGGCGAGGCCGGAGCGAAAGAATTCGTGAATCTGAAGACGATCCGCATCTCCAAATGAGACGCCTCAACCATTCGTGGTAACGGCGTGTAAAGCATGTTTCGCTAAAAAAGGCGGATCATGGGACAGGCGGACATGGGCGATGAAGCGCTCGGACAATCTTCATTTTCTGAAGAAGGGCGGGTGCACGAGCCGTGTCATCGACATGGTGGGCATCCAGGAACGCTATGACGACGACGAGATCCGGCTCAGGCCGATCCTGAAGTCCGGCGTGTTCCGCAGCGCCTTCATCGTCAAGCACAACATCCGTCCTCACGAGCGCGCCCTCGTGCCTGAAGGGCTGACCCAGGCGACCAAGATCATCATGCCGATCTCGGCGACGAACCTGTCCTCGGGCGGGTATTCGCTGTTCGTCGAGCAGCTCAATTTCCGAGAGACCGTCAGTCAGTTCATCGGCGGGCACCGGGAGAACCAGACGCTGTTCTATCAGGACCAGCAGCGGCTCGACATCATCCGCGGCCTGCCCTCGTTCGACCCCTTCCTGCTGCGCGAAGCGCTGAAGGATTATGACGACATCGATCCGCGCTATTTCGCCATGCCCCAGCGCGACGAGGAACTGCTGATCAACTTCTCGATCGGCGAGATGGCCCCGCTGGTCAAGATCGCTTTCGAAGGCGGGGTGGGCTCGGTGGCGGAGAAATCGCGGCGGCTGTCGGACACCCTGTTCCGGGGCAAGGACGGGCCGCTGCTGGACATCTTCCGCAACGCCCTGAGGATGGACGTGCAGGAGTATGAGCGCGGCATGTTCGGCTGGCGCGGCATCATGTACTACATGTGGCGCGTGGACGTGACCTCGAACGATCTGCGCACCTTCCTGCACGAGATCCGCAAGCTGAGCTTCCGAGGGGCCACCGGCCAGGACCTGGAAATGCTCAATCACTGCAAGCAGCTGATCATCTCCAGCGCAGGCGACCGGTGGAAGAACCTCGCCCGGATCGTGGCCTCCTACCGCACGCGGATGGCGGAGTTCACCAACGAGGGCAAGCCGCAGAACCTGCGCCAGTTCCTGCTGGACGCGCCCGAGCTGTTCGCCGAGCTGGGCGACGACATCTCAGCCGTCGAGCATGTGTGCAGCTACTGGAATTTCTGGCGGCCCAAAGGCCAGTTCACCGGCCTGATGCCCGCCAACGAGGCGTTGGACGTGCTGCCCGAGTTCTGCAGTTCGCTTGCTGCCGCCCAGATCCGCGAAGCCTCAGCCTGAGGGGCCCTCCAGCGGGAAGAAAACCGGGATCAGCCACACCGTCAGCGCCAGCATGATCAGGTTGAGGGGCACGCCGATCTTCAGGAAATCGGTGAACCGGTAGTGACCCGGCCCATAGACGAGCGTGTTGGTCTGGTAGCCGATGGGCGTGGCGAAACTGGCGCTGGCCGCGATCATCACAGCCACCACGAAGGGCCGGGGGTCCAGACCCATCGCCGAGGCCAGCGCCGCGGCCACGGGCGTGACCACGATGGCCACCGCGTTGTTGGTCACCGTCTCGGTCAGGATCGAGGTGACCAGATAGACCGCTGCCAGAAGCATCAGCGGCGAGGCCGTCTGCAGCAGCGGCATGGAGGCCTGCACGATCAGCTCGACCGAGCCTGACTGCGACAGTCCCGCGCCTATGCCCAGCATGGCCACGATCAGCGCCAGGATGCGCCAGTCCACGCTGTCAAAGGCCTCCTCGGCGTCCAGGCAGCCGGTCAGCAGCACGACCGCGACGCCGATCACGGCGAGGCCGGCGATGGGCATCACGTTCAGGGCCGCCAGGATCACCACGCCCGCCAGCGTCGCCACGGCGATGGGCGCGCGGTCGCGGCGATAGGGCTGGTCGGACGGCGCGGACAGGCCCACCAGGCCCAGCTCGCGCGACATGCGGTCCACGTCCTCGGCGGAGCCTTCCAGCAGCACCGTGTCGCCGACATGCAGGCGCACGCGGCCGATATGGTCCTTGATCTCGCTGCCGTGGCGATGAACCGCCACGACATAGACGCCGTAACGGCGGCGCAGGCGGTAGGATTTCAGCGGCGCGCCGGTCAGCCGGCTGTTGGGCCCGACCACGGCCTCCACCATCACGCCCGGGCGCTGGGTGAGATCGGTGAGCCCCTCGCCGCCCAGCAGGAACTGCCCCTCGCGGCGCAGGGACAGAAGCTCGTTCATGGGCGATTCGAACACCAGCCGGTCGCCCGGCTGCAGCGCCACGTCGTCCAGATCGTGGCGCAGGGAGTGGGACTCGCGCACCACGTCCAGAAGCCGCAGATCCCGATGCTTGAGGATCTCCAGATCCAGCACCTTCTGGCCGGTCAGCACCGAGCCTTCCGGGATGGTGGCGTCGGTGATGAAGCGCTGGACCTCGGAGGCGCCGAGGGCGGTGGCGAGATCCTGCCGGTTGGGCAGAAGCCAGGGGCCGACCACGAGAAGATAGAAGAAGCCCGCCACCGCCAGGCAGATGCCGATGCCGCTGATCTCGAAAATGCCGAACGGCTCCATGCCGATGTCGCGGGCCACACCGTCCACCAGAAGGTTGGTCGAGGTGCCGATCAGGGTGCAGGTGCCCCCGAATATCGCGCAGTAGGACAGCGGCAGGAGCAGGCGCGAGGGGATGATGTCGAACTGCTTGCACAGGGCGATGACGACCGGGATCAGGATCATCACCACCGGGATGTTGTTCATGAAGGCCGAGACCAGGATCGCGCCCAGCAGGGTGGCCGGAATGATCATCCACGGATGGCTGCCCACCCGCCTCTGCAGGAAGGTCGTCGCGCGCAGCAGCGCCCCGGTGCGCACCATGGCGGCGGAAATGATGAACATGCTCGCGATGGTGATGGGCGCGGAGCTGGCCAGCGCGCCGATCATCGTGCCGGTGTCCAGCAGGCCGAGCAGCAGGAAGACCGCCACGCCCCCGATGGCGACCACTTCCACCGGGAAGCGCTCGGTGGCGAACACGAACAGCAGGCACCCGACAAGCGCGAGCGCAAGCCACCCGGCATGCGGGCCCAGAAGCTCTGCAATCATGCGCGCGTCCCTCGCGAATTGGAGCCGATTAATCCATGCGGACGGGCGCCTGTAAACAGCCCGGATGTATAGGACGGATGCGATACCGTAGTCATCACGGCTGTTTATCGCCACGTGTCCGCGACCGCGCTTGCCCGCTCGGACAGGCGCGGGATAAGGTTTTCGCCCTTAGGTGGCGGACGCGCTCATGATCCGATGGATTGTCTCCTGCATCATATGCTGTCTGACGTCGCTCTCCGGACCGGCTCATGCGGACCGTTTGACCGTCCATGTGGCGGCGGGCGGGGAACCCGTTATCGAGGCCCGGATCAACGGGGAGCCCGTCCGTCTGCTCCTGGCGCTGGAGGCCCCGCGCTTCGTCATGATGAACGGCGGCGCCGCGGACAGGCTGGGACTGCGCGCGAATCCCGTTCTGTCGCAGGGGGTGAGCATCGACATGGCGGGCAACCATGTGCGGGGCAGGACGGGCCGGGCGACGATTTCAACCAGCAGCGATGAATTCCGTCAGCGTGTCATCTGGTTTCCCGATCTCGAGCTGACGGACGCCGCGGACGGGCTGATCGGTCCTGCCGCGTTCCGGAATCTGGAAAGGCTGACCATAACCTTCGAGGGCGGAAGCGAGGCGGTGTCCGAGCATGTCTTCGCAGGGCGCAGGGGGATGGAGTGGACGGGCGAGGCCACGGTGTCCGGCTTGGAAATGCGCGTGGGCTTCAGCCTGCTCCAGCCCTCCGAGATCGGGACGGGCCATCATCGCAGGCTGGAAAGGGCGGGGCTGATCGCCGCCGCGGACGGGTCGCTGGGCCTCGAGCCGGTGGGATTCATCGGACGGATGCTGGCCTACCGCCACGAGAACAGCGGACTGGCGCCCGGCGGCATCGCGCCGGAGACGTTCATCCGTTTCGCGCGCCGCCAGGAGGTGGCCGCCGAAGGCCGGCGCGCGGACGATGGGGTGGAACGGATCGTCGTCAGCGGCGAGGACGCCAGCCCGGACCGCCGCGTGTCGCTGACGCTGGGCCGCGAGACGCTGTCGCAATGCGCCGAGATCGCGTTCGACTACCGCACCGACGCGATCACCGTGCGCTGCCCGGGGGGCTAACGCCGCAGGCCCGCGCCTTCCAGATTGTCCCAGCGCCGCGGGCTGGAGAGCATGGAGCGGACATAGGCCAGATTGGCCTCGGCCACCTCGGGGCTGGAATCGATCACCGCGATGCGCTCGGCTTCGTTGAACCGGCCCTGCAGGGCCAGCACGAGGGCGAGGTTCTGGCGCACCTGCGGCCCGGCGCGGTCGTCGTCCATGGCTTCGCGCAGCATCGTCTCGGCCCGCTCCGGTTCGCCTGCGAGAGCGTATGAGAGGGCGAGATTGCTCAGGATGGTGGGCTCGCGGGGCTCGATGGCGCGGGCCTGGGCGAAGCGCTCGCGCGCGGCCTCGCCGCGTCCGGCCTGTTCGAGCGCCACGCCCAGCGCGTTGAGCACACGCCAGTCGTCGCTGCGGGAGCCCGCCGCGCGGGTCAGGGGCTCGATGGCGCGCTGGCCCTGGCCTTCGGCGACCAGCGCCATGCCGTAATTGGCCTGCAGGGCGGCCTCCTCGGGGAACAGGGTCAGGGCCTGGCGGGCGACCTCGCCCGAGCGCTCGGTCTGGCCGATCTGGCGCAGCACGCCGGACAGCTCGATGGCCGCCTCGCGGTCGCCGGGATTGAGCTCGTAGGCCTCCGCCCAGAAGGCGGCCTGGGTCATCAGGTCCTGGCGGCGGACCGCGTCGCGCTCCTCGGGGGTGGCCGGGGCGATGGACCGCGCCTGCATGCGCTGGCTGACGGCCTCCTCCTGATGGGTGAGCCGCGTGGAAGACGCGGTCGACGAGCATCCCGTCAGCGCGATCGCGGACACGGACATCACAAGGCCGATTGCGGACAGGGGGCCGCGCATGGTCTACCTCTCAGTCGCGAAGAACCTCTGGCCCGAGGCTTGTCCTGCGTCGGTCAAGAAGCGGTTAACGTTTCCTGACCGATCCGCACGCGACGGCCATACGGGCGCCCGGCAGACGACACGAGGCCCATGACTGACATCTTCCCCGCAGACCCCGGCGGCGCGCGCGCCGCGCGGATTCTTTCAGCCAGGGGGCTGGACGACGCCCTGAAAGCGCTGCCCGCCGCCACCGCCGCCCATGCCCGCGCGGCGGGCTTCCGGGCCGATCCCGGCGAGGTCGTGGTGCTCGACCCGGCCACGGGCGGTCTGTCCGCGCTGATCGGCGCAGGGGCCGCGCGCAGCGAATACGACGCGGCGGACGCCGCCATGAAGCTGCCCGAGGGCGACTGGCGCATCGACAGCTGGCCCGAAGGCTGGGACGCGACGCGTCTCGCCGCCGCGCTGGCCGTGGGCGGGTATCAGTTCACGCGCTATCGCAAGGCCAAGCGCCCGCCAGCCCGGTTCGCCCTGCCCGAAGGCGCGGACGGGGCGGAAGCGGCGCGGGTCGCGAAGGCCGTCGCGCTGACCCGCGATCTGGTCAACACCCCCGCCATCGACATGCTGCCCAGCCATCTGGAAGCCGCCGCGCGCGCGCTGGCCGGGGAGCACGGGGCGGAGGTCTCCGTGATCGAGGGCGAGGCGCTGCTGGCGCAGAACTATCCGCTCATCCACACCGTGGGCCGGGCGTCGGCCGACGCGCCGCGCCTGATCGAGTTCGAATGGGGCGACCCGTCCCACCCCCGGCTGGCGCTGGTGGGCAAGGGCGTGTGCTTTGATTCAGGCGGGCTGAACATCAAGCCCGGCGGCGGCATGCGCTGGATGAAGAAGGACATGGGCGGGGCGGCCAACGTGCTGGGCCTGGCCTCGCTGATCATGGACGCCAGGCTGCCGGTGCGGCTGCACGTGCTGATCCCGGCGGTGGAGAACGCCATCGCGGGCAACGCCTTCCGCCCCGGCGACATCCTGCCCACGCGCAAGGGCCTGACCGTGGAGATCGGCAACACCGACGCCGAGGGCCGGCTGGTGCTGGCCGACGCGCTGACGAAAGCGTGCGAACACAAGCCCGAGCTTGTCATCGACATGGCGACGCTGACGGGCGCGGCGCGCATCGCCATCGGCCCGGAGATCGCGCCCTTCTACACCGCCGACGATGATCTGGCGGATGCGATGCATGCCGCGGGCCGGACGGTGGACGATCCGGTCTGGCGCATGCCGCTGTGGGACGGCTACGATCCCTGGATCGAAAGCGACGTGGCCGACATCAACAATTCCGCCGACACGCCGTTCGCGGGCTCGCTCACGGCGGCGCTGTTCCTGCGCCGCTTCGTGGACGGCCCGGCGTGGATGCACCTGGATATCTTCGCATGGAATCCCAAGCCCCGCCCCGGCCGCCCCGTGGGGGGCGAGATGCTGGGCGCGCGCGCGGTGTGGGACGTGCTCAAACAGCGTTACGGAGGCTCCGCCAATGGTTGAAGAACTTCAGGTCATCGCGGGCGTCGCCGCGATCCGCTCGGAGCCCGCCGATGACGCGCCCATGCTGACCCAGCTCCTGTGCGGGGAGGTGTTCGGCGCGGACACCGAGCGCGAAGGCTGGGTGAAGGGCGTGTCGCGTCATGACGGCTATGCGGGCTGGGTGGACGCTTCGGCCCTGTCCGGGCCCATGCTGATCCCGACTCACCGGGTCAGCGCGGTCCGAACCTACGTGTTCTCCGAGCCGGACCTGAAAAGCGCGCCGCGCTCGCTGATCTCGCTGAACGCGAAGATCTCCGCGGGCCGGCGCGAAGGCCGGTTCATTGAAGCCCAGCGGCTGGGGTGGGTGTTCTCGGGGCATCTGTCGGCGCTGGACGCGGCGGAGCCCGATTTCGTGGCCGTCGCCGAGCGCTTCGTGAACAGCCCGTATCTGTGGGGCGGCAAGGAAAGCCTGGGGCTGGACTGCTCGGGCCTGATCCAGGTCGCCATCGAGGCCTCGGGCGGACGTTGCCCGCGCGATTCGGGCGATCAGGAAGCCTGGGCGCAGGAGCGCTGGAGCCATGTGCCGATCCAGCCGGACCTGTCAGGGCTGCAGCGCGGCGATCTGGTGTTCTGGCCGGGCCATGTCGGCGTGATGACCGACACGGTCAATCTGCTGCATGCGAACGCCCACCACATGATGACGGTGATCGAACCGCTCAGCGTGGCCGCCCGCCGGATCGAGCATCACCACGCCCCGCTCCGGGCCATCTATCGCGCGCCGTCCGAAACGAGCTGGAACGGGCTGGTGTGAGGCTTCTCGGCATCGGGACGAAAAGAAAGGGCGCGTCCGGCGGACGCGCCCTTTTCATGTCGGTCTGAGACGGAGCGGTCAGCCCTCGGTGGGCTCTTCGTCCTCGTCGCCGGCCTCTTCGCCGTCTTCGGCGGCGGGCTCGCCGGCCTCAGGCGCGGCTTCGTCTTCCTCGGCCTCTTCGACGACCTCTTCGGACACGCCGCCCAGGCCCTCGGCCTCGGCGTCCTCGTCCGCAGCCACCGCGTCGGCTTCGGTCACGTCGGTGTCGCCATCGCCGGTGGTCGCGGCGACGGGGGTGCTTTCGTCCTCGTCCGTGGCGAACTCTTCAGCCACGGTCTCGTCTTCAGGCAGGGGCTCGGGGAGCGGCGGCGGATTGTCGTGCTGCTCACGCATGTAGGCGAGCAGGTTGATTCGGTCGTCCTGGCTGCGCAGGCCCGCGAAGGCCATCGAGGTGCCCGGCACGTAGCGGCGCGGGTTCTCCAGATACTCGTACATGTTCTGGTACAGCCACTCGGTGCCGCCCTCGGCGTAGTCGCGCATGGCGCTGGAGTAGTTGAAGCCGGAAACCGACGCGACGTCCCGGCCCAGCACGCCGTACATGGCCGGGCCCGTGCCGTGCCCGCCGCCCTGCTCGAAGGTGTGGCAGGCCGTGCAGCGGCGCGCGACGCGCTCGCCGTCAGAAGCGCTGGCGGCGGCGAGCAGGGTGCCGAAGTCGACCGGACCGGTCTCTTCGTCAGCCGCGCCCGCGACTTCCAGCGCGCTCATGTCCACCGGATAGGCCAGCTCGGACGGCGCCTCGGCGGAGAAGACGATGCTGCTGATCTCACGCAGCCCCATGACGACCAGAAGGATCGCCAGGACAGCGGCCGCGATTTTATTCCAGAAAAGATCGCCCATCGACGTCCTCTCGCTTTTCAGTCTGTTCCCGGATTTGCGCGCGTGTTTCGCACGACCCGCCTTGGCAGGCAACCTATTAGGGCAACGCGGACAAGGGAACCGCAGGGCTCTCGAAACGCCGCGTCACCTCGTCGCGCCGCCCCTCACATTTTCAGCCAGGTTTCGATCAGCAGGCGCGACACCGAGAAATGCGGCGGCGCCCAGCGGGCCATCACGTCTTCATAGAGCACGCGCGTCTCCGCCCGCGTGAACCAGCGCGCATCCTCGAGGTCGTCCCGGGCCACGGGGGCGCCGTCGGCGACCTCCGCGATCAGCCCGATCATCAGCGAGGAGGGGAAGGGCCAGGGCTGACTGGCGACATAGCGCGCCGCGGTCACCCGCAGTCCCGTCTCCTCGAACACCTCGCGCGCGCACGCCTCCTCTATGGTCTCGCCCGGCTCCATGAAGCCCGCCAGCGTCGCATACATGCCCTCGGGCCAGCCGGGCTGGCGGCCCAGAACGGCGCGGTCGCCATGATGGGCAAGCATGATCACGCTGGGGTCGGTGCGCGGGAAATGCTCCATGCCGCAGGACGGGCAGACAAGCCGGGCGCCGCCGTCGCGCACGGTGTTCTCCGCCCCGCAGTTCGAACAGAAGCGCCGCCGCCCGTGCCACATCAGCATCGAGCGTGCGCGGCCCATAATCGCGGCCAGTCCCGGCGGGGCGGTCATCGCCGCGCGCCGGAAGTCCAGCGCCTCGCCCTCCACCGTGGCGGCGAACCACGGCGCGCCGTCCTCCAGCCCCAGAAAGACCAGTCCGGGCGGCAGGGCCCGGGCCTGCGCCTCCGGCACGGTCAGCGCCAGCGGCGCGCCGTCCGGTCCGGGCAGGGGCGCGCCGCCCGACAGGGCCAGCACGCGGGCGGACGGGTCGGCCATAAGGCCGTCGATCCAGTCGGGGTCGCCGCGAAACAGGCCGGCATGGTCGAGGGGGGAGCGTGTGAAGGTCAGATCCATGAGCCCGCCAGATAAACCGCCGCGCGGTTCCAGACCAGCGCCCGCGGGTGGGGTATCCGGGCTCGCTGCGATTGCGAATGAGCGGATTCATCAACCCTGCGGCCCGCGCGGACATTAAGGGCGGTGGCGAAAACGTGTCTTTTTTCAATGATAAAGGCGCTGAGCGCACGCAATCGCCACAGTCTCGCCATAGTCCGTGTCCTGACGGTCACACATGCGGTTGTCCGCACAGATTGCTGCAGCGGCGAGCCCTTGCGAACCGTTCTTTCACCTCGCAACTCTCCCGCAGCGCTGGGAGGGCGCGAGACGAAAAAACAGAACAGACTGGAGTCGATTATGAAAACTCTCCTCCTGGCCGGCTCGGCCGCCATCATCGCCTCGGGCGCCGCCATCGCGCAGCAGCCCGCCCCCGTGCAGGAAACCGGCTTCAACCTCGGCGCCGGCTACCAGTACACCGACGTCGGCGGGAACGGGTACCACAACGCCCTGTTCCGCACCGGCTACGAGATCAACGAGTTCTTCGCCGTCGAAGGCGACCTCACCCTGCCGCTGACCGACACCACCGTGACCGTGGGCGGCATCGAGGACGACTCCGCGTTCGATTACTCGCTGGGCGCGTTCGCCAAGGCGCAGTACCCCGTGACCGAGACCATCAACGTCTTCGCCCGCGGCGGTTACACCTACGCCAACGTGCGCGGCACCTTCCTGGGCGGCCGGGCCGTTGACGATGTGGACGGCTGGGCCTGGGGCGGCGGCGCGGAATGGGCCTTCGCCGGTCCGAACGCCCTGCGCTTCGACTACACCCACGCCGACTACGTCAACGACAACGGCGTGTCCGACAGCTACTCGGTCTCCTACGTCCGCCGCTTCTAGGCCGGACGCACGGATCACCGTGCTGACGATGAAAGCCCCCGCGCTCCGGCGCGGGGGCTTTTTCGTGGGACGGGATGAAAGTGAAGCTGTTTACCAATTGGGCGTAATCCCGGCTTTTTCAGTGTGTTGGGCGATGTCGGCCATATTCCGGCCATAGTCCGTGTCCGGAAGGACACAGCTTGGGCGGGGTGCACATTCATGAGGGTTTGAAGCGCTTGCGGAGGCCCCTGAGCGACCACAACTTCGCGCCACGGGCCGGGGGCTCGCAACGAAAAACCATAAAGGTCAGTCGATCATGAAGACCCTTTTCCTCACCGCTTCCGCCGTCGTTCTGCTGGCGGGCGCCGCCCAGGCTCAGCAGCCGGTCCAGTCGGGCCAGTTCCATCTGGGCGCGGGCTACCAGTTCATCGACGCGGACTCGCTGGACATCGACGCCCTGTCGATCCGCGGCGGCTATGACTTCACGCCCTTCTTCGGCGTGGAAGCCGACCTGCTGATCGGTCTGGGCGATGAAACCATCGCCACCGTGGGCGGCGAGGCCGTCAAAGGCGGGCTGGACTACGGCATCGGCGCATATGCGAAAGCGCAGTACCCGATCTCGCCGGAGTTCTCCGTGTTCGCGCGCGGCGGCTACATCTATGCCGACGCCGAAGTGTCCGCCGCGGGCGTGACCGTGTCTGACAATGTCGACGGCTGGGCCTTCGGCGGCGGCGCGGAATGGGCCTTCGCCGGTCCGAACGCGGTGCGCTTCGACTACACCCGCTATGACTTCACCGACGGCAACGGCAAGGCCGACGCCTTTGGCGTGTCCTACGTCCGCCGCTTCTAGGAAACGGTCAGGCGAATCGGATCCGGCCCGCCGGATCCGGATGGAACAGCCCCGCGCCCTCGGCGCGGGGCTTTTTCATGTGTAGTGGCTTGCAATTGGCCGTGCCGCGGAAAATCCGCTTGAAAATGAGAATGAGTCGCATAATGCTTCTCTCATGGCTCAGCTTCTCGCTCTTCCCCCCGCCTTCGCCGCCGCGCCGTCCGCGGCTCTTCCCCAGCCCCCCGCAGGCCGCCTGCGCGACTGGCTGTGCACTCAATCCGCCGTGGTCGAGCTGTGGCTCGAGCGGCTGGTCGCGGAGGGCGGCGATCCGCGCCTGATCGCGGTGCTCGACCAGCATGCGGCCTTCCTGCGCGAGGCCGCTGAACTCTGACGGGACAGCCCGCTTGAAACCTGCTCGCCGACCCGCGATATTGGCGGCAGGAAGGCCGGCGGCGGACGGGCCCCTCGCCAACCCGGTCAGGTCCGGAAGGAAGCAGCCGTAACGAGTTCCGGCTCGGGTCGCCGTCCGGTCTTCCGCCGCCTTCCCCCAGTTCGACGCCAGCGAGGGAAGGGCCGCGCCCCATGATGGACGAGACCTCCGGCGCTGACGCCCGGCCCGCCGAGGCGGACCCGGACGAGGCCTCCCTCGACCTGCCCGGCTTCGATCCCGCGCCCAAGGACGCCGCGCCCGGCGGCTATCAGGTGCTGGCGCGCAAATACCGCCCCCAGGATTTCAAGGACCTGATCGGCCAGGAGGCCATGGTCCGCACCCTGACCAACGCCTTCGCGGCGGGCCGGATCGCGCACGCCTACATGCTCACCGGGGTGAGGGGGGTGGGCAAGACCACCACCGCGCGCCTGATCGCCCGGGCGCTGAACTACCAGACCGAAGACGGGCGCAAGGGCCCCTCCATCGAGCTCGATCCGCCCGGCATCCACTGCGCGGCGATCGCCAAATCGAGCCATGTCGACGTGATGGAGATGGACGCCGCCTCGCGCACCGGCGTGGGCGACATCCGCGAAATCCTCGAAGGCGTGCGGTATTCGCCGGTCAGCGCGCCGTGCAAGGTCTACATCATCGACGAGGTCCACATGCTGTCGACCTCGGCGTTCAACGCGCTGCTCAAAACCCTCGAAGAACCGCCGCCCCACGTGAAGTTCATCTTCGCGACCACCGAGATCCGGAAAGTGCCGGTCACGGTGCTGTCGCGCTGCCAGCGCTTCGATCTCAAGCGCGTGGACCGCGAGGTGCTGACCGGGCACCTTGAAGCCATATGCGAGAAGGAGGGCGCTGCGGTCGAGCGCGACGGGCTTATGGCCATCGCGCGGGCGGCCGAAGGCTCGGTGCGCGACGCGCTGTCGCTGCTGGACCAGGCCATCGTGCAGGCCACGGGCGACGGCCCGGTCAGCGCCGCGCAGGTGCGCGACATGCTGGGGCTGGCGGACCGCTCGCGGGTGCTGGACCTGCTGGCCGCGGCGCTGGAGGGGCGCGGGCCGGATGCGCTCAAAGAGCTGAAAAGCCAGTATGATGCGGGCGCGGACCCGCAGGTGTTGATGCGCGACGTGCTCGATTATCTGCACGCCATGAGCCGGATCAAGGCGGCGGGCGAGGGCGCGGATCTGGGCGAGGCGGCCGAGACGGTCGCGGTTCTGTCCGAGCTGTCCGGCGCCCAGTCCCTCGCCGGGCTGACCCGGCTGTGGAAGACCGCGTTGAGCGGGCTGGAGGACGTGCGCAGCGCGCCCGACCCTGTCTCGGCTGCGGAAATGGCGATCATCCGGCTGATGGCGGCGGCCAGCCTGCCGTCCCCTGAGGATGCCGCGCGCCTGCTGGCGGGCCAGCCTTTATCCTCTCCGCAATCCAACGCCGCGCCGCCTGCGGGCGGCGGGCAGGGTCAGGGGCCGTCCGCGACCTTGCCGGAGCCCTCCCGGAGCATGGTCGACCATGTTCCGCCTCCACAAGCGCCCGCCGAACCCGAAACCGCCGCTCCGTCTCCCTCGGGGCCGGACAGTTTCGAAGGGCTGATCGCGCTGATCGAAGCCGAGCGCGACATCGGGCTTCAGGCCGCCATCGAGCGCTATGTGCGGCCCGTGTCGGTGGGCGCGGGCAAGGTGGTGTTCGAGGCCGCCGAGGGCGCGCCGCGCGATCTGGGCGCGCGCATCGCGGGCTTCCTGCAGGAGCAGACCGGCGAGCGCTGGCTGGTGGACGGCTCGGGCAAGGCGCGCGGGGCGGAGACCGTCCAGGAGCGCCGCCGCCGCGAGCACCGCGAGGCGATGGAGCGCGTCGAGCGCGATCCCGCCGTGGTAAGGGCCATGACCCTGTTCCCCGGTGCGGAGATCATCGGCGTGCTCGACCCGCCCGCCCCCGACGAGACCCCCCAATCTGAGAACGAGACCGGGCCGGACGCCCGCAAGGAAGGACGCCGATGAAAGATCTGGCCGGCCTGATGAAACAGGCCCAGGAAATGCAGAAGAAGATGGCCGAGGCCCAGGCCCGGCTCGACACGCTGGAGGTCGAGGGCGCGGCGGGCGCGGGCCTGATCAAGGTCACGATGACCGCCAAGGGCGAACCCCGCGCGGTCAAGATCGACCCGTCCGTGATCGACGCCAGCGAGCCGGAGATCATGGAAGACCTGATCCTGGCGGCCATGGCCGACGCCAAGCGCAAGGCCGACGAGGCCAGCCAGAAAGTGCTGGGCGAAGTGACCAGCGGCATGGGCCTGCCCGGCGGCATGGGGATTCCCGGCTTCGGGGGGTGAGGGGTTTTTGAAGGGCCGGCGGCGGCCTCACTGCCCTGCGAACCAGCGACCGTCTTCGGTGCTTTCGGCCTGACCGATGGCGGCGAGGATGGAGAGCATGCCGTCCACCCTGCCGATCTTGGCCTTTGTGTTCCTGCCTGCGAACCGGCTGGCGATCTCGCGCGCGGACAGCGGCGTGGGGGCGGCGGCAACGAGCGCGCGCACCGAACGGGCCAGCTCCCCTTGCTCCTGGGGCAGGCGGGGGCCGGAGGGCTCGGGCGCGGCGACGCCAACCTCGAGCTCGGACTGCTCGACGGCGGCCCGCGCCTGCTGCCCGTCCGGGTTCTGGAACTCGGGGCGCAGCCAGCGGACGATCCCGCGCGCCTCTTCGGCGGCGCGTTCATGGTTCAGCGCGACAAGGCGGGAGAGTATCTCTTCCTCTTCAAGGTCCGCCGGCCAGCCATAGGCCTCGGCCACCGCCGCATCGATCTGGTCGTGAATGTCTTTGAGCACCCCGACCAGACCGGCATCGTAGATGTCCCGCTCGGCATCGGTCAGGGGCGGCTCGCCTTCCTTGCCCGCTTCCAGCGCGCGCACCCGCTCCAGCACGTTGTAGAGCCTGGTCATGGTCAGAAAGTCATGGGCTTCCAGCCGCTCCTTGCGGAAGGCATCCAGCCGCTCGCCCAGCGCATCGAGACGGGCTTTCAGTTCCGGCTTGCCCTCAAGGTCCGGGAAGGGGAAGGGATCGAAGCAGTTGGACTTCACGTAGACCGCATCACCCTCATACATGCCGATCTTTGCAGAGTTGGCTTTGTACCAATGAAAGTGAATCTGGCTGTGGAGGATTGCCAGAAATCGCCCCTCGCGAAGCGCAAAACAGATCAACTTGTTATCGGGAAGCGTGCCACCCGGCACCGCATCGAAAATGCGGTGCTTTGCTGTTTCTGTTGTTACGAAGGTTCGCTGAAGGCCCTTCAATGCAGGCCTCAACTGATTGCGCGGCTCGCCAAAAATCCACCAGTTCTTTTTGTAACTTTCGCGACGGTTGAGATCGCGTTCCGGTTTCACGTTCTCCAAGACATGCTGATAAATCGCCGGATAGCGGTCGCGCACCTCGTCTGCCGTCAGGCCAAAGAGGTCGATAACCATCACCCCGCGCGGCTTCTGATTGATATCGCGGCCATTGCGATAGGGCTTGATCACATCGGCGACCGCCAGGTCGCTCCCAAGGCCCAGCTTCTCCGCCTCGGCAGGCGTCACGATGAAGCCAGAGCCATGAAGCTTCACACCCGGACTGCATAGCCCCTCATTCGATTTCAGCGGCACAGCCGAGCTGACCGCCGCGCCCAACCGTATCGTCGGGCGGATGAGGCCGGTGCGCTGGCGCAGCTCCACCTGCGGCGCATCGGTGTTGAGCTCTGCCTCGCGCACCACTTCGGCCAGCACGCCTTCGCGCTCCTCGCCTGGCGCGGCCACCGTCATGGCGATGCGCACCGCGGCCTTGTCCGCTGACTTCATCCAGGGATGGTCCGGGATGGCGTAGAGAATCGAGAGTGGCGGCTTGCCGGACAGCGCGGCCTCCACCACGCGCCGGTTGAAAGTCTGGCGCAGCGAATTGGTGGTGATGAAGCCGAAACGCCGCGGCGTCTTCGCCTTGGCCTTGGCGGCCTTCGCCGTCAGGTCCGCCGCCTTGCCCCACCAGTACATCACGAAATCCGCCGAGCGCGGCATGTGGGGATAGGCGCGCCACAGGGCCTCGGCATAGCCATCCCCCAGCGCGGCGCGCAGATCCTTGCCGCCGATGAAAGGCGGGTTTCCGATGATGAATTCGGCCTTCGGCCAGCTTGTGGCCTTGGCTTTCGGATAATCGAGTATCTCCACGCGCGCCGCCTCGTCCGGCACGCGTTCGGCCGTTACCGGGTGATCCTTGAAGCTGATCCCGTCCCAGCGCGTGACAGGTTTGCCGTCCTCGTCCCGGCGCAGCGCGGGTTCGCCATGGTCCAGAAGCGCGTCACGGCATTCGATATTGTGAAAATCACGCAGGACCGGGTCGTAGACGAAGTCGATCCCGCCTGATTTCACCTGCCACTGGATATAGCCGATCCACAGCACCAGCTCGGCGATGGCCGCCGCGCGCGGATTGATCTCCAGCCCCAGAAACTGGTGCGGGTCGATGGAATGGTCGCGATACTCGGCGCGCGCGCGCCCGCCCAGCTCCACGATCATGTCCACCACCTCGCCTTCGAGGCGCTTCATCCGCTCCATGGCGACATAGAGGAAATTGCCGGTGCCGCAGGCGGGGTCCAGCACCCGAACTTCGCACAGGCGGGCGTGGAAGGCGCGCAGGCGTTCGAGCGCCTTTTCCTTGCGGTCCGCGTCCAGAAAACCCTGCACCTCGGCGCGCACGGCCGCCCAGTCTTCGCGCAGGGGCTCCATCAGGGACGGGGTGATCAGGCGGTCGACATAGGCGCGCGGCGTATAGTGGGCGCCCAGCCGGTGGCGTTCACGCTTGTCCAGCGCCTGCTCGAGCAGCGTGCCGAAAATGGCCGGTTCAACCTGCGTCCAGTCCTGCTTCGCCGCGATGTAGAGCTCTGACAGCATTTCCGGCGACAGGGGCAGGGCGCGCGCATCCTTGAACAGGCCGCCATTGAAGCGCCGGATCGGTTCGCGCAGCCAGCCGGACAGGTCGGCGCCGGTGTTCATCTCCCGCCACAGCGCCTCCAAAGCGATATGCGCCTTGGCGGGCTGGCCCTTCAGGTCGGCCAGCAATCTGGTGAAGGAGTCTTTCGGCAGCAGGCTGACGTCCTCGGCGAACATGGTGAACAGGCAGCGCATCAGGAAGAGCGCGACCGTCTCGGCCTCGTGGGTTTTCTCCAGCTGGCGGGCCACGATGGCGAGCCGGCCGGCGATGTCCTTGGTGACTTCCGCGGTCTTTCTGGCCGGATCGATGCTGTGCGGATCGGTCCAGACGGCTTTCAGCCGTTCGCGGACATCCGGCTTTCGCAAATCATCCAGCAGGATGCGGAAGCCGCGCCGGTCGGGGAATTGCTCATACGCCTTTCCCTGCCCGGAGAAGTCGGCATAGAGCTCGAAGCAATAGCCGATGTCGGCCACGATCAGGAAAGGCGGCCAGCCATGCTCGCGCGGCAGATCCTTGGCATAGCGCTCCGCCTGCCCCCGCGCGCGCTGCATGGCGGTGATCCAGCCATCGGTGCCGCGCCGGGCCGTGCCGGAGCGGGCCTTGCCCGCCTCGGCGCCGAACATGTCCACCTGCGCGGGGCTGGCCTTGCGGTTTCCCGTGCCCGATGACCCCTGCTTGGCCTCCAGCACGAAGCATCCGCGCCTGTACAGATCAATCCGGCGGCTCGACTGGCTGCCATCGTCATGCAGGCGCGTGACCTGACGTTCAAAGACATAGTCGTTGAGCGCCGTTTCCTCCCGCGACGGATCGGGGCGGTCAACGCCGATGAGATCGCACAGCTCGTTCAGGAAGGTCTGGGTGTTGGCCAGCTCGCCGCCGCCGGATTCCTTCCAGCGCGCGATGAAGGCATCGACATCCGCCCCGCCGTCGCTCATGACATGTCCCTCGTCCCCCGGTTTGCGCGACACGCTAGCGGCGCCCGGCGCGGGCTTCAATCTGCGCGTGCTCAGGGGATGACGGCGGGCGCCGGGGCGGGCTGTGCGGCGCTCTGGGGCTCGGCTAGGGTCGGGCGATGGATTCTCTGACACGGACGGGGCGATGAGCGCGGCGGGGCCTGAGATCGAGCGGCTGGTGCAGATGCTGGCCAAGCTGCCCGGGCTGGGGCCGCGTTCGGCGCGGCGGGCGGTGCTGCATCTTCTCAAGAAGCGCGAGGCGCTGATGGAGCCGCTGGCCGATGCCTTGACCGAGGCGGCGGGCAAGATCAAGGCGTGCTCGGAATGCGGCAATCTGGACACGTCCGACCCGTGCGCGGTGTGCGCCGACCCGCGCCGGGATCCGGGCGTGATCTGCGTGGTCGAGACGGTGGGCGATCTGTGGGCGCTCGAGCGGGCGGGCGCGTTCAAGGGCCGCTATCACGTGCTGGGCGGGGTTCTGAGCGCGCTGGACGGGGTGGGGCCGGACGAGCTGAACGTGGCCAAGCTCGTCGAGCGGGCCGGGCGCGACGAGACCACCGAGATCATCCTGGCGCTGAACGCCACCGTGGACGGGCAGACCACCGCCCATTTCGTGTCCGACCGGCTGGCCGGGGCGGCGGTGGAGATCACCTCGCTGGCCCGCGGCGTGCCTGTGGGCGGCGAGCTCGATTATCTCGACGACGGGACGCTGGCCGCGGCCTTCCGGTCGAGGCGCTAGGGTTTATTTTTTTCCTGTCCTTCCTCGCTCCGCTCGGTCGGTTCCGCGCACGGGCGCGGGCGGCCGGTCGGCCTTGCGGCGGCTGTGCCGCCGTTTTTCTCTCGGTATCCTCGCTTCGCTGCGGGCGCGCGTTCGCGCTTGCGGCGGCTGCGCCGCCGGGGATGGGCTCCTTTCCACCGTCATGGTCCGGCTTGCCTGCGAATTCAGCGATTGTCTTGCGGCCATGTCTGCCGCCGCTAGGCTGGCGCGCTTGAGAACCAGACGAGGCTTTTCATGCTGAAATCGCACGACACGCCGCGCGGGATCGTGACCCGCATCGAGGTGGATTCCGCGCACGCCGCGGCGAACATGCTGGGCGATCCGGGGCGGCGGGCGGTCGATGTTTACGTGCCCCACGGCCATGACGGGGCGGAGCTGCCTCTGCTGGTCGATCTGGCCGGGTTCACCGGCAGCGGGATCGGGCACTCCGGCTGGAAGAATTTCGGCGAGAACCTGCCTGAACGCCTGGACCGGCTGATCGCGACGGGCGCGATGGCGCCGGCGGTGGTGGCGATGCCGGACGGCTTCACCCGGCTGGGCGGCAACCAGTACATCAACTCGGTGGCGATGGGCCGGTGGATGGACGCGCTGATCGAGGAGTTCGTTCCTGCCGTGGAAGCGCGTTTCGGCTGCGGCGGCGAGGGGCGGCGCGGCCTGTTCGGCAAGAGCTCGGGCGGGTATGGCGCGATGGTCCATGCCCTGCTGCGGCCCGATTACTGGGCCGGGGCGGCGTGTCTGTCCGGTGACATGGGCTTCGAGCTGATGTTCGCCGCGGACTTTCCCATCGCGCTCAGGGCCATCGACCGGCACGGGTCCGTCGAAGGCTTCATCACGCAGTTCGAGGCGGCGAACAAACCCAAGGGCGAGGACATCCACGCCCTGATGATCCTGGCCATGGGGGCGACCTACGACCCCGACCCGGACGGGCATCTGGGCATCCGACTGCCGGTCACGCTCGACACCTGCGAGTGGATCGAGGAGCGCTGGATCGAGTGGATCAAATGGGACCCGCTGACCCTGGTGGAGAGCCACGGGGCGGGGCTGAAACGCCTGAAAGCGCTGTTCATCGACTGCGGCACGGTGGATCAATACAACCTGCTCTACGGCGCGCGGCGCATGCACCGGCGGCTCGACGAGCTGGGCGTGGACCACGTCTATCAGGAGTTTCCCGACAATCACTCGGGGCTGGACTACCGGCTGGACGAGGCGCTGCCCGTGCTGGCGCGGGCGCTGGGGTAGGGGGAGGAAACGGCGAGGCGGCGCGGACCTGAAACAAAAAAAGCCCGGCGGTCTCCCGCCGGGCTTTTTCTTCAGCCGGGCTGAGCCTTACTCCGCCGGGACGAGGCGGAGAACCTGGCCTTCATAGTCGTCGGTCAGGACGTAGACATGGCCGTCCGGGCCGACGCGGACGTCGCGGATGCGCTGTTCGAGGTCTTCGAGCAGACGCTCGCGGCCGATCACGCGGTCGCCGTCGGTCTCCATGCGCACCACGTGCATGCCCGCCAGCGCGCCGATGAACACGTCATTCTCCCAGTGGGGGAAGGCGTCGCCGGTGTAGAAGGCCATGCCCGAGGCGGCGATTGAGGGCGTCCAGTACCAGATCGGCTGCTCCATGCCGTCGCGCTCGCGCTCCTCGGTGATGATCGAGCCGTCATACTCGATGCCGTAAGTGATCTCCGGCCAGCCGTAGTTCAGGCCGCTCTCGGTGTGGATGTTGATCTCGTCGCCGCCGCGCGGGCCGTGCTCGTTCGACCAGATCGTGCCGGTGACCGGATGCTGGTCGAGGCCCTGGATGTTGCGGTGGCCATAGCTCCAGACTTCGGGCGCGCCGCCCTCGCCGTCCGCGAACGGGTTGTCGGAGGGAATGGTGCCGTCGTCATTGAGGCGGATCAGGGCCCCGATATGGTTGGTCGGGTCCTGGGCTTCGTCGGAATGATCCCCGCCATCGCCCAGCGAGAGCCAGAGATAGCCGTCGGTGTCGAACAGGATCTTGCCGCCATGGTGGCGGTTGGTGGCGATGTCGAAATTGACCCGGAAGACCTCCTCGACCTCTTCGAGCTCGGTCAGGTCCTCGTTCAGGCGCCCGCGGATCATCGCGGTGCGCGAGGCTTCCTCGGTCCCCTGCGCGTAGGAGACGTAGACCAGCCGGTTGTCGGCGAAGTCGGGGTGGGGGATGGCGTCGAACAGGCCGCCCTGGCGGTTGACCACCACCTCGTCGGGGATGCCCGTCACCGGCTCGTCGCGAAGATTGCCGTCCGCGTCGATGACGCGCAGGCCGTTCGCGCCGCCGTCGCGCTCGGTCACCAGCATCTCGCCATCGGGCAGGAAGCTGATCGACCAGGGGAAGTCCAGCCCCTCGGCGACGGTCTCGACGGTGAAGTCCGCCTGCTCGGTCTCGTAGGTCTGGGCGAGGGCGGGCGCGGCGAGGACGGCCGCGAGGGCGGTCGCGGCGAGGATGCGGGTCATGGACATCTCCATTCTGAAAACGGGTCGCTGCGCCCCAAGATAGGGACGCGGCTCGCCAAGGGAATGGAAAAGCGGCCGTTTCGGTTCAATTCGCCGTCAGTGAAAGCGCTCAGGCTGGCGCGCGCGAGCCCAGGGCCTGGGAGGCCACCGCCTCGCCCATCAGCGCGATGCGGCGCGACAGGGCGGGTTCGAAGGCGGCGGTCTGGGCCCAGCGGCGGCGCAGCTTGGCGGGCGCGGCGCTGAGCGCGCCGGGCAGGACCCGGGCCAGCTCCTCGGCCATTTCGCCCCCGCCCACGCGCGCCGCGGCCAGCCCGGCGGCCAGCGCGCGGCCCTCGGTCAGGGGGATTTCGTGGTCGGTGTAATAGGCCTTGTAGCCCCCCGCGCCGCGGCCCAGATCGATGCGCGCGATTCCCAGCCCCGGCGAGGCCTGCGCGATCATCTCCAGCAGCTGCAGACCCGGCGAGCAGGCGGCGAATGCGGGGTCATAGGCGGGGAACCAGGAATGATAGACGCCGTCGGCGGCGAGCCCGGTCTCCACCGCGGCCAGCCGGTCGCCGAACCAGAGCGAGAAGACCAGCCCGCCGAAGCCGGCGGCTTCGAACGAGCGCGCGGCGCAGGCGCGCACCAGCGCGTCCACCCAGTCGATGGCGAACAGGTCCAGCTTGCCGGTGGCGCGGTATTGGGCGCTCTTCCACGCCAGCAGGGTGTCGATCAAGGCGCCGTCGGGGTCGCCGACGACCAGCCGGGCGGGGCCGTGCTCGCGTTCGGCGCGTTTCAGCCGCCGGGCGGTCTTGCGGAAATGATCCCGGTGAAGGGCCTCGCGGCGGTTCCGCCACGTTTCGAACCCGCCGCACAGGTCCATCACCGCCGAGCCGTGCCGGGCGCGGCTGCGGCCCGGGGCAGGGCCGGACCAGTTCTCGTACACGAAGGCGCCCGCGCCCATCGCGGACAGCATCTCGCGCTCGCCCACCGCCACGCCGGGCGCGCACACCCAGCCCTGATGATCGCTCATGGGCGCGGCCAGGGGGCGGGCGACGCCGCCGCGGGGCGCGTGGAAGGGCAGGAAGCCGATCGGCTCGCCATCGATCTCGGCGGCCAGAAGACGGACATCGTCCCGCACCGAGGCGACCGCCTGTGCGAATTCGAAACGCAGGTAAGGGCTGGAGAGCGGGCCGCGCGCGGCGGCGAAACCGTTCCAGATCGCGGCGTCACGCGCCGTCAGATCGCTGAATTTCAGAGTGTGGACACGCACCGTTCGTCTCTCCCCGTCCCTGACCCGCTCAGGACTGATGCAAAGCGGGCGCCGGGCGGGCGAATCCGGTAGGTTCACGGGAAGTTCCGGTTTTTCGAGGCGCGCTTTTCCATGGATCCTGTCAATCTGGCGATCATCGTTTTTGGCGCGGCGGCTCTGGTCGCGGCGGTCCTTCTGGGCCTGATGGCGGCGAAGGCGGGACGCCGGGCGGAGGAGGCGCGCGAGGCGCTGGCCGAGGCGCGCCAGAAGCTGGCCATGGCGGACGGACGGGCGGCGAGCGCGGAGGCCTTCCGCGAAGACCTCGCCCGGACCCGCGAGAAGCTGTCGGACGCCGAGCAGGAGCGCGCGGCGCTGAAAAGCCAGATGGCCGAGCGGGACGCCGCCGTGGCCCGCGAGCGCGAAAGTCTGACGAAGCTGTCTGAAGAGATGCGCGAGAAATTCAAGCTGCTGGCCGGCGAGGCGCTGGACACCAGCCAGACGAAATTCCTCGAGCGGGCGGCGGAAACCTTCAAGGTCCAGCAGGAGAAGGGCGAGGCGGGCGTGAAGGGCCTGGTCGACCCGATCCGCCAGCGGCTGGAGGAGTTCAAGGCCAAGGTGGAGCAGATCGAGAAGGAGCGCGCGGGCCATCGCGGCGAGATGGGCCAGCAGATCGCCCAGCTCACCGCCGGACTGGAGACCCAGCGCGCGGAGACCTCCAAGCTGGTCAACGCGCTGCAGCGCTCATCCACCACGCGCGGCCAGTGGGGCGAGCGCACGGTGGAGAACATTCTTGAGCTGGCGGGCCTGTCCAAGGGCATCGATTATGACAGCCAGCACCAGACCCGGGACAGCGAGGGCGCGGCCCTGCGCCCCGACTTCGTGGTGCGCCTGCCCGGTGGCGGGCGGTTCGTGATCGATTCCAAGGTGGCGCTGACGGGCTTCCTCGACGCGGTGGAGGCCGCCGACGAGACCGAGAAGAAGAACCATCTGCGCCGCCACGCCGCCCAGGTGCGCACGCATATGAAGCAGCTCGCCAAAAAGGAATACGCCAAGGCCGTGGACGGGGCGATCGACTTCGTGGCGCTGTTCATCCCCGGCGAGAGCTTCTATTCGGCGGCGGTGGACGAGGATCCGGCCCTGTTCGACGACGCCATCGCGGGCGGGGTGATCATCGTCACGCCCGCCACCCTGCTCGCGCTGGCCAAGGCGGTGTCCTACGGCTGGCGCCAGCAGGCGCTGGAGGACAACGCCCAGAAGATCGCCGCGCTGGGCGCGGAGATCCACGACCGGCTCTCGACCTTCTCCGACCATCTGGGCCGGGTGGGCTCGGGGCTGAAGTCCGCCACCACCAACTACAACAAGGCCGTCGCCTCGCTGGAGGGCCGGGTCATGGTCAGCGCGCGCAAGATGGCCGATCTGAACGGGGCGGGGAGCAAGGCGCTCGCCGCGCCCGAGCAGGTCGACGAGACGCCGCGCAGCCTGTCCGCGCCCGAGGCCGGAGCGGCGGCGGATTCTTGATCGCGGACCCCGTCGGGATTAGATGATCGCCATGGCTGTTCTTGAAATCCTGACCGTCCCCGATCCGCGCCTGAAAGAGGTGTGCGAGCCCGTTGAAACCGTCGATGACGCGCTCCGCGCGTTCATGGACGACATGGTGGAGACCATGTACGACGCCGACGGCATCGGGCTGGCCGCCATCCAGGTGGGCGACCTGCGCCGGGTGGTGGTGATGGACCTGTCCGACGAGCGCGACAGCCCCCGTCATTTCGTCAATCCGGTCGTCACGCCGCTGACCGAAGAGATGCTTCCGTATTCGGAAGGCTGCCTGTCCATCCCCAGCGTTTATGACGAAGTGGAACGACCGGCCAAAGTTCGCGTTGATTATCTGGACTATAAGGGCAATCCTGTCTCGGAAGAGGCCGAGGGGCTGTATGCGGTCTGCATCCAGCATGAGGTCGATCACCTGAACGGGGTTCTCTTCATAGACTATCTGTCCCGATTGAAACGCGAGCGGGCCGTGAAGAAGGTCCAGAAGCTCGTGAAAGCCCGAGGGGAGGCTGCCTGATGCTTCAACTGTCAAAACTGTCCGCCGGCGCGCTGATGGGCGCGTCCGTCCTGGTTCTCGCCGCGTGCGGCGAGCCCGCGCCGTCCGATCCTCCGCCCGCGCCTCCCGGCGAGCCGGCCGGCGGCGCGTCGGAACTGGCCGCCCAGCAGGACGAAGCCGCCATGGAAGGCGGCATGACCGAGGAATTCACCGAAGGCTCGATGGAGCCTGACACCATGGATGACGTGGTGGCCGACGACCCCGCCGCGGACCCGATGGCCGACCCGCTCGCGGACGCCGCGGAGACCGAAGTCCTGATGGACGGCGACCTGCTGGACGCGCTGCGCCCCTATTGCGGCCAGTCCTTCGCGGGCGAGATCACCAGCGAGCCGACCGAACAGGACGCCGACTTCGCGGGCCATGATCTGGTCATGCATGTCCGCTCCTGTGAGGAAGACGAGATCCAGGTGCCCTTCCATGTCGGCGACAACCACTCGCGGACCTGGGTCATCACCCGGATCGGCGAAGGCAATCTGCGCCTCAAGCATGATCACCGCGAGGAAGACGGCTCGGAAGACGTGCTGACCCAGTATGGCGGCGACACGCTGAGCCCGCCGATGGGCTGGCGCGCGGAGTTCCCCGCCGACGACTTCTCCAAGGAGCTGTTCGAGGAGCAGGGCATCCCCGTCTCCATCGACAACACCTGGATCATGGAGGTCACCCCCGAGGAGACCTTCGTGTACACCCTGACCCGTCCGAACCGGCACTTCGAGGTCACCTTCGACCTGACCGAGGAAGTCGACACCCCGCCCACCCCGTGGGGCTATGAAGACGACTGATCCGGCCTGACGGCTGAAACGGAAAACGGCCCCTGCGATGCGGGGGCCGTTTTTTTTGGGTTTTCTGTCCTCCCGCGCTCCGCTTGGCCGGTCACCGCTTCGCTGCGGTCGCGCTGGTGCGCTGCGCGCGGGGATGCCGCCCCCCTTGTTGAGGAAGCGGGCAGCCCGGTGATCACGCCGCGGCCGTCTCCGTCCGCGGCGCGGCCACGCGCAGACAGCTCGCCGCGGCGAGGATGAGCACGCCGCCTGCGATGGCGAAGGCGAAGATCGCCTCGTCGCCGAAGGCGCGGCCCACGATTGGCCCCATGATCGAGGCGACGGTGATCTGGGGCAGGACGATGAAGAAATTGAAGATGCCCATGTAGATGCCCATCTTCCGCGCGGGCAGGCAGTCGGCCAGCATCGAGTAGGGCATGGCCAGGATCGAAGCCCAGGCGACGCCGACAGCGATCATGCAGGCCATCAGCCCCCACGGCCCCGGCGCGAACAGGAAGCCGATCAGGCCCAGCCCGCCTATCACCAGATTGAGCGCATGGGTCTCGCGCTTGCCCAGCCGCGCGGCGATCCAGGGCAGGGCGAAGGCGTACAGCGCCGCGAAGCCGTTATAGGCGGCGAACATCACCCCGACCCAGTTCGCCCCCGCCTCGTATTCGGGCGTGCCGGGCGTGGCGGAGCCGAAATGGTGGGCCGTCACCGCCGGGGTGGCGTAGACCCACATGATGAACAGGGCGAACCAGGAGAAGAACTGGACCACCGCCAGACGCCGCATGACGTGCGGCATGGTGGTCAGGTCGGCCATGATCTGGCTGAAGAAATGCCCCGTCCGTCCCGCGCGCTTGAACTGGCCGTGCGCGAAGAAGCCCGCGCCGAGCAGGATCGCGCCGACGGTGAGGATGTAGAGCTGGGCGCCCAGATCGAAGACGAACACCGCTGCGCTGGCGGCCAGGCCCAGCCCCGCCGCGATGACGCCGGCCCTGTCGAAGAAAGCGGCGGGCGGCTCGGCCAGCAGGGCGTCGGCTTCGGAACGATAGACGCTGGGCGGTTCGATGAAGCTGTCGAGCTGTTCGGGGCTGTATTCCTTAGAGCCCAGCACCGTCCACATCACGGCCAGCACGATCACGACCGCGCCGATATAGAATGAATACCGCACCGCGTCGGGGATCACGCCGGGCGCGGCGGTCGCGCTGACGCCCAGAAACTCGGTCAGCAGCCAGGGGGCCATGGAGGCCAGCAGCGCGCCCGTGCCGATGAAGATGGTCTGCATCGAATAGCCCAGCGTGCGCTGGTGGCTGGGCAGCATGTCGCCCACGAAGGCGCGGAAGGGCTCCATGGTGATGTTCAGGGAGGCGTCCAGAATCCACAGCCCGATCACCGCCGCCCACAGGACGGGCGAGTGGGGCATGAAGATCAGCGCGATGGCCGCCAGCACGCACCCGGCGAAGAAATAGGGCCGCCGCCGCCCGAACCGGCCCCAGGTCCGGTCGGAGAAATAGCCCACCAGAGGCTGGACGATCAGGCCGGTCAGGGGCGCGGCCAGCCAGAGCAGGGGGAGCTGCTCCATCGAGGCGCCGAGCGTCTGGAAGATGCGGCTGACATTGGCGTTCTGCAGGGCGAACGCGACCTGGATGCCGAAAAAGCCGAAGGATATGGTCCAGATGGACCCAAGGCCGAGCGCGGGCTTCTGCATGATCCTCCCCATCATGTTTTCATTTTTTTCATAATGTGCGCCCGTCGCGCCCGCTTGTCGAGCGCAAATGCGGATGGGCTTGTAACGCCATTATAAACAGATGTTTGCTTCCGTTTCGGGGGTGGGGCGCCAAGGCATAACTCAAGGTTTTTTGGGTCTGATTTTTTCAAAAAATTTCACACAGGCTGGCGCGTTCATGTAATGCTCGCGCTTCAGGCGGGCGGTCTTGCCACCGCTGGCGGGGCGCGGCAAAGCTGAGGTTGCGCCGAGACGGGAGCGGGAAAAGCGGTGAACAGGAAGACCACGAGGCTCGAGGACCTGGCCCGCAAGGCGGGCGTGTCGGTCTCCACCGCCAGCCGGGCGCTCAACGATTCCCCCGCGGTCAACATGCAGACCAAGCAGGCGATCTGGAAGCTCGCCCGCGAGATGGACTACCCGTTCCGCCAGCACATGCCCGCCGGCCCCATCGGGGCGAAGGCGAACATCTCCATCGTGGTGCCCCGGCCCCAGGGGCGTCCGGGCCGGCTGTCCGATCCGTTCTTCTTCGAGCTGCTGTCGGGCATCGGTGACGCGGCGCGCGAGCGCGACTGCGACGTGCACATCAGCCATGTCGCGCCGTCCAGCTTCGACGACCTGCACGTCGCGATGACGACGAACCGGGCGGACGGGGTGATCTTCGTGGGCCAGTCCACCCTGCACAGCGCTTTCAACCGGCTGGCCGAGACCGAGACCCGTTTCGTGGTCTGGGGCGCGGAGCTGCCCGAGCAGAATTACTGCTCCATCGGATCGAACAACCCTCTGGGCGGCAAGCGCGCGACGCGCCACCTGCTGCGGCTGGGCCGCAGGCGGGTGGTCTTTCTGGGCGACACCGAGGCGCCCGAGGCCATGCAGCGCTATCGCGGCTATCGCGAGGCCATCGAGGAGGAGGGCGGAGACGCCGACCCGGCGCTCTACAAGGCCGCCCATTTCAACGTGGAGAGCGCGGAGGCGTGCGTGGACTCGCTGATGGCCGAGAAGGTGGCGTTCGACGGCATCGTGGCCGCGTCCGACGTGATCGCGCTGGGCGCGCTGCGGGCGTTGCACCGGGCCGGGCGGCGCGTGCCCGAGGACGTGTCGGTGGTGGGCTATGACAACGTGCCTTTCGCCCGCTACGCCATCCCCGCCCTGACCACCATCGATCAGGACACGGCCACGGCGGGACGGCTGATGATCTCCAAGCTGCTCGATTCCAGCGGCCCCAGCCGGTCCGAGCGGCTGGCCACCGAGCTGATCATCCGTGAATCCACCGGCGGCTAGGCTTTCACCGCCACCAGCCCCGCGCACACGGGCAGCGCGCCGCCCGTCCAGCCGTCGGGCAGGTTCACGCTATCGGCGACCCTCCAGCCCGCGGGCAGGTCGAACGGCGTGTCCGCCTCGCCCAGATTGAAGGCGCACAGCACGGCGTCCGCGCCTGAACCGCGCTCGAACACCACCAGATCGTCATGAGCCTCGACCAGCGCGATCGCGCCGGTCTTCAGCGCGGGCAGGCGGCGGGGCAGGGGGATGATCCGGCGCGCGGCGTTCAGGGTGGAGGCCGGGTCGCGCTCCTGCAGGTCCGCGGCGAGGCTGAGGTGAGCGGGATCTACCGGCAGCCAGGGCTCGGCGGTGGAGAAGCCCGCATGGGCCGCGCCCGCCGTCCACGGCATGGGCGTGCGCGCGCCGTCCCGACCCAGCGTCTGGGGCCAGTTCGTGATCGCCTCGGGGTCCTGCAGCCGGTGGAAGGGGACGTGGCCCTGGGGCAGGCCCAGCTCCTCGCCCTGATAGACGATGGACCCGCCCCGAAGCGCGACCAGCAGCAGGAGCAGCATTTCGGCGAACGCCTTGTGGTCGCGCGTTCCCGCCCAGCGGCTGATCGCGCGCGGGGCGTCGTGATTGGAGAAGGTCCAGCTCGGCCAGCCGGTCTGCGCGTCGTCGGGCCACTGGCGGATGCTGTCGCGGACCAGCTGGGGGGTCAGCGCCTCGGCGTAGAGGTAGAGGAAGCCATAAGCCGAATGCAGCCGGGAGGGCGGCTCGGTGTAGAGCTTCATCTCCGCCTCGGCCTGCTCGCCGCCGACCTCGGCCAGCAGGAAGCGGTCGCCGTATTCGGACGCCCTGCGGCGCAGCCGGGCGAGGAAGTCGGGGATCGCCGGGTGGGACTGGTTGTGGAAATGGTGCTGGAAGTCGAACGGCCGGGTGCGCTTGGCCGGGTTCGCGACCGGCGGATTATCGGTCAGCGCCGGGTCGTGCATCATGAAATTGACCGCATCGAGCCGGAAGCCGTCCACGCCGCGATCCAGCCAGAAGGTCATCGCCGCCTCCAGCGCGTCCTGGACGGCGGGGTTGTGGCCGTTGAGCTGAGGCTGGCTGGGCAGGAAATTGTGCAGATAGTACTGCTCGCGCCGAGCGTCCCAGGTCCAGCACGGCCCGCCGAACACGGCCTGCCAGTTGCTGGGCGGCGAGCCGTCCGGCTTGGGGTCGGCCCACACATACCAGTCCGCTTTCGGATTGGTGCGGTTCTCGCGGCTTTCAAGAAACCAGGCGTGGGTGTCCGCGGTGTGGGCATAGACCTGATCGATCAGCACCTTCAGGCCCAGCGCGTGGGCGCGTTCGAGCAGGCGGTCGAAATCGGCCAGCGTGCCGAAGATGGGGTCGACGTCGCAGTAGTCGGCGATGTCATAACCGAAATCGCGCATGGGCGACTTGAAGAAGGGCGACAGCCAGACCGCGTCCACGCCCAGCGAGGCGACATGGTCGAGCCGGGCGGTGATGCCGGGCAGGTCGCCTATGCCGTCGCCGTTCGAATCGGCGAAGGAGCGCGGATAGATCTGGTAGATGCTGGCGCCGCGCCACCATTGGGCGTCCGCGGCGGCGGACGCCGCTTCGCGCGTCAGACTCTTCGTTGTCACCGGCAGCCTCCCTCGACCTCGCCCCGCGTCCGGCGCGCCCTCATTGACGGGGCACGGCGCGTCCGCAGTGGCGGTTTGCAAGGACGTGTCAGCGTCGTTTGCAATCTTTGCATAGAATTGCAGGGCGTTTGCAAATCTGTCAACGGGAATGATCCCTGCCGGAAACCGCCATACGGCTGAGTGATATAGCGCCATGAGCGAGTGTTCAGAGCCGCAAGGGCCATCCGCGTTTGCAATTTTTCTATTGTGTTGGCATGACGTTTTCATTAATTTGCAGATCGGCTACGGATCGCATCGGCTGAAATGCGACACGCCGGGAGGAAAAAGACATGAAAGCCCAGCACAACCGCCGCTCATGGCTGATGGCCGGAGCCGCCGCGGCCGCCATCGCGGCCACGCCCGCCTTTGCTCAGGACACGCAGCCTCAGGAAGAGGCGCAGCCGACCGAGGTCATCCAGGTCATCGGCATCCGCGCCAGTCTGCAGAGCTCCATCGCGACCAAGCGCGAAGAGACCTCCATCGTGGAGGCGATCACGGCGGAAGACATCGGGCGTCTGCCCGACGTGTCCATCGCCGAATCGCTCGCCCGCCTTCCGGGCCTCGCCGCCCAGCGGCTGGACGGCCGGGCGCAGGTGATCTCGGTGCGTGGTCTGGGGCCGGACTTCACCACCGCCCTGCTGAACGGTCGCGAACAGGTCTCCACCGGCGACAACCGGGGGGTCGAGTTCGACCAGTATCCCTCCGAGCTGCTCAGCTCGGTGGTGATCTACAAGACACCGGACGCCTCGCTGGTCGGGCAGGGGCTCGCGGGCACCGCGGATCTCAGGACCGTGCGCCCGCTCCAGCAGAGCGAGCGGGTGGTCTCGGTCGGCGCCAGCTATGAATGGTCCGACATGGGCGCGCTGAACGCGGGCAGCTCGGACACCGGCTATCGCGGCTCGCTGGCATACATCGACCAGAACCGGGACGGGACCATCGGCATCGCGCTGGGCGCGGCCTTCATCAACACCCCCACCCAGGCCGAGCGCTGGAACGCCTGGGGCTATCCGGAGGTCACCGAGGGTTCGGGGCCGTTCGTGATCGGCGGGGCCAAGCCTTACGTGCAGTCCAACGAGCTTGAGCGCATGGGCCTGATGGGCGTGCTGCAGTTCCAGCCCAACGACCGCTTCAATGCGACCGTCGACCTCTATTATTCGAACTTCGACGAGACCCAGATCCTGCGCGGGATCGAATTCCCGCTGGCCTGGGGCGAAGAGACCGCGCTGCGGGACGGCTTCACCGTCGAGGACGGGCTGGTGACCGAGGGCGTGTTCGACAACGTCCATGGCGTGGTCCGCAACGACCTGAACCGGTTTGAAAGCGACCTGTTCGCGGGCGGCGTGAATTTCGAGTTCGCCGTGGGCGACGCCTGGGACGCCGAGGTGGACCTGAGCTATTCGCGCGCCGAGCGGACCTCCACCATCCTGGAGACCAATTCGGGCACGGGCTTCGAGCGCACCGGAACGCCGGACGCGCTGGGCTTCAGCTTCCCCGCAGGCGGCGGCTCGGCCCGGTTCAGCTCCATCATCGACTATGCCGACCCGACCCTGATCCGGCTGACCAGCCCGCAGGGCTGGGGCGGGGACATTTTCCTGGACAATGACGGCAATCCGGCCGGGCAGGCGGGCTTCCTGAACTCGCCCACCATCGAAGACGAGCTCGCCGCCGCCCGCTTCGGAATGAGCCGCGAGGTGGATTTCGGCGCCGTGAGCGGCCTGTCGTTCGGGGTGAACTATTCCGACAGGACCAAGCAGAAATTCTCCGAGCAGTTCTTCATCGGGCTGGCGAACGGAGAGAACGAAGCCGCGATCCCGGCCGAGCTTCTCATGGCGCCGACCGAGCTGGCCTTCCTGGGCATTCCCGGCATGGTCAGCTACGACCCGCTGGCGCTGGTGGACAGCGGCGTGCTGCGCTTCGAGCGCAACGTGAATCCCGACGTCGTCACACAGGACTGGACCGTGCAGGAGCGCGTGACCACGCTTTACGGCATGGTCGAGATCGACAGCCAGCTCGGCCAGATCCCCGTGACGGGCAATGCGGGGGTGCAGGCGGTGCACACCGAGCAGAGCTCGGACGGCTTCCGGGCGACCGGGCCGGGCGAGTTCGGCGCGGTGTCTGACGGCACGAGCTACTGGGAATGGCTGCCCAGCGCGAACCTGAGCTTCGAGGTCGCGGACAGCACCTTCATCCGTCTGGCCGCCGCCCGCACTCTGGCGCGAGCCCGCATGGACCAGATGCGCGCCAGCGAAGAGGTGTTCCAGAACCCCGACAACGTGAACTCGACCGACATCAACCAGGCCTACTGGGGCGGGGGATCGGGCTCGCCGGACCTCAAGCCCTGGATCGCGAACGCGTTCGACATCTCGCTGGAACGGTATTTCGTCGGCTCGGGCTATGTGGCGCTGGCCGCGTTCTACAAGGATCTGGAGACCTACATCTACAACCAGACCACCGTGGGCGACTTCTCCGATTTGGAAGCCAGCGGCGGCGTGACGCCTGCGCTGGATCAGGGTCTCGTCGACCGCCCGGTCAATGGCGATGGCGGGTATATCCGCGGGCTGGAGGCGACCGTCTCGGTGCCGTTCGAACTGATTCACCCGATGCTGGACGGCTTCGGCCTGATCGCGAACGCCTCGTGGACCGAAAGCGAGATCGAGGCGGACGGGCCGGGCTCGGCCACGCCGCTGCCGGGTCTGTCGGAGGAAATCTACAATCTGACGCTCTATTATGAGCGCGGCGGGTTCGAGAGCCGGATCAGCTCGCGCCACCGTTCGGACTTCCTGGGCGAAATCTCCGGCTTCGGCGCCGGGCGCGAGCTCAGGACCGTGCAGGCGGAAACCGTGGTGGACGCCCAGATCGGCTACCGCTTCGATCAGGGCGCGCTCGACGGCCTGTCGGTGCGCGCGCAGGTCTACAATCTCACCGACGAGGAGTTCCAGACCTTCGAGGGCGGCGATCCGCGCCGGGTGATCGATTATCAGCGCTATGGCCGCACCTTCCTGGTGGGCGCCAGCTACCGTTTCTAGGCGGGACGCGCCGGACAGAAACAGGCCCCGCCGGGCGACCGGCGGGGCCTTTTCGTGCGCGTGCGGCGCGACCGCGTTGACTATTGCTCAGACAATATATTCCCTAAGCGAAACGACGTTCGGGGAGGAACGCGGGATCATGGAGCCCATTCAGGCGCAGGCAGGCGCGAGAGGGGCGGCGGGCGACCGTCTGCCCTGGCTGTTTCCGGTCTGGCTGCTGGTCTTCTTCTCGGTCTGGGTGTGGCTGGTGACCGAGGGCGGGCTGTGGCCGGTCGCGGCCTCCAACTGGCCGGTGGCGGTCGCGATGGCGCTGGGCTCGTTCTTCGCCGGATCGACGCCGTTCGGCGGCGGCGTCGTGGGCTTTCCCGCGCTGGTCTTCCTGCTGGGCGAGGGCGGCAGCCTGGGCCGGGACTTCTCGCTGGCGGTCCAGTCCATCGGCATGGTCTCGGCCAGCGTCTACATCCTGTCCAACCGGCTGCCGGTGAACTGGGCGCTGCTGCGGCCGGCGATCCTGGCCAGCCTGATCGCGCTGCCGGTCCATCTCGCGCTGATCGCGCCGGTGCTGCCTGAATCTGCGTCCAAGGCGGTGTTCGCCTGCCTGTGGATGAGCTTCGGCGTGGCGATGCTGCTGCGCCAGAAGCGGCTGGAGCCTCAGTCGGGCATCGGCGATCTGGCCCGCCCGAACCTGTCGGGCGTGCTGGTGGCGGCCGTGGGGTGCGGGGTGGTCTCGCTGGTCGGCTCGGGCATCGACATGATCGCCTTCATGGTTCTGATGGTGCTCGCGCGCGGCGATCTCAGGGTCGCCATCCCCACTTCGGTCGTGCTGATGGCCTTCAACTCGGTGCTGGGCGTCAGCACCCAGATGACGCTGGGGCGCTTTGATCCGGACGTGTTCCACTACTGGCTGGCCGCGGCCCCCATCGTGGCGCTGGGCGCGCCCATCGGGGTGGCGGTGGTGCGCACCCTGCCGCGCGGGCTGGGCCTGAGGGTCATCACCGTGCTGTGCCTGGCCCAGTTCGGCTGGGCGGCGTACACCGGCCAGATCAGCGCCGGGATCGCCATCGGCGGCGGGCTCGCCGCGGTGGCGCTCGCGGCGTTCATCGCGCGCCTGATCGACAGCCGTAAGGCTTGAGAAGGATGCTCTCGGGATCACGCTCCCATCGACACCAGATTTCATTCGACAAATTTTATTGTCAAATGAAATCTGGTTAAATGGAACGTCAGACCTTGACCCTTCTGGATGACCCTTCAGCCGCGCGTCTGGCGCTGTCGCCGATCCGGCGGGAGATGCTGGCGATCATGGATGAGCCGGTTTCGGCATCGGGTCTGGCCGCTACGCTGGGCCAGACCCGGCAGAAGATCGGCTATCACCTCAAAGCGCTGGAAGGGGCGGGACTGGTAGCGCCTGCCGGGGAACGGCGCAGGCGCGGTTTCACTGAAAAGCTCTACGTGTCGGCGTCCGGCAGTCTGCTGATCGATCCCGCAATCATGCGAGTCCCGTCCGAGGCGGAGGCCAAGCAGGATCGGCATGCAGCGGGATATCTGATCTCCGGGGCAGCGGGGATGGCGCGTGACGTCGCGCGCATGCAGACCGCGGCGGGAGAGGCTGACAAGCGGCTGCTGACCTTCACGATCGAGGCGGAGGTGGGGTTCGAGCGCCCATCAGACATGGACCGGTTCGCCGCCGATCTCGCCGAGGCGGTTCATGCTCTTGGTAAGCGATATGCCCCTGAGGGAGGCGGACGGCGATACCGCGTCTTCATTGGCGGGCATCCCGCACCGGGCGGCGGCGCGCCGCCGCGCACAGGACATTGAAAAGGAGACGTTGATGACGCGGGCACGCGACAGGGTGTTGGTCGAACTGACCATTTCCGCGCCTTACGAAACCGTCTGGCGGTCGCTGCGCGATCCGGAAAGAATCGCAGACTGGTTCGGCTGGGACGCAGACACGCTAGCCGACGAGATCGACTTCATCTTCATCAAGCATGCTCAGGCCAGCGAGGCCGATGGCGTCATCCGCTTCGAGGGCGTGAACGACCGCTTCGAGCTTGAGCGGCGCGGCGACGGCGTGGTGCTGCGCGTCGTCCGCACCCTGCCTGCGGATGACGGCTGGGATGATGTGTTTGAGGAGATGACCGAGGGCTGGATCGCCTTCGTTCAACAGCTGCGGGTGGCGTTGGAAGCGCACCCGGGCGGACGTCGACGGACCATCCATCTCTCCGGGACCGCCCAAGAGCCGGGCCTGGTTCCGTCCGCTGCGCTGGGCTTGCCACGCCCGGCGCAGGCTCGACCGGGCGCGACCGTTGTGGCGGGGGGCTCGCCTGGATCGGTGTCGGGCGAGGTCTGGCATGCCACCAGCCACCAGGTCGGGGTGACGGTGCGGGAGTGGGGTGACGGGCTTCTTGTCGTGCTGGACAAGCCGGATGGCGGCTCGCTGACCCTGACGACCTACGGACTGGACGATGCGGCGTTCGACGCAATGCAGACACGCTGGAAAGACTGGTGGCAGACGCGCTTCGCGGAGCCCGAGAAAGCCTAGAGCAGACCGAGCTGCTTGAAGCTGGCCACGCTGTCGCGGCCCACGATCAGGTGGTCGTGCAGGGCGATGTCGAAGCTTTTGGCGATGTCCTTGAGCTTGCGGGTCATCTCGATGTCCGCGCCCGAGGGTGTGGGGTCGCCGCTGGGGTGGTTGTGGACCAGGATCAGGGCGGTGGCGTCCAGCGACAGGGCGCGCTTGACCACCTCGCGCGGATAGACCGGGGCGTGATCGACCGTGCCCTTGGCCTGGAACTCGTCCGCGATCAGGCGGTTCTTGCGGTCCAGGAACAGCACCCGGAACTCCTCGGTGGAGGCGTGCTGCATGGCGGCGCGGACGTAATCGAGCAGGGCGCTCCATGAGGAGATCACCGTGCGCCCGCTGACCTGGGATTTCGCGATCCGCACCGCCGCGGCGTGCAGCAGCTTTATGTCCAGCGCGACTTTCTCGGACACGCCTTCGATCTCGGTGAGCTGGTCGAGCCGGGCCGCGCTGGCCCGGCCCAGATCGCCGAAACGCGCGATCAGCGCCTTGGCGATGGGTTTGACGTCGCGCCGGGGGATGGAGCGGAACAGGAACAGCTCCAGCATCTCGTAATCGGCCAGCGCTTCGGGCCCGCCGTCTGAGAAGCGGTCGCGCAGCCGGTCGCGATGGCCGTGATAATGCGGTCTGGCGTCCCCCTCCGCCACGGTCTGATCAGCGCCAGGGCGGGCAGTCGAGCCCGGCGGGGGACTTGGTGAAGATCTCCACCCCGTCCTCGGTCACGCCAACCGAGTGCTCGAACTGGGCGGACAGGGATTTGTCGCGGGTCACCGCCGTCCAGCCGTCCGACAGGATCTTCACCCCCGGCTTGCCCGCGTTCAGCATGGGCTCGATGGTGAAGAACATGCCCGGCTGGAGCACCGCGCCTTCGCCCGGCTCGCCGAAATGCAGCACGTTGGGCGCGTCATGGAACAGACGCCCCAGCCCGTGGCCGCAGAAATCGCGCACCACGCCACAGCGCTGGGCCTCGGCATAGACCTGGATGGCGTGGCCGATGTCGCCGAACGTGGCGCCAGGTCTGACCGCGGCGATGCCGCGCATCAGGGCTTCATAGGTGACTTCCATCAGGCGCTCGGCCTTCCGGCGCACCTCGCCCACGGGGAACATGCGGCTGGTGTCGCCGTGCCAGCCGTCCAGCACGCAGGTGACGTCGATGTTGACGATGTCGCCTTCCTTGAGCGGCTTGTCGTTGGGGATGCCGTGGCAGACCACGTGATTGATCGAGGTGCACGAGGACTTGGTGTAGCCCTTGTAGAACAGGGTCGCCGGCCAGCCGCCGTTTTTGATGAAGTGCTCGCGCACCGCGTCGTCGAGGGCCTGGGTGGTCACGCCCGGCCTGACCATGTCCACGAGCATGTCCAGCGCGCTCGCGGCCAGCTGCCCGGCCCGGCGCATGCCCTCGAAGTCCTCGGGGCCGTGGATCCTGATCGTTCCGTCGCGGACCAGGTCGGTGTCGGTGTCCAGCAGGGCGTCGTTCACGGCTCGGGCCGCTCCTTGTTCAGCTCAGCCCTCATATAGACAAGCCCGGGACGCATGGGAACGCCCCGGGCCTGCGATCATCGGCCGAGGCAGGGCTCAGTCGGCGTTGAAGAAGCTGTCCGCGTTCCAGGCCGGGCGCGTGTCGGAATCGGCCACCGCGCGGATGATCTCCATGTTGATGGTCGCGAACCGCGCGCCCTGATCAAAGCGCAGGGGCTGGCTCAGATCGTCGCCGGGCTGGTGATAGTCCGTCCCCAGAAAGCGCAGGAAGGCCGCGCCCTCGTCCGCTTCGGGATCGGGCGAGGAGAAGCCGGTCATCAGGAACAGGGCGGGCACGCCCTCGCGCACGAAATTGTAGTGGTCGGACCGCACGAACAGGGACTGGTCGGGGATCGGGTCGGGCGACAGGGCCGAACCCGCAGCCTCGGCGGCGGCCGCCGCGATGGGGCCGAGATTGGAGTGTTCCGCGCCGAAGCCGATCAGGTCGTTGAACTCATAGAGCATGACCGGCATGTCCAGATTGATGTTCGCCACCATCTCGCCCATCGCCGGGGTGGGGTTGGCCGCGACATGGGCCGAGCCCAGCAGGCCCTTCTCCTCGGCGGTCAGGGCGATGAAGACGATGGAGCGGCGCGGACGCGGGCCTTCGGCCAGCGCGCGGGCGCCTTCCAGCATCGCCGCCGTGCCCGAGGCATTGTCCAGCGCGCCGTTGCAGATCGGGTCCTCGGCCATGGGCTGGCAGATGCCGATATGGTCGAGATGGGCGGTGACCACGACGGTCTCATGGGCCAGATCGGGGTCGGAACCGGGCAGCACGCCGATCACGTTCGCGCTGGCGACCGGCTCGCGGGTCGTGCCCTGGGCGAGGCGCACGGTCGCGCCGGTCTCGAAGCTTTCGATCTCCCTGCCCGAGGTCGCGGCGGCCAGCATGTCCGCATAGCTGCGGCCCGAGGGCGTGAACAGGCGCTCGGCGGTGGCGCCGGGGATGGTGGCGCTCACCGCGATGGAGTCAGGACCAGAGGCGACCGGGGTGGTCATGGAGGGCCGCGCGCCCGCCGCGGCCTGGGCCATGCGGCCGAAGTCCCAGCGGGTCAGGCCCTCGGCGGCGATCACGATCACCCCGCGCGCGCCGCGCTCGGCGGCGAACCCGGCCTTGGTGCGGGTGGAGCCCAGATGGGCCGCCACGTCAGACGCCAGCCCCTCGGGCGCGCCCGCCAGCATCACCGCGATCTTGCCGTCCAGATCCACGCCCGCATAGGAATCCAGCCCGTGGGCGGGCAGATCCAGACCGAAGCCGACGAACACCGCCTCGGCCTCGATGGCGCTGTCGTCATGGGCGGCGCTGGGGGCGACGAGGAAGTCCTCGCCCGCGGTCAGCGCCTCGCCGTCCACGCTCATGGCCGCGCGGCCGGGGTCGGCGGCGATGTTGTAGAGCGGGACGGGCTCGTGATAGCCGCCGTCCGCGGCCCCGGGCTCCAGCCCGTACTGGCGGAAATGGCTCTCCACGTAGCGCGCGGCGATGTCGAAGCCCCGCTCGCCGGTGTCGCGTCCTTCCATCAGGTCGTCGGCCAGAAAGCGGATATGCGCCTCGATGGCGCCTTCGGTGATCGGAGCGGCGGCGGTCTGGCCGCCGGCCTCGGCAGCCGGCGCGTCGGCCGGCTCGTAAGTCACGCAGGCGGACAGGACCAGGGCGGACACGGCCGCCGTCAGGATGAAGCGCATCAGTTTTTCCTCCCCAGGGAAATTGTCTCGGCGCGGACTATACGCCCGGGCCCGCGCGCCTCAATGCGCGCAGGCTGCGCCTGTCCAAACTTTCATGTGAGCTCAGCGCCAGATGTCCAGCCGCGCCCCTGCCGCCTCCGCCGCCGCGGCCAGCTCCGGGGAGGGGCGGGCGTAGTGGGCGGCGAAGTCGGCGGTCATGCGGGCGGGGCGCCCCGTGGAAAGCTGGAAGCTGACCAGCATCGTGCGGGCGCGGAAAACCGTGACGCCGTCGGCCTCGCGGCGGAACTGATACCAGCGCTCGGCCCTCAGCTTTGCGTCCGACCGGGCGATCCAGACCGCGCAGGCGATGGCGTCGCCTGCGCGCAGATGGCCGGAATAGTCCGCGATGGTGCGCGTGATCGCCATGCCCCGGTCCGCGTCCCGGCAGCCCTGACGGGTCAGCCCGTCCGCCTCCCAGTGAGCCCAGCCGGTCTCGTCCGCCCAGCGCAGATAGGCGGTGTTGTTGGCATGTCCGAAATCGTCGATCTCCTCCGGGCCGACAATGTGGCGGCGGACGAAGGGGGCGGGCAGGTCCCAGCCGGGATCGTCGGGGGCGAGGCTCACAGGGCGATCTCCACGGGCCGGGCGACGGATATGGCCGACAGGCTGACATCGCAGCCATAGCCCAGAATTTCCACCCCCGCATCGCGCGCCGCGCGCAGGCCCTCGGCATAGACCGGGTCGATGTCCGCCGCCGGGGTGAAGCGCTGGCAGTCGGGGCGCTGGACGATGAAGAGCTGGACAGCGCGCTCCCCTGCCTGCGCCCGCGCGGCCAGTTCGAGCAGGTGCTTGGCTCCGCGGCTGGTCACGCTGTCGGGAAACTCGGCCAGTCCCGGCTCGCGCATCAGGTGGACGTTCTTGACCTCCACCCAGCAGGGCGGGCGAGCCGCATCCTCCAGCAGCAGGTCGATGCGCGAGTTCGTGCCGTACTTCACCTCCCGCCGCATCGAGGCGTAGCCGGTCAGCGGCGCGATTCCCCCGGCCGTGATCGCCTCCTCGGCCAGCCGGTTGGGCAGGCCGGTGTTGATGCCCACCAGCGCGCCGTCCGCCTCGAGAACCTCCAGCGTGTGTTTCAGCTTGCGCTTGGGGTTGTCGCTTTGGGAGAGCCAGCAGCGCGAGCCGGGATCTTTCAGGCCCATCATCGAGCCCGGATTGGGGCAATGCACGGTGATCCGCTCGCCGCTCTCAAGCGTGACGTCGGCCAGAAAGCGCATGTAGCGCCGTTCCAGCACGGCGGGGATCAGGGGGCGGGGAAAGTCCATCGACGATCGAGGCTCGCTTTTGCTCGCCAGCGGGCATAAGTGCTCCTCAGGCGGCAGGCAACAGGAGCGCGGGCGATGGCGGTGCGGACGGTGAGCGCGGGCATGGTCGTGATCGGCGACGAGATCCTCTCGGGCCGCACCCAGGACGTGAACGTGCGTCAGATCGCCGAATTCCTCGCGCCTCTGGGAGTGACCCTCAGCGAGGTGAGGATCGTCAGCGACGGTCATGACCGGATAGCCGAGGCCGTGCGGGCGCTGGCGGACGCGAACGACTACGTCTTCACCACCGGCGGCATCGGCCCCACCCATGACGACATCACCGCCGACGCGGTCGCCGCCGCCTTCGGGCGGTCCATCGGCGTTCGGGATGATGCCCTGAAGGTGCTGCAGGACTGGTACGCCAGATCAGGCACGGACCTGACCGAGGCGCGGCTGCGGATGGCGCGGATTCCTGACGGCGCGAGCCTGATCGTCAATCCCGTCACCGGCGCGCCGGGCTTCCAGCTTGAAAACGTGTTCGTGCTGGCCGGGGTGCCGAAGATCGCCCGCGGGATGCTCGAGGACGTCGCCCACCGGATCGAGGGCGGGGCGGTGACCCATTCGGTCTCCATCCGCATCGACGGCGCGCGCGAGGGCGATCTGGCCGAGGGGCTGGGCGCGCTCGCCAAGACCTGCCCGGACGTCTCCATCGGCTCCTACCCCTGGTTCGAGGACGAGGGGGAGGCGGGGATAAAACGCGGCGTGGCGCTGGTCGCCCGGTCCGCCGACGCAGACGCGCTGGCGCGGGCGGAAACGGCGCTGAGGGCGCTGGCGGCCGAGCAGGGCGGCTGAACCGCAGTCTCTGCACGCCGGGGCGCTTGTTGCGGCGCGTCCGGCATCCTACCCTTTGCAGCAGCGTCATACGCGCGCCGGGGGCGCGCCCGTTCATTTTCAGGGAAGACCCATGATGGCCGAAGGCTATACCGACCGCCCGATCTTCAACGACGACGAAGACGAGAAGCAGCCCGGAGACGCGCTGAAGGAAGCGCCGGACTTTCTGGGCAAGGCGCTGTTCGACAGCCGCACCATCCTTCTCACGGGCGGCATCAACGACAAGGTGGCCCGCTCGGTCTGCGCCCAGCTCTTCGCGCTGGCGGCCAAGTCCGACGATCCCATCCTGATGGTCATCTCCTCGCCCGGCGGCCACGTGGAATCGGGCGACATGATCCACGACACGATGAAGTTCATCAAACCGCGGGTCATCACGCTGGGCACCGGCTGGGTGGCGAGCGCGGGCGCGCTGATCTTCGTGGGCGCGGACACCAAGGACCGCTACGCCCTGCCCAACACCCGCTTCCTGCTTCACCAGCCCTCGGGCGGCGCGGGCGGCATGGCCAGCGACATCGAGATCCAGGTGCGCGAGATGCGCATCATGCGCGAGCGCCTGAACCAGATCTTCGCCGACGCCACCGGCCAGCCGCTGGAGCGGATCGCCAAGGACACCGACCGCGATTTCTGGCTCTCGGCCAAAGAGGCGATCGATTACGGCCTGTGCGGCAAGATCGTCACCAGCCAGGACCAGATCAAGCGCTGAACCGGCGCCTCGAGACCCTGATCGGCGGGCCGGCCTTGGCATGAGGCCGGCCCGTCTGCTTTATGGGGGCGGGCGCCGATTCCGGCGCGCGCGGGCGTGGCGGAACTGGTAGACGCACCGGACTTAAAATCCGTTGGAGGGCAACCTCCGTGCCGGTTCGATTCCGGCCGCCCGCACCATCATTATTTCCTTGGGCTTCCCTAAGTGGCGCAAGCTTCTTGTGGTGCGGCCGAATCTCATTTAGCTGGCTTGGTGCAACCAAGGGGGCCGAAATGAAAATTATGCAATCTTTCTTGATCTCGATCGTTTGTGTTTTTGCTACGGGCTGTGCCACTTCCGACGCGCCTCGTTATCAATCCTCTGCATTGGCGAAAAGTGATGCTGAACCAATGCCGCTTGGCTATGACGACGCAGGCGAAGAACCTGACATAGAGGATATTCTTCAAGATATAGCGCGAGAATTGCGAGTGACATTACGTGACCCATATTCTGTTCGGGATCTACGTGTGTGTAATGCTATGTTTCGGGAGGCGCGTGGAGCGCAATATATTGGCTGGCAGCCATCTGTGTGGGCTTTCAATTTTACGCTAAATGCGAGAACAGCAGCCGGAGGATATGCGGGGTTAAGTCATTTTCTGGGCTCATACAGGCATGGCGAATTGGTAAGAATTACGAATTTAACCTCAGAAGCTAGAGAGATTGGACTCGCTGTTCCCTACGACGCATCAGTATTTGACGGATGTCGTCGTGTGTCCCAACAAGAGTGGGAGGCTCTTCTAGAGGGCGTGGGTTGATGATTTTATGAGCGAGGCCATCCACGCCCGCTTCCTCGATACCGCGCTGGGGCTGAGCCCCGCGCTGCATGCGGCCATCGCGCGCTTAGGCCCGGTGGACTTCGTGCCGGACGCGACGGCGCCGCTGGCCGAGCGGCTGTGCCGTTCGGTGGCGGGCCAGCAGCTGTCGGTGATCGCCGCGCGGACCATCTGGGGCCGCGTGACGGCGGCGGCGGGCGAGGGGCTGATGGATTTCCTCGTCGAGCCCAACGCCGGGGCCCTGCGCGCCTGCGGGCTGTCGGGCGCGAAGACCCGCGCCCTGCTGGCCATCGCGGCGGAAGCGCGGGCGGGCGGACTGGAGGCGGCCGAGCTGGCGCCCCTGAGTCATGCCGAGCGGTCCGCCCGCCTGACCGCCCTGTGGGGCGTGGGCCAGTGGACCGCCGACATGGTCTCGATCTTCTATTTCGGAGACGAGGATGTCTGGCCGGACGGCGACGTGGCCGCCCGCAAGACCCTCGAACGCCTGACCAGCCCACGGCGCAAGACGGTGCGCACGGCGGCCCGTTTCGCCCCGCACCGTTCGCGGCTGGCGCTGTACATGTGGCGGCACGTGGACGCGCCGCCGGTGTGAGGCCTCAGGCGGCGGGCTGGTCCTTGGGCATCAGCGCGTCGTCCTTCGCGGTCGCCCGGCGATACGCGTCGCGATCGGTCGCCCGCTTTGCGTAGTCGGCGAATTCGGGGCGCTTCTCGATGGTGCCGAACTGCAGGCCCCAGCCGATCTGCGCGCCCATGTAGACGTCCGCGGCGGTGAAGTCGTCACCGGCGATCCAAGGCGAGGCCTTCACCGCGACCGACAGGGCGTCCATCACGGCTTCGAAACTGCCGTACCCGGCCATCATCTGTTTCTCGCCCTCGATCTTGAAGCCCATCGACCTGTTGGTCACCGCAGCCTCCAGCGGCCCGGCGGCGAAGAACATCCAGCGGTAATAGGCCCCGCGCCGGGCGGGCTCGGGCGCCAGCTTCGCGTCGGGGAAGGCGTCGGCCAGATAGGCGCAGATCGCCGCGCACTCGGTGACGACCTGATCGCCGTGCCGGATCGCTGGCACCTTGCCCATCGGATTGACCGCCAGATACTCGGCCGCCTTCATGGTCGTGCCGTAGTGAAGAACCTCCTCGCGATACTCCGCGCCGGTCTCCTCGATCATCCAGCGCACGATCCGTCCGCGCGACATGGGGTTGGTGTAGAACACGAGCTCGGCCATGACGGCTCTCCTCCTGATGCGAGGCGGGGAACGTAGCTGGAACATCCACCGCCGTCATGTGAAATCCTGGAGACGGTGTCCACCTGTCCCGCGCGGAGCGAATGGACGGCGGGGGCGTTCAGCCTATCTCGCCCTTCCCCTGCCGCAGCTTCACCCGGATGCATTCATGACCGCCACGCCGAAGACCCTCGAGGCCTTCATGAACTGGACCCGCGAGCGCAATCCGGGCCAGGAGGAATTTCATCAGGCGGTCGAGGAGGTCGCGGCCCACGTCCTGCCCTTCATCGCAGAACACCGGGAGTACGCAGAGGCGCGGATACTGGAGCGGCTGACCGAGCCGGACCGGATCATCAGCTTCCGGGTCAGCTGGATGGCCGATGATGGCACGGTGCAGGTCAATCGCGGCTGGCGGGTCCAGCTGTCCAACGCCATCGGGCCGTACAAGGGCGGTCTGCGCTTCACGCCGGGCGTCAGCGAGTCGGTGCTCAAATTCCTCGCCTTCGAGCAGGCCTTCAAGAACGCCCTGACCGGGCTGCCGCTGGGCGCGGGCAAGGGCGGGGCGGATTTTGATCCGCGCGGGCGCAGCGACGCGGAGATAATGCGCTTCTGCCAGTCCTTCATGACCGAGCTTCACCGCCATATCGGCCCGGAGATCGACATTCCGGCGGGCGACATCAATGTCGGGCCGCGCGAAATCGGCTGGCTGTTCGGCGCCTACAAGCGGATCGAGAACCGCTTTGACGGGGCGCTCACGGGCAAGGGCGCGTCCTTCGGCGGCGCGCCGCTGCGCCCCGAGGCGACGGGATATGGCCTGATCTATTTCACCGCCTGCGCGCTGGAGGCCATGGGCGAGGGGATGGACGGCCGCTCGGTGCTGATCTCGGGGGCGGGCAACGTCGCCACCCACGCCGCGGACGAGGCGATCCGGCAGGGCGGCAAGGTGATCACCCTGTCCGCCCATGACGGCTGCCTGCATCACGCGGCGGGCTTCAGCCACGAGCAGATCAATGAGGTCCGCAGCCACAAGGCGGGCGGCGGGCACATCAAGGACCTCGCCAGGCCATTCGGCGCGAAATGGCGCGCGGACGCGAAGCCCTGGGACCTGCCTGGCCATATCGCCCTGCCGTGCGCGACCCAGAACGAGATGCAGGAGGCGGACGCGCAGGCCCTGGTGGACAACGGTGTCCTGCTGGTGGCCGAGGGCGCCAACATGCCTCTGACGCCGGACGCCATGGGCGTGCTGCGCCGGGCGCGGACCGCCTATGCGCCGGGCAAGGCGACCAATGCGGGCGGGGTCGCGGTGTCAGGCATGGAGATGAGCCAGAACGCCATGCACGGGCCGGGCGACCGGGAGCATGTGTGCAGACGCCTGAACGAGACCATGGTGGCCATTCACCAGCGCTGCCTCGAGCACGGGCGCCGAAAGGACAACCGGATCGACTACGTGAAGGGCGCGAACATCGCCGGGTTCAGGAAGCTGGCCGACGCCATGCTGGCCTATGGCGTAGTGTGAGGCTAGCGTCGGGTCATGACCGACCCCGTGCTGATCACTGCTGAAGACGCCCTCGCCGACAGCCAGGCCGTCTTCATCGACGCGACATGGTTCATGCCCGGCGCCGGGCAGTCCGAGCCCGAACGCCACATTCCCGGCGCGGTGCGGCTGGACATCGACGCGGTCGCGGATCCGACCAGCGGACTGCCCCACATGGCTCCCGGAGCCGCCGCCTTCGAGCGTTGGATGAGCGAGGCCGGGCTCGATCCGGTGAGCCGGTTCATCGTCTACGATTCCAACGGCTGGCTCGCCTCGGCGCGGGGCTGGTGGACGCTGCGGCGGTTCGGGCTGGACGCCCGGCTGCTCGATGGCGGGCTGGCGGCGTGGCAGGCGGCGGGCGGCGCGGTCGAGGCCGGGCCGTTCGCGCCGCGCGAACCGAAACCGCTGCCGCCGGGCGCGGTGTCCCTGATCCGGGACGACACCGTGACGTGGCGGGACGTGCTGGAGCATGTGGAGCGCGGCGACGCCCTGATCGCGGACGCTCGCCCGCCGGGGCGCTTCGCCGGGACCGATCCCGAGCCCCGGCCCGGCCTCGCGTCTGGACACATGCCCGGCGCGGTCAGCCTGCCCATGGGGCGGCTGATCGAGGACGGGCGGTTCCTGCGCGGCGAGGCGCTGGCGGCGGCGCTGGGCGAAACCGATCGCTCGAAACCGGTGATCTGCACCTGCGGGTCGGGGGTCACGGCGGCGGTGCTGTTCGCGGGCTTCACGATGGCGGGTTTCACCGACGTCCGGCTCTATGACGGCTCATGGACCGAGTGGGCGAGCCAGGGCGATCTGCCCATCGCGGCCGGCGAGCGGTGAACGCCGTTCGCTTTTTTTCATACCCGAAGCTCGACACGCGCGCTCACGCCGCTAGCTTGTGCGCTGCACACGACACAGAAGGGGAGACGCCGGTTTGGCCGAGCTCGACGCGACGAAGGGGAAACTGCGCCTGCCGGTGGTGGCCGCGCCCATGTTCATCATCTCCAATCCCGAACTGGTCATCGCCCAGTGCAAGGCGGGGGTGGTGGGCAGCTTTCCGGCGCTGAACGCCCGGCCCCAGAGCCAGCTCGACGAATGGCTGGACGAGATCACCTCCGCGCTCGACAGCCATGACCGCGCCAACCCCGACCGGCCCGCCGCGCCCTTCGCGGTCAACCAGATCGTCCACCGCTCCAACGAGCGGCTGGAGGCGGATCTGGAGACCTGCGCGAAATACAAGGTGCCGCTGGTCATCACCTCTCTGGGCGCGCGCGAGGAGCTCAATCAGGCCGTCCACGGCTGGGGCGGCAAGACCCTGCACGACATCATCAACATCCGCTTCGCTCACAAGGCGCTGGAGAAGGGCGCGGACGGGCTGATCGCGGTGTGTTCGGGCGCGGGCGGACATGCGGGCACGCTGTCGCCCTTCGCCCTGATCTCGGAAATCCGCGAGTTCTTCGACGGCCCGCTGCTGGTCTCGGGCTCGATCGCCACCGGCGGCGGCGTGCTGGCCGCCGAGGCGATGGGCGCCGATTACGGCTATATCGGCTCGGCCTTCATCGCCACCGCCGAAGCCCGCGCGGACGAGGCCTACAAGCGCGCCATCGTGGAAGGCCGGGCGGACGACATCGTCTACACCAACCTGTTCACGGGCGTTCACGGCAACTACCTGAAAGCCTCCATCACCGCGGCGGGGCTGGACCCCGACAACCTGCCCGAGAGCGACCCCAGCGCGATGAATTTCGGCTCGGGCGGCAGCGAGGCCAAGAAGGCGTGGCGCGACATCTGGGGCTCGGGCCAGGGCATCGGCTCCGTCAAGGCCGTCCGGCCGGTGGCGGACTATGTCGATCAGCTCGCGGCGGAATACGAGGCGGCGAAGGCGCGGGTATGCGGGTAGGGCTTCACCCGCCCTCGCAGGCAGAAACGAAAAAACCCCGGATCAGCCGATCCGGGGTTTTCGCGTTCAGGGCGTCGTTCTTCAGATGCTCGTCAGCCAGTCGGGCTTGACGTAATCGAGGCTGAGATCCTTCGCGACGGGCTCGTAGGCGACCTTGCCTTCGGCGATGTTCAGGCCGCGGGCCAGATGGGGGTCGTCGTTCAGGGCCTGCTTCGTGCCCTTGTTGGCCAGCGCCAGCGTGAAGGGCAGGGTGGCGTTGGTCAGGGCCAGCGTTGAGGTGCGGGCCACCGCGCCGGGCATGTTGGCCACGCAGTAATGGACCACCCCGTCCACGATGAAGGTGGGCTCGTCATGGGTGGTGGGCTTGGAGGTCTCGAAGCAGCCGCCCTGGTCGATGGCGATGTCGACCAGCACCGCGCCGTCCTTCATCTTTTTCAGCATCTCGCGGGTGACCAGCTTGGGCGCCGCCGCGCCGGGGATCAGCACCGCGCCGATGACCAGATCGGCCTCGAGCACGGCGGCCTCGACCGCGGCCTTCGTGGAGAAGGCGGTCTTCACCGTGCCCTGGAACTGGGTGTCCAGCTCGGCCAGGCGCTTGATGGAGCGGTCGAACACGGTCACGTCCGCGCGCAGGCCGATGGCCATTTCCGCCGCATGGGTGCCCGAGACGCCCCCGCCCAGAACGATGACCTTGGCCGGACCCACGCCCGGCACGCCGCCCAGCAGCATGCCGCGCCCGCCCTTGGACTTTTCCAGAGCCGTGGCGCCGACCTGCACCGACATCCGGCCCGCGACCTCGCTCATGGGCTTGAGCAGGGGCAGGCGGTTGTCCGCGTCGGTGACCGTCTCGTAGGCGATGGCCGTGCAGCCCGATTTCATCAGGCCTTCGGTCTGGCGGGGATCGGGGGCCAGATGCAGATAGGTGAACAGGGTGTGTTTGTCGGTCAGCCGCGCGTACTCGACGGGCTGGGGCTCTTTCACCTTCACGATCAGCTCGGCCTGGGCGAACACCGCGTCGGCGTCCGACACGATCCGCGCGCCCGCGGCCTCGTAATCGGCATCGTAGAAGCCGATGGATTCACCGGCCTTGGTTTCCACGACGACCTCGTGGCCGGCGGCCACCAGCTCGGCCGCGCCGTTGGGCGTGAGGCCCACGCGGTATTCATGGACCTTGATTTCCTTGGGGACGCCGACACGCATCTTCTGATCTCCTTCAGGGATCTGATTGTTGCGCGGAAAATACAGGCTGCGCCCCATATGCCGCAATATCGCTCACGTAATTCGAAGATTATTGCGTTTCAGTGTCGATCCGTGAAATCGTTCCGAACGCCGCCGCGTCCGCCGGGCGTTCCGGCGAACACTCTTCGACGGAGGCGCCATGCGCATCGACGCCATCGACGCGGCCATACTCGAGCAATTGCAGCGCGAGGGCCGGATGCCGAACGCCGAACTGGCCGAGCGGGTGGGCCTGTCGCCCTCGGCCTGCCACCGCCGGGTGCGGGCGCTGGAGGCGGGCGGCGCCATCGACCGCTATGTCGCGCTGGTCAACGCCGAGGCGGTGGGCCGGGGCCTGACGGTGATCACGCTGGTCACGCTGGAGAACCAGCGGCGCGAGACCATGGAGGCGTTCGAGCGGGCGGTGGCCGAGGTCTCCGAGGTCATGGACTGCTGGCTGATGACCGGGGCGGAGGACTATATCCTGCGGATTCTCGTGCCCGACGCCCGCGGGTATGAGCGCCTGCACCGCGAACGCCTCAGCGGCCTGCCCGGCGTCGCCCGGCTGGTCTCCAACATCGCCATGCGCCGGGTGTTCAACCGTACGGCGCTGCCGGTGCGGTGAGGGGAGGCTACGCCACCTGCGCGGCGGGGGCGGGGCGTTCGGCGTCCAGTTCGGCGATGTCGCGGACCCAGTCTGCGATGCGGTCCTCCGGCACGTCCGCCCAACGCAGCAGTTCCACGGCGAACTCGATGCCTTCGGGGCGTCCGCGGGTCATCACCGGGCGCATGCCCAGCGCGGCATGGCGCGCGCGCTCGTGCTCGCTGTCCACGGCCACGAAGCGGGCCAGCTCGGGATAGGTGCGGCGCACGTAAGGGGTCAGCTCCAGGCTGACCTCGTAGCGCGGCACGGACAGGGCCAGCGCGCGGGCCTTCACCGCGCCGATCGTCGTCATCAGGCGGGCGTCTGACGGATCGCCGAAGGCGACCTGATACCCGTCCGCCAGCGCGTGCAGGAAGCGGTCGGGATCGGAATCGATGGCGATGACCGGCACGTTGAACCGATCAAGCGCATCCACCGCCAGCCGCCCCGCCCCGGTCATGCCGAACACGATGATCGGCGCGGTCACCGCGCCATCGGGCTCGGGCTCGGTGTGCTCGGCGCGGGCGGCCTTCCAGCGGGCGATGGCGCGGGCGATCTTCAGGCCCAGCCCGGACCAGAGCGGGGTCAGGGCCAGCGACAGGGCGCTGGCGGCCACAAGCACGCCCGCCAGCTCGCCCAGCCCCGCCGCGACGGCGGGGAGGGCGAGGATGACGAGGCCGAATTCCGACCCCTGCGCGATCAGGAAGGCGAGCTGGGCCGCGCCCGCCAGGCTCCACCCGCTCAGCAGCGCGGCGAGATAGCTCAGGGCGGTCTTGAGGATGAACAGCGCGGCCAGCGCGATCAGGATCGCCGCCCACTGGTCGAGCATCATGCGCCAGTCCAGCGCCGCGCCCACGGTGATGAAGAAGAAGCCCAGCAGCAGCGCGCCGAAGGGCTTCGCCTCGGTGCGGATGATCGAGCGGAAGGGCGTGTCGGCGATGATCATGCCCGCCAGGAAGGCCCCGAAGGTCAGCGACAGGCCGATGGCCCCCGTCGCCGCGGCGGTCGCCAGAACGATGAACAGGGCCGCGGCGGTGAAGATCTCCTCGTTGCGGGTTTTCGACAGCAGCTTGAAGGCCGGGCCGATCAGGAAGCGCCCGCTCAGCAGCGCGGCGACCAGACAGACCGCGGCCAGCCCCGCGCTCATGCCCAGATCGGCGAACAGCCCGTTCCCGCCTGCTTCCAGCGACGCCGCGAAGACCAGCAGGAAGATGCCCGCCACGTCCTGGAACACCAGCACCGCGGTGGTCGAACGGCCCAGCGGGCAGGTGGCGAGATTGCGCTCTGACAGGGTGGCGCTGACCACGGCGGTCGCCGAAATGCCCGCCGCCGCGCCCAGCAGGATCGCCATCGGCCACTCCAGCCCCAGAAGGCGCAGCAGCAGCCCGAAACCCAGCGTGCACAGCAGCATCTGGATCGGGGCGAGGCGGACCAGATCGCTGCGGCTCTCGCGCACGGTCTTGAGCGAGAAGCCCAGCCCGATGTCGAACAGCAGGAAGACCACGCCGAGCTGGGCGAGCAGGACGGTGGTGGGATTTTCGTCGATCAGGCCCAGACCGAACGGCCCGATGGCCAGCCCCGCCGCGATGAAGATGACGATGGGCGACGTCTTGAGCAGTCGCGCGGCGAGAATGCCCAGCAGGCCCACCCCCAGCAGGATGACGGCGGGCAGCAGCTCCATCGCTTCGTTCATCCGCCCATCCCTTCCATCCCGGCCTGAAGGGTCAAGATAGGGGCGCGGAGCGGCGGCGGGAAGCTTGGCCGTCTCCTCCGCCTTGCTCGGGGGAGGAGAAGAGCCCATGCCCGGCGGCGCAGCCGCCGCAAGGCCGACCGGCCGCCCGCAGCGCAGCGAGGACCGACAGAGAAAACGGCGGCGGAAGCCGCCGCAAGCGCGCCCGCGCGCCCGCGCTCATGCGCGGAACCGACTGACCGAAGAGAAGGCGGACAAAGAAAAACCTCCTACCCAAGCGGGGCGCGGGACGCTAGATGAGCGGCCATGACCGATCAGCGCTATTCAGACCTCGACCAGCTGGGCTCCTCGACCGCCCGCGCCGCGGACCGTCCCGAGGACGCATCGCTGGAGAGCGTGGCCAATCCGCACACGCAGACGGATTATCTGGTGCGCTTCGCCGCGCCGGAATTCACCTCCATCTGCCCGGTGACGGGACAGCCCGACTTCGCCCATCTGGTGATCGACTACGCGCCCGATCAGTGGATCGTGGAATCCAAGTCGCTGAAGCTCTTTTTGCAGAGCTTCCGCAATCACGGCGCCTTCCACGAGGCCTGCACCACCATGATCGGCCAGAGGCTGGTCGATGCGCTCGCGCCCAAATGGCTGCGGATCGGTGGCTACTGGTATCCGCGCGGCGGCATCCCCATCGACGTGTTCGCCCAGTGGGGCGAGCTTCCCAAAGGCATGTGGGTCCCCGATCAGGGCGTGACGCCCTATCGCGGGCGGGGCTGAACCCTGTCGCATCGCTGAACGCGGCCTTCCGGAGCCGTTCAGCCAGCCGGTCTCATAACGGTCTCATCCCCGGCGCGATCAGCGCGACCGGGGGAAGAACCGGAGACCGAAGATGAGCTATCGCACCTTCATCGCCGCCACGCTGGGCGGTCTTGTCCTGATCGGCAGCGCTTCGGCGGCCGAAGCCCAGAGCCGCAACCAGGTCCGCATCGACCAGCACGGCTACGCCAACGAGATCGCCGGCGCCCAGCACGGCCACCGCCAAAGCCTGCGGGCCAGCCAGTACGGCTCGGGCCACCTGATCAGCTCGATGCAGGACGGCGCGCGCAACGGCGTCACCGTCAGCCAGGCGGGCCGCAACCACATCGCCATCGCCGACCAGCTTGGCCGCGCGAACTCCGCGGTGATCGGCCAGGAGGGGCGCAACAACGCCGCCGCCGCGATCCAGACCGGCTCGCGCAACATCTCGGGCGTCGCCCAGATCGGCGCCAACCACACCGCCACGACCAGCCAGTCCGGAAACAACAACGCCGTGGGCGTGATCCAGGTCGGCCGGGGACAGAACGCCGATGTCCGCCAATCGGGCTCGGGCAATGTCTCTCTGGTGATCCAGGGCGGCTACTGATGCCGCCGTGCGGGGGCGGGGCGCGGCGCTCCGCCCCCTGACCGGCTCTGACAATGAACGGAGGTTCCCATGACACGTCTGGCCAGCCTTCTCGCCACCGCCTGCGCCGCCGCGGCCATCGCCGCGGGGTGTTCGGAAGCCAGCCCCCTGCGCGGCGCCGCCGTCGGTTCCGGATCGGAGCTGTGCTGGATCGAAACCCGCGGGGCGGCCTCCAGCGGCGACCTGATCGCCTGGGCCGCGCCCGGCGTGACCGGCGCCTATGAGCTCACCGTGCGCGCGGCGGACGGATCGGGGCGGGTCGACACCCGCCAGTCCGGCCCCATCGAGCCCGCAGGCTCCGGCCCCACTCTTCTGTCGCGGGTGACCGCCCAGACCGCGTCCTACCGGCCCATCATCCGGGACATGCGTTCTGACGCGCCGCTGGTCGGCGGCGGGGCGGGCACGGCGCGGGTTCAGCCCTCGCCTTTCGCCGCCCAGCTCAGGGTCCGGGACGGGTCGGGCCGGACGATCTGCACCGCCTCGGTCTGAGTGCCGGAATTCGGGCGCATTCAGCGCCTAAACGCCGTCTTAAGACCGCAGATTCAAGACCGATGAAGGCGGGATGAACGCAGGCCCCGGCGAACGTTCATCCCGGTTTCTTTAAACAGGGGCTGGCGGACACCAGAACCGCTTCCTATCTGGCGGAAACATAAAAACACGGACTCCTCCCTATGCGTCAGTTCCTCGCTTCCCTCCTCGCCGCCGCCGGGCTCGGCCTGGCCGCGGTCATGGCCATCGCCGCCATCGGCCCCTCGGTCGCCGCGGACTCCGAAGGCCGCCCGCCCGTCTATGCCGCCCAGTGCTGGCTGACGCTGGAAGATCGCGGGACCGACGCGGTGCTCGTCGCCCATGCCGCGCAGGGGCTGTCGGGAAGCTGGGAGCTGACCGTAGACGGCGAAGCGCTGGGCGGCGTGTTCGAAGGCGACGGGCGCAACCCCGCCCTGCTGGCCCAGGCCGACACGGCCGCGGACCCCGCCGCGCGCCTGATGGTTCATGACGAGAGCGGCCGCCGGGTGTGCTTCACCGAGCGCTATCAGACCCGCACGCTGGCCTCGCGCTAGAGGTCAGCGGTTCCAGCGGGTCACGCGCGGCGTGCGGCGGGGGCGTTCCACGGGCGCTTCGGCCGCCGTGCCGACATAGACGAAGCCCGCGACCCGCTCTGAATCCGTCAGTCCCATCGCCTGCCGCGCCGCGTCGTCATAGGCGTACCATTCGGTCAGCCACTGGGCGGCGTAGCCCATCGCGCTCGCGCCGATCAGGAGGTTCTGGCAGACCGCGCCAGCGGACAGGATCTGCTCCCATTCGGGGATTTTGGGGCTGTCGGTCACGTCGGAGATCACCGCGATGACCACCGGCGCGCGGGTGAAGCGCTCGCGCTCGAGCCGGTAGCGCTCGTCCGGGCCGTCCGGTTCGGTCTGGCGCAGGGCGGCTTCCAGGATCGCGCCGAAGCGGTCGCGGGCCTCGCCCTCGAACACGATGAAGCGCCAGGGGAAAAGCTTGCCGTGGTCGGGCACGCGCGCGCCCAGCGCGATCAGCGCGTCCACCTCTTCGGGCGACGGCCCCGGCCCGGTCATGTTGCGCGCCAGCGTCGAGCGCCGCGTGGCCAGCAGCTCCAGCGTCTCGCGGCTGGGGCGGCAGGCGTCCAGCGTCTGGTTCTCCTCAGGGGCGGGGAGGGGGGCGAAGGCGGGCATGGCGGCTCCGTTGACGGCTCGGGCAGGCCGCAGAGTTAGAACGCGGCGCACACTATTGCAAACGGTTCGCAACATCCGCGCTGCCGCGCGCTTTGACGGATTTGCGAAGCCGTCGTTATATCCTTGAGACGGCTCCGGTCTCTTCATCGAAGCCAGCGCGAGCAGAAGGCCCGTTCACATGGTCGCCGATCCATCCGAGCACGACGATCTCAGCCCGGCCGAACGCCGGCGGCGGCGGGTGCGCGAATCCATCGTGGAGGCCGCCGAGGCGATCTTCAACGAGGAGGGCGAGGCGGCCATCTCCATGCGCCGGATCGCCGAGCGCATCGATTACTCCCCCGCCGCGCTCTACAAGTATTTCGACTCCAAGGAGGCGCTGTTCGACGAGATCCGCGAGCAGTTCTTCGAGCGTCTCCTGCGCCGGATGCAGGAGGTCACCGCGAGCGTGACCGAAGGCCCTCAGGTCAACGCCGCCTGCCTGAAGGCTTATGTGGAGACCGGGCTGGAGCAGCCGGGCCATTACAAGATGGCCTTCACCGGCTGGTTCTCCGAAGAGATCGACAAGCAGGACACCTATGCTTTCGCCGCGTCCGAGCATCTCGAGCGGATGATCCGCGAGGGGATCGAGGAGGGCTGGTTCGAGCCGGTCGACACCCATCTGGCCGCGCACAGCGTCTGGGCCGCCGCTCATGGACTGGCGATGCTGTTCGTCACGGTGCCCGATTTTCCGGCCGGCAAGCCCGACTGCGCGCACCTGACCCAGGATCAGCAGATCGAATTTCACGCCCGCATGATCGGGCGGGGACTGGGCACCTCGAAACTGATCGCCTTCATCGACGCTCAGGACGAAAAATAAACACCGTTCACTTTTCAAACGACGTTAGATGAATTAAGTTCTCCCGGGTCAGGCCCGTGGAGACCGTCATGCCGTCCGCTTCCAACTCCCCAGAACACGCCAATCCTCCCCCCGCCCGTCCCCGCCGTCCCGGCTTTGCCGCGGGCGTGATCGCCGCCGGTCTGCTGCTGGCGGTCCTCGTGGTCTCGGTCAGCTCGCTCAGAAGCCACAAGGCCGAAGCGGTATCGGGCGCGCAGGCCGAGGCGCTGCCGGTGGCCACGCTGACCGTCACGTATGCGGATAGCGCGGACGTCACGGGCCTCCACCCCGGCCTCGTCGCGGCCCGGCGCGAGAGCGCGCTGGGCTTTGAAACCGGCGGACGGATCGCTGAAGTTCTGGTGCGCGAAGGCGACCGGGTCGAGGCTGGACAGACCCTCGCCCGGCTCGATGTCCGCGCGACCGAGGCGCGTCTGGCCGCCGCCCGTGCCGAAGCGAGGGCCGCCGAGGCGCAGGCCGATCTCGCCCGGACCACGCTGGACCGGCAGGCCCAGCTTCTCGAACGCGGCCATGTCTCCGCCCAGCGGCTGGACGAGGCGGGGGCGCAGGCCCGCGCCGCCGAGGCCCAGGCCGCTGCCGCCCGCGCGGGCGCGGAGGCGCTGGCCGTCCAGCTCGCCCTGTCCGCGCTCGAAGCGCCCTATGACGGGGTGGTCACCGCCCGACTGGCCGACGAGGGCGCCATCGCCCAGCCCGGCGCGACGGTGCTGAGGTTGGTCGAGGACGGCGCGCTGGAATTCCGCACGGGCCTGCCTGCGGGCGAGGCCGCCCGGCTGGAGCCGGGCCGCGCCTACCCGGTGCTGCTGGCCTCGGGCGAGATCGAAGCGCGGCTGAGAGCGGCGACCGGAGTTGTCGATCGGGACAGCCGCTCGGTGGAGGCGGTGTTCGACATCGCCCCCGGCCAGCGCGTCTCGGCGGGCGAGGTGGGGCGTCTGGTCCTGTCCGAGCCCATGAACGAACGCGGCTTCTGGGCGCCGGTGGCGGCGCTGGCCGAGGCCCGCCGCGGCCTGTGGTCGGTGCGCGAGCTGGTCCCCGCCGACGGCGGCTACGCGCTGGAGCCGCGCATCGTGGAGATCATCCATGTCGAGGGCGAGCGCGCCTATCTGCGCGGCGCGGTGGCCGAAGGCGCGGTGATCCTCGCGGCGGGCATGCAGCGCGCCGCGCCCGGCCAGCGCGTGCGGCCCATCGAGGATCGGGCGTCATGACCACGCTGTTCTACCGCTATCCGCGGCTGGCGGGACTGACGCTGTTCCTGATCGTGGCGGCGGGGCTGGCCGCGCTGGGCTCGCTGGGCCGTCAGGAGGACCCCTATCTGACCGAGCGTTTCGGCCGGGTGGTCGTCGCCTATCCCGGCGCGGACGCCGCGCGGGTGGAGGCGCTGGTCACCGCCCCGCTGGAAACCGCGCTGATGCAGGTCGAGGAGATCGACGAGCTGGAATCGGTCTCGCGGGCCAACGTGTCGATGGTCATTATCTCCATGCGCGAGGACATCTCCGCCGCGCAGGTGGAGACCGCCTGGACCAAGATCCGCTCGCGCATGGCCGGGGTGCAGGCCGAATTGCCCCCCGAGACCGGCGCGCCCGAGGTGATCCGCGAGTATCTGGGCGCGTCCAGCCTGATCGCGGCCCTGTCCTGGCCGGAAGGCTCGCAGGGCGGGCTGGGCACGCTGGGCCGTCTGGCGCGTGATCTCGAAGAGCGCCTGCTGGCGCTGGAGGGCACCTACCGGTCCGAGCTCTACGGCGCGCCGGAAGAAGAGGTGCGGGTCACCCTCGATCCCGAGGCCGCCGCCGCGCTGGGCCTGACGGCGGCGGACGTGGCCGCGGTGCTGGCCGGATCGGACGCGAAAGTGCCCGCCGGGCGCATGGCGGGCGAGGGGCTGGACCTGACGGTGGAGGTGGAGGGCGGGTTCTCCTCGCTCGACCGGGTGCGGGCGGTGCCGATCGCGGGCCGGGCGGGGGAGGGCTTCGTGCGCCTGTCCGACATCGCCCGGGTCGAGCGCGGCTGGCGCGAACCCGAATCCAGCATGGCCTATGTCAACGGCGTGCGCTCGGTGCTGGTCGCCGCCTACATCCAGCCCGACCGCCGGGTGGACCTGTGGGACCGGCGCGCGCGGGAGCTGGTGGATGGTTTCGCCGCCGCCACGCCGGGGCTGGACGTGCAGATCGTCTTCTCCCAGTCCGAATACGTGGACCAGCGCCTGACCGTTCTGGCGGGCAACCTTCTTCTGTCCGCGCTGATCGTGTTCGCGGTGCTGTTCTTCATGATGGGCTGGCGCTCGGCGCTGATCGTGGGCGCGGCTCTGCCGCTCACGGTGCTGCTGGTGCTGATCCTGATCGGGCTGTACGGCCAGCCGCTGCACCAGATGTCGGTGACCGGCCTGGTGGTCGCTCTCGGCCTGCTGATCGACAACGCCATCGTGGTGGTGGACGACTACCGCATCCTCAGACGCAGAGGCGCGACCAAGGCCGCGGCCATCGACAAGGCCGTGCGCACCCTGTTCGCGCCGCTGCTGGCCTCCACCCTGACCACCGTGTTCGCCTTCGGCCCCATCGCGCTGATGCCCGGACCGGCCGGCGAGTTCATCTCCATGATCGGGGTGTCGGTGATCTTCGCGGTGGTGTCGAGCTTCGCGCTGGCCTTCACCCTGATCCTCTCCTTCGCGGCCTGGTTCGATGACGGTCGGGCGGGCGAGGAAAGTGGCCCGTTCTGGCGCGACGGGCTGCGCTCGCGGCCGCTGGCGGCGCTGTGGCGGAAGGGGCTGGACCAGATTCTGGCCCGCCCGGGGATCGGGCTGCTGGCGGGCGTGCTGCTGCCGGTGGCGGGCTTCGCGGCGGCGGTCACGCTGCCCTCGCAGTTCTTCCCGCCCACCGACCGCGACATGTTCGAGATGACCCTGACCCTGCCCGCGGGATCGTCCATCGAGCAGACCCGGGCGCGGACCGAGCAGGCCAGCGCGATGCTCAACGCCCATGAAGGCGTGCGGGAGGTCGCGTGGGTGGTCGGCAATTCCTCGCCCCGGGTCTATTACAACATGCGCCGGGGCCAGACCGGGCGGCCCAACTACGCCGCAGGCTGGGTGAAGACCGACAGCCCCGCCGCCACCCGCCGCATCGTGGAGGCCTTCCAGGCCGAGGCGCGCGACGCCTTCCCCGACGCGCAGATCCTTGCTCTGCCCTTCGAGCAGGGACCGCCGGTCAGCGCGCCCATCGAACTGAGCATCGTCGGGCCTGAACTGGCCGTGCTGGACGCGCTGGGCGGTGAGGTCCGCGCGGTGCTCGCCCGCACGCCCGGCGTGACCTACACGCAAGGCCAGCTCGCGCTGGGCGAGCCTGTGGCGCGGTTCACCGCCGACGAGGCCTCCGCCTCGCTGGCCGGGCTGCGGCTGGCGGACGTGGCCGGGCGCATACGGGCCGATCTGGACGGGGTGACGGGCGGCAGTGTGCTGGAAGGCGTGGAAAGCCTGCCCGTGCGGGTGATCGCGCCGTCCGACCGTCGCCAGGGCGCGGGTCTCATCGCCGCCACGCCCCTGCCCGGCGCGGACGGACCGGTGAGCATGGGCGCGCTGGGGCAGGTGAGCCTCGCCCCGCAGGTCTCCTCCATCGTGCGGATCGACGGCGAGCGCGCCAATCCGGTCTATGGCTATCTCTCGCCTTACGTGCTCCCCGCCCCGGTGCTGGCGGACTTCTTCGCCCGGATGGAGGCGGAGGGCATCGAGATGCCGCCCGGCTACCGGCTGGTGGTGGGCGGGGAGGCGGAGGGCCAGAGCGAGGCCACGGCCAATCTCGCCTCCACCGCCATTCCGCTGCTGATCGGGATGATCGGCGCGGTGATCCTGGCGTTCAACTCGGTGCGCTATGCGGCGGTGATCTTCACGGTGGGCTTCCTGTCGGTAGGCCTGGCGATGTTCGGGGTCTGGCTGTTCGGCAATCCGCTGGGCTTCAACGCCATCGTGGGCACGATGGGGCTGGCGGGCCTGTCGATCAACGGCTCCATCGTGGTGCTGTCAGCGCTCAAGGCCAGTCCTGAAGCGGTGGCGGGCGATCTGGTCGCGGCGCGCGAGACGGTCATGGACGCCAGCCGGCACATCCTGTCCACCACCCTGACGACCATCGGCGGGTTCGTGCCGCTGCTGGTGTCGGGCGACAGCTTCTGGCTGCCCTTCGCCTCGGCGGTGGCGGGCGGGGTGGCGGGCTCGGCCGTCCTCGCGCTGGTCTTCGCTCCGGCCGCCTTCGCCATCCTGATCCGCCTGCGCCGTGCCCCCGCCGCCTTGCCCGATCCCGTCCCCGCTGCTTAGACAGGGCGGGGAAGGGAGACAGCCATGAGCGAGACGCGCGGACCGTGGACGGTCCACACGACCCGGCTGGCCTATGAGAATCCATGGCTGGCCGTGCGCGAGCACGACGTCACCCGGCCTGACGGGCTGCCGGGGCTGTATGGCGTGGTCAGCCCGAAGAATCTGGCCATCGGCGTCCTGCCGGTGTTCGCCGACGGGACGACTGTTCTGGTGGGCCAATACCGCTTCGCGCTGGACGCCTACTCGTGGGAGCTGCCCGAGGGGGGCGGGCCGAAGGACGCGCCGCCTCTGGAGAGCGCGAAACGCGAGCTGGCCGAGGAGACCGGGCTGAGCGCCGCGCGCTGGCTGGAATTCCTGCAGATGGACGTCTCCAACTCGGTCACCGACGAGCGTGCCCACGCCTTCCTGGCCTGGGAGCTGACCGAGGGGCGGGCGGCGCCCGAAGGCACCGAAGACATCACCACGCGCCGGATTTCCATCCAGCAGGCGCTTGAAGAATCCATGACAGGCCGGATTCGCGACGCCTTCACACTGGCGATGCTGGCCAAGGCCGACTACATGGCCCGCAGGGGCCTGCTTGACCCCGGTCTCGCCGCGGCCATCCTGTCGCGGCCCTGATGACTGAAGGCCGAGGAGGCCGGACCATGAGCCTTGCCGAAACCCATGACGCGCCCGAGCCGGGCGAAAGCGCCGTCCGGCAGATCTGGCCGCGCCTGCGCTTCGACGCCGCCGCGGCGGCGGCCGAGGAGCCGATGCTGGCGGGTTTCATCAACGCCTCGGTGCTGCGCCACGAGACCTTCGCCGACGCGCTGGCCCACCGCATCGCGGCCAAAATATCCGACGGCCAGCTCGACGCCATGCTGGTCCATGACGTGATCCAGGAGGCGCTGCTGGCCGACCCGGCCATCGCCGAGCGGGCCGCGGCGGACATGCTGGCCGTCGACGAGCGCGATCCGGCCTGCCGCTCGCTGCTCCAGCCCTTCCTCTACTACAAGGGTTTCCACGCGCTTCAGGGCTACCGGGTGGCGCACTGGCTGTGGAGCGAGGGGCGCGAGGCGCTGGCCTTCCATCTGCAGAGCCGCATGTCCGAGCTGTTCGGCGTGGACATCCACCCCGCCGCGAGGATCGGCCGGGGCATCATGATCGACCACGCCACCTCGGTGGTGATCGGGGAGACCGCCGTGGTGGGCAACAATGTCTCCCTGCTGCACGAGGTCACGCTGGGCGGGACCGGGGCGGCGGGTGGCGACCGCCACCCCAAGATCGCCAACGGCGTGCTGATCGGCGCGGGGGCGAAGGTGCTGGGCAACATCACCGTGGGCGAGGAGGCGCGCATCGCGGCCGGCTCGGTCGTGGTCAAGCCCGTGCCCGCCCACTGCACGGTGGCGGGCGTGCCCGCCCGGCCCGTTGGCGGCAGCTGTTCCGAACCCGCCCGGTCGATGGATCACACCCTGCCCAACGGTGACGCCAAGGCCGACTGACTCCCGTCCGTTCCGAACGGATTGATCGCCGCGCGCGGGACGCTAGGCTGCCCGGCGACGAATCCTGTATTCCTGACACTCCCAAAGACGAGGTGATCCGCCCGTGTCCGCTCCCGTTTTCAAGGCCGACGAGGCCGCCAAGGTCGAAACCTTCCTGCGCAAGCGCCTGAACCCCGAGCTGAAGGTCCAGCTCCGCCAGCGCGCGGACGAGTGCGCGGAGATCTATCTGGGCCCGGAATGCCTGGGCGTGGTCTCCAAGAACGTGGACGAGGGCGAGACCTCCTATTCCTTCGAGATCACCATCTTGGACATCGATCTGGAATAGGGCCGCCCGCGTCGCTCCCGCCCCGATTGTGGCAATTGCGTCACAGACGGGGCGCGAACGCGGCGATTTCCTGCATCCGGCGCAACTTCCCTCCCGTATGACCGTATGGGAGTGAGCGGGGCTCGTGGGAACGACACAAAAGGATCAAAGATGCGCAAGGCACTTCTTATCGCCGCACTGGCTATTCCGGCGTCCGCCGCGGCGGCTTCCGCCCAGGCCTTCGGCGCCTATGACTGGACCGGCCCCTATGTCGGCGTGAATGCAGGTTACGCAGACGGGGATTTCGACCTCGACGCCCTGCTGCAGGTCCCTGACGACAGCGATTTCTTCCCTGAAGACGTGGCGGGCGGCGACTTTCCGACCCTGCGCAGCTTCGACGGCGACGGCTATGTGGCCGGCATTTATGGCGGCTGGAACGTCCAGATGGGCAATATCGTGCTCGGCCTCGAGGGCGACATCCAGTACTCGGACTTCTCCAACTCCACCGACATCGCGGGCGCGCCGGGTGGCGCGGACATCAACCCGGACGGCGTGACCGAGCTGGAATTCGACGTCGGCTATTACGGCACCGTGCGTGGCCGGGTCGGCTGGGCCTGGGAGCGCCTGATGGTCTACGCCACGGCCGGCGGCGCCATGGGCAGCGTGAATTTCGACCGTGACTACCGGGTGGGCAGCGACCTGCTTCGGGCCGACGCCAGCAACACCCGCTACGGCTGGGCCGCGGGCGCGGGCGTGGAGTTCGCCATCGACGAGTTCTGGACCGTGCGCGGCGAGTACATGCGCATCGACCTGGGCTCGGACACCTTCAACACGACCTACTCGGACGGCACGATCGGTCTGGCGAGCATCGACACCAAGTTCGACACCTTCCGCGTCGGCGTCGGCCTGCGCTTCTAGGACGACAGGGGACCTTCATCGGTCAAGGGAAAGGCCCCGGCGGGCGACCGCCGGGGCCTTTTTCTGTTCAGCCGCCAGCCGGTGTCAGAGCACGTCGAGCATGCTCGCGACCAGCGGGTGGCGGACGATGTCGGCCTGGGCCAGCCGGACAACCGCGATGTCGTCGACCTGCTCGAGCTTCTCGCAGATGCCCGCCAGCCCGCTCAGTTCAGGCAGAAGGTCGGTCTGGGCGGGGTCGCCGGTGACCACCATGGTGGAATTCCAGCCCAGCCGGGTCAGTAGCATCTTGAGCTGGCCGTAGGTGCAGTTCTGCGCCTCGTCGACCACCACGAAGGCGTTGTTCAGCGTCCGCCCGCGCATGTAGGCGATGGGTGCGATCTCGATCAGCCCCTCGGCCATCAGCGACTTGAGCCGCTTGGGGCTCACCCGGTCGGCCAGCGCGTCGTAGAGCGGCCTCAGATAGGGGGCGAGCTTCTCCTCCAGCGCGCCGGGCAGGAAGCCGATATGCTCGCCCGCCTCCACCGCGGGTCGCGACAGCACGATCCTTCCCACCTGACCTGATTCCAGCGCCTCGACGGCCTTGGAGACGGCCAGATAGGTCTTGCCGGTGCCCGCCGGACCCATCGCCATGATCAGATTGTGCTCGTCGATGGCCGCCATGAGCTTGGCCTGCCCGTCCGAGCGCGGCTTGACGTTCTTCACGTAGCGCTGGTCGCGCATCGGGTCGTTGTCATCGGGCGACCATGAGGTGCCGGGGAAGAGGGCGCGGACCTTCTCCTCCTCGTAATTCTCCATGTTCAGTCCGCCGGAACGGCGTTTGGCGCTGCGCTTGCTCATGGCTGGTCCCTTTTGACAAGAAAAAACCCCTCGCGCGGAAGCGGAGGGGTCGGCACGTCGGAGAGGGGAAACCGTGCGGCGAAGCCGGACATTGCCGCGGGCGGCGGGGCCGGGTTGGGGTCTGAAGGCGGGAAGGCCGTCACCGGACGCTTCCTCCTGTTGCCGCTTCGGTTCCAGGCTGCGATCCGCGACTCAGGGTCTCGAATCACATCCATGAGTGTGATTGTGGGGCATGAATGAAGTATGAGCGATATGGTCTTTTGATTGTCATGAAGCGCTGAGGAGGCTCGCGATGGCCATTTACGAACTGGACGGGATCGCGCCGGAGATTTCCCCCGACGGGGCATGGGCCGCGCCGGACGCGCAGCTCATGGGCCGGGTGAGGCTCGGCCCGCGGGCCTCGGTCTGGTTCGGCGCTGTCATACGCGGCGACAACGAGCTGATCGACGTGGGCGAGGACGCCAACGTCCAGGACGGCGCGGTCATCCACACCGACATGGGCTTTCCGTGCACGCTGGGCCGCGGGGTCACGGTGGGCCATCAGGCCATGCTGCACGGCTGCACGGTGGGCGAGTATTCCCTGATCGGGATCGGGGCGACCATCCTGAACGGCGCGAAGATCGGCAGGAACTGCATCATCGGCGCCCACGCGCTGATCACCGAGGGCAAGGAAATCCCCGACGGTTCGGTGGTCATGGGCGCGCCGGGCAAGGTGGTCAAATCCATCGCCGAAGGCGTGGACGAACTGCTCAAGGCGTCCGCCGACCATTATGTGGAGAACGCCGCGCGCTACGCGAAGGGCCTGAAGAAGATCGGCTGAGGCGAGCCTCGCAGCACGCCACGAAAAAGGGGAGCCCGCCGGGCTCCCCTTTCCCATTCAGCGATCCAGTCGCCTCAGCGCACCCAGCGCAGCGACAGGCCGACCACGTTGGCGGAGTTGTCGAACTCGCCGACCAGCCGTTCTCCGGCAGGGCCCACCTGATCGAGCGGGGCGTCGTCGAAGAACAGGTGCTGGTAGCCCAGATCGAGGATCCAGTTCTGGGCCGGAGCCCAGCTCGCGCCCAGCGCCAGCACGGTGCGGTTGGAATCGGGCGCCCGGGCCGAGCGGGTGTCGGCGGTGGACGGGCTCTGGTCGACCGCCACGCCGCCGCGCACCATGACGTTCCAGTCGGTCATGTATTCCGCGCCGAGCGAGGCGCGCACCGCGTTGCGGTAGCCCAGGATCTCGCCCGAATCAGGCTGGGCGGGGTTGTCGAACTCCACCGTCAGGTCCTGCAGGCGCGACCAGCGGGTCCAGGTCACGTCGCCGGTCATGGCCAGACGCTCGGTGATCTGGTGATACAGGCTCACGCTCCAGCGGTCGGGCAGGTCCAGATCGGCGCTGCCGTCCGTGTCGGTGAAGGCGGGGTTGAACACGGCCTGGGCGGCGGGCGGCGCGTCGAAGGTCGCGTCCCCGGTCAGGGTGTGATCGATGGCCGAGCGATAGCTGACGCCCAGCCGGGTGCCTTCGGCGAAGCTGATCAGGGCGCCCGCGTTCCAGCCATACGACCAGTCATCGCCTTCCACGGTCACCTGGCCGTCCGCCTGCTGGGGCAGCAGCCCGGTCTGCACGCAGGTGCCCGGCGCGACCGGCTCGACCTGGGACAGGCAGGCGGCGCCGAAATCGATGGCGTTGCGCAGGGTGGCGTCCGCGTACTGGGCCGAGACGCCCGCGCCGACCGACAGCCACTCGTTCACCTTCCAGGCGACCGAGGGGTTGATGTCGATGGTCTGAAGCTCGGTGCGCAGGTTCTGGTAGCGGGTGACCGAGCTGTCGGGATACTCGATGTTCAGCCCGTAAGGCACCGTCACGCCGATGCCGACCCACATCCGGTCTTCCAGAACGGGCATCGAGAAGAAGCCGCTGGGGATGTAGGAGTCGTTGTAGATGCCGCTGCCGTCGGTGCCCTGAAGCGGCGCGCCCAGCGCATCGGTCGAGCCCTGGTTGACGAAGGAACCGTCGCCATACACGGCATGCACCCCGGCCATGGCCTGCATGCCCTGAAGCCGGGTCATGCCCGCGGGGTTGGTGAACACGGTGCTGGCGTCGTCGGCCAGCGCGGCGTTGCCCGAATTGGCCATGCCGAAATCACGCGCTGAATAGAGCGAAAGCCGGAAGCCTTCGGCATGCGCCGCGACCGGGATCGCGGTGATCGCCGCCGCGGCCGCGCCGCAGGCCAGAATGGTTTTTGAAATGGGGAGGATGCGCATTGTCGCCTCTTATGTGTCAGAACTGCGTCTGACTGACCTAAGGCGATGCCCTGCAAGGGGTTCCGTTAATTTCACAGTTTGCGGCGCCCGGTTCCCGGACCCGCGTCATTCGCGCAACAGATTTGCCTTATTCGCGCCTGAATAGTTTACGCGAACGGGTTTCAATCGGCGGAGGGCTCGGCTTGAGGGGGCTCGGGCGGGTCGAACGCGACCGCGATGCCGTTCTCCAGCCAGCGCGCGACCCGGCCTTTCATGTCCCCGACCTTGACCGTCTCGCCCACGCGGGGGCGTTCCAGGCAGGCGAAGGCCGCCCCGGTCATGGACACGTCCAGCACGTCGGCGCGGATCACCACGCCGTCCTTGAGTTTGAGCGTCGCCCGGCCCGAAGACGGCTTGCGGGCCGATCCCCGGTCTTCCTCAAGGCCCAGGCGTGCCATGTTGAAACGCCAGGTGATCGCGTCGGCCAGCTTGTCGCGCTTGCGCTGGGTGGCCATGAAACGGGCGGCGAAGCCCGCCTTGCCCGCCCGGATGACCTCGCCTTCGATGCGGCCCAGACCGGCGAGGATCATCACCACGCGCTCGCCCGGCGTCGGCGGGTGCTCGGTGGCGATGCGGCCGCCGCCCGGGGAGATGTCCACCAGCTTGCAGGCGTATTCCCCGCCTTCGGAATCCAGATAGCGGCCGGGAAGGGACAGTTTCACGCGCCGATGGCGCCGCTTCTCCTGGGCGCCCAGGGCGGCGATGCGGATCTTGCGGCGGTCCAGCCGGGCGTCGGCGTGTGCGGTCATGCGGCCCCTCACTGTCCTGACCGAACCTATTGGGGCTCGGTTAACAGTTTCATCACGGGGCTGTCTGGGGAAGCGGATGACGGTCATGGTCCGTCCCTCCTACAGATCATTGGCCGCGAAGGCGTCGGCCTGCGCGGTCGCTTCGAAAGCGGGCTCGCCCACGGCGGCGGGACGGACCTCGCGCAGCACGTGACGGACCGCCGGACGTCCGCCCAGCCCGCCGGGGGCCAGCGGCTGGTAAAGCCCCAGACAGCGGTCGACATAGCCTTCAGGACCGGTCAGGGGCAGGAAGGCCATCTCCACGGGCATCGAGCGCCCGTTCATGGACCGGGCTTCGGCCAGGGCGGTGGCGGGCGCGCACGCGCCCAGCGCGCCTTCGATCAGCGCGCTCATGTGCGCGCGGTCGTGGCCGCGCCACAGGCTGAGAAAATTGTGGTCCTTCAGGTCGCGCTGGTGGAGGGCGCGCATCGTCTCCCCGGCCAGACGGAACACGTGATGATCCCGGTCCATCCGTCTGAGGATGAACAGGCGGGGCATCAGCGCCTCCAGCTCGTCGGGCGCGATGTCCGCGCGCGCCGGAGCGACACGGCCCGAACGCCGGGCCGTCCAGTAATCGAAGAGCAGTCTGGTGTTCGCGTGTCTCAAGACGTGTCCTTGCCCCGCCTTGAAGCGGGTCCGGTTCCCCCATGCGCGCGGCGTGCCGAAGTCGCGAAACCGGACACGCCGCGCAGTTGCCCGCCCTCCACTGCAAGCGCCCTGCCAGTCCGCGCCGGATCGCTGAGAACGGGGCGCCCCCTGGCTCTGGCCCCGATGTTGCGACGGGAGCGGCGAACAGAACGGAGATCGCTCATGCGCGTTTCAAATCGACACGCAGCCGTGCTGGCCGCCATCGCTCTCGGTATCGCGGGCGGGTCCGCTCAGGCTCAGGTATTCGGCGCCGGATCAGGCGGCGGCAATGGTTGCTGCGCGCCGCCCCCGCCGCCTCCGCCGACACAGTGCTGCATCGGCGGACCGGTCATCGTGCCGCCCACGATCAACATTGGCGGCCCTCAGGTGAATGTGGGGGTGAACGTGAACACCAACGTCAATGTCGGCGTGAACGTCACCGCCCAGGCTCAGGCCCAGGCGGGCGCCTCGGCGCGGGCCTCCAACACCAACATCGTCTATGCGGGCGGCGGCGGCGTCATCTCAGGCGGCCACGGTCCGTCTCCCACCGCCCTGTCGGGCCTGGCCGTGGCGAGCGCGGCGCTGGAGCGTTATGAAGAGCAGCGCACCCGCATGATCGAGGGCTGGCGTCTGGTCCGCGCGGTCTGCGTGGATGACAGCGGCACGCCCCACCCCGCCTCTCGCATCGATCCTGAAGAGCGTGTGGACGCCCATTTCGACGGCGAGATCTATCGCTGCATGGCCGGCACGGCCCTTCACGCCACCATCGGCTGGCGCGAGGACGGCGAGGACGTGTTCGACGGCGGCGAGACCATCACCTGCCGCAAGGGCGAGGCCCTGCGCCACCGGGAGTCCGGCGAGCTCTTCTGCGCCACCGCTTCGCGGCAGCGCAACTGCTATGAGCGCTCCCTGCTCCGTCTGCACGGGCCGGGCGTGAAGCTCATCTATCAGCGCTTCGAGGAGCACTACACCGAGATGGTCGAGCGCATGGTCGAGCGCCGCACGGTCAGCGAGGCGACACTGATGCTGGACGGCGGTGTTGGCGGCTGGCGCTGATACACTATCTTAAGAGAGGGAGGAGCAATCTTCCCGAGCTGAGTGCATGAGTGAATGGAGCCCCGGCCGGACGCGGCCGGGGCTTTTTCATGCCCGCCGCTCGAAAGCGCGCTGCGCCGCCCTACATCGACACCGGTTGCAAGGGTGGCGAGGCGGACATGGATTTTCCGGTTTCCTGGATGATGGCGGGCGCCGCGGCGCTGGTGGGCGCGGGGATGGGGCTGGCGAGCCTCATCGTGCCGCGATGGGGCGCGCGCGTGGTCCGGCTGGCGCCCGATCCGCGCTGGCCCGGCGGCTGGGCGGAGTTCCGGTCATCCTATGGCGGGGCGATCCTGCTGGCCCATTCCGCGGTGCTGCTGACCCTGGCGATGAGTTTTCAGGCCGGGTCCGGCGCGGTGACGGGCGCGAGCTTCGCGCTGGCGCTGTATTGGCTGGGCATGGCGATCGGGCGGGGCGTGTCGCTGGCCGCCGACGCGGGCCGGGGCGTGCGCACGCGCTACAACGCGCTGGCCATCGGCTTCGAGGCGCTGATGGGGCTGGCGCTGGCCGCCCCGTTCATCGCGCACCTGTTCTGACGTCTCAGGCGCTCTGGCTGACGGCCATGGCGCCGATGCGGGCGCTCTGCATCGCGCCGGGGCCGTAGCCGCCGTCCGCGGCGCTCTGGCGGGCCGCCTCGTCGGCGATGGCCTTCACAAGGCCCTCGGTGATGGCTTTGAGCGCCTCCACGACCCGGCCATTGCGGGCCAGGGCGGCCTCGAAGGCGATGACGGTCTCGCGCAGCTTGCCGCCCAGCGCCGCGTCCAGACCCGACAGGCGGGACGGGTCTCTCGCGGCGAGCTGCGTCTCGCGCCGGTAGATCGAGCCCAGCCGGGTCTTCTCCACCTGAAGGTCGACCGCCTTGTGCGGCTCGCGCCGCTCGAAATGGCCGGTCTCCTCCTCGATCAGCTCGGTCAGGCGCGCAGTGAGCCGGATCAGCTCGCGGGCGCGTTCGGTCGGGTCGGCGGCGGCCAGTTCGGTCATGACGGCTCTCCGGTTTCTTGCATGCGCAGAATCTCGCGCGTCAGATTGTCGGCCAGGCCGATGCCGCCGGCCTTGGCCATCACCTTGGCGTACTCCTCGTTGAGCATGCCCTTGAAGGCGGCCTCGCCCGGTCCGCCGCCGAAGGCCTCGCTCTCGGTGCTCTCGCCCATCATCTGCTCGATGAGCTGCGCGAGGAACATGGCCTCGAACTCCTCGGCGACCTGACGGGCCTGAGCCTCGTTCGCGGGGCGGCGCGGGCCCTGGACCTGCTCGGAGGACTGGAGCAGGGCGGCCTGCATCTGGCCGGTCATCAGCGCGTCCATCACAGCACCTCGATCTCAGCCTGCAGCGCGCCGGCCGCGGCGATGGTCTGCAGGATGGTGATCATGTCGCGCGGGCTGACCCCCAGCGCGTTCAGCCCGTCCACGAGCTGGCGCAGGGAGACGGTCTGTTCGAGCACGCCGAGCTGGCGCATGTCCTCGTCCGCGGTGACCGCCGTCTGGGGCACCACCACCGTCTCGCCGTCCGAGAACGGGGCGGGCTGGCTGACGAAGGCGCTCTCGGAGACGGTGATGGTCAGGTTGCCCTGGGCGATGGCGACGGTTGAGACGCGCACGTTCTCGCCCATCACGATGGTGCCCGTGCCCTCGTCGATCACGACGCGGGCGCGCATGTCCGCGGCGACCCGGATCTGCTCGATGTCCGCGACCATGCTCACCATGTCGCCGCGATAGCCCGAGGGGCGGTCGAGGCGGACCGTGGCAGGGTCCAGCGCGCGGGCCGCACCGCCGCCCATGTAGGCGTTGATGGCGTCGGCCATGCGCCGGGCGGTGGTGAAGTCGGGATTGCGCAGCGAGAGGCGGATGGACTCTTCAGAGCCGAAGTCCGAGCGCACCTCGCGCTCGATGATCGCGCCGTTCGCGATGCGCCCGTTGGTGGGCACGCCGCGGGTGATCGAGGCCGCCGCGCCCTGCGCTGAGAAGCCGCCCACGGCCACCGAGCCCTGGGCCACCGCATAGACCTGCCCGTCCGCGCCCATCAGCGGCGTGGCGATCAGCACCCCGCCCTGCAGGCTGTCCGCGTCGCCCAGCGCGGAGACCGTCACGTCCATGCGCGAGCCCTGGGTGGCGAAGGGAGGCAGATTGGCGGTGATCATCACCGCGGCCACGTTGCCGGTCCGGAGGTCCACGTCGCGCACGTTCACGCCGAAGCGCTCGAGCAGCGAGTTCATGGATTGGCGGGTGAAGGCGGAGTTGCGCAGCGTGTCGCCCGATCCGTCCAGACCCACCACCAGGCCGTAGCCCACCAGCTGGTTCTCCCGGACCCCCTCGACGTCGGCGATGTCCTTGATGCGCGGATTGGCCAGCGCGTCCGCACCCGCCGTCAGGACGACGGCGAGAGCCAGCAGGGCGGGGGCGAGGCGTCTGAGCATGGCGGTTCTCCGCGGGTTCGAAGCGAAGGCGGCAAAGCCCTCTCGCGCCCGGCCATGCGAAATGCGTGCCAAGGTTAATTCAAATAAAATGCCTACATTTCAGTGAATTGCGTGAACGCCCGAAGGGGATCGATCTGCCGGGGCGGGTTCTGCCGGGAAAGATTTGCCTAAGCGCCGAACACGCTTAAACCTCTCTTAACACGGTGCGATACAGTGTCGCCGGGCACTTCGAGGAGAGGGACTCCCCTCATGAAAGTCACAGGACCGCGCCCCGCACAGGCTCCATCCTCGACCCGGAAGTCCGCGCGCGCCGGATCGGGCGGCCAGGGCTTCGCGGTTGAATCGGGAGCGTCCTCGCACGGATCCTCCTCGTCTTCAGCGCTGAGCGGGACCACGGCCATCAATTCGGTGGACGCGCTTCTGGCCGTGCAGGCGGCGGGTGATTTCACCGAGGCGCGCAAGCGCGCGACGGAGCGGGCCTTCTCGCTGCTTGATGTTCTGGACGACCTCAAGATCGCGCTTCTGGAAGGCGGCATTCCCCGTTCGAAACTGACCCTGCTGATCGACACGTTGAAGACGCGCCGCGACTCGGTGGACGATCCTCGCCTTGAGGCGATGCTCGACGAGGTTGAGACGCGCGCTGCGGTGGAGCTGGCCAAGCACGACGCCTGAACAGGCGCGCTTGAAGCTAAGCCGCGGAAAAGCCCGTATATTCACACTTCCGCCAGAGTGACGCCCCAACAGCGCCGCGCCGTTGACTTATGGACGCGTGTGAATATTCTCCGGCCCGCTCCGGCGAGGGCTCTCATAGGGGAGGCGACCCGCATGAAGAAGATCGTGGACTCGAAGATCGAGCTTCCCGACGGCTATCGTCCCAGCGACGAAGAAGACTTCATGAACCCGCGCCAGAAGGAATACTTCCGACGCAAGCTGATGGCCTGGCGGGACGAGATACTCCGCGAGAGCCGCACCACCCTGTCCAGCCTGCAGCAGGATCTGGGCGCGCTGCCCGATCTCGCCGATCGCGCCTCCACCGAGACCGACCGCTCGCTGGAACTGCGCGCCCGCGACCGCCAGCGCAAGCTGGTCTCCAAGATCGAGTCCGCCCTGCGCCGGATCGACGAGGACACCTACGGCTATTGCGACGAGACCGGCGAGCCCATCGCGCTCGCCCGGCTGGACGCCCGGCCCGTGGCCACCCTCAGCCTCGAGGCGCAGGAGCGCCATGAGCGCTCCGAGCGGGTCCACCGCGACGACTGACGTGAAAAGCCCGGCCTGAGCCGGGCTTTTTCATGTCCGCTGGCGGGCGCGCGCTTCAGCCGGAGGCGGCCTCGCCGGGCTCCCTGGCGTTCTTCTCGGCTCTTTCGCAGGCCCACCTGATCGCGTCCTGGTGATTGAGGAAGCCCTGGGTGGCCGCGCCCTGCTGCTTGAGGGCGCGGATCATGATCATCACATGGGCGGCCTGATCGTATCCGAAGATGTAGGCGGCGGGAAAACCGGGCGTGAAGGCGAGCGCGAAGCTCGAGGCGAGGTGGGAGAACTGCAGCTCGTCATGGCTGAAGCTGGCATAGCGGTAGTCGAACACGATCCCGCCAATCTCGCCCTTGCGGATGCGCGCCGCCACGCGGTCGGTGTTCTGGCGGCTGTGGCTGGGCCTGTGCACGCCGTTCAGCCGGGCATACAGCACGCGGGACGGCCCGATTATCCGTGTCAGATAGTTGTATCGCGATGTCATGCGCGTTCCCCATGCATGCGAGCGCTATCTTGACGTGCAACCGTAAGCAAAAGGTTCATACGGCTGCATCTTCGCGCCGGGCGAAGGATTCCGCGGGTTCCCACTCGGAAAAGGCGCGCGCGGTGATGCCGCCCCTATGCATGATTTTGGTGATGTAGAGCGCGTGCATCATGTTGCCGGGCCCATACACATAGGCGAACCGGACGTGCCGGGGCAGGGCGCTGACGAACACCTCCGCCACCCGGCCGTATTCCTCGAAGGTGTGGGCGAGGCGGCACTGGCGGTAGTCGAGGATGACGCCCTCGCGCCCCTCCGCCTCGACGCGGGCGCACAGCCTGCGGGCGTTCTCGAGGCTCTGGGCCGGTCCGTTGACCCCGATCAGGCGCGCGCAGAAGACGTTCGCGCCCTCGAGCTCGAACCGTTCGAGCTCCAGTCCAGCCCCCATGTCTCCGCTCCCCGCTCGTTGGCGAGGATCAGAATGGCCACAGAATGTTGTAGATTTCCTGACCGACCGGCGGGCGCTGCATCTCGGAGATATGGCCCCGACCGCCGTAGGAGATCCGGGCCTCGGCGATCTGGCGGTGGTCGATCGTGTTGTCCGAGGCGATGTCCTGGGGCCGCACGATGCCGGAGATCAGAAGCTCGCGCAGTTCGTTGTTGATGCGCACTTCCTGACGGCCGGTGATGACCATGTTCCCGTTCCACAGCACGTCCACGACGATGGCGGCGGTGGTCAGCGAGATGGTTTCCGACCGGTTCACCGAGCCGTTGCCGCGCATGGAGCTGTTCGAGCCGAAGCTGGTCAGCGAGCCGGGATCGAAGGCGTCGTTGAAGAACTGGCCCAGCGCTGCCTCCCCGCCCAGGAAATTGGTCAGGTTGGAGTTTTCGCTGGTCTGGCGGGCGCGGGCGGTCTGGTTGTTCACCTGCGCGCGGTCGGCGATGTTGATGTTCACCGTCAGGATGTCGCCCACCTGGCTGGCGCGCGGGTCGCCGAAGAAGGTGGTCGAGTTGGTGCGCCACAGCGAGTTGGTGTTGCCGGTGTCCGCGCGCCGGGCGGCGATGGCCTCCAGCGCCGACATCTGGCTGGGCGAGACCTGCTGGCCCGCGACATGGGCGCTCTGAGCGCCGCCGCGGCGGGAGTCGTGCACGAGCTGAGGCGGGACGCCGTAGATCGCCTGCAGGGCGGGATCGCCGCTCATCGGGCTCATGGGCGGGGGCTGGCCGACATAGGACAGCCGGTCCTTGGCCGCGCAGGCGGACAGGGCGCTGGCGGCCAGCAGCAGGGCGATCAGGCGGGCGGGGCGGGTCATCAGCGCTCTCCTCGCGGGGCTCAGAAGATGCCGGCCGCGCCGCCGACCCGGGCCTGGCCCGGGCCGGTCACGACGGCTTCGACAGTGCGGTTGGACTGAAGGTTCTGGAAGCGGGCGGTCTGGCCTTCCGCGGCGTTCTCCAGCGCGCGGGCGCGGGCGGTCAGGGTCATGTTCGACACCTGGAACACCAGCGAGATGGTCTCGCCGCGGCTGATGGCGTTGGGCGCGGACACGTCATAGGCGCGCAGGGCCTCGCCGGGGCGCAGGGCGCGGCGGGCTTCGCGTCCCACCAGCGCGCTCTCATTGAGGATCGCGTCATGGCGCACCGAGGCGGCGCGCAGGCGCACCCACTCGACGTCATGGGCCTCGATGATCTCGCCGCGGCCGATCTGGCGGACCAGCACCGGAACGTCGGTCACGCTCTCCGCGCGGCCTGCGACCGTCACGGGATCGCCGCCCGGCCAGGCGGTGATCTCGGCGCGGAACTGTCCGCCCCGGGCGTCCAGATCGAGCCGGACGATCTCCGGCCCGCCCTCGCTGCTCATGGGCGCGTGCAGGGACATGGAACGGTTGGCCAGAGTGATCTCGTGGGGGCGGCCCGTCTGGCCGTAGATCTCCGCGCCGATCAGCTCGCTGAGCTCGCTGGCGCTGATCTGGCGCGCGGCGCGCTCGACGGTGATCCGCTCCCGGCCCAGCGCGTTGGACCAGTGCAGCCCGTGCCGGGCGGCTTCGCGCTGGACGTGGGCTGGGTCGAGCGAGACCCGCTGGCCCAGCGACGGCGCGCGGGCGACCACCGTATCCGCCGCCTCGCCCGCGTCCTCGAACAGGTCGCCCAGGGTGATGACGTGGTTTTCGGTGACCGTGCGCTCCTTGAGCAGGACCGTGCGGCTCTCCTCCGCTGCGGCCGCCCCGGGCAGGGCGGCGGTCAGCGTCATCGCGAAGGCGGCGATCAGGGCGGTCCGGCGAACGGGAAAGCGGGTCATCATCCGTCTCCTCAGCGCATGTTGGTGGAGGTGGCGAGCATCTCGTCGGCGGCGCTGATCACCCGCGCGTTCATCTCGTAGGCGCGCTGGGCCTGGATCAGGGCGGTGATCTCGGTCACCGATTCCACGTTGGAGGCTTCCACGAAGCCCTGGCGGATGATGCCGAAGCCCGGCTGGCCGCCCACGCCGACATTGGGCGGGCCGGACGCGCCGCTTTCGAGATACAGATTGTCGCCCGCGGCCTCGAGACCGGCCTCGTTGGCGAAGGTCACCAGCTCGATCTGGCCCAGGATCTGGGGCTCGGGATCGCCGTCGATCAGGACCATCACCTGGCCTTCCTGATTGACCTCGATCCGGCGCGCCTCCTCGGGGATGGCGATGCCGGGCTGGACAAGATAGCCGTCAGACGTGACGACCAGACCCTCGGGGCTTTTGGCGAAGCCGCCCGCGCGGGTGTAGGCCTCGCCGCCGTTCGGCAGCTCGACCCGGAAATAGCCGCGGCCGGAGATGGCCAGGTCCAGCTCGTTGCCGGTCTGGCTCAGGCTGCCCTGTTCGGTGATGCGATAGACCGAGCCGGTCTGCACCCCGAGGCCGACCTGGATGCCGGTCGGCACGATGGTGCCCGCGTCCGAACTGGCCGCGCCAACCTGGCGGACGTTCTGGTAGAGCAGGTCCTGGAACTCGGCCCGCTGCCGCTTGAAGGCGGTCGTGTTCATGTTGGCGAGGTTGTGGGCGATCACCTCGACATTGAGCTGCTGGGCTTCCATGCCGGTGGCGGCTGTGGACAGGGCGCGCATCGTGTCAGTCCCTTTCTGTCGCGGATCAGGCCGGACGGCCGAGCCGTTCGATGGCCTTGCGGCTGAGTTCGTCGGTCTGCTGGATCATGCGCGTCACCGAGGCATAGGTGCGCGAGACCTCCAGCATGGTGGTGATTTCCTGGATCGGCTTGACGTTGGAGCTTTCGGTGAAGCCCTGCCGGATCTGCGCTTCGAGCGCGTCCAGCGGCTGGGCGCCGTCGGGCGCGACATAGCGGTTCTCGCCGGTCTTGCTCAGCGCGCCGTTGTCTTCGAACGCGACCACGCCCACCCGGCCGACGATCTGGCCGTTCTGGGTGATGTCGCCGGTGGAGACGATCTCGACGGGCCCCGCTTCAAGGTCGAGGAAGATCGGCCCGCCGCCATCGCTCATCAGCCGGGAGCCGTCAGAAGCGACGATGGCGCCCTCGGCGTCGAGGCTGAACCGGCCGTCGCGGGTGTAGCGCTCGCCCGCCTCGGTCTCCAGCGCGAAGAAGCCGTCGCCTTCCAGCGCGAGATCCAGCGGGCGTCCGGTGCGCGCCAGGTCGCCCTGGGCGAAGTTCCGGCCCATGCCCCATTCGTCGACATAGGCCAGCCGGGGCGGGCCGTCCTCGGAGCGGGCGCGGGTGGCGTTGTTGGCTTCCAGAAGCTGGCTTTCGGCCTTGAAGCCGGTGGTGGACACGTTCGCGATGTTGTTCGCCGTGACGTCCATCGCCCGGCGCAGGGTGAGCTGACGGGTCAGCCCGATCATCATCGCGTTGTCCATCGCCTCGCCCCTTCTGGCCGTGATCGGCGTTTCGCCCGCGTTTCGCTGGCGTCGCCTCGCATGTCGCAAGCGCCGTGCCATGGTTAATTCTGTTTTAGATCAGGGGGTTGGCTTCAGGGCGGGCGGGAGAGGGGGCTCCAGGCCTGCAGTCCATGCCGCCGCGCTGGGCAGAAACTGCCCATCAGGGGCAATTCCAAACGGATCGTTAACCGCATCGCCGCTTAATTCTTGCGAACACACGCGGCGAAGGGGCAGCGGGGCGAATCATGGCCGAAGACGACGTCCAGGAAGGCGAGGCCGAAGCCGTGACCGAAGAGGGCGCGGAGGGCGAAGGCGAGGAGGGGGGCAAGAAGAAGCCCTCCATCGTCAAGCTGGGCCTGCTGATCGGCCTGCCCGTGCTCATCCTGCTGCTGGCGGGCGTGGGCGGGGCGCTGTTCTTCATGGGCGGCGGGGACGAGGATGAGGCCCATCTCGCCGAAGAGGACGGCGAGCATGCCGGACCCGCGCGCGACTACGCCACCTACCGCTTCTCCGATCCGGTCATCGTGCAGGTGCGCGCGGCCAACGGCGCGCCGCTGCTGCTGTCCATGAACATCGAGCTGGAGATCGCCGATCCGGCGATGGCGCCGGTGCTGGACGAGCGCATGGGCCGGGTGCTGGACGGTTACGCCGCCTTCCTGCGCGAACTGACGCCGGACGATCTGGCCGGTTCGGCCGGGCTGCACCGGGTGCGCATGGAACTGCTACGCCGGACCAATATCGCCATCGCGCCCCAGCGGGTGGAAGGTGTTCTGATCACTCAGATGCTGGTCACCCAGTCCTGACGGCTTGACGACGGAGACGCGCTGACATGGCCGATATCGACCAGGACAAGCTCGCCGCCGAGTGGGAAGCCGCCGAGGACGGCGCGGTGGACCAGGACGCGCTCGCCGCCGAGTGGGAGGCCGCCGCGGCCGCCGAGCAGCCCGATTTCGACACCGCGGGCGATGGCGGGCTGGCCTCCGAATGGGAAGCCATGATGGGCTCGGAGGGGGAAAGCTTCCTGCCCCAGGGCGGCGGGGGCGGGCCCGAACGCATCCTCAATCAGGACGAGATCGACTCCCTTCTGGGCTTCTCGGTCTCCGATGACGAGAACGGCGACCGCTCTGGCATCCGCGCGATCATCAACTCCGCGCTGGTCTCCTACGAGCGCCTGCCCATGCTGGAGATCGTCTTCGACCGCCTGGTGCGGCTGATGACGACGTCCCTGCGCAATTTCACCTCCGACAACGTGGAGGTCTCGCTCGACAACATCTCCTCGATCCGGTTCGGGGACTATCTCAACTCGATCCCGCTGCCGGCCATCCTGTCGGTCTTCCGCGCCGAGCAGCTGGACAATTTCGGCCTGCTGACGGTCGATTCCAACCTGATCTACTCCATCGTGGACGTGCTGCTGGGCGGGCGGCGCGGCACCAGCGCCATGCGCATCGAGGGGCGGCCCTACACCACCATCGAGCGCACGCTGGTCCAGCGGATGATCGAGGTCATCCTGACCGACGCCAAGGCCGCCTTCGCGCCCCTGACCGAGGTGGACTTCACCCTCGACCGGGTCGAAACCAACCCCCGCTTCGCGGCCATCGCCCGGCCCGCGAACGCGGCCATCCTGGTCAAGCTGCGGGTGGACATGGAGGACCGGGGCGGGCGGATCGAGCTGCTGCTGCCCTACGCCACGCTCGAGCCCATCCGCAAGATGCTGCTCCAGCAGTTCATGGGCGAGAAGTTCGGCCGCGACAATATCTGGGAGGGCCACCTGGCCACCGAGCTGTGGTCGACGAACATGGAGGTCAGCGCCGTGGTCTCCGAGATCCGGAAGCCGCTGGGCGAGGTGATGGCGCTCAAGCTGGGCGACACGCTGATGCTGGACGCCACGCCCGACAGCGCGGTGGAGCTGCGCTGCGGAAACATTTCGCTCACGCGCGGACGCATGGGCCGACTCGGGCACAATGTGGGCATTCGTCTGGACGCGCCGCTCTCCTCGGCCGCCCGGCGCAAGCTGACGAGGTTCACATGAGCATGGCCGCCTTCGCCTTCGAGGTGCTGATCGCCTTTCTGCTGCTGGGTGCGGCGGTCATGTGCTGGCGGGTGGACCGCCGCCTGAAGGCCCTGCGCGAGGGCCAGGACGGCCTGCGCCAGACCATCTCCGACCTCAACGACGCGGTGGACCGCGCCCGCGCCAGCCTGGGCCAGCTCGACCGGGCCGCCAAGGAAAGCGGCGCGGGGCTGGAGCAGAAGGTCAAAGACGCCCAGCGCCTGTGCGACGAGCTGCGCATCCTCAATGACGGCGCGGAGGCCCGCGCCGAGCGGCTGGCCCGCGCCCGCCGCCCCGATCCCGCCCCGGCCCCGCGCCGGGAGCCCGCGCCCGAGCGCAGGCTCGACCCGCTCAACTCGCTGCGCTGACGCCAGGAGAGACGCCATGCCCGGCCTGCGCCCCCTCGCGATGATCGCCATTCTGCTCGGCGGACTGTTCGCGCTCAAATCGGTCTCGCTGGCCGATGGCGCGGCGAGCCTGTGGGAGGCCAGCGCCGCTGCCGCCGAGGCGGCGGCGGAGACCGTCGCGGCTGTCGAGGACGCCCCGGTCAGCCTCCAGCCCGATCCCGACCCCGAACCCGTTCAGGCCGAGCCCGCCCCGCTGCCAGCCGCTCCGGTGGTCGCCCCGGCCACTGAAGACGCCGACCGTGAGCGCTCGGGCTCGGAGCTGGCGCTGCTCGAAGCCCTGTCGCGGCGGCGTGCCGAGCTCGACCGCCGGGCGTCCGAGCTGGACACCCGCGAGGCGCTGATCGAGGTCGCCGAGCAGGACGTGGAGGTGCGCATCACGGAGATGGAGGGCCTGCGCGAGGAGATCCGCGGGCTTCTGGGCCAGCTCGACGAGCAGCGCCAGTCGCGCCTGAACGAGATCGTCACGGTCTATTCCCAGCTCGAGCCCGAAGAGGCCGCCGCCATCATGACCGAGATGGACGAGGACACCCTGCTGGTGGTCGCCGAACAGCTCCAGCGCGATCAGGGCCGCCGCTACGCGGCCATTCTGGGCGCCATGCCGCCTGCGTTCGCCGCGGGGCTGACCGTGCGCCTGCGCGCCCGCGCCGACATCGCCGAGAGCGCCGCCGAGGCGGAGGCCCGTCTTGCCGGGACCGGGTCCTAGCCCGGCCTCGCGGCTTCGCGGGCTCCTTCTGGGGGCCGCGGCGGGAGCGGCGCTCCTGCCGGGGGCGGCGTTCGGCCAGGCCCCCGCCAGCCTCGTCGTCGAACAGGCCGGCCCCGCCACCCGCATGCAGATCGTCTATCCCGAGGACGCGGGCGGATCGCTGACCGCGACCGCCGAAGTGATGGCCGGGGCGGTGCTGGTCGCGCGCCTGTCCGAAGCGGTCTCGCTGGACACCGCCGCGATCGTGGAGCGGTCGGGCGGCATCGTCGCCATGGCCCGGCTGGATGAGGACGGACGCACGCTCAGGCTTGCCCTCAACCGCGAGATCGAGCCTCATGTCAGCGTCTCGCACAACATCGTGGCCATCGACCTCGCCCCGCCCGGCGCGCCCGCGCCGGAGCCGGTGGTCTCCGACTACACCCGCCGCATGGCCGCTGAGGAGATTCGCCGCGAGGAGGAACGCCGTCAGGCCGCCGCGGCGGCCGCCGCCCCGCCGCCCCCCGTTCCGGTCACCGTCCGATCCGGACAGGCGGCGGAGTATTCGCGCATCGAGTTCGCCTGGCCGCTGCGGGTTTCTCATGAGCTGACCCAGGACGGCGAGCGGGTGCGACTCAGCTTCAATCGCGCGGCGGAAGCCGACCTGACCGATCTGTCGGTCGCGCCGCCCCGGCTGGTCGAGACCCTGCGCGCAGATCCCTCGCCGGACTCGTTCGCGGTGGAGATGCGGCTCGAACCGGGCGCGACCGCCCGGGCCTACTCCGAGGACGGCCGCCGGATCGTGCTGGACATTCTCGATCCGGGCGCGATCTCGGCGGAGACCATGCTGGCCGCGCTGGCCGAATACGCCGACGAGCAGGCCCTGCCGTCGGAGCCCGAACCCGAACCTGAACCTCAGCCAGAGCCGGAACCCGAATACGACACGCCCACTGGCCCGGACGAGGGCGAGGCCGCGCCCGAGCCCGAGCCGGTCACTGAGGCCGCCCCCGATCCCGTCCCGGCGTCGGGCGTGGTGCAGGTCTCGCTGCGGCGGCAGGGCACGGACGCGACCCTTCAGTTCGACTGGGCGGCCCTGCCCGGGACGGCGGTGTTCCGTCGCGGCGGCTCGGTCTGGATCGTGTTCGACGCCGAGGCGCGGCTGGATCTGGCTGAACTCGCCGACATGCCCCGCCGCCACGCCAGCGCGTGGGACGCCCATTCCGGCCCCGGCCACACCGCCCTGCGGCTCAGTTCCTCAGACGCGACGCGGATCGACGTCACCCGCACCGAGACCGCGTGGCGGGTGCGCCTGGCCGACACCGCCGAGACCGCGCCCGCCGCCCTGACCATCGCCCCCGAAGCGGGCCGGGCGGGCAGCATCCGCATCGCGCACCCGCAGGCGCGCTCGGTGGTCCGTCTGGACGATCCCGAGGCGGGCGGGACGCTGCTGGTGCTGACCGCGACCGGCGACGAGCGCGGCGTGTCCGCGACCCGGCGCTTCGTGGACGGGCAGGTGCTCGTGTCCAACATGGGCGCGGCGGTCCAGCCCTTCGCGGACGATCTGGACATGGTCCTCGTGCCCGGCGGCGCGCGGATCAGCCGTCCCGGCGGCCTGACTCTGTCCGGCTCGGAGGGGGAGGGAGACGAGCCCGCCCCGGTCTTCACCGCCGAAGCGCCGTCCTATTCACCCGCCTTTCTGGACACCGCCGCATGGCGCGGCGGCCAGCCCTTCCGCGACGGCCTGCGCGTGGCCGAGCGCCGCGCCGCCGATGGCGGGCCGGAGGCGATGCTGGATCTGGCGCGCTTCTATCTGGGCTGGGAGCTGGGCGCCGAGGCGCTGGGCGCGGTCCGGCTGGCCTCCGAGGCCGATGCGGATCTGGGACGGTCATCGCAGGCCCGCGCCATCCGCGGCGCGGCGAACTACATGCTGGGCCGCTGGATGGACGCCGAGCGCTCGCTGGCGGGCGACACTGTCGCCGCCGACCCCGCCGCCCAGCTCTGGCGCGGGGCGGTGGCCGCCCGGCGCGAGGACTGGTCGGAGGCCCGCCGCCGGTTCGATGAAGGCGCGGACGCGCTGGGCGCTCATGACGCGGTCTGGCGTCAGCGCTTCCGCGCGCTGCACGCCCGGGCCGCGTTGGAGACCGGCGATCTGGCCGCCGCGCGCCGCATTCTGAGAGATTTTTCCGCCGACGAGGGCGGGGACGCGCAGGCTCAAGCCGAAGCCGGGTTCGCCGAAGCCCGCCTCGCCGCGCTGGAAGGCGACCGGGACGCGGCGCGGGCGCAGCTCGCCCGTCTGTCCCGCTCAGGCTGGGAGCCGGTTCAGGCGCCCGCCCTGCTCGAACAGGTGCGGCTGGACCGGGCGGCGGGCGACATGACCGACGCCCAGGCCATCGACGCGCTGGAGGCGCTGCGCTACCGGTGGCGCGGGGACGGGGTGGAGCTCGAAGCCGCCCGCCAGCTGGGCGAGCTCTACAGTCAGACAGGCCGCCACGCCGAGGCGCTGGAGGTGCTGGCCGCCGCCCGTGAACGCTTCCCCCAGGCCGCCGCGACCCGCCGCATCGCCGCGGACATGGACCGGCTCTTCCGCCGCCTGTTCCTCGATGGCGAGGCCGAGGCGATGGACCCGATCCGCTCGCTCGCCCTGTTCAGCGAGCACGACTATCTCACACCTCAGGGCAGCGACGGCGACCGCATGGTGCGCCGGGTCGCCCAGCGTCTGGTGGCCGTGGACCTGCTCGATTCCGCCGCCACGCTTCTGCGCCACCAGGTCGAGAACCGCTCCATGCCCGGGCAGGCCCGGGCGGCCATCGCGTCCGATCTGGCCGTGGTCTATCTGATGGACGGCCGGGACGAGGACGCCCTGCGCACCCTGCGCTCGACCCGCATCGCGGGCATCTCGCCGGAACTCGCCGCCGAGCGCCGCCTGCTGGAGGCCCGCGCCCTGACGGGGCTGGGTCGCCGCGATCACGCGCTGGAGCTGATCGCCGCCGATACCGGCCCCGCCGCCAACCGCCTGCGCGCGGACGTGGCGTGGCAGGACCGGGACTGGCCGCGGGTGGGCCGCTCGCTCGAAGCCCTGCTGGGATCGCGCTGGGAGGAGGCCGAGCCGCTGGAGCCCGTCGAGGCCCATGACGTGCTGCGCGCGGCCATCGCGTACGCACTTGCAGGCGACGAGCCCTCCGCCCGCCGGGTCGAGGCCCGCTATGGCGAGCTCATGGCAGCCACCGCCCACGCCGCCGCCTTCGACCTCGCCATGAGAAACCACGGCCCCGGCGGCGAAGTCCGCCTGCGCGACGCCGTATCCTCCCTCGCCGCCCGCCAGAGCATCGATCCCTTCCTTGACGGATTTTCGAGCCGGTTCCAGACGGGGCCGAGCTGAGGGGCTTTCGCCTGTCCTTCCTCGCTCCGCTCGGTCGGTTCCGCGCATGAGCGCGGGCGCGCGGTCGCGCTTGCGGCGCTGACGCGCCGGAGGAGGCCGGGCCCTGAAAGCCCCTTAAATCGGCATCCTCAGTATTTCCTGATAGGCGCGGATCACCGAGTCCCGGACCGAAATCACGGTTTCGAGCTGGACTTCGGCCGCCGCGATGGCGGTGACCACGTCCACCATCTCCGCCTGGCCGGTGGCCTGCTGGGCGGTGAGGGTTTCGGCCGAGCGCACGGACTGTTCGGTCTGGCTGACCGCGTCCATGACCAGATTGGCGAAGGTCTCCGCCGGGGCCTGGGTCTGGGTGGCCTGGGGGAGCTGCTGGGCGGCGCTGCCGCCGAAGGCCTGGCTGGCGGCGGCGTAGGCGCGAAGGGCTGCGGGATCCATCTCTCAGACTCCCATCAGCGCCGCAGCAGGTCGAGAGTGCGTTCCATCATGCGGCGCGCGCCCTCGATCATGTTCATGTTCGCCTCGTAGGAACGCTGCGCCTCGCGCATGTCCATCAGCTCGATCAGGCTGGAGACGTTGGGATAGCGCACATAGCCTTCGGCGTCCGCGGCCGGGTGGCCAGGCTCGTAAGACAGGCGGAACTCGCTGTCGTCCAGCCGGGCGTCGCCCATGCGCACCATGTTCGCGCCCGTGGCCCGGTCGAGTTCGGCGCGGAAGACCGGCACCCGGCGGCGATAGGGGTCCTCCTCCGGCGTGCGGGCGGTGGATTCGGCGTTGGCCAGGTTCTCGGAGATGATCCGCATCCGCGCGGACTGGGCCCTCAGGCCCGAGGCGGCGATCTGCAGCGTGTTCTGGGTGTTGTCGGTCATGGCTCAGTCCTTACGCGCCCGGCGCCCGGGAGGCGGCGCGGATCATGTCGAGGCCCTTGCGGTACAGGCTCAGTGCGGTCTCGAACCGCACCCGGTTGTCGCTGGAGCGCACCATCTGCTCCTCGATCACCACCGAGTTGCCGTTGATGGTGGTCTCGCTGTCAGGCGCGTAGCCCGCCCGCCAGGTGTTCGACGAGACCGGCGTGCCCTGCCGGTGGCCGGAATCGGAGGTCTGCAGCGTCACCCGCGAGGGGCGCGTCGCGCCGTTCAGCGCGCGCTCGAACTCGCTCTGGGCGATGTCCTGGGGCGTGTAGCCGGGGGTGTTGGCGTTCGCCACGTTCTCGGCGATCACCCGCTGGCGGTCGGAATGGTAGCCCATGGACTGGCGCAGCATGGCCAGCACGGGGATGTCTTCGGGCCGCATGGGCGCACTCCCTTCTGGAGCCTTTGCGAGGGCTCAAGCTGAGGCGATGCGGTTAAGACTGTCTTAACCTTGGCCCGCCCCCCGACTCCCGCTAGCGAGGTGACGGTGTTTCACGCGGGAGGAGGCGGGCCGCGCCGTGGATCTGATCGATTTCACACGCTACGCGGCGGCGCTGTTCGTGGTGCTGGGGCTTCTGGGCGGCTTCGCCTGGCTGGCCCGGCGCGCCCAGAGCCGCGGCCTGTTTCCCGGCATGAGCCCGCAGGCGGGTCGCACGCGGCGCATGAAGCTGGTCGAAAGCCTGCTGGTGGACGCCCGCCGCCGCCTCGTGATCGTGGAGATCGACGGGCGGGAGACCGTCCTGCTGCTGGGCGCCAATGGCGAGCAGGTGGTGGACGCCGCGATCAGGCCCGCCCCGGAGACGGACCGGTGAGGGTGCTGGCCCGCTTCCTGCCGCCCGCGCTCGCCGCGCTGGGGCTGATGCTTCTGCTGGCCTTTCCCGCCGAGGCCCAGTCGGTCAGCATCGATCTGGGCGAGGAGGGCGACGGGCTGACCGAGCGGGTGATTCAGCTCATCGCCCTGCTGACGGTGCTCAGCCTGGCGCCGTCCATCCTGATCATGACCACCAGCTTCGTGCGCATCGTGGTGGTGCTGTCGCTGCTCAGGACCGCCATCGGTCTGCAGCAGAGCCCGCCCAACGCGGTGCTGATCTCGCTGGCCCTGTTCCTGACCGCCTTCATCATGGCGCCGGTCTTCACCCAGTCCTACGCCGAGGGGATCGAGCCCTATCTGAACGGGGAGATGGAGACCGAGGAGGCGTTCGGCGCGGCCAGCCAGCCGGTGAAGATGTTCATGCTGGCCCACACTCGCGACGACGATCTGGAGCTGTTTTTCAACATCGCCGAGGTCGAGCCCGAGACGCCCGAGGCGACGCCGCTCTACGTGGTGGCCCCCGCCTTCATGATCTCCGAGCTGCGGCGGGCGTTCGAGATCGGCTTCCTGCTGTTCATCCCCTTCCTGATCATCGATCTGGTGGTGGCCTCCATCCTGATGTCGATGGGCATGATGATGCTGCCGCCGATCATCATCTCCCTGCCATTCAAGCTGATCTTCTTCGTGCTGGTCGATGGCTGGCGGCTGGTCGTGGGGTCGCTGGTGGAGAGCTTCTCGGTGGCGCTGCCACCGGGATAGGGCGCGCATTCGCCGCAGCGTGCATGCCGCGTCCGAGCCGCTACATGTTCAGGCCATGACCGTCAAAGCGCCTCCGCCCCCCGACGCGACCGACCCGCGGCCTCCCGGCCCGGTCGCGCGCTGGCGCATGACGCTGGACCGGGCCGCCCGCGGGCGCTGGGCGCTGCCCGCGCTGTTTCTCGGCTCCTTCATCGATTCCACCGTCCTGCCCTGGCCGGTCGCCTTCCCGCTGGCCGCCCAGATGCTGCGTGGGCGCCGTTTCGTGTTTCCCGCCGCCTTCGCGGTGCTGGCCGGCTCGGTGCTGGGCTGCGCGGTCATGTTCGCGCTGGGCCTGCTCGCCTATGAGGCCGTGGCCCCGCTGCTGCTGGACGACGCGGGCGTGGCCGCCACGGTGGAGGGCGCGCGCGCGAACATGGAGGCGCGCGGCGCATGGGCGGTGTTCGTGGGCATGATGACGCCGGTGCCGGTCCAACTGACCAGCTTCTCCGCCGCGCTTGCGGGGGTGGGGCCGGTCTGGTTCGCGCTGGCGATGGTCGCGGGCCGGTCGATCCGCTATCTGTCGATGGCGGTGGTCCTGTTCTTCTTCGGCGAGACCATCGTGGCCTGGTGGCGGCGGCTGTCGCGGCCCGTCCGCTGGGGCATGATCGGGCTGTTCGCGGGCATTTTCGCGGTGCTGACCGTCATGGCCTTCATCTGAGGCGCATGCGCTGGCCGGTCTCGATCCCGTAGAAGCTGAAGAAATGGGCGAGCAGGATCAGGAAGCAGACCGCCATCAGAAGGGCGATCAGCGTCCACGGGATCATGCGCGGGCCTTTGAGCGGGTTCCACGGCCGTCCGCTGCACCAGGCGCACAGAACGAACAGGCTGGCCGTCAGACCCATGAGCAGCAGTGTCAGCATCATGCTCATCAGGGGCGGTCCGGGCTCCGGCTGTGACCCCGTGGCGGGTCTTGGCCCACAGATAGGGCCGCCCGCGCAGCTCGCGCAAGGCGCGCAGCAGAGGGCGGGCCTGCAATAGCCAGTAAACCGGCAGGGCGGCAAGATCGCGCGCCCGCGGCCTCAGCCCCGCCCGGCGCGCGCCCGCCCACGCCGCCGTGATCCCCGCCCCATACCCCGCCAGCGCCGGGCCGAGCAGGAGCGCGGGATGAGCGATGCCCAGCGCCAGCGCCGCCGTGATCCACAGGGCTGCGGGCAGGTGGGCCGCGGCGCTGGCGACATTGGCCCCCAGGCTCAGCCACAGCGCGGCCATCGCCCCGCGCCCGGCGCCCGAGATCAGTCCGGCAGGATCGCGCATCTGCACGCCGAAGCTGATCGCGTGGCCTTTCAGCCAACGCGAGCGCTGGGCGTTCCACGCGTCCAGCGTGACGGGCGCCTCTTCAAGCGTGCCCGGCTCGATCAGTCCCGCCCGCCAGCCGTCCCGCGCCAGCCGGAAGCCCAGATCGGCGTCCTCGGTGACATTGTGCGGGTCCCAGCCGCCCGAAGCTTCCAGCGCATCGCGCCGGAACACGTTCGACGTGCCGCCCAGAGGCAACGGCCAGCCCAGCCGCAGGAAAAGCGGAAGCAGGGCGTTGAACTGCGCGGCGTATTCCAGCGCGAACATCCGCGTCAGCCAGGTTTCATCGTCATTGTACCAGTTGAGCGGCGCCTGCACGCAGGCCAGCGAGGGGTCGGCGGCGAAAGCCTCGGCCGCCGCGCGCAGCTGCCCCCGCGCGGGCGCGTCCTCGGCGTCATAGACCGCGATGATCGCGCCACTTGAGAAGGCCAGGGCGAAATTGAGCGCCTTGGGCTTGGTTGTGGGGCCGACCGGCGGCACGGCCAGAACCTGGATGGCGGGGCCGGGCGTGGCCGCGGCCTCTCTGGCGGCCTCCAGCGTGGCGTGGTCGTGGCTTTCAATGGCCAGCACGATCTCCAGCCTCTCGGCGGGATAGTCCAGCCGCCGCAGCTTCTCGACCAGCCCGCCCACCACCGCCGCCTCGTCATGCAGCGCCGCGATCACCGTGGCCGGTGGCAGGGCGTCGTCATCAAGCGCCGCGCGCAGACTCCAGCGCACGGGCAGGAGGGCGCTCGCCAGCCGCATCATCGCCAGCGCGCCGAACCCCAGCCCCAGAAGCAGGAAAGCCGCCAGCATCGTGGCGCCGGGCGCGAGCAGGGCGCACCCGGCTGCGAAAACCAGCGGCCCGGCCCACAGTGCGGGATGGAGCCTCTCAGGCGCGGCGGCGCTGGCTTCGGAGCGGGTGTGGAGCAGATGGTTCGCCGCGCCCCACGCCGCCGCCCCGGCCAGCGCGTCATGCAGCGCCTCGGCCTGATCGGCGTGGCAATCCTGGTCCGGCCGCGCGCCCGCGGCGGCGGACTCCAGCCCGTCGCGCATGATCTGCCCTGTCTCTGACCCCTCAGAAGCGCAGGACGCTATCGGCAATCAGAAGGCGTGGCGATTCAGGTTTTTCGCTCTTAGATAATATTGAGTAAGCGTCAGGCCTTGGGATTGAAAAAGAAGGTCCGCGTCGGAGCGGACAGGTCCGCGCCCTCAAGCTCGAAGGCGATGGCCGCGCTGGTCGGCCAGCCCCAGGGCAGGCCGTCCCGGGCGTCCGCCCGGTCGGCCAGGGTGTGGGCGAAGGCGCCGATGCCGGGATTGTGGCCGACCAGAACCAGCCGCTGATGGCCTTTGGCCAGCGCTTCGAGAACCGCCCGCTCCAGCATGGAGTCCGAGGCGTGGTAGAGCGCCATGGGACTTTCCGCAGGGGGCTCGCCAAGCACGGATTTCACATGCTCGAAGGTCTGCGCGGTGCGCCGGGCGGGGGAGACCAGGGCGTGGCTGGCGCTCAGGCCCGCGGCCTTCATCGCCTCTGCGGCGCGGTCGGCGTCCTGATGCCCGCGCTCGGCCAGCCCGCGTTCGAAATCGTCCCCGTCCTCGGTGCGGTCGACGGCCTTGGCGTGGCGCATGATGATGAGGCTGGGCATGGCCGCGCGGCTCCTGCGTGTGGTGCTGGGTTTGTCAGGGCTTGCGCGCGGGCCCGCCGCCGCCCAAGTTTCCGAGCCTAATCGTTAACCCGCCGCCCGCAACGGAGAAACCCCCATGAGCCTGCTTCTCGGCGACATCGCCCCGGACTTCAAGGCCGAGACCACCGACGGTCCGATCAGCTTCCATGACTGGATCGGCGACAAGTGGGTCGTCTTCTTCTCCCACCCGGCCGACTTCACCCCGGTCTGCACCACCGAGCTGGGCTTCACCGCGAAGCTCAAGTCCGAATTCGACAAGCGCAACGTGAAAGCCATCGCCCTGTCGGTGGACCCGCTCGACCAGCACAAGGCCTGGGTGAAGGACATCGAGGAGACGCAGGGCTGCGCCCTGAACTTCCCGATCATCGCCGACACCGACCGGTCAGTGTCCGAGCTCTACACGATGATCCACCCCAACGCGGACCCCAAGGTCACGGTGCGGGCGGTCTATGTCATCGACCCGAACAAGAAGATCCGCGCCACTTTCACCTATCCGCCCAGCGCGGGCCGGAACTTCAACGAGGTGCTGCGCCTGATCGACTCGCTCCAGCTCACCGACGGCTACAAGGTCGCCACCCCGGTCAACTGGACCGATGGCGATGACGTGATCGTGGTGCCCAGCGTCTCCGACGAAGACGCCGACAAGCTCTTCCCCAAGGGCTACAAGCGGGTCAAGCCGTATCTGCGGATCACGCCGCAGCCGAACAAGTAGCTGAAAAACAAGCGCATTGGCGCTGACGAACGGCCGCCCGGCGACGGGCGGCCGTTTTTTCATGAAAAACTTTGTAAAGCTCCCTTGACGTCAAGCATCCTTGACGATATCTCGTAAAGGACGCTTTACAAAGGAGATCGGATCATGACACTCAAGGGCAAGCTTAAAGTGACGATTCTGGCCATCGCGGTCATCGTGGCGGGGCTGGCGTGGATAACGGCGGGCGCGGCATTCTTTCTCGATGCGCCGCGGGCGGCGTTCCTGACGGCGATCATCGTGGCGGCGCTCGCCACCGAGGGCGTGTTCTGGCTGGGCGCTCTGGTGCTGGGCTGGACGATGTTCGACAACCGCCGGGCGCTGATCGCTCGCGTCTTCGGGCGGGGGAGCGCGGCCAACGGCTGAGACGGGAAGGACGAAGGCGGATGATCAACCTGATACCGGAAACCTACACCGCCCCTGCGAGCGCGCGCCGCCGTTATGTCTGGCGCTCGCTCGCGATGGTGGCGGCCCTTCTGGCCGTCTTCGTCCTCTTCTTCGCGCTGACCGCCGCCAGACCGGATCTGGCGGGGCTGAACCTGGCGATGGTCGTGATCTGCGCGATCTTCATGGCGGCGGCGACGTATGAATTCGTCGTGCTCATGCGGTCTCTCGACGAGCTTCAGCAGCGGGTCCACGTCACGTCGCTCGCGATCGGTTTCGGGGGTGCCGTGATGATCATGATGCTATGGGCATTCGCTTCCGCCCTTCTGGCCATTCCCCTCGCTGATCCGGTCTTCACCTTCGTGCTGGCCATACTGGGCTACTACATCGCCCTGTTCTTCACCGGACGGCGGTTCTCATGAAGAACCGGCTTCGTGACATGCGCGCGGAGAAGGGGTGGTCGCAGGCCGCCCTGGGCGAGAAGCTGGACGTGTCCCGCCAGACGATCAACGCGCTGGAGACGGGCAAGTACGATCCCTCCCTGCCTCTGGCGTTCAGGATCGCGCGCCTGTTCGGCCAGCCCATCGAGACCATCTTCGACGACGGGCTCGGTCCCGTGACCTCAGAGGGTGACGGCACGCCAAGTTGACGCTGGCGCCCGCGGGGGCTACCTGCCGCGGTTCAAGCACCGCACAGGAGCCTTCGATGACCGACCTTCCCACCCTCGCCGCCGACGCCAAGGCCTGGCCGTTCGAGCAGGCGCGGCTGGTGAAGAAACGCATCGAGACACGGGGCATGACCGGCGACGCGGTCATCTTCGAGACCGGCTACGGCCCCTCGGGCCTGCCCCATATCGGCACCTTCGGCGAGGTGGCGCGCACCTCGATGGTCCGCCACGCCTTCCGCATCCTGACCGGCGACGCGATCCCCACCCGGCTGATCTGCTTCTCCGACGACATGGACGGCATGCGCAAGATCCCGTCCAACCTGCCGCAGCAGGAGATGCTGCAAAGCTATCTGCACAAGCCGCTGACGGACGTGCCCGACCCGTTCGGCACCCATGAGGGCTTCGCCCAGCACAACAATGCCCGCCTGCGCGGTTTCCTGGACAGTTTCGGCTTCGACTACGAGTTCATGTCCGCCACCGAGCGCTACCGGTCGGGGGCGTTCGACACGATGCTGCTGCGCGCGCTGGAGAAGTTCGACGCCATAATGGACGTGATGCTGCCCACGCTGGGGGCGGAGCGTCAGGCGACCTATTCGCCTTTCCTGCCCATCTCGCCCACCACCGGCCGGGTGCTCTACGTGCCCATGAAGAAGATCGACGCCAGCAAGGGCGAGATCACTTTCGAGGACGAGGACGGCACGGACGTGACCGTGCCCGTGACGGGCGGAAACACCAAGCTGCAGTGGAAGCCCGATTTCGGCATGCGCTGGGCCGCGCTGGGCGTGGACTTCGAGATGTTCGGCAAGGACCACCAGTCCAACGCTCCGATCTACTCGAAGATCTGCCGCATCCTGGGCGTCGAGCCGCCCGTCCAGTTCGTCTACGAGCTGTTCCTGGACGACAAGGGCGAGAAGATCTCCAAATCCAAGGGCAACGGCCTGTCGGTGGAGGAGTGGCTGCGATACGCGCCCCATGAGAGCCTGGCGCTGTACATGTTCGCCAAGCCCAAGACCGCCAAGCGGCTGCATTTCGACGTCATCCCCAAGGCGGTGGACGAGTACCGCCAGCATCTGGAAGCCTTCCCCGGTCAGGATGACGCCAAGAAGCTCGAAAACCCCGTCTGGCACATCCATGACGGACACCCGCCTGCGGCCGGCGCGCCGATCAGCTTCTCGCTTCTGCTGAACCTGGTCTCCGCGGCCAACGCTTCGGGCAAGGACGAGCTGTGGGGCTTCATCTCACGATACGCCCCTCAGGCCACCCCGCAGACCGAGCCCTTCCTCGACCGGCTCGCGGGCTATGCGCTTGCCTATTACGAGGACTTCGTGAAGCCGTCCAAATCCTACCGCGCGCCCACCGACCTCGAACGGGCCGCGATGCAGGATCTCGTGACGCGTCTGAAGACCCTCGACCCGGCCGAGACCGACGCCGAGCTGATCCAGAACGAGGTCTATCCCGCGGGCAAGGACAGCGGGATCGAGAACCTGCGCGACTGGTTCAAGGCGCTCTACGAGGTGCTTCTGGGCCAGTCCCAGGGGCCGCGCTTCGGCGGCTTCGCGGCCATCTACGGCCTGCCCCGGACCATCGACCTGATCGAGCGCGCGCTGGCGGGCGAGGACCTGTCGGAGGGCTGACGGTTCAGGCGGCGCGGGCGGCGGCTTTCGCCGCCTCGACGTCCCTGACCGGAGGGCTGCCGAACAGGCGGCCATACTCGCGGGTGAACTGCGGCACGCTTTCATAGCCCACCTGAAAGGCGGCCGCGCTGGCGCTCGCGCCCTCGGACAGCATCAGCCGCTTGGCCTCGATCAGTCTCAGCTGCTTCTGGAACTGGAGCGGTGAAAGCGACGTGGCGGCGCGGAAATGCCGGTGCAGGGAGGCGAGGCTCATCCCCGCCGCCTCGGCCAGCGTCTCGGCTGGAACGCGCCGGTCATACCGTTCGCGCAGCAGGGCGACGGCCCGGCCCACTTTGCGGACATGGCCGTCCGGCCAGCCCAGAGCCCGGATCGCCGCGCCGTGCCGTCCGGCCAGCAGCCAGTAATGCATCTCCCGGACCAGTTGGCCGCTCAGGAGCGAGACGGCGGCGGGGCGCTCGATCAGACGCATCAGCCTCAGCGCGGCGTCGGTCACCTCCGCCTCGGTCGGGTCGGCCTGCACCGGGGAGCCTGAGGGCGCGCCGGGCGTCTCCATCTGTCCGCCCAGTTCCGCGATCGTCGCCGGGTCCAGTTCCATGACAAGCGACAGATAAGGCGTGGCCGGGCTGGCGCGCGTGACCTGGCTGACGGTGGGCACGTGGCCCATGACGAGCAGGGAGTCGCCGGCGGCGAAGTCGACCGTGCGCGCGCCGGTCGTCACCCGCTTGGCGCCCTGCTGGACCAGGCAGACCATGGGGCGGGCAATGTCGTGGATCAGCGGACTGGGCGCCGTGACGCGCATCGTCCGCAGGCCCTGGATCGGAGTGGGCGCCGCGCCGTGCGAATCGGCATGGGTTTCGGCATGGCGACGGACGGCTTCGAGCAAATCTGTCATGCGGCCAGACTACACCCGCTCCGCTCCGCCCGCCAGCGCTTGATAGGATCAGGCAAGAGCCCGCGCGCATCCGGCAACACGCGGCGGCGCGCGGATTCCATATATCGGCTGTCACTCACCGATGGAGACAGCTCATGACCACGATCACCCTCATCACCGGCGGCAGCCGCGGCCTGGGCCGCAACGCCGCCACCCACATTGCCCGCCGGGGCGGCGATGTCGTCATCACCTATCGCAGCCGGAAGGAAGAAGCGGAAACGGTCGTGGCCGAGATCGAAGCCATGGGCCGCAAGGCCGCCGCGCTGAGGCTCGACGTCGCCGACTCCTCCAGTTTCAGCGGCTTCGCCGAAACCCTGGCGTCCACGCTGCAGAGCGTGTTCGGCCGGGACCGTTTCGATAATCTGGTGAACAATGCCGGACATGGCGATGGAGGGCTCATCACGCAGACCACGGAAGACCAGTTCGATTCTCTGGTGAACACGCATCTCAAGGGCGTGTTCTTCCTGACCGCTGCGCTGGCGCCGCTGATGGCGGACGGCGGCCGCATCGTGAACGTGTCCACGGGACTGACGCGGATGACCCTTCCCGGCTTCGCGGCCTATGCCGCGGTGAAGGGCGGGGTGGAGGTGCTGACCCGCTATATGGCCAAGGAGTTCGGCGCGCGCGGAATCGCGGTCAATACCGTCGCTCCGGGCGCCATTGAGACCGATTTCGGAGGCGGCGCCGTGCGCGACGACGCTGACTTCAACCGCCAGATCGCGCAGGCCACGGCGCTCGGCCGGGTGGGCGTGCCCGACGATATCGGCCCTATGATCGCCAGCCTCGTGAGCAAGGACAATCGCTGGATCAACGCCCAGCGGATCGAAGTGTCCGGCGGTCAGGGGCTTTAGCGGGCGAGGCCTGACCGGGGCGGAAGCCACTTCATCCAGCTTCCGCCCCGGTCAGTTTTCACCGAACGCGTCGCTCAGGAATTCGATCAGCATCGCCTCGTCGATCTCCCCGGTATGACCCGCCGACAGCGGCTCGAACCGCACCGCATAGCCCGCGCTCTCCAGAGCCGCGGCGGAGATTCGCGCGTTCGCCATGAACCGGGGCTCATAACGCCCCGCGGCGAAGTAGAAGCGCGCCGCGTCCTCCGGTGCGGGATCGGCCTGTTCCACGCGCCCCCGTCCGGTAGACATGGAGAAGGCGTGGCCGAACCGGTCGGGACGGCGGAAGCCGGTCTGCAGCGAAAGCGCCCCGCCGCTGGACCGGCCATAGACCCCGCGTTCAGCGGCGTCGGCGCTGACGCCCCAGGTTTCGATGGCGTGTTCGACGAGTTCATCGGCGAAAAAGGTCTGATGGGCGTCGAAGCGATTCGCTTCGTTGGTCCCGCCCGGCAGATAGTCGGCGTTGCGCAGATCCGACCCGATGTCGGACCGGTCCTCCACGATGCCCTGCTGGCCTGACTGCGCGCCCACCATGACCAGCCGCGGCAGCGTCCCGTCGAGGATGCGCGGTTCGACGAGCCGGGCGAAATAGCCCACCACGCCACCGTCACCGAAGAACACCGCGGGCAGAGACTCCTCCGTTTCGTGATCGGGGGGCAGGTAGACCGTCAGCCGCCGCGTCTCGCCCAGCGCCGCGCTCCACAGCTCGGCTTCGATCACCTCGCCCTCGATCTCGCCCTCGTTCTCCACTTCGGCCAGCGCCGGGGCGTCCGGCCCTCGCCATGAGGGCATCTCGTCCAGCATGAAGCCGCCTCCGCCCGCCGGCAGAATGTAGAAGCGCAGCAGCCCTTCGTTCAGCCGCGCGAGACGGAAGCGGTCGGCGTGGAGGTCTTTCGCACCCTCCAGCGCGGGCGGGCTGGCGTTCAGCGCGCCGCGGGCCCGCGCCTCGTCGCGCGTGGCCACGATGATCTCGTCGCCCTCGATCTCGAAGGCGAAATCCTCGCCGTCCAGCATCGCCTCGACCTCTGCCGCGCTCAGACCGAGCGGCAGGCGGCAGGCGTCCAGCGCCACCTCCGTGCGAATGAGGAGTTCACCGTCATCGCCGGGGTCGAAGGCCTCGACCTCCTCGCAAGGGGGATAGTCGTTCCAGTCCGGCGCGGGCAAGGCGTCGGCCGCCAGCGCGGCGGCGAGAGCGAAAACGATCATGGCGGGCTCCGTGAAGGCTGCAGCCTCAGGTTAGGCTCTGAACGCGGATCGCGCCAAGCCTGAATCGGAGGCTGGCCCTCGGGCTCCGTCGCGCTAGTCTCCTTGTCATGAAACATTTCGCCCTCATCCCCGCCGCCGCCCTTCTCCTGTCCGCGCCTGCTCTCGCCGACGAAGCCGCCGCCCGCGCCGCGTTCGCGGCGGGCGACTGGGCGGGGGCGGAATATCAGGCGTCTCAGGAGGAGACGGCCTCCTCGCTGACCCTCGCCGCCGAGGCGGCGCTGACGTCGCTGGTGCTGGGCGAGGCCGAGGACCGGCAGGCGACCGCCGAGCGGGCGCGCGGACTGGCCGAACGGGCCGTGGAGATCGATCCCGCGAACGCGGACGCCCAGTTCCGGCTGGGCATGGCGATCGGTTATGCGGGGCGGTACGTGTCGCGGGTCGGCGCCTTCATGCGGGGCCTGCCCCGGCAGTCGCGCCGGGCGATGGAGGCGGGGCTGGCGCTCGCGCCCGACGACGCCCGCGGCACGGCGCTGCTGGGCGGCTGGCACATGGAAGTGGACCGCCGTGGTGGCGCCCGCGCCTTCGGAGCCTCGCGAGACGAGGGGATCGCCCTTTACAGCCAGGCCGCCGAGGCCGCGCCGGACGACGCGCTGATCGCCTATCTGTTCGCGCTGGCGCTGGTCGCCGCCGATCCGGGCGCCTACGGGCAGGAGGCCTCAGCCCAGCTCGACCGCGCGCTGGCCATGGAGCCGGACGACGCGGTGGAGACCGGCGTGCTGGGTCTCGCTGGAGAGCTCCGCACCCGCCTCGAGACCGACCCCGCCGACGCGCAGGCCTGGGCCGTGAGGCGCTTCGAGGAATGATCTTGTAAGAAAAACTGGACATGATGTCGGCGATCTCTTACATCCCCACATGTCAGGAAATTCTGACATTGTGTCTGGAGAAGGCGACATGTCGTTTCAGGAGAAATCCAATCTCGCCATGCTGGCGGTCACGCTCGCGGTGTTCGGCTGGTATTTCGGCGTCGTGATCCCGCCCTTCGCCCGGCTCGAGGCCGCGCCGCCCCCTGCGGCGGCGGGTGGCCTGATGATCGGGCTGGTGGTCTTCCTGATCGTGCTGTCGGTGCTGGCCCATGTCCTGCTGAAGGCGTTGAACCCGAAACAGGCCGACACCAGCGACGAGCGCGACCGCGCCATCGAAAGCCGGGCGGATGCCCGTTCGGGCTATGTGGCCGGGGCGGGCGTGGTGTGGGGGATCGGCCTTCTGGTGTTCGGAACCGCGCCCTTCTGGGTGGCGAACGCGCTGCTGGGCGCGCTGGCGCTGAGCGAGATCGTCAAGGGCGTGCTGCGCGCGGTCGACTACCGGCGGGGCTTCTGATGGGCAAGGGCGCGACGAAGATCGCCAATCGCATCCGCGAGTTGCGCTTCCATGCCGGGGAGATGACCCAGCAGCAGCTCGCCGACCAGGTGGGCGTGACCCGTCAGACCGTGATCGCCATGGAGCAGGGCCGCTACTCGCCCTCGCTGGAGGTCGCCTTCCGCGTGGCCAAGGCCTTCGGACGGCCGCTCGAAGAGGTGTTCCAGTACGAAGGCTAGGCTACTGGCTGGCCCACACGATCCGGGCCAGCCACACGATCTCGGCGGCGTCCACCGTGCGCGAGGGGAAGTCGGGATTGAGCGAGATCAGTTCGGCGGTCTTCGCCGTGGTCCGGCCCAGCTCTTTGGCCGTGATCTCCCCGGTGCGCAGTTTCGCCACCACCCGGTCGCCCTTGCGCGGCTGGGCGTGGGGATCGACCACGATCCGGTCGCCGGGCCGGTAAAGCGGCAGCATGGACTCCCCCGACACCTCCAGCGCGTAGGCGGTCTCGCTCTCCACGCCGGGCAGGAAGACCTCCTCCCACCCTGCGCCCACCGGGAAGCCCGCATCGTCGAAAAACCCTTCCGACCCGGCCTGGGCCAGCCCGATCAGGGGCACCGAGCGGCCGGTCTTCACCCCCGTCGCCAGCCCTGCGAACTCCTCGAAGCTGGCCCCCGCCGCGGCCATGGCTTTCGCCAGGCTCTCGGTGGAGGGCCAGCGCGGCTTGCCGCCGGGAGCCGCGCGCTTGGATTCGTTGAAGGTGGTGGGGTCGAGCCCGGCGCGTTTCGCCAGCCCCGAGGCGGACAGCCCCGCGCGCTGGGCCAGCCGGTCGATTCCGCGCCAGATCTGGGTGTGGGTGAGCATGCACCATGACTCCGTCAAGGAATATATTCCTTACAGAGAATTTATTCCTTTTTCAAGACCGCGCTCTCATTTCATGATTTAGCGGATTCAGTTGTTCGATGGCGGCTGCGCGGAGCGCAAAGAGCCACAGGCTCAGCACCAAACAGTAACCCGTCCATAAATATTCGTGCCATGGCCAAGAACCGTTATGCTGGGTAACAAGGATTATAAGCAGCCCGGCGGCAGGGGCGCCGAGGACAAGAGTGATCATGCTGCTGCGTATGGGTTGGTCTCTACGCCACGCCATGAACCTTGTTCGGGGATTGTAGCGGCGAAGGCATAACCAAGTGACACTCAAGAAGGGTAGGGAAATAATAGCAGATAACAGTATGCTGTTGAAAACTGGTATAACGATAGAGTCGTTGTGAGGATTTAAATATTCAGATTTGAGATCTTCTGACCAGTAGACGGAGTTCACGGCAGGATATCCCGTCAGAAGCAGGATCGCTAGGATCCATAACGGCCATGATCGTGATGGCATCGATCTATTCCATGCTGTGGCGCGTGAAATTTATTGCTAAATCCACCTGTCTGTAAACATCGGTGTTCTATTCAAGAAGCCGCGCGACCCCTTGCTTTGTCCCGGTGTCCGGTCTAGGCGGTGAAACCATGAGCGCACCGCCCGTCTACCGCTTCGCCGATCCCGCCGCGCTGGCCATGGCCGCCGCGACCGGCGCCTATGAGGGCGAGGCCATGGACCGGGCGGACGGTTTCATTCACTGCTCGGCCCGCGACCAGCTCGAAGACACGCTGGCGGCCCATTTCGACGGCGTGGCGCGAATCGCGCTGGCGGTGATCGACGCCGATGCGCTGGGCGGGACGCTGAAATGGGAAAAGTCCCGGGGCGGCGCGCTCTTCCCCCATGTCTACGGCCCGATCCCGTTCGACGCGGTGCGCTCGGTCCACATTCTCAAACGCGACGAGACGGGCGCCTGGCGGCTGCCCGTCGATCTGTAGGAGCATCGTCATGGCGCTGGCCGACTGGGGCGTGAAGCTGGTCTCCGCCCTGCAGCCCGAGATCGCCCACCGGGCGGGTATCCGGGCGCTGAAAGCCGGGCTGGGGCCGACACTCTCCACCCCCGCCGATCCGGTCCTGGCGACCTCGGTGGCGGGCATCGAGCTCGACCATCCGGTGGGTCTGGCCGCCGGGTTCGACAAGAACGCCGAGGCGCCCGACGCGCTGCTGGCGGCGGGCTTCGGCTTCGTGGAGGTCGGCGCGGTCACGCCCCGGCCCCAGGCGGGCAATCCGAAACCGCGCCTGTTCCGTCTGAAAGAGGACCGCGCGGTGATCAACCGCATGGGCTTCAACAATGAGGGGTTGGACGCGGTCAGGGCCCGGCTGGAGGCCCGCAAGGGGCGGCCCGGCGTCGTCGGGGTCAATCTCGGCGCCAACAAGGACTCCGACGACCGCGCGGGCGATTACGCCATCCTGCTCAAGGCGCTGGCGGGGCTGGCGGATTTCTTCACCGTCAACATCTCCTCGCCCAACACGCCGGGCCTGCGCGGCCTTCAGGCGGGCTCGGAGCTCGACGCCCTGCTCGCCCGGGTCAACGAGGCGCGCTGGACCGAGCCGGTCTTTCTCAAGGTCGCGCCCGATCTCGAAGACGGCGCGGTCGAGACCATCCTCGAAGCGGTGACCAAGCACCGGCTGAACGGGGTGATCGTGTCCAACACCACCATCGCCCGGCCCGAGACCCTGAAAAGCCCGCACCGGGCCGAGGCGGGCGGGCTGTCGGGCGCGCCGCTGTTCGCGCCGTCCACCGAAGTCCTGAAGGCCTTCCGCCGGGCGGCGGGGCCGGACCTGGCTCTGATCGGGGTGGGGGGCATCGACGGCCCGGACGCGGCCTATGCGAAGATCCGCGCAGGCGCGAACGCCGTCCAGCTCTACACCGCGCTGGTCTATCAGGGGCCGAAGCTGGTGGGCGAAATCCGCGACGGGCTCGCCGCGCGCCTGAAGGCGGACGGCTTCACCCGGCTGCAGGACGCGGTGGGCGCCGATCTCTAGGCCGTCATGTCCCGCTTCAGGCGCGGCCAGCCGATGCCCAGCGTGACCGCCCGCGCCGCGTAATAGCCCAGGAAGGCCAGCCACAGTCCCGTGCCCCCCAAGGCGGGCCGCAGGGCGAAGTCCAGCGCCAGATAGATCGCCAGCGAAGCCAGCATGGCGTTGCGCATCAGCGCCCCGCGCGTGGCCCCGATCATCAGCCCGTCCAGCTGCCAGCTCGCCAGTCCCACCAGCGGCGCGGCCGCGGCGAAGGGCAGGTAGGCCATCGCCACCGCGCGCGTGGCCTCGTCGGTGGTCATGCCCGCGATGAAGACGTCCCCCGCGACGAACAGCAGCACGCTCAGGCCCAGCGCGAACAGCCCCGCCTGCTCGCTGGACAGGCGGAAGGCGCGGGTCAGGGCGGGCCAGTCGCGCCGCCCCGCCGCCTTGCCGGTCACTGTTTCGGTGACGTGGGCGAAGGCGTCCAGGAAATAGGCGGTGAGGCCGATGAACTGCAGCAGCACCGCATTGCCCGCCAGCATCTCCGGCCCCTGACGCAGGCTCGCCTCGTTGAACCACAGAAAGCCCGCCAGCAGCGCCAGCGTGCGGATGAAGATGTCCCGGTTGACCGCGAACAGACGGACCAGCGCGCCCCGGTCGAACAGGCCCGCGCCCCGGCTCCCGGGCCTGGCGCGCCGGGACAGAACCCGCGCGATGATCGGTATGGCGGCGAGCACGTGGATCCACAGCGCCAGCGCGCTGGCCAGCGCCACCCCCTCCACTCCCATCTCGAACCCGTACACGAACAGGATGGACAGCCCGGCATTGGTCACGTTCAGGACCACCTGCAGCACCAGCGCCGCGCCTGTGCGCCCCAGCCCGATCAGCCAGCCGTATATGGCGAAGCCCGCCAGCGCGGCGGGGCTGCCCCAGATGCGCATGTCGAAATAGGCCTTGCCCGCGGCCTCTATCTCGGGTGTCGCCGAGAAGGGCAGAAAGACCAGTTCGCGGACCGGCCATTGGGCCAGCACGAACACCGCCCCGATGGCCAGCCCGGCCATGACCGCCCGCCACAGCGCGGCGCGCACCTCGGCCTCGTCGCCCGCGCCGTCGGCCTGGGCGGTCAGGGCGGTCGAGCCCATGCGCAGGAAGCCGAAGGCCCAGAACAGCAGGTTGAAGATCAGCGCGCCCAGCGCCACCGCGGCGATGTCCGCGGTCGTGCCCGTCCGCCCGATCACGGCGATGTCCACCAGCCCCACCAGCGGCGTTGCGATGTTCGCGGCCATGATCGGCACGGCGAGCGCGAGGACTTTGGATCGGGTGAGGGGGGCGGACGCGGTCATCCGTGCCGGTTAGCCCGGACCGGGCGGCGGGGCAATCTCAGAGGCGGGCGCAGAAAAGAGAAGCCCCTCCGGCAAAAGGGGAAAGCCGGAGGGGCCAGTGGGTGCGGCTTCGGGGCGAGGCCGCATCCGTCGAGGTGGTTCAGTTCAAGGCCGCGAGAGCGGTGCGGTTCTGAGCCCGCACTTCGGCCACGCGGACCGAAAGCCTGCTCAGGGCGGCGTGCTCGGTGTCCGCCCGGCAGAGGCCTTCCATCCTGAAGCGGTCCACGCCCCGCAGCTCATGCGCGGTGCACACGTTCCTGGCAGCGGCCCGGATCCGCGCTTCGACCCGTGCCGAGCCCTCGGGCGTGAGCAGGTCGGACGTGTAATACTGCACGTTCACGACGCGTCCGTTGTCTTCAGCGAATGCAGGGGAGGCGATGGCGGCGGCGCAGGCGAGCGCGGCCGCGACGGCGGCGATGCGTTTCATGGCGGGGGTTCCTGTCTCCAAGGGATTCAATCGACCGCCAGCCGCGCCTCGGAGGTCGTTGATCCGCCCCGGAATCCGCTGCCGGCCAGATGAGACTGATCCCGCGCGCATTGCCGCGTGATGTCCGTGTCCTGACTTTTTATTCAGGTGACCGGTGTCAATGCTTCCTGGCCGCGCTCGCGCAGCGTTTCGAGCAATATTTCACCTGCGCCCAGTCCCGGGACCACTTCCTTCGCCACACGAAGGGGCGGCCGCAGGTCGCGCAGGTCTTCGAGGGCAGGTCGGCCTTGCGCCGCATCTTCACCGGAAGAATACCTGGGCGACAACGGAGCGCAGCGGCAGGAAGAGCCGGTAAAGCCCTTCGCCGATCCACACGAAGGGCGCGACCCCGCCGATCCGGCCCGCCCAGCGCCAGCCCGGAGTGCGCCGCCACAGCGCGGCGAAGGCCGCCGCGCCGTGCACCATGCGGCCGTCCTCCAGCCTGAGATGGAAGCGGCCCAGCGCCGCGTCACGGTCGATCCCCGGCGGCGGCGGGCCGCCATCGGCGAGATCGATGAACGCCGCGTCCGCGCCCCTCCGCCGGTAATGGGCGATCTCCGCGCGGCACAGCGGACAGCCCCCGTCGAAATACACCATGGCGCGGCGCGGGCTCGAAGTCAGGGTTTGCGGATCGGCGTCCATTGCCACACAGTTAGGGTCGGGGACATCAAAAGGAAGCGTCAGATGGGCGTCAGACCGCTCGGAGCAGCCGTGATCGGCGCGGGACTTTCCGGAGCGGCGTGCGCGCGGGCGCTGGGCGAGGCGGGCGTGGACGTCCGCGTGTTCGACAAGGGCCGCGGGCCCGGCGGGCGGCTGTCCACCCGGCGCGCGGACACCCCCATTGGCGAGGCGCGGCTCGATCACGGCGCCCAGTATCTCACCGCCCGGGGCGCGGGCTTCCGGGCCTTTCTTGAAGAGGCGCGCGCCGCGGGCGCCGCCCAGCCCTGGACCGGACGGCTGGTCTCCATCGACCGGGGCGGCAACATCCTGCCTCTAAGCGAGGAGGCGCGCTGGGTGGGCGCGCCCGCCATGAACGCGCTGGTGCGCTTTAGCCTGGCGGACGCGGCCCTTGAATGCGGCCGCCGGGCGACGCGGCTGGAGGGCGGGCCGGGGGCGTGGACGGTCCGCTTCGAGGACGGATCGGGCGAAGGCCCTTTCGCCGCCGTGGCCCTGACCCTGCCGCCCGAACAGCTCGTGGACCTTCTCGCCCGCACCGACGCGGACTTCTCCGGCCTGATCGTGGACGCCCGCGGCGCGCTGCTCGCGCCCTGTCTGGCCGTGATGGCGGTGCTGGGCGCGCCCTTCGATCCGGGTTTCGACGGGGCGAAGCTGCATGGCGGCTCGCTGGCCTGGATGGCGCGCAATGGCTCGAAGCCGGGGCGCACGGGACCGGAGGCCTGGGTGCTGCACGCCCGTCACGACTGGTCGCGCATCCATCTCGAGGACGATCCCGAGCGGGTCGCCCGCGCGCTGCTGGAGGAGGCCTGGGTGCGCTTCGGCCTGCCCAAGCCCGTGTGGGCGGAGACCCATCGCTGGCGCTACGCGCTGGCCGAAGCCGCGCCGGGCACGCCCTTCGCGCTCGATGACAGCGGAACGGTGGGCGCTGGCGGCGACTGGCGGCTGGGCGGGCGGGCCGAATGCGCCTGGGATTCAGGCCATGCGCTGGGCCGGGCGCTGGCCGAAGGGCTCGCCGCGATCAGTCTTCGGGCTTGATCAGGAAATGGCCGTGCAGGGCGGCGACCGGCGCGCCGCGACGGTCCTGCCACGCCTCCACCCGCACATTGGCCACCCGCGAGCCCTGCCGCGTGATCGCCGCGCGGGCGTACACGTCCTGCGGGCGCACGGGCCGCAGATAGTCCACCGACACGTCGATGGGCTTGGGCAGGCCCGCCAGCCTTGACGCGGCGAGCAGCCCCGCGGAAGCCGTGATCTCCATGAACGCCCCGATGGCGCCCCCGTGCAGGGCGGGGATCAGCGGATTGCCCACCAGCGTCTCGGCATAGGGCAGGATGCCCGTCAGCTCGTCGCCATGGTCGTCGAAGCGCACGCCCAGCGTCTTCACGTAGGGGCTCGACATCAGGGGGGAGAGGCGCGCGCTCATACCGGGCTCTGTCCGTTTTCGATGGCCTTGCGCGCCTTGTCGGCGGCGGCCTTGCTGACCCGTGTGGCCATGAAGGCGGAATGGGCGGTGGCGACGGGATCGTCCGGATCGCCGTCATGGGCGATGGCCGAGACGAAGGCGAACTGCTTGGTCACCCGGATGGTCTTCGCTTCGGCGATCACGTCCCGGCCCGGTTCGGCGGGGCGCATGTAGTCGATCCTGAGATCGAGGGTGGCCAGCGCCTCGCGCCCGCCCATTCCGGCGAAGGCCGCCGTGCCCGAGGCGTGGTCCAGCAGCGCTGTGATCACTCCGCCATGGAGCACCCGCGTCTCGGGATCGCCCACCAGGTCGTCGCGATAGGGCGCGCGGATCGACGCGCTGCCCGGCGCGATGGCCTCCAGCTTCAGCCCCAGCGCGACCGCATGGGGCGAGCCGTCCACCAGCAGGGGCGCGAGCGATTCCAGGTGGGCCTGAAGCTTGTCGTCGGTCATGGGGAAATCCTCAGCGCTCGCGGCCCGTGGCGCGGATCACCCGCCAGAGGATCCACAGCGGCACGACCAGCACCGCGCCCAGCACGAAATAACGGAAGGACCAGCCGAACAGGCCGGTGACGATCTCCACCGCCCGCTCCCAGGCGTCGCCCAGCGTGCCGAAGAAATCCACCCACAGCCGGGAGGGATCCACGTTGAACGCGGCCAGCACGACGCCCGCGCACAGGCACAGCACCAGCAGCACGATCACATCCCGCCCGCTGATGTCGACCAGCCGGGCGAAGAAGCCCCGGCGCCGCGGTCGGGCGGGTTCGGGCGAGGGCGGCGGGGCGGGCGGGGTATCGGTCATGACGCCATTCAATCAGGCGAACGCGGCGGAGTCGCGGCCTTAATCCGTTCCGCCCGGCTCGGGCATCTCGTCGCCTGCGGGCTCGACGGGGGCGCTGACCCGGATTTTCTGGCCTTTCTCCTGGCGCAGGACATGGACCCGGTGGGGGAAGGGGATCTCGATGCCTTCCTCGTCGAACGCGATCTTCATCTTGCGGGTGATGTCCCAGAAGATGGGCCAGTAATCGGGCGCGTCGCACCAGCCGCGCGCCGCGTAGTTGATCGAGGAGTCCGCATGGGCGGACACTTCCACGAAGATGGGCGGGTCCTTGTGGAACCGCTCGTCGGCTTCCATCACCCGGCGGATCACCGAGCGGACATGCTCGATGTCGTCGTCATAAGAAGTGGAAAAGGTGAAATCCACGCGCCGGGTCGGATTGGCGGAGAAGTTGGTGATGACGTTGCCCCAGGCCTGGCCGTTGGGGACGATCACCTGCTTGTTGTCGGGCGTGGCCATCACCGTCAGGAAGAGGTTGATGTCCTTGACCGTGCCCATCGTGCCGTTCAGGTCCACGAAGTCGCCGATTTTGTAGGGGCGGAAGAACACGATCATCACGCCCGCGGCCACGTTCGCCAGCGTGCCCTGCAGCGCCAGGCCGATGGCCAGCGCCGCCGCGCCCAGCGCGGCCACCATCGAAGTCGTCTCCACCCCGAAGCGGGTCAGCACCGCGATGATGACGATGGCGACGATGATGTAGCGGATGATCGAGGCGAAGAAGGCCGCCAGCGTGGTGTCGATCCGCGGATGCTTCTCGGTGGCCCGGCGCACGTTGCGGCTGATGAAGCCCGCGATGAACAGGCCCACGAACAGGATCAGGGCGGCCATGGCCACGTTCAGGATCACGTTGATCCCCACGGTGGCGACATATTCGGTGATCGTGTCCACGTTCAGGGAGGGATCGACGGCGGTGGTCATCGGCGGTTGTCCTTCGGCTTTTTCGCGTCTGCATCCGGTCTAGCACGCGCATGAGCGGCTTCGAACCTCTCTTGAAGCAGTTTTTCAAGCGCTTCGAGGCGATCCGCCTCCGCCGAGGGCTTGTCCCAGCGTATCCGGTGGACCCGGGGAAAGCGCATGGCGAGCCCCGACTTGTGCCGCGCCGAGCGCTGCAGACCCTCGAAGGCGACCTCCAGCACCAGCCCCTTGGTCTTGTCCGCCTTCACCGCCCTGACGGGGCCGAAGCGTTCGGTGGTGTTCTCGCGCACGAATTTGTCGAGCGCTTTGAGTTCGGCGTCGGTGAAGCCGAAATAGGCCTTGCCCACGGGCGCCAGCGCGTCCTCGCCGGTCTCGGGGTCGGCGCGCCAGACCCCGAAGGTGTAGTCGGAATAAAAGCTCGACCGCTTGCCGTGCCCGCGCTGGGCGTACATCAGCACGGCGTCGATCAGGAACGGATCGCGCTTCCACTTGAACCACGGCCCCTTGGGCCGGCCCGGCACGTAGGCGCTGTCCAGACGCTTGAGCATCAGCCCTTCGGCATGGGCGTGGGGCGGATCGGCGCGCAGCGCCTCCAGCGTGTCCCAGCTCTCGATCTCGACCAGAGGCGACAGGTCGATCCGGTCCGAGCCCGCGCGCCTTATGAACGCCTCCAGACGCGCCCGGCGCTCGGCGAAGGGCTGGGCGCGGGTGTCCTCTTCGCCGTCCATGAGGATGTCATAGGCGCGGATGAAGGCCGGGTGGCGCGCGATCAGGGTTTTGGAGACCGACTTGCGGTTCAGCCGCTGCTGCAGGTCGGAGAACGGCGCCACGCCCCCGTCGCCGTCGCGCACCAGAAGCTCGCCGTCCAGCGCGCCCTCGAAATCCAGCGCCGCGAGGATGTCGGGAAACGTGCCGGAGATGTCGTCGCCGGTGCGGGTGTAGAGCCGCCGGACACCGCCCTCGCTGACCGCCTGAACCCGGATGCCGTCCCATTTCCATTCGGCCGCGTAGTCTGCGGGGTCGAGCTTCGCCGTCTCCGCCTCGTCCAGCGGGGTGGCCAGCATCACCGGTCGGAAGGGGGCCTTGGCCGCGTTCTCAGGCTTCTCCGCCTTGCCTTCCAGCCAGGCGAACAGCTCCTCGTAAGGCGCCTCCAGCCCGTGCCACAGCTCCTCGATCTCGTGAACGTCCTTTCCGCCGAACTCGGCCAGCGCGGTCTTGGCAAGCCGGGCGGACACGCCCACCCGCAGCCCCCGCGTGATCAGTTTCAGCAGCGCCCAGCGCCCCGTCGCGTCGTCCAGCGCGTCCAGCCAGCCCTCCACCAGGGCGGGCGCCTGGGCGCGGGTGGCGGCCTGCAGCCCCTCGATCACCTCATGCAGTTCGGGCGGGCGGTTCGCGCCGGGCCGGGCGGGCCAGATCAGGGCCGCCGTCTCGGCCAGATCGCCGACATAGTCATAGCTCAGGGCGAACAGGGTTTCGTCAGTGCGCTCGGCGGCCAGCGACCGGATCAGCCCCGCCTTGGCGCCGGGAAAATCCAGCCCGCCGGTCAGCGCGGCCAGCGCCCAGCCCCGCTCGGGATCGGGCGCGCGCGCGAAATGATCCGTCAGAAGACGGATCTTGGCGTTGCGCTGAGGGGTCAGCGACAGCCGGTCCAGGAGGCGGGCGAAGTCCTGCATGCCTTGCTCATATAGTCCGGCCCCCGCCCCGGTTCCGCATCTGAGGGTTTGCCACGGCCAGCGGCCCGGTTAAGGATGGCGCGAGGGACGGGCGCGCTAAGACGCGCCCCGCGGCAGATCATAGGGGAGGGCCATCATATGGCCGACGCGAACACGCCCGCCGTTCAGGAACGGCAGACGGGCATTCTTGGCTGGATCGAGAAGACGGGGAACAAGCTTCCCGATCCGGTCGTCATCTTCCTGTACCTGTGCCTGATCCTGATCGCGATCTCGGTCGTGTGCTCATGGTTCGGCGTGGGCGTGGACCACCCCATCAACACCGACGAGGCCGGAAACCCGGTTCCGGTGGATGCCGTGTCCATTCTCTCCTCGGGCTCGATCGAGCGCCTGCTGGTCAACGCGCCGACCATCTTCACCAGCTTCCACCCGCTGGGCTACGTTCTGGTGGTGATGCTGGGCGCGGGCGTGGCCGAGCGGTCGGGCCTGTTCGGCACGGCCATGCGCGCCGCGGTCGCGAAAGCCCCCGTCTTCCTGCTCACCCCGCTGGTGGCGCTGGTCGCCATGATCGGCAACCTGGCCGCGGACGCCGCCTACGTGGTTCTGATCCCGCTGGCCGCGGTGCTCTACGCCGCGGCGGGCCGCCATCCCATCGCGGGCATCTGCGCGGCCTTCGCGGGCGTCTCGGGCGGCTTCTCCGCCAACCTCTTCCCCGGCCAGCTCGACGCGCTTCTGTTCGGCATCACCGAAGCGGGCGTGCAGTCGCTGACCGACACCTGGTCCATGAACATCGTGGGCAACTGGTACTTCATCGCCGTGATGGTGTTCATCTTCCTGCCCATCGTCTGGTTCGTCACCGACCGCATCGTCGAGCCCCGGCTGGGCAAATGGACGGGCGGGGCGACCGCGCCCCATGGCGGCGCGGCCGTCAATGGCGACGACGATCCCGACTCCCCGCTGACCGACCGCCAGAAGAAGGGCCTCGCGCGCGCGGGCTTCGCCCTGCTGGCCGTGGCCCTGATCTGGATCTGGCTGACCGTGGACGTGGTCGAGTTCGTCAGCTTCGGCGCCCTGTCGGTCTGGGGCGGCAACCCGCCGCTCTACAACCCCGATCCGACCATGCAGGTGACCGAGCGGCTGGTGCCCTTCTTCACCTCTCTGGTGGCGGGCTTCCTGGTGCTGTTCCTGGCCGCGGGCGCGGCCTACGGCCTGACCGCGGGCACGATCAAAAACCACCGCGACCTGGTCGAGATGATGGCCGGCGCCATGAAGGACATGGGCTACTATCTCGTGCTCGCCTTCGCCGCCGCCTACTTCGTGGAGATGTTCAACATCTCCAATCTGGGCCTGATCACCGCGGTGAACGGCGCGCTGGCCATCGAGGGCTCGGGCCTGCCCCTGCCCATCGTTCTGGGCCTGATCGTGGTCTTCGCGGGCGTGCTGAACCTGTTCGTGGGCTCGGCCAGCGCCAAATGGGCCTTCATGGCGCCGATCCTGGTGCCGATGCTCATGCTGCTGGGCGTCAGCCCGGAGATGGCCACCGCCGCCTACCGCATGGGCGACAGCGCGACGAACATCATCACCCCGCTGATGGTGTACTTCCCCATGGTGCTGGTCTTCGCGCGCCGCTGGGTGCCCGAGTTCGGCATCGGCTCGCTGACCGCCTCCATGATCCCGTATTCGCTCTTCTTCCTGATCTCGGGCGTCATCATGACCATCGGCTGGGTCTTCCTCGACCTGCCCCTCGGTCCGGGCGCGACGGTCGGCTACACCCTGCCGGGCAGCTGACCGGCGGATACTTCCTGAAACAGGCCGGGGCGGGCGACCGCCCCGGCTTTTTTCATGCGGGAACGTCTGGCCCGTCCCGTGCGCTCTGGCTTTCGGAGGGGCGTGCGATGGAGGCTCTCATGCCCGCGAAATCGAAAGGCCCAGCAGAAGGCCGCCGGCGCGGCCCTGGCCGCCAAGCGTGGCGAAATGGACACATCCGAGCTGAAAGGCGCATCCAGACAGATGCACGAGTCCATGACCGAGGATCAGCTCGAGGACTTCGCCGAGACCAGACGCAAGGGCTTGCCTGAAAAGAAGAAATCAGACGGCTGACGGCTCCGCCCCACGGTTTCCGGCCCTCCCGGATCGTCCGCGGGGCGGACAATGCGCGGCCTTATTCATGACCGATTCAGGCTTGAGGGTGACCATGTCGTGACCTCGGGAACACTGCCGCTCCCCGGCTGTTGGTTCTTCGTAGGGACGTAATCGGAGACGCGACCATGACCGCCATCACCAAGGCCCGCAAGAAGGCCCCCGCCCCCGCCAAGACGGGGGCGACCGGCGAGAGTTTCGAGCTGTACGACTCCATGACGGAGAAGCAGCTCGACGCGTATCACCGCGACAAGCGTCAGCGTCAGCGCGAAGCGGCCCTGAACGACAACTAGGCTCCGGCCTCAGTCGTTCTCGTCCTCATAGCCGACCAGGCTCAGGGCCCGCGCCTTCACGCCTTCCATCTCAGCCCAGCGTTCGAGCGCGTCCTCGCGGCCGTGGGTGATCCACAGCTCGTCGGGGCCGACCTCGCGCACCGTGGCGACCAGCTCGTCCCAGTCCGCGTGATCGGAGATGACCAGCGGCAGCTCCACGCCCCGCTGACGGGCGCGGGCGCGCACCTGCATCCAGCCCGACGCGAAGGCCGTCACCGGATCGGGGAAGCGCCGCGCCCAGGCCGTCTGGAAGCTCGACGGCGGGCCGATCACGATCCGGCCCGCGAAATCGTTCTTCTGACGCTCCCCGTTCTCGAGCGTCGCGCTCTCCAGCGGCCCCAGCGCCACGCCATGCGCCTCGTACAGATCGCACAGGGCCTTCAACGCGCCGTGGATGAAGATCGTCTCGGCATAGCCCGCCTCCCGCAGCAGCGCGATCACCCGCTGCGCCTTGCCCAGGGCGTAGGCCCCGACCAGGTGCGCCCGGTCGGGAAAGCGCCGCACGCTGTCGAGCAGCTTGGCGATCTCGCCGGTGTCATCAGGATGGCGGAAGACCGGCAGGCCGAACGTGGCCTCGGAGACGAAGACATGGGCGCGCACGGGCTCGAAGCCCGCGCATGTGGGATCGCGGCGGCGCTTGTAGTCGCCCGACACGCAGATCCTCAGCCCCCGATGCTCGACCAGCACCTGCGCCGAGCCCAGCACATGCCCCGCCGGATGCAGGCTCACGCTCACGCCCTCGCGGGAGAAGGCCTGCCCGCAGGTCACCGGCTCGCGCCGGGCGGTGAAGTCCTCGCCATAGCGCGCGGCCATGATGGCCAGCGTCTCGGGCGTGGCGGCCACCGCGCCATGCCCGGCCCGGGCATGGTCGGCATGGCCGTGGGTGATCACGGCCCGGTCCACGGGCCGCACGGGGTCGATGTAGAACCCGCCCGGCTCGCACCACAGGCCTTTCGGGGTCTCTCTGAGCAGGTCGGAGGGTCGGATCGTCATCGGGCAGACATGGGGCCTCGTCCGGCCTCCGGCCAGCCCTAGCGCCCCGCCGAACTCGTCGCGGCGGCGGACACCGCGGTCATGGACGCCACCATCACCGCAGTCTGGGCGGCCTGAACCGCGGCGAACGCGGCGGCGGCTTCGCCCGGTCCAGCGGAGCGGCCGCCTGAGACGATCATCGCGGCCAGCCGCGCCTGTCCGCCCATGCCGATATTGATCCCGCCCGCCTTCAGCGCGTCCATCAGCTCCAGCATCCCGCTGAGATCGTCGGGCTCGAAGCCCTGCGCGGCGAGCTGCGGGATCAGGTCGTCGCCCACCGACATGCGCAGTTTCCAGCGCGTCTTGCGCCGCGCATGGAGCCGGTCGTTGCGCGCGGCGGTCTCGCCGGGATCGGCGCCGAGCAGCGCGGCCAGCCGCGCGCCCGCCTTGCGATGGCTCGACCAGCCCCGCGCATCCGCCATCGCCGCTTCCGCCCGCTCGCGCGCGTTCCGCGCCTCGCGCGGCTCATGGCCGGCCGCCGCGTGACCGGCCAGCAGCGCGTCCTCCTCGCTCAGGTCCCGCCGCCACCACGGATCGCGCAGCTCATCCTTCAGCCTGTAAAAGCGCCGGATCAGGCTCGCCGGGCCGTCGCGGTCGCCGGTGGCCAGCACCAGCGCGGCCAGCGTGCCGCGGGCATGCAGCCTGCCCGCACCGCCTTTGGGCCGCGCCTCGTGCAGCGCCTCGCGCAGGGACAGGTAGTCCTCCGCCCGCACGCCGCTGGCCGTCAGGATGGCGGCGTACACCCATTCCTGCTCGCCGCCGGGGGCATGGACGCGCCTGAGACCGGCGTTCAGCGCCGCCCGCGTCTCCGCCGTGGCCCTCGCGAGAGCGTCAGGATCGCCGTCCGCGCCCAGCAGCGCGCCCGCCGCGAAAGCGGCGGCCTGCTTGGAGGGGCTGGGGCGCGGCGCCAGCAGCGCCTCGCGCAGGGCCAGAACTCGCGCGGTCGGGTCGGGGGTCATGCACGCCTCGGAAGAAAAAGGCCCCGCCGGGAGGGCGGGGCCGGTTTCATCAGTCTTCGTCGGACAGGTCCAGTCCCGTGTGATGGGCGATGAAGGCCCATTTGTCCGCCGTCTCCCGGATCAGCATGGACACCGGGGTGCCCGCGCCGTGACCGGCCCGCGTCTCGATGCGGATGATCTGAGGCGCGTCGCCGACGTCCGCGGCCTGCATCGCCGCGGTGTATTTGAAGCTGTGGCTGGGCACCACCCGGTCGTCGGTGTCGCCCGTCAGCGTCATGAGCGCGGGATACTCTTCGCCGTCCGCGATGTTGTGAAGCGGCGAATAGGCCTCGATCACGTCGAACATCTCTGGGTCCTGCGGATCGCCGTAATCGTCGATCCAGCCGCGTCCGGCGGTGAATTCGGCGAAGCGCAGCATGTCCATCACCCCCACCGTGGGCAGACCCGCGGCGAACAGTTCGGGCCGCTGGTTGGCGACCGCGCCGATCAGCAGGCCGCCGTTCGAGCGGCCCTCGATGGCCAGATTGTCCGGGCTGGTCCACCCGGTCTCGATCAGGTGCTCGGCGGCGTTGATGAAGTCGTCGAAGACGTTCTGCTTGTTCTCCAGCCGTCCGCCGTCGTGCCAGTCGCGGCCATACTCCGAGCCGCCGCGCAGATTGGCCAGGGCGAACACCCCGCCCATCTCCATCCACTGCAGGCGGCGCACGTCGAAGGCGGGGTTCATCGAGATGTTGAACCCGCCATAGCCGAACAGCAGGGTCGGCTGCTCGCCGTCCGGCTCGATGTCCGCGCGGTGCACGATGAACATCGGCACCTGCACCCCGCCGGTGCTCTCGTAGAACACCTGGCTGACGGTGTAGTCCTCCGGATCGAAGGTCAGCTCCGGCTCGCGGAACACCTCGGTTTCGCCGGTCTCCACGTCATAGCGGTAGACCGTGCCGGGCGTGTCGAAGCTGGTGTAGGTGAAGAAGGTCTCGGCATCATCCGGCTCGCCGCGGAAGCCCGACACCGTGCCGATGCCCGGCAGTTCCACGTCGCGGACGTGCTCGCCCTCCAGCGTGTAAACCCGGACCACCGACTGCACGTCCTCGAACGTCTCCACGATCAGATGCCCGCCGATATGGCTGGCGGCGCGGATGGGGAAGCGCTCGTCCTGCGCGATCACGTCGGTCAGCGCGCCCGGATCGTTCACATCCACCGAGACCAGGCGCCGGTTGGGCGCGTCCAGATCGGTCAGGAACAGGAAGGTCGAGCCGTCATTGCCCACGTAAGAATGGTTGTTGGCGAAGCCCTCGAAGATTTCGACCGGCTCGGCGTCCTCGTCGGTCAGGTCCAGAACGCGGACGCCGTTGCCGTCCGTGCCGGTGGCCGAGCGGATGACCAGCCAGTCCCCGTCATCGCTGACCGATCCGGTCCAGCGCACTTCAGGGCGCTCGGGATCGGCCTGGATCAGGACGTCCTCGTCCTGGCTGGTGCCCAGCCGGTGGAAGCGGATCTCCTGATCGTTGTTGAGGGCGGTGAACTCCTCGCCCGGGGCGGGCTGGGGGAAGCGCGAATAGTAAAAGCCCGATCCGTCCTTGGCCCAGGACAGGCCGGAGAACTTCACCCACTCGATCTCGTCGTCCAGCGTCTCGCCGGTCTCGGTGTCCACCACCCGGATGGTGCGCCAGTCCGAACCGCCGTCCTGGATCATGTAGGCCACCAGCCGCCCGTCCGGGCTGGGGTTGGTCCCCGCCAGGGCGATGGTGCCGTCCTCGGACCATTCATTGGGGTCCAGCAGGACGCGGGATTCCCCGTCCAGTCCTTCCTGGACGCGGAAGTCGGACTGGTCCTGCAGGCCGTCATTCCGCGAGAAGAAGTAAAGCCCCTCCTTCTTCTGCGGCGTGCCGTAGCGCTCGTAATTCCACAGCTCGCGCAGGCGCTCGGCGATCATCTCCCGGCCCGGCAGGGTGGCGAGATAGGCGTCCGTGACCTCGTTCTGGGCGGCCACCCAGCCCGCCACGTCGTCCGACACCCGCACGTCGGTCTCCAGCCAGCGATAGGGGTCGGCCACCTCCACCTCGCCGCGCGTGGCGGAGCGGTAGGTGTCGACATGATCGACCGTGGCGGTCTCGGGATAGCTCAGGGGCGCAGCGGCCTCCTGCACGATGGCGAAGGCGGGCGCGGGCTGAATGGCGGCGGCGCCGAGCGCGCCAAGGGCGCAGCTCGCGAGCAGGGCTTTGATCATCATGGTTCCCCGGATGGCTGTTGAGGTGGATTGTTCTTCTGGCCGCGAAGGTTAGGCGCCCGGCCCCGGCCCGTCCACAGCGCGAGGCAATCACGTTTCCGCGTCCCGGCCTGGATTCCTTCCCCTTGCAGGGGGCGGAGAGAAGCCCATGCCCGGCGGCGCAGCCGCCGCAAGCGCGACTGCGCGCCCGCAGCGCAGCGAGGACCGACCGAGCGGAGCGAGGAAGGACAGGCAAAACTCACCTGTCGCGACCGCGCTCGAGGCCCTATCTGTGTCCCTCATGCGCGATGACGCCGGATCCCCCCTCCCTGAGCCTTTCGCGGGCTGGTTCGCCGCCCGCGGCTGGGCGCCGCGGCCGCATCAGCTCGCCATGGTCGAGGCGGCGAAGGCGGGCGAGGACGCCTTGCTGATCGCGCCCACGGGCGGGGGCAAGACGCTGGGCGGCTTCCTGCCCAGCCTGATCGATCTGGCCCGGATCGCGCGGGAGGGCGGCCGCGACCGCCCCCACCGGCTGCACACCCTGTACATCTCCCCGCTCAAGGCCCTCAGTCAGGACGTGGCGCGCAACCTGATGACGCCGGTGGCCGAGATGGGACTAGACCTCAGGATCGAGACCCGCACCGGCGACACCCCCGCCTCCAAGCGCGCCCGCCAGCGCCAGCGCCCGCCCGACATCCTTTTGACCACGCCCGAGCAGGTCGCCCTGTTCGTCGCACAGGCGAATGGCGAGGCCTTTTTCGAGCATCTTCAGGCCGTCATCATCGACGAGATCCACGCGCTCGCGCCCTCCAAGCGGGGCGATCTTCTGGCGCTGGGGCTGACCGCGATCCGCCATCACGCCCCCCATGCCCGCCGGGTCGGCCTGTCGGCCACCGTGCGCGACGTGGGCGGGCACGCCCGCTGGCTGGCCGCGCAGGGGGAGGGGGAGCCCCGTCTGGCCCGGGTCGTGGAAGGCGCGGGCGGCGCGGAGCCGGAGATTTCCATCCTCGCCTCGCGCGAGCGCATCCCGTGGGCGGGCCATTCGGGGCTTCATGCGCTGGGCGAGGTCTATGAGGCGATCAAGGCGGCGCGGCTGACGCTGGTGTTCGTGAACACCCGCTCTCAGGCGGAGACGACCTTCCAGAATCTGTGGGCGATGAATGACGACAATCTGCCCATCGCCCTGCACCACGGCTCGCTCGCTCCCGAGCAGCGCCGCAAGGTGGAGGCCGCCATGGCCGAGGGGCGGCTGAAGGCGGTGGTCTGCACCTCCACCCTCGATCTGGGCATCGACTGGGGGGATGTGGATCTGGTCGTGCAGATGGGCGCGCCCAAGGGCTCCGCCCGCTTGATCCAGCGGCTGGGCCGGGCCAATCACCGGCTAGACGAGCCCTCCCGCGCCATCCTCGCCCCCACCAACCGGTTCGAGCATCTCGAATGCCTGTCCGCCAAAGAGGCGGTCGCCGAGAAGGCGCTGGACGGCGAGCCCCTGAAGGCGGGCAGCCTGGACGTGCTGGCCCAGCACGTCATGGGCCGGGCCTGCGGTGATCCGTTCCGGCCCGACGATCTCTATCGGGAGGTGATCTCCGCCGCGCCTTACGCCTTCCTGCCGCGCGAGACCTTCGACCGGGTGGTCAAGTTCGTCGCCGACGGCGGCTACGCGCTGGGCTCCTACGACCGCTTCCGGCGGCTGGTCATCGACCGGGAGGGGCTCTACCGCCCCCGAAGCCGCGACATCGCCCAGTGCCACCGGCTCAATGTCGGCGCCATCGTGGAAAGCCCGATGCTGGACGTGCGGCTGGTCTCGGGGCGCGCGCCCAGGCCGGACCGCACCCGGAAACCCCTGCCGCGTCATGGCGGGCTGAGGCTGGGCCAGGTGGAGGAATGGTTCGCCGAACAGCTTTCACCGGGCGACACCTTCGTGTTCGCCGGGCAGATCCTGCGGTTCGAGGGCATTTCGGAGACCAGCGCGCTGGTCAGCCGGGCCGGGGGCGAGGACCCCAAGGTCCCCTCATGGAATGGCGGCAAGTTCCCGCTCACCACCTTCCTGGCCGACCGGGTGCGAAAACTGGTCTCCGATCCCGGCCACTGGTCCGCGCTGCCCGATCAGGTGCGCGAGTGGCTGGAGATCCAGCGCCTGCGCTCGAAAATCCCCGCGCCCGACCGGCTTCTGGTGGAGACCTTCCCGCGCGGCGCGCGCCATCATCTGGTCTGCTACCCGTTCGAGGGGCGGCTGGCCCATCAGACGCTGGGCATGCTGCTGACACGGCGGCTCGAGCGCCTGCGCATGCGGCCGCTGGGCTTCGTGGCGAACGAATACGCCCTGTCGGTCTGGGGCATGAAGGACATGGCGGGGCTCGATTTCGACGATCTGTTCGCTCCCGACATGCTGGGCGACGATCTGGACGCCTGGCTCGCCGAGAGCGCGCTGATGAAGCGCACCTTCCGCAACTGCGCGGTGATCTCGGGCCTGATCGAGCGCCGCTTTCCCGGTCAGGAGAAGTCCGGCCGCCAGGTCACCTTCTCCGCCGACCTCATCTACGACGTGCTGCGCGAGCACGAGCCCGACCACATCCTGATGCAGGCCGCCTGGGAGGACGCCGCCACCGGCCTTCTCGACATCCGCCGCCTGTCGGACGCGCTGGTCCGCATCGAGGGCCGCATCGACGCGGTGGCGCTGGACCGCGTCTCCCCGCTCGCCGTGCCCGTCATGCTCGAGATCGGCCGCGAGCCCGTCCACGGCGAAGCCCACGAGGCCCTGCTGGAGATGGTCAGCGAGGACGAGCTGGTCGAAGAGGCGGTCCGGCTTGACTGAGGGCGGCGGGGCGGGTCACATCGGCTCATTATGATCTAGCGGCTTTCCGACACGCGTGGTTTGCATGGCCCGGCCTCCGGCCCGGCCCGCACGCGCCTGTCGACGCGCCGCCTCTCCGCCATCGCCATAATCCGAGAAAGGCCCGCTCATGCACGGCCCCGACCCCATGAACCCCGCCCCCATGCCGGGTTTTCCCCGCGTGTGCTTTCTCAAGCCCGTCGTGAAAAACCCGCTGATCGAGGTGGGCGAGTACACCTATTACGACGACCCCGACGCGCCTGAAGAGTTCGAGACCCGCAACGTCCTGTATCACTACGATTTCATCGGCGACCGGCTGGTGATCGGCCGGTTCTGCGCCATCGCCACGGGCGCGACCTTCATCATGAACGGCGCCAACCATGCGCTGAATGGTCTCTCCACCTATCCCTTCCAGATATTCGGGCAGGGATGGGAGGCGGGCTTCAACGCCGCGGAGATGGAGAGCGGGAGCCGCGGGGACACGGTCGTGGGCCATGACGTCTGGATCGGACGCGGCGCGGTCATCCTGCCGGGCGTGAGGATCGGTCACGGCGCGATCATCGCCGCCCACGCGGTCGTCAGCCGCGACGTACCCGACTATGCCGTGGTTGCAGGCAATCCGGCGGAAATCCGCAAGACCCGCTTCGATCCCGACACCATCCAGGCCCTGCTCAAGGCCGCATGGTGGGACTGGCCCGCGGAGAAGATCACCCGCCACCTGAACGCCATCCGAGGCGGGGACGTGGAGGCCCTGAAAAGGGCCTGACCGGCGGCGAAGCCGCCGCAAGCGCGACCGCGCGCCCGCAGCGCAGCGAGGACCGACCAAGCGGAGCGCGGGAGGACAGAGAAACCTCACACACAAATCCTCTTTACGAACGGATCGGGAACGGGAAGGGTGCGCGCCATGCACGCTCCCGTCCATCCTCCCGCCCGCCTTGCGGTCAATGGCGCGGTCCTTCTGGCCGACCGCTCGGGCGTGGCTGTGGTCGAGTCGTGCGGCACGCTGATCGTGGCGGACCTGCATCTGGAGAAGGGCTCCGCCTTCGCCGCCCGGGGCGTGCCCCTGCCGCCCTACGACACCCGCGCCACCATAAGGCGGCTGGCCGAGACCGTCGCCCGGCTCGCGCCCTCGCGCGTCGTCGCGCTGGGCGACAGCTTCCATGATCTGGGGGCGGACGGGCGGATGCACGAGGCGGACGCGGACGCGCTCGCCGCGCTGGTCGGGGCGGTTCCTGAATGGATATGGATCGAGGGCAATCACGATCCTGAGCCGCCCGCCCGTTTCGGCGGACGCACCCTGCCCGAACTGGCCCTCGGCCCGCTCCTGCTGCGCCACGAGCCCGCTGCGGGGGCTGCGCCGGGCGAGGTCGCGGGTCATCTGCACCCGTGCGCGAAGGTTTCCGCGGGCGGGCGCACCGTGCGCCGCCGCTGTTTTCTCAGCGACGGCGCGCGCCTGATCCTGCCCGCCTTCGGGGCCTATGCGGGCGGGCTGAACGCCTGCGACGCGGCCTATGAAAACTGCTTCCCCGCCCGCCCCGACGCCTGGATGGTCGGCCGGGACCGGGTCTATCGCGTGCCGGGCCGCAGGCTGCTGGCGGACTAAAGATGAACCAGAATGTTCACCAGTCGGCCGAACGGGTCGCGGGTGAAGAAGCGGCGCACGCCCCATGGCTCCTCCACGGGGCCGTATTCGATGGCGAACCCGCCCGCGCGGGTCCGGCGCAGGGCCTCGTCCAGATCGTCCACCTCCACCGACAGATCGGGAACCGGCGTGCCTGATCCGCCTTCGGAGGCGACGGCGACCTGCACCCGCGCGGCGGCGTCCGACCCGTAGGTCACCAGCCATCCATGATCCATCAGCGTGTCGAGGCCCAGCACATCGGCGTAAAAGCGCCGGGCCGCGGCCACGTCGGGCGTGGCGATGTTGGCGACGATGCGCAGCGTCTTCATCACAGCGCCCGCAGCGCCGCCGCAGCGGCCAGGCTGACCACCGCGCCCAGCGTCAGGGCCAGTCGCAGGGGCGCGTACCAGAGCGGGAAGGTGGCCGAACGGGCCGCCGAGCGGTCCCACAGATACGAGATCAGGAAGCCGCCGATCAGGATCAGCCAGCCCGCCAGCTCGGTGTCGAAGGGCAGGCCGGGCCGGTTCCAGACCTGCATCAGCACGGCCAGCCAGCCCGCCAGCGACAGGATCACCGCCAGCGCCAGCACGCCGGTGCGCGGCGCGTCCGCCCTCAGCACGATCTCCGCCGCCCAGCGTCCGCCCGCCATGAAGGACAGCACCACCGCGGCGTAGACGGGCAGGGCGTTGGCCGCCTGCAGCGCGGCCGGGCCGCCCAGAGCCAGCGCGAACGCCCCGCCCACGAACGGGATCAGCCCGGCGAAGCCGAGCACGAGGGGGGCGAGGGGGGCGTCGCTGAAATGTTTCATGGGGGAGCTCCGGGTGTGGCGTCGGGTTCAAGGTTTAGCGCCCCTAGCGGCGTCGGAAAACCTCCGCCGCGCCCCAGCCGGCGCCCATGGCCAGGATCACGGCCAGCAGGCCGTAGATCATCGAATGGCGGTGGGCGAGGTCGTGGAGCCCCTGCTCGAAGCCCGCCTTGCGGACCTCCAGCGTGGTGCGCCGCGTGGCGATGGGCGCGCCGTCGCGGAACAGCCAGACATCGGCGTGATACTCGCCCACGGGCGTGACGGGGGGCAGGATCACGCGGGCGCGGAACAGGCCCCCGTCGATGATCTCAACCCCTTGCGGGTCTTCCAGGTACAGGCCCTCGCGGGCGCGGTTGCGCACGATGGCCTGCCGGTAGTCCACGATCTCCCCGCCCAGCTCGGACACCACCACGTCGCTGACCCCGAACAGGGTCTGGGCGCGCTGGGTCTCGGGCGCGACGAGACGCAGATGCTCCATCCCGATGCCGTTTCGGCGCAGGGCGGAGAAGGTGGCGAACTGGTTGAGGGGCCGGGTGGAGGCGACCGCGTAATACCCCTCAACCTCGCGGAAGCGGACCGGGGCGGCGTTCACCCAGACCCCGAACAGGCGCACTTTGCGCATCACCCGGATGTCGGTGCGCGGCCCGCGCACGGTCATCACGATGTCGTCGCCCGGCTGCAGGCCCGAGGCCGCGCCGAAAAGCTGCAGCTCCGCCCCGTCGAAGGTGGACTGGATCTCCACCACGTCCTGGGTCAGCGCCGCGACGATGCCGGTGGCCCGGTCCTCCTCGGGCGGACGGCCCTGCGCGCCCGCCATCACGAAGGCGAGAAGGCCGATCATCAGGGCGGCGAAGGGGCCGGGGCGGGTCATGCGCTCCCCCTGCGGCCGTCCAGCAGCTCGAACATGTCCACCGGCGGCGTGCCCAGATCCCAGGCCAGTTTCAGGCAGACCGCCAGCACGATCAGGGCCAGCGCCGCGCGCAGCTCCTCGGCGCGGATCTTCTGGCCCGCCCGCGCGCCGTACTGCGCCCCGATCACACCGCCCACGATCAGAAGGGCGGCCAGCACCAGATCCACGGTCTGGTTCTGGGCCGCCTGCAGAAAGGTGGTCAGCGCGGTGACGAACAGGATCTGGAACAGCGAGGTGCCGATCACCACGCTGGTCGGCATCCTGAGCAGGTAGATCATGGCGGGCACCATCACGAAGCCCCCGCCCACGCCCATCAGCGCGGCCAGGACACCCACCATGAAGCCCACGCCCAGCACGGGGATCAGGCTCAGATACAGGCCCGACACCGGAAAGCGGGTCTTCAGCGGCAGGGCGTCGATCATGCCGCGCTTGCGGCGGCGGCGGGGCCGCCAGGTCTGGCCCGATTTCTGCGCCTGCCAGCGGCGGCGCAGGGCGCGCCCGCTCTCGACCAGCATCAGCGCGCCGATCGCACCCAGCAGCATGACGTAGAGCAGGGCGATCACCAGATCGATCTGGCCCATCGCGCGCAGGATGGCGAATATCTGCACCCCGATCACCGAGCCCATCGCCCCGCCCAGCGTCAGCCAGAGCCCCATCTTCAGGTCCAGGCTCCGCCTTCGGAAATGGGCGATGGCGCCGGAGGCGGACGAGGCGACGATCTGGTTGGTCTGGGTGGCCACGGCCACGGCGGGCGGGATGCCGATGAAGATCAGGATCGGCGTCATCAGGAAGCCGCCGCCCACGCCGAACATGCCGGACAGGAAGCCGACGCCCAGCCCCAGGCCGAGAATGAGGAACAGGTTCACCGAGATTTCGGCGATGGGCAGGTAGACCTGCATCGCCCGCCCCTACCGGGCGGGGGCGCGACCGGGCCGGGCGGCGGCGCGCGCGGCGTCCGTCATGATGTCCGGTCCTCGTGCCTTCCGGCGGTGCGTCATGGCGCGCCCCGTGTTCAAGACCGCCCCTCCCAGTCCTGCTGGGGATACTGGCCCTGCGCGGCCGGGTCGAGGGGCCGCGGGGTGAAATTCTCAGCCGCGTCCTCGGCGGCGGCGCGCTCTTCGGGCGACAGCGACTGGCGCAGCCCCGAGGCGCGCTCCGCGGCGGCCTCGTCTCCGCCCGCCGCGGCGATCAGGAACCAGGCATAGGCGTCCGCCTCGCTGCGGGGCAGGCCGAAGCCCTCCTGGAACAGCAGGGCGAGATTGAACTGGCTGTCGGTCATGCCGTGCAGGGCGGCCTGCTCGAACCAGCGCGCGGCGCGCTCCTGGGTCTCCGGCCCGCCGTCCATGTTCACGTTGATCACGCCCGCCTCGTACATGGCGCGCAGGTTGCCGTTTTCGGCGGCGCGCTCGATCCAGGTCCGGGCCGCCTCCATGTTCTGGCCCACGCCCTGGCCCTCGGCCAGCATCCGGCCGAAGCGGAACTGGGCGGCGGGCACGCCCTGCTCGGCCGCCCGGCGCATCAGCGCGGCGCCGCCGGTCAGGTCGCCCGCCTCGATCCGGGCCGTGCCCAGTTGATAGCGCGCGACCGGGTCGCCTTCGGTGGCCGCCGATTCCAGCGTGACCTGACGGACCTCCTCCGCCGGAGCGGGGTCGGGTTCAGGCGCGGGCTCTTCGGCCACGGCAGGCTCTGGCTCGGCGGCGGCGGGTTCAGCGTCCGCCACGGCAACGGGATCAGGCTCGGGCGCCGGTTCCTCGGCGGCCGGAGCCGCAGGCGTCTCTTCGGTTCCGGTCTCGTCCGCCGCCGCGCCAGCCGCCTCGTCAGCCGCGCCTTCGTCGGCGGCGGCCTCCGGCAGGGGCAGGGCGGGCGTCTCGATGCCCGGCGCGAGGGCGGCATCGTCCGCGCCGGCCGCCTCGGCGGTGCGCAGCCCCGTGCCTTCGGACGCGAACAGGTTGGTGATGGTTTCCGATTCCGCGTCGCCATTGGTCGCCGGGGCGGTGCGCCCGCCATCCATGACCAGCAGGCCCGCCGCCGCGGCGATGGCCAGGAAGCCCGCCGCGCTGGCGCCGATCAGTATGGCGCGTCCGCGCACCGGATTCTCCGGGGCGGAGCGGGGACGGTAGCGCGCCGCGTCCCCGGCATGGCCGGGCCGGGCCTTGCGGCGCATGGTGTCCAGGAAGTCCGCGTCCGCGGTGGCACCCAGAATGGCGGGGCGCGGCGCGGGCTTTTCAGCCTCGGGCTCGGGCGCCGGTTCGGGAGCTGCGGCGGCCTCCGTCTCGGCCTCGCTCTCATCCGCGTCCGCCTCGGTCTCCCACGCGTCGCTGTCGTCGATGGTCAGGCTGTCGGCAGGCTCGGCATCGCGCCGCAGGGCGGCGGGAGAGGGCGCGTAGTCGTCCTCGGCCTCGGTTTCGACCTCGGTCTCTGCAGCGATCTCCGCGCCGGCCTCTGTCTCCCCGTCCGCGTCCGCCGGCTTGATCGCCGCGTCCCAGCTGTCCATGTCGTCAATGGCCAGCGCGTCCGCGTCGTCCTCTGCGCCGGGCTCGGTCCGGGGCGCTTCAGCCTCGGCCTCAGGCGCTGTGGCCTCCGCTGCGGCGGGCGCGGGAGTCTCTTCTTCTTGCGGCGCGGCTTCCGGCGCCGCCGGGGCCGTCTTCGCCACGGTCTCCGCTTCAGGCTCAGGCGCGTCCGTTTCCGGGTCGTCGCCTTCGATGTCGAAGGCGTCGCCCGCGCCCGGCGGGAGGACCAGCGGGCCGGTCCAGTCGGTGGTCATGGCCTGTTCGCGGCGTTCCTCGGCCCGGCGCTCGATCTCTTCGAGCCGCTCGCCCAGCGCCAGCATGGTGCGCTGGACCGGGGTCAGGGCCTCGGCGGTGTCGGCGCGGGCGCGGTCGAAGCGTTCGTGCACGCCTTTCATGGCCTCGGCGATCCTCAGCGCGGTGCGCTCCTCGCTGGCCGCGATGCGCGCTTCGAGCGTCTCCTCGTCGGTGGACCGGCGTTCGAGATTCTCCACCATGCGGGCGACGCGGTCGCCCACCGATTCCACGGCGGCGGCGGAGCGCTCCTCGGCTTCGCTGACGCGGGCGGACAGGGTCTCGCCCAGCCGGGCGACCTGCTCGCCGATGGCCTGGATGGCGCCGGCATTGTCCTCGCGCACCTCGCCCAGACGGGCTTCGAGCCGGGACAGGTCCGCCCCGCTCGCGCCCTCGCGGCGCTGGGTGGCGATGCGCGACTCGATCCGGGTTTCGGCGTCGGCCAGCCGCCGGTCGACGGCCTGGGCGAGCCGGGTGACCTCCTCGCCGATCCGGGCCAGCGTGTCGGCATGGCGGCTCTCCGCCCCGGCCAGGCGCTGCTGGACCTTCTCGGTGGCCGCGTGCAGCCGCTCGATGGCCTTGCGCGAGCGGGCCTCGCGGGCGCGGACGGCTTCTTCAGCCTCTTCCGCCGCGCGGGCGGCCTGGCGTTCGGCGGCGTCGATGCGGGCGGCCATGGCCGACAGGGCGGCCTCGCGGCCCTCCCGGTCCTGCGCGTCGCGCTCGATGATGGCGTCCAGCTCGGCGCGCACGTCGCGCTCGGTCTCGTAGAGCCGGGCTGCGACCTTGCCCAGCGTGGCCTCGATGGCCTCCACCGCGCCCGCGTCGCCCGAGCCGGAGCGCTCCAGACGGCGCAGCCGCTCGATGATCTGATCCTGGGTTTCCCGGGTGCGCTCCAGCCCGTCCTCGATGCGGCCGTCCTCCTCGGAGAACTCCTCCTCGAGCTGGGTCAGGCGCCGCCCCAGCGCGCGCACCGACTGGTCCACGCCCCCCAGCGCCAGATCCGAGCGCCGTTCGGCGGACTCGATGCGCTGGGCCAGCCGGGCGATCATGGTCTTCAGGGTGTCGTCGCCGCCCCCGCCCAGGCCGCCGCCACCGCCGCCGCCGCCCCCGAAACCGGGGAATTCGCCCAGCCGGTCGTCCCAGCCGCGCTCGCCGGCTTCGGGTTCGTCTTCAAGGATGACCTTGTTGAGCCATTCGCCCAGCGTGACGCCCTCGCGCCGGGCGGCCGTCTTGGCCATCGCCCTTGCGCGCGGGTGTATTCCTTTCACGCTCCACGGCGTTCCGGACGGCATCCGACTCACACTCCCGGCCCACGTTAGGCTGAGGGTAGTTGGCCGTTAATCTTGTGTAAACCGAAAGGCCGGCCACCAGATATTGTGCTGGCGGCCCGGATTTCGGCGCACACGCGCGGCGCGAACCCCCTCAGGCTCCACCCGATCAGCGAGTGATGCGGTTAATGGGGCGTAAAGGTGTTCGCGCCATGTGCAAAGATCATTCAGATTCGTCGTCTTCAGGCTCGGCGAAGGGGAAGAATCCGGGCGCCAGGGACTGCGCGCGCGCCTCTATCCTGTCCGCCTGCGCCAGCGACGGGGTGGGCTCCCGCCCCGGCAGCGCCCGGCCCAGATCGAACAGCGTCCACGCCGCCTCGGGCGCGCCCGCTTCGAGATAGCGCAGCCCCAGATGCCAGTAATAGTCCGGCGCGTGGGGGTCTAGCGCCAGCGCCTCCTCCAGCAGGCCCGCGGGATCGATGGTGGGGTAGGTCTCCAGACCCTCCCGGCCCCAGCCGATCATCTCCATGGCGGCCATCACCCGGGCGGCGGCCCCGGCGCGGTCCTCGCGCTCGATATGGGGCAGCATGCCTTCGAGCGCGGCGCGGTGCGCGCCCTCCTGAGCGGCGGCGATGGTCTCCATGAGCTGCTGGAAGCCCTCGTCCTCGCGCGCCGCGCGCACGATGGGTCCCGCGCCCGCGCACACCAGACGCTCGGTGCCGATGGCTTCTTCGGGGCAGGGGCCGAAATTGCTCGCCTCCGCGCCCAGCAGCAGCCAGGCTCCGGCGTGGTCGTCCGCCTCCTGCGCCGCCTCGATCAGCTCCATGAACCCGGCCGGGTCCAGCGGCTCGTCGCCGACGCCGCGCGCGGCGGCCAGCGCCCGGTCCATGTGCGGGCCGTCCAGAAGCTCGGAATCGGGCAGGACGGGCCGCAGGTCCATGGCCAGCGGCGCGGCGTCCTCGTCAAGCTCGGCGCCGACCAGGGTCCAGGTCTCGATCCGCCCCTGCGGGCTGTCGGGGCTGTAGACCGCGAAGCTCAGCGCGCAGGGCAGGGCACCCGCCGCCCCGATCCCGTCCAGCACGAGGGGATGGACGGGCGCGGCCGCGTTCAGCATGGACAGCGCCGAGCGCAGGCCGTCCGCGTCCATCTCGGGCCGCTCGCAGCCCTCCATCTCGGCGGCGGCGATCTGGTGGCCGCCGCGGGTCCAGACGATGCGGCTCTCGCCCTCCATCGCCGCCTCGACCTCGGCGGGCCCCGCCGCCGCGCCCATGGCCGCCTCCAGCCAGAACCGGTCCAGCTCGCCCACCCCGTCGAAGGTGATGATGTCCTCCGAACCGCCCGCCGACAGCGCGGCCAGCATGTCCGAGGCGCGCTGGGCGGCGGCATGCATCGATCCGTTCGCGAACGTCCCGCCCGTCATGCGCACCAGCCGCTCGGCGCCGAAGTCATACAGCGTGCGCTCGCCGTCGCGCTCATACAGCGCCCAGTCGGGCCCGATCAGCGCGGCGCGCGCGCTCCCTCCGCCCTCGGCCTCGGGCAGTTCGGGCGCCTCGGCCTCTTCCGCGGCCAGCCGCGCGTCATAGCCGGCGGGCGCGGGCTGGCGGGCCACCTCGAACTCCAGCGCCCAGGCCGCCCCGAACGCGCCGCCCCGGGCCTGGACGTATTCGTGCGCATCCAGATGCGGGCCCATGACGGGCTGGGCGAGGGCGGGCGCGGACAGTGCGCAGGCTGAGGCCGCGGCGAGCAGGGTGCGGATGGGCATGGGCGAAGCCTTCATGGGCTGTGAATCCGGTACGTGGCGCGACACAAGCTCCTGATTGGGGCCGGGTCAAGGCCGCCGCCGCGAGGGGGAAACCACGCAGGCGCTCAGATTGACGTTGACGTGAACGTAAACCTGCGCGAGGCTGCCGGTCATGGCTCAGACCGCGCCCTCAGAGACGCTGTATTCGATCCGCGACCTCGCCGAATCCTTCGGCGTGACGCCGCGGGCGCTGCGCTTTTACGAACAGCAGGGGCTGCTCAGCCCCGAGCGCCGCGGCGCGGCCCGGCTCTACACGCCCGCGGACCGCGCGCGGCTGGCGCTCATCCTGCGCGGCAAGCGGGTCGGCTTCGCCCTGTCTGACATCAAGGAGATGCTGGACCTCGAAGCCACCGAGCCTCTCGGCCCCGCCCACATGACCGCCACGCTGTCCCGGTTCAGGGAGCGCATCTCCGATCTGGAGCGCCAGCGCGAGGACATCGACGCGGCGATTTCCGAGCTGGAGGCGGGCTGCCTCTGGCTGGAGGACCGCATGGCCCGCCGCGAGCCGCCCGAAGACGTCAAACGCCGCGCCCGCGCCTTCGAAGCGCTGGCCCAGGCCCGCCTGAGCCAGTGGCACGGCGCGCCGCCCGACTGACACGAAGATTTCACGGACCCCGGCCCGCCCGCCGCGCGAAGATCGGCGGCGCGCCCGACAGACGACAGACACTGGAGACACCCATGCCCGACTACCGCGCCCCCGTCCGCGACCAGCGCTTCATCATCAACGACGTGCTCAACGTCCAGCAGCACGGCAATCTGCCCGGCTTCGCGGACGCGCCCGAAGACATCGTGGACGCCATCCTCGAAGAGGGCGCGAAGTTCGCCGAAAACGTGCTTCATCCGCTGAACCGGATCGGCGATCACGAGGGCTGCCAGCTTCAGCCCGATGGCGAGGTGAAGGTGCCCACCGGCTTCGACGACGCCTACCGCCAGCTCACCGAAGGCGGCTGGACCGCGCTGTCGGCCGATCCGAAATATGGCGGGCAGGGCCTGCCCCACTATCTCAACCTCGCCTTCAACGAGATGGTCACCTCTTCGAACATGGCCTTCGGCATGTATCCGGGCCTGACCGGCGGCGCGGTCCACGCGCTGGCCGTGGGCGGAACCGACGATCAGAAAGAGCTCTACCTGCCGAAAATGATCTCGGGCGAGTGGTCGGGCACCATGAACCTGACCGAGCCGCACTGCGGCACCGATCTGGGGATGCTGCGCACCAAGGCCGTGCCGAACGGCGACGGCTCGTACAAAATCTCCGGCCAGAAAATCTGGATCTCGGCCGGCGAGCATCCGATGAGCAAGAACATCATCCATCTGGTGCTGGCCCGCATCGAGGGCGCGCCCGAAGGGGTGAAGGGCATCTCCCTGTTCGTGGTCCCCAAATTCCTTCCCGACGGGAACGGCGAGCCGGGCGAGCGCAACGGCGTGCGCTGCGGCGGCCTGGAAGAGAAGATGGGCATCCACGGCAACTCGACCTGCGTGATGAATTACGACGAGGCGAAGGGCTGGCTCGTGGGCGACGAGCACAAGGGTCTGCGGATCATGTTCGTGATGATGAACCAGGCCCGGCTCGGCGTCGGCCTGCAGGGCCTCGCGCTGGCCGAGACCGCCTATCAATACTCGCTCGCCTTCGCGAAAGACCGCATCCAGGGCCGTTCGCTGACGGGGCCGAAAAACCCTGACCAGCCCGCCGACCCGATCATCGTGCATCCCGACGTGCGCCGCATGCTGATGGACCAGAAGGTGTTCGTGGAGGCGGGCCGCGCCTTCACCCTGTGGACCGCGCTTCAGGGCGATCTCGAACACGTCGCCGAGGACGAGGAGACCAAGACCAAGGCGGGCGACTTCATGGCCCTGCTGACGCCCATCGTGAAGGCCTACCTGACCGACAAGGGCTATGACAGCGTCTCGAAGGGCCTCCAGATCCACGGCGGGTCGGGCTTCACCCGCGAATGGGGCATCGAACAGCTCCTGCGCGACGCGCGCATCACCCTGATCTACGAAGGCACGAACGGGATTCAGGCGCTCGACCTGGTGGGCCGCAAGCTCGCCATGAACGGGATGCGCCCGATCAATTCCTTCTTCGCCGAGCTGGACGCCTTCGTGGCCGAGAACCAGTCCTCCGAGATGAAGCCCTTCGCCGATGGCGTGGCCTATTCCAAGGAGCGCCTGCAGAAGGCCACCAACTGGCTGGTCGAGAAGGGGCTGGAGAATTTCGACAATGCGGGCGCAGCCTCGACCGACTACCTGCACCTGTTCGGCCTGACCTGCTTCGCGTGGATGTGGGGCAAGATGGCGAAAGCCTCGCTGGCCAAGATCGCCGATGGCTCCGACGAGCCGATCTACGCCACCAAGCTGGTGACAGGCCGCTACTTCCTCGAACGCTGGCTGCCCGACGCGGACGCCCATCTGGCCCGCATCGAATCCGGCGCCGAGACCATGATGACGCTGGACGCCGAGCGCTTCTGACGTGATTTCCGCCCCGTCCGGCTCGCCGGACGGGGCGGCCGCTGACCTTGCCAAGAGCGCCATCAAGGCGCCGTTCGGGAGATGATGAATGACCAGCCCCGCCGAAATTCTGTCCAACCCCCGTCCCGCTTGGCTCGACCAGGAGGACGTGAACATGTTCGAGCACGCCGTGCGCGGCTTCGCCGAAAAAGAGCTCGTCCCCCATCTCGAGCGCTGGGAGAAGGAGGGGGTCGTGGACCGCGAGGTCTGGAACAAGGCGGGCGAGGCGGGGATCCTCTGCCCCTCATGCCCTGAGGAATACGGCGGTGCGGGCGGCGACTGGCGGCACGACTACGTCTTCCACATGGCGCTGGCCGAAGCGGGGACCGACGCCTGGGGCTCGTCGCTGCACAACTCCATCGTCGCGCCCTATGTCTGGCACTACGGCAGCGATGAGCAGAAACGGCGCGTCCTGCCCAAGATGCTCTCGGGCGAGTATGTCGGCGCCATCGCGATGACCGAGCCGGGCGCCGGCTCGGACCTGCAGGGGGTGAAGACCACCGCGGTCCGGGACGGCAATGGCTGGCGCATCAACGGCGCGAAGACCTTCATCACCAATGGCGGCACGGCCAACCTGATCGTGGTCGTGGCCAAGACCGACCCCAAGGCGGGCGCGAAGGGCACCTCGCTGTTCGTGATCGAGACCGACGGGCTGGACGGCTTCCGCCGCGGGCGCAATCTCGACAAGGTCGGCCTGAAGGGACAGGACACCGCCGAGCTGTTCTTCGACGACATGTTCGTGCCCGCCGACGCCCTTTTGGGCGGCGAGGAGGGGCGCGGCTTCATCCAGCTCATGGAGCAGCTGCCTCAGGAGCGCCTGCAGATCGCCGTGCAGGGCGTGGGCATGATGAAACGCGCCCTGGCCGACACCATCGCCTACGTGAAAGAGCGCAAGGCCTTCGGCAAGGCGGTGATCGAGTTCCAGAACACCCAGTTCAAGCTCGCCGAGCTCAAGACCAAGGCCACCGTGGCCGAGGTCTTCGTCCAGCACTGCTCGGACCTGCTGATACAGGGCAAGCTCGACGCGGCCACCGCCTCGATGGCGAAATACTGGGTGACCGACATCCAGTGCGAGCTGATCGACGAATGCGTCCAGCTGCACGGCGGCTACGGCTTCATGAACGAATACGCCATCGCCCGCATGTGGCGCGACGCCCGCGTCCAGCGCATCTACGGCGGCACCAACGAAATCATGAAGCTCCTGATCGCGAGGACGCTCTAGCCATGAGCCAGCACACCGCCACCATTGTCTGGGAGCGCGGCGATCAGGATTTCGCGTCCAACCGCTATTCGCGCCGCCATGACTGGCGCTTCGACGGCGGGGCGGTGGTGCCCGGCTCCTCCTCGCCCGGCGTGGTGCCCGAGCCCATGTCCGACGCGTCCGCGGTCGATCCCGAGGAGGCGCTGGTGGCGGCGCTGTCGAGCTGCCACATGCTGTTCTTCCTCGCCCTCGCGGCGAAGGCGGGCTTCACGGTCGACCGCTACGAGGACGCCGCCGTCGGCACGATGGGAAAGCGCGAGGACGGCAGGATCGCCATGACGCGCGTGGAACTCCGGCCCCGGATCGCGTTTTCCCCTGACAGGCGCCCGGGCGCGGACGAGCTCGCCCGGCTTCACCACGAGGCTCATGAGCGCTGCTTCATCGCCAGCTCGGTGGCCTTCGACGTCGTGGTGAAGGGGGCCGGACACGGAGACGCCCCATGACCCGATTCATCCTCCCCGCCTTCGCCGTCGCCGCGCTCGCCCTGGCCGCCTGCGACCCCGCCGAGCGCCCGCCCGAGGACGACCAGCGCCCCGATCCGGCCCCGGCTCTGACCGAGGACGAGACCGACCGCGACTCCGGCGCGGACCCGGTGATCGATCCTGACGGCGACGGGTCCGAGGCTGAAGCCGACGCCCGCGCGTATTTCGAGGCCAATTACGCCGGGCGCTGGGGCATGAGCACGGCCTGCGAGCCCGAGGGCATGTTCACCCTGACCGCCGACCGGTTCGCGCTTTACGAGATCGTCTGCGACATCACCGAGCTGGGCCGCGAGGGCGACCGGGTCTGGGGCCGCACGGCCGAATGCAGCGCCGAGGGCGAGACCATCCCCGCCCGCACCCTCACCATCGCCGCGGCGGGCGATGACGAGATCACCCTCGAGGACGGCCATTACGACTGGACCCGCTTCCGCTGCGGGAGCGCCTGATGCGCGCTCTGGCCCTCATCCCCGCGCTCGCCCTTTGCGCCTGCGCGCCTGACGAGCCCGCGCCGCCCGTCGAGCCCGATCCCGCCGCCGAGGCGGAAGCCGAAGCCGCCGCGCTGGAGCGGTTCGACGCGATGTTCGCGGGCGCCTGGGCCATGTCCAGCGACTGCCCCGAGGACCGCCGCTTCACCTTCTCGCGCGAGCGCTTCGAGATCGACGGCATGACGTGCGAGCCGCAGGGCTTCTCGCTGTCCGCGGACGGGGACGTGCGTGCGCCCGCCACCTGCGAGGCCGAGGGCCGCACTCTGCGCGCGGCCGAGCGCCGCTTTGAATTCTCCGATCCGCCCGGCGACCTCGTCACCGTGTCGGACGGAACCGCCGAATGGCTGCTCGCGCGATGCGGGCGGGCCACACGACCGCCAGAAGGGAGTCTCCCATGACCCACGCCTACATCTACGACGCCGTCCGGACCCCGCGGGGCCGCGGCAAGAAGAACGGCAGCCTGCACGAGATCACCGCGCTGCAGCTCGCCACCCAGCAGCTCGAGGCGCTGCGCGACCGCACCGGGCTGGACACCGCCCATGTCGACGACGTGATCCTGGGCTGCGTCTCCCCGGTGGGCGAGCAGGGCGCGGACATCGCGCGCGCCGCGGTCCTGAACGCGGACTACGCCGAGAGCGTGGCGGGCGTGCAGGTCAACCGCTTCTGCGCCTCCGGGCTCGAAGCGGTCAACATCGCCGCCGCCAAGGTGCTCTCGGGCCAGGCGGGGATGGCCATCGGCGGGGGCGTGGAAGCGATGTCCCGCGTGCCGATGGGCTCTGACGGCGGCGCGCTGGGCGTCGATCCCGAGCTCGCCTTCGACCATTACATGGTGCCCCAGGGGGTCTCGGCGGACCTGATCGCGACCAAGTACGGCTATTCCCGCGACGACGTGGACGCCTACGCGGTCGAGAGCCAGAAGCGCGCGAAAAAGGCGTGGGACGAGAAGCGCTTTGAAAAATCGGTCGTGGCGGTGAAGAACCAGCTGGGGCTCGTCCAGCTCGACCATGACGAGCACATGCGCCCCGAGACCGACATGCAGTCGCTGGCCAGCCTGAAGCCCGCCTTCAAGGACCTCAGCGCCTTCGTCGGCCTCGACAAGGTCGCCATCCAGCGATACCCCGACATCGAGCGCATCGAGTTCGTCCACCACGCGGGCAACTCCTCGGGCATCGTGGACGGCGCCGCCGCCGTGCTGATCGGCACCAGGGAGATGGGTGAGAAGCTGGGCCTGAAGCCCCGCGCGCGCATCCGGGCGATGGCGTCCATCGGCTCTGAACCCACCATCATGCTCACCGGCCCGGCCCCGTCCGCCCGCAAGGCGCTGGAGAAGGCGGGCATGAGCCCGTCCGACATCGATCTTTACGAGATGAACGAGGCCTTCGCCGCGGTCGTCCTGCGCTTCATGGAGGATCTGGGCGTCGATCACGACCGGACCAACGTGAATGGCGGCGCCATCGCGCTGGGCCACCCGCTGGGTGCCACCGGCGCGATGATCCTGGGCACCGTCCTCGACGAGCTCGAGCGCACGGGCAAGGGCACCGGCCTGGCCACGCTCTGCGTGGGCGGCGGCATGGGCACGGCCACCATCATCGAGCGGATCTAGGGCAGGAGACGAGACAATGAGCTACACCCACTTCAAATACGACCTCGACGATGACGGCATCGCCCTGGTCACCTTCGACAGCCCGGACGTCTCCATGAACGTGCTCTCGTCCGCGGTGATGGACGAGATCGGCCAGATCGTGGACCGCATCGGCAAGGACGACGCGGTCAAGGGCGCGGTCATCACGAGCGGCAAGAAAGCCTTCTGCGCGGGCGCGGACCTGTCCGAGCTCGGCGCGGGCATGGCGGACCTGAAGGGCCTGCCCGAGGACGAGGCCAAGCAGAAGCTGTTCGACATGGCCTATAACCTCAACTCCAGGCTCCGCGCACTGGAGACCTGCGGCAAGCCGGTCGCGGCGGCCATCAACGGTCTGGCGCTGGGCGGCGGCTTCGAGATCACCCTGGCCTGCCACTACCGGGTCATGGCCTTCGACACGGGCGCCAAGCTGGGCCTGCCTGAATCGCTGGTCGGCGTGCTGCCCGGCGGCGGCGGCACCCAGCGCCTGCCGCGCCTGATCGGGGTGATGAACGCCGCCCCCATCATGCTGCAGGGCAAGCAGTTCGACGCCCAGACGGCCAAGGATCAGGGCGTGGTCCATGAGATCGCGGCGGCCACCGAGATCGTCGACAAGGCGAAAGCGCTGGTGAAAAAGGACGAGATGGGCGCCAAACAGCCCTGGGACCAGGACAAGTTCAAGCTCCCCGGCGGCGGCCCCTACCACCCCGCGGGCGCGCAGGTCTTCGCCGCCGCATCGCCCATGCTGCGCAAGGAGACCTGGGGCAACTACCCCGCCCAGCGCTACATCCTGTCGTGCGTCTATGAGGGCCTTCAGGTGCCGATGGACGCCGCGCTCAGGATCGAGAGCCGGTATTTCACCAAGCTGCTGATGCGGCCTGAAAGCCGGAACATGATCCGCTCGCTCTTCCTGTCCAAGCAGTCGCTGGACAAGGGCGGCCGCCGTCCGAAGGGGCAGGAGAAGGCCGACATCACGAAGATCGCCGTCATCGGCGCGGGCTTCATGGGCGCGGGCGTGACCACGGTGGCCGCGCAGGCGGGCATCGAGGTGGTGCTGATCGACGTCGATCAGTCCAATGCCGACAAGGGCAAGAAGCACGCGACCGATTTCTTCGCCAAGGGCGTGGCCAAGGGCAAGATCTCCGAGGCCAAGGCGGGCGAGCTGGGCGACCTGATCACCGCGACCACCGATTACAGCCTGCTCAAGGACGTCGATCTGGTCGTGGAGGCCGTGTTCGAGAACTCCGAGCTGAAGGCGAAGATCACCAAGGCCGCCGAGGAGCACATGAAGGAGGGCGCGGTGTTCGGCTCGAACACCTCCACCATCCCGATCACCTCGCTGGCCGAGGCCTCCTCGCGGCCCGAGCACTTCATCGGCATCCACTTCTTCTCGCCGGTGGAGAAGATGAATCTGGTCGAGCTGATCGTGGGCGAGAAGACCGGCGACCATGCCGTCAGCCGGGCCATCGACTTCGTGACCAAGATCAAGAAGACCCCGATCGTGGTCGCCGACACCCGCGGCTTCTACGCCAACCGCTGCGTGATGCGCTATATCGAGCAGGGCATGCACATGCTGTCCGAGGGCGTCAAACCCGCCCTGATCGAGAACGGCGCGCGCATGGCCGGAATGCCCGTCGGCCCGCTCAGCCTGCAGGACGAGGTGGCCATCGATCTGGCCTACAAGATCCTCCAGCAGACGAAGAAGGACATGGGCACCGCCTACAAGGGCTCGCCGACCGACGAGATCATCACCACCATGTACGAGAAGGAGCGTCTGGGCCGGAAGAACGGCAAGGGCTTCTACGTGTATGGCGAGGACGGCAAGCGCCTGTGGGACGAGCTCGACCAGTTCGCGAAGGACGGCGTGCTGCCCGACGACAGGCAGCCCAGCCCGGCCGAGATCAAGGACCGGATCCTGTACGCCCAGTCCATCGAGGCCGCGCGCACGATGGAGGAGGGGATCGTGCAGGACCCCCGCGAGGCGGATGTCGGCTCGATCCTGGGCTGGGGCTTCGCCCCCTACACAGGCGGCGCGATCAGCTTCATCGACACGGTGGGCCTGAAAGCCTTCGTCCAGCGTGCCGACGAACTGAAGGCGGCATACGGCGACGCTTTCGCCGTGCCCTCGCTCCTGCGCGAGATGGCCGACAAGGGCGAGACCTTCTACGGGCGTTTCAACCCGGAGAAGAAGGCGGCCTGATCCGCCATCGCCGCGACATGCAGAACCCCGCCGGAAACGGCGGGGTTTTTCTTGGCCTGACGCCGACCCCGGACGAAGAGGGCCTGACGCGAGATCGGTCCGCTTGACCGGCACGTCCCCGCGGTCCAGCACTGCGGGCTCACGCCATGCAGGACCAGCCCATGAACTTCCTCTCCGACACCACCGCCCCCGCCCATTCCGCGCTGATCGACGCCATCGCGGCGGCGAACGCGGGCTATGCCCCCAGCTATGGCGCCGACCCGGTCAGCGCCCGGGTCAAGGCGCGGCTGTCGGAGATTTTCGAGACCGATCTGGAGATCATGTTCACGGTGTCGGGCACGGCGGCGAACGCGCTCGCCCTGTCCGCCCTGTGCCCGTCTGACGCGATGATCGTCTGCCATGACGAGGCGCATATTCACCGCGATGAGCGCGGCGCGCCCGAATTCTTCACCGGCGGCGCCAAGCTGCTGCCGCTCAAGGGCGCGCAGGGCAAGATTCCGCTCGACGCGTTTCAGGCAGCCCTGAATGAGTGGCCGTCAGATTTCGTCCACGCCACGCCCCCGGCTGTCCTCAGCCTGTCCCAGCTCAACGAGTCAGGCTGCGCCTACACGCTCGATGAGGTCCGCGCCCTCTGCGAAACGGCGAAAGGCGCCGGGCTGAACGTCCACATGGACGGCGCCCGCTTCGCCAACGCGCTGGCCCATCTGGACTGCGCGCCTGCGGACCTGACCTGGCGGGCGGGCGTGGACGCGCTGTGCCTGGGCGCCACCAAGAACGGCGCGCTGGCCGCCGAGACCGTCATCCTCTTTCCCTCCGTCGCCGACCGGCTCCCCGCCCTGCTGGCCCGGCAGAAGCGGGCCGGCCACATGGCGCCGAAAATGCGCTTCGTGGCCGCTCAGGCGGAGGCCTGGCTGGAGGACGGACGCTGGCTCGACCTCGCCCGCCACGCCAACGCCATGGCCGCGAAACTCTCCGATGGCCTCGCCGCGCTGGACGGCACCGAGCTGGTCTCGCCCGTCCACGGCAACGAGGTCTTCGTCCGGCTCTCGCCCGAGCTGGCGGGCGCCCTGAAAGCCGCAGGCGCGGGGTTCTATGACTGGCCTGACGGCTCGGCCCGCTTCGTGACGAGCTGGTGCACGACGGACGACGAAGTCGAGGCGGCTCTGGACGCGGCGCGGGGCTGAACCATCTTCCAGCCTGCGGCGTTGCCGCTCGAAACCCGCTGGAGTCTCACAATGCGCCTCACTGTCGCCTGTCTCGCCCTGCCCGCCCTCATCCTCTCCGCCTGCGCCGACCAGCCCGAGCGCCGGGAGTCCGATCAGCCCCTCCAGACCGTCGCTAGCGTTGATCTTGAGCGCTATCTGGGGCTCTGGTTCGAGATCGCCCGCTACGATTCCAGCTTCGAGGAAGGCTGCGAGGGCGTCACCGCCGAATACGCCATGCGCGAGGACGGCCGGATCTCGGTGGTCAACACCTGCTACGAAGGCGCGCTGGAGGGCCCCGTCGAGACCGCCGAGGGCCGCGCCCGGGTCGCGAACGCGCAGACGAACGCCGAGCTCGAAGTCTCCTTCTTCGGCCCGTTCTGGGGCGATTACTGGATTATCGAGCTGGACGAGGACTACCAGTGGGCCGTCGTCTCGGAGCCCCGCGGCCGCTATCTGTGGATTCTGGCGCGCGAGCCGCGCATGGACCAGGACGTTCTGGACGCGCGTCTGGCGCGCCTTGAAGCGGACGGCTTCGACACCTCGGCCCTGGTGTATCCTGAGCAATGGGAGAGCATCGCGGACTGGCGCGAACGCGGGGCGCCGGGACGTTAGCCCGCCTTTTCCTCGCCCGCCTCGTTCTCCTTGTCGGTGGAGCGGCGGAAGGGGCCGGAATAACGGGGGTCCTGCCTGCGGCGGCGGTCGGGGCCGAAATATCCCCCCGCCTTCACGAAGCGCCGCGGGCGCTCGATCAGGGCCACCAGCCGGTTGTAGAGATCGATGGGGCGCACCGGCTTGGCGAGATACTCGTTCACGCCCGCGTTGATCGCCTCCATGATCCGCGACCGGTCGGTGTGGCCGGAGACCATGATGATGGGCAGGTATTTGTTGGGGCTGTCGGAGGCGGTGCGCACCAGCCGGGTGAACTCCAGCCCGTCCACGTCGCCCAGCATGTAGTCCACCAGCGCCAGGTCGGGGTTGGAGTTGCGCATCGCCTCGAAGGCGTCCGCCGCGTCGCGGGTCTCGATGATCTGGCGCACGCCGAAGCCCTGCAGCACCATCCTGAGGATGGTGGACATGTGGGCGTTGTCCTCGAGGATCAGGACGCGCACACGTTCGAAGCTGCTGGACATGACACTCCCCGGCGCGAGGGCCGCTTACCCGCGAATCCGTCCGCCATTCTGGGTATGGCGCCTTAACCAAAACTTGCCGCCGCTGCGCAGGGTGGCGATCCGTGGTCCGCAGCCTCATATTGCGACAATGCCAAAGCTTCAGACCGACGACAGCGCCCTCGTTCCCGCCACCGAAGAGACGGCCCGCGAGGGCCTGTCCGTCAGCGACATGGGCCAGGCCGAATTCCTGACCGCCGACGCCCGGCCCGCAGGCATCCACGATCCGCTGAGCCTGCCCGCCAACTGGACGCCCCACCGGCCCGAGCGCCCCGACAAGTCCGAGGGCGGCAGGCGCTTCGTCCTGAACTCCGACTTCGAGCCCACCGGCGACCAGCCCCAGGCCATCGCCGAACTGGTCGAGGGCCTCGCCGGGCAGGAGCGCGATCAGGTCCTGCTGGGCGTGACCGGCTCGGGCAAGACCTTCACCATGGCGCAGATCATAGAAAAGACGCAGAGACCCGCGCTCATTCTCGCCCCCAACAAAACATTGGCGGCGCAATTGTATGGCGAGTTCAAGTCATTTTTTCCAGATAATTCGGTGGAGTATTTTGTTTCTTATTACGATTACTACCAGCCCGAGGCCTATGTCCCGCGCACCGACACCTTCATCGAGAAGGAGTCGACCATCAACGAGGCCATCGACCGGATGCGGCATGCGGCGACGCGGGCTATTCTGGAGCGGGATGACGTCATCATCGTCGCGTCGGTGAGCTGCATCTACGGCATCGGGTCGGTGGAGACCTACACCGCCATGGTGTTCGACCTGAAGGTGGGCGACAGCCTGGACCCGCGCGAGGTGATGCGCCGGCTGGTCGCGCTGCAGTATCAGCGCAACGACGCGGCGTTTCAGCGCGGCACGTTCCGGGTGCGCGGCGACACGCTGGAGATCTTCCCCGCCCACTATGACAGCCACGCCTGGCGGATCAGCTTCTTCGGCGACGAGATCGAGTCCATCACCGAGTTCGAGGCCCTGACCGGCAAGCCCGTCCAGCCCATGGAGCAGGTGCGCGTCTACGCCAACTCCCACTACGTCACCCCCCGCCCGACGCTGAACCAGGCGATCAAGGCGATCAAGGCGGAGCTGGCCTCCCGGCTGGAATGGATGGAGGCCAACGGCAAGCTTCTGGAGGCCCAGCGCCTGCAGCAGCGCACCGAGTTCGACCTGGAGATGATGGAGGCCACCGGCGCCTGCGCGGGCATCGAGAACTATTCGCGCTATCTCACGGGCCGCAAGCCCGGCGAGCCGCCCCCCACCCTGTTCGAATACATCCCGGAGAACGCGCTGGTCTTCGTGGACGAGAGCCACGTGACCATCCCCCAGCTCGGCGCGATGTACAAAGGCGACTTCAACCGCAAGCGCACCCTGGCCGAGCACGGCTTCCGCCTCCCCTCCTGCCTGGACAACCGCCCGCTGAAATTCGAGGAGTGGGAGGCCATGCGGCCCCAGACCGTCCACGTCTCGGCCACGCCGGGCAAGTGGGAGCTGGAGAAGACGGGCGGCGTGTTCACCGAACAGGTCATCCGCCCCACCGGCCTGATCGACCCGCCCGTGGAGGTCCGCCCGGTGTCCACGGACGGGGCCTCGCAGGTCGACGACGTCATCGCCGAGGCCCGCGCCACCGCGGAGCGCGGGATGCGCACGCTGGTCACCACCCTGACCAAGCGCATGGCCGAGGACCTGACCGAATACATGCACGAGCAGGGCCTGAAGGTGCGCTACATGCACTCGGACGTGGACACGGTCGAGCGCATCGAGCTGATCCGCGACCTCAGACTCGGCGAATACGACATCCTGGTGGGGATCAACCTGCTCCGCGAGGGGCTGGACATCCCCGAGTGCGGACTCGTCGCCATCCTGGACGCCGACAAGGAAGGCTTCCTGCGGTCCGAGACCAGCCTGGTCCAGACCATCGGCCGCGCCGCGCGCAACGCGGAGAGCAAGGTGATCCTGTACGCCGACCGGATCACCGGCTCCATGGAGCGCGCCATGGCCGAGACCGCCCGCCGCCGCGACAAGCAGATCGCCCACAACGAAGCCCACGGCATCACCCCGCGCACCATCGTGCGCGGCATCTCCGACGTGCTCGAAGGCGTGATGGAGAAACAGGCCGCCGCCCGCAAGGGCAAGGGCCGGAAATCCTTGACCGCCCGCGAGGATCAGGCTGAATTCGAACCCAACAACCTCCGGGCGGTCATCGCCGACTTGGAGAAACGCATGCGCGAAGCCGCCGCCAATCTGGAGTTCGAGGAGGCGGCGCGGTTGCGGGATGAGATTAAGGGGTTGGGGGATTAGAGCTCCTCCCTTCCCCCTCCTCCCACGCGTCATTCGAAGCGCAGGAGGCAAGTTTCCGGAATCCGCGGATAGGAAGCAAAAGGCGCGCACGCTTGGCTCCCCTGTCAATGTTTCCTTGACGGCGCGCGGCGAACGCGCAAGCTATGGATAAAACAACCTCAAGGCAGTGATCGTTGTACTTTGCGCATTACAACGGCGGTCGGAAAACTACTTTAAATGTGAGATTGAAGTACGATACAGCTGGCTGACTAGAGCACTGACAAATGTGCGCAAGCGCAATCCTTTAGGGGCTTGAAATGAAAATAAATTTAGATACAAAAATTGCTGATTTTGATCGCCCTATATTCAGCCTGTTTCCGGGGGTTGGGTATGAATTTTTTGATCTCATGCACGAAGAATCAATTGTATTTCTTGATTTTCCGAGATTGAAACCTCGCAAAACACTAGAGGAAATGAAGTCAAATGAATTTAAAGCTCAATTAGTCAGGTCTATATCTATAGCAAACTGGCATAAGGAATCTGAATCGAATAGAGGAGAATTAGTTACTGACATTGATCAGTATCTCGATGCCAAGTGGGGCCCCAGACGAAGCAGATATGCAGCGGCGATACACACTTTATTCAATGTTCTGCAAACAGGAGATCTCATAGTTGTTCCGAGCAAAGAGCACTTCGGCGATGTGCTCGTAGGTGAAATAACCTCAACTCCGCAAGTTGATGGAATTTATAGAGGTGAGGGTTACTACAAAGGTCAGTCCGTTTGCTATCGAAAAGTGCGCTGGATCGGCCGTCGACCACAATATAAAATAAGTGAGAGCCTGCTGAGAAGCCTAAAAACCCCTGGACCTTTAGTTCAAATATCAAAAAATCACTTTAGAGAAGTATTTGATATTGCTTTTGATAGCATTGCTTACCATGACGAATTTCAGTCAAAAGTTTTTTTGAGTGGTCTGGACTCCAAGGGGCAGCTCAACCTCAGCCTCATCGTCAATCTAATATCTGCCACATCTCGTGCCGTGGACGAGGGGGTAGCGATAGATCAAAATGAAACTATATTTAATTTAATTTATGGCCATGTCGACGAAGAATATTTACCGTGCGTTTCTGCAAGTATAAATTCGCCGGGCTTTGTAAGATACGCTAGCAAAAAAATAATTCCTTTGGTTTTGCTTGCGGTGATGGCCGTGGCTTCTGCGGCGTGTGACAGTGCTGGTGGTATTCCGGCTGAGCTTCCTGATCCGCAGTCGATTGATGTTACACTACGTGGGGAGGCGGATCACCCTTGCGTAATTCGGGTTAGGGATGCCACCCGTGAAGCCATGGGCATGATGGGAATTAACAGATGGCAACAATTTTGTGAGATGCTGCTATCGCTGGAAGAACACTCCAACTTACAGGTTCCTGCGTCAGTGCAAAATGTCGACGGGGAACTTGAGCAAGCTCTACGCGTTCTTGAAGAAGAAAATGACCAGCCTGCGTTAAAGTCTGCCGCAGATCAGGCGATCTTATATAATGGAGGCACAGAATGACCTTTAAAAATTGCCGCAAAAGCATCGGAAGAAAAATTAAAAGTTTTTTGAACCAGATGGGTGCGCCAGCCTTGGTTGGAGCCATATTTGTTTTTCTTGTAGGTCAACTTATCGTCAATCATGTCACTCATACTTGGGACATGAGTAGGCAGGCCAAGCAAGAATTTATACAGGCTTCCAATGAATTTCGCTCATTAGCTGCGAATTATTACACGTCAATAGAGTCCAATCACTCAGTATCGGGTAGGGTAGTTGCTGGCGAAACCAACTTCGAACTATTACTTAATAATATTCAACGTCAATACGATGCAACACTTGACTTAGACAGCATTTATCCCAATCTCAGCACTGAATCGCTAAAGGGTGAGCTAGTAGATTTTAGAACCCACCTATCTTTATCGCCGTCTGTAACTGAAATTGCAGATTTCTGGGAAAGATCTGAACGCATAGCATGGGAGCACAATCGTATTCGGGAGTCGATTTCTTGAATTAATGTTCTCGCCCTCTGATAGATTTGGAAATACAAACGGTACTACCCAAAAATGGCGTGAGCGGTTCATGGGATTTGTTAGGGCTACTCAAACCTTTCGGCTGGTTAAGGCCCTCCCCGCCCCGCAGCGATCCATTCATGCCCCTGATGCTCCGTTCCAGCCTCCACCCGAAGATCGGGGTGGGGCGGAGCGGGTGGTTGGCGGCTGGGAGTGGTTCGGCGCCGCTGAGCGGTTTTCCGGTTGGGTGGCCCGGTCAAGCCGGGCCATGACGGTTGGGGGTGACGCGTGGCGGTGGTGGGGAAGGCCATGACGGTGGCTGGCGTGGGCGTGACGGTTGTGGCGCGGCCTTGACGGTTGCGGCGGGCGGTAGCGCCGGGAAAACACGCAGGCGGGACGATTTACGGTTGTTTTCGGCTGAGGCGCCCGTCACCGTGCGGGGATGCGGGAGCGGTTGTTTTTCACCTATATGCTGGCGAGCCGCCGGAACGGGACGCTGTATTGCGGGGTGACGAACGATCTGGTCCGCCGCACGGCGGAGCATCGCGAGGGGGCGGGCCGGAGCTTCACCCTCCGACACGCCGTGACGCGCCTGGTCTGGTTCGAGACCCACCCCACCGCCCTGCACGCCATCCGCCGCGAGAAGCGCATCAAGAGCTGGCCGCGCGACTGGAAGGTCGCGCTGATCGAGGGCGGCAATCCGGAATGGCGTGATCTGTGGTTCGAGATCGGGTGGTAGGGATTCATCTCCCTCACCGTCATCCCCCGGCTTGACCGGGGGATCCAGCCGGCAGGCGGCCCAATGTTGCACGAACCGTTTTCCGGCTGGGTGGCCGGTCAAGCCGGGCCATGACGGTAAGGGGGTGGGGCGGGGCATGACGGGGGTGTTTGGGGGAGGTTCAAGCCCCCCTGTCCACGGACAGCGGCGGCGTCCTGCCCCGTGCCTGCTGGGCGAGGCCGCGGGACAGGGGGCGAACAATCCTGAGGGCGTCTGGGCGCCGGTATCCTGTGACTGGTTTCAACAGATGAGGATGCCATGACCGAGACGAACGAGACGAACGAGATGAACGAGCCGGGTGAGCGGATGCGGGGGGCGCTGGCCATCGCGTCGGCGGTGCTGCGCGTGTGCGGCTTTGACGGGGCGGAGATTTCCGCGGCGCTGGGCTGGAGCGAGGAGAAGCTGACGGCCTGGGCGGACGGCCCCCTGCCGCGGGTGGACGCAGGGACGGACTCTGGGCCGGACTCCGGGACGGACGGGGAGCGGGAGCGCGGGCTGCGCAACGGTCTCGCCGCCTGGCCGGGCGACGCCTCGCGGGAGCCCGTGCAATGACCACCGTGCGCACCCCCGAGACCCGCGCGGCCATGAAGGCGCGGGCGATGGAGATGCGCGCGGACGGCTGCACCGCGCAGGAGATCTCCGACGAGATCGGGGCGCCGACCTCCACCATCGCCCGGTGGGCGGCGGAGGGCGGCTTCCGCGTGCGCGACATGGCGGCGGCCGGGACATTGTCCCGGCCGCGTGCCGGTCCCGCGACCAGCCGGATCGCCCAGGCGGTGTGGCCGAAGCGGGATGATGACGCCGCGGATGCGGGGCCGGAGACCGGACCCGAGACCGGGCCGGGCGGGATGCCGCCCGGGGTGATGGCGTTCGACAATTCCACCGCGCAGGCGCGGGCGGAGAATGCCGGGGTGCGCCATGACATCGCCCGGGCGGTCGCCCTGCTGGACCCCGCCGAGCGGGAGGCGGCCGAAGCGCGGCTGGACGCCGCCGAGGCGGAGGCGGAAAAAGAGGCCGAGGCCGAAGAGGCCGGGCATGTCGAGGCGGGGTTTCCGCGCCGGGAGGGCCGGCCCGACCCCGAGGCGGCCGCGGCCGAGGCGCTGGAGGCGGCCTATGGCTGGGCGAAGGCGGGGGACGCGAAACGGGCCGAAGGCATGATCCGGGTGGCGCGGGGCTTCCTGTCGCTGGCCGGGGCGCTGGCGAGCCCGCTGGACGGGCTGGCGAGCGGGGAGGCGGACGCGCTGGTCAAGCTGGACCGGATGCTGCGGCGGCTGGGCGAGCAGGAGCTGGCTGGCGCGCGCGCCCGGATCGCGGCGGCGAAGGCGGAAGGGCGACGGGCGGACGAGGAGGACACGCTGACGGTCAGACTGGCCGCGGCGCGGGCGGGCAAGGGGCTGGCCTGGTGAGGGCGGTCTAGCGTGCGTCCTTGCGCAGATACATCGCGGCGTCGGCCTGGGCGATGACGGCCTCGGCGGTGAGGCCCGGCGCGACCGGGGCCGCGCCCCAGGCGGCCGACAGGGTCAGGGTCTCGCCCTCGAAGGGGATGGCCAGCGCGGCGATGGACGCGGCCAGGGCCTCGGCCTTCGTCTCGGCGTGGTCGAAGCCGGTCAGGGCGAGCAGGACGGCGAACTCGTCTCCGCCCATGCGGCCCACCGAATCGCTCTCGCGCAGATTGGCGTTCAGGGTCTCGGCCACGGCCAGAAGGGCGGCGTCGCCCGCCGCGTGGCCATAGGCGTCGTTGATCGGCTTGAAGCCGTTCAGGTCGAAAAAGAGCAGGGCGGAGGGCGCGCCGTGGCGGTTGGCCAGGGCCAGCGCCTTGCCCACCTCGCGGGTGAAGGCGCGCCGGTTCATCACCGGCAGAAGCACGTCGCGGTCGGCGAGGTCTTCGAGATCGCGGACCATGCCGCGCAGGCTGTCGGTCTCGCGGCGGAGCTGGTCGACCTCGCCCATCAGGGTGAGCAGGGCGGTCTGGACGTTGGGCGTCAGCTCGTCCTGGGGCACGCCCATGATCGAGGCGGTGTCGGTGAGCGCGCGGGGGCCGGAGGCGCGCGACGGCTCGCGCTTCTCCTCGCGGCGGGGCGCCTGCACCGACGGGGCGGCGAGGGGGGAGCCGGGCTGGATTCGCATGAAGACCGCCTCCTTCTGGCCGGGACCGAATCGCGTGGGCCCGATCCTTGGGCGGTACGGTTAAGAAAGGATTCACCGGCGCGGGCGGGGCGTCCGTGCGCCAGCCTTGACGGGGCATAGGCGGCGGCTAATCTCCCGCGCTTCCTTCAGACCCGCCCGGCCATCCGGGGGAGGCTTCCATGACCGACTCAAGCGCGTTTCCCGATCCCGCCCCGGCCGTCGCCATCGTGATGGGCTCGCGCTCGGACTGGCCGACCATGAAGGCCGCCGCGGACATGCTCGAGGCGCTGGACTGCCCTTGCGACGCGCGGGTGATCAGCGCCCACCGCACGCCCGACCGGATGGCGGACTTCGCCAAGGGAGCCAGGGCGCGCGGCGTGAAGGTGATCATCGCCGGGGCGGGGGGCGCGGCCCACCTGCCGGGCATGATCGCCTCGATGACCGCGCTGCCGGTGCTGGGCGTGCCGGTCCAGTCCAAAGCCCTGAAGGGGCTCGACAGCCTCCTGTCCATCGTCCAGATGCCCGGCGGGGTGCCGGTCGGCACGCTGGCCATCGGCGAGGCGGGCGCCAAGAACGCCGCCCTGCTGGCCGCCTCCGTCGTCGGGCTGTCGGACGACGCGCTGATGGGCCGGGTGGAAGCCTGGCGCGCGGCGCAGGCCGACGGCGTGCCTCACAGCGTCGAGGACTGAGGTGAGCGAGGCCCTGAAGCCCGGCGCGACGATCGGCATCTTGGGCGGAGGCCAGCTTGGGCGCATGCTCGCGCTGGCCGGCGCGCGGCTGGGCTTCGACATCGCGATCTTCGAGCCCGAAGCGGACTGCCCGGCGGGCCGGGTCGCGGCGCGCACGGTGACGGCGGCTTACGAGGACCTGGACGCGGTCGCCGCATTCGCGCGGTCGGTGGACGCGGTGACCTATGAATTCGAGAACGTGCCGGTGGCCAGCGCGCTGGAAGCGGCCCGCCACGCCCCGCTGCGGCCCGGCGCGAAGGCGCTGGAGATCGCCCAGGACCGGCTGACCGAGAAGACCTTCCTGAACGAACACGCCGCGAAGACCGTGCGCTTCGAGCCGGTGGACAGCGCGGAGGCGGCCTCGCGGGCGCTGGACTGGCTGGGCGGACCGGCGATCCTGAAGACGCGGCGGCTGGGCTATGACGGCAAGGGCCAGGCCGTGGTGCGCACCGCAGAGGAGGCCGAGGCCGCGTTCGCGCGGCTGGACGCCCCGTGCATCCTTGAAGCCTTCGCGCCGTTCACGCGGGAGATCTCAGTGGTCGCCGCGCGCGGGCTGGACGGGACGATCCGGGCCTATCCGGTCAGCGAGAACGTCCACGGCGGCGGCATTCTGCGCGAGACGACCGCGCCCGCGCCGGGCGCGGGAGCCGCGCAGACCGAAGCGCTGCGGATCGCGACCGCCGTGCTCGAAGGGCTCGACTATGTGGGCGTGCTGGCCGTGGAGCTGTTCGAGCTCGAAGACGGAACGCTGCTGGTCAACGAGATCGCGCCGCGGGTCCACAACACCGGCCACTGGACGATGGACGCCTGCGCGACCGATCAGTTCGAGCAGCATCTGCGCGCGGTGGCCGGCTGGCCGCTGGGCGATCCGGCGCCCCATTCGGCCGCGCGCATGGTCAACCTGATCGGGGATGACGCCCACGGCTGGCGCGCGCATCTGGACGCGGGCGGGCTGGTGCATCTGTACGGCAAGCGCGAAGCGCGCCCGGGCCGCAAGATGGGCCACGTGAACTATCTCTCGCCGATCTAGCGCGGCTGGCCGGGGATCGTGTCCCGGTGATAGTCGCGATCCGAAGCGGGCGTCTGGCCCACCGGCGGGGCGCCGCGATATTCGTCCTCTCGAGCGTGCTCGCGCAGCGCGCGCATGACACCGGGCGTGTTCAACTGCTCGCGGCGGGCGTTGTCGAGCCAGATCATGATCGACCGGACCAGAGACGGGTTCGCGCCCATCTGGTTCATCTCATACTCCATCCGGCTCATGTTTTCCCGATAGCGGGCGGGCGTGGGCGAGAGGTCCATCAGGCGCTGGACGGCGGCGGTGATGACGTCGTCGGTGATCTCCTCAGGACAGTCGAAGGACTCCCGCGTCGCGTCGCCGGTGGCCGAGCAGAACACGTCACGCACCACGCCGCGCGCACCGAAGGAGAGATTGCCGGTCAGGAACTCCTCGGGGCGCATCTCCAGAGGATCGGGGGCGCGGGCCTGTATCTCGGCGAGGGTGCGCGGCCCTTGGGGCTCGGGCGCCAGCTCGACATCGGGGTCGGGCGCCACGGCTATGGGCTGGTCCGGCGAGGGCGGCGGCGGGGGAGGGGGCGCAGGCGCGGGGGCGGGTTCCGGCTCCGGATCGGGTTCGGGCATGGATTCCGGTTCGGGGTCGGGCTGCGGTCGGGGCGCCGGCTCCGGCTCGGGCGGCTCGGCCTCTTCAGGCTCGTCGGCGTCCTCGGAGTCGTCCTCTTCGGCCTCGTCGTCCTGCGGGTCCTCGTCCTCGTCCTCGTCCGGGTCGTCGGCGTCGGCCGCGCCTGCGGGCGGATCGGCATAGAGCTGCACGTCGATCACCCGGCTGGCGACCTCGAACCGGTCGGGTTCATGGACCGGGGCGAGCAGCAGCAGGCCCAGGCCCGCCACGTGCAGGCCCGCCGCGGCCAGGCTGGCGGCGAGGCGGGGGCGCGGCTCGTCTTCGGGCCGCGACCGCCGGGGCGGGTCTGGAATCTGCGTCACCGGCCATAGACTTGGCCGTGCGGCAGTCCGGTTTCAAATGAAATCGCGCGAAGGTTTCAGCGCGCGGGCTCGGCGGCCTGAGCCGCGTCGATGGCCACGGGGATGTCCGACGGATCGGCGATGAACAGCCCCATGGAGCGGCCCGGCCCGCCGGTGGCCGCCATGAACAGGCACAGGCAGAACACGAAGGCCACCACCGCGAACACGAGTCCGGTCATGCCGCCGAAGCGCGAGCGCGCGCCGTCTTCGTCCGCCATGACACCCTCCTGATCCTATGCCGCCCCGATATGGTGGATGAACCCTCGATGAACAAGATCACCGGACTTAACGGCGCGCTGAGGCCGGAAATGCGGCGGATTGCGGGCAGGCCGGGGGTTTGTCCCAACCGAAGACTCCACAGGCCCGTCACGCGAAAAGGCCCGCTCGATCAGAGCGGGCCTTCCGTCAGGAGAAGCGGGAAAGATTATTTTTTGCCCTTGAAGGCGTCCTTCACGTCGCCGCCGGCTTTGCGGACTTCGCCCTCGGCCTTGTCGACCTTGCCTTCGGCTTTGAGCTTGTCATTGCCGGTGAGCTTGCCGACGCCTTCCTTGATGGAGCCTTCAACTTTCTTGCCGGCGCCCTTGACGTGTTCCTTATCCATAATGGTGGTCCTTTCGGGGGGTGGTGAAGCTAATGCCTAAGGAACCTGCATGAAGGCGGGCGGGTTCCTTCACCGGACCGGGCGGAAGCCTTCATTTTACAGTGCGCGCTTTTTTCAAGCGGACGCTGATCGAATGAAGTAAAAACCCGGATGCTTTTTGATCTGGTGGGAGCAAACCAATGAAACATCTGTGGATGGGCGCGGCGATGGCCGCGATGCTGGCGGCGTGCGGCCCCGATGAGCGGCCCGAGGAGGTCGATGAGGCGCTGGAGCGGGGCGAACAGCTGATGCGCGAGGCGGGCGAGGCGCTGGAGGAGTTCGGCGAGGACGCGCGCGAGGCGGGCGGACGCGTGCTGGACGAGGCCCGCGAGGCGCTGAATGACGACCGCGACCGCGATCAGGCGGATGACGCGACGGACGAGCCCACGGGGGCGTCGGGCGGCGACCACTCGCTGCAGGAGATCATCGACGATCCCGCCCGGGCGGACGACGCGGCGCGTGACGGGTTCCGCAATCCGCGCCAGACGCTGGAATTCTTCGAGGTCGAGCCCGGTGACACCGTGGTCGAGGCTCTGCCCGGCGGCGGCTGGTACACGCGCATCCTGCTGCCCTATCTGGGCGAGGACGGGCGGTATTACGCCGTGAACTACCCCATGCCGGTGTTCGAGCAGATCTTCGCCGACCGGCTGACCGACGAGCGCCGCGCCGAGCTGGCGGACTGGGAGAACAGCTTCCCCGGCGAGGCGGGGGCCTGGGGCGGGGACGTGGACGGCGCCTTCCGGTTCGGAGCCGTGCCCGCCGAGCTGCAGGGCGAGGCGGACGCGGTGCTGTATGTCCGCGCGCTGCACAATCTGGCCCGGTTCGGGATGCTGGACATGGCCGCGCAGGACGCCTTCGCCCTGCTCGAGCCCGGCGGCGTGGCCGGCGTGGTCCAGCACCGCGCTCCGGCCGACGAGACCGATGAACGGGCCGACGGATCGCGCGGATATCTGCGCGAGGCGGACGTGATCGCCGCGTTCGAGGCCGCGGGCTTCGAGCTTGAAGACAGCTCGGACATCAACGCCAATCCCCGCGACACCGCCGACTGGGAGCAGGGCGTCTGGGCGCTGCCCCCTACGCTGGGCGGGCCTGAGGACGAGCGCGAGCGGATGGCCGGAATCGGCGAGAGCGACCGCATGACCCTGAAATTCCGCAAGCCCGAATAAGGCGGAAAAAAGGAACGCCCCGGCCATAGGGGCGTTGGGTTCTGACAGCGGGTCGCCCCGGCGCTCATCGCCGGGGCGGTAGCCTGCGCGAACCTGCACTGGGGCGGATCGCCTCGCAGCCTGCCCCGGGGGGGCGGCATGAAACACATCGAAAAAGCGGTTTTCATCCCGGCGGTCGCGGTGATCGCAGGGGGAACGGGCTTCGCCCTGGTCGCCAGCGACCGGGCGGCGGACGTGTTCGGCGCGCTTCGCGACGGGCTGGCTCAGTGGGCGGGCTGGTTCTACGTGCTGGCGGTGGGCGTGTTTCTGGGCGCCTGTCTGGTCATCGCGCTGTCGCGCTGGGGCGAGATCAAGCTGGGGCCGCAGGACTCCACGCCCGAATACGGGTTCGCCTCGTGGTTCGCGATGCTGTTCTCGGCGGGCATGGGCATCGGGCTGATGTTCTATGCGGTGTTCGAGCCGGTCACCCATTTCCAGAATCCGCCCACAGGCGAGGGCGGGACCGCCGAAGCCGCCGATCAGGCGATGGCGATCACCTTCTTCCACTGGGGCATCCATGCCTGGGCCATCTATGCGGTGGTGGGCCTTTCGCTGGCCTATTTCAGCTTCCGGCACGGCCTGCCGCTGACCATCCGGTCCGCGCTCTATCCGCTGGTCGGCAAGCGCATCGAGGGGCCCATCGGCCATGCGGTGGACACCGCCGCCGTGGTGGGGACCCTGTTCGGGGTCGCCACCTCGCTGGGGCTGGGCGCCAGCCAGATCAATTCAGGCCTGAACGCGGTGTTCGACGTGCCGGTCAGCCCGTGGGTGCAGGCGGGCCTGATCGCGGGCATCACGGGGCTGGCGACGATCTCGGTCGTGGCCGGGCTGGACGCGGGCATCAAGCGGCTGTCCCTGATCAATCTGTGGCTCGCGGGCGGCCTGCTGGCCTTCGTGTTCATCGCCGGGCCGACGCTGGAGCTGCTGGCCAGCTTCTCCCAGAACATCGGCATCTACCTGTCCGAGCTGCCGCGCCTGACCTTCTTCGCCGACGCGCGGGGGGAGACCGGCGCGTGGATGGGCGACTGGACCCTGTTCTACTGGGGCTGGTGGATTTCCTGGTCGCCCTTCGTGGGCATGTTCATCGCCCGGGTGTCCAAGGGCCGGACAATCCGCGAGTTCATCATCGGGGTGCTGTTCGCGCCCACCATCTTCACCTTCTTCTGGATGACGGTGTACGGCAATTCGGCCCTGTCCGCGGTGATCGCCGACGCGGCCTCGCCCATCGCCTCGGCGGCGGATTCGGTGGCCCTGTTCGCCTTCCTCGAGACCCTGCCTCTGGCGGGCATAACATCGGTGGTCGCGATGGTGCTGGTGACGACCTTCTTCGTGACCAGCTCGGATTCAGGCTCGCTGGTGATCGACACCATCGCGTCGGGCGGCAAGCTCGATCCGCCCAAATGGCAGCGGATATTCTGGGCGGTGCTGGAAGGCGTGGTGGCCGCGGCCCTGCTGTCGGTCGGCGGGCTGCTGGCGCTGCAGTCGGCGGCCATCGCGGCGGCCCTGCCGTTCACGGTGGTCATCATCCTGGCGCTGGCGGGCCTGATCAAAGGCCTGTCGCTGGAGACCGCGCGGAAGGCGGGCGGACGCAGCGCGGTGCAGGTGCCGATCTCGGGCGCCTCGGTACCCTGGCAGACCCGCGTGCGGCTGATGTTCACCAATCCCACCGGCCGTGAGGTGGCCCAGTTCATCGAGGATACGGTCAGGCCGTCGCTCGAGGAGGTGGCCGAAACCCTGCGCGGGCATGGCGCGGAGGTGGAGGTGTCCGGCGAGCACGGGCGGGCCGATCTGACGGTCAGGCACGGGGACAATCCCGACTTCCTGTATGCGGTGGTGCGGCGGCGTTATGACCGGGCGCACTTCTCCACCGACTTCACCGAGCCGGTGCCCGAGGACGAGTACGCGCGCGCCGAAGTGGCCCTGAGCGAGGGCGGCCAGCACTATGACGTGTTCGGCTATTCCAAGGCTCAGGTGATCCGTGACTGCGTGCGCCAGTACGAGCGCCACCTGCAATGGCTGCACCACATCACCAACGCCTGAGCCTGTCCCGGCCCGCTTGCCCCGCTCGCGCGCGCCGGGCTACATGCTGCCCTGCGAACCAGAACAGACGTCCCCGGGGGGAGCGAGCGCCCATGTTCGAGAAAATCCTGATCGCCAACCGCGGCGAGATCGCGGTGCGGGTCATCAAGACCTGCAAGCGGATGGGCATCAAGACGGTGGCGGTCTATTCCGAAGCGGACGCGGACTCCCTGGCCGTGGAGATGGCCGACGAAAAGGTCTTCATCGGCCCGCCCGCGCCGGGCCAGTCCTATCTGGACATGGACAAGATCCTGGACGCCTGCGAACAGACCGGGGCGGACGCGGTCCATCCCGGCTTCGGCTTCCTGTCGGAGAACGCGGCCTTCCCCAAGGCGCTGGCGAAAAAGAAGATCGCCTGGATCGGCCCGAACCCGCACGCCATCTCGGCCATGGGCGACAAGCTGGAATCCAAGAAGCTCGCCGCCAAGGCCGGGGTCAGCACCGTGCCGGGCTACAAGGGCGAGATCGTCGACGACCAGCAGGCCGTCGAGGTGGCCGGGGAGATCGGCTATCCGGTGATGATCAAGGCCTCCGCTGGCGGCGGCGGCAAGGGCATGCGCATCGCGCGCAGCGCCGCGGAGGTCAAGGACGGCTTCAAGGCGGCCCGCAACGAGGCGAAATCGAGCTTCGGCGACGACCGCATCCTGATCGAGAAATTCGTCGAGAAGCCCCGGCACATCGAGATTCAGGTGCTGGGCGACAAGCACGGCAACGTCATCCACCTCAACGAGCGCGAATGCTCCGTCCAGCGGCGGAACCAGAAGGTGCTCGAAGAGGCGCCGTCGCCCTTCCTGGACAAGAAGACGCGCGAGAAGATGGGCGCGCAGGCCGTCGCGCTGGCCAAGGCGGTCGATTACGACAGCGCCGGGACGGTGGAGTTCATCGTCGATCCGGACCGCAATTTCTACTTCCTGGAGATGAACACGCGGCTGCAGGTCGAGCACCCCGTCACCGAGCTGACCCACAACATCGATCTGGTCGAGCAGATGATCCGGGTGGCGGCGGGCGAAAAGCTCAAGATCGCCCAGAAGGACGCCGTGATCGACGGCTGGGCGGTCGAGGCGCGGCTGTATGCCGAGGACCCCTATCGCGGCTTCCTGCCCTCCATCGGGCGGCTGAAGCGCTATGTGGAGCCGGCCGAGGGGAAGATGGGGCCGGGCTCGCTGCGCATCGATTCCGGGGTGCGCGAGGGCGACGAGATCTCCATGTTCTACGACCCGATGATCGCCAAGGTCATCGGCTACGGCCCGAACCGGGAGAAGGCCGTCGAGGCGCTGGGCGAGGCGCTGGACCGGCTGCACGTGGAGGGGCTGCAGTCGAACGCGCCCTTCCTGTCCGCGGTGCTGGACGAGGCGGACTTCCGCGCCGGACGGATCGACACCGGCTATATCGACAGCCACTTCCCCGACGGCTTCAAGGGCTCGGCCCCGCGCGAGCGCCAGCTGCGCTGGATGACCGCGGCGGCGGCCTTCATCCACACCACCTTCGTCCAGCGCGCGGCGGCCATCAGCGGACGGCTGACGCCCGCGCCCGAGCCGGGCGCGCTGCATGAATGGGTGGTGATCGTGGACGGCCACCGCTTCGCGGTTGAGATCAGGCTGCCCGCCGACGCGGCGGGCGGCGGCGCGCCTGCCGAACTGTGGATTCCGGCGCTCGGCGAGGGGCGGATGAGCCTGTCGAGTGACTGGCGGCCGGGCGGGCACCTGTTCGAGGGCGAGCTGGACGGCGAGCGGTTCGCGGTGAGCTTCTCGGACCGCACCGAAGGCTACGCCCTGCGCCACCGCGGCTTCAGCGCCACCGCGCTGGTCTGCCCGCCGGGCGTGGCGGCCCTGCATGAGCGCCTGCCCGAGAAAGAGGCCGCCGACACCGCCAAGCTGATCACCAGCCCCATGCCGGGGCTCGTGGTCTCGGTGGACGTGGCCGAAGGCCAGGCGGTCAAGGCTGGCGAGCCGCTGATGGTGGTCGAGGCCATGAAGATGGAGAACGTGCTGCGCGCGGAAGTCGACGGCACGGTCAAGGCGGTCAAGGTCGCGGCGGGCGCCTCTGTGGCCGCCGACGAACTGCTGGTCGAGTTCGAGTAGGCGCAGGCCCGATCCAAGGTTGATGGCTCCGCCGTCATGCCGCACTGTGGGCGGCAGGACAGGAGGCAGGGCCATGAATCTCACGGATACGCTTTTCAATCCCAACGGACGCAGCTCGCAGCGCGAGTACGCGGCGGGCGTGGCGATCCTGATCGCGGCGAACATCGTGTCCAGCTTCATCCCGGTGCTGGGCGAGATCGTGTGGATCGGCCTGATCTATGTCGGCCTGTGCGTGTATGGGCGCCGTCTTCACGACGCGGGCCGCACGGCGTGGTTTCACCTCATCCCCTGGGGCCTGTCGCTGCTCATGATGGCGGCGGGCGTGATGCTGGTGGGCGGGGCGATGATCGGGGCGCTCCTGGGCCAGCCCAGCGAGACGGCGACGGCGGTGCTGTTCGGGGGAAGCATGCTGGCCCTGCTGGCTCTCGCCGGTCTGTCGATGACGGTGTGGATCGTCTACACGATCTGGGTCGGCGTGCTCTCAGGCGAGCCCGCGGCGAACCGTTACGGGCCGCCGCCCGACGTCCCGGCTCCCGTCCCGGCCGCCGCCCCGCCTGCGGCCTGACCGCCCCGTAAAGCGTTGACACCCCGAGCCCGCCCCGCGAGGCTGGGCGCGACACTGAATCAGCGGGGGCGGCCAGCCATGAATATCGTGAATCTCCTGTTCGTGCCGAACGGACGGATCGCCGCCGGGCCGTTCTGGATCGGGGTCGCGATCCTGATCGCGGTGAACCTGGTCTCCCAGTTCATCCCCATCCTGGGCTTCGTCCTGTCGCTGCTCATGGTCTATGTAGGCGTGTGCGTGTACGGCAAGCGCCTGCACGACGCGGGCAAGAGCGCCTGGCTGCACGTCATTCCGTGGATCGTCTCGCTGATCGTGATGTTCGTCTCGATCGGCATGGTGACCGGGGAGATCATCGCGGCGACCGAGGCGGGCGAGGAGCCGGACCTGACGGTGCTCTTCGCGGCCAATCCCGCCGCGGCGGGCGTGTTCGCGTTCAGCCTGCTGATCTGGCTGGGCTGGACGGTCTGGGTGGGCACGCTGAAATCCGATCCGGCGGCGAACCGCCACGGTCCGCCCGTTTCAGCGGCGCCGGCAGAGGCTCCGCCCGCAGCCTGAGCCTTCACGATTTTCGAATACGTTTGACGAATCGCCCTCGCGGGCGGAGCCTTGGGCCGCGCCGTCATCAAGCGGAGAGGGGCTCCCATGAACGACTTCGTCAAACGCTTCATCAATTTCGACAAGCTGATCGCGACCACCCTGATCAAGATCCTGTACTGGGTCGGTCTGGCGGGCATCGCGGTCTGGGGGCTGATCGCGCTGGTGGGCGCGTTCGGCATGATGACCCAGAGCGTCCTGGCCGGGCTGGGCATGCTCATCCTGATCCCGATCGGGCTGGCCGTCGGGGTGCTGTTCTGGCGCTTCCTGTGCGAGGTCTACATCGTGATCTTCGGCATCTACGACCGGCTGGGCGAGGTCCGCGACCGTCTGGGCGGCCCCGTGCCCCCGGCCGCCGCGCCGCCCCCGTCCAGCGCGGTTCCGCCGCAGGCCTGACCAACGGGGCGGGCTTTGACTTCCCGCCCCGCCCGCGTAGAACCGGCGCGCGCCCCGCACGGGCGCGCGCCGTCTCGATTCCAGCCCGGACATCCCCAGCGTGACCATCGACCTGAAAACCGCCTTCTGGCCCGCCCACCGCGCCACGTCCGATGATTTCTGGCTGGCGCTGGGCGTGATCGCCCTGATCGACGCGGTGCGCCTGTCGCTCGCGCCCTCAGGGCTGGCCCTGTTCCTGTGGCTGGTCATCGTGTTCTTCGTGGCGGCGGCTCACATCAACCGGCTGCGCGACGCGGGCCGTCAGGCGGCGCTGGTGATCGTGCCGCTGGGGCTGGGCACGGCGGCGAAGGTGATCGGCGGATTTCTGGGCATGGCCACGGGCCTGATGCCCATGCTGATCGATTATCTCGAAGGCGAGGGCGTGGACGTGCAGAGCCAGGAGGCGCTGCAGTCGGCCATGCAGGACGAGGCCCTGATGGAGGGCTTCCAGCGTTTCATGCTGGCCAACGAGGCCCAGGCCGCCCAGGCCCTGTCGGCGGGCGCGTGGCCGTCCATGATCGCGTTCTGGGCGGTGGTGTTCGCGCTGGGCTTCTGGTTCGCGCGCATGCGCCCCAGAGCCGCCTAGGCAGGCGGCTCTTCGGGGCGCGTGGCGCCGAACACGCCTTCGAAGGCCTGTTTCAGCGCCAGATCCGCGTCATCCATCGTCACCGGCAGGCCCAGATCGACCAGGCTGGTCACCCCGTAGCGCGGATCGGAAATGCCGCACGGCGTGATGCCGCCGAAATGGTCCAGATCGGGCTCCACGTTCAGCGCGATGCCGTGAAACGACACCCAGCGGCGCAGGCGGATGCCGATGGCGGCGATCTTGTCCTCGCGCTCCGGCCCGCCGGGGCGGGTGCGGTCCACCCACACGCCAACCCGCTCGCAGCGCCGTTCGCCGGTGACGTTGAAGGCGTCCAGCGCGTCGATGATCCACTGTTCGAGATCGCGCACGAAGCGGCGCGCGTCCCGGCCCCGCTCCTTGAGGTCCAGCATCACGTAGGCCACACGCTGGCCGGGGCCGTGATAGGTGTATTCGCCGCCCCGGCCGGTCCGGAACACCGGAAAGCGGTCCGCCGCCAGCAGGTCGCCGGGCCTGGCGCTGGTCCCGGCGGTGTAGAGCGGATCATGCTCGAGCAGCCAGATCAGCTCGCCCGCCTCGCCCTTCGAGATCGCCTCCACGCGCGCCTCCATCGCCGCGACGGCGTCGGGATAGGCCACGCGGGCGGTCGAGACCGCCCAGCCGACGGGGGGGAGGGACATGCGCGCGCTCCTGCATGACGAGGCGTGTGAGAGGGGCGTCTTAACCCCTGAGAAACCGGACCGGAAGATCGTGATCGGCGTCGCGGCTGGCAAGTGGCCCGCCGCAGCGGGGGCGTCAGCGCGCCGGGGATGAGGATCAGATGAGCCAGCTTGGCGCCGTGCAGGTGGAGATCGCCGTGCTTCTGGGACGGTCGCGGATGCCGATCCAGCAGTTCCTGCGCATGGGCCGGGGGGCGGTGATTCCGCTCGAGGCCGCCGAGCATGACGAGGTCTGGATCCTGGCCAACAACCATCCCATCGCCCGCGGCGAGATCGTGATTCAGGGCGACCGGGTGGCGGTGTCGATCACCGGCACGGCGGACGTGAACGACTATTACGCCGCCTGACGCAGCATTCGGGACTTCACAACCGGCGCCGGGCTTGGTAGATGCCCGCTCTCCGATTTTCGCGGCCGTGGCGGAATTGGTAGACGCGCAGCGTTGAGGTCGCTGTGGGGTAAAACCCGTGGAAGTTCAAATCTTCTCGGCCGCACCATCGCACTGAAGATGGATGATCGCACGACAAGGCCCGGCCCCAGCGCCGGGCCTTGTCGCGTCTGGCGGACATTTTTCTGTCATTGCGCCTTAATCCTGCGCCCGATCACGCCCACATTGCGTTGCTGAGTGGACTGTCCAACGGGAAGGAAGCCGGAATGAAGGCGCTAACAGCCATGCTGGCCGGAATCGCGATGACGGGCGCGGCGGCCATGCCCGCCGTCGCCCAGGAGGCCGCGTCCGGCCTGGCGGTGAACGGCGCGGGCTGGCGTTCGGGCCCGCCGCTGGAAGCGGCGCGCGCAGGGCTGTCCGCCGCCGAGCTGGATGGCATGATCTATGTCGCCGGTGGCAGCGGCGTGGTCGCGCCGCGGGCGGATTTTGAAGCCTATGACGCGGATCTGGGCCGCTGGCTGGAGGTCGCCTCCATGCCGGTGGGGCTCGAACGCATGGGCATGACCGCCGCGTCGGGCCGGATCTGGGTCGCGGGCGGGTACAGCGAGGAATCCGGTTCCCGCCCCATCGCGGAGATGTGGTCCTACGACCCTGAAGCCAATGTCTGGCAGACCGAACCGCCCATGCCCGGCGCAAAGGCGTCCTTCGGGCTGGTGTCGGACGGCGAACGGCTGATCGCGGTCGGCGGCGAGAACGGCGCGGGCGGCGTGTTCGAATTTGATCTGGAGGCCCGCATCTGGTCGGCCATCGAGGCGCCCGAGGGCGTCTCCCGGCGCGGCGGCGCGGCGGTGATGTCGGACGGCAAGCTGTGGTTCATCGGCGGGGCGAGCCAGGGCGCGGCGAGCGACCAGGTGGACGTCTACGACCCGGTTCTGGACACCTGGAGCCGCGGCCCCGACCTGCCCGCGCCGCGGGCGGGACATGCCGCGACGGCCCATGGCGGCGTCATCCACGTTCTGGGCGGGCGCAGCGAGAGCCTGACCGCGACCCTGGACACCCGGCTGGAGCTGCGTTCCGGTGCGTCCTCGTGGACCGAAGCACGGCTGACCGGGCCGCGCACCGAAGCCGCCGCGGCGGTGCTGGGCGACGAGCTGATGCTGATCGGCGGCGGCGCGGGGGCGGGATTCTTCGCCCCCTTCACAGCGGTGAACACGGTGGACATCCTCTCCACGGGCGGGGCGGACTGACCCGCAGCCGGTCCGGCGGCAACGGCAGAACGCTTGCAAGGCGGTCCGGGCAAGGCCGCGTCCAGCGTGCCGGAACGGGACATTCATGAAGCCGCGTCTGACCTCCACGCGCCCCGCGCGCGATCTGATCAAGGCCCATGAGCCCTTCGCGGCGCGCGCCGAACGGCGCGGGCGCCGCTGGGTCGTGGGATACGGCCACGCCGCCGCGGCCCGCGAGGGGCTTGAGATCAGCCGGGAGGACGCCGAGCTGCTGCTGGTCCATGACACGCTGCAGGCGGACAAGGCGGTGGAGCGCGTGGTCGGCGGTGATCTGCCCGCCGGGGCGCGCGTCGCGCTGGTCTCCTTCGCCTGCTCGGTGGGGCTGGACGCCTTCGCGGTGTCCGACGTCGCCAGGCTGGCCAAAGCCGGACGCCATGAGAACGCCGCCGCGGCGCTGGACAGCTGGGTGCGGATCGAGCGGGACGGGGAGGCGGTCGTCTCCGAAGCGCTGGCGAAACGCCGGGCGGCGGAGAAGGCGGCCTATCTCAGAGGGCTCGCCGGAGACGCGCTCACCCGGACCGAGGAGGAGGCGCTGCCTGCGCCGGGTCCGCTGGTCGAGCTGATCATCGAATTCATCGACCCGCCTGCGGCGCTGGCCGCGCCGGAAGCTGAGGTCGAGACTGAGGCTGAACCCGAGCCTGAGGCTGCCCTGCCGCCTGCCGAAGCGGCGGCGACGGACGAGGCGCCTGCCGCGGCTGATCCTGTGCCGGTGCGCGAGGACCGGCCCGAGCCTGCGCCCAAGACCGAGCCTGAGCCCGAAACCGCCGATCAGGCCGCCGCCGCGCGCGAATCGCAGGCCGAGGCGGTGCGCCGGGTGATGGCGCGCATGTCCGCCCAGATCGCCCGAGGCGTGCGCGAAGGGGCCAGGCCGCCCGCCGCGCCGGAACCTGCCGTGGCTGAAGAGACCGCGGTCGAGGCGGAAACGGCTGAACCCGCAGAGACGCCTGCGCCTGAGGACGACGCCTCCGCGATCCGGCCGGAATCCGAACCGAAGCTGGGCTTCAGCTATCTCAAGGCGGGCGAGGCGGACCGGCCTCTGCCTCCGGTCCCCGAACGCAAGGCCAAGGCCGCCTCCAAGCCCGCCAGGGCGAAAACGGCCCGCGCGCCGAAACCTGCCAAGCCGAAAACGGCGGGCGGCGGGCGGTGGTTCGTCACGGCCAATCTGGTGATCGGACTGGTCCTGATCGCGGTCGGGGCGTGGGACGTGGCGGTGCAGGCGGACGCCTATCAGGCGGGCATCCTGCCCTGGCACGGGTTCGGCCCCGTGACGTTCGGGATCGGGATCGCGTGGGCGGCGCTGTGCGTCGCGCTGATGGTGCGAGGCAGACGGGCTCCCGAACAAACATCCGGACCCGTTGCAGGCTGAGATAGGCGTGATTCCATCACCGGTTGCCGCGCCGCGCGCCTGCGCTTGACCGCGCCATGACGCGTGGTATCTGCGGCTCCATGATCTCGAACCAGTATCCGACTTTGGAATTTCCGCACGGCGAAACCGCCGAGATGCTGCGCGACACCGTCCGCAGCTTCGCTTCCGACAACATCGCGCCGGTGGCCGCGGAGATGGACCGGACCGATGAGTTTCCGGCCCATCTCTGGCGCAAGCTGGGCGAGCTGGGCCTGCTGGGCATCACGGTGGATGAAGAGTTCGGCGGCTCGGGGCTGGGCTATCTCGAGCACGCCATCGCGATGGAAGAGATTTCGCGCGCCTCGGCCTCGGTCGGCCTGAGCTACGGCGCGCATTCCAATCTGTGCGTGAACCAGATCAAGCTCAACGCCAGCCAGGCGCAGAAAGAGAAATACCTGCCCAAGCTGGTCAGCGGCGAGCATGTCGGCGCGCTGGCCATGAGCGAGACCGGGGCGGGCTCGGACGTGGTCTCCATGCGGCTGAAGGCCGAAAAGAAGGGCGACCGCTACGTCCTGAACGGCTCGAAGATGTGGATCACCAACGGGCCGAGCGCGGACGTGCTGGTGGTCTATGCCAAGACCGATCCCGAAGCGGGGTCCAAAGGCATCACCGCCTTCCTGATCGAGAAGGGCATGGCCGGCTTCTCGGTGGCCCAGAAGCTCGACAAGCTGGGCATGCGCGGCTCGGAGACCGGCGAGCTGGTGTTCGAAGACTGCGAAGTGCCCGAAGAGAACGTGCTGGGCCAGACCGGCGGCGGCGCGCGGGTGCTGATGAGCGGGCTCGACTACGAGCGCGCGGTGCTGTCGGCGGGGCCCATCGGCATCATGCAGGCCTGCATGGACGTGGTGATCCCCTACATCCACGAGCGCAGACAGTTCGGCAAAGCCATCGGCGAGTTCCAGCTCGTTCAGGGCAAGGTGGCCGACATGTACACCCGCATGAACGCGGCCCGCGCCTATGTGTACGCGGTGGCCCAGGCCTGCGACGCGGGAAAGACGACCCGCAAGGACGCCGCCGGCGCGATCCTGTTCGCCGCCGAAGCGGCCACCCAGTCGGCGCTGGACGCGATCCAGATCCTGGGCGGGAACGGCTACATCAACGAATACCCCACCGGCCGCCTGCTGCGCGACGCCAAGCTCTACGAGATCGGCGCGGGCACCAGCGAAATCCGCCGCTGGCTGATCGGCCGGGAGATCTTCGGCGAAAGCGCCTGAGGCGGGACGCCATTCACAGACGGAAACAGCCCCGCTCCGGCGGGGCTTTTTCTTGCGCCGCATCGATTCGCGCTCCCGGCGCATTACCTCTGCGACCTGACAGGCGCAGAGGACATCTTCATGACCGAGACGATCACCATCCATGGCGCGGCGATCCCGAAGCTCGGGTTCGGCACGTGGCAGCTCAAGGGCGCGGAGTGCGAGGCGGCGGTGGGCCATGCGCTGGCGACCGGCTACCGGCATGTGGACACCGCCCAGGCCTATGAGAACGAGAGCGAGGTGGGGCGGGCCATCTCGGACTCCGGCGTGTCGCGTGACGACATCTTCCTGACCACCAAGGTGTGGATGTCCAACATGGGCGCGGACCGGATGGCCGATTCGGTGCGCCGGAGCCTGGATAGGCTGAAGGTGGACCGGGTCGATCTGCTGCTCCTGCACTGGCCCAATTCCGAACACCCGTTCGAACAGATGATCGAATCGCTCAACGCCTGCCGGGAGGCGGGGCTGACGGCCCATGTCGGCGTGTCGAACTACACCGCGGACCAGATCGAGCGGGCCGCGAAGGCGTCCGACGCGCCGCTGGTGTGCGATCAGGTGGAGTATCACCCCTTTCTCAGCCAGCGCCCGGTGCTCGACGCGCTGGAGCGGCGGGACATGGCGCTGACCGCCTACAGTCCCATCGCGCAGGGCGGGGTGTTCGGAAACGGGACGATCAAGGCCATCGGCGAGCGCCACCGCAAAAGCGAGGCGCAGGTGGCGCTGCGCTGGCTGATCCAGCAGGAGCGCGTGATCGCGATTCCCCGCTCGTCCAAGCCTGAGAACATCGAATCGAATTTCGCGATCTTCGATTTTTCGCTGTCAGACGAGGAGATGGCCCGGATTTTCAGGTTGGCGAAGCCCGACGGCCGGATGATCGACCCGGAATGGGCCCCGGACTGGGACGCGGCCTGAGACGCAAGGGCCGGAACCGGACAAAAGAAACCCCGCGCCGGATGGCGCGGGGTTTTTCAGGTCGGGTGTCTTGAAGGGGGAACTCAGTTGCCGTTGCTCTGGGTGGCGAAGGTCATCGCGTTGCCCACCGCCGTCGCGCTGCCCGCGATGGCGCCGGTGGAGCCGGGGCCGAACATCTGGGTGTTCGAGACCACGTTCCCCGAATTGTACTGGCTGGACTGGCCGATCAGCTCGACCGGGCAGTCCGCGCAGATGGCGGCGGTCTGGGCGTTGCCGAAGGCGGCCGACGAACCGAACATCGCCACGCCGTCCCGGCCGCGCATCAGCACCTCGCCGGTCACGTCGCCGGTGTTGACCTGGTTCATGCCCGAATAGGCGTCCGAGCCCAGCGTCGACAGGGTGGAGTTGTTGCCGTAGGCGACCGCCGAACCGACCATCGCGCCGTTGCCGAAGTCGTTGGCGTCGAGCTGGGCGAGGGCGCGGACATTGCCGGTGTTGACCTGGTCGCCCTGGTGATGGCCGTAGCCCCACTGAGTGTAGGTCGTCGCGGTGTTGCCCGCCGCTTCGGCGGAGCCGGTCAGGCCCCAGTTGGCGGTGTCCACGCGCGCCACGGCCTCGGCGCTCACGTCGCCGGAATTGCCCTGGTCGATCAGCGCCACGATGCTGGATTCGTCGCCTGCAGTGGTGATCGAATTGCCCGCGGCCTGCGCGGCGACCACGCCCGCCTCGATCTCGGCGGTGGCGGCGTCGAGCTCGGCCCGCGCGGTCGCGCCGCCCGAGGCCTGCTGGTCGATGCTCAGCGGCATGTAGCCCGAGCCGGTCACCTGAACGGCGTTGGACGCCGCGGTGGCGGTGTTCACGGTGGTGCCCGCGTAGGAGTCGAGCCGCAGGGCGGACAGGGCGGAGACCTCGCCGCCCGAGCGCTGCTCGATGTCCGCCTCCAGCCCGTCCTCGGCGAACACCGTCAGGGCGTTGCCCTGGGCGGTGGCCGAACCGACCGACGCGCCCCACACGGCCCAGGCGTCGGTGACGGAATTGGCCGTCACGTCGCCTGAATGGGTCTGGCGGGCGTCCAGCTCGGTCGGGTTGTTGACCGCGCCGACCGCGGAGTTCGCCTGGGCGGTGGCCGCGGACGTGACCGAATCGGTCATGTCCGTCTCGATCAGGACATCGCCGCGGGTTTCCTGCGCGTCATTGTCCTGCTCGACCTCGACCCTATCGATACGTGCCGCGAAGGTGGGCGCGGATGTCACTGTCACGGCCATCATGGCCGCGGTCGACAGAAGTGCGAGCCTGAACATAAGGGGCCTCCACGGGGGCGTAAGCGGTGTTGAGCTGGACTCCGCCGGTCGCGTTGGACGGACCGAGCGGATCGTCGAAGTCGCAGATGGCTTCCGGCGCGACGCCGTAGATCTGCGAGGAGATTTCGAGAACGGCGCGCTCGACGACCGAGCGCACGGCGAGCTGGATGGGCTCGAGCGAGCGGCCGCCGGCGGACACGTCGATGACCGCGTCGCCCAGGAAGCCGAACACGCCCGCGCTGAGTTCACGGCCGATGATCTGCTTCTGGTAGGAGACCACGTCGACCACTTCGAGGGTGCGCGAGTCCACCAGACGCAGGTCCATCGCCACGTTCATCACGTAAAGGCGGCGCGAGATCAGGCCCGTGGGGCTCGAATCGGTGGCGTCGCCCGCGAACACGTCCTGCCCGTTCGACCGGATGTTGGCGTTCAGCTCGGTGATGCCGCCGACCAGATAGTAGTCCGAGCCCGGCATGGCCCCGGCGTAGATCTGACGGAAGCCTTCCTGCTCGCCCTCGTCGCCGATGAGCTGGGAGTTGGTGTAGCGCAGCTCCAGCTCGGCCACCGAGGTGTCGAAGCGTTCGACCAGACGCGCGCCCGCCTTGGAGAAGGCGCTGATGGCCATCAGCGAGGCGCCCTGGGTGACGCGGGTGCCGCCCTCGGGATTGAGCTGGCCGGTGTAGTCAGCGATCCGGCCCACCGCGACCCGCGGGGCGGGCCGGCCCTGGGCCCGGGCGTGGCTGGCCACGCAGACCAGAGCCTGAGTGTAGGGGGTGGGGTTGGACGTCACCGGCGCGTTGCCGGTGGGGGTGGCGTAAAGCCCGTCCGAACCGGAGTTCGAGGTGGCGCAGGCGGTCACCGTCATGGCGGAGACGGCCGCGAGGAGAAGACGTTTGACGATCATGGGTCCTACTCCGGGGTGCTGGGGGAAGGCGGAGCCTGGTTGGCCCCGGAATTGGCGGAGACGTCGCCGTTGTTGGTCTGCTGGGAGTTGACCACCACGGTGTTGTTGCGCCCGTTGACGATCACGTTGAGCTGGTTGCCGATGGCGGTGGCGCTCGAGGCGTTCAGCCCGCCCTGGCCGTTGCCCACGCCGCCCGCGGTCGCGCTGGCCGTCGCGCCCGCCGAGGCGGACACGCCCACGCCGGTCTGGATGAGGCCGTTGACCACGACGCGGTTGTTATTGGGGTCGCGCATGCCGTGATAGGGCCGGTTCTCCGTGCCGTGGGTGTCGCCATAGGGGCGGTTCCATTCGGACGGATTGGCCGAAGCCGCCGCGGCGGCCGTGCCGGCCATCAGGGCTGCGAGGGAGATTTGGATCATGCGCGTCATCATCTAGTGTCCCGTTCGAGAACGTTTTCGCCCTGAAGGCTGCAACCGCCGTGCCAGAGGGGCGTCCCGCATCTGGAAGTTCCTTGCGGGGCAGGCTCTTGCGAAAGAGGCGCCATGCGCGACCAGCACAGCCCGGACCCCTCAGCGGAGGACGGTTTCCCCGATCGGGGCGCATCGCGGGCGGACGGCCCGCCGCCGCCCCGCCGCGAGCCGGTCTTCATCGGCCTGCCGCTGATCGTGCTCGCGCTGATCGCGGTGATCCTCGGCGTTCAGGCGCTGGCGGCATGGTCCGAAGCGGGCGACGGGCGGCTGCACGCGATGATCGTGAATCACGGCGCGCTGGCGACCGGCGGGCTGAAGGACGAGTTCGCGCCCGCGCCCTGGGGCGGGCTGAGCCCCTATCTGCTTCACGTCTTCCTGCACTGGGGCTGGACGCACACCCTGATCAACGCCGGGGCGCTGCTGGCTTTCGGGGCGGGGGCGATGCGTCCTTTCGGGACGGGTCTGAAGGCGTCGCTGGGCTTTCTGGCCTTCTTCCTGTTCTGCGGGGTGTGCGGGGCGGTGTTCGCCGATTTCGCCGAACCCTACAGGCTGATGGCGGGAGCCTCCACGGCGGTCTCGGGCGTTCTGGCCGGAGCGGGCTGGGCGGCCGGAGGGCGGATGGGGATGCTGCGGCTGGCCGGACCGTGGCTGCTGATCAACATCGCGCTGGGGGTGGCGGGGGTCTTCATGAACGTGCCGATCTCCTGGTCGGGCCATATAGGCGGCCTGCTCGCGGGCGCGCTGACCTTCCCCCTGTTCGTGCGGGTGTTCCGCGAACGCCGGGTCTGAGCGCATCCGATCATGGGCCGGGGCGCATCTTCAGTGGACAGACGCTGAAGAAGGACGCTCCCCATGACGAAACGACTGCTGCCGCTGTTCATCGCCGCCCTGATCGCCGCGCCCGCCGCGGCCACCGAACCGCCCGCCGACCCCTATGCCGAGGCGCGCGCCCTGATCGCGGAGGTGCAGGCCATCCGCACCCCGGACGGAATCGAGGAGCGCCGCACGGTCGAGCTGGGCGGGATGGAGCAGTGGATCACGATCCGCGGGACCGACCGGGCCAATCCGGTGCTTCTTTACGTCCATGGCGGGCCGGGCTCGACCATGATGCCGATCTCCTGGACCTTCCAGCGGGGCTGGGAGGACTATTTCACCGTCGTGCAGTGGGATCAGCGCGGTTCGGGCCGGACGGCGCGGACCAACGGCCTCGAGGCGGCGGACGGCACGTTCTCGCTCGACCGGGTGTCCGATGACGCGGTGGAGCTGATCGGCTGGCTGCGGGACCATCTCGACGTCGATCAGGTGATCGTCGCCGGTCACTCCTGGGGCTCCCTGGTGGGGCTTGAGGCCACGCGCCGGGCGCCCGATCAGGTGTCGGTCTATGTGGGAATCGGTCCGGTGGTCTCCATCCCCGCCAACGAGGAGGCCGGATACGCCCTGCTGCTGGACGAGGCGCGGGCGCGCGGGGACGCTGAAGCGATCTCGCAGCTGGAATCGCTCGCGCCCTATCCCGGGGCGCTGACCTTCGAGCGGCTGGGCGTTCAGCGCGACTGGGTCCGCAGCTATGGCGGGCTGGCGGCCTACACCGACAATGCGGGCCATTATTTCCGCGCGCCGCGCCTGTCTCCGGACTATGAGCCGGAGGACGTGGCGGCCATAAATCCGGCCACGCTGAGGATCTTCGACGCGTACATGGACGGTTTCGCCGGAATCGACCTGACGGGAATCACCGCGCTGGACGTGCCGGTGGTGCTGTTCCTGGGCCGGCACGACATCAACACGCCGACCGGCCCGGTGCTGGACTGGCTCGAGGCGCTGGACGCGCCGGGCAAGGACGTCGTCTGGTTCGAGCATTCGGCCCATCTGATGCCGGTCGAGGAGCCCGGCCGCACGCTGGTCGAGCTGGTCGGAACCGTCCGCCCGCTGGCCGTGGCCGACTAACCGTCCGGGAAGTTGCGCGCCCAGACCGGCGCCAGCCGCGGCTCGCGGTCCATCCTTTCGGCGATGGCGGCGAGCCGCGGGCAGTTGTCCGCATGCCAGGCCCGGCCCGGACGCCAGCGGGTCATCGCGCACACATATATGTCGAGCGCGCTCATCCGCTCGCCCAGGAAGAAGGGCGCGCCCGCGGCCTGGTCGAGAATCACGAACAGGCGCTTGGCGTAGTCCTTCACGTTGTCGCCGAAGGCCTGCGCGGCGTCCTCGGGCGCGAATCGCTCGGGCAGGTCGGCATAGGTGAAGGTGGGGTAGATGTTGGCCACGCAGTAGACGAGCCAGCGCAGGAAGGCCGCGCGCCCGGGCTCGGCGGGGCCGGGCACGAGGGAATCATCCCCGGTCAGGTCCGCCAGATGCAGGGTGATCGCCGCGCTTTCGGTCATCGTCTGCCCGTCGGGCAGGACGAGGGCGGGGATCTGGCCCAGCGGGTTGTGCGCGCGGGCCTTCGCCTGGGCCTCGGGGTCGGAGAACAGGTCGCCGACCTCGACGACCTCATGGTCCAGCCCGTGCCAGGCCAGCTGGGCTTCGACCAGGACCGAGCCCCAGCCGGGCGTTCCGTACAGGGTGAAGCGCATGGGCGGGTCTCCTTTCGCGCGGGGGACCGGGAAGGCGTTTGCGCCCGCGGGCCGCATCCGGCATCATCAGGCCCTGTCCGGACCTTTCAAGGGAGGCGGCGATGAATGCGGGAAAAATCCTTCAGGCCAAAGGCGGGGAGGTGTTCACCGTATCGCCCGGCGACACGCTGCTGGATGCGGCGCGCGTGCTGGACGAGCGAAAGGTCGGCGCGGTGATCGCGGTCGATTCTTCCAAAAAGCCCGTAGGCGTGTTCTCCGAGCGCGATCTGGCGAGGGCGGTCGCCCGCTCCGGCCCCGAAGCGCTGGGCCACGCGGTGGAGACGGTGATGACCCGCGGGCTGATCACCGCAGGGCCGGGAGCCAGCATCGACGAGCTGATGGGCGTGATGACCGACCGCCGGGTGCGCCACATCATCATCATGGACGGCGACGCGATGACGGGCGTGGTCTCCATAGGCGACGTGGTCAAACGCAAGATCGCCCAGGCCGAAGCGGACGCCGAAGCCCTCAAGCACTATATCGAAACCGCGTGAAACAAGGCGATCCGGGCCGCGCGCTGCACCTTGCAGCGCTTTTTCTGCGGGCCGGGGTTGCGCCCCCCGGGGAGGGGTCGTAAACACCGCGACCTCGGCGGCGGACAGACGCGGCCGGACGGAAAGAGCGCTGAGATCCACGGATTTTTCGCTTGATCCTCCGGGCAAATCTCTCCATATTGCTGAGCCTCCTCCGAACGGGTGGGTGTACATCGGCAGCGTTTTCTCGAAAGCGCTGACGGGGAACTTTTTTGGCTTCGGCCAGCTGAGAGCCCCGCTGATGTTTCGCTCCGAAGCTCGGTTGACACGGGAAAGCGGGTTCACTAG
>VJOU01000002.1:0-85000 GCA_007050995.1 Glycocaulis profundi | reverse complement strand
TCATCACGGGGCTTCGCCAGGTTCCGCGGCTTGCACAGCCGTGGGGCGGGCGGAGCGTTCACCGTGCATGAGCGTCGTTGAGATCAAGCGTCAAAAGGGCGTTTGGTGGATGCCTTGGCGGTAAGAGGCGATGAAGGACGTGGCACGCTGCGTTAAGTCTCGGGGAGCTGCGAGCAGGCTTTGATCCGAGAATATCCGAATGGGGAAACCCACCTTTACGGACCCCGGCGGTCGCTCGCCTGAGCAATCAGGCGAGCGGTCACCGGAGTTCGTGAGAGGTATCTAACCCTGAATACATAGGGGTTTAGAAGCGAACCTGGGGAACTGAAACATCTTAGTACCCAGAGGAAAGGACATCAATTGAGACTCCCTCAGTAGCGGCGAGCGAACGGGGACCAGGCCAGTGCTTCTCTTTGAGTCAACGGAACGGCATGGAAAGGCCGGCCATAGCGGGTGATAGCCCCGTACGTGAAAACGATTTGAGAAGACTTGAGTAGGGCGGGACACGTGAAATCCTGTCTGAACATGGGGGGACCATCCTCCAAGCCTAAGTACTCCTTACCGACCGATAGCGAACCAGTACCGTGAGGGAAAGGTGAAAAGCACCCCGACGAGGGGAGTGAAACAGATCCTGAAACCGGACGCCTACAAGCAGTTGGAGCCCCCTTGCGGGGTGACAGCGTACCTTTTGTATAATGGGTCAGCGACTTAGTCTCTCGAGCAAGCTTAAGCCGATAGGTGTAGGCGCAGCGAAAGCGAGTCTGAATAGGGCGATTTAGTTCGAGGGATTAGACCCGAAACCGAGTGATCTAGCTATGAGCAGGTTGAAGGTGAGGTAACACTCACTGGAGGACCGAACCCACGTCTGTTGAAAAAGACGGGGATGACTTGTTGCTAGGGGTGAAAGGCCAATCAAACTCGGAAATAGCTGGTTCTCCGCGAAATCTATTTAGGTAGAGCGTCGCGTATTACCCTCGGGGGTAGAGCACTGGATGGGCTAGGGGGCCTCACCGGCTTACCAAACCTAACCAAACTCCGAATACCGAGGAGTACAGCGCGGCAGACACACGGCGGGTGCTAAGGTCCGTCGTGGAGAGGGAAACAGCCCTGACCGCCAGCTAAGGTCCCCAAGTCATGGCTAAGTGGGAAACGATGTGGGAATGCTTAGACAACCAGGAGGTTGGCTTAGAAGCAGCCATCCTTTAAAGAAAGCGTAACAGCTCACTGGTCAAGCGTTCCTGCGCGGAAAATGTAACGGGGCTTAAGCCATGCACCGAAGCTGCGGGCTCGAAAGAGCGGTAGCGGAGCGTTCCGTAGGCCTGTGAAGGGTCGTCGCGAGACGGCCTGGAGGTATCGGAAGTGAGAATGCTGACATGAGTAGCGATAAAGGGGGTGAAAGACCCCCTCGCCGAAAGTCCAAGGGTTCCTGCGCAATGCTAATCAGCGCAGGGTAAGCCGGCCCCTAAGGCGAGGCCGAAAGGCGTAGTCGATGGGAACCAGGTTAATATTCCTGGGCCAGCGGGTAGTGACGGATGCCGGACGTTGTCCATCCTTACTGGATTGGAGGGGCAGCCAAGGTGTTCCTGGAAATAGCTCCCGCGTGAGACCGTACCCCAAACCGACACAGGTGGACTGGTAGAGCATACCAAGGCGCTTGAGAGAACTCTGTTGAAGGAACTCGGCAAATTACTCCCGTAAGTTCGCGAGAAGGGAGCCTGGCGCTGGGCAACCAGTGTCCAGGGGCACAGACCAGGGGGTGGCGACTGTTTACTAAAAACACAGGGCTCTGCGAAGTCGCAAGACGACGTATAGGGTCTGACGCCTGCCCGGTGCCGGAAGGTTAAAGGGAGGAGTGCAAGCTCCGAACTGAAGCCCCGGTAAACGGCGGCCGTAACTATAACGGTCCTAAGGTAGCGAAATTCCTTGTCGGGTAAGTTCCGACCTGCACGAATGGCGTAACGACTTCCCCACTGTCTCCAACAGAGACTCAGCGAAATTGAATTCTCCGTGAAGATGCGGAGTTCCCGCGGTCAGACGGAAAGACCCCGTGCACCTTTACTACAACTTCGCAGTGGCGTTAGTGGCGATATGTGTAGGATAGGCGGGAGGCTTTGAAACCGGAGCGCCAGTTCCGGTGGAGCCATCCTTGAAATACCGCCCTTATCCTCATTGACGTCTAACCGCGGTCCATGAACCTGGATCCGGGACCCTGCGTGGTGGGTAGTTTGACTGGGGCGGTCGCCTCCCAAAGAGTAACGGAGGCGCGCGAAGGTAGGCTCAGAGCGGTCGGACATCGCTCGTTGAGTGCAATGGCATAAGCCTGCCTGACTGCGAGACTGACAGGTCGAGCAGAGTCGAAAGACGGCCATAGTGATCCGGTGGTCCCGCATGGAAGGGCCATCGCTCAACGGATAAAAGGTACGCCGGGGATAACAGGCTGATGATGCCCAAGAGTCCATATCGACGGCATTGTTTGGCACCTCGATGTCGGCTCATCGCATCCTGGGGCTGGAGCAGGTCCCAAGGGTTCGGCTGTTCGCCGATTAAAGCGGTACGTGAGCTGGGTTTAGAACGTCGTGAGACAGTTCGGTCCCTATCTGCCGTGGGTGTAGGATACTTGAGAGGAGCTGTCCCTAGTACGAGAGGACCGGGATGGACGCACCTCTGGTGGACCTGTTGTTGCGCCAGCAGCATAGCAGGGTAGCTAAGTGCGGACGGGATAACCGCTGAAAGCATCTAAGCGGGAAGCCCCCCTCAAAACCAGGTATCCCTTGAGAGCCGTGGAAGACCACCACGTCGATAGGCCGGAAGTGGAAGCGCAGCGATGCGTGGAGCGGACCGGTACTAATTGCTCGATAGGCTTGATCTAATGACGCTCATGAACGGCGATCGCTTCGTCCGATCATGACGCCCGATCAGAACACCACTGACATCAGACATGTCTCTACGAATTCCGCGTCGAACGCGCCGACCGGGTGGTTATAGCGAGGGGACCCCACCCGTTCCCATCCCGAACACGGCCGTTAAGACCCTCTGCGCCGATGGTACTATGTCTTAAGGCATGGGAGAGTAGGTCGCCGCCCGGTCCGCACGTTCGACGCCGAACATCCTCCTTTGCAATGTCAAAACCTCGCAAAAAGCCCCGCTCTCCCGAGCGGGGCTTTTTCGCGTCCGGATTCCGCCGGTCTCAGCCGGTCTCAGCGTCTGACCGCGGCACCGTCAGGGCCGACGGCACGCTCGCGCAGCCACAGGCTGGCCAGGGCCTTCCACCCTGACGCCACGGGCGCGCCGGCGTGCAGGGTCTTCAGATCGGCCGAGCCGTCTTCGAGCAGGCTGCGGAAGGTCAGCACGTCGCCCAGAGCGCCGCGCCAGCTGACTTGTGCGCGGGGGAAGACGGTCTCGCCGCCCTCATACTGGGTGTTGAGCGCGGCCAGGGCCGTCGCGGCCCGCTGGCCCCGGGCGGCGATCTCCGCGCTGGCCCAGCCGTCATCGTCGCTGAAGAAGTCGAAATGGGCGCGGTACTCGTCGCCGGGCTGATAGACAAGCACGGCCAGCGCCTCGGCCCGGTCGAGCGGCATGCACGCGGCCGCAGCCATCCGCGCCTGGATGGACAGCATGGGCAGATCCATCATCGACTGGGGGATGGAGGCGGCGTGCGCGCGGCGGTGCGGATCCTCGCGGGTCCGCCCGATGGAGGCGTCGAAGATTTTCGCCCGCTGCAGCATGGGCCAGGTTGCGCCGAGCAGGTAATCGCACAGAATTGGAGACACGGCGCCGGGATGCGCGGCGATGGCGGGAGACCCGCTCAACGGCGTTCCGGCGCGCGCCGGCGGCCCGGAGCCGACGGCCTGCGCCGCGGCGTCCCAGTCCGGCTCGCCGGCGGCCGGCGGGGCGGCGGTTTCAGGCAGGCCGCTCAGCAGGGTCTTGAGGGGTCCCGCGAGGGGATGCCCGGTCCGTCCGAGCGCCTCGATCTGCTGGACCAGGCCCGGCCACACCGCGCCATCGGACGCTGCCAGACGCGCAAGCGCGGCGAGGGCGTGGCCCGATCCCTGTCCGGCGGCCCGGACGAGCAGCAGGCGGCCCGTCTCCTGATCCGTGTCAGCGGCGAGCAGGCCCAGCTCAAGGGCCGCCTCGCGCTCACCCGTCCGGCCATGAGCGGCGCGCCGCAGCGCGGCGGCGCCCCAGCCGCCGGGTCCGAGGGCCAGGGCCGTGACGATCATGCGCCGGGCGATGGGATTGGATGATTCAAGCGGTTCCAGAGCCCGGACGGCCTCTTCAGGCTCGACCGGGCCGCCTCGTCCGTCGATCAGCGTGCCGGCCAGCGGAAGGCGGGCGCGGTCGTCGCCCGCGTCCGCCGCCTCGCGGAGCAGCGCGCGCGTCGCCGCGGCGTCGCCGTGGCGGTCGGCGGCCAGCGCCTTCGCGTAAGGTCCTTCCGGACCCTGAGCATTCGTCATCTCCGCCCCCGCGATAAGACTTCGTGCAGTGATCCGCTGCGCCTGAAGTCCCATGGCGGTTGACGCGGCGAAAGGGAAAGACTAACTACCCGTCTCCCTTAGGGGAACCCACTGACGCGGGGTGGAGCAGCCCGGTAGCTCGTCAGGCTCATAACCTGAAGGTCGCAGGTTCAAATCCTGCCCCCGCACCCAACGTTCGATACCCCGGCCAAGGGTGTCATGATCAAAGCGGCGAGATCCCCCTCCACCAGGAGGTCGGTCTCGCCGCTTTTTTCGTTTCTGGACACCGTGATCGCCGTGAAGAGACGGCGGGCGGCCGTGACGGCTTCGGCCAGGCGCGCGGGATCTTCGGCGAGCTCGGGCAGTTCGCCGGCCAGGGCGTGCTCGAGCCGGGCGATGACGCCGGCATAGGCGTCCGCGGCGTTGGGGTGGAGCGCGGTCGGGGCCGGGCCGTCCATGGTGCCCAGCTCCGCCTGCAGGGCCTTGCGTTCGCGCTCGAGCGCGGGGATGCGGTCCATCATGGCGTCGCTGGCCACGCCGCGTTCGATGGCGGCGATGATCCGGGCCTCCGCGCCGCGCAGCTCCTCGATCTTCCGCTCGAGACGGTCCCGGCCGGCGCGGCCCTCGGCGGCCAGGCGCTCGCGCTCCTCGCGATAGGCGGCCACCGCCAGCCTCACGCCCTCCGGATCCAGCAGCCGGGCCTTCATGGCCGACAGCACGCGCCGCTCGATCTCGTCGGCGCGGAAGGTACGGCCGTTTCCGCACCGCCCCGTGTCGCGATGGTCGGCGCAGGCATAGCGGCGCTGCTGGCCGCCGATCAGCGTCATGGTCCCGCCGCAGGACCCGCAGCGCAGCAGGCCCGAGAGGGGGCGTGAACGCCTGCGCTGCTGCTCAGGCCGCCCCTGCGCGCGACGGGCGGTCTCGGCCTGCACGGCGGCCTGCAGGGCCGGGTCTATGATGCGCAGGGCGGGCCGCGGCTCGCGGATCCATTCGCTTTCGGGCCGCGCCACCATGCGGGCCCGTCCCGTTTCGGGGTCCTTGACCTTGCGATTCCGGTTCCAGATGGCCGTGCCGGTGTAGAGTGGATTGCGGATGATGCCGTTCAGGCGGGCGGCCTGGCCGGCAATGGCCGTCTGCCGCCACGGCGCGCCGCGCGGGCCGGGCACGCCCTCGGCGTTCAGGGTCTTAGCGATCTGCCGGGCGCTGCGCCCGGCGGCGTATTCCCGCCAGATGCGGCGCACGATGTCCGCGGCGGCCTCGTCGATCTCCAGCTCGCCCGGCTCCCCGCCCGCCTTGAGGCGGTAGCCATAGGGCGGCGGCCCGGCATGGCGGCCGGAGCGCACGACGCCCTCGAGACCGCGGTGGGTCTTCGCGGCGAGGTCGGCGAGATAGAGCGCATTGATGACGCCGCGCATCCCGACATGCAGCAGGCCGGACGCGTCGGTCCCGATCTCGCCCTCGCTGACCGTGAGCAGGCGGACGCCGCGCGTCTTCAGCCGGCGATGGATGAGCGCGATGTCGGCCTGGTCGCGGCTGAGCCGGTCGAGAGCTTCGGTGACGACCGCGCTGACGCGGCCCGCGTCGACGGCCGCCAGCATTTCTTTCAGGCCCGGCCGGTTCGCCATGGACGCGCCGGAGATGCCGGCGTCCACGAAGACCTGCGCCGGGCCCAGCCCCTCGCGGGCGCACAGCGCCTGGGCCTTGCGGATCTGATCGTCCAGCGAGCTGGCGGACTGCAGGTCCGATGAATAGCGGGCATAGATCGCGGCGGTCATTCAGCCCTGTCCTTCCTCGCGCCGCTCGGTCGGTTCCGCGGAAAGCCGCGGGCGGCCGGTCGGCCTTGCGGCGCTATCGCGCCGGTGTGTCCGCGCCGGCGGGCGCCTTCTCCCGCTCGTGGTCGCGGCGGGCGAGGGCCCGCGCGAGGGCGACGATCAGGTCGCGTTCGGCCGGGAGCAAGCCTGCGCCCGATTCCCCGCCGCCCGCCAGCCCGGGGCGGGCGGCGCTCGATGCAGGCGTATGGGAGGCGGGCCGGGGCAAATTATTTGTCCTCCCCCGCATCCGCGGGGTCGGCTTCCGCGCACGGGCGCGGACGCGCGTTCGCGCTTGCGGCCGTCCGGCCGAATTCTTTCAGCGTCTCGAGCGCGAGCAGGTCCTCGATCGCGGCCGTCAGCTCCTCGCGGGCGTCGGCGATGGCGAGGCCCGCGCCCAGCCGCTCGCGCGCGGCGTCGATGCGGCGGATCGCCAGCGAACGGCGTTCGTTCGCCTCGCCCGCGGCGCGGCTGGCGCCGACGACGATCCAGATCAGGCAGATCACGAGAACGATCAGGGGCAGGAGGGCGAGGGCGGGGGTCATGGCGTCACCGCGTCCACGTTCGCCCTGAAGGCCTCGAAGCTGACCGCGACCACCCACGGGTCGGTGTCCCAGCCGTGGCCGCGCTTGGCGTTCAGGCTGTCCCAGAGGGCTTCAAAGATCGCCCGCGCAGGGCCGATGGCGTTTGGGTTGAGGCTCTTGTCATAAGGGCCGCAACCCTCCGCCACCGCATCCGCCTCGCTGATCGCCTGCAGGCGCTGCACCCGGATGTCTGTGACGCGCAGGGTCAGGCGGGAGACCCAGCGGGGCATGTGCAGCGGGGACCGCCAGTTGCCCTCCGCGCCGCTGATCAGGTCGCTGGCCCAGACGGACCAGTCCAGCCCGCGCGCGCCGAACTGCAGCCGCTCGTGCACGTAGTTGAAAGTGCCGTCCTCGCAGTGGAAGTCAGGCTCGTCCATCAGGTCGCGGATATGCTCGTCGGCGCGGTATGCGATCCCGGGCGCGCCGTACAGGTTCACGTCGGCCCACGTCTCTTTAACCCAGAGCAGGTCGCCGACGGCAAAGCGCAGGCGGGCCTTCAGCTCGTTGTCGCGCAGGTCGTGCCAGCGCATTTCCGCGTCCCGGAACTGCCAGTCATAGCCGGGGGTGTCGGACCGGCCGAACACTTTGAAGGTCTTGTGCCCGCGGATGCTCAGCACCCGGCGCGTCTGGGACTTCCGGCCGTCGAGGATGGCCCGGACCATGGGGCCGGACATGAGGATGGGGCGGATGGTCATGGCTGACTATCCCGCGGCAGAAGCTCTGCCCCGTGAAGGGCCTCCATCACCGCCTGGTCCATGTCTCGCTCGTCGCCTGGGCTCCACCAGCCGTCATAGGCATAGCGACCATTCGGCGCGAGGACGCGGATATAGAACTCGCTGACGCGCGTATCCCGCGGTTCCCGCTCGATATCGATGTGGTGGCGTTTGTAGGTGCCGGAGAAGACGTTCTCTGTGTAGACGCGTCTGATCTGGATCCGTTGAAGGATGGAAACGGGGCGGGTCATGACGGCTCCCCCTCGACCGCGAGCTTGGCGGCGGCCTCGATGTCGATGTCGGCGGACAGAGCTGCGCCGGGGAGTGCGGGGCTTGCGACATCGCGCGCCGCCTTATCGAGGGCCGCGAGATATTCGTAGATCGCGAAGAGCGCCTTGCCCTCCGGCGTGCTGTATCCGTGATCTCCCGGCGCGCCGAACGCCTTCTGGATCGTGTCGTAGAGCGCCAGCGCCTCGCTGGCGGTCGCGAGGAGGGTGGCTTCGGAAGCGGCGGTCTTCATCTCTCGTCTCCATCAAGGAAAGGCGGCGGCGGCGCGGGTGGGGTGGGGGCTGGATCGCCCGCGCCGCCGCCAGGGCCCGGCTCCCAAGGGGGGCGGAAGGGAGCCGGGATCGGGTTCAGGCGTCGGCGGGGCCTGACGCCTCGGGGTGCATCAGCGCGTGGACCGCGCCCTCGATCTTCGGGGCGCTCGCGAAGCGCATTTCGGGGGCGGTCCAGTCGGTGTCGCGGCGGAGATGGTCGACGATGAACTTGACCGCTGCCGCCTTGCCCTTGGGCATGAGCGTGCTGCCGCGAAGGAGGCCTTCTCCATCGACCACGGGATGGATGCAGGCGTCCGCGATCTTCTCCAGCTGCGGGATGGTGAAGGCCTTCAGCCAGTCCTCGCTCATGGTCCAGTCGGGCACGAGCTCGCCCAGTTCGGAGGCCAGCGCGACGGTCAGGGGATCGTCTCCGGGGCGGGGGTTGAAGCCCGGCCATGAGCCGCACTGGGCGGCGACGGCCGCGGCGAAGATGCGGTCGAGCACCGGGCTCGCCAGCAGGGCGGGCAGGGCCTTTACCTGATCGGTGCAGCTCACGCCCTGCTTGCTGGCCGCGAAGCCGTCGAGATCGGCCAGAAGATCGGCCAGCACCTTGAGGGCGGGCGACGGGACCTTGGCGTCCTCGCCGTCGATCTTGTGGCCATGGATCCAGCCGTGCGCGCCCTTCGCGCTCCACGGATCGTCCCGCGGCGTCAGCGCCAGCACCGCGATGGCCTGGGTGAAGCGGGCGGGCGCGTTGGCGAGGGCGAGCTGAAGCCGGACGGTCTTGTCCGCGGCGGCCTGCAGCCAGTGGCGCTTGGCGTAGTCGAGACTGGGCGGCGGCGGGGGCGGGGCCTCGCCGTTCTGTGCGGCCTTGGCGGCCGCTTCGGCTTTCGCGGCGGCCTTGGGCGGGAGCTGGCAGTAGCGCAGGCCGACGCTGAGGTCGCGATGCAGGCCGATGACCACGCGGGCTTCGGTCTTCTTCGCCTTCTCGCCGTCGGGGTGGTCCCAGCCGTGCTGGCTGCCCCACCGCCAGCTGTCGTCCTGGCTGACCACGACCTCCGCCCAGCCCTCGTCGCGGAATTTCTGCGCCAGCCCCTTGAGGGCGTCGCGCTGGAGCGCCTCGCAGCGGGCGCGGTCGAGATAAACGACCTGGTCCTCGTCATCGAGCGTGGTCGGGCCGTCATAGGCCTCGGGCGGGAAGATCGCCTTGGCGAGGCTGAGCCCGGTCTGGTCGCGCAGGGTGTTGGCGATGTCCTCGGCGGTGTTCCACCCGTTCCAGCCTTTCAGGATGTTCTCGAGCGCGGCGTTCTGGGTGCCGTGGGGGTAGGGCGCGATGGCAGAGGCCTGCGCCAGCGTGATCCGGCGCTCAGCGAAGGCCTCGCGCGCCGCGTCGCTGAGGTCCTTGGCGAGCTTGATGCGCTTCTGGATGTGACGGCGAGTGACGCCGGCGCGCTCGGCCAGCTCGGCGGTGACCTTCTCCGGCGCGTCGCCCGCCGCCTCGCGCAGGCGCTGGATCTCGGCATAGGCGTGGGCCTCCTCCAGCGGGTGGACGTTCTCGCGGTCGCGGTTCTCGGCGATGGCGATCTCGAGCAGCTCGATGTCGGTCATCTCCCGCACGATGGCGGGGACCGGCCAGTCGGCCTCGATCTCGCCGCGCTCGAGGCGGATGCCGGTGGCGCGCCAGCGCCGCTCTCCCGCCGCGATCTCGTACTTGCCCGGCCGGTCCGGCGCGGGCCGCAGGAGGATGGGCTGCAGCATGCCCTTCGCCGCGAGGCTGGCGGCCAGCGTGTCGAGCGCGTCGGGGTCGAAGCTCTTGCGCGGGTTCAGGGGCGAGGGGCCGATGGCCTCGAAGGGCACGGTGGCAAGTCCGGTCGTGGCGCCCGCCACCTCGCCGCTCTCGCCGGGCAGGAAGGCGGCGGCCAGGGCGCGGGTCATCGCGGGCACGGTCAGCGGGTCGAGGGTGATCAGCTCGGCCTTGACCAGCTTCATGGTGGAGCGGCGGACATTTGAGGTGTCGCGCTCCAGCTCGCGGGCCAGCTCGGTCCAGCCGGGCGCGTCGGCCCCGCCGTCCTGGGCCACCGCGAGGGCGGCGATCAGCTGGAAGTCGGCGACGGAGAGATTGGGGTGGGTGGTCATGGCAGGATCCTCAGAACAGAACGAGCGCGATCAGCGGGCCGGCGAAGGCTCCGAAGGCGCAGCAGGCGGCGAGCAGGGGGAGGGAGACGGGCTTGCGGGCGGCCATCATTCTTCCCGTCCTCCCTCGCTCCGCTCGGTCGGTTCCGCGCATGGGCGCGGGCGGCCGGTCGGCCTTGCGGACCCTGACGGGTCCGGGGTGTCCGGCAGGGGTTCGCCGATGCCGAAAACACGGTCGCCCTCAACGGCGGCGCAGATTCCGCGGTGGGGGCCGCCATCGATGCGGACGCGGTAGAAGGTCCAGCCGTCGTCCGCGCCCATGGCGAACTCAATCACGCCGGTGGAGATGCGGTCGCGGTGATGGACGAAGACCCGCTCGCCGATGCGGCGGTGCTGGACGGCCGTGGCGGGAGCCCGGCCCTCGCGCGCCGCGACGGGGCGGGCGGTGAAGGGCGGGCGGGGCCGGTGGTCATTGGCGGCGCCGGATCCGGCGAACGCCGTTCGCCGGGCGGCGATGGGGAAAGTGATGATCTGGGCGGTCATGCAAACTGTCCTTCCGCGAGCGAGAGCAGGGTGGAGAGGGCCTTGCGGTGCGGCGGGTCGAGGGATGCGACGCGGCGGGCGAGCGCCCACTCCTCGGCGGTCCATGTGTTCGCGCCCAGCCCGCCGCGGGGCTGGGGGCCGCCCTCGAAAAACCAGCCCGCAGGCGTCTTCAGGGCGCGGGCGAGCCGGTCGATGACGGCGGCGTCGATGCGCGAGGCCCGACCGGTTTCGATCTTCCACAGGTTCTGACGGGTCATGCCCGCCTTGCGGGCGAGACCGGCCTGGGTCTCGCCGAGCGCCTTGCGGCGCTGGGCGATCCTCTTGCCGATCCGCGCCGGAGCGCATGGCCGGGCGGGGTGTTTCCGGGCGGGTGCTGACATGCGGTCTCTCCCAAGCTTCGGGAGACAATGTCACCGATTTGGTGACATTACAATAGGGATGACACCAAAATGGTGACATCACGGGCTGCGGCCACTATCATCCGCGTCTCAGAGGGGGCGGGGCGGCGCGTCAGGAGGGTGAAATGCGTGGAAGAGACAATGACGCGAAGGAAATGATTGAACTGAGCGAGGCGGCGCTGGCGCGCGCTCTGCTGCGTATCTATCGCTGCGAGGAAGCGGTGATGGAGGCGTGGTGGAACCATGTGCCCTCCTCGCACAGCTTCTGCGAGGAGCAGGATGCGGACAGGATCCGGTGCCATTTACGGGGTCTGGTGATCGCGGCGATCAGCAACCCATAGCCTTGAGCGCCTCATCGACCTCCCACGCTATCTGGCGCATCGCGGCTGTCGGCCCATGAAGTATCGGCTTGGTGCGCCGCTGAAAATTCTCGATTGGCTCCCGCTCGCCCGTCTGTAAGTGGATAGCCCTAAGGCAAAGGGCGGTAACGCCGTCATCGTCAGAAAACCTGATCCCGGCATCACCATGCTTTTTCCAGAACGTGTATCCTTCATCCCGCAAATGGCGATCCACGTGAGCGCCCCCGTCTTGATTGCGAAGTGCGTATACGAGTGATGGCCGGGTCACAGGCCTCTCATATACTCCCCTGAATATCTCTTCACTGTTCCACCGAGCGAAGTTGAGCACGGGCAAGGGGAGCTCCTGCGGCCATTGCTCCCCGTGAAGTTTGGGTCTGAAAGCGGGTTGACCGGATTCGATTGTCAGCACGACAAGCCCACAGCGGCTGTCCCAGCCTCTTTTCCGGGCTGGCATGCCTTCCCGAGTAATGCTGGAAGACAGCTCAATGCCGTCCTTGCGGCCAGTCTGGCCAAGCAGCGATCGCGACTGGCCTCTTCCGCTGTCATGCAGCAGTGTAGAGATGACGGTGGCCAGGCGCTTGGCCTCCCATTCATTCCCTTGGTCATAGGAGAGGCAGGAAGCGCGGAGAGCCGCGATCTGCTCTCGGAGCTCTAGTTCGAGTTCGGCTTGAGATTTTTCATACTTCATGTGCGCCTGCGGACGACGGCCTATCAGGAACCCTTATGGGGCAGAGATTGTGTGAGAGCTTCTGCATGTCGTTTAATGCGTTCTAGGTCGTTTTGTGTGTAGGCGTTTACCAGCTGGTCGAGACGGTAAATGTTCTGCGTTCTATCCTTAACGCGAGTGGTGGCTGCGGCAATATCGGTTGATCGCAATCCCCCGATATGGCCTTTTTTATATTGATTATGCATATCGGCTATCCTTCCCATTTGTATGGAAAGGGTTAGATGGTTATTCCCATTTTGCGATGACGTTACTAAGTATCCGTGAGCTGCTAAATCCCTGACCGACTTTTGTCGACTGACGTTCTTCATTGTCAGTCTCCAGAAATAATAAACACATTCATCGGCAGTTCCCATCTCAATCATCAAGTTAAGTAGTTTTTCAATCATATCTTGCCGAGCGCGAAAAGAATGAATGCAGAAGAATATTGTTGATGTGATGAGCGGATCGGGATTTCGGGAGGCGGAGCCAAACAAAGTGGCCAGGGCATCTTCAAACTTCGACCAGGAATCAAGGATATTTATCCGTTCGATGAGAAGGGCTTCATGCTCTTCGGCCTGTCGCATGAGTTTTCTGTTCCGGGCATCACCCATCGTCTTGACCTCATAAGCCGCCGCGGAGCTGCATGTGTCGTCACAGATCCAGCACGGTTTTGCGGACGCGGCCGATGATGCGCGGACCGGCGCCGGGCTGGATGAAGAAGGGCTCGTGGTCTGGGTTGACCGAGACGGGCTCCCACCGGTCCGGGTTGGGGCGGAAGCGCTTGTAGGAGGCCCCGCCGCTCTCGTCGGCGATCACATAGCAGGCGTTGGGCACCAGGGTGCGGTCGCTGCGGTTCACGAAGATGATGCTGTCGGGCGGGCTGATGCGGTCCATGGAGTCGCCTTCGACCCGCAGCGCGATCCAGTCGCCGCCGGGATCGAGGTCGGCGGCCTGGACCCGGCGGGCGGTGTCCATGTCCTCGACATGGTCGACCTGGGCCAGCCGGCCTGCGCTGATCCAGCTGATCAGGGGGGCTGAGGTGTTTCCGCCACCGTGAAGGAACAACACCTCGGTGACCGGGACATCGTAGTGGGCGGCGATCTTTTCAGCGTACTCGAGCGGAATTTTCCGCTCTGCGTTCCGCCAGCGATCCACGTTTTGCTTGTGTGTTGAGAGCGCACGCGCGAGCGCCGTCGGCCCGTCACCGCGAGCGTTCATAAGCGCCGCGAGGCCGTTCGGCCATTTTCCCTTGTCGCTCATAGGGTTGGAAGGTGTCACCATATTGGTGGCCGCGCGAGGCTCCAATTTGGTGACGGGGCATATTGCGAGGTCACCAAATTGGTGACATAGTCCGGCCATGACCCTATCCGATTGGCTGAAGACTTCGAACGTGACCCCGTCGGCTTTCGCTGACCGGATCGGCGTGAGCCGCCAGGCCGTCCACCGATACGTGGAAGGCGATCGCATTCCGCGCCGCGAGGTACTCACAAAGATCAATGAAGCGACTGGCGGGGCCGTCACGGCCAACGATTTTCTCGCGCCTCAGCCGGAGGCGCGGCCATGACGTCACCGCTCCAGAGCCTCCGCGATGCGCGCTGCGAGCGCCCAGGCCCGGCGCGGGTCGCGCGCCGCCCCCACGGCCTGAGCGCCCGCAAGGGCCGCTTCCAAAGCGTCGAGGCGCTGGGGCGCGCGGGTGATCCGTTTCCATGGCTCCCAGCGGTCGAGGAGGCCGAGTATGTCTGACACCGACAGCATGACACTTCGTCCCTGCGGCGGGGGGTGGGTCCGGTATCCGCGCAATGTGGAAGAAATCCGGGTCGAGGTCGAGAGTCCGGGTTTCAATGTCCGGCTGACCGTCCGCCGCAATGAGGACCGCCGGATCCTTCACCTCACTCCCGCCGACGCGCGGCTGATCGCGCGTGAGCTCGTCGCCGCCGCGGACCGTTGCGTGACGGAGATCGCGGGGGCGCCGATGGAAGGGGCGCGGTCGGCGGAACCCGATGAGGGGGCCTCCGGATGAGCCGGTCACCGCTCCAGATCCTCCGCGATGCGCGCCGCGAGCGCCCAGGCCCGGCGCGGGTCGCGCGACGCCCCCACGGCCTGAGCGCCCGCAAGGGCCGCGCCGCGCAGGCGGCGCAGGCGGAGCAGCGCCGTCTGGCGCGGGCGGATGCGAAGGCCTGCCTGTGTCATGGCGCCCACTCTGGCCCGGCGAACGGCGTTCGTCAGTTGGAAAAGCCGGGCCACGTCCAAACCGTCCGCTGGAACCGGCTGCGCCAGACCTGGGACCTGTCGGTCTCGTCTGATGGCGATCAGTGGCTGCGCCGCCTGGCCATGGTCGACGGCGCGCAGCGCGCGGACGTGTTCGTTTTCTTCGCCGCGCCCGATCACGGCCCGGAGCCGGTCACCGCCGCCGAGCGGGCCTGCCTGCTGAGCGGGGAGGTGGCCTGATGAGCCGGACCCCCGCCAGCCGCATCCGGTCGGACGCGGACTATCGCGCGCTCAAGGCCGCGACCGCCCGCGCGATCCGGGACAACGGCTCCGCCGAGGCCTTCGCGCGGGAGACGCGCGGGGTGGGGGAGTCGCTGCGCAACTGGCAGCGGCACAGCCATGAGAGCTTCATTCCGGCCGACGTGATCGCGGACGCCGAGAGCGGCGCCGAGCGGCCCTACATCACCGAGGTCCTCGCGCGCATGCAGGGCTGGATCCTCGTGCCCGGACCGGAGGTCGTGGACGCGAGCGGCGCGGATTACGCCGCCATGAAGGAGGCGGGCGAGGCCGTCGCGGCCATCGCCGAGGCCCTGTCTCATGGCGGCCGCATCGACCGGGCCGAAGCGCCGGGCGTCCTCAAGGAGATCCGCGAGGCCATCGCCGCGCTTGCCGCGGAAGAGGCCGCGCTGGTGCGGGCTTTCCCCGAGCATGGGCCCGCGGTTTCTTCTCCCTGTCCTCCCTCGCCTCCGCTCGGTCGGTCCTCGCTTCGCTGCGGGCGCGCCGTCGCGCTGGTGTCCGCTGACGCGGACGAGGGGGCAGGGGTATCGGGCGCGGAGCGCCCGCAAGGCCGACCGGCCGTCGCGCCTCGTGGCGCGGAACCGACCGAGCGGAGCGAGGGAGGACGGTGACAACCATGCCCGCTCTCGCCGACGCTCCGCCCGTCACCGGACCCTTCCCGCCCTGGATGCTGGGCGTGATCGAGATGGAGCGCGCTCTGCGGTCCGATGACGGCCGCGGCGCGGTGCTCGCCCGCCGACACATGGCGGCGGCGCTCAAGCCCGACACGCAGGGGGCGGACTGCCCCGATCCGCTGCTGTGGCGGACGCTGACCACGCTGGCCGAGGCGTGGGCCGCCCGCAACGAACCCGAGGAGCGCGCCCGGCTGGAAGGGCCGCTGAGCAGCCTGATCACCGCCGTCCGCCAGATCGCCAGCGAGGCCAAGCGTCAGCGCCTGGCTCGGCAGGCGGACCTGTTCGCGGCGCAGGCGGGCCTCCCGCCGGGGGATCGGTAGTGCTTGTCCTCCCTCGCATCCGCTCGGTCGGTTCCTCGCTTCGCTGCGGGCGCGCGTTCGCGCTGGTGACGCTGCGCGTCCGGGCGGCGGGCCGGGGGCGTGATCTTCATCCCACCATCGCTCACGCCGGGCCGGTCTGGGTCTGTGCGCTCGTCCTTCTGATCTGCCTTTAGAGGAGCTTCGCCGATGCGTCGTGACACCCTGTTTGAAGACGAAGCCGCACGCATGTCCGGCGAACGGCGTTCGCGGGCCGCGGCGATCAAGGAGCGGACCGATCTCGCCCGTGTCGCCGGGTGGCTGGGCGCGGCGTTCGTGCGGTCCCCGAAGGGCGCGGGGGAGGGCGGGCATATCGCCTGCCCGGCCTCGGGCTGCGCGGCCAAGGCGCGGGTGAGCCTCGATCTGAGCCATTATCTGTGCCGGTCCTGCGGCGCGGCGGGCGACGTGATCGCCTATGTCCGGCAGGCGCAGGGGACGGGATTTTCCGCGGCCTGCGATGAGATCGAGCGCCGGGCCGCGACCCCGCGCGACACCGCCACCCACGATCTGTTCGGGGGCGCGTGATGGCTGAGCATGACATCTGCGTCCCGAGCGGTCCGAGCATGGGCGAGCAGCTGGACGCTCTCGAATCTGACCCAGTTCTGCTGACTTTCGCGCGTGCAGCCCTCGCCGAGATTGATCAGGAAATCGAGCAGCGTCAGACCAGCGGACTCGACGAATACTGGCAGGGCCTCAAAGCCATCTCCGATCAGGGTCATGCCGCGCTGCGCAAAGCAGAATCCGCGCCGATGCGGTGGCGGCCGATTTCGGAGCTGGCGGACAGATACCATCAGCCGCTCCTGCTGGCGTCTCCCGTTCTGATCGACGGAGACAAGAACCCGCTCGGCATCGCCGACGGGTTCTGGCAGGACGACGAGGGCTGGGTCGTCGCCGACTGGTGCATGTGCCACGACACGTTCCACCGCCGCGTCCTGGCTGAACACGACGTCACCCATTTCTGCATCCCGAACGGGCCGTGGAGCGGTGACGATCTCGCCGCCTTCGAGATGGACGCCGCAGCCCGCCTCTCCGCGGAAGGGGGTGCGTGATGCCGGGCGAAGTGTTCCGGCCGCTTGCGCCGCCTGAGTTCAAGACGCCGATCGATCCGAGCGATGACGCCGGCGACCGGGGCGAGCTGGTCTGGGTCCCTCTGGAACGGCTGGTCGTGGATACGCGCTATCAGCGGCTGGTGAACGCGTCGGGCAGGAAGAACGTCCGCACCATCACCGAGCATTTCTCGTGGGCGCGGTTCGATCCGCTCATGATCGCGCCCGCTGACGGCCTGAAGGATAGGTTCGCGATCCTGGACGGTCAGCACAGGGCGATGGCTGCGACCCTCCATCCCCGCGTGGAAGCGGTGCCCGCCTATCTCCACCGGCTGGATCTGAAGGGGCAGGCCCGCGCCTTCATGGCGATCAATGCCGATGTCACGCAGGTCACTCCGCTGCAGCTGCATCACGCCGGAGTGGCGGCGGAGGATCCGGACGCGCTTTTCACCGCCCGCGTGTGTGAAGCAGCGGGAGTGATGCTGCCGCGCTACCCCAAATCCCAGAAGCGCATACGCCCCGACGAGACCATGGCGGTCAAGACGATCCGGGACGCCCTCAAGCAGCACGGCGAACGCCCGGTGCGCCGGACGCTGGAGGCGCTCAGGGCGGCCTATCCTGAATGGCCCCAGGCCCTCGCGGGCCGTCAGATCAGCACCGTGCTGGCGCTCGGCCTCGCCCGTCCTGACATGGAGAGCGAGGCCCTCGCGGGCGTGCTGCAGGACTGCGATCTGGAGGGGCTGTCGGATGCCGCGCGGTCGATGGCCCGGTTTCAGAACCGGCCTGCCTCGGCGATTCTGCTCGAGGACCTGCTGCGCCGCTGCCCCGCGGAGCGCGCGGCATGAAGGCGGGACGCTGGTCGAAAGCCGAAGAGGACCGCCTGCGGCGGCTGCGGGTCGCGCAGGGTCTGAGCGTGAGCGCCTGCGCGAGGGAGCTGGACCGCCCCAAAGGCGCGGTCAGCGCGAAGCTGAGCAAGCTGGGGCTGACCACCCAGGAGCCGCGCAGCACATGGACGGATGATGAGATCGCCCGTCTGGAGGCGCTGCGCGCCGAGGGCCTCACCTATGCGGACATAGGGGACATTCTCGGCCGGACCTCCGAGAGCTGCCGCTCGATGGCGGGCAATCGCTTCATCCGGTCACGGGAGGCTGATCCGCCCGCGCCTGAGGGCAGCCCCGCGCTGGAGCGCGCCCTCGAACGGCTCGACCGCCTGACCGCCGCGGGCATGGCCCGGACGGCGGCGCTGGCCATGATCGAGCGGGAGATGCCGGACGCGCGGCTGAGGGGCCGGGTGTCGTGCTGAGGCCTCTGACCCCTGCCGAGACGCTGGCCTGGGAGGCGGCGAACGCGGCCTGGCCCGCCTTCGCCCGCCGCCTGATCGGAATGCAGGGCGGGCCGCTGGCGCTGATGACGCCGTGCGGCGCGTTCTGGACCGTCAGGCTGGGGGCGCGCGGCGAGGATCCGCTGTCGCTGGTCGAGGGGCCGTTCGACGCGGACGCGATGGCCGCGCGCACGGGCTGGACCGGCTGGCGCGCCTTCGCCATGCAGGCCCGGCTCGAGGCCGCGGAGCGCGCGGCGGGAGCGGCGTCATGAGCCGGGCGGCGGGTGCGATCATGACGATGAACGCCGTGACGGCGGCCCTGCGCGGCTGGCGGTTCGACCTGAGCGATGAGAAGCGCCTGCAGGCGGAGATGTTCGGCGTGCTGGCGGCGGCCCAGCTGGCGGTCGCGCGCGAGGTCCGGCTCGGCACGTCGGGGCTGATCGATCTGACGGTCTGTCGCGGCGGGGTCGAAATCGGCATCGAGGTCAAGGCGCGGACCCGCGCGAAGATGGCCGTGCGCCGCCAGTGCATCCGCTATCTGGCCAGCGGGAGACTGGACGGGCTGCTGCTGGTCAGCGCCACGGCCATCGCCATGCCGCCCGACATCGACGGCCGCCCGGTGCGGACATTCAGCCTCGGGGAGGCGTGGGTGTGACGGAGTCTTCTGGTCCTCGGCCTCCGGCCTGCGGTTCCGGCCACGAGGCCGGGCGCGCGGTCGCGCTTGCGGACCCGGACGGGTCCGATCCCGATACTGCTGGCGCGCGGCGGGTCTGCTATGGGCGGCTGGAGCGGGTCGAGGGCGGGTTCGTGCTGGACGGCGCGCCGGCGCATGTGAAGATCAAGCTGAAGGCGATCTTCCCCCATATCGACAAGGCTTCGACCGGCCCGTTCCGGTTCGACGCCGGGCCCGAGATCTGCGCGGACCTGCTGTGGTTCCGCCAGCGCTATCCGTTCGACTGCTCGCTGAGCGTCGAGAGCGAGCTGATCGCGGGCCGGGACAGCGTAGCGCGGGTGCGGGCGGAGCTGGGCCGGGTGTTCGCGCCGGACTGGACGCCGCCGGACTTCGCCGGGCTGCAGCCGGGGCAGGCCGTGCGCCCCTTCCAGGCGCAGGCGGTCGAGATTCTGAACCGGTTCGACGGCCTGCTGATCGCGGACAAGGTCGGCGCGGGGAAGACCTACACCACGCTGGCCGCGGCCCTGACCGAGGGCAATCTGCCCCTGATCGTGGTCGCGCCGCCCCACCTGTCGGGGCAGTGGGTGACCGTCACGGAGCGTTTCACCACGTTGCGGGCCCACGAGATCGGCGTGACGACGCCCTACGACCTGCCTGAGGCGGATGTCTACGTCTTCCGCTACTCGAACGTGGCGGGGTGGGTCGACGTCCTGACCGAGATGGATGTCGGGCTGGTCTGCTTCGACGAGGTCAGCGAGCTGCGGCACGGGCGGAGCACGGTGAAGGGCCGGGCCTGCTGGGAGCTGGCCGAGCGGGCGCGCCGCAAGATAGGGCTGGACGCCACGCCGATGTACAACTGGGGCGTCGAGATGTGGACGATCATGTCCTATCTCCGCCCCGAGGTGCTGGGCGGGCGTGAGGACTTCCTGCGCGAATGGGCGCCGGACGGGCATGTGGACGATCCGCGGGCTCTGGGCGACTTCCTCGCCGACCGCTTCGCGCTGGTCCGCCGCTCGGGCGAGGACGTGCGGATCGATGTCAGCGTGGTCCATGTGGATCACGACATGGAGGCGCTGGACTCCATCGCGGACGTCGCCGTCGCGCTGGCCGAGACCGCGCGCAGCGGCGCCTTCCACGAGCGCGGGCAGGCGGTGCGGGAGCTGGACCTGCGGGTGCGGCACGCGACCGGCGTGGCCAAGGCCCCCTTCGTGGCGCGGTTCATCGACATGCTGATCGAGACGCGCGGGCCGGTGCTGGTCGCGGGCTGGCACCGGGATGTCTATGACATCTGGCGCGCGCATCTGAGCCACCGCCGCTGCCGCCTCTACACCGGGACCGAGACGCCGAAACGGAAGGCGGAGGCCGCCGCCGCGTTCATCGCGGGCGAGGTGGACGCGATGTTCATGAGCCTGCGGTCCGGCAAGGGGCTGGACGGCCTGCAGGCGGCGTCCAACACCGCCGTCATCGGCGAGCTGGACTGGAGCCCCGCCACCCACAAGCAGTTCATCGGGCGGCTGGGCCGGGAAGGCCAGATCGCCGACCACGTGGCCGCCTTCTTCCCCGTCGCCACGGACGGCTCCGACCCGCCCATGATGGAGGTCAACGGCCTGAAATCGGCCGAGCAGAGCGCGATCCTCGATCCCGGGCTGGGCGCGCACGCGGTGGCGGTCGATGACGGCAGCCGCGTCCAGGCGCTGGTGGACAGCTATCTGAACCGGCCCTCCAACGTGATCGCGATGACGCGGCCCGAGGGGCCGGGAGGGGTGTCATGAAGGCCCCTGACTGGGCTCCGGCTCCCGACATCCCCGCCGCCGTGCGGACCTTCACGGTGACCCGCAACAGCCTGGGCGAAAGCTGGCTGCAGGCCGTGGACGCCGCCGTGCTGGAGACGGACGCCGCCCTGATCCGGCGTGGCATCAATCCTTATGGCTGCGTGACGTTCATCGGCGAGCCCCAGCGACGGCCCCTGAGGACCGCGGACGGGCGGCCCGTGCTCGATGCCGAGGGCAGGCCGGTCCCCGACCTGATGCCCGTCTATGAGCGGCAGGTGAAGGCCTGGGACGGCGTGCGCGAGTTCGCGCGCTGGCGGGCCGAGCTGGCGGGGAGGGGGTGATGGCGTCAGTCGTTTCCCTCGGCCTTCCGCGCCGCCAGATCGGCCTCCGCGATCTTCCGATCCGACGGGGAAAGGCGGCTCAACGCCTCTTCGAGGGCGTCGCGCCATGCGCTCCTGGTGGCCTCGTCGAGGGCCTCGAGGAGGGCATCGTCCGCGTCGTGAAGCGCGAGGACGATCGTGCCGGGACGACCGCCCCGGCCGAGGACGGTCTGGGCGATGTCGGCCCCGTGGAACAGCAGGGTTTCGAGGGCCCTGCGGCATTCTTCAACGGCTTCGCCGGGCGTGTCGTCCATCGCGCTTTCTCCTGTGCGCTAGCCCCTAGCGAGCCGGGCCCGGCGGCGCAAGCCAATACGTGCGCCCTGCGGGCGCTTATTTCGCCTGAAAAGACCACCCCCGACCCAACGGAGGCCCCATGAGCGGTCCGCGCTATTCCATCATCCCCGCCGGCGCGATCGAGGACGTGATCGCCGGGCTGATGAAGGATTCAGACCTGCGCATCCTGAACGCCATCGGCTCGTTCACGGACAAGCGCGGCTGGACGCCCAGAGGGACCAAGCAGGAGGTGCTGGCCAAGCGCTGCGGCTTCCGCAGGCAGCGGGTGAATGACGCCGTGGCGGTGCTGGAATGGCTCGGCTGGGTGCTGGTCGACCGTGAGGCGGGCGATGACAAGCCATGCCGCTACAAGGTGCTGACCGACTATCAGGGCGAACGCGAGCCGGGGACGCCGCCCGCCATCACGCTGAGCGAATTCCGGGCGCAGCGACAGACGCTTAAGAAGCGGTCCTGGGGCTCCACCGCGCACCTTCCGGATGGGGAGGGGTGTCCGCAAACGCGGACACCGGGGGAGTCCGCGAACGCGGACACCATGGTGTCTTCAAACGCGGACACCGGGGAGTCCGCCAGCTCGCGGACACCGGGTGTCCGCGCTGCGGCGACAGCAGTAACGACTGATTCTAACGATAAACCCCCTTCCCCCTTATCCGGCGGCGAGCCCGGCCGTCCGGCCTGCGCAGACCCTGACGGGCGCTGCGCGTCCGGCCCTGGCCGTTCCGGCGAGGACGGGGGCGAGGGGCATGGCGATGGCGCGAACGGCGTTCGCCAGAGCGCAGAGGCCGATGGCGGCGGCGACGTCCGCGAGGGCTCGGCGAGGGCGGACGGGGGCGCAGGCGATGGCGCGCCTGAGCCGTCCCTGACCCCGGAGCGGTTCCGGGATTTCATCAAGGCGCGGGCCGGACCGGACGCGTGGCGGGATCACTTCGTCCGCTGCCGGGTGGCGGACGGGCGGCTGATCGCGCCGACGCGGTCCACGGCCTGGGGCCTGTGGGAGCGGTTCGGCGGGCTGCTGACGGAACTGGGCGTGGAGACGATCCGCGCCGAACACGAGCAATGCGAGGTGCGGCGATGACGGCGTGGAGCGAGGACAGGCGGCAGGCGAGCCGGGAGGCGGCGCAGGCCCAGCGGGCGGAGAAGGCCCGGCCCGCCGACGCGACCGAGGCCGAGGCGGCGCGGGCGCGGCGGGACGCGCTCAAGGTGGTGCGCAAGGATCTGGCCCGCAGGCCGGACACCGCGGACATGGACCCGTGGCAGGCGCTGGCCCGCGGCCTGATCCGGGATGGCAAGCACCTGCGGGCGCTGGCCCCCACCCGGCAGATCGGGGACATGGCCGTGCCCAGCCGCCGCCGGGCCGCCATCCTCGAACGTGGCGAGCTGGCGGCGCTGGCCCACTATCACGGCCTGTGGATGGAAACCCGCGTCGGCCTGGCCGCCGTGGACCCCGAGCGCATCCGCGTGGACGGCGGCGGCGGCGGGGACATCGGCTGGCGCTATGGCCGGGCGGCCGAATCGGAGCGGGAGCGGAAAAGGCTGCGGGCGGGGCTGAACGATCCCGACCAGGCGTCCGTGCTGGACTGGGTGGTGATCCTCGACCAGCCGCTGGAGAATTTCTGCATGAAGGCTATCTGCCCGATTTCTCACAAGGAATACGTGATCGGAGCGCGCTATCAGCTCTTTCTCGGGGCCGCTCGGGGGCTTCGCCGTCAACTCGCCTATTGACGCAAATACCCATTTGCGCGTACCCCTTTTCGTCATGAGGCGATGGTGCGCCTCGCGAAGCCCGGCCCGGAAACGCGCCGGGCTTTTCGTTGCCGAAATCTCAGCAAAATCAGTCACTTGCGCCGCCGCCGCGAGGCCGGGCGACCGCTCGCGAGCGGGTCCTCCCTGGCCCAAAAGCGTAAACGGGGCGGCTGAGCGCGATAGTTCGCCAGACACACAGGTTTTTCAGATGGTTGACGGGTTGACGCCTCGGGCTTGACGCCCACGCTCCCCGTCTGCCCTTCAGCGAGGAGGGCGGCCGACATGACCGATGCGTTCCCGCTGCTCGACGCCCCCGCGCTCTCCGACGGCCGCGCCGCCTACGTGAAGTTCGCAGGCCAGTACGCCACCGCCCTGGGCAAGAGCCGCCAGACGGCGAAGAACTGGAACGACGCCGGGCTGATCGTCTGGGTGCGGTGCCCGGCCACCGGCACGAAGCTCGTGGACGTGGCCGCCAGCGACCGCGCCCGCCATGACCACCAGAACCCGCTGAAGCGCGACACGCCCGCGCTCGCGGCCCCCGCCGCGCCGCTTGCCGTTGGAAAGTCCGGCGGCGTCGCGGCGGACCTGTTCCCCGCCCAGGAGGGGCGCGACAGCCCAACCGCCGCGCCCCGGCCCGCCGCGCCTGCAGTCGCACCCAACGAGGATGACTCCGCCGACGAGCCCGCCTTGGATCCGCGCGACCCGCTGCAGGTGTCGGTGGCCGAGGACAAGGCGCGCATCCAGAGGCTCAAGCGCTTCCAGGAGGAGCGGGAGTGGCAGGAGCAGATCGGCATGCTCGTGCCCGCCGACCTCGCGAGGCAGCGCGAGGCCGCCCGGATGGCCGAGCTGCGCAAGGCGATCATGCGCATCCCCCGCGCGGCGGCCGACAAGGCGAACCCTGAAGACCCCGCCCGCGCCCGCAGCGCGATCGAGGCCGCCCTCCGGGAGATCCTCGCCGAGTTCATCGCGGAAGGCCGGGCGGCGCTGAAGGAGGAGCGCGCGCAGGTCCAGAAGCCCGCCCATGCCTGACGGATGCCTCTGGCGCGAGTGGGAACCCGATGCCGTCGCCCGGCTCGAGGAAGCGGTCCGGCAGGTCGAGGATGCGGCGCTCGACGCGCTGGACATACCGCCGCCGCTGGACTGTTCGCTCTGGCCCGAGCAGGACAACAACATCAAGTTTGCCGAGGGCACGCCCGCCCCGGGGCCGTTCCGCCACTCCACCTCGCCCTATCTGCGCGAGATCCTCTTCACCCTCAGCCCCGACTACCCGGCCCAGCACGTGGTCGTGAAGAAGTGCGCCCAGAGCGGCGGCACGGTGGTCGCCGACATCATGCTGGCCGCGATCCTGACCAATCAGACCGCCCCGGCGATGATGATCCAGCCGACGATCGACCAGTCCAAGCGCTGGGCGGAAAAGAAGTTCTGGCCGCTGGTCGACGCCAGCCCAGCCCTCAGCCCGGATCAGGGCGGCTCCGTCGTGCCCCGGCGCGACCGGTCGACGGGCGGCTCGACGTCTCAGGACATCAAGTTCCGCAACGGGTCCTTCATCATGCTGGCCGGGGCGGAGAGCCCGAACACGCTGCGCCAGCACACGATCCAGATCATGGTCCGAGACGACATCTCCGGCTGGACCGACAACGCGGGCGGCGAGGGCCACCCGATCAAGCTGTCAGACAACCGCATCGCGATCTGCATGGATCTCGGCATCGCGAAGCTGTTCGACGTGTCCACGCCGCTGATCCTGCGGACCTGCGAGATCACGCGGCGCTACCAGGCGAGCGACAGGCGGCGCTGGTACAGCGGATGCATCGGCTGCGAAGCCCGGCATGACTGGGACTGGGAGGACGTCAGGAAGGCCGCCGAGGCCCCGTTCAACGCGCACGTGGTCTGCAGCGAGTGCGGAACGATCCACGAGCCCAGCGACAAGCGCGACATGCTCGCGCGGGGCATGTGGATCCCGACGCGGCCCATCGACGGCGTGAAGCCGCCGAAGACGATCAGGACGGACGCCGAGGCCCGCGAGTGGAAAGACCGCGAAATGGGGGCGTGGGCGCACAGGCCCGGCTTCGACATCACCGGCTTCATGAACCGGTACGCGAACTGGAACGTCCTGGCCGAGGAGGAGGCCGAGATCGGGGGCGATCCCGAGCGCGAGAAGACCTTTCTGAACACCAAGCTCGGCCGGGCCTTCGACCTCAAGACGGAGACGCCGGACTGGGAAGCCCTCGCCGCCCGTCGCCAGCCGGACTTCCACAAGGGCGACGGCGCGCATGGCCCGCTGGTCTTCACGCTGTCGGTCGATGTCCAGCGGGACGGCCTGTACTGGCTCATCAAGGGCTATGACGAGGAAGAACGCGGCTGGTATCTCGACTGGGGGTTCGCCGCGGGCGAGACCGCCGACGGGGGCCGGGGCGCATGGCCGAAGCTGTCCGCCATCGCCGAGCGCGGCGCGCCGATGCCGAACGGGGTCTGCGTGCCCTTCGACTTCATCGGCGTGGATGGCCGGTACAACACCGACGCCGTGCATCAGTGGGTCCGGCGCAATCCCGTCGCCAAGGTCCTCGTGGGCGACCCGGGCTGGAAGAAGAACATCATCGACCGCGCCCATCAGGCGGAGGTCAGCCGCACGGGCCGCAAGCGCAGGTTCGGCGTGAAGACATGGCATGTCGGCACGTGGACGGCGAAGAGCATCGTGATCGGGCGCTACGCGCGGACGCTGGAGAAGGTGGGGGAGAGCGGCCCGCCGCCGGGCTTCTGCTTCTTCCCGGCGGAGGCCGACGAGGCCCTCTTCCAGCAGCTCACCGCCGAGCATCTCCACGAGGAGATCAACAAGAAGACAGGCGTGCTGCAGCAGTCCTGGAAGGCCGTGGGCGCGAACCACTGGTTTGACTGCGACGTCTATTCGCTCGCCGGCATCGCATTCCTGGGCGCGCGCCGCGGACGGTACGGGACATGGACCGAGGAGCAATGGACGGAGCGCGCCCGCGAGCTCGCCGTCCTGCTCGCCGGGTCCGGCCCCGCCCAGGACGATCTTTTCGATGGCGGCGCGCGCCCGGATCGCCCGGCCACCCCGCCACCCTCCCGCGATCCCGCGGCCTCCGCCGCGGACGTCCTGGCGCGCATGGCGCGCCGCAACAAAGAGTGAGGACACGACCATGGACATGCTCCGACCCCCGGCCCTGATGGTTTCCGATCTCAAGGCCCCGCCGCGCCTCGGGCTCGCTCCGCGCGAGGCTCGCGGCAACCGCCATCAGCGCAGGGCCGCTGCGGCTCTCGCGCGGCACGAGCGCAAGGGACGTCCCGTCCCCGCCTGAACGGCCGGGAGATCTGGCCTGGGCCCATGCCGGGCAGGCAGGCTGCGCTCCCCTAAACGCTATCACGCCCGCCATGCCGCAAGGTCAACACGGCCCCGGCCGTCGCTCTCCGGGGCGCGAGCAAGCCGTGAATGGCGGGAAGCCCGGCACGCATTCACCGGCGAACGCCGTTCGTCGACCACGGAGGGCCGCCATGCGCCGCACGCTCGAAGACATCGACGCGGACATCGCCGCGGTCCGCAAGGCCAAGCAGGACCTCCTGCTCGGCCGCCGTCCGCAGAGCATCAAGCGCGGCGACCGGGAAGTGTCCTTCGGGTCTGATTTCCGCGGGGCGGCGTCCGAGCTGGACCGCGAGCTGCTGCGGCTGCGCGTCGAGCGGTCCCGGGTGACCGGCGACCGAAGCCCGCTCGCGCCGTTCACGCCCTCCGGTCTGGGGAGAAGCTGATGCTGACCGCGTCCGAACCGAAACCCCGCTACCGGGTGCCCGCCGCGAGCCGCCGCGTGTCCGCCGGCGCGCCGGGGCTGATGGCGGCGGACGGCCCGGCCCGCGCGCCCTTCCGCGCCGCCGACCTGACCGACCAGGTGCTGGGCGGCTGGCACGGCTCCCGGGGCTCGGCGGACCGCGACTGGCTGATGGGCCGCATGACGGCGATCGCCCGCAGCCGCGACGCGGCCCGCAACGATCCGCTGGCGGGCGGCGTGGTCCGGCGCAAGCGGGCCATGGTGGTGGGCTGGGGCTGGATCTTCACGCCGCAGCCCGACGCGGAGGCGCTGGGCATCGACACCCGGACCGAGGAAGGCTGGGACCAGTACGACGCGCTGGTCGCCTCCATGAAACGCGAGTGGCGGTACTGGGCCGAAGACCCCGTCTTCCGCTGCGACTGGGAAGAGCAGCTCGACTTCGACCTGATGCTGATGCTCGCCGTGACCCACAAGATCATCGACGGTGAAGCCGTGGGCATCCTGTGCTGGCGGGAGCGGGAGGACGCCTTCCGATATTCCACGGCCCTGCATCTGGTGGATCCCGACCTGCTCGAGAATCCGATGGGACGCCCCGACAGCGACACCCTGCGGGCAGGGATCGAACTCGACGAGGACGGGCGTCCCGGCACCTATCACTTCCGGCGTCAGCACCCGGCGGACGTGGGCATCGGCATGGGCGCGATGACGTGGGACGCGATCCCCGCCCGCGAGGACTGGGGCCGCCCCCGGGTCGTGCATCTGTACGAGAAGAAGCGCGCCGGCCAGCATCGCGGCATCGGCGATCTGGTCAGCTCCCTGCGCCGCTTCCGCACGCTCGAGGCCTACACCGACGCCGAGCTGCGCTCGAAGGTCATCAACGCGCTGGTGGTGGCTCAGTACACCTCGAACATGGGCGGGGAGATGCTGGCGGAGATCTTCGGCCAGTCCGAGGCCAAGGACCTCATGGCGCTGCGGGAGAAGTTCTACACCGACAGCGACGTGTCGGTGGCCGGGTCGAAGGTGATCAACACATTCCCCGGCGACGAGCTGAAGTGGAACACCGAAAGCCGCGAGACCGACGACTATGCGGACTTCGCCCATGCGATCGCCAGTCAGTGCGCCGGTCCGGCGGGCTCGACCTATGAGATGATCACGGGCGATTTCACCCGGCACAACTACTCCTCGGGCCGCATGTCCAAGGGCGAGGCGTGGCGGGAGATCGAGGTCGAGCGGGCCATGATCGCCAAGCAGTTCGCCACGCCGATCCGCCTGTGTGTGATGGAGGAGGCCTGGTACGCGGGCCGCCTCGCCCTGCCGCCGAACGCGCCGGATTTCTGGGATGAGGTCGGGGCCTATGTCCGCGGCGAGTGGATCGGCCCGCCGCCCGGCGACATCGATCCGGTCAAGGAGCCGCAGGGCCGTGCGCTGCGCATGGCGAATTACAGCGCCAGCCCGCAGCAGATCGCCGCCGAAGAGGGCCGCGACCTCGACGAGGTCATCGACGAGGTGATGCACGCCAAGCGCCGCCTGCAGCGGCACAATCTCGTGCCGGCTGATCTGGCCACCATCCTGGGCGTCCGCGGTCCGACCGACGCGCCCGAGGCCGACCCCCAGCCCGAGCCCCGCAACCGCTAGACCCGGAGTCCCCGCATGTCCCGACCTCGCTTCCGCGGGGCGTCTCCGCACGCCCGCTCCACGCTCATGGCCACGGCGGGCGCCGTCCTGCTGGCCATCCACGCCTCCCATGAGGCCTCGGCCCTGCAGCGCTTCTCCGACCTGCCCGCATGGCGTCTCGACGCCGAGACCACGCCGGGCCTGATCGACCGGGTGCGGGGCGTCGCCGCCCGGGTTGCGGCGGGCCGTCCCGACGCGCCGGAGGCCTCGGCCGCCGCGGGATCCAACTGGGTCCAGGCCGGGAGCGGCGGGTACTGGATCGTCGATGACATCGCCATCGTCGTGGTCGACGGCGCCCTCGCGCCGAAGGGTTACTACGACTGGTGGGATGAGCGCTGGGTGCCAGGCTATGCCGACATCGCCGCGGCCCTGGCCGCCGCGCGACATGATGATCGCGTCGACGCCACCGTCCTCATCATCGACAGCCCCGGAGGTCTCGTCTCGGGCTGCGACCAGCTCTGCGCGGAGATCCGCGCCCTGTCGGCGCGGGAGGGCGGCAAGCCCATCGTCGCCTTCTGCGAGATGGCCTACAGCGCGGCCCAGTGGATCGCCGCGTCCTGCGACGCCTCCTACGCGCAGCGCGGCGCCGGCATGGGCTCCATCGGCGTGCGCATGGGCTTTTTCGAACTGTCCGCGATGCTCGAGCAGGACGGCGTGAAGCGCGAGGAGTTCGTCAGCGGCCGCCTGAAGGACGCGGGGTCCGGATACCGGCCCGTGACCGACGAGGAGCGGGCGCTCTTCCAGTCCGAGATCGACGCGCACGCGGAGTTCTTCTTCGACGGGGTGGCCGCCGGACGGGGTCTTTCCGCCGACGCTGTCAGGTCGTGGGAGGCGCGCTGCTTCGTGGCGGGCGCGACGGGCGATCTCGACCCCGAGGCCGCGGGCCTGATCGACGGGGTCCTCACTGAATCCGAAGCTCTGGAGGCCGCACGCGCGCTGGCCGCCATGTCCGCCGGAGGCCCGACCGGCCGCCCCGCTTCCGGCGATGAACCCGCGGCCGGAAAAAAGGAGACTGACATGAGCGCAGAAGCCGAAATCGCGGCCCTGCGGGCGAAAGCCTCGCGCGGCGACAAGAAGGCCGCCAAGCGTCTGGCGTCGATGGGCATCCCCGTCGCGATGCCGAAGAAGGGCCGTGCCCGCGCCGAGCGTGAGGAAGAGGACACCGCCTCCGAAGACGACGAAGAGGAAGAGGCGGAAGAAGAGGACGACGAGCCTGAAGCCGAGGAAGACGACGAGAACTCTGCGGCGGATGAGGACGACGAGACCGCGTCCGAAGACGACGATGATGATGAGGCGGAAGAGGACGACGAGCCGAAGTCCAAGGCCGCCGCGGGCCGCAAGATCGCCCGCATCGCCGCCGACCAGGGCAAGCCCAAGCTGGGCGGCCAGCTCGCCGCCGACGTGGCCGCGGGCGAGACCAGCTACCGGTCCGCGATGCGCACCCTGCGCGCCGCCGGCCGCGAGGGCTCTCCGCTCGAGGCTGCGATGGCCAAAGGCCGCAAGGGGCTCAGCGCCCGCAAGCCCCGGTCGGACGATCCCCAGGCGGATCGCATGAAGGGGCTGAGCGGGGCCGTCGATCGCGAGATCGCCCGGACCGCCCGCAAGCCCGGCTTCTGAGGCCCCGTTCGCAGCCGCCCATCCTGGACGCGTCAGCGTCCGCAAGGCCGTCCGGCCGCCCGCGCCCCGCGCGCGGACCATAGCGCCTGCGGGCGCATGACTTAAAAGGAGACTGCCATGTATGGCTCTCAGGCCGGGGGTATCGTGCGTGCCCCCATGCGTGAAACCGACGTGTTCAAGCACGTGTATGATCCCACCTACTGCAACGTGTCCGGCCGCCTGGCGATGGGCTCCGGACGGGTCGCGCTCGGCACCGTGATGGCCCTGGCGGGGCTCTTCGTGCTGGCGGCGGACGCCAATGCCGGCAACACGGGCGGGGGCTCGATCGAGGACATCGAGGCCCGCGCAGCGACCGTCTCCGGCGAATACACCCTCGAGTGCATCGACGAGGACGTCTTCGCCGTCTTCGCGCCGGGCGGCGTCCGCCTCGCCGACGCGACCGTGGGCGAGCCGTACGACACCGCCCAGATCGCGTTCACGATCACGGCCTCGGGGGCGGCGTTCGAGGCCGGCGACGGCTTCGTCATCGCCGCGGCCGAGGACCGCGAGAACGCCCGCTTCATCCCCCTGTCTCTGGGGGGGCGGCCCGCAGGCGTCTCCTATGCCGAGGCCGAGGCGGGCGAAGCGAGCGACGGGCGCGTGCTCGTCCATGTCCGCGGACCGTCCAAGCTGGTCCGGACGAAGATGACCTACCCCGAAAACGCGAGCCCCGCGCAGATCGCGGCCATCGACGCCGAGCTGATGGCGCGCGGCATCCTCGTGCTGGATTCCGCCAACTCGTAAGGCCGGGACCTCCGCCCCCGCGGCGGCGCCTCCCATCCCCATCACGCGGCCGGAGGGGCCGCCCACCTGAAAGGACCCGTCGCCATGGAAGGCATTGACTGGAATCTTTACAACTCCACGGCCCTGACCACGCAGGTCAACCGCGTGCCGAACACGTTCGGCCTGATCAACGCGCTGGGCTATTTCACCCACGAAAGCATCGGCTCCACCGTCGTCGAGATCCGGGAGGAATCCGATGGCATCGCCGTGCTGGCCGCTGAAGAGCGGGGCGGCCCCGCCCAGCAGATGGACGGCGAGGAAGGCGCGACCCGCTTCGTCAAAGTCCCCCACTTCCCGGTCGAGGATGCGGTCACGCCGCGCGACGTGCAGGACCGCCTCGCGGTTCTCGGCCGCGAACGCGTCGCGGAATCCGTGGATGGCGCTGTCGCCAAGAAGCTGCTGCGCCTCGCCAGTGCGCACTACCTGACGCAGGAATACACCCTGACGGGCGCGATCAAGGGGCGCATCTATGACGGCAAGGGCCGTCTCCTGCTCGACCTGCATCAGTACTTCGACCGGCCCCAGCGGACGATCTACTGGGACCTCGACAATCCCGACACGGATCCCTGGGAGAAGGCGGAAGAGGTCTACGACGCCGTCGGCGACGAAAAGAACGGCATCAGCTTCATGGGGGTGGATCAGATCGCCTCGCCCGCCTTCGTGCAGAAGCTCATCAAGCATCCCAAGTTCGAGCAGTGGTATCTCAACTATTCGTCGGGCGTCGGCCTTGCCCGCGAGATGGAACGGGAGACGCGCGGCGGGAACTGGGGTCGCATCATCCCGATCGGTCAGCTGCGCCTGATCGAATACAAGGGCAAGGTGAAGCTGAAGGGTGCGGGCGTCGTGCCCTTCGTGGAGCTGGGAAAGGGGCACGCCCTCCCCACCGGCGTCAGCGAGCCGATCTTCGAGTGCAGCCACGCGCCCGCGGACGTGCTCGAGCAGGTCAACATCCCGCCCGCCCTGCTGGACGCCGCCGCGAGTCTGCCCGAGGGCTCGCCCCTGGCGGCGGGTATTCTCGCCATGTATGCGAGCGCCAAGATCCGCGACCACAACAAGGGTCTCGATCTCTGGTCGGAGAGCAACAACATCGCCATCTGCAAGCGGCCTGAGCTGCTGGTGGAAAGCGACATGGGCGCGAACCCGAACCCGTAGGCGAACGCCGTTCGCCGACACGAACCCGGTCCCGGCCACGCGCCGGGGCCGGTTTTCGCAGCCGCCTCGCGCGCGGGGCCGCTCCGAGAGCCGGGAGGGTCGCATGGACAAATCATCCTTCGATGCGCTGTTCGATGACACCGCGCGGGCCGCAGACCGGCTCGCCGGCTTCGCGGAGCCCATGCGGTATGTTCCGCCCGGCGGAGTGTTCGACCCGGAGGCCGATCCGGTCGCCGTGATCGTCGACGAGGCCGACGGATCGGTGGACACCGGCATCCCCGGCGCGGGGCGGACGCGGACCGGATCCATCATGGCGACGGTCTGGAAGATCGAGATGCCGGTCCCGCCCGTCAGGGGCGGGGTGTTTCACCGGGCGTCCGGCGCGCGCCTGAAGATCATGCAGGCTCCGGCCTCGCTCAATTCGGGGGAGTGGGGCCTGGAGCTGACTCCGGCATGAGCGGGGACGGGTTCGGGCTGGACTTCAGCGCCACCGAAACCCTCAGCGAGGATTTCCGCCTCGCCTATGACGAGTTGGAACAGGCCGCCATGGCGGCGGCGGATGCGGTCGCGGACTGGGGCAAGCAGCGGTGGCGCAACGAGGTCCGCGATGCGGGTCTCGGGGATCGCGTCGCCAACACGATCCGGGAGCGCATTTTCCCAGACCGGGGCTCGGCTGCGTCCGTCTCGCCGACCATCAGCTGGTCTTCGAAGGCTCCGCACATCGTGCGGGCGTTCGAGGAGGGGCTGACCATCCGGGCCGGCGACACGAAGTGGCTCGTGATCCCGACCGAGAACGCGCCCAAGCGGGCGCGCGTCGTGGGGATCGACGGGCGCATCCGCCGCGGCCGCAACTATCTGATCGTCCAGGCCGAGCGCCAGTTCGGGCGGCTGAACCTGATCAAGGTGCCCGGCAAGAACATGGCCCTGCTGACGGCGCGCCGCCTGCGCCGCCGGCGCGGCAAGCGGGGCGGCTATGCGCCCGCGAGCGCTTCGGCGCTGAAGCGGCGGGACTATGAGGACAGCGTGGTGCTGTTCGTGCTCGTGCCCGCCGTGAAGATGCCGCGCAGGCTGGACCGCGACGAGATCGAGCGGGCCATCGGCGCGGAGGGTCTGGAGCGTTTCGCGCGCGCCCTGGCGGACGTCATCGAACGCAATTTCGGTCCGGAGGGCGCGCCATGACCACCACGCACAAGGCGGTGCGCGCCGCGCTGATCGCCGCCCTGCAGGGCCCGATAGGGGCGCTGCCCGGATCCATGGAGTTCGTGGTCGATGATCCGAGGCTGATCGATGTCGACGAGGAGGCGGGCATCCGCCGCAAGGTGGCGCTGATCACCGGGCGCAGGCCTGAAGGGCAGGCCCTCCTTGGCGGCGTCCAGACGATTTACGACTGCGATCACCAGTTCGTGCTGGTGGTCGATGCCGTCGGTTACGAGGACGCCGCCCGGTATGAGGCTGTCGAGGCCGTGATCGAGACCGCCCAGACGGTGCTCGAGGCGGACTGGACGCTGGGCGGCATCGCCGCCCATGCGCGCATCACCGACACCAATCCCGAGACCGACAAGCCCGAAGGCCAGTTGCCCGAGATGATCGCGGCCTGCGCGATCTCCGTCCTCTATTCGAGTCTGAGACCCACCGGCTGAAAAGGAGCCAATCATGAAGACCGACGACATCACCGCCCTGCTCAACACGGGCGTCGAAGACCTCAAGCTCCCCGCCACGCTGAAGCCGTCCCGGGGCCGCGGGGTGATCATCGCGCTGGATGAAGACACCGCCACCACGGTGGCCAACATCCTCGCCATCGCCTACGCCCAGTCCGGTGACACCACGGTCAAGGCGTGGAACGCGCGCAGCGATGAGGACATTTCCGGACGCCTGTCGACCGCCCGCAAGGATGCGATCAAGGCGATCAAGCCGGACGCCGGCGACGACCTGTTCTCGGCGGATGCGGAGCCGGAGTGGCCGCTGGGTCCCGAGGCCGCCGCCGACAAGAGCGAGTCCTCGGAGGCCGAGGGCGATGCTGCGCCCGCCGCGCCTGCCGCCCGCGGCGTTACGGCGATCATCCTGCTCAAGGACCACGAACGTCTCGGCAAGGCTGGTCGGGTGCGGGTGCTGTCCCATGCCAAGATCAAGACCCTCGGCCTGACGGCCGGGACGGATCACCGGGCCGCCACGCCCGCCGAGGCCGCGCTCGGCCGCGTCTGATGCCCAGCGAACGGCCAGCGAACGCCGTTCGCTGGTTTTCTCCCCGTCCTCCGCAACTCCGTCGCGTCGGTTCCGGCCCAGAACCCCAAAGCTCTCGGGCCGGACGCGCGGTCGCGCTTGCGGCCCCTGATCGGGGCCGGGAGCCCGTGGGTGACGGGCGCGAGGCGCCCGCAAGGCCGACCGGCCGCCCGCGCCCGTGCGCGGAACATCGCAGCGCGGAGCGCTGCGCAAGCTGAAAAAGGAGCCAGCCATGCCTCATCCCATGGGGCAGGACGCCATCATGCACATCCTGGGGCAGTCTGCTCCGGACGTGGCCGCTGACGGCGATTACCTGCGAAGCGCCTACCACACTCTCTCGCCGCGGGAGTCGCGCCCGTTCGAGAACGACAGCCTGGTCGGCGCGCAATACCACAACAGCCGGGACGCCCAGGCTCCGGCCCCGGGCCTGCCCGAGGACGGCGCGGATCTGGAAGTGCCCCTCTGCGCGGTCCATCTGGGCTACTGGCTGCCCCATCTCTTCCGGCATGTCTCGAGCGCCGGGGATCCGGGCGCGTATCTGCACACCTTCGAGACTGGCGCGGGCCAGCACAGCGGCGCGAGCATCGCCTGGCAGGACGCGGACAAGATCAAGCGCCTGGTGGGCTGGGTGGGCAACCGCTTCGAGATCAATGTGGGGCGGGAGTCCGGGTATCGGCGGGTGCGTCTCGGCGGCATGGCCGTGCGGACGGAGCACGATGTCGCGGAGGCCGCCCTCGGCGATCCGCCCGCGCCTCGCCCGCACGCCCGATCCGTGGCCGCGTTCTGCGGCATCTACAAGGGCGGGCAGGAAGTCGCGCGCATCATGTCCGGGTCGGTCTCCATCGAGCGAGACCTGACGCCGCTGACCTATGCCCGTGAGGACACGGACCGGCCCAGCGGCTTCAGCCCGGAAGAGACCCGGCTGGGCGGCACGCTGACCCTGCGTGTGCTGGACAGCGTGTTCTATGAATACGCCCGCGCCGGGTTCAGCCCGGCCGGAGTCGATGACTGGCGCTTCGTCTGGCCCTGCGCCGGGGGCGCGAAGATGGAACTGGAGGCCGCCGCCGTCCGCTTCGAGCTGACCGGGCGCGGCATCGATACCCGGTTCGGCCGACAGGAGACCTACACCCTGCATGGCGAGCAGACCGCCAGCGCGGCCATGGCGCGTCTGATGCTGACCAACAGTGTCGAGAACTTCGACGACGCGACGGAGGCGTGAGCATGATCAGGCTCGATGTCGCCGCCGCCGGAAGCGGTCCGGTCTGGATGGAGTTTCCGCGCATGGGGGGGCTCTCCCTGCTCGCCCACTATGCGGACGCCTCCACCGAAGCCGCGGCCCGAACGGCCGCCCGCCGGGCGCTGCCGATCAAGGATGAGGGCGAGGACCTCGAGAGCTGGATCGTGCGCGCCCGGGCCAGGCTTCTGTCGCTGGGGTTCGAGCGGCTGTCGCGCATGGAGGATCTGGACGCGGCGCTCTCCGGCGCCATGCAGGTGCTCTATGTCCAGTCCCTCAGCCGGTCTCTGGTCGAAGACTGGAAAGGGGTCGGAGACGTGGACGGCGCGCCGCTCGACTTCAGCGCGGAGGCGATGGACGCGCTCTTCCTGCAGTACCCCGACTTCATCGACCAGTTCGACACGCGGATCACCCGTCCGCTGAAGATGGTGCGTGAAGAGGGAAACGGCTCCGCGCCCTCGCGAAATGGATCGCCAGCGGGGGCGCGGAAATCTGCCGGGACTGCGCGCGGCAAGGCTTCGGCTGCGCGCAAGGCGGCCGGGTCAAAAACCCCCTCAAGCCCGAAGACCCCGCGGCGCTCTGCCCGCAGGTCGAAAACGAACCCTTGACCTTCGAGGGGCAGGCGGCGTTCAAGGCGAGCAATGCGGGCGCATGGCGGCTCGGCCCGGGCGGGTTCCTCGGCCTGGACTATCCCGCCGTGCTGGACCGACTGCCGCCCCGCGTGAGCCACGAGGCGGTCAAGACGCTGCTGCCCGACATCGAGGCCGGGTACCGCGACGGCTTCGCCGAGGCGCGGGAAGAGGAAGGAGAAGCGTCATGACCGCTTCGAAAGAGAAAACTTCGCAGCGAAGCTCTCATCATACTGGCGCAGGCCAGTCTGAATCTCCGCCTCGGTCAAAGAGGCTATCCTTTGAACAACGGCTAGAGCTTGTTGAACGAGAGCTGTGCGCGCTGCGTCGAGCGTCGGCGCGTCAGCGCGGTCCACAGTCGCGGATACGTTGATCTCCGCACCGCTCTCCTCTCCGGCTTCATCAGCCAGCGAGAAGTCGACAATCGCGCTGACATATTCCCCCTGTTCGTCCTGCAGCCACTGAACCTGGCTGACATTGACGGTGTGGATCGCCCGGTCCTTGAAATCGATCATGGTCGCCTCCTCTGGGTTGAGGGCAACTTCCCTCGATTCCGACAAGTCGCGCAAAGGAGTCCACGATGGCCAATAAAGACGCCGGCGCGGTCGTCATCCGCCTGTCCCTGCGCCAGCAGGAGAACCTCAAACGGGAACTCGAGAGCCTGCCGCCTGCCTCCCGGAAAGCTTTCCGGAAGATGATCGATGAGGCCAAGCCGGTCAGCCGTGAGTTCAAAGCGATGGACGGCGCGCGCAAGGAGTTTCAGGACGGGGTGGACGATCTGGTCCGTCGCTCCGGCCCGCTGGGCCGTTTTCTGCAGTCCATCGGTCCGTGGGGCATCGCGGCGGCTGCGGGGTTGGGCGTCGCGGTGGGAGCGTTCGCGCTCCTCAGATCGGAAATGGCTCAGGCGCGAGAGGCCAATCAATTCATGGCGGTCGTCCGGGACATCGGTCAGACGGCTGACATGTCCGCGCGAGAGGTGCTCAATCTCGGGACTGCTGTCCGGCTCGCGGGTGGCGATTTCATGACGGGCGCCCGCGCGGTGGAGGAGTGGACCAAGCGGCTGGGTCGGGTGCGATCATTGGGGCAGGGCGAGACGTTTGACGCCCTCAAGGTGCTCGGCCTTGGCCCGGATGACTTCCGCGGCATGAGCGCTGAGCAGGCGCTGGACCGGGTGATCAATCGACTTCTCGAGATCGATGATATCTCAAGCCGGATCGCGCTCGCCGACAGGCTCGGTCTGTCTGGCATCAACCGGCTTCTTCAGCAGGGCGCCGATGACGCCCGGACGATCCGGGAGGACGCGGAGAGCATCAACCGCTTCTTCAACGATTCCGCCATTCAGCGCATGGCGTCTATGGCAGATGAGGCGGAGAGGCTGGAAACCCACATTGAGCGCATGGGTCAGATAGCGCCGGACTGGCTGGGACAGATCGAACTGGCCTGGCTGGAGTTCCGCGCCCGCGTGGCAGAAGAGCGCGGCCTCATGTTCTCGTCGCTTGAAGACCTTAGTCTGGAAGGTTTGGAAGAGCGCCTGGAGCGCACGGCGGAGCGTATCGCCGAATTGCAGCGGGTGCCAAGCTGGGCAAGGGACATCGTCGTCGCTGGGTCAGCTGAACTGGCAGAGGCGCAGCGTCAGTATGAGGCGATCCTTGAGGCCATCGAGGCGGTCCGCGCCGCAGAGCGCGAACGTGCTCTCGAGGCGCGCGTGTCCGCCAGCGTGCCGCAGTTCGCCGATCCTGGCATGTTGCGGGGACCGTGGGCGGATCCGGAGGCGGCGGCCCGCCGCGATCCGGACGCCGGTGTCCTTCCCCTCGATCAGCGCCGCCGTCTCGACGGTCTGATCGCGCGTGAACTGAACTCGCTGCTGACGCCCATGGAGCGCTATGAGCAGTTGCAGAGGGACATAAACACGGCGATCGAGCACGAGCTGGGCCTCAGCCGCGAGCAGGGCGAGCGCATTCTGGAGAATGCCCGGGCGCGGCTGTTCGCGGCGGACGCGGCGGATGCATCCGCTGAAGCCGAACAGCGGCGATATGAGCGACTCGTGGAAACCCAGCTGCGCGGCCTCATGTCACACGCCCAGCAGGCCGAGGAGCTTCGGCGAGAGTTGGAAGAGGCGCAGCGTCGCGGGATCGATATCACGGACAAGCAGATCGCCGCCGCCGTCGAGCGCATGATCCCGGCGGCCGAACGGCTCCTGACCCCGCTCGAGCGGCAGAAGGATCTGATGGAAAGTCTGATCGAGCCGCTGGACCGCCTGCGCGAACGCAAGGCGGACCTTCAGGCCGTCATGGCCCAGTACCCCGAGCACGCCGATCTCGTCGTGATGGAGCTGCGCCGGGTCCAGACGGAGATCGACGAATTCGAGGGCCGGACGTCGCGGTTCACGGGGCTGGCCCGGCTGGCGGCGGAGTCCCGCGACTGGGACCGTCAGCTGGAGGGCGTGGCGCTGGGCGGCCTCGGCGCGGTGGAGCGCGGGCTCGAGGACATCGTCATGCAGTGGCGGTCCGTGGGAGACGCGGTCCAGAACACGACCGGCATCATCATTTCCTCGCTGGCGCGGATCGCGCTTCAGCAGGCCATCATCGGCCCGATCGCGGGAGGCCTGTTCTCGCGTTTCGGGGGGAGCACGTCAGGAGCGTCCGCGGGTGGCATGAATCTCGGCTGGAGCCTGCCGGGCGGAGCGGGTTCGGTTTACCACAGCGGCACGGCCCAGGCCGGTCACGGCTTCGGTCCCGTCCGCCCCATGACCGGGCTCGACCCCCTGCCCCGCTTCCACTCCGGCCGCCCGCCGCTGGGGTCGGGAGAGATGGGGGCGATCATCGAGCGCGAGGAGCGGATCTTCAGCGCCAGCGACAACCGCGCCCTGATCGAGAGCATCAACTACGCGACCCGGATGAGCCGGACCGCCGCGGCGGCTGCCGCGACCGGGCAGGGGCAGGCCATCGCCGTCGAGCTGCACATCAATGGCGAGAAGCAGAGCGGCAATGTCCGCGCGCGCCGGACGCCGGGCGGCGGAGTCCGGCTGGACGTCCAGCTCAAGGGCGCGGTGGCGGGCCTGATCGAGGGCGGCGCCATGGACGGTGCCATGAGCAAGCGCTTCGGGCTGCGGCCCTCGGCGCGGACATAGGGGGCGATCATGGCGACCTGGCCTTCGGCCGTTCCCCCGCACATGCTGCGCGAGGGCTATGTCATCACGCCGCCCCGGCTGGGGGAGCGGGATGACCGGGAGCGCGGTCCGGCCTTCCAGCGGCGGCGTTTCACGAGCGGGGCGTGGCTGATCTCCGGCATCTTCTACTTCACCCCGCCCCAGCTCGAGGCGTTCGAGATCTTCTGGGAGCAGGACCTGCTCCACGGCGTTCGCGCCTTCACCGGCTGGCCCATGCCCCATAACGGCCGGGCGGGCCGCGCCCGCTTCAACGCCGAGGAGGTCTGGACGGCGGAACGGACCGGCGGCGGCAATTACCGCCTCGCGATGGAAGAGATCGAGTTCTGGCCCGTGCCGAGAGGGAGCTAGATGCCGTCCATCACTGCCCTGCAGGAAACCGCGCGCGCGGAAAGCGGCGCGGTCTTTCTGTATCTGATCACCATCGACCACGCCAATCTCGACGATCCGATCCGTGTGGTGTTCGACGAGGACGGGGAGCTGCCGCTCCATGATCCGGACGATCCGCGCCCGGCCGTCATCAGCCAGGATCGCGGCTTCTACACCTTCCCGGTCGGCGTCCAGCTGCCCAGCGAGGAAGAGGACGATGACCGGCATCAGGCGCGGCTGATCATCGGCAATGTGGACCGGCGCATCGCGGACACCCTGCGCGCGCTGCCGGACGCCGCGACCGTGACGATCGAGACCGTGCTGCGCGCGTCGCCCGATTTCATCGAGGAGAGCTGGCCGGGCTGGCGTCTGTCCATGGCGCAGATCGACACGCTGACCATCAGCGCGGAACTGACGGTCCCCGATCTCAGCCAGGAGTCCTATCCCCATCAGCGCTTCACGCCCGCCAACTTCAGCGGGCTGCTGTGATGGATCCCTTTTCCTGGACCCTGCGCTACATGCCTCTGGCCTATGTGGCGCGGGGCCGGGACTGGCGGGGCGTGGACTGCTGGGGGCTTGCCGCGCTGGTCTGGCGCGAAGAGCGTGGGGTCGTCCTGCCGGAGCCGGGCGACTACAGCGACACCGAAGCGGCCCGCGCCGCCCAGATGGCCAGCGCCGCGGCGGTGGCCCGGGCGCACTTCCGCCGCATCGACCGGCGAACGCCGTTCGCCATCGCCAATTTCATCGTCCTGCGCCAGCCGGTCCATGTCGGCCTGGTCGTGGACGCCGAGCATTTCCTGCATGCCGCGCATGAAGAGGGGGGCGTCGTGCTCGCCCGCTTCGATGATCCGCGCTGGCGCGACCGGCTGGAGGGCCTCTATGTCCCCGCTTGACGGCTCTCCGGCTACGCCGCTCCCGGCGGCGCTCCCCCCGCGTCCCGCCTTCGCGCTGGGGCCGGACTATCTGTGCGCGTCTGTGTCGCGAACGCCGTTCGCCGACCCCCGTCATATCGCCACGCCCGCCCGCGGGGAGACGCTGGCCCAGCTCGCCGAGCGCTGGCTGCCCGACCCGGTCCTGCGCGCCCATGCCGTCGCCCGCGTGGACGGCCGGGAGATTCCGGCCTGGGCGTGGGATCGCGTCACGCCTCTGGCCGGAAGCCTCGTCGAGCTGGCGGTCCGTCCCGGGCAGCGGGGCAAGAACCCTCTGGCGACCATCCTGCAGATCGCGCTGCTGGCCGGGGCGCTGTGGATCTCCGGCGGCGGGCTCGCCGGGCTGCTGGGGACAACCAGTCTGTTCGCCGCCGGCTCCATCTCGGCCGGGCTCGCGGCCGCGGCCTTCACGGTCGCGGGCTCCTATCTCATCAACGCCATCGCCCCGCCGCCCGATCTGGGCCTGAACCGCGCCGGCGGCGAGGTGTCGCCGACATACTTCATCAACGCCGCGCGCAACCAGCTCCGGCTGGGCGCGCCGGTCCCGGCCATCCATGGCCGCCACCGCATGGTGCCGCCGCTGGGCGGGTCCTATGTGCGGGAAGTTCGCGGCGATGATCTGTGGCTGCGCGGCATCGTGGTCTGGGGCATCGGCCCGGTCGAGATCTCCGACGTGCGCATCGGCGACACGCCCTTCGATCAGTTCGCCGGCACGACGATCCAGCATTATCCCGGCGACGGCACGGCCACGCCGCTGAGCCTGTATCCGAACGCGCCGACCGAGCTGGACGTGGGCGCGACCCTGAGCAATGCGGCGGGCTGGATCCGGCGCACCACGAACGCGAACGCTGAAGAGATCAGCGTAGACGTGGATTTCCCGCAGGGGCTCGCTCGGGTGAACCCGAAGAACGGGCGGCTCGAGGCGCGCAGCGTCCAGCTGGAAGTCCGCTGGGCGCCCGCTGACGCCTCGGGCGAGCCTGCCGCGGCGTGGCAGTATTCCGCCCCGACGCCGGGCCAGGCGGATGCCGCAGCCGCGAGCCAGGGCGGTGTGCGTGTCGGGTCGGGCCTGTTCAACTTCGACTACAACGAATGGCAGCTCGCGCTCACCGCGACCCCCACGCAGTGGATTCACACCCGGTCCGAGCGCAAGCCTTTCCGGCGCTCTCGCCGCTGGGCCGTGGCACGCCAGCCCCACGGCTATGTGGTCGAGGTGCGCCGCGTGACGCCCGACACGCCGGACAACGATCTGGAGATCGTGGACACCTGCGTGTGGTCGATCCTGCGCTCGGTCTTCATGCGTGCGCCGGTGCGCGATCCGTGGATCGCCTACAGCGCGTTCGAAATCCGCGCTTCCGACCAGCTCAATTCCGTGGTCGACGAGCTCAACGCGGTGGTGGAGCGGCTCTATCCCGATTTCGACGCCGACGGCCTGAAAGGCTCCTACGGCGAGAATGGCGGCCTGGTCGGCGACTGGGTCAAATCGCGCCTGCCCGCCCACGCCGTGGTGGACGCCATGACGGGCAAGGGGCGCCAGCGGCCCTTCGGGCCCGACCAGATGGACTTCGTCTTCTTCGACGGCTGGCGTCAGTGGTGCGCGGACAATGACCGCTTCTTCGACCACGTGGTGGATTACGAGACGACGGCCTCGCGCTTCATCCGCACCGCCATGGCCGCCGGGCAGGCGGGGCCGCTCTGGCGGGGCGCGCAGCTGAGCGGGGTGATTGACGCCCCGCGGCCCGTGCGGCGGATGCTGACGGCCCGGTCCATGCGCCGGTTCAGCGCGACCGTGACGTTTCCCGGCGAGATCCACGGGCTGAGCACGGAGTTCCTGAACGAGGAGCAGGGCTGGCAGCTCGACGAGGCCACGGTCTATGTGCCCGGCCGCGGGCCGGAAAACGCCACCCGGATCGAGCGGATGCCCTCGCCGGGGAAGACCCGGCCGGAGGAAGTCCAGGAATGGCTGGCCTTCCATCTGGCGAGCATGCTGCTGCAGTCGCGCGAGCGGTACGAGATCGAGACTGACTTGCCCGCCTTCGCCGTGCAGCGCGGCGAACGCCAGCTGGTCAGCCATGACGTGGTGCGGGCCGGGACCGGGGCGCGGGTGATCGACGTCGAGACGGACAGCGCCGGCGACGTGACCGCCGTCCTGCTCGATGAGGAGATCGATATCCTCGCCGACACCGATTACGGCATGCGCTGGCGCGAGCCTGTGCCGGATCCGGAATCCGCCGAACCCGGCCAGATGGTCTGGTCGATCCGCGACACCGCGCCGGTCACCGCCGCCGCCGGCCGCACGGCGCGGATGGTGTTAGTCTCTCCGCGTCCGCCGCAGGATGCGCCGTTCGAGGGCGACGAGGTCGTGGTGGGCGAGCGCTTCGCCGAGGCCGAGGACGTGGTCGTGCTGGGCGTGCTGCGCGGCGATGACCGGGCCAGCACGCTGCTGGCGGTGCCCTACGGCGAGACGCGCTTCAGCGGCGACATCGTCATCCCCGAATTCGCGACCAGCGTGCAGAACCCGTTCAAGGCCCGCCCGCCGCGCCCCCGGCCCGCAGGCGCGCCTTACGCCAGCGATGACGGCATCGCCGTGCCCTTCACCATCGAGACGGGCGCGACCGTGCCCGTGGCGCGCTTCATCGCCCGCTGGCGGCGCACGCCGGACGGATCGGAGACCGATGGCGGTTTCGACGCCCTGCCGAACCTGGCCTCCGACGAGCGGCGCGTGATCCTGCCGGCCGGCGATCCGGCCCAGCCTTATGATCTGGATCTGTGGTCGGAGGATTATGACGGCCGCCGCAGCGAGCCCCTCGAGCTGCGCGCGCTGGTGGCGTCCGAGTACGTGCCCACCCCGGACCTGCTGGACGCGCAAGGCGGGCATGACGAAACCGAGGGCGCGAAGCTCCCCGCGCTGACCGTGCGCTGGGACCCCTACACCAATCCCGAGATCGCCAATCTGCGCATCGCCATCCGCAATCCGGGGCAGGGGGTGGATGACTTCGAGGAGGTGGCCACGGCCGATCCCGACGCGGGCGAGAAGACCACGCGCGACGTGCCGCGCGGACGGACGGTCGAGGTCGGCGCGCGCTTCCGCTCGCGCCGTGGCGGGTTCAGCCAATGGGCGGTCTGGCCGGACCCGGTCCCCATCCCTGCCGAGCTGGTGGCGTCCGACTCCCTCGCGCTCGACGGCCTGACCCGGGAATCGGTGGAGGCCTCGATAGCGGGCAACGCCGCGGCGACCGAGGCGCTGGAGGCGCGTCAGGACGATCTGGAGACCGCCCAGGGCGAAGTCGAGGCGCTGCAGGCCCTGCTGCGCGACGACGTCAACCGGCTGGCCCTGACCGCGATACCGCCCGGCCCGCGCGTGGGGGCGGCGACCGACATCCTGCTGACCGCCAATCAGGACGGGGCGGGGACGTCCGTGCCCGGCTCGATCCGGGTGCAGGGCGAGTTCCTGGACCCGCCCACGCTGGACCGCTGGACGAACACCGCCACGGTGATCGAGGCGAACATGGGTGGGAGCTACGTGCCGCCGGGCGGGCGCTTCTTCATCGTCTGGCACAATAACGCGATGGCCACCCGCTATGCGGGCTGGACCGGCGCGGGCGGCCGGTTCGGGACCTACATCTACGCGCAGGCGGGCCAGTGGTTCGCGCGCGACGCCGCGGGCGTGCTGTATCCGGCCAATTTCGGCATGCACTCCACGGTGATCGCGGTGGGGGTGAAGCTGGCCGCGGGCGGCATCGCCTCGCTGCGCATGACCGCCAGCCCGGCCGGACCGATCAAGTCCAGCGTCGATCAGCTGGGCGTCCGCACGGACACCGCCGAGGTGTCGATCAGCGCCCTGCAGATCGTCAGCGCGGACAACGTGACCCGGCTGGACAGCGTGGAGTTCAGGACCGCGGACGTCGAGGCGCAGGCGGCCGACCTGATCTCGATCACGAACAGCCAGGCCACCCAGCTGTCCAGCCTGACGGCCGACTTCGGGACCGCGCAGGGCGCCATCACCAGCCTGCAGACCCTGACCGCCGACCACACCGCCCAGCTCGATTCCCTCAGCTTCCGGGCGGACGGGCTGGAGGCGGACTATGCCAGCCTCGTGAACCTGACGGGCGAACAGGCCACGCGCCTGACCCAGCTGACGATCCAGAGCCGGAGTCAGCGGGTCGGCGGGGACACCGCCGCGGGGGCGGGGCCGTTCACGTCCTCGACCTCGGGCCTGCCCGGGTCGGTGACCGATCTCGCGACCAGCCAGTTCGTCTGGGCGTCCACCGGCACGTTCGGCGCGCGGCTGGACACGGTCGGGGCGGGCATGCACCGCATGCGCACCGCGGGTCTGCTGCGGCTTGTGCCGGGCCGCCGATACCGGCTGCACGCCCTGATGCAGCGGTCGAGCAATCCGAACAATGGCGGGACCGCGGACTGGCGGCTGGTCATGCGGCGGCTGGACGCGACCGGCGCCAACCAGTCGTCCAACACGCTGGTGGCGGTGGATTCAGGCATCGCGCTCGCGCCCGTCGGCGCCATCGAGGCGGAGGGCTATTACACCGCCGTCGCCGGTGACGCGTGGGGCGCGCCCGAGCTGCGGCTGAACGAGGGCGGCGGCAATGGCCTGCTGCGGGTGTTCGAGCTGGGCGGCGAGGACGCCGAAGAAACCGAAGAGATCAAATCCCGCACGCAGGTGCTGGAAACTCTGACCGCACAGACCGCGCTGTATGAGATCCTCGCGGCGGCGGGGGACGACCCCGCCCTGATCCGGCTGTTCGCCGGGCCTGGCGGGTCGGTGATGGAGCAGGCCGCGACCGTGCTTCGGTTTATCAGCCTGGTCGGCGGCGATCCGGTCGAGGCGATGCGCCTGATCGCGGGCAACGTGCACATCTCCAACATCCTGTATCTGGGCGCCAACCGCCAGATCAAGCTGGACCCGGGCGATGATCAGCCGCTCATCACCATCTTCTATGGTGACGAGACGCCCTCCATCGAGCTGGGCTGGCTGGACTGATGGCGGTCGGGGCGCGCTTCTACAACCCCGCGGGCGAGGTCGTCGGGGACCTGACCGACTATTTCGGCCGGGTGCTGGGCGTGGTGGACATCACGGCGGGTGTGAACGGCAGCGTCACCGACGCGGGTCTGGCGCTGGGCGTGCCGGGCTGGCAGCTGCACGCGCTGCAGAACTTCCCGGTCGAGGTGCCGACCGTGACGGTCAGCGGCACGACGCTGAGCTGGGCCTTCCAGTCCGGCCAGCCCGCCTATGACTGCCTCCTGAGATACTGGGTGTTCTGATGGCGGTCGGCGCTCGCATCCGCAACTCGGACAAGGCCCTGCAGATCGATGAGCGCTATCGCAATTTCGCGTTCCGGGCCAAGGGCTCGGCGACCTGCAGCACGGCCTGGAGCTCGGGCGGCGTCACGAAATACCGGACGGGGGTGAGCTTCCCGGGCGGGATCGCGCCGCTGTGCTTCGTTGTGCCGACCAGCCAGAACATGATCGCCCAGTGGGGCGCGAGTGTCAGCGGCTCGACCTGGACGTTCGAGCTGCTGTCCAATGTCAATGGCGCGGCCTTCAACTGGTTCGTGTTCGACGTCCCGCAGAGCACGGGCCTGCCGCCGGGCATGGGCATGCGCGTCTGGAGACCGGCTGCGCTGGGCGGCGGGGTGGCGTTCGACAGCCGCCAACCGCCGCTCAAGATCGTCAGCGTGCAGGCCGCAGGCGCACCGGCGGTGCCCATCCCATCGGGCCGGGTCTACGCCGCCCTGCAGACCACGAGCGGGTTCTTCTACACCGACGTGCTGGTGCCGCCCGGGCCGGACACCCACCGGTATTTCTCGCGTGTTCGGGGCGTGAACGTGGTCGGGGGCGAGATCGTGGCGGACGGCTTCTTCCCCTTCGAGGACTTCACCCGGTCCACGGCCAGCCCGCTGCCGGGCTTCACGCCCCAGACGCCGCAATACGTCATCGCCGACGTCACCCATCTGTAAGGAGCCCCCATGACCGACACCCCCGACATCCCCGCGCTGCAGGCCACGCGCGACTGCCTCACCACCCTGCGCGCGGCGGCCCGCAGCTTCGGCACGAAGGTCGCCACGGCCCGCGACAGCCTCAGCGTGACCGAGAGCGACGAAAACCCTGATGACCGGGCGCTGGCCACCCTGCTGCGCGCGGCCGCGAACATGGCGGACAACAGCGCCGAGCGTCACCTGACCCGGCGCATCGACGCGCTGGACGCCCAGATCGCCGTCGCCCAGGCGCAGGCCGACAGCGAGGGCGAGGGCGAGGACTGAGCGAACCGGGTTCGCCGAGACGCGGTGCAGCGGCGGGAGCGGAGCTGGAGTGACGTCCGCCCCCGCCTCGCGCGGCTCTGCATGGGGATCGGACAGCCGCGCGTGCCGATTGTTTTTTCCGATTCCCGGAGCCGGGCAAAAAAGAAACCGGCGCTCGGGGGTGAGAGCCGGTTTCAGTGGCCTGCCACCGGGGCACGGGGCAGGGCGTTGATGCGCGGAGGTTTCGTCCGCGGGCAGCACCATGCTGTGACCACCGCTAGCCGTCAACTATCCGGGCGTGCGCCCTCTGGGGTGTGATCCGCGCTTTCGGCAACCTTCAGAACCACGTCCACGAAAGGCTGCTCATCCTCGGGCGCGTGGCCACGACGTTCATTCAGGATGCGGCGGAAGCGCTGCGCACGGTCCTCCGGCGCCGGGCGACGGAAATCCGGGGGTCGGCGGGAGCGCGTGACTGGGGGTCTGCGTGCTCCCGCCGAGCGCGGTGGCTTGGGAAGGGGCGCCGCGCGTGCACATCTTCGAGACGATTCTGCAGGTTGAGCAAACGAAGAAACCGGCCCTCGGGCGAGAGCCGGTTTCATAGCCTCGCCCTGAGGGAGGGGCGGGTGGGGCGAGGCGTTCGGGGATGTGGAACCTTCGTTCCACATGGACAGGGTGAAGCGCCCGGAGGTTGCCGTCAAGCCGCAGTCTCGCTTTTCGGGATATGTGGCGAAGGGGAGCGGGCGCGGACCTGCGATGTCCCGCTCCCCCTCGACCGGGATCGCAGCCGCACGTTTCCTGCGATCCGCGGACCAAAGCGCCCCGCCGACGCGATGCGAGGCGACGTCGGCGGGGCGGGAGTGCGTGTCCAGAAAGGCGAGGCTGGACGGCGTTCCAATCAGCGGGGGCGGGAAATGTTCCCTTGGGGTTTTCAGAATTCCGGCCGGGCGCCCTCAGGGGTCTCGTTGGCGGCATCCGCCACCCTCAGAATGACGTCCACGAAAGGCTCATTCTTTTCGGGGGTCCGGCTCCGGATGAGATCGAGGATCCGCCGGAAGCGCTGCGCGCGTTCTTGGGGCAGGCTGGCGATGAGGGCGACGCATATCAGCGCCAGCGCCGTGTAACGCCCGTCCGCTCCTCCAGACCGTCGAATTTCATCACTCATCGGTGTCCTCTGGGTTGCCGATATTTCAACGGCACCAGTCGCGGAGCCGTTCCAGCCCGAACCGTCCTCGCCCCGCCCTCGCGCGGGGTTTTTTCATGCCAGCCGCCAGGGGGACCCATGGCCATGCCGTACCGACTTGAGCCCGTCTGGGCGTTCTTCGCCCTGCTGGGCGGTTACCTGCCCGCCATCCTCGCCGCCGCCGCGTCCGTGACGGTGGTGATCGTCGAGGCCCACGGCATCCTCCTGCCGCTCGGCGGGATGCTCTGCGGGGCCGGGTGCCTGTTCTACATCCGCCGCAAGCTGCCCATGCGCAGCCGGGCCTTCTACGCCATCGCCAGCTTCTTCGCCGCTTTGCCCTTCGTCTGGCCCGCGAGCGATCTGGCCCGGCATTTCTGGCCCTTCCTGCCGCCGAGCGTGGCGTTCGCCATCGGCTTCCTCTGCATGCTCACCGTCTTCCCGCTGGTGGCCGTGCTGCGCGCGGGCACCAAGCAGGTCGAGGAGGACCCGCAGGCGGTGCTGGGCTGGCTCTGGCGGCGGCTGCCGAAGGAGTGGAGAGGAGGCCGGGATGCCGACAAAAGCTGAACACGACGCGCAGCAGCGCTTCGAGCGGGCCTTCTTCGACCGCGCCCGCATGATCCCGCCCGCCCGCCGCCTGACGGCCGCGCAGGTGGCGGGGTTCAAGGTGGTGCTGGGCGCCATCGCGGTGGCGGGCCTGAAGCCCGAGCCTGCCGCCTATGTGCTGGCCACCGCATGGCATGAGACGGGCGGACGGATGGAGCCGGTGCGCGAGGCGTTCGCGGCCACCGACCAGGCGGCCATCGATGCGCTGGAGCGGGCGTGGCAGGCCGGTCGTCTGGGGCAGGTGAGCACGACCTACTGGCGGCCCGACGCGGACGGCAAGGCGTGGTTCGGGCGCGGCTATGTCCAGCTGACATGGCGGGAGAACTACGCCCGCATGGGCGAGCGGCTGGGCGTGGACCTGCTCGGCGATCCGTCGCTGGCGATGGAGCCGCGCATCTCCGCGCGGATCCTCGTGACCGGCATGGTCGAGGGCCTGTTCGCCCGCGGCCAGACGCTGGGCCGGTACTTCACCGACCTCTATGCCGACCCGGTGAACGCCCGCCGGATCGTGAACGGCACCGACCGCGCGCAGCTGATCGCCGGTCTGTGGGCGGAGTTCCTGGAGGCGATCGAGGCGGGGGAGGCGGCGCGGTGACCCGGCTCGCCATCGTCCTCGCCGCCGTGCTGTCCCTGCTGGTCGCGGGCATGGGCGGTCTGGCGGCGTGGCACGCGCCGGCGTTCGGCGTGTCCGTGCCGGTCACGGGCTGGCGGATCGGGTTCGAGGGCGGGGCGGCCGCCAGGCTGCGGGCGGCGGAGGCGGACTCCGCGGCCGTCGCGTCAGACCTCGCCACATGCCGGGACAACACCGTCCGGCAGGACCGGACGCTGGCCACCCAGACCGCGGCCATCGTCGCCCTGCGGCTGCAGAGCGACGCCCGGCTCGCCGCGGCTGAGCGGGCGGAGGCGGATTCCGCTCGGCGGGCCGAGGACCTCAAGCGCCGGGTCAGCGCGCTGATGTCCCGCGAGCATGCCGCCACCGATCCTTACGAGCGCGTGCTCGAGGGCCGCGCGTGGATCCTGGAGGACCTGCAATGAGAGCCGCCGCCATCGCCGTCACCGCCTGCGTGATCATCCTGGCCGGCTGCGCGGGCGCGCCGCGCCCCGCGCCGGAGCCGGTGCGGATCTACACCGAGGTGGAGATCCCCGTCACCGTGCCCTGCCCGGAGGGCGGCCCGCCGGGGCGGCCGGACTTCATCGACAGTGCCGAGGCGATCCGCGCCGTGGACCCGGTCGACCTGAGCGTCCTGCTCTATTCGGGGCGGCTGCAGCGGGATGAGCATATCGCGCGCTTGGAGGGGGTTATGGCGGGGTGCGGGTGAGGGGGTGCGCGCCCTCCAAACTAAGCGATTAAATTGCTTTGCTCATCGGACTCGATGAATGGTGCGGGCTCAGCTTTAGGTCGCTGGCCCGTCGCGAAGAGCACGCTGCTTAGCAAAAAATTTTCAGAGTGTAACTTGTATGTTAAGTTCTGCTGTAATACGTAAGGCGCTCAGTGAGGAACGGGTTGTAGCGTGGCCGGAAAGGAGAGGGCCGCATGATGAATTTGAACGTGAGTTGCTGCTCACCCCGAAAGTGCTGGCCAAGCTGAAGGCTTCAGCATGGGAGAAGGATCCTACGGCGAGGGCTCAGTTTCGAGCCCAGCTTTCTCACTGGGTCAGTGGGGGCTACGTCAGAGAGAAGGTTGGCGCTCTCAAGCGGCTGAACGATCCCTGCCGTAATCCGTGCCCGTGGGAGGTGTGGGAACTGCGCTTACAGGAAGTTTCGCCTCGCGCCCGTCTGCTGGGGCGCTTCGCACGGCCAGACACTTTCGTTGGATTGGCTTTATATCCCCGGGGTGTGTTGGGGGAGCGAAAGGCTTCAATACCACGTTGGTTGGCTGCCATGGGTGCTGTCGAGCGTGAGTGGCGGCATTGCTTCGAAGATCATCTTTGGTTCGTCGGGAAGAATGTCCATGATTACGTCACCGAAGCTATCGAGCGGCGCTCTGGAGAGCGTTATCGCCGAGTCCCTTGCGTCCAATGCCGATTTTGCGATCTCCAAAGATGATCAAGAGTTTGTCGAGAGCTCTATTTTTCATTCAGCGCATCATGTAATCAACACTGCTTATTTAAAGAGAAGGGAGAGTGGATTCACAAAAAGACTTATTGCAAGCCGTCTTGGTGTCCCGGAGTCTCAGGTGTCTCGCTGGCTGAACCGACCACAAAATGTTACATTGGCTACTCTGGCTAAAGTGGCGTTAGCCTTAGGCTTCTCGATTACTTTAACTGCGAACGATCTTAGTCAGAAAACTACTCGTAACTATTTGCCTGAAGTTTATGAAAAGCGCGAAGCCAAGCCTCGGCAGGTTTTCGCTGCGGGTAATTCAAGGTTAGGTGGTGTGTCTAAGTCTGAGAGTGGCTGGCAACAGGTAGGCAGCGAAGATGTTTAGGTTACTCCATGCTGTTGTCTGTGACAGTGTTAGGCGTGAGGACAATGGGAAGCATATATTCATTGGGTGCTATGAACACACCATGTCTATTAGCCAATTCCCTGCAGATATAGTGCTACAGCCGTGCCTGTTGGTTGAGTATGACCCGCCCGCCACGGGGTCTGTAGATTTGAAGTTTGAGTACTGCGGGGAGGGTGAGGCTGTTGACGAAGATCCCGCCAGTTTTATTACAAGATTTAATTATAACTATACAGCGGGGAATGTTTGCTATATTCCGGTGCCCCCGTTCGGGATGTCTATCTCCGATCCGGGGCGGCTTAATTTATATATGAAGCAGGAAGGCGAGGAGGAGTTCACGCTGGTAAGATCTATCAAGGTCGAGGTGGCTGAGCCAAGGGAAGACAAGAACTAAGCCCCAATAGATTAATGTGCGGACGCTACGCCACCGGCAACCTTTCCTGGACCCAGTACCGAGAGCGGCTGAACCTGATCGGGGAGCCGACGCTCAATTTCGAGCCGCGCTTCAACATCGCCCCCACCGCCTCCGCGCCCGTCGCCTTTTATGACGGCGAACGCCGTTCGCTGAGCATGGCGCGCTGGGGCATCTGGAAGCCTTGGATGGAGGGCAAGCGGCTCTCGACCTTCAACGCCCGGGATGACCGTCTGCAGGAGAGCCGCCTGTTCGCGCCGCTGGTCGAGCGCCGCCGGGCGCTGGTGCCCGCGCTGGGCTTTTACGAGTGGACCGGGCAGAGGGGAGAGCGCCAGCCCCACTTCATCCGCGATCCGGATCCCGACCGCATGCTCGTTTTCGCCGGGCTGTGGGACCGGGCCGAAAAGGACGGGGAGCCCCTGATCAGCTTCACGATCATCACGACCGCCGCGAACGACCAGATGGCCGCGATCCATGACCGCATGCCGGTGATCCTGAGCGAGGAGACGCAGGAGGCGTGGATAGGCGGGGAGGCGGCCGAGGCCATCCTGAAGCCGTGGGGCGCCGAGCTGCGGATCGACCCCGTCGCCCCGCTGAAGCGGGAAGACGGGGCCTGGCAGATCAATCCGCTTTAGACGGATAGCCGGCTCAGATCACCAAGCGCCGCCGCCGGGGCAGCGTCCGAACGCAAACTTTTGATAGTAAGGGCTGTAGGGGATGCCGGCGTCCGGTGTGCGCACGTAAGTGTCGTTCACGCAGATGTCGTAGACCTCGCCCAGCACGACCGTGTAGCTCGCATCCGTGTACCAGACGTGGTGGTACATGAAGCCGTCCTGATCGAATGCGGTGGTGCCGACGAAGGCCGCCACGCCGAGGGCGAGAGTTCCGAGAATCTTCTTCATCGTCTTCCCCTTTGGGTTGAGCCCCTCCCGCACGCACGGTGGCGGGTCATTTCAACGGCGTCAACTTAAAGGAGTCATTTCGGGCAATTTGTGATCACGGTGACGTCAGATCCGGCCGCCCAGCAGGCGGTCCAGCAGGGAGCGCTGGGGCGCGGCGTAGATCCGCGAGACGGACATCTTTTCCCGGCACCGCCCGCAGCGCTTCCCGCTCGCCGTGATCTCGACGCTCTCGATATGCTCATCGGTGGGCGGCCGGCTCCATATCCGCGGCTTGCCGCATCCGTTCTCGCATTCGATGCGCCAACCGGCGAACGCCGTTCGTTCGCCGCCCGCGATCTCGGCGGCCAGCTCGTCGAGCCGGATCGCGCGGCGGTGTATCTCGTCGGCCGACAGCCGGACCGGCGAGCCGTCCGTCCATTCCAGCAGCTTGCGGATCTCCGTGCGCAGCTCGTCGAGCGGATCGCGGGCCATGGTCTTCCCCCTCTTCATCCGAAGGCGGGGGCCGGGGCGCGGCAACGCCCCGAACCGAGGGACTGTCCCCCTCAGACGGGCGCGCCCGGGCGCGCCCCTCATCCCGCCGCCGGCCGGACCGGCGCGGGCATCTAAGGACAGAATTCCTATCATGTCGAATCCCGTATCTGATTTGTTCGGGGATATCCCCGTCGCGCCGGTGGATCCCGCGGTGGCCTGGCTGGGCGGAAAGAAGAACCTGGCCAAGCGTCTCGTGCGCCGCATCGACAGCGCGCGGGCCCGCCGCTACGCCGAGCCCTTCGTGGGCATGGGCGGTGTCTTCCTGCGCCGCCGCTACCGGGCGAAGGTCGAGGTCATCAATGACTGGTCGGCCGACGTGGCCACCTTCTTCCGGATCCTGCAGCGCCACTACGTGCCGTTCGTGGAGATGATGCGCTGGCAGCTCACGACGCGCGCGGACTTCGAGCGCCTGTCGAAGACCGATCCGGACACGCTGACCGATCTCGAGCGGGCCGCGCGCTTTTTGTTCCTGCAGACCTGCGCCTTCGGCGGGAAGGTGTCCGGCCGGAGCTTCGGCGTGGACCTGCACCAGGGCGGGGCGTTCAATCTGCTGAGCATCGTGCCGCGGCTCGAGGCGGTCCACGCCCGGCTCGCCGGCGTGACGATCGAGCGCCTGCCGTTCGACCGGTTCATCGAGCGATACGACACGCCCGAGACCCTGTTCTATCTCGACCCGCCCTATTGGGGCGGCGAGAACGATTACGGAAAGGGGATGTTCGAGCGCGCCGACTTCGCGCGCCTGGCCGAACAGCTCGCCGGGATCGAGGGCCGCTTCATCCTGTCGATCAACGACCGGGCGGAGATCCGCGACCTGTTCGGCAGCTTCGAGATGGAGCGCGTGGACGTGACGTACTCGATCGGACCGGACAACGGGCAGGTGGCGGGGGAGTTGATAATTCAAGATAACTAACGGTTGCCGTCGTGGCGACTAACCGTGAAGGTTATGCTCTCAGCATTAGGGGGAATACCATGCGGAAGTTTGATGATGTCGGGCTCGGGCTGGACGACGCCACAGCCTCTATTCCGACTAAGATGAGCGCTGGCGAGGTAGGTGTGGTTCATCTTGGCGGCTCTCCAACCGTAGTGTTGCGCGTCGATAACGTGCCAGTGGACCGCGAGAATCTCGGGTCCGGTACAGCCGTTCTTCATCCTGACGAGCCGAGGTTCGTCCGGGACAGTGAGGCTTGGGACCTGCCCCTACTGAACCTAGGCGAACTGGAGTGGCGCCTTCATGGCTCATTGAGAGAATGGGATGGAACGGATGCGCACGGCGCGGTGATCATCACAAACGCCGGGTGGTTTCTTGTTACGCGCCTAAAGCAAGTAGGGTCAGTTCCAGCACATGTCAGGTACTTCTCTCTGCCTGAACTCAAATTCACGGACAAATTGCCTGACGGCGAGCGCTTTATCTGTAGGGAGTGGAAGCTGTGGTTCGCCGAAGGGTTCAGGTCTGCTCCGATCATCGCAATGAAAGCTGGTGTTCTGACAATTGATCTGCCCCTTCAAGACGGTTAGGCCGCGAACACCACGCGAACGGCAGTATGAAGCGGAGGGTGCGCGCCCCCGCACCCAAAAAAGGCCGCCCCTCGGGGCGGCCTTTTCCTTTCCAGATCCAGCATGTTCACGAGCCGACGATGTTTCCGCCATTGGGGTGGAGCACCTGTCCGCTCATGTAGGACGCGTCCTCGCTGGCCAGGAAGACGTAGGCGGGCGCGACCTCGTTGGGCTGGCCCGCGCGTTCCATGGGGGCGCTCGCGCCGTGCTCGGCCACGCCTTCGGCGTCGAAGGAGGCGGGGATGAGCGGGGTCCAGATCGGTCCCGGCGCGACGGCGTTCACCCGGATCCCCTCCTTGAGATAGCGTGTGGACAGTGCCCGGGTGAACGCCACGATCGCCCCGCGGGTGGCCGAATAATCCAGCAGGGTGTCGTGGCCGTTATAGGCGGTCACCGAGGTGGTGTTGACGATGGACGCGCCCGGCTTCAGGTGGGGCAGTACCGCTTTTGTCAGGAAGAAATACCCGAACACGTTGGTGCGGAAGGTGCGCTCGAGCTGCCCGGCGGAGAGGTCTTCCAGCCCGTCCACCTCATGCTGTTCGGCGGCGTTGTTCACCAGCACGTCGATATGGCCGAAGCGCTCCATGACCTGCGCGACCGCGTCCCGGCAGAAGGCCTCCTCGCCAATGTCGCCAGCAATCGCGAGCCCCGCATGGCCCTCGTCCTCGATCAGGCTGACGGTTTTCTGAGCGTCATCGTGCTCGTCGAGATAGAGGATGGCGACGTCCGCGCCCTCGCGGGCCATGGCCACGGCCACGGCGCGGCCGATGCCGCTGTCCCCGCCCGAGATCAGGGCGACCTTGTTCTTCAGCCGGCCCGCGCCGGGGAAACGGGGCATGAAGTCAGGGCGCGGATCCATCTCGCTCTCGCGGCCGGGCTGGCGGTCCTGGGTCTGGGGCGGCTGGAGATGGTCGGTCATGCGCGGGCCTCCTGACAGGGCGTTTCAGTCATTTTTCGAACCTGCGCGATCGCGGAAAGTTCCTGCCTTCCTGGCGGGCGGTTGACCCGGCATCTAAATATTATATCGTATACGGATTAGGTGGGGGGGGAGATCATGACGCACATCAGACGATCAGGATTCGCCGTGGCGCTGCTTGGCGGGGTCGCGATGGCGACAATGTCGGGCACTTCGATTGCCGTGCAGGCGGGAACGCCGGAGCCGGTGGCCGAGGAGGCGCAGTCCGCGCCCACGGAGACCATCGTGATCACCGGCAGCCGTCTGCGCCGGACCGGCGCAGACACACCGGCGCCCACGACGATCATCGACTCCGATCTGATCATGGCTACCGGCGCCACCGAGATCGCCGACATCATCAATCAGATCCCGTCCATGTTCGTCAGCCAGACCAACCAGACGAGCAATCAGAGCAGCAATCCGGGTCTGAACGCGCTGGACCTGCGCGGACTCGGCGTCGAACGCACGCTGGTTCTGGTGAACGGGCGCCGCCGCGTGCCCGCCATGCCAGGCAACTCGGCGGTCGATGTCAGCGCCATTCCGTCAGCCCTGGTCGAGCAGGTCCATGTCGTCACAGGCGGCGCCAGCGCCCTCTACGGAGCGGACGCGGTGGCCGGCGCGACCAACTTCATCCTCAAGCGGCGGTATGAGGGCGTCTCGGCGAATGTCCAGTACGGCGCATCCACCCGGGGCGACATGCAGAACTACAGCGCGAGCGGGCTGTGGGGCCAGAACTTCGCGGACGGACGCGGCAATGTGACGGTCTTCGGATTTTACGGCGACTACCCTGACAGCGTGGCCGGACAGGACCGGCCGTGGACCGCGCGGGGTTATCCTCTGTACTCGCGGCCGGAAGGCCAGGACGTGTTCAACGTCCGGGACGGAGTCTATTCAATCTACGCCAGCAACCAGGCGATGGTGCTGCTGGGCGGCGACCTTTATTCCTTCTCCCCCGACGGCTCAGTGCGGGCGCCCGTCCTGGGCCCGAGCGGCATCCTCGATCCGGGCCGCTACGACCTGAACGATCCGAACAATGTCGGCAATCTGAGCACGGATGGCGGCGAATTTGACGGGCGCTATCACGACTGGTTTCTGCAGGTGCCCACCGAGCGCTTCGCCGCGCACGGGTCCCTGTCCTATGAGCTCACCCCGAACCTCAGCTATTTTCTCGAGCTCGACTTCGCCAGGAACCGCTCGACGGGCAAGTATGCGGCCCGGTCGTCCTATGGCGCGGACACGGTTCCGCTCGATAGCCCGTTCATCACCGACGAGATGCGCGCTCTGGCCGGAAGCCTGGCGGCGCCGTTGCCTTTCACGCGGCGCTATGACGAGTTCGGCCGGCCCGAGACCCGCATCGAGCGTCAGCTGACGCAGTTCCTGACCGGTTTCGAAGGCGAACTGCCCGATCTGCTGGCGGGCAACTGGACCTGGACGGCGCACTACTCGTACGGCGAGACCCAGGCGGACCGCCGCCGCGTCAACGCCACCGCGGACGGGCGCTTCTCGCTCGCGCTCGATTCCACCACCGACTCCTCGGGCGCGGCAGTGTGCAGAAGCACGCTGACCGATCCGGGCAATGGCTGCGTGCCGCTCAATCCTTTCCTGCCAGCGGGCGCGGACGTGATCGGGTATCTGCAGCACGACACGGGCTCGGCGAGAGCCACGATGAGCCAGCATGTCGCGTCAGGCTATCTGACCGGCGACCTGTTCAATCTGCCCGCCGGCGCGGTCCAGGCCGTGATCGGGGCGGAATATCGCAAAGAGCGCAACGACATCGGCGTGATCGCCGAATATGAGCCGACCGATCCCGCCTTCGACCCGCTTCTGGGTCGGACGGAGACCGCGCTCGTGGGCGAGTATGACGTCGCTGAAGTGTTCGGTGAGCTTCGCGTGCCGATCATCACCGGCCAGCGCTTCATTGAGCAGCTCTCGGTGGAAGGTGCGGCGCGCTTCTCCGAATACAACACCGCGGGCCAGACCACCGCCTGGTCGGCGGGGGTCGAATGGGCGCCGGTCTCGGATCTGCGCCTGCGGACCACCTATGGCCGCGCCGTGCGCGCGCCGAACATCGCCGAGCTCTACACCAGCGGCTCGATCAGCGGGGCGTGGCTGACCGATCCGTGCAACGACTACAATGTCCAGTACCGGGTCACGAACACCGAATACACTGCGGCCAACTGCGCCCAGATCGCGCCTGGCGATCGGGACACTTACTGGCTGTGGACCGACATCGTGAACCAAGGCAACACCGACCTCGACGTGGAGACCGCTCACACCCTTACGGTCGGAGCGGTGTTCCGGCCCCGGATCACGCCCGGACTGACCCTGACGGTCGATTATTTCGACATCGATCTGGACGGGGCGATCGGCACGTTCGACGCGCAGACCATTCTGGACAAGTGCGTGGACGCGCCCAGCCTGGACAACATGTTCTGCCCGCTGGTGGAGCGTGACGGCAGCAGCAATCTGGTGTCGGTGCTGACCCAGAGGCTGAACCTGTCCAACTTCCGGACGCGCGGCGTGGACATGGAAGCCAGCTACGGGTTCGAACTCTCCAGTCTGGGGCTGCCCTCCAATGCCGGCGGGTTGACGGTCAACGCGGTCTACACGCGCCTTCTCGAGCGCAGCTTCACCGTCGATCCCGACTTCCCCGATGAGGTGGACGAAACCGTGGGCGTGTTCGGCGCGCCGCGCTGGAAGGGCGCTGTGAGGACCACCTACGCCAACGGCCCTCTCAGCCTGAACTGGACCATGCGCCACTTCTCGCCCATGCGCCCTGACAGCACGGTCAGCCGTGAGACCCACGATCCGGCCTTCACCGACCACGTTTTCTATAACGACATCTATGCCTCCTGGTGGCTGACGGACGCGGTGTCGGTGTATGGCGGGCTGAACAACGCGTTCGACAGGGCGCCTCCGCGTCTGCCGGGCGCGGAATCGGGTGGCGCGAACTTCGAGTTCGGCTACCAGGCTGGGGTCTATGACGTGATCGGCCGCACCTTCTTCGTCGGACTGCGATACACCCGATGAAGGTCGCGCCGACACTGAACGCGGGGCTGGCCGCGCTGTGCCTTGCTGCCGCTCCCGCGGCGGCCGAGGACGATCCGATGGCCCGGGCCGCCGTGCGCGGCTATGCCGAGCATATGCTGACCGAGCCGCCCCAGGCCCTGCAGCTCGATCCGTTCTATACCCAGCACGTCGATGCGGGGGGCATTCCCGTCACGGCGTCCTCTCGCGTGGCGCCTGAAGCCGTGCTGATCGCCCGTGACATCGTTCTGGGCATGCTGTCGGAACGGCCGGACATCCGCCACGAGCTTGTCGCGATGGGCGTCAGGGTGGGGGTCATGGCGCTGAGCGAGACCACCACCGACCTGCCGGAGCAGAGCCACTGGACGCGGCCGGCGTATGACGATCCGCGCCTGTCTTATTGCGACCGGGAAGACTATGCGCGCATCGAAGCGATGACTGACCGCGAATACTGGGACGAGCGGGCGCGGGGCATGGGCGGCCTGTACGCCACGGTCGGGGCGGAAAACCTGCTGGGCGCGCCGGACACGCGCTATTACGGGCGCAGCATTCTGGTCCATGAATTCGCCCATTCGATACTGTGGGCGATACAGCGCGCGGACCCGGCGTTGCGAGACCGCATCGAGCGCGCCTATCGCAACGCCACCACGCAGGGCCTCTGGCGAGGCCATTACGCAGCACTCAACATCGACGAGTACTGGGCGGAAGGATCGCAGTACTGGTTCACGACCAACGCGGCTTACATCACCGACGAGATTTTCGTCGCTTCGCCCGAGCAGCTCGCCGACTACGATCCTATGCTGTTCAACGTGCTGGCGGAAGTTTACACGCCGTCTCACCGGCTGGACGCGGACGTGTTCCACGATCATCCGGCCCGACTGGACGCGAAACCCGCCGACCTGGAGCGGGACTGCTTTTCCCCCCGCGACGAGGGTGCAGCCAGTGTCGAGTAGGCCAGCGGCCTTGCTTTCGCCTTCAAACACAGCCATATGAGCCACCGAGCGCATGAGCCGCGCGCGTGGAGGCGGTGGGAGACCACCCTCAGCGGGGCTCGATCGGATCGGCCGGAGCATCAGCTCCTGGTTCCAGTCCGGGCGTTGGGCGAAAGCCCATCCGACGGCGGCTGATCTGCGCAGACGTCTTCCGACAACGAATGATTCACGGGCTCCGCGCGCGATTCCGCGCGGCCGGGCCTGCTTTGAAAGGTATTGAATTGACCAAGTTTTCCGAACTCGGCCTCGCCGAGACGGTCCTCAGCGCCGTGAGCGCCGAGGGCTATGAAACCCCCACCCCGATCCAGGCCCAGGCCATCCCGTCGGTCCTTAAGGGCCGTGACGTGGTGGGCATCGCCCAGACCGGCACCGGCAAGACCGCCGGCTTCGTCCTGCCCCTGCTGACCCGCCTGCTGGCGGAGAAGAAGCAGGCGCCAGGCCGCAGCTTCCGCGCGCTCATCATGGCGCCCACCCGCGAGCTGGCCTCCCAGATCGGCGATTCCATCGCCGTTTATGGCAAGAACACCGGGCTGAGCCATGCCGTGATCTTCGGCGGCGTGAAGCATGGCGCGCAGATCCGCGCGCTGGCGGGCGGCCTCGATATCCTCGTGGCCACGCCCGGGCGCCTGCTGGACCATGTGGCCGCGGGCAAGGCGCGTCTGGACCTGACTTCGGTCGTGGTTCTGGACGAAGCCGACCAGATGCTGGATCTGGGCTTCATGCCCGCGATCCGGCGCATCCTGTCCGGCGTGGGCAAGCCGCGCCAGACGGTGATGTTCTCCGCCACCATGCCCCCGCCCATCCGGGCGCTGGCCGACGACTTCCTGCACAACCCGGTCACCGTGGCCGTCACGCCTCAGGCGCGGCCCGTCGACCGGATCGAGCAGGGTGTGTTCTACGTCGATGGCGGCGCCAAGCCCGGCGCGCTCGTCGATCTGATGGCCAAGCATGTGGGCAAGCGCACCATCGTGTTCACCCGCACCAAGCGCGGCGCGGACAAGGTGGCCAAGCGGCTGGCCGAGTACGGTCACGGCGCGGCGGCCATCCACGGCAACAAGAGCCAGCCCCAGCGCGAGCGGGCGCTCGCCGCCTTCAAGGACGGCAAGTCGCCGATTCTGGTCGCCACCGACATCGCCGCGCGCGGCATCGACGTGGACGGGGTGGAGCTGGTGATCAATTACGAGCTGCCCAATGTGCCCGAATCCTACGTCCACCGGATCGGGCGCACCGCGCGCGCCGGAGCGACGGGCCAGGCGGTGGCGTTCTGCGCCCCTGACGAGCGCTCGCTGCTGTCTGACATCGAAAAGATGATGGGCCGGCAGATTCCCGGCATCAACGACGCCCCGCCGCTCCAGCCCGGCGAAGGCAAGCCCGCCAAGTCCCGCAACCGCAATCGCGGCGGCGGGGGCGGACGTCCCCAGGGCCATCAGGGCGGAAAGCGGCCCCAGGGGCAGCAGGGTCAGGGCCAGCAGGGGCAGGGGGGCGCCAAGCGCCGCCCGAACCGCCGCCGCAAGCCGTCAGGCGCGGGCCAGGCCCGCGGCGCGGCCTAGAGACAAAAAACCCCGGCTCACTGAGCCGGGGTTTTTCTTTCAGTCCAGACTGTTCGCGCTCGACCCGGCGTTCACGTCGAAGGTGGTGCCGCTGACCGCTTCGGTGGCGGGCCCGGCGGCCATGACGATGACGCGGGCCACGTCGGCGGGGTCGAGAAGACCCATGGGCAGGACCGAGCGTCCCCGCTGGTCCTCGTCCATCTGCGAGCGCGCGGGCTCGCCCGGCTCGTTTCCGAGCATGTAATAGGGCATGGGCGTGTCTGCCATGCCCGGCGCGACGGCGTTCACGCGGATGCCGTCGGCGCCGAGTTGTTGGGCGAGGTTTTTCATCAGGCCCGTGACCGCCCACTTGGACACGCCATAGCCGACCACGCCTGCTCCGGCCCGGCCCGCGCGGGAGCTCAATATGACCACGCGGGCGTGATCGGAGGCGCGCAGGGGCTCCAGGGCCGCCTCAACGGTGTTCATCACGCCATACACGTTCACGCTCATCAGGGTGTGCCAGCGCTCGGGCGTGTAGTCGCCCAACCCGTCCTGAGACACGACGATGCCTGCGTTGGCGACCACGATGTCCACACCGCCATAGGCGGCGGTGGCCTGGGTCACGGCATCGGCCATGGCATCCCGGTCCCGCACGTCGGCGACGATGGCGAGCGCTTCGCCGCCTTCGGCCTCGACCAGCGACACGGTCTCGTCCAGTTCGGACCGGGAGCCGAGCGGATAGCCGATCTCGTCGCGCATGGCGTCCGCGTCGGCGATGTCGAGAAGGGCCAGCCGGGCGCCCTGCCGAGCCATCTGGACCGCCGTCTCTCGCCCGAAACCGCGCGCCGCCCCGGTGATCAGGGCGACACGGCCTTCCAGTGGCCGCTCGACCGTCTGCCGCCGGGCGGAGGCTGCGCCGGTTCCCAGCGCGGCGCCGGCCGCGCCCAGAGCGGCGCCGGCGGACAGAACGCCGCGGCGGGTGTGATTGACGGTCATCAAAAGTCTCCTTGGCGAGGCGGCTCACCAAGGGTAACGCGCCCCGCGCTCAGGGGTTGTCCGAAAGCGGCCTCACGGGTCGATGTCGAAATGCAGCACGTCTTCGCGCCGTCCCACCTTGGTGTAGAGGGCGATCGCGGGGTCGTCGCCGTGGTCGGCCTGCACGTAGATCACCCAAGCGCCCGCCTTGCGCGCCTCGGCCCGGGTCAGCTCGATCAGGGCGGTGGCGACGCCGCGCCTGCGATGGGTCTCGGCCACGGCGAGGTCGTAGATGTAGACCTCCGAGCGCTCGCGCTCGAATTTCTTCAGGACATAGGCCGCAATGCCGCCGACCATCGTTTCGCCGTCGAAGGCGGCCAGGGCGATGAAATCGGGCGCGCTCAGGCGTTCGGCGATCCAGTCCGGGCCGGGCGGGGCGCCGGTGTAGGTCTCCGGCTCATCGAAAGCTTCGCCGAACATGGCGAGCCAGTCGCCGAAGACGGGCGCGTCGGCGGGGCCGAGCCGCCGGACGGTGATGTCCTGCGGCCCGGCCACCGGATCACTCCGCCGCGGTGCGCAGGGCTTCGGCGTCGGGAGCCGCGTCCAGCACCGCCTCGTCCACGTGGCGCTCGAAGCGGGCGAAGTTCTCGGTGAACATCGCGGCCAGTTTCGCCGCCTGCTGGTCGTAGGCGGACGGGTCGGCCCAGGTGTTGCGCGGGTTCAGGATCGCCGCGTCCACGCCGGGCACGTCCACGGGAACTTCGAAGCCGAACACCGGATCGGTGCGGAACTGGGCGTCGTTCAGCGAGCCGTCGAGCGCGGCGTTCAGCAGCGCGCGGGTGGCTTTTATCGGCATCCGCTCGCCGAAGCCGTAGGGCCCGCCCGTCCAGCCGGTGTTGACCAGCCAGCAGCGCGCCCCGTGTTCGTCGATCAGACGGCGGAGCAGGTCGCCGTACTCGGCCGGGTGACGCGGCATGAAGGGCGCGCCGAAACAGGTGGAGAAGGTGGCCGAGGGCTCGGTGACGCCCTTCTCGGTGCCCGCCACCTTCGCGGTGTAGCCCGACAGGAAGTGATACATGGCCTGTTCAGGCGTCAGGCGCGCGATGGGGGGCATCACGCCGAAAGCGTCGCAGGTCAGCATGACCAGGGTCTTGGGGTGCCCGCACATCCCTTCTTCGGACGAGTTGGGGATGTAGTGCAGCGGATAGGCGCCGCGGGAGTTCTCCGCCAGCGAGGCGTCGTCCAGATCGAGCTCGCGGGTGGCGGGGTCCATCACCACGTTCTCCAGCACCGTGCCCCACATGGTGGTCGTGGCGTGGATGGCGGGCTCGGCGGCCCTGGAGAGCCGGATCATCTTCGCGTAGCAGCCGCCCTCGAAATTGAACAGGCCGCGTTCCGACCAGCCGTGCTCGTCATCGCCGATCAGCTTGCGGCGGGGGTCGGCGCTCAGCGTGGTCTTGCCGGTGCCCGACAGGCCGAAGAACACCGCCGCGTCGCCCGCCTCGCCGGCGTTGACCGAGCAGTGCATGGGCATGACGCCCGCCTTGGGCAGCAGGTAGTTGAGGATGGTGAAGACCGATTTCTTGGTCTCGCCGGCATAAGAGGTGCCGCCGATCAGGACCAGGCGCTCGGTGAAGCTGATCGCGATCACGGTTTCGGAGCGGCAGCCATGACGCTCGGGGTCGGCCTTGAAGCCCGGCAGGTTCACGATGGTGAACTCAGGCGCGAACCCCTCCAGCTCCTCGCGCGCGGGACGGCGCAGCAGGTGGCGGATGAACAAGGCGTGCCAGGCCAGCTCGGTGACCACGCGCACGGGCAGGCGGTGGCTGGCGTCCGCGCCGCCATGCAGGTCCTGCACGAACAGCTCGCGGTCCTTCATGTGCGCGCGCATGTCCGCCCACAGGGCGTCGAAGCGCGCGGGCTCCATGGCCGCGTTGTTCTCCCACCAGATCGAGGTCTCGGTCTCGGCGTCGCGGACGGTGAACTTGTCCTTGGCCGAGCGGCCGGTGTGCTGGCCGGTGGTGACGACGAGCGCGCCGCCCTTGGCGACCTGCGCCTCGCCGCGGCGCACGGCCGCTTCGTAGAGCGCTTCCTCGGTCCAGTTGATGTTCAGATTGGACGCGTCTTCGATCCCGAGATCGGTCAGATCGCGGGACGGCATCATTCCGTCAGGCATCGGGCTCCCCCCTGTGAAGGGTGATGATCGTTTCTGTGACCCGGCTCTGCGGCCGGTGATTAAGGACTTATTAGCGCCCCGGGCGGGGAAGATCACGCCCCTTTTGCCTGAACCGGCTCACCGCTTGCCAGCGCCGCGGCGCGCGGCCACGCTGTCGGCCATGACACAGGGGAGATGCCGACATGCGGATGATGATCGCGGCGGGCCTTTCGGCTTTGGCGCTGGGCGCGCCGTCGCAGGCGCAGGACGCTGAGATGCTCGGGGCGGGGGAGGTCGAGCGATTCGCCCGGCTGGCGCTGGACTGCGTGCATCGCGAGTATCCGAACAAGATCGCCCACGTGCTGAACTCCGACGCCGACGTGGCCCCGCCGCGCGAGCTGACCCCGATCTTCTACGGCTGTTTCGACTGGCATTCGTCGGTGCACGGCCACTGGCTGCTGGTGCGGCTGCTCAGCCTCTACCCGGACGCGTCTTTCGCGGATGAGGCGGGCGAGAAGCTGGCCGCCAGCTTCACCGCCGAGGCCGCGGAGATCGAGGCGGCCTACATGCTGGGCGAGGGGCGGGCCTCGTTCGAGCGGCCCTACGGGCTGGCCTGGCTGCTCCAGCTCACCGCCGAGCTGAGGGCGTGGGACGATCCGCGCGGGAGCGAATGGGCGGAGGTTCTGGCCCCGCTCGAGGACGCGGCGGTGGCGCGGTATCTCGAATGGCTGCCCAACCTGGTCTATCCGGTGCGCTCGGGCACCCATAACCAGACCGCGTTCGGCTTCGCGCTGGCGCTGGACTGGGCGCGCCAGACCGGCCATGGCGAGCTGGAGGCGATGCTGGTGTCCAAGTCGCTCGAGTTTCACGAGGCCGACGTGAACTGCCCGCTGGCCTACGAGCCCTCGGGCGAGGACTTCCTGTCGCCTTGCCTGATGCAGGCGGACCTGATGCGCCGGGTGATCGCGCCGGACGCCTTTCCCCGATGGCTGAGCGGCTTCATGCCCGACATTCCCGAGGACGGCTCGGCGGACTGGATCCGGCCCGGCGTCGTGCTCGACCCCACCGACGGCAAGCTGGTCCATCTCGATGGCTTCAACCTGTCGCGAGCGTGGAATCTCGACGCCATCGCCGCGGCGCTGCCTGAAGACGATGCGCGCATACCCTCCCTGCGCGCCGCGGCCGCAGAACACCGCGAGGAAGGCCTCGCGGCGGTGTCGGCCGAGCATTACGAGGGCAGCCACTGGCTGGCGAGTTTCGCCACCTATCTGGTCACCGGAAAGGCGCTGGAGGCGCCGGGGGGCTGAGGCGCGGCCTCAGCCCAGCTTTTCGATCAGGTCCATGGCGCTGTCGGCGATGACGGTGCCGGGCGGATAGACCGCCGCGGCGCCCATGGCGAGCAGCTCGGGCACGTCCTGAGGCGGGATCACGCCGCCGACCACGATCAGCATGTCGCCGCGGCCATACTCCTCCAGCGCGCTTTTCAGCGCGGGGACGAGGGTCAGGTGGCCCGCGGCCAGCGACGAGGCGGCGACCACGTGAACGTCGTTCTCCACCGCCTGACGGGCGGCTTCCTCGGGCGTCTGGAAGAGCGGGCCGATATCCACGTCCCAGCCCAGATCGGCGAAGGCGGAGGCGACCACCTTCTGGCCGCGGTCATGGCCGTCCTGGCCCATCTTCGCGATCAGGATGCGCGGCCGGCGGCCCTGAGCCTCGGCGAAGCGGTCGGCGGCCTCCAGCGCCTGCCTGACCTTCCCGTCATCGCCTGACGCTTTCAAATACACCCCCTGGACGGACTGGATGGCCGCGGTGTGCCGACCGTAAACGGTTTCCAGCGCGTCGGAAATCTCTCCGACCGTGGCGTGGGCGCGGGCGGCGTCCACGGCCAGCGCCAGCAGGTTGCCGCTCTTTTCGTCCGCGGCGCGGGTCAGGGCATGCAGCGCGGCCTCGACCTTCGGCCCGTCGCGTTCGGCGCGCAGGGTTTCGAGCTTGGCGAGCTGTTCAGCGCGGACCTTGCGGTTGTCCACCTTCAGAACGTCGATGTCCTCGGCCTCGGTGGGGCGGAACTTGTTGACCCCGGTGATGGTCTGAAGCCCGGAATCGATCTTGGCCTGCGTGCGGGCGGCGGCCTCCTCGATCCTCAGCTTGGGCGTGCCGTTCTCGATGGCCTTGGCCATGCCGCCCAGCGCGTCGATCTCCTCGATGTGGGCCATGGCCTTGGCGGCCAGATCGTGGGTCAGGCGCTCGACATAGAAGCTGCCGCCCCACGGATCGATGGCCTCGCACAGCCCCGCCTCGGTGGCGAGGATGAGCTGGGTGTTGCGCGCGATGCGGGCGGAGAAGTCGGTGGGCAGGGCCAGGGCCTCATCCAGCGAGTTGGTGTGCAGCGACTGGGTGTGGCCGTCGATGGCGGCCATCGCCTCGATGGCGGTGCGGCCCACATTGTTGAACACGTCCTGCGCGGTCAGCGACCAGCCCGAGGTCTGGCAGTGGGTGCGCAGGGAGATCGACTTGTCCGACTTCGGGCCGAAGCGGCGCTTCATTTCGTTCGCCCAGATCAGCCGGGCGGCGCGCAGCTTGGCCACCTCCATGAAATAATTCATGGAAATGCCCCAGAAGAAGCTCAGGCGCGGGGCGAAGGCGTCCACGTCCAGCCCCGCGTCGATGCCCGCCTTCACGTATTCCAGACCGTCCGCGATGGTGTAGCCCAGCTCGATGTCCGCCGGGGCGCCGGCCTCCTGCATGTGGTAGCCGGAGATGGAGATGGAGTTGAACCGGGGCATCTCCTTGGCCGTGTAGGCGAAGATGTCGGAGATGATCCGCATGGAGGGCGCGGGGGGATAGATGTAGGTGTTGCGCACCATGAACTCTTTCAGGATGTCGTTCTGGATCGTGCCTGAAAGCTTCCCGTGCGCGACGCCCTGTTCCTTGGCGGCGGCGATGTAGAGGGCCATGACGGGCAGGACCGCGCCGTTCATGGTCATGGACACGCTCATCTGGTCGAGCGGGATGCCGTCGAAGAGCTGGCGCATGTCCAGGATGGAGTCGATGGCCACGCCCGCCATGCCGACATCGCCCACGACGCGGGGATTGTCGCTGTCGTATCCGCGGTGGGTGGCCAGATCGAAGGCGATGGACAGGCCCTTCTGGCCCGCGGCCAGATTGCGCCGGTAGAAGGCGTTCGATTCCTGCGCGGTGGAGAAGCCCGCGTACTGCCGCACGGTCCAGGGGCGCTGGACATACATCGTGGGATAGGGCCCGCGGTGGAAAGGCGCCAGGCCGGGCAGGCCAGATACGAAATCCAGCCCCTGGGTGTCGGCGGGGCCGTAGGCGGGGGCGATGGGGATTTCCTCGGCGCTGAGGAAGGGCGCGCCGTCCGTGTCGAGGGCGGGCGCGGTCGGAGCGGGGCCGAGATCGAGGGCGGCGAGGTCGGGATGGCGGCTCATGATTTGACCCCCAGGACTTCATGGGCGCGGGCGAGGTCGGCCAGGGCGTCGCTGCGGGCGTGGATGAAATGGTCCGCGTCGAGCGCGGGATCGGGGCGGCCCGCGACCCAGACTTCCTGAGCGCCCTTGTCTTTCAGCAGTTTGATCAGTGCGGCGGCGTGCTCTGCATAGGCCTCGTCGTCGCCGCAGATCACCGCGAGGGGGGAGCCGGAGGCGGCGAAGGCGTCGGCGCAGGCGTCGAGGCTGTCATGGGCCTGGGCGGCGGGGGCGGAGACGCCGCCGATGGCGAGGCGGTTGGCGGCGAAGCCGGATCTGGCGTTGAAGCGGGCCAGCGGGCCGATCGTGGCGAGGAAGGCGGCCGGGCGGGCGCCGGTCTTCGCCGCATGGGCGTCCGCGGCGGCCCACAGGGCCTCGAAGGGTTCGGCGAGACGGTGCGGGGCGAGGCCCGCGGGGGCGGGCGCTTCGCGGCGGGGCTCGGAGTCCAGCGGGCGCGGGGCGGGGTCGGCATACTGGGAGACGCCGATGAGCGAGGTCCGGCCCGTGGACAGGGCGGACAGGCGCGCCTCGCGGACCGTCTCTATCCGGCGGGCCCACCAGTCCCACAAAGGGGGACAGAAGCCGCCCTGATGCCGGGCGCGCTCGGTCTCGGCCTCGCGGAGGATATCCCAGGCTTTTGCGGCGAGGCTGTCGCCCAGCGCTTCGTGCAGGAACGCGCCCCCGGCAGGGTCGGCGGCGCGGCCCACATGGGATTCCTCGGCCAGCAGGATGTGGACGTTTCGCGCGATGTGCCGCGAGAAGCGGGTGGAGCCGCCGATGGCGTCGGTCGCGGGGCGGATGGTGAGGGCGTCGGCGCCCCCCGCGGCGGCGGCGAAACCCGCGCAGGCGGCGCGGACAAGGTTCGGCCACGGGTCGCGCCGTCCCATCATTCGCAGCGAGGATACAGCGTGCAGCGCCATGGGCGTGGCGGGGTCGGCGCCGTGGGCCTCGATCACCCGCGCCCAGCAGCGGCGCGCGGCGCGCAGCTTGGCGATGTTCAGATGGATGTCGGCGTCCACGGCGAATGAAAATTCAATGGCCTGGGCGGCGGCGTCCGGCGCGATCCCGGCGTCGATCAGGGCGCGCAGATAGGCCGCGCCCTCGGCCAGGGCGAAGGCGATCTCCTGCGCCTCGGACGCGCCCGCCTCGTGGGGGACAGTGGCGTCCGCGACAAAGACCGTCAGGCGGGGGACGGCGCGCAGGGCGGTGGCGGCCAGCGCGGCGGCGCGGCCCAGCTCGGCCTCGGTGCCGTTCAGGGCGGCGCGGGAGACGGGCGACAGACCCAGCCCGCCAGCCTGTATAGACAGGTCAGACCCGTTGTTTTTCAAATGGTTGAGGAAGGCGGCCGCGATATCCAGCCCTGCGTCCGATGGCGCGAGATGGACCGGGGCGAGATCGAGCATCACGCCGTCCAGAATCGCCGCGAAAAGGGCGGAAAGGGCCTCCGGGGACTGGCCTTCAACATGGTCGGCATGGTTCAGGTCCAGACGGACCTCGGATCCGCCCCCGGCGAGGTCGGCGAGGATGGCGCTGTTGGCCGCTTTCGGATCAGAACCGAGCTCGACCGGCTGGCGCATGGCCCAGGGGGTGAAGGGGTCGCGGGGCTCGGCCCGGCGGAACAGGGTCTCGGGCCGGTCGGCGGCGGTGAACAGGGGGCCGCGCTTCAGCCGGTCCAGCGTGGCGCGCTCGAGGCGGGCGGGGTCGGTGCCGTTCAGCGCGGCGCGGGCCAGCTCGGTCCAGGCGGCGAGGTCGGCGGGCGGGAAATCCCCCGCGAAGGGGCGGACAGCGTCGGTCATGCCAGTGTGACTACACCCGGCGGGCGGCCAGTCAAGCCGCTGGAGGGGCGTGGATTTCGTCCGGACCAATCCGCACCCCGCTCCGCCGGGCGCATCATGGGGGCTGATCGAGACAGCGAGGACGCCGCCATGAGCCAGACCAGCCCCCGGCTAGACCTGCCCTACATCATGCCCGCCCAGGCCCAGAAGCACGTGACCGTCAACGAGGCGATCCGGCGGCTGGACGCGCTGGTGCAGATTTCCGTGCGCAGCCGCACGGCGGAGGACCCGCCCGGTTCGCCCGGCGAGGGCGAGGCGTGGATCGTGCCCGGCGATCCGTGGGACGGGTTCGCGCCCGGCGAGATCGCCGCGTTCCAGGACGGGGCGTGGGCGCGGCTGGCGCCGAAGCCGGGCTGGCTGGCCTGGTGCGAGGACGAGCAGAGCCTGCTGGTCCATGACGGGGAGGGGTGGCGCAATGCGCTGAGCCTCGACGATCTCGACCGGCTGGGCGTCGGCACGGGGGCGGATGAGGCCAACCCGTTCGCGGCGAAGCTCAATTCCGCCCTGTGGACCGCCCGGGAGACCGGCGAGGGCGGGACGGGCGATCTGCGATACGTGATGAACAAGCAGGGCGCGGCGGACACGGTCTCGCTGATCCTGCAGTCGGGCTGGCAGGGCCGGGCGGAGATGGGGCTGGCGGGGGAGGATGATTTTTCCATCAAGGTCAGCGCGGACGGGCAGGACTGGACCGAGGCGCTTAGGATCGACCGGCAGACCGGGGCGGTCAGCGCGCAGGGCGCGGGCCTGATCCATCGGGGCAACATGGTGGGCGCGGTGTCCCATGAGGACGGCGCGCCGACCGGCGCGGTGATCGAAAGCGGGGAGACCCCCGACGGCGCCTATGTGCGCTTCGCGGACGGGCTTCAGATATGCACCGCGTCGCTGACTGATCTGGGGCCGGTCGAGACGGCCCACGGCGCGCTTCACCGCAGCGCCTCGCAGGGCGCGGGCGACTATCCAGCGCCCTTCACGCGGCTGGACTATGCCGGGCTGCAGGTGTTCCGCAATCCGGGTCAGGTGGACGGCTGGGCGTCGTTCAACTCTCCGCCGACCCTGACGCGCTGGACCAATTTCACCATCTTCGCGGCCACCGCCAACGCACAGGCCAATTACGAGGCGCACTTCATCGCGGTGGGGCGCTGGCGCTAGCGGGCGTCGAGCACGCTCCTCAGGACGCGGAAGACCGGCTCGCTCATGGCGTGGCCGTGACGCGGGACGATGTGCAGGCGGGCGTGGGGCAGGGCGGCGGCGAGCCGCCAGGCCGCGCGGACCGGGCAGACCATGTCGTAGCGGCTCTGGATGATGTCGACCGGCATGTCCAGCAGAGGCGCGTCGCGTAGAAGCTGGTTGTCGCCCAGAAAGCAGCCATGGGCGAAATAGTGCGCCTCGATCAGCGAGTGGGAGACCAGCCAGTTGCGGCCCTTGGCGCGCACGGCTTCGGCGGCGGCGGCCGCGCCGGTCTCCAGATGCGACAGGCGCTCTTCATAGAGCGACCAGCGGACGATCATGCCGTCCTCGGGGATGTCACCCGAGGCCGCCTCCCGGGTCATCCGGTCCAGCGCCCAGCGGCGGAAGGCGGGCGGATCGGCCGCGATCCGGGGCGGCACGCCCGCCATCAGATCGTCCCAGGCGTCGGGGAAGACCGCGCCCGCGCCGACGGGGGAGTGTATCCAGTCCAGCTCCTGCGCCGAGCCGAGAAACACCCCGGTCACGATCAGACGGTCCACCCGGCCCGGATGCGCCTGCCCATAGGCCAGTGCGAGCGTGGCGCCCCATGAGCTGCCCGCCACGGCCCAGCGCTCGACGCCGAGATGGCTCCGCAGCGCCTCGATGTCGGCGATCAGATGGGGGGTGGTGTTCGCCTCCAGCGCGCCATGGGGCGTGGCGGCGCCCGCCCCGCGCTGGTCGAACTGGACGGTCTGCCAGCGGGCGGGGTCGGCATAGCGCCGGTGGCGCGGGGTCATCCCCGAGCCCGGCCCGCCATGCAGGAAGAGAAAGGCCGCTCCGTCGCGCGCGCCCGACCGCTCCCACGCGATCTCATGCCCGCCGGACACGGCCAGCCGCCCGCTTTCGAACGGTTCGATCTCCGGGTGGAGGCTGGAACGGGGCATCAGGGGCATGAACGGGTCGCTGCGGGCCGGCAAGCGGCGAGCTTGGGCGATGCGGGCGTCCGAGGGAAGGGGGCGAGGCCGGATGGCGGCGCTATTCGAGCTCCACCGCCTCGACCTTCCCGTTCTCGAGCACCAGCGCCAGCTCGCCGCGTTTCAGCTTGAGGGCGGCTTCGCCGAACACCGCGCGGCGCCAGCCGCTCAGGGCGGGCACGTCGGCGGCGTCGTCCGCGGCGATCTTTTCAAGATCGGGCACGGTGGCGATCAGGCGCGGGGCGACGTCCTTGTCTTCGGCGACCACGCGCAGGAAGACTTTGAGCATCTCCACCACGGGGCCGAGATTGGAGGGCGGCGGTTCCGAACGCGGCATTTTCGGCGCGTGGCGTTCGGGCTCGGCCATGGCCGCGGCCATCATCTCCAGAAGGCGCGCGGCGGGCTGGGAGCGCTCGAAGCCCTTGGGCACGGCGCGGAGCTGGCCCAGCTGCTCCTGGGTCGTCGGGGCGGCCTGGGCCAGTTCGTAGATGCCGTCATCCTTCATCACGCGCGAGCGCGGCACGTCGCGGCTCTGGGCCTCGGTCTCGCGCCACTGGGCGGCGATCTTCAGCGCGGCGAGCCATTTTTTCGAGTGCTTGCGGGGCTTGAAGCGCTTCCACGCCAGCTCGGGATCCATCCGGTAGGTGTCGGGATCGGTGAGGGTCTTCATCTCCTCGGCGACCCATTTTTCGCGGTCGAGCTCGGCGAGCTTCTCGCGCAGGATGGGGTAGAGGTCGCGCAGATGGGTGACGTCGGCCAGCGCGTAGGCGGCCTGCTTGTCGGTCAGCGGACGGCGCGACCAGTCGGTGAAGCGCGAGCCCTTGTCCACCTGACGGCCCAGCGTCTCGCGCACCAGATTGTCATAGGAGATGGAATCGCCCAGCCCGATGGCCATGGCCGCGATCTGGCTGTCGAAGATCGGGCGGGGGATCAGCTCGCCGCCCTGATGGAAGAATATCTCCAGATCCTGACGGCAGGCGTGGAAGACCTTGGTCACGGCCTCGTCGCGCAGCAGCGCCCAGAAGGGAGCGAGATCGATCCCCTCGGCCATGGGGTCGATCAGCGCCTCGACCTCGCCGCCCGCCGCCTGGATCAGGCACAGCTGGGGCCAGAAGGTCGTCTCGCGCATGAACTCGGTGTCGATGGCGACGAAGTCCTGCTGGCGGAGCGCCTCGCAGGCTTCGGAGAGTTTTTCGGTTGTGTCGATCAGTTGCATGGACGGCACGTTTAGCGCCGCGCGAAGGCTTTGGCGAGGGGGCTATGCCGCCCCCTCGCCGTGTCCGCGCCGGGTCAAGCGCCAGACCGTGTAGGCGGCCGCGAAAGCGGACACCGCCGCGATGGCGATGAAGGCGGTCTGAAGCGGCAGGACGATGAGCCCCAGCCCCAGCAGAGCGAACTGTCCGACGGTGGCGGTGGCCGCGTTCAGGATGCCGCTGGCCGCCAGCGTGCGCCCGCGCAGCTTGGGATCGGCCCGGCGCTGGACCATGGCCTGCAGAGGCACGAAGAACAGGCCCGCCGAGATCGCGGCCAGGGTGAGGGCGGCCAGAACGGCCAGATGGGCGGGATCCTGCACGAACTCCAGCGCCCCGATCAGGTTCTCCTCGTCCCCGTCCCAGCCCATCGTCCAAAGCGCCACGAACAGGGGGAAGACCGTCAGCCCCGCGGCCCCCGCGATGGACAGGCCCAGCGCGTCCACGCCCTGCCTGAGCACGCCGCACAGCACGGCCCCCAGCGCCGCGCCCAGCGTGAACAGGACCAGCATCAGGAAATTGACCGACTCGTCGCCCCCCAGCACCGAGGCGGCGAACAGCGGCATGACCGTCATCACCGCGGCGGCCAGCATCCAGAACCACGCCACGCCCAGCATGGGCCGCAGGACGCGGGGCTCGCGGAAGGCGAAGGCGAGCATGCGCCAGGTCTCGGCGAAGATGTTCCAGTTGATCTTCAGGTCCGGATTGTCCGCCGGGGCGTCGGCGTTGAGCCGCATCACCCCCCACCCCGCGAGCGCCACGCAGACCAGCGCGCCGGAGATCATCACGCCCGGATCGCCGCCCATCACCAGCACGGTGGCCAGCCCCGCGCCCGCCAGGATCGCCACGTTCAGAGAGCCCTGCACCAGCGCGTTGCCGGTCACCAGCTCCTGGTCCTTCAGAAGGGTCGGCAGGGCGGAGTTGCGCGCAGGGCCGAAGAAGGCCGACTGGATGCCCATGAAGAACAGGACGCCGATCAGGATCAGCGCTTCGCCCAGCAGGAAGCCCACCGCGGCCGCCAGCATCAGGAATATCTCCGCCAGCTTGGCCTTTCGCATGATCAGCGCCCGGTCCCAGCGGTCGGCCGCCTGGCCCGCGACCGCGCTGAACAGGAAGATGGGCAGGGTCAGCGCGCCTGCGGCGATGGGCACCATGACGTCCCGCGGCAGGTCGAACACGGTCAGCCCCTGGAAGGTGGCCAGATTGACCAGCGCGTAGCGGTACAGATTGTCGTTGAACGCGCCCATGGCCTGAGCGCTCATCAGGGGGAAGAAGCGGCGCTGGCCCAGCAGGGCGATGGCGGTGTTCGTGGTCATTTCAGGCCCTCCGCGACCAGCTGGTTCGTGCGGGCTTCCACCGCCCCGACCAGCCTCGCCATGAACGTCTCCTTGTCCAGCCCCGGCTCGATGGGGTCGAGGAATTCGACCACCGCCCGGCCCGCGCGCTTGACGAAGCTGCGCTGGTTCCACGCCAGGCCCAGATTGGTCGCGACCGGCACGCAGGGGCGTTTGAGCGCGTCATACAGATGCCAGACGCCCTTGCGCCAGCCCGCGCTCTCGCCCGGCGCGCTCAGATGGCCCTCGGGATAGATCAGCACGCTGCGGTTCTCCGCTTTCAGGCGCTCGCAGCCTTCGGCCAGCCGGGCGCGGGCGCCGTCTCCGCCATTGTTGGACAGAACGATGGCCCCGGCCTTCTTCAGAAGCGCGCCCAGAAAGGGGAAGCGCTCGAGATGGTCGCCCGCCACGAAGCCCAGCGGGCGGACGTTCGCGAGCATGGCGAAGCCGTCGCCCCAGGACTGGTGCTTGGCCGCGATCACGGCCTGCTCGGGCGGCAGCAGGGCGAGCCCGCGCACCTCAACCTCGATACCCGCCACATGGCGCATGGCGAACAGCATGGCCCGGCTGTAGGCGGAGAAGCCCCAGCCCAGCGGGCCGCTTCCCGGCAGCAGGGCCAGCAGCAGGCAGAGCAGGCCGAAGCCCAGCGTGATCAGCCAGTAGGCGAGGAAAAAGGCGGTCGAGCGCAGCATGGCCCGGCTCCATGATCTGAAAAAGGGAAGGGGAGGTCAGCGCGAGCGCAGCACCGCCAGGGCGGCGCGGGCCAGCTCGTCGGCCCGGTCGGCCAGCGGCGCGTCGAAGCGCCCGGCCAGCCGGTGGATGGCGGGCTGGAGCACCACGCCCAGCGCCGCGGCGGCCTTGATCTCGGGATCGCCGCGGGGGATGTCGCGGGCGTCCATCGCCGCCTCGATCCGCGCCGCGATCAGCGCGACCGGGTCCGGGCGCGGCGACGGGGCGTTGGTGAAGCGCACCATGTGGGTGAGGTGATAGGCGAACAGGGAGCGGTCCGCGTCCGCCGCCTCGCAGTAGGCGCGCACCACCCGCCGGGCGACGGTCTCGAACGTGCCCCCGGCCTCGAGCGCAGCCTTCACCTCGTCATGCAGGCGGCCATGGATGGTGTCGAACAGGGCGAGGGCGAGCGCCTCCTTGCTCTCATAGTGGCGGTAGAGCGCCCCTACGGAGACGCCCGCCTCGGCGGCCAGCTCCTTGATAGAGACCCCGTCCACCCCGCGAGCGGTGAACAGCTCCAGCGCGGCGCGTTCGATCCGCGCCTTCATGGTGCCGTCCACGGCGGTGACCCCGCGCCGGGCGAACGCCCGCCCGGCCTCGTCCGTCATGCCGTCCGATGCGTCCGCATTGTCCATGATGGCTCTCCGTTCTTCCGTCATCTGCGGCGGCGCTGCCTGCGCCTGTCACGTGAGTGAACGTTCATTCCGTTAATAAAAACTTAACATCGAGGCGGGGTCAAGCGCAAATGAACGTTCATTCGCAAAATGTCAGGKGGGGGAGGGCGTGCGGTGGGAGGGGGATATACGGTGGAAGGGAATATGCGGCGGGAGCAGGGGAGCAGGGGAGCGGGGGCTCGGGGGAASGGGGGCGCGGCGGGAGCCGAAGCGCAGCCGGGTGGAGGCGGAGCGCCAAGCGGTGTCGATGGCGGGTCCGGGCGGCGTTGCTCCATCTGGGGGCGGGCGGGCGGGCTGGTTGCAGGCGCTGGATGACGCAGGCGGCAGCGGCGGTCAGGGGCGCGCAGGCAAAAGGGGGCGCAGCCCCCGGCCTCGTCGTCACCCCAGCCCTTCCTCCACCAGTTCCTGGGTGCAGCCTTCCACCGCCGCCTCCAGCCGGGCCATGAAGGCGTCCTTGTCCAGTCCCGGCTCTATCGGCGGCTGGAAGTGGATCGCGGCGCGGCCGGCGCGCTTGGTGAAGTCGCGGCGGCTCCAGGCCAGGCCCAGATTGGTGGCCACGGGCACACACGGCGCCTGAACGGCGTCGTACAGATGCCAGACGCCCTTGTGATAGGTCTTCTTTCCCCCCGGGTCGGCGATGCCGCCCTCGGGATAGATCAGCACGTGGCTGCCCTCGCGCTTGAGCTTTTCCGCGGAGCGCTGGAGGCGGGACCGGGTGGCTTCGCCGCCCTTGCTGGACAGGATCACCCCGCCCAGCCGGATCAGAATGCGGCCCACCAGCGGGTATTTCGCCAGATGCTCGCCCGCCACGAAGCCCAGGGGCTTGATGTGGGCGTAGAGCGGGAAGGGGTCGCCCCAGGACTGGTGCTTGGCGGCGAACACGGCCTGCCCCTCGGGCAGGTTGTCCATCCCGCTGAGCTCCACCCTGATCCCGGCGGTCCAGCGCATCAGGGCCAGCACGAGGCGCGCATAGACCCGCGCGCCCGCGCACAGGGGCCGCCGCGAGGGCAGAAGCGACAGCGCCGCGAGCACGATGGCGAAGACGAGGGTCAGCGGCCAGTAGGCGAGCGCGTAAAGCGTGGAGCGGAGAAGCGTCACGGGCGGGCGGCCCCCTTTCACGGTGGATGGCGTCAGGAGACCAACGGGGCGCGAGGGGCGGGCGATCCTGAAAATCGGGAAAACAGCTACGCCTGAAGCCGCGCCCTGCCGATCAGGGCGGCGTCGTCGATGCCGCCGTCGCCTGCGCCCAGGGTGAGGGGGGCGCGGTCGATGCGCCGGGCCGTCCAGGCGTCCGCGGCGGCGTGCAGGCCCGCCTGCTCCAGCGCGATGCCGGTCAGGATGACCGCCGCGCTCTCGGCGAAGCGGCGGGCGTCGGCTTCGGCGATGCCCGAAATCGCCATGCCTTCGAGCTGGGCGGCCTTGCGGTCGAGCGTGGTGTTGGCGCCGCGGGCGGATTTGAGGTGGTCCAGCAGCGCCTCTCGCGCGCCGGTGTCGCGCGCCAGCGCGCGCAGCACGTCCAGCGCGATGACATTGCCCGATCCCTCCCAGATGGCGTTCAGCGGGCTCTGCCGGAACATGCGGGCGAGGGGATATTCCTCCACGTATCCGATGCCGCCATGGGCCTCCATGGCCTCATAGGCGATGGCGGGCGCGCGCTTGCAGATCCAGTATTTCGCGATGGGTGTCAGGATGCGCGCCAGCGCCGCCTCGCGCGGATCGGTTTCGGCGAGGTCGAAGGCGCGGGCCACGCGGAAGGCCAGGGCGAGGGCGGCGTCCGCCTCCATCGCCATCTCCGCGAGGACCTGACGCATCAGGGGCTGGTCGATCAGCCGGCGCTGGAAGGCGGTGCGGCGGTCGGCGTGCCAGACCGAATGGGCCGCCGCGTTCCGGATCAGGCCCGCCGATCCGGCCAGGCAGTCCAGCCGGGTGTGGTTGACCATTTCGATGATCGTGCGCACGCCCCGGCCCGGCTCGCCGATCCGCCGCGCCCAGGCGCCCTTGTATTCGATCTCCGAGGACGCGTTGGAGCGGTCGCCCATCTTGTCCTTCAGGCGCTGGATCTCGATGGCGTTGGTCTGCCCGTCCGGGGTGAAGCGCGGCACGAGGAAGCAGGACAGGGCGCGCGTCTCGCCTTCGCCCTCGTAGGCCAGCGTCAGGAAGGCGTCCGACATGGGCGCCGAGCAGAACCATTTATGGCCGGTCAGGCGCACCTCGTCGCCGCCGATGGATTCGGCGCGGGTCTCGTTGGCGCGCACGTCCGATCCGCCCTGCTTCTCGGTCATCGCCATGCCGATGGTCAGGCCCTGCTTGCGCTCCATCGGCGCGAAGGCGGGGTCGTAGCGGCCCGAGGCCGCGCCCTTGATCCAGCCCTCGGTCCAGTCCGCGTGGCGCAGGGCTGGCACGCTGGCATAGGTCATCGACATGGGGCAGCACACGCCCGCGTCCGCGCCGCCCATCACGATCAGCAGCGCGGCATGCAGCGAGTGCGGCGCGGTCTGGGTGGTCCACGCCGCGCTGGAGACGCCCGCGCCCAGCCCCGTCTCCATCAGGGCGTGATAGGCGGGGTGGAACTCGACGACGTCGATCCGGCGGCCATAGCGGTCGAAAGGCTTGAATTTCGGCGGATTCTCGTTGGCCAGCCGGCCCCATTCCTGGCCCTGCGCCGATCCCGCCGCGCCGCCCAGGCGGATCAGGCGGTCCTTGTGGACCTCCGCGCCCGCGCGCGAGATCGCGCCGGTCAGCATCGTGTCGGCGGCGAACAGGTTCACCCCCTCCAGCGGCACGGACTGGTTGAACACCTCATGGGTGGGCGGGAAGGGCGTGGCGGATGTCATGGCTCCATCAAAGCCCGCCCGGCGGCCCGGTCAACCTCTCCATGTTTTAATGCGCCTGAGCGCGGATTTAATGCCCGCGCCCCCGGCGGGAGATTATCGTGCGGAGGATTGTTTTCAGGCGGGCGCATCCAAAGCGCCCGCGGCGCGCATCTGAATGCAAAGCGCCAGTCACAACGGAGACGCCCCATGCTGATGTCCACCGCTTCCGCCCTCGTCATGGCCGCCGCCCTGCAGGCCGGTCCCAGCCTGGAGATCACCGATTTCCCCGGCCTGATCATCATCGAGCCGGGCGAGACCCTGTCCGCCGAGTTCGAGCCGGGCGGCACGGGGCTGTCGGGCTTCTCGGTGCGCGAGAACGGCGACCGGCTCGAGATAACCGGCGGCGAGCGGATGGACCGCTGGAACTGCCGACGCACGGGCGAGACCTTCGAGATCGGCCCGCGCGGCCGCCAGCGCGCCTTCGCCGATTACGGCACGCTCAGGGTCAGCGCGCCGTCCGACACCGCGCTGACGATCTCCAACACCGCCGCCCAGATCAGCGCGTCCGATCTGGGCGCTGTGGACCTGTCGCTGTCGCGCTGCGGCGCCTATGTGGGCGGCGCGGTGGCGGGCGACGCCTCGCTGAGGTCTTCGGGTTCGGGCTCGATCATGATGGGGGATGCGGGCGGCGACGCCTCGATCCGCCTGTCGGGCTCGGGCGATGCGCGCATGGGCTCGGCCCGGTCGATGACGGTCAGGCTGTCGGGCTCGGGCTCTGCGCGCTTCGGGGACGTCGAAGGCGAGGTCAGCACGTCGACCTCCGGCTCGGGCCGGGTGCAGGGCGGGTCGGCGGCCTCGGTCAGCCATCGCTCCTCGGGCTCGGGGCGGGCGGAGTTCGGCGTCATCGACGGCGCCGCCGAGGCGCGCAGCTCGGGCTCGGGCAGCTTCACCGCGGGCGATGTCGGCTCGCTGTCGGCCAGCAGTTCAGGGTCGGGCAGTTTCGAGGTCGGCGACGCGCCGGGCGGCGTGCGCCTGAGCTCCACCGGGCGCTCCAGCCTGACCGCGGGCGACGTGGGCGGCGTGGATCTGGAGATGCGCGGCTCGGGCCGGGCGCGGATCGCGTCCATGGACGGCCCTCTGCGGGTGCGCATGTCCAGCTCCGGCACGGTGGAGATCGGCGAGGGCCGGGCGGAGTCTGCGGAGATTTCCCTCAGCGGCTCCGGCTCGGTGCGGTTCGGCGGCACGGCGGCCAATCCCGACATCCGCATGTCGGGCTCGGGCGGGGTGCATTTCGGCGCCGTGGAAGGCAATCCCCAGGTCCGGTCATCGGGCCGGGGCCGGCTGAGCACGGGCGGTTAGGACGCGACGCGATGGGGCGCAGGGCGAAGACTGCGGGCGCGCTGGTCCTCGGCCTCGCCCTTGGCGGGGCCGCGGCGGCTCAGGACGGACCGGATCACGGGCCGCTGTTCGAGGCGGTCTGGGAGACGGTGGACCGCAATTTCTACGATCCGGGCTTCAACGGCGCGGACTGGGCGGCGATCGGGGAGCGGTATCGCGCGCGGCTGGACGGGGCGCGCGACGACGCCGCGTTCGCGGCGCTGGCGAACGCCATGCTCGCCGAACTGGCGGTGTCCCACCTGCGTCTGTCCCCGCCTGCGGCCGATCAGGGCTTCAGGGGCGTGGGCGCGCGGTTCGAGACCATCGGCGGGGCGTCCGTCGCGGTCGAGGTCTCGCCGTTCAGCGACGCCTGGCGGCAGGGCCTGCGGCCGGGCGACCAGCTCATGAGTGATGCAAGCGCCCTGCGCGGCCCGCCGGACGAGGCGGCGCGCCTGACGGTCCGGACCTGCGCGGGCGAGAGGCGGGAGCTGACGGTGGCGCGGATGGCGGCCGGGTGGCCGCCCGAGCAGCCGGGCTGGCGCTGGTCGCGGATCTCGCCCCGGCCCGGCCTGCAGGTGGGCCATCTGCGGGTCGACCGCTTCGACGACGGGGCGGCGGAGCTGGCCGATCAGGCGATGGCGGCGCTGGGCGGGACCGGCGCGCTGATCATCGATCTGCGCGCGAACAGCGGCGGGAACACCTCCGCGCTGAGGCTGGCGAGCCATTTCATGCCCGAGGGCGCGGCGCCCGCCTTCGCGCTGTTCGCCCGCGGCCATCTGGACGCTCTGGGCCGGGCGCCGGACGCGGACGACATCGCGGACGGCCCGCGCGTGGCGGGGGCGTATACCGACGCGGCGGTGTTCGAGGCGGTCTCCGCTCATGACGGCGCGGCGGTCTTTCTCACCGATCCGCTCGACGGGCGGCGCTATGAGGGCGCGGTCATCGTGCTGATCGGGCCGGACACCGGCAGCGCGGCGGAGGGCTTCGCCTGGCTGCTGCGCACCCGCAGCGCGGCGCGATTCGTGGGCCGGGAGACGGCGGGCGCCCTGCTGAGCGGGGAGCGCTTCGCCCTGCCGGGCGGATGGACGCTGACCGTGCCGGTCCACGGGATCTGGGGTCCGGACGGACAGGACCTCGCCGACGCCCCGGTCGCGCCCGACATCGCCACGGCGTGGAGCCGGGAGGATCTGTGCTCGGGCGCCGATCCCGATCTGGAGGCGGCCTTCGCGCTGGTTTCAGAGCTCAGCGGGGCGGATTGATCCGCGGGTCGCGGCGCGAGGCCTCGTAAAGCGCGATGGCCGCGGCGTTGGACACGTTCAGGCTTTCCGCCTTCGGCCCCATCGGGATGCGCGCCAGCGCGTCGCAGTGATCGGCCACCCGGGGCCTGAGGCCCTTGTCTTCGGACCCCATCACGATCACCAGGCCCGGCCCGGCATTCGCGGCGACCACCTCGTCCAGGCCGGCCTCGGCCTCGCCCGCCAGCCCGATCACGAACCGGCCCGCCTTGCGGAACTCCTCGAGCGTGTCGGCGATGTTGGTCACGCGCACATGGCCCACCGTCTCCGCGCAGCCCACCGCGGTCTTGCACAGCGCGCCGAACAGGGGCGGGGACTTGCGGTCCTGCATGACCAGGGCGCGCGCGCCGAACGCCGCGGCGGTGCGGAAGATGGCGCCGACATTGTGCGGGTCGGTGATCTGGTCGAGCACCACGACCAGCCCGTGGATGGGATCGGCGACGGCCTGGAGCGGCTCGGGTTCGAGCGCGCGGGCCTTCAGGGCGAATCCCTGATGCACGGCGCCGTCGGGCAGCCAGGCGGACAGCTCCTTGGGGTCGTGGATCTGCGGCTTGATCCCGCGGGGCGCGGCCTCGTCCAGCTCGGCCTCGGCGTTGCGGGTGAGGTGGAGCGAGAGCGGCTGGCGCCGGGGGTTGGCCAGCGCGGCCAGAACCGCGTGCCGGCCCCAGATCCAGCCCTCGGACGGATCGCCGGAATCCCTTGTGCCATAGGGTTTTGCGCCGCGTTTCGGGCGATGTGCGCCTCGTGCTGCGTCAGGCGTTTTCGTGGTGTTGCGCATGGGGGGGGCCATAAGTATAGTCCGCGCCTCGATCGGGGGGACGGCCTCGTTAGGACGCCTGAGCGCTTCGCGCAACCGGCATCCGCGCAAGGGATGTTTCCAGGATCGGACGCCGCCGGCGAGTTCCGGAGGGGTGGGAGAGTGGTTAAATCCAGCAGACTGTAAATCTGCCCGCGCAAGCGTACGCTGGTTCGAATCCAGCCCCCTCCACCACTCGCCAGGCAGGCTGACCCGCGTTAAGGTCCGCGCGGGCCGCGCCCTCGGGCGGGTGTAATTCAATGGTAGAATGTCAGCCTTCCAAGCTGAATACGCGGGTTCGATTCCCGCCACCCGCTCCAGCTTCCTCGCCTGTGAAACCGATTTGCCGCGTTGCGGCTCGCCGCGGCTTGGTGCTTGATTGGCACGGAGACGGACCGGGGGCTTCAGGTGCTTGAAACACTTCAGGCGATGACGGGCAGGGCCCGCGCTTTGAAAGCGCAGGGCCGGGTCGAGGACGCCATCCCGGTTTACGAGGCCGCGTGCCGCGCCTATCCCTCCAGCGCTGTGGCCCAGCACAATCTCGCCGCGACTCTGGGCGACGCCGCGCGGTATGCGGAGGCCGAGAAAGCCGCCCGCCAGGCCATGCGGCTCGGTCTGGATGCGCCCGAGACCTGGCTTGTCCTGGCGCGCACGCTCGGCGGTCTGGGCCGTCTGGACGAAGCGTTGTCCGCGTTCGACGCGGCCATCGCCCGGCGCCGGAACATGGCGGAAGCCCACAAGGAGCGGGCGCAGCTCATCTGGATGCGCACCGGAGACGCCGACGCGGCGCTCGCTGATATCGAGCGTGAAGCCCAGTCGCGTCCGGACGACGCGGGCCTTCAGATGGCTTTGGTGCAGGCGGTGGAATATGCCAAAGACGAGACCGCGGCCCGCAGTGCGGCTGAAGCCGCGCTGGCGCGCGTCCCGGCCTCCCCGGCGCTGATGATCGCCACCGCCAATCTGGCCGCGGCGACCGGAGATCCGTCCCGGGCGGTCGAGCTTGCGCAAAACGCGCTCAGACACGCCCCGGGGGAACGATCGGCCTTGATCGCACTCGCGTATGGGATGCTGGCGGCGGGCGACGGGCAAGGGGCGAGCCAGACCGCCATGGCCCTGCTGCGCGCCGCGCCGCACGACCAGCATGGGCTGGCGGTGCTGGCCACCGCGTGGCGGCTGACCGGCGATTCGCGCTACCGGCAGCTATACGACTACGATTCGCTGGTCCGGCGCTGGTCTCTGCAGACTCCGCAAGGTTGGGCGGACCTGCCCGGCTATCTCTCGGATCTGGGGCAGGCGCTCCGCCGGCGCCATCCTTATCAGACCCACCCGTTCGGCCAGTCCGTCCGCCAAGGCAGCCAGCTGCCTGATTTGCTCAGCAGCGACGAGCCGGCCATCCAGGCTTTTCCCCAGGCGCTCGCTCCTGTGATCGACACGCATCTTGACGCGGTGGGGCCCGGAAACGATCCCTTCAGGGCGCGCAACACGGGGCGGTGGCGCATCGCGGGCATCTGGTCGGTCTGGCTCAGGCCGGGCGGTTGGCATGCCGATCACGTCCACCCTCAAGGGTGGCTGTCTTCGGCCTGCTATATCGAGCTTCCTTCCGCGGTGGGGGCCGGCGGCCAGGAAGGCTGGATCAAGTTCGGTGAGCCCGGTCTGCCCACAAGCCCGAAGCTGGAAGCCGAGCGCGCCGTCCGCCCCGAGCCGGGCACGGTGGTGCTTTTCCCCTCATACATGTGGCATGGGACGATTCCGTTCACGGGCGAGGAGCCGCGCTTGACCATCGCTTTCGACATCGTGCCCGACTGATCGCCGGGCATCGGCTTTTGCCGCTTGCGTTATCGCCTGCCTGAGGCTATCCCCCGCCCCCAGTTTCCGCCCCCGCGCGCGTCGCGCGCAATGAACGGGGCGGTGTCCGCCACCTGACGAGGAAGCACCGCGATGGCCAAGGCAAAGTTTGAGCGCAACAAGCCGCACGTGAACATCGGCACGATCGGTCACGTGGACCACGGCAAGACGACGCTGACCGCTGCGATCACGAAGTATTTCGGCGAGTTCCGTGCGTACGACCAGATCGACGGGGCGCCTGAGGAGAAGGCGCGCGGGATCACGATCTCGACCGCGCACGTGGAATACGAGACCGAGAACCGCCACTACGCGCACGTCGACTGCCCCGGCCACGCCGACTACGTGAAGAACATGATCACGGGCGCGGCGCAGATGGACGGCGGCATCCTGGTKGTGAACGCGGCGGACGGCCCCATGCCGCAGACCCGCGAGCACATCCTTCTGGCGCGCCAGGTSGGCGTTCCGGCKCTGGTGGTGTTCCTGAACAAGGTCGACCAGGTSGACGATCCCGAGCTTCTGGAGCTGGTGGAGATGGAAGTGCGCGAGCTKCTGAGCTCGTACGACTTCCCCGGCGACGACATTCCGATYATCGCGGGCTCCGCGCTGGCGGCGATGGAAGGCAACAAGCCGGAGATCGGCGAAGAGAAGATCCGCGAGCTGATGGCGGCGGTGGATGAGTACATCCCCACCCCGGAGCGTCCGATCGACCAGGCCTTCCTGATGCCGATCGAGGACGTGTTCTCGATCTCGGGCCGCGGCACCGTGGTGACCGGCCGGATCGAGCGCGGCATCCTGAAGGTGGGCGACGAGATCGAGATCATCGGCATCCGCGACACCTCCAAGACGACCTGCACGGGCGTCGAGATGTTCCGCAAGCTGCTCGACCAGGGCCAGGCGGGCGACAATGTCGGCGCGCTGCTGCGCGGCGTGGAGCGTGACGGGATCGAGCGCGGCCAGGTTCTGGCCAAGCCCGGCTCGATCAAGCCGCACAAGAAGTTCGAGGCCGAGGCCTAYATCCTGACGAAGGAAGAGGGCGGGCGTCACACCCCGTTCTTCACCAACTACCGTCCGCAGTTCTACTTCCGCACGACGGACGTGACCGGGATCGTGACCCTCAAAGAGGGCACCGAGATGGTGATGCCGGGCGACAACGTGGAAGTGATGGTGGACCTGATCACGCCGATCGCGATGGAAGAGAAGCTGCGCTTCGCCATCCGTGAAGGCGGCCGCACCGTCGGCGCCGGCGTCGTCTCGAAAATCATCGAGTAGACGCCACTCAAGAAGACACGCAACGGGCGGCGCGGGCCCAATTTCCGCGCCGCCCG
>VJOU01000001.1 GCA_007050995.1 Glycocaulis profundi | reverse complement strand
CGAGGGCGCGGGGGCCGGCGCGGGTTCGGCGCGCTCGGCGGGCGGCTGGTCGCCGCAGGCGGCCAGCATCAGCGCCGCGGTCGCGGCCGACAGGAAAGCGAGATGTTTCATGGCGGTCCCTTTCGGATTGGCCTTGCGGGGCGGGAAATACCGCGTCCCGGAGCCGCTTGCGCGTGAAAGTTTTACGACACGCGACCCAGCGCCGGGAAGCCTTGCCGGGGCTGGCGATTTTGGAACGCAGCGCGGGGTGCGTGTTTTCCCTTTACATGGCCCTTCGCGGATTCTACATGCGCGATCCCGGCGGAGGTTGACGATGCCGGATTGGGTTAACTGCTAACAGGGGGTCTCGTGAGTTGTCCGAGCACCAAACGCCCCTGGACCTGGTCCGCCGTCGGCCCGTCGATGGCCCGGTCGCGTGCGCGCGCCCGGACCGTCTGGCCGTAGCGTCCCGCTGGTTCCAGGAACATTTTCCGGGTGAAATCCTCTACGCCGTGAAGGCGAACCCTTCGCCGTGGGTGATCGACGCGCTGTACGAGGCCGGCCATCGCTGGTTCGACGTCGCGTCCCTGCCCGAGGTGGAGCTGATCGCCGCGCGCTGCCCCGGCGCGACCATGGCCTTCATGCACCCGGTCAAGAGCCGCCGCGCGATCCGCGAGGCGTACTTCACCCATGGCGTGCGCATCTTCGTGCTCGACTGCGAGGCGGAGCTGAAGAAGATCCTCGAGGAGACCGAGTACGCCTCCGATCTCATCCTCGTGGTGCGCCTGGCGGTCTCAAACGACGGCGCCACCCTGCCCCTGTCGGGCAAGTTCGGCGTGGGCGAACTCGAAGCGCCCGAGCTGATCCGCACCACCCGCGCCCATGCGTATGAGCTGGGCGTGAGCTTCCACGTGGGCAGCCAGTGCATGGCTCCGGCCGCCTATCGCGCGGCGATGATGGAGGCCTCGCGCCTGATCGCCCGCGCAGGCGTGACCGTGGACATCGTCGATGTCGGCGGCGGCTTCCCGTCCATCTATCCCGGGCTCGTGCCGCCCCCGATGGAGGATTACATCAGCGCCATCCGCGCCGCCTTCGAGGACATGATGGTCCTGGAGAACGCCGATCTGTGGTGCGAGCCGGGCCGCGCGCTGATCGCGGAGTCCGTTTCGGTCCTGACGCGGATCGAGCTGGTCAAGGGCGACTCGCTCTATCTCAACGACGGCGCCTATGGCTGCCTGTTCGACATCGTGCATGCGCGCTGGGCCTATCCGATGCGGGTCCACCGCCCCGAGGGCGAGCCCAGCCAGCAGACGGCCGAGTTCCGCATGTACGGGCCGACCTGCGATTCCATCGATTCCATGCCCGGCCCCTATGCCCTGCCCGCGGACATCCGCGAGGGCGACGTGATCGAGTTCGGCATGCTCGGCGCGTACGGCACGGCCATGGCCACCCGGTTCAACGGCTTCGGGGATGTGGAGACCGTCACAGTTTCCGACTACCCTTGGGCCTCGCTCTACGACCAGCCGTCGCAGCATGTGCCTGCGCCTCTGCCCGCCACGGGCTCTGACGAGGAAGGTTCGGTGGTTCCCTTCGCGCGGCTCAAGCGCCGCCGGCAGCGCATGAAAGTGAAAAGACGCGGATGACTGAGAACGCACAACGCAAGGCCGAGCTGCTCGCGCACCCGGTCGAGCACATCGACATCGCCAGCTTCGACGGCCGCGTCATCATCGACGCGTGGGAGAAGATGAGCTTCACCTCCCGCGACGCGGCCCGCGCCGCGCGCATCCTCGAAGCCGCCGTCGCCGATCCCAACTGCGCGGTGATCCTGACGCTGGCCGGTTCGACCAGCGCGGGCGGCTGCATGCATGTCTGGCGCGACATGGTGCGCAACAACATGGTCGACGCCATCGTGTCGACCGGCGCGTCCATCGTGGACATGGATTTCTTCGAGGCGCTGGGCTTCAAGCACTATCAGGCCCGCGAGATCCCCGACGACCGCGAACTGCGCGATCTGTACATCGACCGCATCTACGACACCTATATCGACGAGGAGGAGCTGCAGGCCTGCGACCACATCCTCGGCGACATCGCGGATTCCCTGCCCGCCAAGCCGATCTCCTCGCGCGCCTACATCAAGGCGATGGGCAAGTGGCTGTCCGAGGGCAACGCTAAAAAGGAAGGCTCGCTGGTCCAGGAGTGCTACGAGCACGGCGTTCCGATCTTCGTGCCCGCCTTCTCCGACTGCTCGGCGGGCTTCGGTCTGGTCAAGCACCAGGTCGAGCGCATGAAGGCCGGCAAGCCCTACCTGTCCATCGACTCGGTGGCGGACTTCCGCGAGCTGACCGACATCAAGATCAAAGCGGGCACCACCGGCCTGTTCATGGTCGGCGGCGGCGTGCCCAAGAACTTCGCCCAGGACACCGTGGTCTGCGCGGAAATCCTCGGCGAGGAAGTCGACATGCACGCCTACGCCGTGCAGATCACCGTCGCGGACGTGCGCGACGGCGCCTGCTCGTCCTCCACGCTGAAAGAAGCCTGCTCGTGGGGCAAGGTGGACGTCGCGCTCGAGCAGATGGTCTACGCCGAAGCCACCACCGTGGCCCCGGTCATCGTGTCCGACGTCTTCCACCGCGGAAGCTGGAAGACCCGCAAACGCCACCGCTTCGGCGACATGTTCGAAGACTGAGTTGAAAAGACCCCGGTTTTCGCCGGGGTCTTTTTTTCGTTGTCCTCCTTCCCTCCGGTCAGTCGGTCCTCGCTGCGCTGCGGGCGCGCGTTCGCGCTGGGATGCCGTCTCTTCTCCTCCCCCTGAAAGGGGGAGGCCGGGAGGGGGTCTGGTCCAGCCCGTGAGGCGTCTGCGGTTCTGGCCCTGTCCCTCCCTCACCTTCCTGTTCAATGGAAAGACCGCGCTCGGGCATACCTCCCCTGCGCCGTGCCGCCTCGCCTTCCCGCCGCGCGGGTGCTAAGGCGGTTTCCTGTTTCAGGGGGTATCCATGACCGGCTTCGATCTCGCGCTGTTCACCGCCGTGTTCGTCACCTTCTTCGTGGTGATCGACCCCATCGGCGTGGCCCCGATCTTCGCGGGGCTGACCGCGGGGACCAGCGGGCGGCACCGGCGGATCATGGCGATCAAGTCGGTGATCGTGGCCACGGTGGTGCTGGTGGGCTTCGCCTATGGCGGCGAGTGGCTGATGGGCGCGCTGGGCGTGTCGCTGGACGCCTTCCGGGCGGCGGGCGGGGTCCTGCTCTTCCTGATCGCGCTGGACATGATCTTCGAAAAGCGCACCGAGCGCCGCGAGGAGCGCGCCGAGAAACTGTCCGAGGAGCACAGGGCCGAGCATCCCGACGGCGCGTATGACGACATCTCCGTCTTCCCCATCGCCATCCCGATGCTGGCCGGCCCCGGCGCCATCGCCTCGGCCATGCTGTTCATGAGCGAGTCGGCGGGCGATCTGGCCCGTCAGGGCGTGGTCATGTCGGCCATGGCGCTGAACCTGGTCTTCTGCCTGGTCCTGTTCCTGGCCATCGGCCCGCTGATGCGGCTTCTGGGCGACACGCTGGCGGCCATGGTCACCCGTATCCTCGGCGTGATCCTCGCCGCCCTCGCCGCCCAGTTCATCTTCGACGGCATCGCGGGCGCGCTGCTCTAGAATCCGGCTCCAGCCTTACGAAAAATTAGGGATCAGCGGCCACGATCATGCCTCAAACAGGGCAAATCGTGAGCGTCATGACCCGTCTGCGTCCCATCCTGCTCGCCGTCGCCGGAGGCCTCGTCTGCCTCGGGATCGGCGTGGCCGCGACGGGGCTGATGGCGGGCGCTCCCGATCAGGCCATCGCCTTCTCCTGGCCCGCCATCGGCGCGGGCCTGTCGCTGGCTCTGCTCGCGCCGTCAGGCGCGCGCTCATAGAAAAAGCCCGGCCGGAGCCGGGCTTTCCCTTTCATCGAAGCAGACGCGCCTCAGACCGATTCGGCCTGAGCGGCGTGCTTTCCTTCGCAGACTTCCTCGACGAGCTTGGCGTTGAAGCTGTCCAGATCGTCCGGGGTGCGGCTGGTGACCAGCCCTTCGTCCACCACCACGGCTTCGTCCACGACGTTCGCGCCGGCGTTCTTCAGGTCGGTGCGGATGTTGGCCACGCTGGTCATCTTCCGGCCTTTCACCACGTCCGCGTCGATCAGCACCTGCGGGCCGTGGCAGATCGCGGCGACCGGCTTCTTCTGCCTGAAGAAGTCGCGCACGAAGCTGACGGCTGTGTCGTCATTGCGGATCTCGTCGGGCGAGAACAGGCCGCCAGGGATGAGAAGGGCGTCGAAATCGTCCGCCTTCACGTCCGAGACCTTTTTGTCGACCTTGATGGATCGGCCATGCTCGCGGTGACGGTTGGCCTGTATCTCGCCGCTGTCGAGCGAGACGACCACGGTGGTCGCGCCTTCCCTGTCGAGCGCGTCCTTGGGGGAGAACAGTTCGGATTCTTCAAATCCGTCGGCGGCGAGTATCGCCACGCGGCGGCCTTCGGCACGTCCGGCCATGTCAATCACCTCATCAAATGCCAGAGCGCCCTCCCGTCATGACAACGGGAGGGCGCGCGAGGTGTTCCGGCCTTGTGGCGCCTAGTCGAGCTTCGGCACGTTCAGCAGCTTCACCCAGCCCGTCTTCTTGTCGCGCACCACGATGATGCGCTCGGGATTCAGGCTCGCCACGTCCTTGCCCATGCCCTGCAGGCGCTCCATCGCCATGGCGCGGATATCCGCGTCCGCGATGGTCGGCTCGACGGTCAGCGCCGCGCGCTTCTTGCCGCCTTCCTGCAGCACGACGTCGATGGTTTCGACCGCCGCCTTGAGCATTTCGGCGTCCGCCTTGGGCCAGGCGGAATGGAACACGCTGGTCTGGTGGCCCGCCCGCTCCCACAGCTCCTCGGCCATGTGCGGGGCGAAGGGCGCCAGCACGCGGATGAAACCCTCCAGCGTGTCTTTCGACACCCGCTCGTTCTCGGCGGCGTTGAGGAACTTCATCAGCTCGGCGATGGCGGTGTTCAGACGCAGATTGTCCAGATCCTCGGTGGCCGCCTCGATCAGCGTGCCCAGAGCGATCTTCACCGGTCCGGCCTCGTCCGCGGCGCTGACGGGCTCGAGATTGCGGATGGCGAAATTCCACGCCCGGCGCAGGAATTTCAGCGCCGCGGCGGTCTTGTCGGTGTCCCAGACACGCCCGCCTTCGATGGGGCCCATGAACATCAGATGCACCCGGAAGGCGTCCGAGCCGAAGCGCGCGACCACGTCGTCGGGCGTGACCACGTTGCGCAGGGATTTCGACATCTTCGCGCCGATGCGCTCGACCGTCTCGCCCGTCGGGACATGGACGAACGTGCCCTCCCCGCGCTCCTCCACCTCGTCCACGGGCAGGATGATCCCGCGCGCGTTCTGGAAGGCGTGCGAGGTCAGCATCCCCTGATTGACCAGCTTGGTGAACGGCTCGTCGGTGGATATCAGGCCCAGATCGTGCAGCGCCTTGTACCAGAAGCGCGCGTAGAGCAGGTGCAGGGTCGCGTGCTCGGCGCCGCCCACGTAAAGGTCCACCGGGCCCCACGCCTTCTCCTTGTCCGGGTCGACCAGCGCGGCGTCGTTGCGAGGGTCCATGTAGCGCAGCGGGTACCAGCAAGAGCCGGCCCATTGGGGCATGGTGTTCAGCTCGCGCCGCCCCTTCATGCCGGTCTTGGGGTCGGCGACCTCCACCCAGCCTTCGGACTTGGCCAGCGCGGGCTTGTCGTAAGACAGCGGCTTGTAGTCGGCCACGTGAGGCAGCTTCACCGGCAGGTCTTCGAGCGGCACGGTCGTGCGCGTGCCGTCCTCCCAGTGGATGATCGGGATCGGCTCGCCCCAGTAGCGCTGGCGCGAGAAGATCCAGTCGCGCAGGTTATAGCTGACCACCCGGCGGCCCGCGCCGGTGGTCTCCAGATGATCGGCGATGGTCTCCCACGCCGCCTGCCACGGCACGCCCGCCTCATAGACCGGATCGTCCATCCGCGGCGGCAGCATCGCGCCGTCGCCCGTCCAGCAGGACTCGCCCTTGAGCACCGCCTCGCGCGACGGCTCGCCCTCGCCGGGATCGTTCACCGGGATGACGGGCAGGCCGTATGTTTTCGCGAACTCGAAATCGCGCTCGTCATGGGCGGGCACGCCCATCACCGCGCCGGTGCCGTAGTCGAACAGCACGTAGTCGGCGACGAAGATCTCCACGCGCGCGCCGGTCAGCGGATTGACCGCCTGGCGCCCGATGCGCACCCCGGTCTTCTGCGCGTCCACCGTGCGGTCCAGATCGGACTTGCGCGCGGCGGCCTCGCGATAGGCGTCCACCTCCGCGCGGCGGTCGTCGGCGGTCAGCGCGTCCACCAGCGGGTGCTCGGGCGCCAGCGCCATGAAGGTCACGCCCGCCAGCGTGTCGATGCGGGTGGTGAAGGCGGGGATGGTCTCGGCCCGGTCATGGACGCGGAAGCTGATCTCCACCCCTTCGGAGCGGCCGATCCAGTTGCGCTGGCTGTCCTTGATGCCCTCGGGCCAGTCGAGCTTTTCCAGCCCTTCGATCAGGCGTTCGGCATAGGCGGTGATGCGCATCTTCACCTGCCGCACGGGCACGCGAACCACGTCATGGCCCTGCTCGGACTTGCCGTCATAGACCTCTTCATTGGCCAGGATCGTGCCCAGCGCCTCGCACCAGTTCACCAGCGCGTCGTCGAAATAGACCAGCCGCCGCGCGTCCTGATAGTCCTGAACCGCCAGCTTGCCTTGCGCCTCGATCTCGGCGGGGATTTCCAGCTCGTCGATATGGCGGGCGCGGTTCTGTTCGGTGTCGAACCAGGCGTCGTACATCCGCGCGAAGATGTATTGCGTCCACTTGTAATAGTCCGGCTTGGAGGTCGCGATCTCCCGGTCCCAGTCATAGCCCAGGCCGAGCAGCTCCATCTGCCGCCGGAAGGTGGCGATGTTCTTCTCGGTGGAGACTTCGGGGTGCTCGCCGGTCTTGATCGCGTGCTGCTCGGCGGGCAGGCCGAAACTGTCCCAGCCCATCGGGTGCAGCACGTTGAAACCCGCCATGCGCTTGTAGCGCGCGACGATGTCGGTCGACAGATACCCCACCGGATGGCCCACATGCAGGCCCGATCCCGACGGATAGGGAAACATGTCCAGCACGTAGAACGTCTTCTCGCCCGGCTTGGGGTCATGGGTCTTGAAGGTCTTCTCCTTCGCCCAGCGCTCCCGCCATCTGGCCTCGATCGTCGTGAAATCGTACTCGCTCATGGACCCGCTGCGCCCCGGTTCTGAAATGTAAGCCGTCAGTGACTGATCAGGGGCATCTATAAGGGCTCAGGAGCCCGCGCCAAGGCCCGCGGCGCCATCGCTGCGCGCTTCGAGGCTCGCCTGCGGCTCGCGCCTCAGCGTGAGGGGGATGGATGCAGCCCCTCTGAGCGCTTTCATCCTGAGGCGCCGCGTCGCGGCCTCGAAGGACCGGCATGCCGTCACGCCGCCTTCAGCACGGCCTCCGCCACCGCCCGCCCCATGTCCGCGGTCTTCGCGCCCCCGCCCAGATCGGGCGTGCGCAGACCGTCGGACAGCGCCGCATCCAGCGCGGCGTCCAGAGCGTCGCCCGCCTCGTGCAGGCCCAGCCCGTCGCGCAGCAGCATGGCCGCGCTGGCGATGGCCCCGCCCGGATTGGCGACGCCCTGCCCGGCGATGTCGGGGGCGGAGCCGTGGATGGGCTCGAACAGGCCCGGCCCGTCCCCGCCCAGCGAGGCCGAGCCCAGAAGCCCGATGGAGCCCGCGATCACCGAGGCCTCGTCCGACAGGATGTCGCCGAACAGGTTCTCGGTCAGGATCACGTCGAAGCTCGCGGGCCTTGTGACCAGCGCCATCGCGGCGGCGTCCACCAGAACGTGATCGAGCGCGATCTCCTCGCGCCCCGCGGCCAGCCGCGTGACCACCCTGCGCCACAGCCGGGAGGTGGCCAGCACGTTCGCCTTGTCCACGCTGGTCACCCGGCCCGAGCGCCGCGCGGCGATCTGGAAGGCGATTTCGGTGATCCGCTCGACCTCCGCCGCGCTGTAGTCGCAGCCGTCGAACGCGGCGTCCTCGCCCTCGCGCTTCTCGCCGAAATACAGCCCGCCGGTCAGTTCGCGCACGATCACCAGATCCGCCCCCGCCGCCCGTTCGGGCTTCAGCGGAGACAGGTCCTCCAGACCGGGACGCAGCTTGACGGGCCGGATGTTGGCGTACAGCCCCAGCGCCTTGCGTAGGCCCAGCAGGCCCGCCTCGGGGCGCTTGGGCGCGACATCCCATTTCGGCCCGCCCACGGCGCCCAGAAACACCGCGTCGGCGGTCCTGGCCGCCTCGAGGGTGGCGGCGGGCAGCGGATCGGCGTGCGCGTCGATGGCCGCGCCGCCGAAGGCGGCTTCGGTGAAGGCGAAACTCAGCCCGTGGACCGCGCCGACGGCTTCGAGCGCCTGCCGCGCCACGGCGGTCACCTCCGGGCCGATGCCGTCGCCCGGCAGAAGACAGATCTGGAAACTGCTCACGGCCGGGCGGCCTCATAGGCGGCGATGGCCTCGGTCCGGCCCAGGATGAAGCCCAGCGGGTCCACGCCCTGCACCAGACAGGTCCGGGCGAAGGGTTCGAGATCGAAGCTCGCGCGCACGCCCGCAGCGGAGACGGTCAGGCCTTCCACGTCCACCGTGATCTCGGTGTCAGGGTCGGCGGCGACCGCCTCCATCAGCGCGCCATGGGCCTCGCGCCCGATCTCGGCGACCACCAGCCCGTTCTTGGCCGCGTTGGATTTGAAGATGTCGCCCGCGCCCGAGGTGACCACCGCCCGCACGCCGAAATCGCGCAGGGCCCAGGGCGCGTGCTCGCGCGACGAGCCGCAGCCGAAATTATGCCCGGCCAGAAGGATGGCGCGCTCGGCGGTGTCCACCGCGTTGAGCGGATGGCCGTTGGGCTGGTCATCCTTGGCGAACCGCCAGTCGCGGAAGCAGGCGTCCGCCAGGCTGCCGCGCTCGGTCGCCGTCAGGAAGCGCGCGGGGATGATCTGGTCGGTGTCCACGTTCTCCTCGGCCACGATGAAGGCGCGGGAGCTCACTTGGGTTATCGGTTCAGGCTGCACCGCACATCTCCATCAGTCTGCGGGGGTCGGCGATGGCCCCGGCCACGGCCGAGGCGGCGGCGGTCGCGGGGCTGGCCAGTACGGTCCTGACCCCCGGCCCCTGCCGTCCGGCGAAATTGCGGTTGGAGGTGGAGACCACCAGCTCGCCCGGACGCCCCATGTCGCCGTTCATGGCGATGCACATCGAGCATCCCGGCTCGCGCCATTCCGCGCCCGCGGTGCGGAACACCGCGTCCAGTCCCTCGGCCTCGGCGGCCTTCTTGATGCGCTCGGACCCCGGCACCACGATCATGCGCACGCCCGGCCCCACATGCCGGCCCGCCATCACGGCGGCGGCCTGGCGCAGGTCGGACAGGCGCGAATTGGTGCACGAGCCGATGAAGACGGTGTGGACCGTCTCGCCCAGCAGGGTCTCGCCGGGCTTGAAGCCCATGTATCTGAGCGCCTTGTCCGCGTCCGGCCCGGTCACCGCGGGGGTGGGCTGGTCGATGGGGGCGGCCATGTCCGGGCTCGCGCCCCAGGTGATCATGGGCGACAGGCGGGAGGCGTTGATCGTCACCTCCGCGTCGAAGGCCGCGCCCGGATCGGTCTTCAGGGTCCGCCAGCGGGCGACCTCCGCCTCGAAGGCCGCGCCCTTGGGCGCGCGGTCGCGGCCGCGCAGGAAGGCGAAAGTGGTCTCGTCGGGCGCGATCATCCCGGCGCGCGCGCCCATCTCGATGGACATGTTGCACACGGTCATGCGCTCTTCCATCGACAGGGCGGCGATGGCCGGACCGGCGTATTCCACCGCATGGCCCGCCGCTCCGCCCGCGCCGACCTCGGCGATGATGGCCAGCGCCAGATCCTTCGCGGTCACGCCGACCGGCAGGCGGCCCTCGACATTGACCCGCATCGTCTTGGGCCGCCGCTGCAGCACGCACTGGGTCGCCAGCACATGGCCCACCTCGGTGGTGCCGATGCCGAAGGCCAGCGCGCCGAACGCGCCGTGGGTGGAGGTGTGGCTGTCGCCGCACACGATGGTCATGCCCGGACGGGTCAGGCCCAGCTCCGGACCGATCACGTGCACGATGCCCCGGTCGGGGCTGTCCCAGCCGAACAGCTCGATGCCGTGCCGGCGGCAGTTCTCCTCCAGCGTCTCGACCTGCTTCTTGGTGGCCGGGCTGGAATAGACCGGCCGCGCGCCGAAGGGCCGCGGCGTGGTGGGGGTGGAATGGTCCATGGTCGCGAAGGTGCGGTCCGGTCGGCGCACGGTCAGGCCGCGCGCCGCCAGCTCGGCGAAGGCCTGCGGGCTGGTCACTTCATGGACCAGATGCAGGTCGACATAGAGCAGGCCCGGGTTCTCGCCGGTCTCGGGAAGCGCCAGATGCGCCTCCCATACCTTGTCGAACAGGGTCTTGGGCTCACTCGGCCGCGGCGCCATAGCCATTCTCCTCGGGTTTTCGATGCACGGGCTCCAGCCAGTTCCACTTGTCCTCGGCGCTGCCGTCGAACAGCCCGAAGAAGCGGTCCTGGATGAGCTTGGTGACCGGTCCGCGCCCGTTCGCGCGGGTGGGCCGGTCGTCCACCGACCGCACGGGAGTGACCTCCGCGGCGGTGCCGGTGAAGAAGATTTCGTCGGCGAGATAGAGGATCTCGCGCGGCATGGCCTGCTCGACCACCTCGATGCCCTCGTCCTTGGCGATCTTGATGATCGAATCCCGGGTGATGCCCTGCAGGATCGAGGACGAGGCGGGCGGGGTCATCAGCTTGCCGTCCTTGACGATGAAGATGTTCTCGCCCGCGCCCTCGCTCAGCCGCCCGTCCACGTCCAGGCCGATGCCCTCGGCATAGCCGCGCTTCTTGGCTTCCTTCGAGATCAGGTAGCTCGACAGATAATTGCCGCCCGCCTTCGCGCCCGTCGGCGCGGTGTTCGGCGCCAGCCGGTTCCAGCTCGACACCATCACGTCCACGCCCTGCTCGCGCGCGGCCTCGCCCAGATAGGCGCCGAACGGGAAGGCGGCGATATACACGTCGATGGGCGTGTTCTCGGCGGGGACCACCCCGATCGAGCCGTACCCGATGAAGGCGATGGGCCGCAGATAGGCCGCTTTCAGCCCGTTGGCCGCCACCACCTCGTTGCAGGCGTCCACCAGCACGTCTTCGCTGTAGGGCAGTTCCAGCCCGTAGATTTTCGCGGAATCGTGCAGCCGCCGGATGTGCTCGCGCAGGCGGAAGCCGCACGGGCCGTTGGGCGTGTCATAGACCCGGATGCCCTCGAAGAAGGAGGTGCCGTAATGCAGGCCGTGCGAGAGCACGTGGACCTGCGCGTCATGCCAGCCGCACAGCGCGCCGTTGCGCCAGATATGCTCGACCGTGTTGATGCTCATGGAAGTTTCTTCCCCGTGTTGTCAGGCCGCGCTCGCGCCGCGGGCCATGGCTGATCCGCCGGAGGTCTGCCCCCTCCGGCGCGCGGCGATGGCGTTGTTGAGCGCGTCGATGTAGGCGGTGACGCAGGCGGGCACGATGTCGCGCGCCCGCGCCCGGCCCGGATAGCTTCCGCCATCCACGCCGATCGTCATTTCCACCAGAACGTCCGCGCCCTGCCCGTCATCGGCCGGCTCGTCAGGATCAGCCGCGATGTACTGCATGTCGAGGCTCTCGACCTTCGCGGGGGTCTCCATGATATGGCTGACCGCCTGGAAGGCCGCGTCCAGAGAGCCCGGCGCCGTGGCGATATCGGTCACCCGCCCGCGCGTGGAGTGGTTGAGCTCCACCCGCGCGACCGGCTGGGCGGTGGAGGTCATGGGCGCGCGGATCTCGATCCGGGCCAGCGTCCACAGATTGGCGGTCTCGCCCGCCTCCACGCCCGACAGGATCGCGGCCAGCCGCGCGTCCTCCACGATGCCCACCTCGTCGGCCACGTCCTTGAACACGGCGAAGGCGGCGGCCAGCTCGTTGTCGCTCAGCTCGAACCCCAGCTCGGCGGCGCGGGCCTTCAGGGCGTGCTTGCCCGAATGCTTGCCCAGCACCAGCGCGCTCTTGGCCAGGCCCACATGCTCGGGCTTCATGATCTCGTAGGTCTCCGGGTTGGCCAGCACGCCGTGCTGGTGGATGCCCGCCTCGTGGGCGAACGCGTTCGCGCCCACGATGGCCTTGTTGCGCGGCGGGTGGGTGTTGGTGACCTTCGACAGCATCCGGCTGGCGGCCATGATCTTGGTGGTGTCCACATTCGTCGTGAAGCCCAGCGCGTCCCGGCGCGTGCGGATCGCCATGACCACGTCTTCCAGCGCGCAGTTGCCCGCCCGCTCGCCGATCCCGTTCATGGCGACCTCGATCTGGCGCGCCCCGCCGCGCGCGGCGGCCAGCGAGTTGGCGACCGCCATGCCCAGATCGTCATGGCAGTGAGCCGAGAAGACCACACCGTCGCCCCGGCTGACTTTCTTCGTCAGCATCCGGAACAGCGCCTCGATCTCGCGGGGGGTGGCGTAGCCGACCGTGTCGGGCACGTTCAGGGTCGAGGCCCCGGCAGCCGCGGCCGTGGACAGCGCCTCGACCAGAAATCCCGCCTCGGTGCGGATCGCGTCCTCGGCGGAGAACTCCACGTCGTCGAAATGCTCGCGTCCCATGCTGACCATGTCGTGGATGGTGCGCAGCACCTCGGCCTCGGACAGCTTCAGCTTGAACTCCCGGTGCAGCGGGCTGGTCCCCAGAAAGATGTGCAGACGCTTGGACTTCGCGCCCTTCAGCGCCTTCGCTGCCGCCATGATGTCGCCGGGCGTGGCCCGGGCCAGCGAGGCCAGCACGGGACCTTCGACCTCTCCGGCCACCCGCTCGATGGCGCGCGCGTCGCCCGGCGAGGCGGCCGCGAAGCCCGCCTCGATCACGTCCACCTTCAGCGCGGCCAGCGCGCGGGCCATGCGCAGCTTGCCCTCCTCGCTCATGGAGAAGCCCGGCGCCTGCTCGCCGTCGCGCAGGGTGGTGTCGAAGATGCGGATCGCGGTCATGACGCGGCTTCCATCGCCGGCGCAGCGCGGTGGCGGACGTCGCTGACGCCGTGGATGCGCCGGATCTGGGCGTCCAGCGTCTCGATGCGGCGGGTCGCGTCCCGCGCGCGCAGGCTCAGGGCCATGCTGGCGGAGCGGGCGCGGTCCATGGGCGGCACGTCCATGGCGACGACCTCGAAGCCGCGGCGCTCGATGAGCCCCACGAGCCTCAGGATCGCGCCTTCGGCGGGGGCGAAGTCGATCTCGATGCGGGTGGTCATCTCAGGGCTCCATCATTTCGGCGTTGGATTTGCCCGGCGGCACCAGCGGCCAGACATTCTCGCGCGGGTCGATGCGCACGTGGCACAGGATCGGGCCGGAGGTGGTCATCAGCCGCTCGACGGCGGCGGGCACGTCCGCCCGGCGGTCCAGGGTGAAGGCCTCGATCCCGAAGGAGCGGGCCACCTCGGCGAAGTCGGGATTGTCCGACAGGTCCACCTCGGAGAAATTCTCCGCGTAGAACAGCTCCTGCCACTGGCGGACCATGCCCAGCTGGGAATTGTCCAGCAGCACGATCTTCACCGGAATCCGGTAGCGCCGGATGGTGGCCAGCTCCTGGATGTTCATCATGATCGAGCCGTCGCCGGTGACCACGAACACCTTCGCGGACGGGTCGGCCAGCGCCGCGCCGAACCCGGCGGGCACGCCATAGCCCATCGCGCCCAGACCGCCGCTGGTCAGGTGGGCCTGGGGCCGGGCGAAGCGGCAGTGCTGAGCCACCCACATCTGATGCTGGCCCACGTCGCACGCGGCGATGAAGTCGTCGCCCGCCGCCTCCGAGATCGCCTTCAGCAGGGCGGGCGCATAGACCCCCGAGCCCGGCGCGTCGTATCGCATGGCCCAGCGCACGGCGTTGCGGGCGCACTCGGCCCGCCAGTCGCCGATCCCGACGGTGTCGGGGTCCAGCGCATCCAGAATGGCGCGGATGTCGCCCGCCATCGCCAGGTCGGCATGGCGCAGCTTGGAGATTTCCGCCGGATCGCCGTCGATGTGGATGACCTTCGCGCGCGGCGCGAAGCTGTCCAGCCGCCCGGTCGCCCGGTCGTCGAAACGCGCACCGACGCAGATCAGCAGGTCGCAGCCGTCCACGGCCATGTTGGCCGCGCGCGTGCCGTGCATGCCCAGCATTCCCAGATAGCCCGGCCACCAGGTCGGCAGCGCGCCCAGCGCCTTCAGGGTGGCGACCGCGGGGATGCCGGTGCGCTGGAAAAAGGCGCGCAGCGCTTCTTCCGCGCCGGCGATGGGCACGCCGCCGCCGAAATACAGCACCGGCTTCTTCGCCTGCGCGATCATGGCCTCGGCCGCCGAGATCGTCTCGGGGTCGGGGCGGAAGGGATGGACGGACGCCCGGTCCGGCTCTGCCGCGGGGAACGGCACGGACGCCTGAGCGACGTCCTTGGGCAGATCAACGAGCACGGGGCCCGGGCGTCCGCTCCTCGCCAGGGCGAAAGCCTCGGCGAAGACGGTCGGGATGTCGGCGGCGTCGCGGATGATGAAGGAGTGCTTCACGATCGGCAGCGTCACGCCGAAGATGTCGGTTTCCTGGAAGGCGTCGGTGCCCAGCAGGTGGCTGGCCGTCTGGCCGGTGATCGCCACCATCGGCACCGAATCCATGAAGGCGTTCGCGATCCCGGTGACCAGATTGGTCGCGCCGGGGCCGGAGGTGGCGATGCACACCCCCACCTCGCCGGTGACCCGCGCCCAGGCGTCCGCGGCGAAGGCGGCGGCCTGTTCGTGGCGGACCAGGATATGGGTCAGCTTCGAGCCCGGCAGGGCGTCATAGACCGGCATGATCGCGCCGCCGGGATAGCCGAACACCACGCTCACGCCCTCGCGCTCGAGCGCGTCCACCACCAGACGCGCGCCGGTGGCGGGTCTGGGATCGTTGGCGGCATGGGCGTGGGCGGCGGTCATCGGTCGGGGTCCTTTCGCGGGTGCGTTATTCGGCGGCCTGCGCGTTCGCGCCGGGCTGCAGCCAGGCCATGCGCTCTCTCAGTCGCTGGCCGGTCTTTTCGATGGGCTGCTCGAGATCCTCGCGCAGCAGGGCGTTGTAGCGGGGCTTTCCGGCCTGGTTCTCCACGATCCAGTCGCGGGCGAAGGCGCCGGTCTGGATGTCGCGCAGCACCTCGCGCATCCGCGCGCGGGTCTCGTCGTTGATGACGCGGGGGCCGGAGACCAGATCGCCGTACTTGGCGGTCTCGGAGACGAACTCGTGCATCTTCGCCAGACCGCCCTCGTACATCAGGTCGACGATCAGCTTGAGCTCGTGCAGGCACTCGAAATAGGCGACCTCGGGCTTGTACCCGGCTTCCACCAGCGTCTCGTAGCCGGCGATGACCAGCTCGCTGGCCCCGCCGCACAGCACGGCCTGCTCGCCGAACAGGTCGGTCTCGGTTTCTTCGGCGAAGGTCGTCTCGATGGCGCCCGCCGCCGTGCCGCCGATCCCGGCGCAGTAGGCCAGCGCCTTGGCCTTGGCCTTGCCGGTAGCGTCCTGGTGCACGGCGAACAGGGAGGGCACGCCCGCCCCGCGCTCAAACTCGCGCCGGACCAGATCGCCGGGCCCCTTGGGCGCGATCAGCACCACGTCGATGTCTTCGCGGGGCGCGACCTGGCCGAAATGCACCGAGAAGCCGTGGGCGACCATCAGCGTGTCGCCCGGCTCCATGTTCGGCGCGATCTGATCGCGATAGACCGCCGCATGGGACATGTCGGGGGTCAGCATGGCGATGAAGCTCGCCGCTTTCGCCGCTTCCGCAGGGCTGGTCACCGGAAAACCGTCCGCCTTGGCCCGCGCTTCCGCATTGCCGCCTTTGCGCGCGCCCACGATCACCGTGTGGCCGCTGTCGCGCAGGTTCCGGGCGTGGGACCGCCCCTGGCTGCCATAGCCGATGATCGCGACCGGCCCCGGCTTGATGGCGGACGGGTCGGCGTCGTTGTCGGTGTAGAACTGGGCGGTGGCGTCGGTCATCGGTCGGGTCCTTGAAGGTCTGGTCTGGGTGCTGGCGGAAACGAAAAACCCCGCTCCGGGGGGGCGGAGCGGGGTTCTGCTTGGGTCTGATCCTCGTGCTTCAGGATCGATCAGGCAGGCGGCGCCGCTCCAGCGATGTGGAGGGTAAGTACGAGCACGGTAATAAGGCCGCCGGCCGCCGGGCGGCGGGGCGAAAACTCGGCGCGGATATCGGTTCCTGCGCGGGTCACGGCTCTCGTCTCCATACTCGTTCGCCGGGCGCGCCGCGTTGCTGCATGTGCGAGCCCGAAATCTGATCGAACCATAAGTCCGTACATTCCAGACTGGCAACCCGTAAAATGTACGGACCTTCGCATTTTTCGCATTTTCGTCTTAAAACAATGGCTTGATGTGTGGCATTCCCGCCGCGGGTCGCCAATCGCTGTCTTTGTCCGTATTTTTCGGGTTGACGGCGGGGAGCCATCGGCCTCAGGCTCGGATTTGTCGTTCGCAGACGCAGCGCGTTTTGCGGACCCTTTACGGAGACGTGTCATGGCCGGGATGAGCCCGACCCATCGCGAAACGACCAGCGCCCGCCTCGGCGGCGCGGCTGGTGTTGCGCGCGTGTCCGTAATTCTCACCACCACCATTACCATCACCACCTCCGGAAGGGGGCGGATCGGCGTGGGCTGACGGGAGCGAGACACCCCGGAAAACCCAAGGACCCGACCCGCTCCCCGATACCGGCGAGCGGGTTTTTTCATGCTTGAAAAAGGACTTGAAGCGATGAAACCCGACGATCAGGCCCCTGAGGCCGAAGAGGACAAACCCAAGCTCTGCGTGCTCAAGTTCGGCAGCTCGGTATTGGGCGGTCTGGGCGACTACGCCGCCGTCGCCCAGGAGGTGTTCCGCCATGTGCGCGAGGGCGAGCAGGTGGTCGCCGTCGTCTCCGCGCTGGCGGGCGAGACCGACAATCTGCTGGCCGAGGCCGAGGCGGTGGGCGGCGAGGCGGCGCCCGCGCTGGCCGCCCGTCTGGTGCGCACCGGCGAATTCCGCTCCGCCGCGCTGATGGCGCTGGCCCTGTCGCGGATCGGGGTGAGGGCCTGCGCGCTCGACCCCCACGAGATGGGCCTGTTCGCGCAAGGCCCGGCCATGGATTCCGACCTGTGCGAACTGGACGCCCGGGCCGTCAAAGCCAAGCTCGCCGCCCATGAAGTGCTGGTCGTGCCCGGCTTCACCGCCTGCCACGCCGAGCATGGCGCGGTCACGCTGGGCCGGGGCGGCACGGATCTCAGCGCGGTGTTCTTCGCTGAAAAGCTGGGCGCCGAGCGGGTGCGCCTGATCAAGGACGTGGACGGCGTGTACGCCGAAGACCCCGCCGACAACCCCCGCGCCGAGCGCTTCGCCGAACTCGACTACGACCGGGCCGCCGCCGCCAGCAAGGGGCTGATCCAGCCCAAGGCCATCGAGGCGGCCAAGGCCGCGGACGTGGTGATCGAAGTCGCCGCCATGGGCGCGGGCCACTGCACGCGGGTCGCCCGCGCGCCCGCCCGTCTCGACGCCCCCCGGCCCCAGCGGCCTTTGCGGGTCGCGCTTCTGGGCTGCGGCGCGGTGGGCGCGGGCGTGCTGGCGCACCTGAAATCCCGCCCCGACCTGTTCGAGCTGAACCCGGTTCTGGTGCGCGACCCTGAAAAACACGCCGGCAAGCCGGGCGTGACCTTCACCTCCCGCCCCGACCGGGCGCTGTCGGGCCGGCCTGAACTGGTCATCGAGCTGATGGGCGGGCCGGATTATCCCGCCACGGTGATGGAGGCCGCGCTTCAGGCCGGCGCCAGCGTGGCGACCGCCAACAAGGCGGCGCTGGCCCGCCACCACGCCGCGCTTCACGCCGCCGCCCGCGCGGGCGGCGCGCATGTGGCCTATTCGGCGGCGGTGGGCGGCGGCACGCCGATCCTGGAGACCGTCGAGCGCCTGAAATCCGGCCCCGGCGTGGTCGCGGTCGAGGGCGTGATGAACGGCACGGCCAACTTCCTGCTCGACCGCCTGAAAGAAGGCTGGGCCTTCGACGACGCGGTGAAGAAGGCGCAGGAGCTGGGCTTCGCCGAAGCCGATCCGGCCGCCGACGTGGACGGGCATGACGCCGCCGACAAGGTCTCCCTGCTGGTCAAGGAAGCCTTCGGCGTGTCCCTCAGCCCCCGCGAGGTGGCCAAGGACTCCCTGCGCGACGTCAGCCCCGAGCGCTCCAAGAAGGCCGCCGCCGAGGGCAAGGCCCTCAAGCAGGTCGGACGGCTGGAGCTGAAACCCGACGGCTCGGTCGAGGCCAGCGTGCGCATCCTCGCCCTGCCGCTCGATCACCCGCTGGCGGGCGCGCGCAACGAGGAGAACCGCTTCGTGGTGCGCGACGGCGCGGGCCGGGTCCACGCTCTGTTCGGCAAGGGCGCGGGCCGCTGGCCCACGGCGGCGGCGGTGTTCGCCGACGTGATGGATATTCAGCGCAAGCTCTGCGGCGCGGATTCGCTTAAACTGCAGGGCGCGGCGCCGGCCCGCCGGCTGAGCGCCTGAGGGAGGAGACGATGGGCAAGAGGATGATCGCCGCGGCCAGCGCCCCGGCCAGCATCGGAAACGTGGGCGTGGGCTTCGACGTGCTGGGTCAGGCGTTCGACGCCCTGCGCGACCACGTCACCGCCTGGCGCGAGACCGAGCCGGGCGTCCGGCTGGGCGCGGTCACCGGGCTGGTCTCCACCCTGCCCGCCGAACCGGGACGCAACACCGCCCTGTCCGCCGCGGGCGCCCTGCTCAAGGCGACCGGCGCGGATTTCGGCGTGCGGCTGGACATTCACAAGGGCGTGCCCCTGAGCGCGGGACTGGGCGGTTCGGCCGCCTCCGCGGTGGCCGCCGCCGCGGCCGTGAACGCCCTGCTGGACGATCCGCTGCCCCTGCCCGCCCTGCTGCCCTTCGCGCTGGAGGGCGAGCGCGCCTCCTCCGACCCGCCTCCGTGGGACAATGTGATGGCGAGCCTTCTGGGCGGTCTGGTGATCGCGGCGAAGCTGGAGACGGGGCTCGTCCGCCCGCTGCCGGTTCCCGAAGGGATCGTGTCGGTCGCCCTGCACCCGGACGCCCAGATCGAGACCCGCGCCGCGCGCGGCATTCTCAAACCCGCCGTGCCGATGGAGACCGCGGTCGAGCACGCGCGCCGCATCGCCGCCTTCATGGCCGGCTGCGCCAGCGGCGACCGCGCTCTGATCCGCGCCGGGCTGGAAGACGTGCTGGTCGAGCCTCAGCGCAAATACCTGCTGCCCGCCTTCGGCGCGGTGAAATCCGCCGCCCTGGCCGCGGGCGCGCTGGGCTGCTCCTTCTCGGGGTCCGGCCCCACCGTGTTCGCCTGGGCCGAGGACCGCGACGCGCAGAAGGTCTCCAAGGCGATGAAGGACTCCTTCGAATGGGCGGGGCTGGAGGCGCGGGCCTACACCGCGCCCATCGCGTCCGAAGGCGCGCGGTCCGAGCCCGTCCCTGAAGCGGTGCGGGCCAAAGCGTCATGAAATACGTTTCCACGCGCTCGCGCGGCGCGCCGCCGGTCTCCATCTCCGCCGCGATCCGGGCCGGTCAGGCGCCCGATGGCGGGCTGTATCGCCCCGAGCGCCTGCCCGTGTTCGACACGCGCGGCATCGACCCCGATCTGGAGCTGGCCGATCTGGCCGCGGTGATGCTGGCGCCCTTCTTTGAAGGCGACCCTCTGGCGAAATCCCTGCCGGGTCTGTGCCGGGAGGCCTATGCCGTCCCGACCCCGCTGGTCGCGCCCGATCCGAAGCATCCGGGGCTGCTGGCGCTGGAGCTGTTTCACGGCCCCACCGGGGCGTTCAAGGATTTCGGCGCGCGCTTCCTGATGGGGGCGCTGGAACGCACGGGCGGCGAGCCGCTGACCGTGCTGACCGCCACCTCGGGCGACACCGGCGGCGCGGTGGGCTGCGCGGCGGAAGGGCGGCGCAATGTCCGCGCGGCGATCCTTTATCCCGAAGGCCGGGTCTCGGCGTTCCAGGAGCATCAGCTCACCTGCTGGGGCGAACCGGTCGAGGCCCTGCGCGTGACCGGCGATTTCGACGCCTGCCAGGCGCTGGTCAAGGCGGCCTTCTCCGACCCCGAGATGTCGCGGCGTCACCGCCTGACCTCGGCGAACTCGATCAACATGGCCCGCCTGCTGCCCCAGACGGTCTATCTCGCCAGCGCCGCGATGAAGGCCTTCGCGCGGACCGGCGAGGCGCCGGGCCTGATCCTGCCCACGGGCAATCTGGGCCACGGGGTCGCCGCGCTCTACGCGCGGTCCATGGGCTTCCCCATCGGCCCGGTCGTGCTGGCGACCAACGCCAACCCGGCCCTGTCACGCTGGGCGGAGACCGGACGGTATGAGCCCGCCCCGTCCGTCGCCACCATCGCCAACGCCATGGACGTGGGCGCGCCGAGCAATTTCGAGCGGCTGACCGCCCTCTCGCCCTCGGAGAAGGGGGTGAGCGTCCACAAGGTCGACGACGACGCCATCCGCGCCCGGATCACGGCCGATTTCGAGGCCTCGGGCTATGTCTGGTGCCCGCACTCGGCCACCGCGGCGGAGGCCTATGCCCGCCTGCCGCGCGAGGCGCGCGACCGCCGGACCTGGATCGCGGCGGCCACCGCCCATCCGTTCAAGTTCGCCGACGTGGTCGAGCCCCTGATCGGGCGGACCGTCGAGCCCACCGAACCGCTGGCCGCCGTGCTCGGCCGTCCCGCGAAAGCCGCGCCCATGCGGCCCGACCTCGCCGCCCTCGACCGGGCGCTGACACGAAAAGAACCCGCCGGAGTGTCCTGACCATGACTGAGAAGAAATCCCCCTCGCGCACCCTGATCGAGGGGCCGGCGCGGGCGCCCGCACGCGCCATGCTCCGCGCGGCGGGCTATGACGACGCGGCGATGGCCAAACCCATGATCGCCATCGTGAACACCTGGACCACCGTCACCCCGTGCAACATGCACCTCAAAACCCTGGCCGACCACGCGCGGGCGGGGATCGAGGCGGCGGGCGGCACGGCGGTGGACTTCAACACCATCGTCGTGACCGACGGCATCTCCATGGGCACCGAGGGCATGCGCGCCTCGCTGATGAGCCGCGACTGCGTGGCCGATTCCGCCGAACTGGCCGTGCGCGGCCATTCGCTGGACGCGGTGCTGTTCCTGGTCGGCTGCGACAAGACCCTGCCGGGCGCGGCCATGGCGGCCGCCCGGCTCGACCTGCCCAGCGTCATTCTTTATGGCGGCTCGATCATGCCCGGAAAGCTGGGCGCGAAAAACGTGACCATCCAGGACGTGTTCGAGGCGGTCGGCGCCTGCGCGGCGGGCCGGATCACCGAGGACGAGCTGGGCGAGGTGGAGAAGGCCGCCTGCCCCGGCGCGGGCGCGTGCGGGGGCCAGTTCACCGCCAACACCATGGCGCTGGCGCTGACCTTCCTCGGCCTCTCTCCCATGGGCCTGAACGACATCCCCGCCGTCCACCCCGCCAAGCCCGGCGCCGCCGAGCAGGCGGGCCGTCTGGTGGTCGAGGCCTTCCGCGAGGGCCGCAATGCGCGCCGCTACATCACGGCGGACAGCCTGAGGAACGCGGCGGTGGCCGTCACGGCCACGGCGGGCTCCACCAACGCGGTGCTGCATCTGGTCGCCATCGCGCGCGAGGCCGGGCTGGGACCGGACGCCTTCTCCATCGACGCGTTCGACGACGTCTCGCGCGCCACGCCCGTCATCGCCGACCTCAAGCCGGGCGGACGCTACATGGCGCCCGACATGGCCGCGGCGGGCGGCTCGGCCCTGCTGGGCGCGCGCCTGAAAGTCGCGGGCCTCGTCACCGACGCCCCCACCGTGACCGGCGACACCCTGTTCGCGGCGGTCGAGAACCCCAAGGAGGCCCAGGGCCAGGACGTGATCCGCAGCGCGGACGATCCGGTCAAGAAGCGCGGCGGGTTCGGCATCCTGTATGGCGATCTCGCGCCGGAGGGCTGCGTGGCCAAGCTGGCGGGCCATGACCGGCTCGCCTTCGAAGGCCCCGCCAAGGTGTTCGACAGCGAGGAGGACTGCTTCAAGGCCGTCCAGTCGGGCGGCATCGCCAAAGGCGACGTGGTGGTGATCCGCCATGAAGGCCCCGCGGGCGGTCCCGGCATGCGCGAGATGCTGGCCGTGACCGCCGCCATCCAGGGCGCGGGGCTGGGCGATGACGTGGCGCTGGTCACCGATGGCCGGTTCTCCGGCGCGACCCACGGCTTCATGGTCGGCCATGTCGCCCCGGAGGCCGCCCGCGGCGGACCGCTCGCCTTCCTGCAGACCGGCGACACCGTGCGCATCGACGTCGAAGCCCGCCGCATCGACGCCCCCGGCGCGGACCTCGCAGGCCGCGCGAAGGACTGGACCCCGCCCGAACCGCGATACGCCTCGGGCGCCTACGCCAAATACGCCGCGCTGGCGGGCTCGGCGTCCGAAGGGGCGTCGGCGAGCTTTCCGTTCAAGGGGTGAGGGGCCGGAGGATTTCCTGCCGCCGCAACCCCGTCATCCCGGAAGCGCCGACGGCGCTGTCCGGGACCCCGCTCGCAGCACATCAAGGTCCCGGCTCGGCGCGCTGCGCGCTTGGCCGGGATGACGCGGCAAAGAAAAATCCACCCCCTAGACCGGAACCGCGATCCGCATCCGCGGCACGAAGCCCGTCAGGGCGGCGGGCGCGGCTTCGAGCAGTCTCAGCGCAGGCAGGGCGGCCAGCGCGCGGGCGTGGTCGAGCGGCCCGGCCTCGCCGGTCACGAAGCGGATGAAGCTGGCGGACGGCATGGAGCGCGCCAGCGCCATGACATAGCCCGCCGCCTCTTCGGGGTGATTGCGCACCGCGTTCAGGAACAGCGCCTCCAGCCGCCTGCGGACCAGCGGATCGGGCGGCATGGACACCGCGCGGCCGCCCCGGGCGATGCGCGCCGCGCAGGCCTCCGCCCAGACCTGCGCCTTGAGGAACCCGTAACCCGTGGCGCCGCGCATCCCGCCGCCGCCCGCGCGGGCCTGCGCGATCAGCCGCGAGCCGCGATGGCGGCGGCGCGACAGGCCCAGCGGGATCACCGCGCGCTCGCGCGGCCCGGTCCGGTGCGGCTCGCCGTCCAGCGCATAGGCCAGCGCCTCGGCCAGTCCGGCGTCCATCGCCGCGGCGCCTGCGGGGCGGGCGGCGAAGCGGGTGTATTCGACATGGGCGGTGAACGGATCGAGCGGCAGGAACTGGATGAAGCCCAGCGCGTCCGGCCCGCCGGTCATCGCGTCCATCAGGCCCGCCGTGGCGGGGTCGAGCAGGGGCCGGTCCAGCGTGACCAGCGCGCCCGCGCTCTCCTGCATCAGCGGCGCGCGGGCGAGCGCGCGCGGGCTGGGCGGGCGCGTGTCGATCGCCTGCCGGGCGGTCAGCGCCCCGAAAGGCGTCTCGATCACCACCCGGTCGTGGCTGGCGTGCAGGGCGTCCACCCGCACCCCGCGCTCGATCCGGGCTTCGGGGGAAGCGGAGAGCGCGGCTTCGGCGGCGGCGTGATAGCGCGCGGCCGGAACGGACTGCAGCACCTGCCCGTCCGCCTCGCCATGGACCGTCTCGTGGGCCGAGGACACCCGCCAGCGCGGCCAGGCGTGGGTGACCAGGCAGGAGAACTCATGGCGCGCAGGCCGGAAGAAGCGCCAGGCGCGGGTGTCGGAGACCGTCTCGCGCGGCTCGAGCACCACGATCCGCAGGCGCGAGCGCGCGGCCAGCCTCGCGGCCAGCGCCATGCCCGCCATGCCCCCGCCGATGATGGCGATGTCGGCGTCCGGACGGTCTGCGCTCATGGGGGGCTCCGTGATGAACCGGGAACGATCATAGCCCGGATTCCATTAACGCGCGGTGCGGCGTGAAAGCGCTGCATGAGACTGTGGCCATTGGCAGAAATGGGCGAGACGTGACGGAATATTCACGTCATGCCCCTCTTCTTGCCCTATTCTGCACTGAGACAAGACGCAGTGCTGTGAGTTGATCTGAGCGCCTTATCTGCCTATGCAGCGCCCGGATTGCTGGAGATATCCATGAAGCGCAGAGCCCTCCTGGTCGCCAAGCGCGCGACGTTTCTTGCCGCCATAGCGGGCGTGTTCGTCCTGATGGCGCTGGCCGTCCTGGTGCGCGAGGTCGTCACCCTCGCCACCTCGGGATCGGAGACCGCGGACGCGACCCCCGTGATCGCCGCGGAGGTCGCCGACGAGCCGTTCGCGGACATCATCACCGCGGTGGGCACCGCCCACGCCAACGAGTCCGTGGCCGTCACCTCGAAGATCTCCGACACGATCAGCCGGATCAATTTCGACTCCGGCGACTTCGTGCAGGGCGGGCAGGTGCTCGCCGAACTGGTCGACGCCGAGGAGGCCGCCAGCCTGAACGCGGCGCGCGCGACCCTGACCGAGGCGCGGCGCGAGCGCGACCGGGCCGCCGAGCTGGCCCAGCGCGGCGTCGCCCCCGCCCAGCGCCGCGACGAGGCGGAATCGGAGTTCCAGCGCGCCGCCGCCCAGGTCACCGCCATCGAGGCGCGCATGGCCGACCGCATCATCCGCGCGCCCTTCGCCGGAGTCGTGGGCCTGAGGAACATCTCCGCGGGCGAGCTGATCGACACCGGCACGGTGATCGCCACGCTCAACGACGTGCGCATCATCAAGCTCGACTTCGCCCTGCCCGAGCGCTTCCTGGCCACGGTGCAGGCCGGCCAGCGGGTCGATGCGCGCGCCTCGGCCTATCCGGGCGAGATCTTCAACGGTCGCATCACCAACATCGACAATCAGGTGGACCGGGTGAGCCGCGCCGTGACCGTGCGCGCGGAAATCCCCAACACCGACGGCCGGCTGGTGCCGGGCATGCTGCTGAGCGTCGAGGTCCGCCGCGACGAGCGCGAGCGCCCCGCCATCCCTGAATCCGCCCTGATGCGCATGGCCGAGCAGGCCTATGTGTTCGTGCTGGAGCCCGCCGAGGACGAAGGCCTGCACATCGCCCGCCGCCGCGACATCGAACCGGGCCTGCGCGCGCAGGGCCGCGTGGAGATTCTGAACGGCCTCGAAGCGGGCGAGACCGTGATCGCGGACGGCACTCACCGCACCCGTGACGGCGGCCCGGTCCGCATCAGCGAGATGCGCCCGCCTCGGCCCGCCGCGCCTGAGAGCGAGCCTGCGCCCGAAGCGGAGTCCGCGCCGTCCGCGCAGCCCTCGCCGGAAACCGAGCCCGCCACCGGGACCCTGCCCGAACCGTTCGAGCTGCCCGCCGGCGAGACGCCCGAAGAGGCCCTGGCCGACGACGAGGCGGAGCTTCCCCCGCCCGACCCCGATCCTGAACCCGCGGCCGAGCCCGCGGCCGAGCCCGCGCCTGAACCGGTCACGCCTCCGGCCAGCGCGGGAGCGGGCGGATGACCCTCACCAGCATCGCCGTCAAGCGGCCGGTGATGGCCGCGGTCTTCTCCTCGCTCATCGTCCTGTTCGGCGTGCTGGGCTTCCAGTCCCTGCCCCTGCGCGAGCTGCCCGACGTGGACCGGCCCGTGGTCTCGGTGATCGTGACCTATCGCGGCGCCAACGCCGAGGTGGTCGAGAACCGGGTCACCCAGGTCATCGAGGACGCCCTGTCGGGAATCGCGGGTCTGGACGAGATCATCTCCACCAGCCTGGACGGCCGGTCGAACATCGACATCACCTTCTCGCTGGGCCGCGACATCGACGCGGCGGCCAACGACGTGCGCGGCGCTGTGGCCCGGGCGCAGGAAAGCCTGCCCGAGGAGGTCAACCCGCCCCTGGTGCGCAAGCAGGAGGCCGATTCCCGGCCGATCATCTGGTATTCGCTGGTCTCCGACGGCATGTCGATGGAGGAGCTGACCGACTTCTCCCAGCGCTATATCCGCGACCGCTTCGCCGTGATCGACGGGGTGAGCCAGGTGCTCACGGGGGGCAATCTGCGCTACGCGATCCGCATCTGGCTGGATTCCAACGCCCTGGCCGCGCGTGGCCTGACCAGCTCGGACATCGAGAGCGCCCTGCGCTCGCGGAACGTGGAGCTGCCCGGCGGCTTCGTGGAGACCCCTGAAAGCGACCTGACCGTGCGCATCCAGCGCAGCTACGGCTCGCCGGAGGATTTCCGGCGCATGCCCATCTCCACCACCAGCGACGGCACGGTGATACGGCTGGGCGACGTGGCCGAGGTCGAGCAGTCCGCGCTGGAGCCGCGCAACGTGTTCCGCGGCAATGCGGAATCCCAGATCGGCATCGGGCTGGTGCGCCAGAGCCAGGCCAATGACATCGCCCTGTCGCGCGCCGCGCGCGCCGAGGCGGACCGCGTCCGCGCGACCCTGCCCGACGGCATGGAGCTGGTCCTGTCCAGCGACGACACGGTTTTCGTGGCCGAATCCATACGCGAGGTCTGGCGCACCCTGTTCATCGCCGCGCTTCTGGTGATGGGGGTGATCTGGCTGTTCCTGGGCTCGCTCAGGGCCGCGGCCATTCCCGCCGCGGTGGTGCCGGTCTGCCTGATCGGCGTGTTCGCGGTGCTGTCCGCCTTCGGCTTCTCGATCAACATCCTGACCCTGCTCGCCCTGGTGCTGTGCATCGGTCTGGTGGTCGACGATTCCATCGTGGTTCTGGAGAACATCCAGCGCCGCGCCGATCTGGGCGAGCCGCCCATGCTGGCCGCTCTGAACGGGGGCAATCAGGTCTTCTTCGCCGTGATCGCGACCACCACCGTGCTGGTCTCGGTCTTCGTGCCGCTGATCTTCCTGCCCGGGGTGGTGGGCCGCATCTTCGTTGAGCTGGCCATCACCATGTCCGGCGCGGTGATCCTGTCCAGTCTGGTCGCCCTGACCCTGTCGCCCATGATGGCCTCCAAGCTCGTCCGCCCGGCCAAGGAGGCCAAGGGCGTGACCAAATGGGTCAACACCCGGCTCGACGACGCCAAACGCAATTACCGGCGCTCGCTGGAAGTGGTGCTGCGCCGTCCGGTGCTGGTGCTGCCGCTGATGCTGGTGGCCGTTCTGGGCGCGCTGTTCTTCTTCCTGCGCCTGCCCGGCGAGCTGACCCCGACCGAGGACCGCGGCAGTTTCTTCGCCGCCTTCACCGCCCAGGAGGGCGCGGGCTTCGACTACACCCGCGAGCAGTCCGAGCGGGTCGAAGCGGTGCTGATGGAATATGTCGAGGCGGGCGAGATCGAGCGCGCCATCGTGCGCATCCCCGGCTTCGGCGGGTCGGGCTACGCCTCCGGCGTGGTGTTCGCCACCCTCACCCCGTGGAGCGACCGCAGCCGCAACGGCCCGCTGATCGTGGCCGAGATCAACGAGCGGCTGGGCGAGATCCCCGGCCTGAGGGCCTTCGCGACCATGCGCTCCACCCTCGCGGGCGGGGAGGGCGGCGGCTCTGACATCGAGTTCGTGATCGGCGGGGACGACTACGCCGAGCTGGGCGCCTTCGCCGACGACCTCGTGGCCGAGGCGCTGGCGAACAATCCGGGCCTGCTGCAGGTGGCGTCCGACTACCGGCCCACCTCCCCACGTCTGGTCGTGGACGTGGACATCGACCGCGCCGCCGATCTGGGCGTCACCGACGAGCAGGTCGCGCGCACCCTGGAGACCCATCTGGGCTCGCGCCGGGTGGGCACCTATGTCGACCGCGGCGAGAGCTATGACGTGGTGCTGCAGAACCGCCGCGACCAGCGCGCCTCCCTGACCGATCTGGAAGGGCTCTACGTCCGCAGCGCAGCGGGCGAGGTCATCGCGCTGTCCAACATCGTCACCCTGACCGAGACCGGCGAGGCTTCCGAACGGCGGCGCGTGAACCGCTTCCGCTCGGTGACCGTCTCGGCGACGCTGGCGGACGGCTATTCGCTGGGCGACGCGGTCAACTGGTTCAACGACTACGCGGCGGAAAACCTGCCCGAGACGGTCCAGACCCAGTTCCTGGGCGGGGCGCAGGAGTTCATGGAGGCCAATCGCGCGGCGATGTTCGCCTTCGCCATGGCCCTGCTGATCGTGTTCCTGGTGCTGGCCGCCCAGTTCGAGAGCCTGATCCAGCCCTTCATCATCATGCTGACCGTGCCTCTGGCCATCGCGGGCGGTCTGTTCGGGCTCTACATCGCAGGCTCGTCGCTGAACATCTACTCGCAGATCGGGCTGATCGTGCTGATCGGTCTGGCGGCCAAGAACGGCATCCTGATCGTGGAGTTCGCCAACCAGCTCCGCGACGAGGGGCTGGACCTGGTCGAGGCCACGCTGACCGCCGCGGAGACCCGCTTCCGGCCCATCCTGATGACGGGCATCTCCACGGCGGCGGGGGCGGTTCCGCTGATCCTGTCCTCGGGGCCGGGCGCGGAGAGCCGGGGCACGATCGGGCTGGTGATCTTCACCGGCGTGCTGGTCGCGACCCTGTTCACCCTGGTGGTGATCCCCTCCACCTATGCGGCGCTGGGCAAGTACACCAAGACGCCCGACTGGACCTCGCGCCAGCTCGAAAAATTCTCCCGCCAGTTCGACAGCTCGAAAGTGACCGGCGGCGCCGCCCGCCCGCCGGGAACTCCGGCGGAGTAGCCCTCTTGCGGCGGCGCCGCGAAACCCTAACCTAGGAATCCATGAGCGCCGCCGTCATCCTGTCCGCCCTTCTGGGCCTGGCCGTCCCGCCATCGGGACCCATCGACCTGCGCCCGGCCGATCCCGAGCGGCTGGATGAGCGGGCCGAACGCCGTCACCTCAGCCCCGACCAGCGTCTGGACGAACGGCTCGAAGCCCTTCTGAACGCTGAAAGCGAAGAGCGCGCTGCGGTCATCGCCGACGAGGTCCGCTCGCTCTGGCGCCAGCAGGCCGGCCCCACCGCCGAACTTCTGATGCAGCGCGCGGACATCGCCCGCCGGATCGGCGATCCCGCCGCCGCCGAACGCCAGTACGCCCATCTGCGCCAGCTCGAGCCGGAGTTCTCCGAAGGCTGGCTGCTGACCGCCGAGCTGGCCATGGCGGACGGCGACTGGGGCTTCGCCTTCGACGCGCTGACCGAGGCGGTCTCGCTGGAGCCGCGCCGGTTCGACGCCTATGTCCTGCTGGGCCGGACGCTGGAGCGCAGCGAGGCTCCCGCCGCCGCGCTGGAAGCGTATCTGGAGGCTCTGCGCATCCATCCGTGGCATCCGCAGGCGCGCGCGGGACGTACAAGGCTGGAAGAACAGCTCACGGGCCGGGCGCTCTGATCCGTCCCGGCGCGCCCGCCGCAAGGACCGCCTCTTTCATGACGCCTTCCGCCATCGCCGGGCTCGCCGCCCTTCTCGCCGCCGCGCTCATCCCCGCCGCCGCTACCGCCCGCGAGCACGCGCCCGCGGGCCATTTCATCGAGATCGACGGGGTGCGCCTGCACTTCGTCGAGACCGGACCGGAGACCGCCCCGCGGGTGCTGGTCCTGCACGGCGCCTCGGCGAATCTCGAAGACATGCGGCTGGCGCTGGAAAGCGAGCTGGGCGAATACCGCGCGGTCTGGCTGGACCGGCCCGGGCTGGGCTGGAGCGAGCGGCCCGGCGGGCGGTGGAGCCCTGAGCGCGAGGCCGAGCTGATCGCCGCCTTCCTCGCCGAGCGCAACGCCGAGCCCGCCGTGGTGATCGCCCACTCCTGGGGCGGCGCGATCGCCCTGCGGCTGGCGATGGACTATCCCGAGGCGGTGACCGGGCTCGTGCTCGTCGCCCCCGCCGTCCGGGCCTGGGTGGGCGAGGCGGCCTTCTATAACCGGGCGACCCGCTGGCCGGTGGTCGGTACGCTGATCACGCGCGTGATCGCCCCCACCTTCGGGCGCACCAAGCTCGAGGGCGGCGCGCGCAGCGCCTTCGACCCCGAGCCCATGCCGGAGAATTATGTCGAGGACAGCGCCCTGGCCCTGATCCTGCGCGCGGAGGCGTGGAAGGCGAACGCCGACGACATGGCCCGGGTGAACGAGCATCTGGCCGCGCAGGAGGAGCGCTATGCCGCGATCACCCGGCCCGCGATCTTCTTCGCAGGGCCCGGCGACACCGTGCTCGCCACCCACCGCCATTCGGTCCCCGTGGCCGAGGCCATGCCCAACGCCGAGCTGCGCCTGATCGACGGGGCCGGCCACAATCTCCACCACGCGCGCGCGACCGAGGTCGCCGCCGCGGTGGGCGAGGTCATGACGCGGGCCTCCGGCCTTCAGGGCCGGGACTGATTGCAGCGCGATCTTGCGCCGGGCGGCCTTCGCGCCTATCCCCGCCCCGCCCCGGTGCGCTAGGCTGCCGGGCCTTCAGATCAGCACAGGAGCCCGCCATGGTCGCCGAGACGAACACCCCCGAGCGCGATGAATCCGATGCCGTCGGCAGCGTCGCCCGCGACCAGATCAAGGCTTTCGTCGCCCGGATCGAGCGTCTGGAGGAGGAGAAGGCGAACATCGCGGCGGACATCAAGGAAGTCTACGCCGAGGCGAAGGGCATGGGCTTCGACACCAAGGTGCTGCGCCAAGTGATCCGCATCCGCAAGCAGGACCGCAACGAGCGCCAGGAGATGGAGGCCCTGCTGGAGCTCTATCTGGGCGCTCTGGGCGAGATCTGACCTCAAGGCGATGGCCCGGGAGATCGACGAGCGCAAGAAGAAGAAGGCGCTGCGCCGGCTCGAACGCGCGCGGCGGGCGCTGATGGAGGCCGAGGCCAGCGGCGACGCCGAGGGCGCGGCCGAAATCCGCGCCGCGCTGTCGGACTGGGAGGCGGAGTTCCTCGCCTCGGTGGAGGACCGGCTGGAGACGTTCGGCTCCGCCTTCGCCGACCCTGAAAAGGGCGATCTGGACAGCCCCCTCTCCCGGCTTCAGGAAGCCAAGCTCAGAGAGCTCGAGAAGAAAGCCAAGGGCGAAGAGACGCGCCCGTGGATGAAGCGCTCCTCGTTCAAGACCAAGGACGGCGCGAAGTCCGGTTCCAGCTTCCGCCGCAAGACGCCCGCCCGCCCCTCGGGCCGCGACATCAACGACGACCTCGCCCCGCCGCCCGGCCCCGCCCCGGAAAAGACGACCCCGCGCGTGTTCCGCGCCAGCGAGCTGGACACCCCCGCCGAAGACCCGCCCGCCGCGCCGGAGCCCGAGGCCCAGCGCGCCCGCTTCACCGTGATCAAGGGCGGCAGGGGGGAGGACTGATCCTCACGCCGACGGCGCGCGGTCGCTCCACACGATGCGATACAGGTCGAAGCGGCGGTCGCGCAGATTGCGCACCGTGCCCGCCCGCCGCGCCTCGGCCAGATCGTCGAGCCTGAGATCGGCCACAGCGATGGTCTCCACGCTGTCGGTCGCCTCCGCCGCGATGCCGTCGCGGGCGAAGGGGAAGTCGCACGGCGTGATCACCGCGCTCTGGGCGTAGTTCACGTCCATGTTCTCCACGTCGGGCAGATTGCCCACATTGCCCGCGGTCACGACATAGACCTGGTTCTCGATGGCCCGGGCGTGGGCGCAGTAGCGCACGCGCAGATGGCCCGTCCGGTCGTCGGTGGCGTAGGGGCAGAAGATGATCTTCGCGCCCTCGTCCGCCAGCCGCCGGGCCAGCTCGGGGAACTCGCTGTCATAGCAGATCAGCACGCCCACCGGCCCGCAGTCGGTGGGGATGGCGTGGACATAGTCCCCGCCCTTGATGTTCCACCAGTAGCGCTCGTTGGGCGTGGGGTGGATCTTCTCCTGGGCGTGGACAGAGCCGTCGCGCAGGAAGACGTAGGCCACGTTCTGGATGTCGCCGTCATCGGTCTTGGTCGGGTGCGAGCCGCCCACGATGTTGATGTTGTAGCGCACCGCCAGCTGGCTCATGAACTCCAGGAAGCGCGGGGTGTGGCGCGACAGGGCGTTGATGGATTCCTGCGGGCTCAGCCGCCGCTTCTCCAGCGCCAGCAGGGCCACGGTGAACATCTCGGGGAAGACGCAGAAATCGGCTTTGTAGTCCGAGCACACGTCCACGAAGTATTCCACGTTGCGCTCGAATTCCGACAGGCTGTCCACGGCGCGCATCATGAACTGCACGGCGGCCACGCGCACGGTCTGGGGCTCGGGACGGCGGCCCGGCGCGGCGGTCTCCACGTATTTGGGATTGCGCCAGACCATCAGGGCGGCATGGCCCATCGAGTCCGTGTCGTCGGGATAATAGTTCTTCAGAACGCCGACCGGCTCGAAGCCCATGCGCATCTGGAAATTCGACACCGGGTCCTTGATCTGGCGGGTCTCGATGGCGGCCAGATAGGCCTCGGGCGTGGCGTACTGTTTGCGGCGGCGTTTGTAGCCGGGCAGGCGGCCGCCGAACGCGACGCCCTTCAGCCCCCATTCCTGGCACAGGCTGACGCGGGCCTGATACAGGCGCTGGCCGATCCTGAGGCGGCGGCGGTTCGGGTCGACCGCCACCTCCATGCCATAGAGCCACTCGCCGTCCTCGTCATGGCGCGCGGCATAGCCGTTGCCGGTGATCTCCGCCCAGGAGTGCGGCGCGAAGGCCAGCTCCTCGGTGGTGATGAAGGTCGCGCACCAGCCCACGACCTCGCCCTCGTACTCGACCAGGAACTGGCCCTCGGGAAAGGCCTGGATCTGGCCGCGGATCATGCCGGGCAGGTCGGGCGGCAGGTCGGGATAGGCCCGGTCCTGCAGCGCGAGAATGGCGGGCACGTCCGCGAGCGTGGCGTTGCGGACGGCGAGAGTGGCGCGGCGGCGCTGTTCGGTCATGTCACTTCCAGAGAGCAGGGTTTTGATTTTTCACAATTCGAAACGAATTGAACGCCGGTCGTGCTTTGAAAGTTTCCACATTTCCCTTTAAGAACCCTCCTTCCTCAAGAGCTTTTGAAATTTCATCTCTACTAATGTTACAATTGCACCCAATGATCACATTTCTCAAAACCAATTCGTCACAAAAACTTTGGAAGAAAATTCCATTCTCGGGCTGACTTCTAATACCCAAGACGACTCGGACTTCTTGTTCGTATTGCCAATGTCGCCATTTTCGCGCTGTTATCGCATCCATGGCTCTCATCCCTGAGACCAAATCCCCAGAAATAAGAGCTTCAACCAATTCACGATCGGATATCCGATCATCAATATATTCAACCTCAATAGCTAAATCGTCCGATATATCAAAACCCAGACACAACCCCGTGTGAGACGCAGCATAATGAGACCAAATCACAGGGTTTGACCAAGCTTTACTAAAACATAAAAGGGCTAATTTTTCCTTATTTTCTTTAACTATACAATCTATTACCCGCCTAAGCTCTGGATTGTTTGTCGCCACAGCCCTATGCTCAAACGGGTCATTAAGTTCGTTGAACAACGCTACTTTCAATCGACGGGATCGAATTGCATCAATTCCAAAATTTGACGGAAGAAACTTGTAGACCCTCAAAGCAGCACGTCTTTGTAAAGGTCTGTCCGGCGGTCCCGGAAGAAACCCCATGCGGCCCGATGGCGATCCAGAAAACGTCTGTCGAAGCTGCCGACAAGCGTTCCGGTCTCCTCCCGGCCCAGCTCGTCGATCACCTCGCCGGTATGGTCGCAGATGAAGCTGGTGCCGTAGAACACCTGCCCGCCCTCGTCCCCGGTCCGGTTGGCCGCGCCCACGGGCATGACGTTGCACACCGCATGGCCCTGCATCGCCCGGCGCCAGCGCGCGGCGGTGTCCAGGCTGGCGTCATGGGGCTCTGACCCGATGGCGGTGGGATACATCAGCACCTCCGCGCCCAGCAGCGCCATGGCGCGCGCGGTTTCGGGATACCACTGGTCCCAGCAGATCCCGACGCCGACCTTGCCGTGCTTCGTGCTCCACACCTTGAAGCCGGTGTCGCCGGGGCGGAAATAATACTTCTCCTGATAGCCCGGCCCGTCGGGAATGTGGCTCTTGCGATAGACGCCCATCGCCCGGCCGCCCGCGTCCAGCATGACGAGAGAATTGTAATAGCGCGGCCCGTCCCGCTCGAAGATCGAGACAGGGATCGCCACGTCCAGCTCTTCGGCCAGCGGCTGAAGCGCGGTCACGCACGGATGCTCCATCGCCGGATAGGCGTGCGCGAACCAGTCTTCCTCCTGGGTGACGCAGAAATACGGCCCCTGGAACAGCTCGGGCGGCAGGATGATCTTCGCGCCTTTGCTCGCCGCCTCGCGCACCAGTTCGGAGACGGTCTTGATGTTCGCGTCCATGTCGGTCCCGAACGGCGCCTGGATGACGCCCATCGTGATCGTGTCGGTCATGAAGAGGTCCCTTCGACGGAGTGTCGGTGGCTAGATAGTCGAACCGGGCGCGGATGGACAGTGTTCCGGCGCGGCGGAAGGGGAAACACCCGCCCTCGCCACCTCCGTCATCCCCCGGCTCGACCGGGGGACCCAGCCGGACGGCGGTTCAGCGCCATTGAAAAGCCTGCCGGATGGGTGGCCCGGTCAAGCCGGGCCATGACGGTGAAAAGGAGCCAGGAACCGGCGGCGCAGCCGCCGCACAAGGCCGAACGGCCGCCCGCGCCCATGCGCGGAACCGACCGAGCGAAGCGAGGGAGGATAGGAGAAACCGCCCCGCAGGGACGGTGAAAAAACTACCTAAAGATCATCCAGCCAGTCGCCGGGACCGTCGCCCGTGCGCAGGTCCATCACCGTGGGCCAGAGCCGCCACGGCGCGCTGGTGTCCGCGTTCCACAGGGCCACGAAGCCGAACCCGCTTTCAGGCTCCAGCACGATGTTCGCGCCGAACCCGCCCAGATAGCCTGAGTGCGCGACCAGCGTGCGGTCGCCCCACTGATAGATGCGCCAGCCCATGCCGTAATGGGTTTCGCTGACCCGGCCCGGATAGCGCCGCTGCAGCGAGTTGGTCTCGCGCGGGGTGGAGGTGTGCGGGGTGAAGATGCGCTCGCGCAGCTCGTGGGGCACGCCCTCCCCCTCGCGCAGGAAGGCCTGCGCCCAGGCGATCATGTCTTCGAGCGACAGCACCACCGAGGCCGCCGAGGGCATCACGTCATAGGTGCTGGCCGGATTGCCCGGCGTGCTGGTGGTCCGGCTCCAGCCGCGGTGGGGCCGCGCCCAGCTGTCCGCGCGCGTCAGGTCCTCCTCGCCGAACCCGGCCCGATGCAGGCCATACTGGTTGAACAGGAAGGAGCGCACCGCGTCGCGGTAATCGAGCCCGGTGGCCCGCTCCACGGCGTGCTCGAGACCGGAGAAGGCGACGTTCTGGTATGAATAGCACCCGCCCACCGGGCAGATCAGGTCCACGCCCGCCAGCATGCCGCGAATTTCGGCGACCGACAGGTTCGCCTCCTCGATGCGGTTGTCATAGGCGTTGTTGGGCAGGCCCGTGCGGTGGCTGACCAGCTCGATCAGGGTGGGGCGCTGGGTGGATTTGACGGTGACGTCCTCGGCGATCTCGTCGAGATCGAGCCGGCCCTCCGCCTCCAGATGGGCCAGCAGGGCGCCCGCGAAGGTCTTGGACACCGAGGCGGCGCGGAACAGGGTGCGGGTGGTCACCGGCTCGCCGGTGCCCGCCGCGGTCTCCCCGCCGGTGTAGACCAGGACCGGCTCGCCGTTCTCGATCACCGCCACGGCCATGCCGACCATGCGTTCGGCGGCCATCGCCTGGTCCAGCCGATCCTTGACGGCCTGCAGATAGGGCAGCGAGGACCGGATGAGGACCCCGTCCTCCATCTCCAGATACGGGTCTGGGGCGACCTGCGCGAAGAGGTCCGCTTCCTCGCGGGCGGCGGGCATGGGGATCTCGGGCGCGACCGAGTAAACCGCCGCGTCCGCCATTCCGATGGCGTCGCCCTGGGTCTCGGCGCTGTCTTCGGAGGGGATTCGGAACACATGGCCCTGCGGCGTCGCGTCGCCGCGCGCCGGATCGTCCATGGACAGAGGATCCTGCGCGGCCTGGGCGGCCGTCGCTGATCCGAACAGGTATCCCGGCTCCCCCCGGGATCCCAGTGGCTGCGATCCGGCGAGAAGCGCCAGAATGACGAGCCCGGTATAGACGTTTTTCATGTCAGTCCGCGGATGGCTGATTGCACGTCACGCAATGGAATGCACCGCCACCGGTCAAGATATGGTTAGCGGAACATGCAACGGCACGCCGACCGAACGCTTCTTCGAGCGCCTTCGCCGCCGCCTCCCCGTTGTCGTTGTATGATGGAACGACAATCGCGTCCGCGCCAACCACCCAGTTCATATGACTGGCAGCGGCGGGCCCGCCCTCCCCGTCGTCCACGAAGCCCGGCGAGGGAATCCTGACCACCTCCAGCCGCCGCCCCTGAGCGTCCCGGGCCTTCTCAAGCTGACGCGCGATGGCGTCCAGAACCTTCGCGTTGGGATCGTCCGTGCCGTTCGGGGCCTGACAGGCCACCACGCCGGGACGGATGAAGCGGGCGATGTTGTCCACGTGCCCGTCGGTGTGATCGCCCGCCAGCCCTTCGTCCAGCCAGATCACGGCCTCCAGCCCCAGCCCGGCTTTCAGCCGCGCCTCGACCTCGGCCTCGCTCAGACCCGGATTGCGGTTGGGATTGAGCAGGCACTGGCGGGTGGTGATCACGCTGCCCTGCCCGTCGAACTCCAGCGCCCCGCCCTCGCAGACCAGATCGATCCGGCGCTCCTCGGCGCCGGTCTGATCGACCACGTCCCGGCCGATGGTCCGATCCCCGGCCAGATCGTACTTGCCGCCCCAGCCGTTGAACTCGAACCGGACCGCGACCAGCCGCCCGTTCTCGATCCCGAACACCGGCCCGGTGTCGCGCAGCCAGACATCGCCGTAATTGGCCCGCACGATTTCCGCCCGTCGGCCCATGGCCTCGCGGGCGCTCGTCTCGGCCTGATCGGTCGCCGCATAGATCACCAGCGGCAGGCCGTGATCGTCTTCGGAGGGCTCGCTGACCGCCCACAGGAAGCGCGCGAACTCCTCCTGGGCGGGGATCAGGTCCTCCTCCCAAAGGTTCGCGGCGGCGGGCCAGCAGGTGTGGATGGCGCTCTGGAATTCAGTCTCGTGGGGGATGCGGATCGCGTGTGTCATGGCCTCGCCCATAGCACGCCCCGCGCGGCCCCGCGAAGCCCGCCGCGCCGCTGGGGCCAAAGAAAAAGGGGCGGCCCGAAGGCCGCCCCTTTCCCAGTGTGTGTCCGAAAGGACGGTCCGCCTAGAACTCGTAGCGGATGCCCAGACGGATGCGGTAGAGCGAGTTGGCGGTGCTTTCGATGCCCGTGCGGCCCGCGTTCGTGGTGTTCAGCGTGTCGTAGCGATACACGCAGGCGCCGGCCGACTGGCACACGAGTGCCGGATCGAACGCGGCGTTGTAGTCCTGCGACCCGGGGACGCTGCCGCTGGGGCTCGCGCTGTTGCGCGAGTTCAGCGGGCGGTCGGGATCATCCGCACGCACCAGCGAGCCGGTGACCACCGGGACGGCGCCGAAGCCGCCGCCCGGCGTGCCGTAGGTCCGGCCCCACTCGTTGTTGAGCAGGTTCGGGAAGTTCTCGATGTCGACCACGAACGTCGCCCGATTGTTGCGGAAGCGGTCCACGCCGAAGCTGGCGAAGGGCAGATCCTGCTGGAAGCGCAGGTTCCACAGCTGCTGCCAGGGGCTGGTGTGGCCGTTGCGGGGCGCGATCTCGCCGCGGGTCAGGCCCTGACGCTCGATCAGGTCGTTGAACGCGTCCTGGTTGAAGCCCGCGCCATAGATGACGCTCGGGTCGTTGGCCAGCGGCACATAGAGCAGGTCGGCATTGCTCGACTGCTGGACCGCGTCCCGGCCGAACATCGGGTTGAGAGGCACCGTGGTGTAGGTGTAGCTGAACGGCGTGCCGGACGAGATCAGACCGGAAACGTCCAGGCGCGAGCGCAGGTCGCCGAAGATCTCGGTCTCGTAGGACATGTTGATGCCGAAGCGGTGCTCGGTCTCGAACAGCGAGCGGCCAGCGGAGGCCGAGTTGCGGTCGAAGCCGACCTGGGCGTTGTAGTTCGACACCGCCACCGAGGAAGCCGCCGGGATGATCGCGTCGACATCCTGGTAGGCATAGCTCAGATAGAAGCCCAGCCCGTTCTCGTAGTTCTTCGACAGGGCCGCGGTGTAAACCAGGCTCTCGCCTTCGTTCACGTTGTACAGCTCGATCACGTTCTGGAAGTTGTTGCCCGTGCCGGTGTTGAACGCGGCCAGGTCGGTGTAGATCGGGCGCCCGTCAGGCGCGGTGCCGACCGGCAGGCCGATCTGGGCCAGGTTGCGCCAGGCGTAGCCGCGGTGGGTGCGGCTGTAGAGCACCTGGGTTTCGAACACGTAGTCCCGGCCGAGGCTGAACCCGTCGAACTCCAGATCGAATTCCTGAGCCAGCTTCAGCGAGCCGCGCCAGTTGGACGGCATCTCGAAGCCCGGCGCGATCGTGTCGATCGGCGCCGGATCGGTGGGGTTGGAGTTCGCCACCAGATCGATCAGTTCCTGGGGAACCACGCGGGGGTCCACATTCTCCAGGCCGCTCAGAGTGTATGAGAAGTTCTGCGGCAGGTAGGTGTTGGCGAACCACACGTTCGGGTCGCCGCCCGCGAACAGGCCGAAGCCGCCCGAGACGGTGGTGCGGCTTGCCGCGTCCCAGCGGAAGCCGGCGCGAGGCTGGAACAGGTCGATGCCGTCCAGGCTCTGGCGGGCGTTCGCGCCGTAGACCAGATCGAAGTCAGGCCGCGGGACCAGATCCTGATCCTGCTGGTAACGCTCGTAGCGCAGGCCGAAATTGACCGACAGGTCAGGCAGGATCTGCCACTCGTCCTGAGCGAACAGAGCGATGATGTCATAGCTCAGTTCGGTGGCGCCTTCCGAACGCACGTTCGACTGGGGCGCGCGGTAGGTGACGGTGGCGCGGTTGTCGATCAGATCCTGAGGGGTCTGGAAGACGAAGTTGCCTGAGTTGTCCTGGACGAACAGGTTGTACAGCTCGTAGCGGTCGAAGCTGCCGCCGAAGCTCGTGACGTGGTCGCCCCAGGTGTAGTCGCCCTGCAGGTAGACCTGCAGACGGGTGTCGTTGAACTCGTTGGCGTGACGCGACCGGTCGCAGCCGCCGACCGGCTGGAAGCCCGGGGTGTTGGTGACCAGGCCCTCGAGAGGGGTGCCCACGACGTTAGTCGGGGTCACGTTGACCTGGATCTGACCCACGTCGGTGCCGGCGCGGCAGTTCTGGCCGCGGATGTATTCCTTGTAGCCGAGCCGGGCGGTGGTGGTGAAATCGGGCGTCCAGTTGGAGAAGGCCTGGAGCGTGTAGTTGTCCAGTTCCAGAGGCGTGTCGTACCAGGCGCTGTCGAACTGGTTGTTGAACACGCCAGAGGTGTCGGTCTCCTCGGTGCGCTGATAGCTCGCGGTGACCCGGTGGTCCGGATTGATGTTCCAGTCCACGCGCGCGAAATAACGCTCGGAGGTGCGGGGGATCGAGGTGGTGAGCGGACGCTCGCCGACATCATAGCCCAGGCTGTTCTGGATCATGCCGCGCAGGGCTTCGAAGAAGCCGGGCTCGAAGCCGCTGGAGGCGTCGTTCGAGGTGAAGTCAATCGGGCCGGCGGTCTCGAACTTCTCATAGCCGACGAAGAAGAACAGACGATCCTGCAGGATCGGCCCGCCCAGCGTGAAGCCGTATTCTTCCTCGATGAAGTCCGGGCTGGAGATGAAGCGGTCGAACGCGGTGTTCGACTGGAAGTCGTTGCCCGAGCGGTAGTAGGACAGGGTGCCGGAGAAATCGTTTGTGCCCGACTTGGTCACCACGTTGACCAGGCCGCCCTGGAAGCCGGTGGTGAACACCGAGTAATCCGACGCCACGACCGAGGCCGCTTCGACGGTGTCCAGCGAGATCGGGGAGCGTGTGGTGGCGTAGGTGCTCGAGGACAGACCGAAATCGTCACCCTGGCGCAGGCCGTCCACGACGAACGCGTTCACCCGCGGGTTGGTGCCCGCGACGCGCAGGTTGCCCGGCCCGGCCGCGTTGGTCAGCGGGTCGCGCAGCAGCGTGCCGGTGAGATCGCGGCTGAACGAAGGCTGGTTGGCGATGTCTTGGGACGAGAAGGCCGAGCCCGCGCCGTTGTTCAGATCGAGGGTCTGAATCCGGCGGCCGGTGACCGCGATCACCTCGGTCGCGCCGGCGCGGTTCAGGCGCAGGCGGAGGGGAGCGTTCGAACCGGGATCGAGGGAGATGCCTTCAGCGACGTCCGCCTGGAAGCCGTCAGCCTGGACCGCGACGCTGTAAGGACCGCCGACGCGCAGGCCGGAGGCGTTGAAGTTGCCGTTCGCGCTGGTGGTGGTGCGGTTCACCGTGCCGGTGGGCACGTGGGTGATGGTCACCGAGGCGTTCGCGATGGGCGCGCCGTTCGGGTCGGTCACCGCGCCGCGCATCTGCGAGGCGGTCTGCTGGGCGTGAACAGCGGCGACGGGCGCCAGCGCGGCGAGCGCGGCGATCGAAGCGCCGCAGGCGAGCTTCTTGATGAAAGCCATGGGTGTTGGTCCCCCTTAATCGACCAAGGATATCCAAGAAACAGCGGCACTGCGCCGGTGCTTACGGCCGGTCCTTAGCCACCCTGCGTCTCTGTTCGGTGACGCAAATATGAAGGTTATATGACAGCGTCCGACTACTCATGGAGAACCGTTCGCAACCGCAGCACGAAACTGCATGCGGAACCGGCTGAGACTCTTTGCTTTTCCCATCACCTTCCGGTCGAGCGGCTTTCCACAGGCCGGCCGTCACAACCCTGTCCGCCCTGTTGCAAAGGCGCCGGAAGGCCCCGGGCGTGGCCCGGATGCAACGCTCGGCATCCGCAGGGCTTTTGACACGGGCGCGCGGGCGCCGGACAAGGGGCGGATGACCCCCGTCCCGCCCCTCGTCCAGCCCGATCCCGCCGCCCGGAACTGGGTTCTGGCCGCGCTCGCCATCGGGCTGGGCCTTCTGGTCTTTCGGCTCGCCGCGCTGTGGGTCAGCCCGGTCGATCTGTATGCGGATGAAACCCAGTACTGGATCTGGTCTCGGGCGCTGGACTGGGGATATTTCTCCAAGCCCCCGCTCATCGCCTGGATCATCGCCGCGACCACCGCGATGTTCGGCGATTCAGACTTCGCGGTGCGGCTGGCCGCCCCGATCCTGCACACCGTCACCGCCGCCTTCCTGGGGCTCGCCGCCGCGCGTCTGTTCGGCGCCCGTGCCGGCGCCGCCACGGCCATCGCCTGGCTCACCCTGCCCTCGGTCTGGCTGTCCGCCTCGATCATTTCCACCGACGCGCCCCTGCTGGCGTTCTGGAGTGTCGGGCTTTACGCGCTGGTCCGGCTGCGCGAGGGCGCGGGGCCGGGCTTCGCCCTGCTGCTGGGCGCGGCGGCCGGGTTCGCTTTCCTGGCCAAGTATGCCGCGATCTATTTCCTTGTCGGTGTCGGTTTCGCCTTGATCGTGGACGGCCCGGCGCGCCGGGCGCTTCTGGGCCTGAAAGGCACGCTGGCGGGTCTGGTCATGCTCGCCATCATCGCGCCGAACATCGCGTGGAACGCCGCCAACAGCTTCGCCACCGTCTCGCACACCGCTGCGAACGCGAACTGGGGGGCGGACCTGTTCAACCCCGGCGAGGCCGTCCGCTTCGTGACCAGTCAGCTGGGCGTGTTTGGCCCCGCCTTTTTCATCGCCCTGATCCTCGCGGTCGTGCTCGCCCTGCGCGCGGGCCGCGGAGCCAGCGACAGCCGCCCGCTTCTGATGCTCGCCCTGTTCTCCGCGCCCGCCGTCCTGGTGGTCGCCGGGCAGGCTTTCATCAGCCGGGCGCACGCCAACTGGGCGGCCTCGGCCTATGCGGCAGGCCTGATCCTGGTCGTCGCACTGCTGATGGAAGGCGCGCGCTGGCGCCGGGGCGTGCTGATCGGGTCGATCGCCCTGCATTCGGTCGCTGGCCTCGCCTTCATCGCCCTGGCCGCCAGCCCCGCCCTGACCGAGCAGGCAGGCCTCTCGAACGCCTTCAAGCGCGTGCGCGGCTGGGAGGAGACGGCCCGGCAGGTCGAAGCCGCCGCCGCCGAGACCGGCGCCGCGGCCATCGCCTTCGACAACCGCAACGACTTCCACCAGATGCAGCGCTACGCGCCAACCCTGGCTGACCGGCTCTACATGTGGATGCGCTACGGACAGGCGATAAACCAGGCCGAACACACCTGGCCGCTTCCTGCGGGCTTCGCCGAGCCGGTGCTGATCGTGTCCGAACGTCCGCGCGAGATCCCGCTGATCGCGGCCGATTTCGCCGCCCTGTCGCCCGCAGGCGAGATCGCCGTTCCGCTGGGCGGCGGGCGAGAACGCCGCTACGGCCTGTTCATCGCCGAAGGCTACGCCCCCCTGCCCCGCACCGAGAGCTATGAGCAGGTGGTCGCGGACATGCGCGGCGAGACGGAGCCGACGGGCGACTAGCCCGCGCCGCCCGCCTCGCTGCCCCAGATCTGGCGCAGGCGCTGGTCGCGCTGGCAGCCGAAGCGGTAGCGCTGATACCGGATCGGGTTCTTCTCGGCGTAATCCTGATGGTAGTCCTCGGCCGGCCAGAACACGTCGAGCGGCTCGATGACCACCGCCACCTCCTGCCCGAAGCGCTCGGCGACCTCGGCCCGGCTCGCTTCGGCGGCTTCGGCCTGGGCGTCGTCGAGGGTGAAGATGAAGGGCGCGTAGCTGTCGCCCCGGTCGCAGAACTGCCCGCCTCCGTCGAACGGATCCACGTTGCGCCAGTAATGGGCCAGCAGCGCGTCATAGCTGACCTGCTCGGGATCAAAGGTGATCCGCACCGCTTCGGCATGGCCGGTGTCGCCATTGACCACCTGACGGTATTCGGGGTTCTCCACGTGCCCGCCGGTGTAGCCCGACACGGCGTCCAGCACGCCCGGCAGCTTTTCAAAGTCCGCCTCGGTGCACCAGAAGCACCCCGACGCGAACACCGCGGTGGTCTGGGCGCTCAGATCAGCCTCGGTCTCCGCATCCTGCGCGGGCGCCTCCGAGCAGGCGGCGAGCAGGACGGCGGCGGTCAGCACGAGATGGCGCATGGCGAGGCTCCTTGAATCTTCATAGGAAGTCTAGGTCACGACGGCCGGATTGGAAGGTCCCCCCTCCGGCCCTCCGCCCCCCGCAGGCGGGGGAGGACCGATGCGCCCTCGCGCGTCAGCGCACCAGCGCGAACGCGCGCCCGCAGCGCAGCGAGGACCGACCGAGCGTAGCGCGGGAGGACAGGTGAATAGCCGCGCAGCGGCCCCCTCAGACCAGACCTTCGAACTCGTCCAGACCCAGCCCCAGCGCGAGGTTCTGCACCGCCTGCACCGCCGCGCCCTTGAGCAGGTTGTCCAGCGCGCTGACCATCACGACCCGCCGCCCGTCCTCGCTCAGGGCGAAGCCGCCGACCACCGCGCCGTTGATTTCCGCGCCGTCGCGGATCTCCGGGATGCCATCCATCACTTGAACTAGCGGCTCGGCCCCGTAGGCGTCTTCGTAAAGCCCGCGCAGCTCCTGCGCGCTCACCGGCGAAGACAGCTCCATCTGCACCGTCGCGGTCAGCCCGCGGAAGAACTCCGCCACATGGGGGCTGAAGCGCACGCCGGCTCCCAGATGCCGGGCCATCTCCCGCTCATGGATGTGCCCGCTCAGGGCATAGGGCATGAGATTGTCTTTGAGCGCCTCGGGATCGTTCTTCCGGCTCGGCATGGTGCCCGCGCCCGAATGGCCTGACACGCCGAACACGTGGGCGGGCCCCGCCAGACGGTCTCTGAGCGGATGGATGGCGAGCTGGCCCGCCGTGGCGTAGCAGCCCGGATTGGCGATGCGCCGCACGCCCGTCAGGCGCTCCCGCCCCTGCAGCTCGGGCAGGCCATAGGCCCAGCCCTCGTCGAAGCGATGATCCGCCGACAGGTCCACGATCACGGTCTCGGGGCGGGCGGCGATGATGGCGTTCGCGTATTCGCCCGCCGCGCCGTTGGGCAGGGCCAGGATCACCGCGTCCGCGCCCCGCGCGGCGGTGTCTTCCGGTCCCAGCGCCTCGAAGACCAGCCCCTTGGGCGCTTCGGGGGCGAGCCCGCTGACCGCCTCGCCCGCCATCGCCCGGCTGGACGCGAAGCTCAGCGCCATGTCCGGGCGGCCCGCCAGCAGCCGGATCAGCTCCCGGCCCGTATGGCCCCGCGCACCGACCAGCCCGACGGTGCGGCTCATGCCCCCTCCTCCAGCGTCGCGGGCAGGGCGGCGATCTTCGCGACCATGCCCGGGATGCGGGCCAGATCGTCCTCGCCGCGCCAGAACACCGTCCAGTGGCCGGTCTTAACCGCGCCGTGGCAGGTGGCGAAGTAGAACTCGTTGACCGGATTGTCGCTGCGCGAGCGCCAGTAGAGCCGGGGCGCATAGGCCACCAGCCTGCGCCAGACCGCCCCGCCCAGACCTTCCCCGCGCGCGTCGTCCAGCACCGCGAACTTGTCCAGATAGACCGCGTCATCGAGCTTCGACGTGATCGCCGCGGCCCGGTAGCTGTCGGTGACGAAGGCCCGGTCGAAGTCCAGCCGGTCGAAGTAACCCGGCTTGAGGGGGCGTCCGAAGGCGGTCTCGATCAGGGTCAGCGCCCGGGTCCGGTCCAGCGCGTCCAGCGACGCGATCTCGTGCATCGCCTCGCCGCGGCGGACCAGCGTGCCCGACCCGGCATGGGTGAACAGCTCCTTGGTCAGCTCGCCGGGGCTGGTGATGGAGACCGAGCTGGACAGCGGCAGGTCGTCCAGCAGCCGCTTGATCTCCTCCATCTTCAGCCGCATCCCCCCCGACACCCAGTCGGACGCCATCAGGGAGTCCCAGTCCGTGGCGAGGTTGATCGCGCTGATCGGATCGCCCTTGGCGTCCAGCAGCGCGCCCGTCCCGGTCAGGAAGACGATCTTGTAGGGCTGCAGCGCGTGGACCAGCGCGCGCACGGCGGCGTCGGCGTTGATGTTGACCAGCCGGCCGTCGGCGGTGTCGCCCAGACACGCCAGGATCGGCGCCTGCCCCGCCCGCGCGGCCGCCGCGACCAGATCGAGCCGCACCTTCGTGGGCTCGCCCACCCGGCCCAGCCCGTCCTCGTCGATCAGTTCGGCCTCGAACACGCCCGACGGGATGGAGGCCGCCCGCCCGCCGCAGTCGCGCACGGCCTGCACCAGATTGAGGTTCACCGAGGTCAGCGTGTCGCGGATGTGCGGGATGGCTTCAGGCCGGGTCACGCGCAGGCCGTTTTTCCGTTCGGTCTCGATGCCCGCCGCGCTCAGCGCCTTGTCCAGCTGCGGTCCGCCGCCATGCACCACCACCGGCGCCAGCCCCATGGTCTGCAGGAAGGCCAGCGCGGCGGCCAGACCGCCCAGATCCTCCTCCATCACCGCGCCGCCGACCTTGACCACGGCGAAGCGCTCCTGGTCGAGCTTGGAGAAGCGGGTGAGGTATTCGCGGATCTCCTTGCCGTCGCGCATGTGCGAGAGCAGCTGCACGATGGCCGAGCGCACGGGCGGCACGCCCGCGGTCGTTTCCGAGCCGGGTCTTGTGGGGTCGTCCATCATGCTCAGGCGTCCTTCGCGAGCCGTTCCATCACCGCCTTCTGCACGTGCAGGCGGTTCTCGGCTTCCGATATGCCGATGAAGGCGTCCGAATCCACCACCGCGTCGGCGATCTTCACGTTGCGGCGCATGGGCAGGCAGTGGCTGACCACGCCATTGTCGGTCAGCGCCATCTTCGCCTCGTCGATCATGAAGCCCGCGCCCCTGGCCCGCAGCGGCGCCTCGGCGTCCCAGTTCCCGTAGAACGGCAGCGCGCCCCAGCTCTTGGCATACACCGCGTGCGCGCCCGAATAGGCCTCTTCCACGTCGGTGGTCATGGAGAACCGCGCGCCGGACTCGGCGCAGAACCGCTCCGCGGCGCCCATGTAGCGCGGGTCCAGCGCATAGGCCTCGTCAGGCACCAGCATGCGCACGTTCATGCCGAACTTGGACGCGATCAGGATCGCCGAATTGGCCACCGCGGTGTTCAGCGGCTTGGGATGGGGCACCCAGGTCAGCAGGAAGTCCTTACCGCGCACGTCGCCCAGCCGGTCCTGCAGCGCCATCATGTGCGCCAGTTCCTGACAGGGATGGACGATGGTCTCCATGTTGATGACCGGCACGGTGGCGTATTTCGCATACGCCTCGATCAGCGGGTCCTCGCGCTCGACCGTCCAGTCCTCGAACTTGGGAAAGCAGCGGATCGCGATCAGGTCCACGTAGGAGGACAGCACCCGGGCGGCCTCTTTCACGTGCTCCTCGGGCCCGCCGTCCATCACCGCGCCGTCGGTCATCTCCACCGGCCACGTCCCGCCGCGCGCGTCCAGCACGATGGCATGCCCGCCCAGCTGGTGCGCGCCCAGATCGAACGAGGTGCGGGTGCGCAGGGACGGATTGAAGAAGACCAGCGCGATGGACTTGCCCTTCAGCGCGTCGCCCTGCGGGCTGTCGCGGTACTCGCGCGCCCGGTCGATCAGCCCCTGAAGCTCCTCGCGGGACCAGTCCTCGGTGGTCAGGAAATGACGCATGGGCGAGCCCTTCCGTGCCCTTGAACAACAAGCCCGGCTGTTTAAGGCCGAACGCGCCCCGCCGCAAACGCCGCGCGCTGAATGTCCGGACAGAATTTCGTGTTTTCGGGGTGTTCAGGTTCGGCGGAGCAGCAAACCCTCACCCCGCCACCCCGGCCTCCAGCGCGGCGATCAGGGCGTCGTCGCGGCCATAGACGTCATGGACGAAGCGCACCGTCCCGTCCGCGTCCGCCACCGCGGTGAAGTACAGGATGTGCACCGGCACCGGCCGGTCCAGATTCACGCGCCGCGTCCGGCTCGACGCGAAAGCGGCCTCCACCGCCTCGTCGTCCCATCCCTCCTGTCCCTCCAGCACCCATCGGGCCAGCGCCATCGGGTCCTCCACCCGCACGCAGCCGGCTGAATCGTCGCGCTGGGGATTGTCGAACAGGGTGCGGTTGGGGGTGTCGTGAATGTAGATGTCGTGGGCGTTGGGGAACATGAACTTGACCTGGCCCATGGCGTTGTTTGGCCCCGGCCTCTGGATCACGCGATACCGCCCGTTCGCCCAGTTCGCCGCGTGGGGATCGATCTGCCGGCCCGTGCGCGCGTCGATCAGGCGGTAGCCGTTGTTCAGCGCCCGCTGGGGGTTGTTGCGGAAGACCTGCACCCAGGGCCGGCCCAGCCGTTCGGGCGTGTACCAGACCGGATTGATCTCCAGCCAGCTCATGTCTTCGGAAAAGACCGGGGTGGAGTTGTAGGCCGCCCCGATCATCGCCCGGTGCACGCGCTCGACGCCTTCCGGCCCCCAGGCCTCCAGCCGGTAATCGGCCAGATTGACCCGGATGTGCCGTTCGCCCAGATCGGCGGGCAGCCAGCGCCAGCGCTCCAGATTGGCCCTCAGCTGGCCGATCCGGCGCTCGGGATCGGCGTTGATCTCGGCCAGCGTCGCCCGCCCCGCCGTGCCGTCGTCAGCCAGATTATAACGCGCCTGAAAAGCCTTGAGCGCGTCCAGCATCGTTTCGTCGAATTCCGCGCCGGGTTCGGGGTCGGCGTCCAGCAGGCCCTCCTGGATCAGGCGCAGCCTGAGCGCGTCCACCCGCGCGCCCGCGTCGCCCGGCCGGATGACCGCGCCCGGCTCCACGCCCGCCAGCACCGGGGCGATGGCCCGGCGATAGACCAGCTCCTCGCGCAGGGCCTGATAGTCCGCATGCTGGGGCGCCAGCGCCTCCAGCGCGGCGGAGACGCGTGCCTGGGACAGCGCCTCGTCCAGTTTCGCGCCGAGGTCCGTATCCCGTTCAGGCGCGCTCCAGTGGGCCTCGATCGCGCGGGGATCGACCTGCCCGAAGGCCAGATCCCGGCCCAGCGCGAGGAAGGCCGCGTCCGCCGCGGCGTCGCGTTCCGTCCCCGCGGGCAGGGTTCTGAGGGTTTCGGGATCGCCGTAACGGGACGGGGCCAGCCCGTGCGTCCAGCTTTCGGCCACCGCCGAGGCCAGCTCGCGGGCGTCCGCGTCGGTCCATCGCTGGGCGTGGGCGGGGCCGGCCAGCGCCCATGCCAACAGGCCCGCCGCCAGCGGCAGGGCCATAAAAACGCGCCCCGAGGCGAGTCGGGGCGCGGAGATGATAGACCGAAGCTTCACTGGTGCTTCACCCCCCGGTGAACAACCAATGCAATTACCCTACCAGAGTCGGCACGGCGTTTCCACCATCCCCGGCCGGTTTTTCACGCCTTGCGCTTATCGCCCTGCACTGGAGCAGGCTCGGGTTGCAGCCGGCTTGTCCATTCCTCCAGCTCACCGGGCTTGGCGAGAAAAAGATGGGTCGCGGGCTCGGTCTCGCCCGGAAGGGTGATCTCCAGAAAGGCCCGGTCCGCGGCCGAGACCGCGATCACGCAGTCCGCCCGCGCATGAACCGCCGCCCGCCAGCCCTGCGCGCCCGCCATCACCAGGCCCAGCCGGTCCCCGCCCTCGGACAGAAAGACCGCCGCCGATCCGTTGTGGGAACACACGCCCGGGCCCGGCGTGAAGTCCGGCGCCTCGCGGCCCAGAAACTCCCGCGCGCGCCGGAGATCATGCACGAAGGTCGTGGAGCGCTTCTTGGAGACATGGTTGACCACGCCATAAACGACCACCGAGGCCATGACGAGCATGGTGAATATCTTGATGGCCGCGTCGTCCATGACCGGTCTCCCTGAAAGGATCAGGGCCCCGGTTGCGCCGAGGCCCTGCGAAGGCGTTTCCAGGAGGGGCTACCGGCCGCCCCGCGCGGTGTCAAACCCCGCGCGGTCTCACTCGGCGAGCTGGGCGACCGCGCGGACGTAATTCTCCCGCGCCTTGCCCGCGTCGATGCCCGCCGCGATGCGCTCATCCTCGTCGCTCAGGGTCTGCGGATCGATGTCGGCATAGTGCATCACGCCCATGTCCTCATAGGCCTTGCGCACCCGTGGCCCCCACAGGCCGATATCCTTCACGATGGGCACGATGCGCTGGAACAGCAGGGTCCGGTAGAGTTTCACCAGCTCCGAATTCTCGGTGTATTCGAGGCATGCCTTCTTGGGCAGGCCCAGCGCCTCATAGACGTCGCCCGAGGACGTCATCCGGTCGCGCATCAGATAGCAGGCCTCCACCAGGAACTCCTCGCGCTCGTCACGCTCGGAGTCGGTCAGCTGCGGGTAGTAGTCGCGCAGGGACAGCCGGCCGAAGGCCACGTGCCGGGCCTCGTCCTCCATGACATAGGCGTTGACCATCTTCGCCAGCGGGTTCTGGGCCAGATCGCGGATGGTGCCGAACGCGGCCAGCGCCAGCCCCTCGATCACCACCTGCATGGCCAGATAGGTCACGTCCCAGCGCGAGTCCCGCAGCGCGTCGTTGACCAGCCCCTGCAGCGGATCGGTCATGGGATAGGCCACGCCGAACTTGCCCATCAGCTTGCGATAGGCCTCAACGTGGCGCGCCTCGTCCATGACCTGGGTGGCGGCGTAGAATTTCGCGTCCAGATCGGGGACGGACTGCACGATCTTGGAGGCGGCCAGAAGCGCGGCCTGCTCGCCCTGCAGGAACTGGCTGGTCTGCCAGCTCTGGCCGTGGCGGCGCAGCTCGATGCGCTCTTTCTTGGTCATCTTCTCCCAGATGTCCGAGCCGTACAGCGTCACCGCCTGGTCGGGCATCTCCATGGGATTTTCAGGGTCCAGCTCGAGGGTCCAGTCGATCCGCTCGACCGCGTCCCACTGCATGTCCTTGCCCTTCTGGTACAGGTGCATCAGCGTGGTGCGGCCTTCGTCGAACTCCCAGTCGAACACGGCGTCGAACGCCTGGGGCACGTGCCAGTGGCTGTCGATGCCGGGCATGGCGTAGATGTCGCGAAGGGCGGTCATGGCCTCGTCTCTCCTCCCATGGGAGCCGGGCCGGGGCGCGCTGGCGGACCCTGCCCGGCGCACGGCCGCTCCGCACCTCTTCTGGATGCGTGAACGGCGTTCACTTGATGAAGGATGATCGCAAGACCTGCGCTTGTCCAGTGGCTCAGAGTCCAGTGGTTTGAGGCCCAGCGGCTCGCCGGGCGGACCGGGACGCGCATCGCGTCATGTCCGGTCCGCCCGCCGCTCCGGCGCTGACCCCTTGAAAGCCCCGTCAGTCCGAACCCTGGCAGGTGCAGCCCCAGTCGTTGCACCCCACCGTGCCCTCCACGCAGTGCCCGCCCGCGACCATGTCCACGCAGTCGGACGCGCCCGCGCAGGCGCAGCTTCCTGAATTGCAGATGTATTCCTGCCCGCCGGTCGACGCGGCCAGATCGGTCGCCGCGGCAGGGGTGGCGGGCGCGGCCGCGCGCGCGGCCTGGACCGCGGGCAGAAGCATCGCCGCGGCGCGGGCGTCGCCGGACTCCAGCGCTCGCTGGACTTCAGCGCTGAGCCGGCCTCCGTCCGGACGCGTGCTCATGCGCATGCGCGTCTGGGCTCGAGCCGGAGCGACGCCCGCCCGCTCGGTCGCGGAGACCGTCTCGCTTCCGGCGTCGCCGGGGGCGGAGGTCTCCGCGGGACTGAAGGCGGTGGCCAGGATGATCGCGACGGCGGCGATGAAGTAAGCGCGCATGTGACCCTCCCTGACTCTTTCGAGGGGGTTATGTGCGCCCCGGCGATCGTCTCGCGAAGGTGCAGCGCGATGCGCGCACGGACATCTGACCCCGTCCGGGTTGCATTTCGTTGCACCGCACCTGCGAGCATGGCATCCTTCGGCAATGAAACCCGACCGTTTGCCGGAAAAGCTCGAGCTCACGCTCAAGGCTTTGGTCCTGAGCCGGGCGGCGCTCGCCCAGGCCCTGGAGGTCGACAAGTCGCTGGTGGGGCGCTGGGTGTCGGGCAAGGTCACCCCCTCCGAGCACAATCTGGCCGCCCTGACCCGGCATGTGGCGCTCACCGTGCCCGGTTTCACGCTGATGGACTGGGAGCTGGACCTGCCCGCTTTCGCCTCGCGCATGGGACTGGACCGCCGGGCCGCCCCGTCGCGGCCGCGCCTTGATGGGTGGTTTCCCGCTTCGCTGCTGGACGAGGCCGCCCATTCGGGCCGTCATCGCGGCGTGGCTTATGAGGGTCTGTGGCGTTCGACCCGCCCCTCCATCGATCTGCCGGGCCGCTTCATCCACGACATCTCCATGGTCAGCCGCCGACCCGACGGTCTGCTGGGCTTCCGGGTCGGGATCGAGGGCGTGCGCTATCAGGGCTGCTCTTTCCTCCTCCAGCACCAGCTCTTCTCCATCGCCGCGGATGCGGACGCCTCGACCCTGCTGTTCACCATTTTCAACGGCGTGGCCCGCGAGCGCGCGCAGGTGATCGACGGCGTGACCCTGGCCACCCTGCGTGACGCGGGCGGCTCCCCCGCAGCCTCCGCCTGCGTGCTCGAACGCATTGATGAGCTGTCAGGCGACGAGGACGAGGACGACGCGCGATTCGAGGCCGCGGTGGCCGCCCAGCCTGCGCTGGCGCCGGAAGGATCGGTGTCCGCCAGGATCGCCGATCACCTGACGGGCAACGCGTCCGGCGCGCCAGACGGCATGCTGGTGATGCGCTTCGCCGCGTCCATGGCGCGGGGCGCGGTCCTGAGCTAGATGCTCACTCGGCGGGCTGGGGCGCCGGGGCGGCGGCCTCCGGCTCGGCGGTCCCGCCCGCGCCGTTGAGCGCGGCCTGCCGTTCGGCCCATTTCGCCTTGATGATCTTGGAGCTGTCCCGGCTGCCGTCCGGCGACCAGCCCGGCGGGCCGAGCCAGTAGCCCAGCGCCTCGCGGACCGATTTCGCCCCGCGCACGTCCTTCACGATCCCCACCCATTCATGAAAGCAGATGGTCAGCGGGTTGTCGGTGCCGAGATTCTTCACGATGCCGTAGCGGCATTTCTCGTCGTCCAGCTCCTTCTGGAAGGTGCCGAACAGGCGATCCCAGACGATGAACACGCCCGCGTAATTGCGGTCCAGATAGACCGGGTTGGTCGCGTGATGGACCCGGTGGTGGCTGGGCGTGTTCATCACGTATTCGATCCAGCGCGGCAGCCTGGGCACCGTCTCGGTGTGGATCCAGAACTGGTAGACCAGATTGAGCGCGCCCACGAAGGCGACCATCGCCACCGGAAAGCCCAGCAGCACCAGCCAGCTTCCGAAGAAGATGAATTTCAGGGTCAGCGGGTTCAGCCAGGGCTGACGCAGCGCGGTGGTCAGATTGTAGTGCTGGCTCGAATGATGGACCACGTGATCGGCCCACCACCAGCGCACCGTGTGCGCGAAGCGGTGCGACCAGTAATACACGAAGTCGTCGAGCACGAAGCACACCGCGAACGCCCACCACGCCCAGCCGATGTCGAACAGGGCGAAGCGCTCGATGAAGGTGAACCAGGCCAGCGCGATGAAGCCCAGCGCGACCCCCGAGACCACGTTGCCCATGCCCATGATCAGGCTGGCCGCGGTGTCGCCGGGCTCGAACCGGGCATGGCCGGTCAGCCGCGCATAGATCATCTCCGCCACGATCAGGGCGACGAAGACGGGAATGGCGATCAGGATCGGATCGGGCAGGTTGGGCATCGCGTCGTCAGGTCCGCCTCAGCTTTGCCGGGCGAAGCGCGCGATCTTCGACCGCCACGCCTCCGCCTCGGCGTCGTCCGCCATTATCGCCCGCGCGCGTGGCAATGTGAAATCGGAGAAGCGGAAGTCCAGCGCCGCGCCGTCCCGGCTCACCGCGTCCACCTCGCCGGGGCGGAAGACCCGCGTGACCGTCCGCCCGCCCCGCGCCAGCACCAGGCCCAGCCGCTCCCCGTCCGCCTCCAGCACCAGCGCCGCCCGTCCGTCCGCCGCGCACGCGCCTTCGCCGGGCTCGAACCCGACCACGTCCTCGGCCAGCCGCGCGCCCGCCGCCTCGGGATCGTCCAGAGCAGCCGGGCTCCATCCCCCGATCAGACGGTTGAAACCGATCAGGCCGGCCACCGCGAGCGCGGCGCCGGCCAGAACCAGGGCGAGAATGATCGGGTCGTCCATGTCAGGTGCCGCCTCAGGAGTCTGATCGACGCGCAGCGTCGCCAGCGCGAACGCGCGCCCGCAGCGAAGCGAGGACCGACTGACCGGAGGGAAGGAGGACAGGAAAAACCTTCCTCCTCCCGTCCCTGGCCTGTGCTCAGTACCGCGCCCTCAGGGTGACGCCGTAGGTGCGCGGGTCGCCCGGATAGACGTTGTAGCTGGCGCCCAGCAGACCCACCGAGGGGAAGCCGCCCTTCACGTAGTTCTCGTCGCCGAGATTGCGGCCCCACAGCTGCAGCCCCCAGCGGCCGTCCTGACGGCCCAGCCCGACGCTGGCGTTGAACAGCGCGAAGCTGTCCTGGGTGGCGAAGGGCCGGGGGTCGAGCGTGTTGTTGAGCTTGAACTCCGAGGTGTAGGTCATCTCGCCGCGCACGAAGGCTTCCAGCGTGGCGCTGACCGGCACGGTGTAGGTGCCCGTCAGGGCGCCCACCAGCTCAGAGCCGCCGCGGTCCACGCCCGACAGGTCGTTGAACGAGGCGCGGACGCCGAAATTGTTCACCCGCTCATTGCCCGGTTCGCACAGCGTGAACAGCGGATCTCCGGCGGTGAAGTCGTCCGGGCAGGGGGCGAATTCGTAATCGCCGTACTTGTCGTGGAACAGCCAGGTGAAGCCGCCGGTGAAGACCAGTTCGGGCGTGGGCGCGAACAGGCCCTCGAATTCCAGGCCCCGCACCTCGATGGAGCCCGCGTTCTCCAGCGCGAAGCCGTTGCCCACGAAGTTGTTGGACTGGAAGTCCTTGATCTCCTGGCTGAACACGGCGAGCGAGTAGACGAAGCTGTCGTTGAAGATGCGGCCCTTCATGCCCGCCTCGAAGGCCTGGGCGGTCTCGTTCTCGAACTCGAACGCGCCGGTGAAGGCGGCGTTGTAGGACAGGTTGAACCCGCCCGGCTTGTAGCCGGTCGAGTAGCTCGCATAGATGTTCATCCGGTCGGTGACGTCGAACGAGGCGATGATGTTGCCCGAGAAGTTGTTGTCCCGGCGCGAGCGCGCGGGGAATTCAGGCACCGGCGGGAAGTTCTGCAGCAGTGAGAAGCCCAGCAGCGGATTCAGCGCGGGGTTCAGCGCCTGCTCGGCGGTCAGCGGCGTGGTCGGGCTGATGCCCAGCGCGAGGAGCTGCTGGAGTTGGGCCGGATTGCCCGCCATCGCCTCGGCCTGGGCGGCCTGCAGCAGCAGGGTGGGCACCAGGAAGGCGCACGCGTCCCCGCCCACCACCGGGAACAGGCCCGGATCGCAGGTCTCCGGGGAGATCAGCCGCAGGTCCTGACCCAGATTGGACAGGCTCAGCGCGCTGAACGGATCGTTGATGTTCACGTCCGCGGTGAAGGATTTCTCTTCGGTCGAGTACCGGCCGCCCACCGTCAGGGTGAAGCGGTCGGTCAGGTTGAAGTCGAGCTGGCCGAACACCGAGGCCGCCTCGGTGTCATACCGGTAGCGCTCGAACACCAGCCCGTCGCCGGGCTGGAAATATCCGCCCGCAGGAACCTGAGGCATGGCGCCCGCGCCCGACGGCAGCGGAACCGCCGTGCCCACGCCGAACTGGTTGTTCAGCCCGATCACCGCCTCGGCCAGCGTGGGCACGCCGCTTCCCGGCGGAAGGCCGAACGCGCCGATCAGGTTCGCCACAAGCGGGTCCAGCCCGGACGCGAATTCGAAGAATTCGCGCGCCTGGGTCCCGATCGGGGTCGAGTTCGAGAAATTGAGCTTGTTGTTGTAGTAGAAGGCCCCCGCCATCCAGTCGATCCGGTTCGCTCCGGTCGAGGTCAGGCGGATCTCCTGGGTGAAGCTGTCATAGTCCTGCTCGATGCGGCGGCGCTCGACCAGATCGAGCAGGGAGAAGTCCGCGTCGATGTCCTGCTTCTCGTCGTAATCGGTCCAGGCCGTGATCGAGGTCAGGGTGAAGCCGTCGAAGTCGCGATCGACCTGCATGGACAGGCCGCGCGTGGTCAGCTCGGTGTTCACCGGCCCGCCCACAGAAACCTGGCCTGCCCACGGATCAGGCGGCAGCAGCGGCACGCCCAGCGCCCCGAACGATGCGGCGTCTATGGGATCGTAGAAGATGAACGGCGCCGCGCAGCAATTCTCGTCGATCCGGCTCCAGCTGCCGATGAAGCGCACTTCGGTCAGGTCGTCGGGCGTCCACAGAAGCTGGCCGCGCGCCTGCTGGCGGTCGCGGTTGTTCAGCTGGCGGCCGTCGGTGTTCTCGAGGAAGCCGTCCGAGGTGTTCGAGGTCGCGTCCAGCCGGAAGGCGAGCGTGTCTTCCACCAGCGGGCCCGTCACCGTGCCGCTGAACACGCGCGCGCCGTAATTGCCCACCGTCGCCTGTCCCTCGGCGCCGAAATCGAACTCAGGCCCGCGGGTGATGAAGCTGACCACGCCCGCCGGGGTGTTGCGGCCGAACAGGGTGGACTGCGGCCCGCGGATCACCTCGACCCGCTCGATGGACAGAAGGTCGTTGATGGCCGCGCCGGTGCGGGGCAGATAGACCCCGTCCAGGAACACGCCTACCGAGGGCTCGAGCCCGGGGTTGAAGCTCGACGTGCCGATGCCGCGCAGGGCGAACTCGGTGTTGGTCGAAGCGGCGAACTCCGACACGCGCAGGGCGGGCACCAGGGTCTGAAGGTCGGCGGCGTCGCGGATCTGGGACTGCTCGATCTGCTCGCCGGTCACCACCGCGACCGAAACCGGGGTCTCCTGCAGGGTGGCCTCGCGCCGCTGGGCGGTCACGGTGATGACCTCGACCTGCGCGCTCGCGGCGGCGGACACGGCGAAAGCGGCCAGCGCGCCGCCCCCCAGCATCGCGGTTCTGGTGAACGTCCTCATGGATTTCCTCCCCCGATATGGAAGCGGGTGTGTTCCCGCCTTGAGGGCAGATTAAGCGCCATTCGCGCCGCTTGTCATGCGTTCATCGAGAGAACCGAAGGTTCATGCCGCGCTGTGCAGCAAAGATGCGACAGCAGTGCAGCATAGGCGCGAGCGAAAACGCTGTTTACAACTGACGCGGTTTTGAACCGGTCAGCATCGCGAACACCGCCCCCGCCAAGGCCCCGCAGGCGGCCTGCGCCGCCTGTCCGGCCAGGGTCCGCGCGCCCGCGATCACCGGCACGCCGAAGAACACCTCGCGCATCAGCACCAGCATCACCGCGATGCACACCGCCCCGGCGACCGCGAACACGACCGCCCGCGGCAGCGTGACGGCGCGCAGCAAAAGCGCGGCGGCGAGAAAGGCGATCAGGAAGCCGATGGCGATCAGCGCTCCATAGAGCGGCCCCAGCCCGATCAGGTCAGCCCCCGTCATGGCGATCCGGTCTCCCAGCCCCGTCGGCGCGCCTGCGGCTTTCAGCGCCGAGATCACGAACTGGGTCTGCACGATCACGCCCAGCGCGGCCATCAGCGCGACGGACAGGAGGAAGGCGATCGGAAGGCGAAGCCAGCCCATTGGCGAAATCCCTGCGAGCGGTCATGCTCATCATGGCCCGTTCTGCACTCAGAGCCGAGAGAAAATCATGCGCGCGCTCATCTGCCTCTCCGCCTTCGCGCTTCTCGCCGCCTGCGCCGAGGAGCCGCCCGCTTCCGAGCCCGGCGAGCCCAGCGCGGCTTACGAGATCGTCCCGGTCGCGGGCGGTCTGGATCATCCGTGGTCGGTGGCCTTCCTGCCTGATGGCGGGTTTCTGGTCACAGAGCGTTCGGGCGCCCTGCGCCGCGTGAGCGCCGATGGCGAGGTCTCCGATGCCCTTTCCGGCGTTCCGGCAGTCTTCGCAGCGGGACAGGGCGGCCTGTTCGAGATCGCGCTTGCGCCGGACTTCGAGGACAGCGGCACGGTCTTTCTCAGCTACGCTTACGGCACGAACGCGGAAAACGGCACGGCCCTGATGCGCGCCACCCTCGCTGACGACGGCCTGACCGGCGGTGAAGAGATCTTCCGCTCGAGCGCGAAGCGGGGCGCGCACCATTTCGGCGGGCGGATGGCCTTTCTCGATGACGGCACGATCCTTCTGACGCTGGGCGACGGGTTCGAGTTCCGCGAGCGGGCCCAGTCGCTGGAGGATCATCTGGGGACCATCGTGCGCATCGCGCCCGACGGCGCGGCGCTGGCGGACAATCCCTTCGCCGATCAGGAGGGCGCGCGGCCGGAAATCTGGAGCTATGGCCACCGCAACGTGCAGGCCATCCTGCGCGATCCCGCCACCGGCACGGTCTGGTCGAACGAGCACGGCCCGCGCGGCGGCGACGAGCTCAACATCATCGAACCGGGCGCCAATCACGGCTGGCCGGTGGTCACGGACGGGGTGGATTATTCGGGCGCGCGGATCAGCCCCTATGGACTGGACCGCGCCGAGGAGATGGGCTTCGCCGTCCCGGTCCATGTCTGGACCCCCTCCATCGCCCCCTCCGCCATGACGCTCTATGACGGCGACGCCTTCCCTAGCTGGCGCGGCGATCTGTTCGTCTCCGCGCTGGCGGGCCAGGCCGTCCACCGGCTGGAGATCGAGGCCGGGGGCATCGCGGACGAGGAGATGCTGTTCACCGAACTGGGCGCGCGCATCCGCGACGTGAGAACCGGGCCGGACGGGCTGATTTATCTTCTGACCGACTCCCCCGACGGCCAACTGCTGGCCGTGCGCCCCGCCGCCGCGCCCGGGGACTGAAACCCGCTGGCCTTCGCGCGGCGAACGGTGTTCACTTCGCTTGAAACGGCCCGGCCGGCGTCAGACCGGCGGGCCTTGAGCACCTGAGGGGAGGACGCGCATGAAGCGCATCGCGCTGGCTGTTCTGGCCACCATTCTGATCGCGGGCATCGCGGCGGGCTGGTATTACCGGCCCTGGTCGGACTATTCGCCCGCGCGCATGGCCGCGCTGGAGAACCCCGAGGACTTCCCCGTCACCTTCCAGCGCATGGACGAGATCCTGCCCCACCGCATGATCGAGGCCGAGCGCCCCGAGCCCCTGCCCCGCGCCCTCGCTCCGCTGGATGTCGATTATGAGTGGGACGGGCAGGCCAAGGATCTGGACGCCTTCATCGAGGAGGCGGGCGTGATCGGCCTCGCCGTGCTGCGCGACGGCGTGCTGGTCCACGAGGACTATTTTCACGGCGCGGGGCCGGACAGCCGCTTCACCTCCTGGTCGGTCGCCAAGAGCGTGGTCGCCACCCTGATCGGCATGGCCTGGCACGAGGGCCTGATCGAGGACCTCGACGCCCCCGCCTCCGCCTACGCGCCCCAGTTCGAGGGCACGGCCTATGGCGACGCGACCCTGCGCAATCTTCTGATGATGAGCGCGGGCACCGCCTTCAACGAGGAATATGCCCCCGACCGGCCGTCCGACGTCCGCCCGCTCTTCTTCAACGCCTTCATCATGGGCCGGAATGTCGATGACATGGTCGCCGGGATCGTGTCCGACCGCGATCCGGGCGAAGACCTGCACTATGCCAGCCCCAACAGCCACGTGCTCTCCGCGGTGGTCCGGGGCGTGTATGGCGGCGATCTCGCCGCCATCGTGCGCGAGAAGATCTGGACCCCGCTGGGCATGGAGCATGACGCGAGCTGGCTTCAGAACGTGCCCGGCGATGGCGGCGTCGCCATCGGATACTGCTGTCTTCAGGCCAGCGCGGTGGATTACGCCCGCTTCGGACAGCTCTATCTGCAGGACGGAGTGTGGGACGGCGAACGCCTCCTGCCCGAAGGCTGGACGGACATGGTCTCCATCCCCTCCATGCCCTTCATGGAGCCCGGCGCGGGCAATTACCCCGGCCGGGGCTACGGGATGCATTTCTGGGTGCCGGAGAATTATGACGGCGAGTTCTTCGCCGCGGGCGTCTATGGCCAGTATGTCTGGATCGATCGGCGCCGGAACGTGGTGGTCGCCATGAACGCGGGCGATCCGACATGGGGCCAGCGCGGCGCCGAGGCCCGCGCGGCCCTGCGCGCCATCGCCGCGGCGGCCGCCGGGGACGGGGCCGCCTCGTGACGTCCCTCCCGGTCGAGTTCGACTACGTCATCGCCGGGGCGGGGTCCGCGGGCTGCGTGCTGGCGGGTCGTCTGAGCGAGGACCGGGACGTGAGCGTCTGCCTGATCGAGGCGGGCGGCCCGGACGCGGGCGCGGTCATCCGCACCCCCATGCTGCTCCAGTTCGCCATGACCGAGCCGAAGATCAACTGGGGCTATGTCACCGAGCCGCAGACCCATCTCAACGACCGCCGCATGCTCTGGCCCAGGGGCAAGACGCTGGGCGGCTCCTCTTCGATCAACGCCATGCACTACATGCGCGGCGCGTGGGAGAATTATGACGAGTGGGAGAGCGCGTTCGGCGCGACGGGCTGGAACCGCGAGACGGCGCTGGACGCCTTCAGACGGGTGGAGAACAACGAGAACCACGGCGCGCCCTGGCACGGCCAAGGCGGGCCGCTGAACGTGAAATCCATCGCGCCGGTCAATCCGCTGACCGAGCTCTATTACGAAGCCTGCCGCCGGCGCCAGATCCCGTGGAACGACGATTTCAACGGCGCCCGGCAGGAGGGCTGCGGCGTCTATCAGGTCACCCAGAAGGGCGGGCGGCGCTGCTCGGCGGCGGACGCCTTCCTGCGCCCCGCGCTGGACCGGCCCAACCTCACCGTCCTGACCGGCGCGCTCGCCCGCCGCATCCGCATCGAGAACGGCCGCGCCACGGGTCTGGAGATCGAGACCGCCGACGGCGTGCATGAGCTGACCGCCCGCAGGGAAGTCATCGTCTCGGGCGGCGCGCTCAACTCGCCCCAGCTTCTCATGCTGTCAGGCATCGGCCCCGCCGATCATCTGCGCGAGCACGGCATATCGGTGGAAGCCGACCTGCCCGGCGTGGGCGAGAACCTTCAGGACCATCTCGACATCATGGCCCGCGCCACCACCCGCTCGGCGCGCTCCATCGGCTATTCATGGCGGCGCCTGCCCAAGACGGCCTACGACGTCTCGCGCTGGGCGATCACGAAGACCGGCGATTTCACCGTCAATCCGGTGCAGGGCTGCGGCTTCGTGAAATCGAGCCGGGCGGGCGAGCTGCCCGACATCCAGCTCGTCTTCATTCCGGCGCTGGCCAGCCCCCACGCCACCGAGCGCATGACCGGGCACGGCATGACGCTGCACGCCTGCCATCTCTATCCCGAAAGCCGCGGGCGGCTGCGCCTGAAAAGCGCCGATCCGAAGGACGCCGTTCTGATCGACCCCGCCTATCTCAGCGCGGGCGCCGATCTGGAGGTGATGACCGACTGCCTGCGGATCGCCACGGAGATCCTGATGAGCGACGCCTTCGAGGGCGAGCGGCTGGACCTCCAGCTTCCCGCCGAGCCGGGCCTGAGCCGGTCTGCGCTGGCCGACGAGATCCGCGCCCGGGCCGAGACGCTCTACCACCCCACCTCAACCTGCGCGATGGGGAGCGGGGAGCTCGCCGTGGTCGATCCTGAGTGCCGGGTGCGGGGCGTGGAGGCCCTGCGCGTGGTGGACGCCTCGGTCATGCCGCGGCTCGTGGGCGGCAACACCAATGCGCCCACCATCATGATCGCGACCCGCGCGGCTGATATGATCGCCTCGGCGTGAGCGGAAAGGACCTGACGGCCATGAGCGACATCGACACCCGCCAGCTCGAGCGGATGAACGCCATCCTGGCCGCCCAGAAGCTGGCCTTCGTCAAGGACCGCCACCGCCCCCTCGCCCAGCGAAAGGCGGATCTGGAAAGGCTCGAAGCGATGATCCGCGAGCGGGCGGACGATTTCGCCGAGGCCATCAGCGCGGACTATGGCCGCCGCTCCAAAGCCGAGACCACCATCGGGGAAGTCGGCTTCCTGCTCGCCTCGTCCAAGCATGCCCGCAGGCATCTGAAGCGCTGGATGAAGCCGGTCTCCGTCTCCGTGCCGATGACGCTGAAACCGGGCAAGGCCTATGTCCGGCGCGAGCCGGTGGGCGTGGCGGGCATCATCGCGCCGTGGAACTACCCGCTCCAGCTCGCCCTCGCCCCGCTGATCGCGGCGCTGGCGGCGGGCTGCCGGGCGATGATCAAGCCCAGCGAATACACCCCGCGCACCGCCGAGCTGATCCGCGAGACCCTGAAGGGCCTCTACAACGAGGACCACGTGGCCGTCATCACCGGCGGACCCGAGATCGGCGAGGCGTTCACGAAGCTGAAATTCGACCACCTGTTCTACACCGGCTCGACCCATGTGGGCCGTCTGGTCGCGCTGGCCGCGGCGGACAATCTGGTCCCCGTCACGCTGGAGCTGGGCGGCAAGAGCCCGGCGGTGGTCGCGCCTGATTTCGATGTGGCCGAGGCGGCCAAGACCATCGCCTGGGGCAAGTTCTTCAATGCGGGTCAGACCTGCGTCGCGCCTGACTACGCGCTGGTGCCCAAGGGGCGCGAGCGCGACTTCGCCCAGGCCGTGATCGACCGGGCCGCCAGCTATTGGCCCGACGCGGACGCCAATCCCGATTACACCGCCATCATCTCCGAGCGGCATTATTCGCGCCTGCGCTCGATGGTCGAGGAGGCCCGCTCGGCGGGCGCGGAGGTGATCGAGGCCGGGTTCGGCTCCGGCGCGTGCGAGGGCGCCAACACGCTCGCCTTCCCGCCCACCGCCGTCATCAACCCGCCCCCCGACAGCGCCCTGATGCGCGAGGAGATCTTCGGCCCCGTCCTGCCCGTGCTGGGCCATGACGGCATCAAGGACGCCGCGATCCGCATCGAGAAGGGCGAGCGCCCGCTGGCCGCCTATGTCTATTCGAAATCGAAAAAGACCGCCCGCGAGTTCCTCGACCGCACCCTGTCGGGCGGGGCGGCCGTCAACGTGCCGCTGCTGCACCTGTCGGTGGAGGACCTGCCCTTCGGCGGGACCGGCGCGTCCGGGCAGGGCGCCTATCACGGCGAGCGGGGCTTCCTGACCTTCACCCACGAGCGCGCGGTGTTCGAGGCGCCGGTGAAGCATCCCAGCCGCCTGATGGCGCCGCCCTACGGGAAGATGTTCGAATTCATCGCGAAACTTCAGACCCGCTGAGGCGGGCGTTCGGGAAGGGGCATTCCGGCCATGAAATGGGTCGTCCGCATCGTGCTCGCGCTGATCGCGCTGGCGCTGGTCCTCGCCGCCGGGGCGATGGGCTTTCTGGCCTGGCATCTGAACGCTTCCGCGCCCAGGACCGAAGGCGAAATCAACCTTCCGGGGCTGTCCGGCGAGGCGCGCATCGTGCGCGACGAACACGGCGTCGCCCACATCTTCGGCGACGGCGATGACGAGGTGTTCTTCGCCCTGGGCTTCGCCCACGCCTCGGACCGCTTCTTCCAGATGGATCTGGCCCGGCGCTACATCCGCGGGCGGCTCTCTGAAATCCTCGGCCCCGATTTCGTGGCCGTGGACGCCCGCTCCCGCATCCGCGGCTTTCCCGGCGCGGCGGCCAATGTCGAGGCCACCTGGTCGCCCGAGATCGCCCGCATCGTGACCGCCTACACCGCAGGCGTGAACGCCCGTCTCGACGACGCGCCCGCCCCGCCCGAATACCTGCTGCTTCAGGTCTCGCCCGAGCCGTGGGAGCCGGTCGATTCCGCCACCCTCGTCATCTACCTCGCCGACATGCTCGCCAGCGGGTTCGGCGAGGACATGGAGCGCGCCCGCGCCGCCGCCGCGCTGGACCCCGAACGCCTGGCCGAGTTCCTGCCCGGCTATCCCGACTGGGGGCCGACCACGCTGAAGGACGAGGACATCGCACCAGAAGCCGCCCCCGGCGGTCCGCCCTCGCCCACCACTATCCGCGCCGAGGACGCGCCCGGCTCGAACGCCTGGGTGGTCTCGGGCGAGCGCAGCGCCACCGGCGCCCCGCTTCTGGCCAACGATCCCCACCTGTCGCTGGGCACGCCCTCGATCTGGTATTTCGCCCGCCTCGACCTCAGCACCGGCCCGGTCATCGGCGGCACCGTGCCGGGCACGCCCTTCGTGCTGCTGGGCCGGAACGCGAACGGCGCCTGGGGCTACACCAACACCGGGTTCAAGGTGATCGATCTGGTCGAGCGCGACCCCGCCTCCATCGACATCGCCGAGCGCACCGAGACGATACTGGTCAAAGGCGCCGACCCGGTCGAACTGAATGTCCGGCGCACGCCCATCGGCCCGGTGCTCGATCCCGACTGGTTCGACGTGTCCGCCTTCGATCCCGACGCGCTGGTCATCGAGCGCTCCACGGTCACAGATCCGCGCAACCGCAGCGCGGACGCGGCTCTGGAGATCATGCGTTCGCAGGACTGGGACGGCTTCGTGGAGGCGGCCCGATACTGGACCGCCCCCATGCAGAACATGCACTGGGCGGGCGTGGACGGGACCATCGGCTACACCACCGCGGGCCTGCTGCCGCTCCGCGGCGAGGACGGCGAGTGGACCGGCTACATCCCCTATGACGAGCTGCCCCGCGTGGCCAACCCGCGCGGCGGCATGATCGCCTCGGGCAACAACCGCGTGGTCTCGGACGCCTATCCTTATCCTGTGCCCGGCAGCTACGAGGTCTGGCGCGCCACCCGCATCGAAACCCTGATCGAGGACCGGGCCACCCACGACGCGGACAGCTTCACCGCCCTGCAGATGGACGAGGCCTCCGACTTCGCCCGCCGCGTCCTGCCCGCCCTGCTCGCCGCCGAGCCGGAGACTGAAGAGGGCCGCCGGGCCTTGGAAATGCTGCGCCGCTGGAACGGGGTTCTGGACGCCGCCCGCCCCGAACCGCTGGTCTTCTCCTCATGGCTGATGGCGCTGGGGCCCGCGGTGTGGGCCGACGAGCTGGGCGAGAGCGCGCGTTATTTCCGCCAGCCGCGGCGCATCTTCCTCGATCAAGTCTTCACCGGCGAGATGGGCCACTGGTGCGACGACGTGACGACCGAGACCGTGGAGACCTGCCCCCAGATCGCCGGGCGGGCGCTGGACGCGGCCATGGCCGCCGAGATCGGGCGCCACGGGCCGGACATGGCCGGCTGGGTCTGGGGCGAGGCGCGCGCCGCGCGGTTCAGCCACCCCTTCGCCAGCGTGCCGGTGATCGGCGAGCGGCTCTCGGTCCGCGTGCCCTTCGGCGGCGACGGCTCGACGGTCTCGGTCGCGCATTTCTCAGGCTACAACGGCGATTACGACGCCGTGCACGCCGCCTCGATGCGCGCGATCTACGACCTGTCGGATCTGAACGAGACCCGCTGGATTCACGCGCCGGGCCAGTCGGGCCATCCCCTCTCGCCTCATTATCGCGACCTCGCCGCCCGCTGGGCGCGGGGCGGGCATGTGATGATCCGCGATGACTGGACGTGGGAGAATCCGCCACAAGGAAGCCGGACCCTCGCCCTCTCGCCCCAGCCGTAGGAGCCCGCCATCGCCGAGACCCGCGCCATAAGCCTCGCCGGACGCCGGGTGGAGTACGCGCTGCTGCGCTCGGCGCGCCGCCGGACCATCGGGCTGAAGGTCGGGCCTGAGGGCCTGTCGGTCACCCTGCCCGCGCGCACCAGCGCGCGTCAGGCCGACCGGGTGCTGCGCGAACGGGCGGACTGGGTGATCCAAAAGCTCGAAAAATGGCAAAGCCGTCCCGCACCGCGTCCGCTCGAAGGCGTCAGCGGGGAGACGGTCTCGTGGCTGGGCGCGCCGCGCACCCTGCTCGTCCTGCCCCATGACCGCGCCCGCACCCGCATCGCGCCGGGTGACGAGGTGATCTCGGTCTTCGTGGACGCGGGGCTGGAGGGCGATCTGCGCGCAGCCACCGTGCGCCGGGCGCTGACCCGCTGGCGGGCCGCCGAGGCGCTGGCCTTCATGGCGCCGCGTCTCGCCGCCCACGCCGAGGCGCTGGGCCGCCCGCCCCCCCAGGTGAAGGTGCGCGCCCAGAAATCACGCTGGGGAAGCTGCGCGTCGGACGGTGTGATCCGCATGAACGTCCGGCTGATGCACCACCACCCCGATCTGATCGACTTCGTGTGCGCCCACGAGGCCTGTCACCTGATCGAGATGAACCATTCAGAGCGCTTCTACGCCCTGCTCGACCGCCTCATGCCCGACCACCGCGCCCGCCGCCGCGCGATGCGGGACGCGGCGCCGGAGGGGGCGGTGTTCTGAGGGGGTTTTCCAGTGTCCAATGAACCCAACTAACCGGGGTCCCGGGCCTGACCCGGGATCCAGGGGACGGGCATTAGGCGGAACTCTGGATCCCCGTTTTCACGGGGACCCCGGCGGGGGAACGGCCCTCATGCTGAGGCGCCCGCCGCAAGGCGGGCCTCGAAGCACCGCCACGCAATCTCCCCCGCCCCATTGACGCCACCTGTCTGCCGTCCGATAGCTGATTGCCGCATTGCAGCGAGGGGATCGATGTCCGGGACGAGTTTTTACCGCGAGCGCCGTCTGCCGCCTTACGTCTTCGCCGAGGTCAACCGGATGAAGGCCGCATGGCGCAAGCAGGGCCGCGACATCATCGATCTGGGCATGGGCAATCCCGACCTGCCCCCCGCCCCGCACATCATCGACAAGCTCAAAGAGGTCGCCGCCGATCCGCGCGCGCACCGCTATTCGGCCAGCCAGGGCATCCCCGCCCTGCGCCGCGCCTTCTGCCGGTATTACGAGCGGCGCTTCAATGTGGGGCTGAACCCGGACTCGGAAGTCTGCGTCACGCTGGGCTCGAAAGAGGGTCTGGCCAATCTGGCGCAGGCGATCACCGCGCCGGGCGACGTGATCCTGGTGCCCGATCCCTCCTACCCCATCCACATGTTCGGCTTCATCATCGCGGGCGCGGCGGTGCGCCCCGTCAGCTTCAACGATCCCGAGCAGTTCCTGCGCGACGCGGCCCATGCCTGCCGCCGGTCCATCCCCGCGCCGGGCGCGCTGGTGCTGAACTTTCCGTCCAACCCCACCGCGCGGGTGGTCGATCTCGATTTCTACCGCGAGGCGGTCAGGCTGGCCAAAGCCAACGATCTGGTGCTGATCTCCGACCTCGCCTACGCGGAGATCTTCTTCGACGGCGGCCCGCCGCCCTCCATTCTGGAGGTCGAGGGCGCGCGGGACGTGGCGGTGGAGTTCACCTCCATGTCCAAGACCTATTCCATGCCCGGCTGGCGCATCGGCTTCGCGGCGGGCTCCGCCCGGCTGATCGACGCCCTCAAGCGGGTCAAATCCTATCTCGATTACGGGGCCTTCACGCCGATCCAGGTCGCCGCCATCGCGGCGCTGGACGGCCCGCAGGACGGGGTGGAGGCCGCCCGGGCGACCTATCGCGCCCGCCGCGACGTGATGGTGGAGAGCTTCGCGCGCGCCGGTTTCCACATCCCCAGCCCGCCCGCGACCATGTTCGCCTGGGCGCCCCTGCCCGAGCCTCACGCCCATCTGGGCTCGGTGGAGTTCGCCAAGCTGCTGCTGGAGAAGACCGGCGTGGCCGTCGCGCCCGGTCTGGGCTTCGGCGAGCGCGGGGACGGCCATGTCCGCCTCGCCGTGGTCGAGAACGAGCAGCGCATCCGGCAGGCCGCCCGCGCCATGAAGGGCTTCTTCTCCGAAGCCGCCGCCTGACAGGAAAAAGGCCCGGAGCATCGCTCCGGGCCTTCGTCTTCAACCGATGCGGGACGGTCAGTCCTGCATCATGGCGTCGCGCGTCGAGCGGAACTCGTTGCCTTCGTACCAGTTGGGCCAGTCTTCGGAATTGCCCAGCCGCCGGACCACTTCCAGCGCGGTCTCGGTGTTCTCCACCAGACCCGACATGTCCCAGTCGGGATTATACTGGTCGGCGGGCGCGTGATAGGCGTTCACCCGATAGGCCGTGGCGCGCTGCTCGACATAGGACGCGCCGTGCTCGACATGCACCGAGCCGTCCTTTGCGTAGAGCATCGGCACGCCGCGGCGCGCGAAGCTGATGTGGTCGGAGCGGTAGAAGAAGCCGCCCTCGGGCGCCGGGTCTGGGCTCAGATACCGGCCCTGGCTCTCGACGACCTCCTGAAGAATGTCCTCCATCTCCGACGAGCCGTAGCCGATCACCACGATGTCCTCGGTGCGGCCCACCGGCAGCATGGCGTCGAAATTGAACCCGCCCACGATGCTGCTCAGCGGCACGGTGGGATTCTCCGCATACCAGGCCGAGCCCAGCAGGCCCTGCTCCTCGGCGGTGACGAAGATCGCCATCACCGAGCGCTCCAGCGGCTCCGTGCGGGCGATGGCTTCCATCATCTCCAGCACGGCGGCCGAGCCCGAAGCGTTGTCCACCGCGCCGTTGTAGATGTCGTCGTCGGACGCGAAGTTCAGCCGGGTGCCGATATGGTCCCAGTGCGCGGTCAGGATCAGATATTCGTCCGGGCGCTCGGTCCCTTCGATCACCCCGACCACGTTGTTCGAGCTCAGATAATCGAGCGCGGTGTGCAGCTCGGCGCTCATCTCCGCGCCTTCCATGGTCACCGCTTCGAAGCCCGCGCTGGCGGCGGCGTCGGCCTGTTCGTCGAAATCGAGGCCCACGGCCTCGAACAGCGTCCGCGCCACGTCGAGCTGGATCCAGCCCTGCACGGGCACCAGCTCCAGCTCGCCCTCGCGCTGGAGGGTGAACTGCGGGCCGGTCCAGGACGAGGCGACCACGTCCCAGCCATAGCTGGCCGGCTCGGTCTGGTGGACGATGATCGCCCCTGCCGCGCCCTGACGCGCCGCCTCCTCGTATTTATAGGTCCAGCGCCCGTAATAGGTCATGGCCGGGCCGTTGAAGAAGTCCTCGTCATCGGGGTTCGCGAAGCCGGGATCGTTGACCAGGATCACGACCGTCTTGCCGGTCACGTCCACGCCCTCATAGTCGTTCCAGCCGTATTCGGGCGCGTTCACGCCATAGCCCACGAACACCAGCTCGGAGTTCTCCACCGTGACCAGCTCTTCGGGGTTCTCGGTCCAGAACACGCTGTCGCGGCCGATCTGCAGGCCCATCGGCGTGCCGTCGATGGCGATCTCCATGGACGAGCGCTCCTGATCGAGCGTCGCCTCGATCAGCGGCACGGGCTGGAACCAGCCGTCCGTTCCGCCCGGCTGGACGCCCATGCGCTCGAGATTGTCCGCGATCCACTGGGCGGAGGCTTCTCCGGTCTCGGTGCCCGGCGCGCGGCCCTCGAAGCGGTCGTCGGCCAGAACGCGGATCCAGTAGTGGAAATCCTCTTCCGTGATCTCCGCGCTGGTCTCCTCGAAGGGCGGCCAGTCGGGATCGTCGGCCAGGGCGATCTCGCCCGGCGTGCGGTCGTCGGAGGGTTCGGGATCGGCGGGCGCGGGCTCGCCGCCCGCCTCGGGCGCGGCCTCGGCCGCGGCGTCTTCAGCCGGAACCGATTCCGTGGGTTCAGCCGGGGCCGGCTCCTCGCCGCAGGCGGAGAGCGCCAGCGCGGCGGCGGAGACGAGAAGCGTGAAACGTAACATTATAACAATCCCTTCAACGGGTTGAGCGTTGCGGGCCATCGTGCAGGTCTGGCCGATCATGGCAAGACCGTGGCGCCTCTCTCGACCCCCGGGTCCCGACCGTTCATGCTGCGCGGCATGGATGCGGACCTCGATTCCATCGTCATCGCCTTCGACGGTCCCGCCCGGGCGGCCCTGCCCGTCATCATGGCGCTGATCATGGTCTCGGTGGCGCTGTCGCTGAAGATCGGCGATTTCCGCGCCGTCGCCGCCGCGCCCGTCCGATTCATGGGCGCCGCCGCCACGCAGATCCTCGCCCTGCCTCTGCTGACCCTGCTCATCATTCTGGCGTTCGAGCCCCGGCCCTCCATCGCGCTGGGCATGATCGTGGTCGCCTGCTGCCCGGGCGGGAACGTGTCCAACTTCCTCACCCATCTGGCGCGCGGCGACACCGCCCTGTCGGTCTCCCTGACCGCCACGTCCAGCCTGCTCGCCGCGCTGGCCACGCCGGTCTCGATCCTGTTCTGGGCGGGGCTATACGTCCCGACCGCCGATATTCTCCACGCGCTCGACGTCAGCCCCCTGCCCTTCATCGCCACCACCGTGATGCTGCTGGCCCTGCCGCTGGCCGCAGGGATGGCGTTCGCCCACCGCTTCCCACAGGCCGCCGCCCGCATCCGCCCGGCCATGACCATCGCCTCGCTGGGCGCGCTGATCGCGCTGATCGGGGTCAACCTTCAGGCAAACGCGGGCCTGCTGGCGATGGCGGCGCTCATGGTCCTGCCGTGGGTGGCAGGCCACAACGCGGCCGCGCTGGGTCTGGGCTGGCTGTCGGGGCGGGCGCTGGGCTTTCAAGCCGCCGGACGCCGCGCGATGACCTTCGAGGTCGGCATCCAGAACGCGGGGCTGGGGCTGGTCATCCTGCTGTCCCAGTTCGGCGGGCTGGGCGGCGCGGCGGCGGTGACCGCCCTGTGGGGCGTGTGCCACCTGATCACCGGGCTGGGGCTGGCCGCCGCCTTCCGCCTGTCGGGACGGCAGGCCGCCGCGCGCGCCGGGGCCGCCATGTGACATGCCCTGAATGGCACCGGGAACCGGACGCGCCGCGCCGCGTTCCGGTCTGGATGGCCGGAAGCATCCGGGCCACGGGGGGACAGGGGTTTTCACGCATGCTCAGCGCGCCGGAAGTTCAGGGCATCGACGCGGCGCGTCTGTTCAATCTCGCCCCCAGTCCTTACGTGCTGCTCGACCGGGATCTGAAGATCGCGGGCGCCAACGCGGCCTATCTGGCCGCCACCGGGCGCTCCCGGGAGTCCATCATCGGGCGGGCCATGTTCGACGCCTTTCCCAGCGATCCGGACTCCGTGTCCGGACGGATGCTGCGCGCCTCGTTCCGCAAGGTCTTCGACACCGGCCAGCCCGACCACCTGTCGCTGATCCCCTATCCCATCGCCCGCGAGGACGGGACGATGGAGGAGCGGTTCTGGAGCGCCACCCACACCCCGGTTCTGGACGAGGCCGGACGCACCGCCTTCCTTCTGCAGCACACTACCGACGTCACCGAGCTGCACCGCCTGCGTCAGGGCGCGGCGGACCCGACCATGAGCGTGCAATCGGACATCATGCGCCGGGCGGACGCGGTGGGCGCGGAGAATCTGGCGCTGGGCGAGGAGGGCGAGCGGCTCAAGGACCTGTTCGAGCAGGCGCCGGGCTTCATGGCGGTGCTCAGCGGCCCGGACCATGTCTTCACGCTGGCCAACGAGGCCTATGTGGATCTGGTCGGCGAGCGCACGCTGATCGGGCGCACCGTGCGCGAGGCGCTGCCCGACATCGAGGGCCAGGGCTTCTTCGAACTGCTCGATCAGGTCTACGACACCGGCGAGGCTTTCATAGCTCAGGACGCCAAGGTCGCCCTCCGCCCGGGAGGCGTGGGTGATCGCGAGGAGCGCTTCGTCGACCTGATCTACCATCCGGTCCGGGACCGGCAGGGCCGGGTGGCGGGCATTTTCGTGCAGGGCCACGACACCACTGAGAAAAAGCGCGCCCAGGACTCCGCCATTGAAAGCGAGGCGCGGTTCCGCGCATTGGCCCAGTCCATGCCCAACCATGTCTGGACGGCCACCCCCGATGGCCGCCTCGACTGGTTCAACCGCGGCGTTTACGAGTACACTGGCGCGGAAGAGCGCGCTCTGGACGGAGCGAACTGGACCACGGTGGTCCATCCCGACGACACCGAGGCGGCCCTGTCCGCCTGGAGTGAAGCCATCTCCAGCGGCGATCCGTACCAGACCGAATTCAGGCTGCGGAACCGTCATGGCGAATATCGCTGGCACATCGCCCGCGCCGTGGCGCGCCAGGATTCCAAAGGGGCGACCGTCCAGTGGGTGGGCACCAACACCGACATCCATGAGCAGAAGCGCATCGAGGAGGCCCTGGCCTATCTCAACGCTCATCTTGAAGAACGGGCGGCCGAGCGCAGCCAGGAGCTGGTCGCCGCCCAGGAGGCCCTGCGCCGCAGCCAGCAGATGGAATCCATCGGCAATCTGGCGGGCGGCGTCGCCCACGACTTCAACAACCTGCTGCAGGTGGTCGGCGGCAATCTCCAGCTCGTGGCCAAGTCGGTGCATGGCGACGAGACCGCCGAGCGCCGGGTGTCCGCCGCCCTCGAAGGCGTGCGGCGGGGCGCGCAGCTGACCGACCAGCTTCTGTCCTTCGGCCGCCGCAAGCCGCTCGAGCCCCGCGCCGTCGCGCCCGGCCGCCTGATCACGGGCATGGAAGACATCCTCAGGCGCACGCTGGGCGAAACCATCGCCATCGAGACGGTGATCGAGGACGGGCTGTGGAACACGCTCGCCGACCCGCTGAACGTGGAGAACGCGGTCCTCAACCTCGCCATCAACGCCCGCGACGCGATGGACGGCGGCGGTACGCTGACCATCCGGGCGGGCAACGCCGTGATCTCCGAACACGCCGGAGAGGCCGAGCCGGGCGAATATGTGAAGATCGAAGTGGCCGACACCGGCGCGGGCATGGACCAGAAGACGCTGGAGAAGGTCTTCGAGCCCTTCTTCACCACCAAGCCCGAGGGGCGCGGCACCGGGCTGGGCCTGTCCATGGTCTATGGCTTCGCGCGCCAGTCGGGCGGCCATGTCGACATCCGCTCCGTCCCCGGCGAGGGGACCAGCGTGTCCATCTTCCTGCCCCGCACCGATCAGGCCGCCGCCGAGCCCGCCGCGCGTCCCAACGCGCCCGAGGCGGAAGGCGGGGACGAGACCGTGCTGATCGCGGAAGACGACGAGGCCGTGCGCGAGACCGCCGCCGCCCTGTTCACCGAGCTGGGCTACACCGTGCTGACCGCGCCGGACGCGAAATCGGCGATGGACATGATCGAGGCGGGCGCGGCGCCCGACCTTCTGTTCACCGACGTCATCATGCCCGGCCCGCTCAAAAGCCCCGACATGGCGCGTCAGGCCCAGGCCCGCCTGCCCGGCCTCGCCGTGCTGTTCACGTCCGGCTACGCCGAGGACGCCATCGTCCATCACGGCCGCCTTGATCCGGGCGTGCAGCTTCTGGGCAAGCCCTACACCCGCGAGGCGCTGGCGCGAAAGGCGCGCGAGGTGATCTGCGCGGCGAAGCAGGCGGCCCCCGCGCCGGACGCGCCCGCCGCCGGACGCGATCCGAAGGGCCTGAAAGTCCTTTTGTGCGAGGACGAGCCTCTGATCCGCATGAGCACGGCGGCCACGCTGGAAGATCAGGGCATGACCGTGATCGAGGCCGCCGACGGCGCGGAGGCGCTGGCCGCCATCGAGAAGGGACCGGTCGACCTTCTGGTGGCCGATCTGGGCCTGCCGGACATGAACGGGCGCGAGCTGGCCGAGAAGATCCGCGAGCGCCTGCCCGCCATTCCCGTCCTGTTCGCCACGGGCCGGACGTCCGAAGACTGTTCCGAGGGGCTTGCCCACGCCGCCATGATCGCCAAACCTTATGACGACGCGGCGCTGGACGCGGCAGTCCGCAGCCTGCTGGGAACACTTTCAGCCCCCTGACATGCCTGCCCGAAAACCCTGTCGCGGACTGGATTCAGTGGCCGGGGGCAGTGCAAACATCTGGTGGGTTCCCGCCAGACGTGAGAGTATGCCCTCCGTTCCGTCCCCATGGATGGACACCGCTGCCCGGGAGGGCCAGCCCATGAGCCTCCAGTCACTGCCGAACGGTTTCGTCGTCCTTCTCTGCGAGGACGAGCCCCTCACCCGCATGAGCACCGCCGCCACGCTGCAAGAAGCGGGCATGACGGTGATCGAGGCCGGGGATGGCGCGGAGGCGCTGGCCCTGCTCGACGGGATGACCGGCGGACGGCTCGACCTGATGGTCACCGACATCGGCCTGCCCGACATGTGCGGCATGGATCTGGCCGGACGCATCCGCGTCTCCCGGCCCGACATGCCGGTGATCTTCGCCACGGGCCACCGCGAGGCCGCTGACGACCGCGCCATCGCGCGCAGCGCCCGTCTGGCCAAGCCCTATGACGACGTGGCCCTGCGCGGCTGCATCGCCACCCTGATGGCGCCCCTCTCCGATCCCGCGGCGGCCTAGGCTTTCGCCTTCTCCACCTTCCCGCCTTCCGCATAACCCGGCTCGAACGGCCGGACATGGCGGATGCGCGGACGCGCGGCCTCCCAGTTCGACAGGATCGCCGCGCCGTGGCGCGAGCCGGTGGCGGCCACATGGGCCTCGATCAGCTCGCGGCACCGCTCCTCGGCCTCGCCGGTCAGCTCGGTGACGAACACGGTCTCCGCGTTCAGGCGCGGCTCCAGACGGCCCGCCTCGTCGAACACGAAGGCCTCCCCGCCCGTCATCCCGGCGGCGAAATTGTCGCCCACCTTGCCCAGGATCACCGCCGTCCCGCCGGTCATGTACTCGCAGCCGTTCGCGCCGCAGCCCTCGACCACCGCGACCGCGCCCGAATTGCGCACCGCGAAGCGCTGGCCCGCCGCGCCGGCCGCGAACACCTGGCCCGAGGTCGCGCCATACAGCACCGTGTTGCCGATGATGGCGTCGCCGGGCTTCTCCTTGCTGCAGCCGCCGAACGGGCGGATGGCGATGGTCGCGCCTGACAGGCCCTTGCCCACATAGTCGTTGGCGTCGCCTTCGAGCTCGATCCTGAGCCCCTTGGCCGAGAACGCGCCCAGAGACTGGCCCGCCGAACCACGGAGCCTCAGCGTGAGCTGGCCATGCTCCAGCCCGTCCGGGCCGTGCTTGCGCACGATGGCGGAGGACACCCGCGCGCCCACGGCGCGGTCGGTGTTTCTCACGTCATAGACCAGCTGCATCTTCTCGCCCCGGCTGAACACCGCGGCGGCGTCTTTGAGGATCTGCTCGTCCAGGCTCGGCGCGACCGCGTTGCGCTGGGTGCGCGTCGAGCGCGGGGGCCGCGCGTGGGGATCGACCCGCACCAGCAGCGGGTTCAGATCGAGATCGTCGAGATGGTCCGCGCCCCGGCTGACCTGGTCGAGCAGGTCCGCCCGCCCGATCACGTCCTCCAGCGACGCCGCGCCCAGCTTGGCCAGAATCTCGCGGGTGTCCCGCGCGATGAAGGTCATCAGATTGACCACGTGATCGGCCAGCCCGGTGAAGCGCTTCCTCAGCTCGTCGTCCTGGGTGCAGACCCCCACCGGGCAGGTGTTGGAATGGCACTGGCGCACCATCAGGCAGCCCAGCGCGACCAGGCTGGTCGTGCCGATGCCGAACTCCTCCGCGCCCAGCATGGCCGCGATCACCACGTCCCGGCCCGTGCGGATGCCGCCGTCGGCGCGCAGGGTCACCCGCTCGCGCAGGCCGTTCAGCGACAGGACCTGATGGGCTTCCGACAGCCCCAGCTCCAGCGGCGCGCCCGCGAACTTGATCGAGGTCTGCGGGCTGGCGCCCGTGCCCCCGACATTGCCCGAGATCAGGATGATGTCCGCGTCGGCCTTGGCCACGCCCGCGGCCACCGCGCCCACGCCCGCCGCGCTGACCAGCTTCACGCAGACCCGCGCGTCGGGGTTGATCTGCTTGAGGTCGTAGATCAGCTGGGCGAGGTCTTCGATGGAGTAGATGTCGTGGTGGGGCGGCGGGCTGATCAGCGTCGTGCCGGGGATGGCGTGGCGCAGCTTGGCGATGAAGCCGGTCACCTTGAAGCCGGGCAGCTGGCCGCCCTCGCCGGGCTTGGCGCCCTGGGCCACCTTGATCTCGATCTCCCGGCACTGGTTGAGATACTCCGCCGTCACCCCGAACCGGCCCGAGGCGATCTGCTTGACCGCGGAGTTCATGTTGTCGCCGTTGGGCAGGGGATGATAGCGCGCCCGGTCCTCCCCGCCCTCGCCGGAGACCGACTTGGCCCCGATCCGGTTCATCGCCACGTTCAGCGCGCCGTGGGCCTCGGGCGACAGCGCGCCCAAGCTCATGCCCGGCGTCACGAAACGCTGGCGGATCTCGTTCACGCTCTCGCAGGCGGCCAGATCCAGCCCCGGCCCCACGGGCCGCATCTGCAGAAGATCGCGCAGCTGGATGGGCGGCTTGGCCTCTTGCAGCTCCACGAAACGGCGGAAGCTGGCGTAATCCTCCTCGCGGACGGCCTTCTGAAGCGCGTCCACGCCCTCGGCCTCGACCGCATGGGCCTCGCCAGAGGCGCGCTGGCGGTAGAACCCGCCCACGGGCAGGCGGATGGCGTCCTCATGGGTCCAGGCCCAGCGGTGCAGCTCGGCCAGCTTCTGCTCCAGCCCCGACAGCCCGACGCCGGAGATGCGGCTGGTCACGCCGCCCAGATATTCCGCGCCGATGGCCCGCGACAGGCCCAGGACCTCGAAATTGCACCCGCCGCGATACGACGAGATCACCGCGATGCCCATCTTGGACATGATCTTGAGCAGGCCCGCGTCCAGCGCGGCCTTCATGTTGCCCGCCTTCTTCTCCGCGCTCAGGGCGCCGAGACCGCGCTGGGTGCGCGCGCCGACCGTCTCGAACGCCACATAGGGGTTCACCGTGGTCGCCCCCAGCCCGATCAGCACCGCGCAGGCGTGGGCGTCGCTCGCGTCCGCCGCCCGAACGTTCAGCGACACGTAGGTGCGCAGCCCCTCGCGGGTCAGGTGGGTGTGCGCCGCCCCAACGGCCAGCGCCATCGGCACCGCGCAGCGATCCGGTCCCTGCCGTTCGTCGGTCAGCACCAGATGCTGGGCCTTGCCCTCGCGCACCGCCTTGGCCGCGTCGCGGCGGATGCGGTCGAGCGCGTCGCGCAGGCCCTTGCCCGCCCCGGTCGCCTCGCGGGCGGGGAAGGTGGCGTCGATCTCGACCACACCCTCGCCCAGCGTCTCGCGCAGCCGCGCGTACATGCCGTTGGTCAGGATCGGGCTTTCCAGAACGAACACGTTCGTCTGGGCCTCGTCGGTGGCCAGGATGTTGCCCAGGTTCTTGAACCGGGTCTTCAGGCTCATCACCCGGCCCTCGCGCAGCGGGTCGATGGGCGGGTTGGTGACCTGGGAGAAGTTCTGCCGGAAATAGTGATAGACCGGGCGGTAACGGTTCGACAGCACCGCCAGAGGGCTGTCGTCGCCCATCGAGCCGATGGCCTCCTTGGAGGTCTCGGCCATGGGCGCGAGGATGATCTCGATCTCCTCCATCGTCAGGCCCGCCGCCGCCTGCCGCCGCAGGCGCTGGGCGTCGTCCCAGATCAGCGGCTCGGGGCCCGGGCCGACTTCCGATTCGATGTCGCGCACATTGGCCAGCCACGCCTCGTAAGGGTGCTTGCCCGCCAGATGGTCGAGGATCTCGTCGGGGCGGTAGAGCTTTCCCTTGTCCAGATCGACGCCGATCATCCGGCCCGGCTGCACCGCGCCGCGCTCGATCACGCGGGTCTCGTCGATCGGGGTCATCCCCGTCTCCGAGCCGATGGTCAGCAGTCCGTCCTCGGTGATCGAATAGCGCAGGGGCCGCAGCCCGTTGCGGTCCAGCCCCGCCAGCGCCCAGCGCCCGTCGCAGGCCGCCACGGCGGCAGGTCCGTCCCACGGCTCCATCACCGCGTTGCAGTATTCATACAGCCCGCGCCATTTGGCCGGGATGATGCCGGCGCGTTTGGACCACGCCTCGGGCATCAGCAGCGATTTGACCATGGGCGCGGAGCGGCCCGCGCGCACCAGCACCTCGAACACCTGATCGAGCGCGGCGGAATCGGACGAGCCGGCCTGGATGACGGGTTTGACCACGTCCTCGGCGTCCGCGAAGGCTTTGGACGCCATGAGGATTTCATGGCTCTTCATCCAGTTGGCGTTGCCCTTGAGCGTGTTGATCTCGCCGTTGTGGGCCAGCATGCGGAAGGGCTGGGCCAGCTTCCATTCAGGGAAGGTGTTGGTCGAATAGCGCTGGTGGAAGATCGCGAAGGACGACACGAAGCGGTCGTCGTTCAGGTCGGGATAGAACTGGTCGATGGCCTCGGCCAGGAACATGCCCTTGTAGATGATGTCCCGGGTCGACAGCGAGGCGAGATAGAAGCCCGGTAGGTTGTCCTCCCGAGCCCGCGCTTCGATCCGGCGGCGCACGATGTAGAGCTGGCGGTCGGTGATGTGGGCCTTGCGGCCCGAGGGGTCGTCGAACAGGATCTGCTCGATGGCGGGCCGGGTGGCGTTGGCCTTCTGGCCCAGGCAGGACGGGTCGATGGGCGTCTGCCGCCAGCCATACAGCCGGAAGCCCGCGCGCAGGATCTCCGTCTCCACGATGGTCCGGGCGCGCTCCTGCGCGGCGAAGTCGGTGCGCGGCAGGAAGACCATGCCCACCGCCACCGGGCCTTCGCCCGGCTGGTGGCCGGTGCGCGCGACCTGCTCCTTGAAGAAGTCCTGGGGCACGCCGACGCGCACCCCCGCCCCGTCGCCGGTCATGCCGTCCGCGTCCACCGCCCCGCGGTGCCACACCGCTTTCAGCGACCGGATGGCCAGCTCGACCACCTCGCGCCTCGGCTGGCCGTCGATGGCCGCGATCAGGCCCACCCCGCAGGCGTCGCGCTCGGACGCGGGATCATAGGCGCCCGCGTCGATCAGGCGCTGGCGGTTGGCGTCGTAAGCTTCAGGCGTCCAGATCTCGGTCATTCGGCAGGCTCCATGGCGAGCTCGGCCGTGCGGGCCTTCGCCATCAGGTCGGCATGGATGGTGGCGGCGGCGTCCTGACCGTCCTTGATGGCCCAGACCACCAGCGAGGCGCCGCGCACGATGTCTCCGCCCGCATAGACGCCGGGCAGGGCCGTGCGGCAGCGCCCGGTCACCCGAACCGTCCCGCGCGGGGTCAGCAGCAGGTCGTCCGCGCCGAACCGGCCCGGCAGGTCTTCGGGCTCGAAGCCCAGCGCCGCGATCACCATGTCCGCGTCCAGGTCGAACTCGCCCTTCTCAACGGGCAGGGGCTTGCGCCGTCCGTCCGCGTCGGGCGCGCCCAGCCGCATGCGCTGTCCGCGCACGCCCGAGCAGGCCTCCGCGTCGCCCAGTATGGCCGCGGGGCTGACCAGCCACTCGAACACCACGCCCTCTTCCTCGGCGTGCTTCACCTCGCGGGCCGAGCCGGGCATGTTCGCCCGGTCCCGGCGGTACAGGCAGGCCACGGACTTCGCGCCCTGCCGGATCGCCGTGCGCACGCAGTCCATCGCCGTGTCGCCCCCGCCGATGACGACCACCGACTTGCCGTCCGCGTTCAGCCGCCCGCTCTCATACCCGTCCACCGTCTCGCCGAAGCCCTTGCGGTTGGACGCGATCAGATAGTCCAGCGCCGGGATCAGGCCCCGCCCGCCCCCGCCGGGGCAGGTCAGCCCGCGCGCCTTGTAGGTTCCCGTCGCGATGAACACCGCGTCATGGCGCGCGCGCAGCTCATCCAGCGTCGCGTCCGAGCCCACCTCGAAATTCAGCTTGAAGACGATCCCGCCCTCTTTGAGCCGCTCCACCCGGCGCGTGACCACGTGCTTGTCCAGCTTGAAGCCGGGAATGCCATAGACCAGCAGCCCGCCCGCCCGGTCGTGCCGGTCGTAGACCGTGACGCTGTGGCCCTTCTCGCGCAGGCGCTCAGCCGCGCTCAGCCCCGCCGGACCGGCCCCGATCACGCCCACCGAAAACCCGGTCTCGGCCTTGGGTCTGAGCGGCTTGATCCACCCTTCGGCCCAGGCGGTCTCGGTGATGTGGGTCTCCACCGCGCCGATGGTCACCGCGCCGTGGCCGGACTTCTCGATCACGCACGCGCCTTCGCACAGACGGTCCTGCGGGCAGATGCGCCCGCACACTTCCGGCATGGTCGAGGTGGCCGAGGAGCGCTCGTGCGCCTCCTGCATCCGCCCCTCGGCGGCCAGCATCAGCCAGTCGGGAATGTCGTTGCGCAGCGGGCAGCCGGACTGGCAGAAGGGCACGCCGCATTGCGAGCAGCGCTCGGCCTGCGCGGCCCCGGCGGCTTTGTCGAAGGGCTCGTAAATCTCGCCGAAATCGTCCCGCCGCGCCTCGGCCGGGCGCTTGTCGGGATAATTCTGGTCGAGGTCCGTGAACCTGAGCATCGCGCATCTCCTTCGGGCCCTGTTCCGCCACGCGGAAGGCCCGCCCCGTCTTTTCCGTATGTCCGGACTTATGGCGCATTGCAGCATGAGGAGCGGGGTTATTGCAAGCGCCCGCTTTGCAGCCGGAATCTCAGCGGCTTAGGTCCGGACCGCCCGTGTGCGGCCGCTCCCGGGCTCCAGTCGTTGTTGACAATCATTCGCATCATCCGGCATATGCGTTTGCGAATGACTTGCGCCTTCAGAATCGATGGCGCGCCAGCGAGACCCGCGAGAGCCCATGTACGTCTGCATCTGCAACGCCCTGAAGTGCTCCCAGTTCAAGGACGCCGCGCGCTCCGGCGCCCGCGACGTGCCCAGCGCCTTCAAGGCCTGCGGCGCGCGTCCCCAGTGCGGCCGCTGCTTCGAGGAAGCCGCCCGGATGATCTCCATCTCCGGCGCCGACGCGGTCCAGCTCGACCCGATGCTGGTGCCCGCCGAATAGGCTTTTCCGCTTCACTGCCAGACGCTTGACGGCCCGCCCGCCCCGGCGGGCCTTTTCGCGTCCGCGACGCATTCAAAACTGGGGCCCTGCAAACGCATCGCACACGCAAACATAAATGAAATCAGGCACTTGGCTAATCCGCGCGATGCGTTATCTTGTCATCCTGACATTGCCGCAGGATCTGACGGGAGAAGGACATGAGCATGAAGGGCGACAAGGGCGTCATCGAACGCCTGAACAAGGCGCTGAAGCTGGAGCTGACCGCGGTCAACCAGTTCTTCCTGCATGCGCGCATGTACCGGCACTGGGGCTTCAACAAGATCGCCGCCATCGAGTACGAAGAGTCCATCGACGAGATGAAGCATGCCGACATGCTCATCGAGCGCATCCTGTTCCTGGACGGCCTGCCCAACGTGCAGGACCTGGCCAAGGTGCGCATCGGCGAGACCCTGAAGGAATGCATCGAGCTCGACCTGGCCGCCGAGCACGACGCCCATCCGGTCTATAAAGAGGCGATCACATATTGCGAGCAGGTCGGCGACTACGTCTCCCGCCAGCTCCTCGACGAGATCCTCAAGTCCGAAGAGGAGCACATCGACTTCCTCGAGACCCAGCTCGACGTGATCGGGAAGATCGGCGAGCAGCTCTACATGCAGAGCCAGCTGGGCGAGCACCAGACCGAGGGCTGAGCCCGTCGCCAGACCTGAAAAAAGCCCCGGCCCCGCGGCCGGGGTTTTTCTGTGCTCCCGCGCCGCGCGGGGGAGGTGGCCCGGAAGGGCCGGAGGGGGGAGTTTTTCTCCTGTCCTCCTTCCCTCCGGTCAGTCGGTCCTCGCTTCGCTGCGGGCGCGCGTTCGCGCTGGCGACGCTTCGCGTCGGGGCTCTCTGCGGTTGTCCACCGGAATCAGTCCCTGCCGCTTGCCAGCGGGCGGAACGGGCGCTAGAGATGCATCGTTATAAGATAACGTTTCATCGCTGACAGGCCGCCCGACACCGTGACACCCGCCGTCCTCACCCTGATCTTCGCCGCGCTCGCCGTGGTGCTGGTGATCGCCACGCTGGCGGGGCTGCGGTTCGCGGCCGGGTTCACGCGCGCCCATTCGCCCACGCTGGCCGCCTTCGCGGCGGGTCTGCTGCTGGCCATCGCGGTCATCCACCTGATCCCCGAGGCCATGGCCGGCCTGACCCATGCCTGGGCCTTCGTGGCCGCGGGTCTGGCTCTGGGCTTCCTGATCCAGATCGGCTTCCGCAGGGCTTCGGGCGACGCGGAGCGGGCGATGGCCTTCGCGCCCGTGCTGGCCATCGCGATCCACGCCGCCCTCGACGGATCGATGTACGCGGTCATGTTCGCCTCGGACTCCCTGTCGGGCGTGGCGGGCGGCGCGGGCCTGCTGCTGCACAAGCCCGCCGACGCGGCCGTGTGCTTCATCCTGCTCCAGCGCGCCGGCGTTTCGGACGGGCGGGCCGCCCTGTGGTCCTTCCTGGCCGCCGGGTTCAGCACGCTCGCCGCCGCGGCCCTGTCCGCGCCGTTCGCCGCCTCCCTCCCCCCGGCGATGATCGCGGGCCTTCTGGGCCTGGTCGCGGGCGTGCTGATCCATGTCTCCGCCGCCCACCTGCTGGGCCATGCCCGGTCCGTGGGCGGGCTGCGCCGCGCCATCCCGATGGTCGCGCTGGGCGCGCTGGCCGCCACCGGCCTGACCGCCGCCCATCACGTCGGCCATGATCACGGCGCCCATGCCCACGAGGCGCATGACCACGACGATCACGAGGGCCATGACCATGCCCTCCTCGACCCCGCCCTCGCAGGGCCTGATTTCAGCCCCATGGGCGCGCAAACCTACCGCTATGCCAGCCTGACCCGCGTCAGCCACGGAGACCCGCGATGATCCGCACCGCCTTCTGCGCCGTCAGCGCCGCCGCCCTTCTCGCCGGCGCCGCCTCCGCTCAGGAGACCCGCCAGCTCGGCGCGCACGTGCACGGGCTGGGCGAGCTGGCCGTGGCCGCCGATTCCGACGGCGCCCTGGTCGCTGATCTGATGACGCCCGCCTACAACCTGTTCGGCTTCGAGCGCGCCCCGCGCTCGGCCGAGGAGGCCGCCCTGATCGCGGACGGCGTCGCGGCGCTGGAAGCCACCGCCATCCCCGCCTTCACTCCGGCGGCGGGCTGCACCCTGGTCGACGTTGAGATCGAGGGCGGCCCCCAGGCCGACGAATGGTCCGACGACCATGACCATGACCATGAACACGACGAGCACGGCGACGACGCCGATCACGCCCACGGCGAGCATGATCACGGCGACGAGCATGATCACGACCATGACGATGCGGAGGACCATGACCACGATCATGACCACGCGCACGAGCATGACGGGAACGGCCACGCCCACGGCCATTCGGACGTCGCCATCGCGTGGAGCTATGCCTGCGACAACGTCTCGGCCCTGAACCATGTGGACGCGTCCGCCCTGTTCGGCGCCTTCGAGCGCTTCGAGCGGATCGAGGTCCAGTTCTTCGACGGCAGCCGCAGCGCCGCCGCCGAACTGGCTCCGGGACGCGCCTCGATGCGGATCAACTGACCCGGGCCGAGCCCCGGCTCATCAGATCGTGATGCGACGCCCGCTTGATGCGGGACGCGCCCGCGCGCAAATTCGCGCGCATGATCAGAGCCCTCGCCGTCCTCGCCCTCGCCTTCGCCCTGCCGCTGGCCGCCTCCGGGCCCGCCAACGCGGGCGATTCCAGCCCCGCCTACGCCGACATCACCTGGTCGGACCTGCTGCCTGAAGGCGAGGCCCAGCGCATCGCCGAGCTGCAGCAGATGCAGGCGCTCGAATTCGGCTTCGACCATTTCGGCACCGACCAGATGCCCCAGCTCCAGACCTTCAACGTGGTCGACGAGCTCGACGGCGAGGTGGTCCGCATCGGCGGCTACATCCTGCCTTTCGATTATTCGGGCTCGAACCGCACGGTCTCGCGCTTCCTGCTGGTGCCTTACGTGGGCGCGTGCATCCACGTGCCGCCGCCCCCGCCCAACCAGCTGATCTATGTCGAGGCGGACGACCCCATCGAGGTGCAGGGCCTGTGGGACCCGGTCTTCATCACCGGCACCATGCGCACCCGCCGCGAGGACACCGATCTGGCCGACACCGCCTACACGATGGAACTTGAAGCGGTCACGCCCTACCGGCCCTAGGTCGGGCGTAAACGCCGATGGGCGCGCCGCGGAACTCCGCCTCGCGCTCGAAGGCGTAGCCCAGCTTGCCCGCCACCCGGATCGAGCCCGCATTGCCCGCGTCGATGATGCACACCGTGCGCGCCTCGTTCAGATGCGCGTCCGCCCAGTCCAGCGCCGCGCCCATCGCCTCGGTGGCGTAGCCCCTTCCGTGAAAGGCCGGACGCAGCGCCCAGCCCGCTTCGGGCGAGCCGGCGAAGCCCGGCTCGATGTCACGCATCGCGTCCAGAAATCCCGCCTCGCCGCAGTATTCGCCCGTCGCCGCCTCCTCGACGGCCCACGCGCCCATGGACAGCAGCGACCACTGGCCGGGATGGCGCATCAGGCGCTGCCAGGTCTCGGCGCGCGCGAAGGCCCGCCCGCCGATATGGCGCACCACCTCGGGGTCGGCCCACATCGCCGACATCGCCTCGAAATCATCCAGCCGGTGCGGCCTCAGGATCAGCCGCGCGGTGCGGATTTCAGGCGCCTGTCTCATCGCGGGTGTCCCTTCCTGCCGCCGGTTCCGAACCCAAGCCCGTCCGCGCGCCGCGCGCAAGCGTCGCTTTGGCGCGGAGCTTGCTCAGGTCCGGGGCGGGGTCCGTTCCGGGACATCATCCCTGTCGCCGCGCTTCCATTTCCGGGGGGGCTTGGAGGCGCGCGCGGGGAACCTCCGGGGCGGGCCCTGCTTTCTCCCTTCAGGCGCGGCGCCCGCCGCTTCCCGTCCGTCCGCGTCCGGCGTAATGTGCGCCCGATTTCGCCTTCAGGGGACACTCCATGAAATTCACCCTCGCCGCCGCCGCGCTCGGCCTGTCCGCCCTGTGCGCTCCCGCCCACGCCCAGATCAGCGAGATCCGCCTGGGCGTCATGGACCACGACATCTACAACCGCACCGAGACCGGGGTTCAGATCACCGGACAGGTGCTGTTCGACAGCCCCGAGCTGATGGAGATCATCTGGTCTCCGCGCCCGTATCTGTATGGCTCGTTCAACACCGACGGCTGGACCAATCTGGGCGCGGCCGGCCTGGCCTGGACGGGAAACTTCACTGACCGATTCTCCGCCGAGCTGGGCTTCGGCATCGCCTATCATGACGGCGCGCTGGACATCTCCGACCTCGATCCGGGTGACCCGGTCCGCATCCGTCTGGCCGAGACCCGCGCCCTGCTGGGCTCGCGCTTCCTGTTCCACACCCAGATCGGCTTCGACTACGCCCTGACCCGCAACGTCGCGGCGGGCGTGGTGTACGAGCACTTCTCCAACGGCCAGATCCTGGGCCAGGGCCGCAATCAGGGTCTCGACGAGATCGGCGTCCGTCTCTCATACCGCTTCGGCGGCTAGCCCTGCCCTTGCGGCGCCGCGCCGGGGCGTTTAAGCCGCCCATGGCTTCGAGCTGAGGAGAATCCCATGGCCAACGTGGTGGTCGTCGGCGCCCAGTGGGGCGACGAAGGCAAGGGCAAGATCGTGGACTGGCTGTCCAACCGCGCCGACGTGGTCGCGCGCTTTCAGGGCGGCCACAATGCCGGGCACACGCTGGTCGTGGGCGGCACGGTCTACAAGCTCTCGCTGATGCCCTCGGGCGTGGTGCAGGGCAAGCTCTCTTTGCTCGGCAACGGCGTGGTCGTCGATCCGTGGGCCTTCCTGGACGAAGTGGAACGCGTGCGCGGCCAGGGCGTGGACGTCACCCCCGATCTGGTCAAGGTCGCCGAGACCGCCGCCCTCATCCTGCCCGTCCACCGCGATCTGGACGCCCTGCGCGAGAACCGCGACGACGGCATGAAGATCGGCACCACCCGGCGCGGCATCGGCCCGGCCTATGAGGACAAGGTGGGCCGCCGCGCCGTCCGCGTCATCGATCTGGCCGACGAGAAGGGTCTGCGCGCCCGGGTCGCGGACCTGCTCCATCACCACAACGCCCTCCGGCGCGGCTTCGGCGAGACCGAGTATTCCGCCGACGAGCTGGTCGCCGCGCTTCTGGAGATCGCGCCGAAGATCCTGCCCTTCGCCGCCCCGGTCTGGAAGCTGCTCGACGCGGCGATGGCCGAGGACAAGAAGGTCCTGTTCGAGGGCGCGCAGGGTGCCTTCCTCGACGTGGATCACGGCACCTATCCCTTCGTGACCAGCTCCAACACCGTCTCGGGCCAGGCCGCCGCGGGCACGGGCGTGGGGCCGGGCAAGGTGGGCTACGTGCTGGGCATCGTGAAGGCCTACACCACGCGGGTGGGCGAAGGCCCCTTCCCCACCGAGCTGACCGACGAGACCGGCCGCCGGATCGGCGAGAAGGGCCACGAGTTCGGCACCGTCACCTCCCGCCAGCGCCGCTGCGGCTGGTTCGACGCGGTGCTGGTGCGCCAGTCCGCCAAGATCAACGGACTGAACGGCATCGCCCTGACCAAGCTGGACGTGCTGGACGGGTTCGAGGAGCTCAAGGTCTGCACCGGCTACATGCTGGACGGACAGCCGCTCGACCGCCTGCCCGCCTCCACCGCCGATCAGGCGCGCATCGAGCCGGTCTACGAGACCTTCGAAGGCTGGACCGGCTCCACCGCGGGCGCCCGCTCCTGGGCGGACCTGCCCGCCGAAGCGGTCAAATACGTCCGCCGTATCGAAGAACTGATCGAAACCCCCGTCGCCCTGCTCTCCACCAGCCCCGAACGCGACGACGTCATCCTGATGCAGGACCCGTTCAAGACCTGACGGCAGGCTGCCGCGCCGCCGCGGTCCCCGTGAAAACGGGGACCCAGAGCCCCGCCACGCGCCGATCGCCTGAATCACGGGTCGAGCCCGGGACCCCGCCCTTCAGCAACCCTCCCCTCACCCTGAGGCGCCCGGCTGAAAGCCGGGCCTCGAAGGGCGGCTCGACGCCTGACCCCTACCCCGAAATCCGCCGCGCCACCTCGCCATGCCCGGCCAGCAGGCGGGCGACCTCCTCGGGCTGGGCTTCGGTCTCCCATACGTCCAGCTCGTTGGTCCCGCCCAGCACGATCGCGCCCTTGCGCGGGAACATGTAGAGCGAGCCCTGGTCCGAGCCGGTGATGTAGGCGTAGTCGATGTCGTCCTGAGGCAGAAGCACGGCGAGCTGGCCGCGCATGGGCCGCAGGTCTTCGTCGCCGAACAGCGCCCGGGCGCCCAGCCCGGCGCAGTTGAACACCACGCGCTCGGACAGACGGCTGAGCTGGCCCGGATCGTCGAACCGGGTCAGGGCGATCCGCCCGCCCGCGGTCTCGAAATCGCTGACCAGCGCGCGCAGATATATGTCCGGGTCGATCATCAGGCAGTGATATTCGTCCACCGACGGATAGCCGAACCAGCGGCCCGGATCGCGGTGCTGGACCATGCCCGGATACAGATCGTCAATGGGCCCGTATTCGAACGGCCCGGAGGGCTCGCGCCGGTTGAAGTTGAAGGTCTTGGTCCAGTACACGCCATAGCCCGGGTCGTTGACGTAATGCTGGAACTCGCGCTGGGAGATGCGGGCCGCGGCGTGGAAGCGGGCCGTCCAGCCCTCGTCCACCGCATGGCGGCGGTACAGGCTCGCCGGGCCCCAGATCGCGCCCGCGATGTTGGAGGTGGTATGGGGCGGCATCTGCTCGGCATAGATCGTCACGTCCATGCCCCGGCGCGCAAGCTGCAGCCCCGTGGTCAGCCCGATCACGCCGCATCCGATCACCGCCACCGTGCGCTCCGAGGTCGCCGCCAGCATGGCGTTGATCGCCTCGGCGGCAGTGCCCCAGCTCATGGTGATGCCCGCGCCGCCGTGTCCGTAATGATGGACCAGCGTCTTGCGCCGGTCGAAGCGCTCGGCGCGCACCACGTATCCCGCCTCGCGGAAGGGCCGCAGCCCCGCCACCGCCCGGATCAGCCGCCGCGGGGAGGTGTCCAGCCGCGCGAACTCAGGGGGCGGATTGAAGCTCTGGGCCATCGTGCGGGCCGGAGACAGGGCGGCGGCCGCCCCCGCTCCGGCGGCGAGCCTGATGAGCTGGCGTCTGTCCATGATGATCCCTTCTCGTCCCCTGACGTCCCTGCCTTAACGCGCCGGGACGGCCTTGCGCTTCACGCTCCGGCGCGTTTCACTGCGCGGAACACCATAAAAGGGGAGACGCCACATGGCCTTGACCGCCATCGCCGCCGCGCTCGCCCTCGCATCCGCGGGGCAAGCTTCAGACGACAATCGCGACATTTCCGAGGCCGAGGCCCGCGAGGTCCACGGCCGGGTGCTCACCCTGGACACCCATGTCGACATCGGCCGGGGCTATGCCACGCCCGAGCTCGATCCGGGCGGGCTCACCAACGCCCAGGTCGACCTGCCCAAGATGCGGATCGGCGGGCTCGATGCGGCCTTCTTCATCGTCTATGTCGGCCAGGGCGATCTCGATGACGCCGGATACGAGCGCGCCCGCGAGCAGGCCGAGGACAAGTATCAGGCGATCATGCGCATGGTGCGCGGATACCCTGAACGCATCGGGCTGGCGGTCACCGCCGACGAGGTCGAGGCCCTGCACGAGGAGGGCCGTCTGGTCGCCCTGATCGGCATGGAGAACGCGTATCCGCTGGGCGAGAGCATCGACGACATTCCGATGTGGGCCGAGCGGGGCGTGCGCTATGTCGGGATCACCCACTTCCGCAACAACCAGTTCGGCGGCAGCTCCAATCCCGACCTGTCCTCGGGCGATCCGATGGAGGATCCCGGCCTGACCGATCTGGGCCGCGAGCTGGTCGCGTCCCTGAACGATCACGGCATCATGATCGACATCTCCCATGTCGGCCCGCGCACCTCGATGGAGGCTCTGGAGATGAGCCGCGCGCCGGTCATCGCGTCCCATTCGGGCGTGGACGGGGTTTACGAGCACCCGCGCAACCTGTCCGACGAGCAGCTCGACGCCATCCGTGACAATGGCGGCGTGGTCCAGATCGTCGCCTTCCGCGGCTATGTCGCCGAGGTCGATCCGCGCATCGGCCGAGACCAGAACGCCCTGCGCGAGCGGCTGGGCATGGACACCGCCGAAGGCCGGGCCGAGGCCTCGCCCGAAGCCTGGGCGGAGTACGCCGAGGAGATCGCGGACATCCGCGCCCGCTATCCCGACGTCACGCTCGCCCAGTTCGTCGACCACATCGACTACGCGGTCGAGCGGATCGGCGTCGATCACGTCGGCATCGTGTCCGATTTCGACGGCGGCGGCGGGGTCGAGGGCTGGGACGACGCCTCCGAGACCCTGAACGTCACCTGGGAGCTGATGCGCCGCGGATACTCCGAGGAGGACATCGGCAAAATCTGGTCGGGCAACCTGCTGCGCGTCATGCGCGCAGTGGAGGAGGCGGCGGCCCGCTGAGGCGGGCGCGGCCGGAACAAGGCTTGCGCCCGACGGTTGCCGGGCGCAGTCTTGCGTGAGGGGAGCGGCAAGGAGGTCGTCATGACCGAAACCACCCTCATTCTCGCGCGCATTCTGGGCGGCTACATGCTCATCATGGGCGTCGCCATGCTCGTCCACCGCACCATGGCCGCCGAGCTGATGGAGCGGCTGAAGGACGATTTCAGCCTCACCTTCACCCTGGGCCTGATCGCGCTTCTGTTCGGCCTGATCATCGTGTCGGTCCATCCGTTCTGGAACACGCCCCTGGCCGTGGTGGTCAGCATCGTCGGCTGGCTCGGCGTGATCGAGGGCGCGCTGATCGCGCTGCTGCGCACCCGCTTCATGGCCATCATCGCGCCCCTGGTGACCGGCGGGACGTTCGGCCTCATATGGGGCGCGCTCGCCGCGCTTCTCGGGCTGGCGCTTCTTCTGGGCGGATTCGGGGTCTGGTGAGCGCCCGCCCCCGCGCCACCCGGCGGCCCAGGGTCTGGAACGGCTTCTCGATCCCGTGACGCAGCGGGATCGCGAGCGCCAGCGTGAACACGGTCATCAGCGCCATCATCGTGGTGGTGCCGATGCCCGGCTCCCACGCGATCACGAAGTGCATGATCAGCAGGCCGACGGGCCAGTGGATGATGTAGATGCCGTAGGAGTAATCCTCCACGTCCCGCGCCGCGCGCCAGACCCGGCTGCCTTCCGCCTTGAGGAACCCCACCCGCATCGCGATCAGGGCGGTGGCCAGAATGTCGGCGGCCTGCCCCAGCGGCGTGGGGTGCAGCGCGAGGGCGAGCAGCACGGCGAGGCCGATCTGCGCCCAGCTCAGCGAGATGCGTTCGCGCCAGTCATACAGCGCCGCGCCCAGCAGGAAGCCCAGCGCGAAGCGGATGCCCGCCGTCACGCCCTCGGCCATGGTCCCTGAATAGCCCTGCGCCCCGTGCAGCGCGCTCACCATCGTCACGCCCGCCAGCCCCGCCAGCAGGACCCAGCGCCGGTTCAGCAGCCCCGTCAGCGCCAGCAGGCCCATGCCGGCATAGGCGATGATCTCGTAGCGCACGGTCCACAGCGGCGCGTTCGCGCTCTGATTGGCCTCGATGGGCAGGGTGGAGAAAGGCAGCGCCGCGGTGGCGTCCGCCTGGCTGACCACCTGCGCGAAGAACACCCAGACCGCGCCTTGACTGAGATAGGCGCCCGGGCTCATCCCGCTCAGCACCGGCCCCAGGGCGCAGATCACCAGCCCCATGACCGCGATCAGCAGCGGAAACACCCGGAAGGCCCGGTTGATGGCGTAGGCCAGCACGCTTTTCGAGTGCCGCAGGCTCGCCAGGATCATGTAGCCGGAGAACACGAAGAAGGCGTTCAGCGCGTGCTGGCCCGCGAAATCCACCGCCTGCGCCCACGCCCCGGCCACCGGCCAGGGCAGGAGCATCTGCAGCGCGTGGGCGTAGACCACGATCATGGCGAACGCCATGCGCATGGCGGTGAAGATGTTGTCCCGGTCCTCCAGCCGTCCGTGACCGTTCGCGAAAAGCGTATCCATTTGCGCCACCTCTCGTTGTGCTGAGAGAAACACACGCAAAACGGGTGCCATATGCTGAATGCACCCTTAAGAAACAATCCGGCCCGGTTGCGCGCATCGGCGTTCCGCGTCATGGTGGCGGCCAGTTCCAAGGGGCGTCCCGCTAGGTCGGCGGGGCTGAGACAGCACCCTCAGGACCGGATCCGGGTCATGCCGGCGTCGGGATGGAGCAGGCGATGGACGCAAACGATATTATCGAAGCAGATGAACACGTGGTTTGGCAGGATCGCGCCCCGGGACCCGGTGCGCGTCGCGTGCCGCCTGACCTCATGGAACTGATCTCCGACTACGTTCTTCCCGCCATCATGTTTGTCTGCATTCTGCTCGGCCTCTGCCTATGGGCCCTTCTGCAGAGCACTCTGCTGGCTCGGCTCGCGATCAGCGCATTCGCCATCGCCGTGCTGATCCTCCTTCTCATCGTCGTATCCGGAGGACTGAAAGCACGCCGCGATGCCGCCCGGTCAGAGCAGCACTACGTGCTGACAGACCGGCGACTCATCGCCTGGGACGCCGCGATAGAGTGGCGCGCTCAAATTCTGCCGGGCTCACTTAAGGCGCTGATCCGCCGCGGGCGCAATCTTGAGCTTTACATCCATTCAGACGATGAGCCCCTCACTCTTTCCGGTCTGACAGACCTCGACGCCGCCGAGAGCGCGATCATTCAAACCTTAGGACGCCCGTCATGAACAAGCCCGTCAGCCAGTCCCAATTCCCCACCCCGCAGGTCACCATCGGCCCGCTGCCCGGCTCGAAGCGCGTCTTCACGCGGCCTGAGCGCGAGCCCCACCTGTCCGTCCCCCACCGGGAGATCGAGCTGCATCCTTCGGCCATGGAGCCGCCCGTGCGGGTCTATGACTGCTCGGGCCCCTATTCGGACCCCGACGCGGGCATCGACGTGGAGCGCGGCCTGCCCCGCACCCGCCTGGACTGGGTGAAGGCCCGCGGCGGGGTGGAGGACTACGAGGGCCGCGAGTTGTCCCCGCTCGACAATGGCGGGGCGACGGGCAAATACCTCGCCCGCGCCTTCCCCGTGCGCCACCGGCCCCTGCGCGGCACGGGCTCCGGCTCGGTCACCCAGTACGAGTTCGCCCGCGCCGGGATCGTCACCGACGAGATGGTCTACGCCGCCGAGCGGGAGAATCTGGGCCGCGCCCGCGCTTTGCCCGGCGCGGACGAGCGCCATGCGGACGCCGAGCGCTTCGGCGCCGAGCTGCCCCGCTTCGTCACCCCCGAATTCGTGCGCGACGAGATCGCCCGGGGCCGCGCCATCATCCCCGCCAACATCAACCATGCAGAGCTCGAGCCGATGGTCATCGGCCGGAACTTCCTGGTGAAGATCAACGCCAATATCGGCAACTCGGCGGTCGCCTCCTCGGTGGAGGAGGAGGTCGACAAGATGGTCTGGGCCATCCGCTGGGGCGCGGACACGGTGATGGACCTGTCCACCGGCAAGAACATCCACAACACCCGCGAATGGATCCTCAGGAACTCCCCCGTGCCCATCGGCACCGTGCCGATCTATCAGGCGCTGGAGAAGGTGGGCGGCGTGGCCGAGGACCTGAGCTTCGACATCTTCGCCGACACCCTGATCGAGCAGGCCGAGCAGGGGGTGGACTATTTCACCATCCACGCCGGGGTGCGGCTGGCCTATGTCCCGCTGACCGCCGACCGGGTGACCGGCATCGTGTCGCGCGGCGGCTCGATCATGGCCAAGTGGTGCCTCAGCCATCACACCGAATCCTTCCTCTACACGCGCTTTGACGAGATCTGCGAGATCATGCGCGCCTATGACGTGTCCTTCAGCCTGGGCGACGGCCTGCGCCCCGGCTCCATCGCGGACGCCAACGACCGCGCCCAGTTCGCCGAACTCGAGACGCTGGGCGAGCTGACGAAGCGCGCCTGGGACCGCGGCTGCCAGGTGATGATCGAGGGGCCGGGCCACGTGCCCATGCACAAGATCAAGGAGAACATGGACAAGCAGCTCGAGGTCTGCGGCGAGGCGCCCTTCTACACGCTGGGGCCGCTCACCACCGACATCGCGCCGGGCTACGACCACATCACCTCTGGGATCGGCGCGGCCATGATCGGCTGGTTCGGCTGCGCCATGCTCTGCTACGTCACGCCGAAAGAGCATCTGGGCCTGCCCGACCGCGACGACGTGAAGACCGGCGTGATCACCTACAAGATCGCCGCCCACGCCGCCGACCTCGCCAAGGGCCACCCCGCGGCGAAAATCCGCGACGACGCCCTGTCCCGCGCCCGGTTCGAATTCCGCTGGGAGGACCAGTTCAACCTCTCCCTCGACCCCGACACCGCCCGCGACTTCCACGACCAGACCCTCCCGAAAGAAGCCCACAAGGTCGCCCACTTCTGCTCCATGTGCGGCCCGAAATTCTGCTCGATGAAAATCACCCAGGAGATCAGGGACGAATTCGGCTCCGCCCGCGCCCCGAACCGCGCCGAGGCCGAAGAAGGCATGGCGGAGAAGGCCAAGGAGTTCCGCGAAATGGGCGGGGAGGTTTATGTGGAGAAGGGGTGATGGATCATACGGTCGCCTTGACCGGTCTGTAAGATTTTTTGGCCTGCCTCAACAAATGTTGCGCAAACACAATACACTCCAGCGCATCTTCCGCATTATCAATCCAGTTAAACTCGTGACCAGTGGGGTTTCTTATTGCTAACATTGCTCCGCTATACAAACGGTGATATCCAGCTTGGTGGTCCTTTTGACTTGTAGTTTCTCTATCATTCCATACAAGCATGGGGTTTTTAGGTGAAAAAACTATATCCATGAGGGCCGTTCCAGATTGAGAAATTTTTGTTGACTTATTTTTTATATAATTATCTACAACCTTATAAGATTCATGAACAGCTATATTATAATGCCCTGAGTCAAATAGATCCCTACAAACAGAAATAATTTCTTCTTCTTCTATTATCCTATCGAACACAACATCAATTTCAAGAGTCCCCTTATCTATATCAGACCCGTAATCAATAGATGGAGCGGGTAGAGCCAAAACACCCCGCGCCACCCCAGTCTCAACTAAAAACCGATGAAACTTAGCTATTTTATTAATCATCATAAAGGTATTTTCTCATAGAAGAAAATATCGATTCTATTTGATCTGAGCTAGCATCGGAGCTTATATGAATTTGAACATTTACATTTAATGGAAACTCTTTAGAATTTGCTTCGGGTTTCCGGGCGCTCGTCTGTTTTTTCTCTTGAGCTTGCGGGCTCGGGTTTGACTTTTTAGGTTCAGTTTTCTTTCTGGCCTGACTCGATGCCTTTGCTTTTGGCTTGCTGTCATCAGGCCTGCCATTAGCGATCATTACATATGTTCCAGCCTTGTTCTTGGCGGTGCCGGAACCCAGACCTTGGCTAGCAAACCATCGCTCGACCGTCGCTCTGTCAGCAGAACCGCTGGGAGCTAATGCGACTAACGTGTCAGGATAAACATCCTGCAATATTTCTTCTACAGCCCCCTCATAATCATCATCCAGTCTCCACCTATTGGCTAGGTCAGTCGCCTGACCCCGATCATCGATTATGTTAATTCTCTTTAACTCTGCCAAATACTGCCGCGCAGCTACTGGCTGCACCCCCAGCACCGAAACTATTGTGCTGTCGTCAATGCGCGCACTTGGCGATCTGGCAAGAAGGTCTCTAATCCCCCACCAAACCCGAGATGGAATTTGTGGATAAGATACTTTTTCAGCCACAAGCCGCCCCCTGTCGAAATTCGATTCCACGTTGCACAATTGGATAGGAACAATGGAGAAACATCAAGCAAGGAAGCTCGCCCCAGCGCCCTTACCGAGCCGCTATTGAGACCAACACCAACCGACCGAGCCATGTCGGTGCCGGGGTGCCACCACAAACTTATCCCCACCCCCTCGGACCACTCCCATAATCCCCTCAGCCGCTTTGCAGGGAGGGGGACGGGTCCGGACCGTCCGATCTGTCGCGGGCGGCGCGCGGCGCCTCGAGGCGGGGGGAGTGACGGTCCCTCCGCTGAAAGAGCGGGATCGAGCGCGGGGCGGCTGGCCGCCGTCCCGCCCGGTTCCGGCAGGTGCGCCGGGCGAGGCTGACCCGGACGCGAGGGTCCGCCCCCTCTGATCGGCCCGGTTTGCCGGGCGGGGAGCGAGGTTCAGCGACCGTCCGGGACGGGCCGCGCCCGGATGCGGCGGACGGCGCCTTCGCGGACGGGACAGATCCCCGTCCGGCCCCTCGCAGGGGCGGCGGCGCCACCGCGACGCATCGGCCGGATCAAGCGGCGCGGACAGCGCCGGACCGCGATACCGATAAACGCCGCGGGCGCGGGGCGGACCCTTCGATGATGGGGCCGCGCCACAGCCATGCCACGCCATGCCGAGCCGGGCCCCGAACGGCCCGCCCCGCGCCACCCCTCCCATCCCCCCGCGCCGAAAGGCGGCGGGGATGAGGTGCGTGGGCCATCGGGGCGGCCACCCACCACAACCGTCATCCCCCGGCTCGACCGGGGGACCCAGCCGGACGACGGTTCAGCGCCATTGAAAGGCCTGCCGGCTGGGTGGCCCGGTCAAGCCGGGCCATGACGGTGAAAAGGAGCCAGGAACCGGCGGCGCAGCCGCCGTAAGCGCGACCGCGCGGCCGCAGCGAAGCGAGGACCGACTGACCGGAGGGAAGGAGCCCAGAAAAACCGGGCCGCAGGCCCGCAAGGCCGACCGGCCGCCCGCGCCCATGCGCGGAACCGACCAAGCGGAGCGCGGGAGGACATAAAATAACAAAACCACACGCGCAAGCGTGATGACCCGCGACTCCACCCCGGCCTTTCCTGAATGGATTCCGGCGTTACAGTGTCACGCGATTTTCACACCCATTCAGAAACTGCCGGGGAACACGCAATGATCAATCGTCTGATGCTTGGCGCGGCCGGGGCCGCCCTCCTGCTCGCCGCCTGCGGCGAGGAGCCCGCGCCTCAGCCCGCGCCCGAACCGGCGCCCGCCGACGAGGCCGTCACCGAAACCGAGACCGCCGCGACGGACACCGCCGCCGAGCCTGCGCCCGCCGGGACCTTCACCCGCGGCCAGCCGTCCGAGGAGGCCCTCGCCGTGCTCGCGTCCGCCGAAGCGGGCAATCTCGCCGATCTGGGCGGGCCGTTCGCCGAAGCCTGGACCGAGAATTACGGCCTGCCGCCCTACGCCGAGATCAGCGACGACGACTATCTGCCCGCCTATGAGGCGGCCATCGCCGATCACGCCGCGGAGATGCAGGCGATCGCGGACAATCCCGACGCCCCGACCTTTGAGAACACCATGATCGCCATGGAGCTGGCGGGCCGCGGCCTGAGCCGTGTCGGTTCGGCCTTCGGCGCGAAAGTGGCCTCCTTCTCCAACGATCAGCTTCAGGACGTGCAGCGTCAGGTCAGCCCGATGCTGGCCCGCCACTCGGCCTCCATCACCCTCAACGAGAACCTGTTCGCCCGCGTCGACGAGCTGTGGACGAACGTGGACTCGCTGGGTCTGGACGACCAGCAGCGCCGCCTGATCGAGGTCACCCACGACAATTTCGTGCGCGCCGGCGCCCAGCTGGAAGGCGATGACCGCGAGCGTTACGCCGAGCTGCGGTCCGAACTGTCCGAGCTCTACACCAGCTTCGCCCAGAACGAGCAGCGCGACCGGGAAGCCTGGTCCATGCCGATCTCGGACGAGGATCTGGCCGACCTGCCCTCCTCGCTCCGCAACGCCGCCCGCGCGGCGGGCGAGGCGCGCGGCGCGGACGGCGCGGTGATCACGCTCGACCGCTCGCTGGCCGAGCCCTTCCTGGAAAGCTCGCCCAACCGCGAGCTGCGCGAGGAAGTCTGGCGCGGCTTCTACAACCGCGGCAACAACGACAACGAGTTCGACAACAAGGACACGATCCGCGAGATCCTCGTCCGCCGTCAGGAACTCGCCAACATGCTCGGCTTTGAAAGCTGGGCGCACTACCGCACCGCCGGCACCATGGCCGAGACCCCCGAGGCCGCCATCACCCTGATGGATCAGGTCTGGGAGCCCGCCCTGGGCCGCGCCATGGAAGAGCTGGCCGACATCCAGGCCATGATCGAGGAAGAAGGCGGCGAGTACGAAGCCGAGGGCTGGGACTGGCGTTACTACACCGAGAAGGTCCGCGCCGAGCGCTATGACCTCGACCCGGCCGAAGTCGAGCAGTATCTCGATCTCGAGCGCCTGATCGAAGCGCAGTTCTACACCGCCGAGCGCCTGTTCGGCGTGACCTTCCGCGAGATCGACGTTGAGCTCTACCACCCCGACGCCCGCGTCTGGGAAATGCTGAACCCCGAGGGCGAAGTGGCCGCCATCTTCGTGGGCGATTACTTCTCGCGCACCGGCAAGCGCGGCGGCGCCTGGATGAGCTCCTTCCGCGCCCAGAACGGCATCACCGGGGACATCCCGCTGATCATCAACAACTGCAACTACAACAAGCCGCCCGAGGGCGAGCCGGCGCTGATCTCCTTCACCGACGCCTCCACCCTGTTCCACGAATTCGGCCACGGCCTGCACGGCCTGCTGTCTGACGTGGACTACCCGTCGCTGGCGGGCACCTCGGTGGACCGCGACTTCGTGGAGTTCCCCGCCCAGATCCTCGAGCACTGGCTGGAGCAGCCGCAGATCCTGGAGCAGTTCGCCCTGCACCACGAGACCGGCGAGCCCATGCCCGCCGAGCTGCTGGAGCGTATCCTGTCCGCCCAGACCTTCAACGAGGGCTTCGCCACGGTCGAGTTCCTGAACTCGGGCTTCGTGGACATGGAATACCACCTGCACGACGATCCCATGTCCATCGACGTGGAGGAGTTCGAGGCCGAGGTTCTCGCGTCGCGCGACAGCCCGCGCCAGATCCCCATGCGTCACCGCTCGACCCACTTCCTGCACAGCTTCTCCGGCGAGGGCTATGCGGCGGGCTATTACAGCTACATGTGGGCCGGCGTTCTGGACAATGACGGCTTCGCCGCCTTCGAGGAGGCCGGGGACATCTTCGACCCCGAGACCGCCCGTCGCCTTCAGGACGTCCTGTCGGGGGGCAACACCCGCCCGGCCATGGACATGTACACCGGCTTCCGCGGCCGCGAGCCGTCCGTGGAGCCCCTGCTGCGCAATCGCGGCTTCCTGAGCGAGGCCGAGGGCTAGACTCTCGCCTCGATCCGACTGAGCGGGCGCGCGGGGGAGACCTCGCGCGCCCGTTTCGTTTCACGCCCCTGTCGCACGGGCGGGGTAAGCCTGCCGCCGAACCGACACTCTGACCGGAGCTTCCTGATGAAGACCTTCGCCGCCGCCCTGCTGGCCGCCACCGCCCTGTCCGCCCCCGCCCTCGCCGAGCCCTGGATCGCCGGGCCGGAAATCGTGCGCGGGCCCGATGGCGGGGAGACGATCACCGGCCACGTGTTCGAGGACGCCAACGGCGACGGCCGCCGCCAGGACGGAGAGACCGGCATCGAGGGCGTTCTGGTCACAAACGGGCTGGACGTGGTGCGCACCGACTCGGACGGCCGCTACGAGATCGCCGTGCGCGAGGACATGGATCTGTCCGTCGTCCAGCCCTCGGGATGGCGCGTGCCCGTCGACGAGCGGCTGGTCCCGCAGTTCAGCTACGTCCACAAGGCCGGGGGCAGCGCCAATCCGCTGCGCTTCGGCGGGCTCCAGCCGTCCGGCTCGGCCCCCGAGACCGTCAACTTCCCCCTCCAGCGCGCCGAGGACGGATCGGGCTTCACCTGCGCCATGGTCGGCGACAGCCAGACCTATTCGAACGACGAGATCGGCCAGTTCCGCGACAGCGCGGTCATGGACCTGATCGACGCTGAGCTGGGCGGAAATGACTGCCTGTTCTATGTCGGCGACGTGGTGGGCGACGATCTGGGCCTTCTGGACCGCATCTTCGAGGTCGGCGCCGCGGCGGGCGCGCCCCAGTGGGCGGTGCTGGGCAATCACGATCTCGATTTCGACGCCGAGCGCCCCGAGGATTCCGCCGACAGCTGGCGGCGCATCTGGGGCCCGGCCTGGTTCGCCTTCGAGACCGGCGACGTCACCTTCATCGGCCTGAACAACATCGTCTATCCGTGCGGCCCCGAGGACGCGGCCCGGGGCGAGGGCCGCGAGCAGTGCGAGCCTGAGGAGGGCGGCCGCCCCCGCTACAACGCCCGCATCTCCGACACCCAGATGAGCTGGGTGGAGAACCTACTGGCCGAGACGCCCGAAGACCGGCTGATCGTGGTCGTCACCCACGCCCCGCTGGTCTCCTTCGCGGACGCGGGCAGCGCGATCCACCAGACCGACAACGCCGCCGAGCTGCACGCCCTGCTGGACGGCCGCCCGGCCCTGTCCATCTCGGGCCACACCCACACGCTGGAGAACATGGCGCCGGGCGAGCACTTCGAGGGCTGGCGGGACGCGGTGGGCGTCGGCCCCCTGCCCTTCCGCCACATCGTCGCGGGCGCGGCCTCGGGCAACTGGTGGCAGGGCGATTTCAACCTGGACGGCGACGCCCAGGCTCTTCAGCGCGACGGCGCGCCCAAGGGCGTTCTGATGCTGGCCTTCGACGGCGCGGACTATGTGGAGCGCTATCAGGGCGCGCGCATGGGCGGGCGCGGCCAGTGGCTGGACTTCAACACCCCCGATTTCCGCCAGTGGTTCGACACGCTGGAAAGCTGGCGCGGGGAGTCCCGCGACGAGCGCGAGCCGGTCCCGCCGGTGACGACCAACGACCTGCCCGACACCCGCATGTTCACCCTCGAGGATCTTGAGCAGGGCGTCTGGGCGACGGTCAATTTCTGGCACGGCTCGGCCGAGGCCACCGTCACCGGCCGCATCAATGACGGCGAGGCGTTCGACTTCGAACGCACCCAGTCCGGCGAAGGCGAGGCGGTCGGCGTCGGTCCCGAGTTCGCCGACCCTTACGCGGTCAAGCGTCAGGCCACCGTCGGACGCTATGCCTGGGAGAGCCGGTCGGGCGTGGAACGCAACCAGGGGTTTGAGGCCTTCCGCGGCTCGTCCTTCGCGGGGGTTCCCCAGCCCCAGAGCTCGGTGGCCGACCGCACCATGCACCTGTGGCGCGGCGACCTGCCTGAGGACCTGCCTTTCGGAACCCACCGCCTGACCGTGACGTCCACTGATCGAAACGGCGTCGCGTTCATCGACACGATCCTGTTCGAGGTCCGCGAGAGCCGCCCTCCGGCCCGTCACCGGACGGAGACCTGGGAAGACGGGCAGCGTCTGGACTGATGCTCTAAGCGCTTGCACGCCCGCGCCGAATTCGCTTTTCAAGGGAACGGCGCGGGCGTAGTGTCCGCTTCAGGCGGCGTTTTGGAGAGCGGGATGGTCTGGGCTGGGCTTGCACTTCTCGTCTCGATGCAGACTGTCGCCGTCCCGTTCGACGAGATCGGGCTCTATGACGCGCCGCCCGGGCTTCAGACCGTGACCGCCTGCGACCGGCTGACCGGCCAGCACATGGACCCGTACAGCCTCGCGCACGGCGCATTCTGGTCCGAGATCGACGCGGACGCGGCGATCTCGGCCTGCCGCGAGGCGCTGGACGCCGATCCTGACAATCCCCGTCTGCTTTACCAGATGAGCCGCGCGCTGAACGTCGCCGAGCGTTATGACGAGGCCATGCCCTATCGCGAGCGGGCCGTGCGCGCGGGCTACCCCCACGCCCTGTTCATGGACGGCTACATCCAGATCACCGGCTGGAACGACTCGCCGATCGACCCCTGTCGCGGCGGGGAGATGCTCCGCCGCGCCGCCGAGCGCGGGCATTTCAGCGCCATGGTGGGCTTTCCCCACTACGCGCTGACCGGCGAGTTCACCCACTGCGAGACCTATCCGGTCGTCGACCGCGACGAGATGCTGACCTTCCTGGAGGCGGCCTCGTATGAAGCGGACGACTTCCACAAGGACATCCTGGTCGAGCACCTTTACGCCCGGGTCCAGGCCTTCATCAACTAGCGCGCCAGCGCGGTCTCCTCGCGGGGCGCGGCCGAGGCCGCTTTCGCGCAGCCGGGGTCCAGCTTCGCCACGGCCTCGTACTGGCTGAGGAAGACCTCGCCGGACAGGTCGTCGAGGAAGTGCGCCCGCCGCAGCCGGTCCATCACCGGCCCCTTCACCTCTGACAGGTGGAAGGCCACGCCCATGTCCTTCAGGCGCTGGTTGATGGCTTCCAGGCTTTCCAGCGCGCTGGCGTCGATGGCGTTCACCGCCGGGCACATCAGGATGAAATGCTCCACCTCGGGCCGCTCGACCAGCAGGTCGTAGATCCGGTCCTCGAGGAAACGGGCGTTGGCGAAATACAGGCTCTCGTCCACGCGCAGGGTCAGGATTTTCGGCGAGACCACCACTTTGTGGCGCTCCACGTTGCGGAAATGCTCGGTGCCCGCGACCTGACCCATCACCGCCGAATGGGGGCGGCTGGTCTTGTAAAGATGCAGCAGGAGCGACAGCGCCACCCCGGCCACCACGCCCGCCTCCACCCCGATCAGCAGGGTGACGAGGATGGTCGCGGCCATGGCCGAGAAATCGCCCTTCGAATACGCGAAGGTCCGGCGCAGCACCGACAGGTCCACCAGTGACAGCACCGCCACGATGATGGTCGCGGCCAGCACCGCGCTGGGCAGGTTGAACAGCACCGGCGTCAGGAACAGGCCCGCCAGCAGGATGCCCGCCGCGGTGAACGCGCCCGCCGCGGGCGTCGCCGCCCCGGCGTCGAAATTGACCACCGAGCGGGCGAAGCCGCCCGTCACGGGATACCCGCCGGAGAAGGACGCGGCCATGTTCGCCGCCCCCAGCCCCACCAGCTCCTGATCGGGGTCGATGCGCTGGCGGCGCTTGGCGGCCAGCGTCTGGGCGACCGAGACCGATTCCACGAAGCCGATCACCGAGATCAGCAGGGCCGAGCCCGCCAGCAGCGACCACAGCTCCAGATCCGGGCTGGGCAGGGTGAAGGGGGGAAGCCCCGCGGGGATCGCCCCCACCGTGCGCACGCCCGCCTCGTCCAGCCGCAGCCAGGTCACGATCCCGATGGCCGCCAGCACCGCCAGCGCCGGACCCGCCCGCGCGATCAGCTCGGCCAGCCGCGGATGCAGCCGCGCCTTCAGCAGCAGGGGCTTGAGCCCCTTGCGCGCCCAGAACAGGAAGACCAGCGACACCGCGCCGATGATCGCGGTCGGCCCGTGGATCGCCTCAGCGCCCGCCCACAGCGAGCGGCCCACGTCGATCAGGGTGTGCCCGCTGATCGGCACGCCCAGAAGCGGGCCGAGCTGGCTGGCCGCGATGACCAGGCCCGAGGCGGTGATGAAGCCGGAGATGACCGGGTGGGAGAGGAAGTTGGCCAGAAACCCCATCCTGAGCAGGCCCATGGCCAGCAGCATGGCGCCGGACAGGAAGGCCAGCGTGATCGCGGCGGTGGCGTAGCCCATGGTCCCGGCGTCCGCCACCCGGCCCACCGCGGCGGCCGTCATCAGCGAGATCACGGCCACCGGCCCGACCGCCAGCGTGCGGCTTGTGCCGAACAGAGCATAGGCGAGCAGCGGCGCGATGGAGGCGTACAGCCCCATCTGGGGCGGCAGCCCGGCCAGCATCGCATAGGCCAGCGACTGGGGGATCAGCATCAGGGTGACGATGACCGCGGCCAGCAGATCGCTCGCCAGCGTCTGCCCGCGATATTCGCGCCCCCAGTCCAGGATCGGCAGATATCGCGCCGCCCCCTTCGGCTTCATGGCTCAGGCCCGCGCCGTCAGATAGGGCGTCAGCCCGGAGATGTCGTAGCCCGCCTGCGCGGCGATCCCGACCAGTTCAGGCGCCGGGCGGCGGCCCGCGCTGGCCAGCGCCCACATCGCCGTCGAGCGCATGCCCGACCGGCAGAAGGCCAGCACCTTGCCGTCCGCGCCCTCCAGCGCGGCGCGGAAGCGCTCCACGCCGTCCTGGGTGAACTGTCCGCCCGCGACCGGGATGTGAATGAAGTCCAGCCCCGCCTCGGCGGCTGCGGCTTCGATCTCCGCGGCGGCGGGCTGGCCGGGCTCCTCGCCGTCGGGACGGTTGGAGATCACGGTGGAAAAGCCCTGCGCTTTCAGCGCGGGCAGGTCGCCGGGGCTGATCTGGCCGCTGACCGAGATCGCGTCGTCGAGTGTCTTGAGGTCTGTCATCGCTCGCTTCACAGGGTGTCGAGGGGGATTTTCAGATAGCGCACGCCGTTCTCCTCCGCCGGAGGCAGATCGCCCGCGCGCATGTTCACCTGCACCGAAGGCAGGATCAGCGTGGGCATGGACAGGGTCTCGTCGCGCTCGGTGCGCATCTTGACGAACTCCGCCTCGCTGACGCCCTCGTGGACGTGGACGTTGGCGCGCTTCTGCTCGCCCACCGTGGTCTCCCACGCGTAATGGTCCCGGCCCTCCGCCTTGTAGTCATGGCACAGGAAGACGCGGGTGTCGTCGGGCAGGGCGAACAGCTTCTGGATCGAGCGGTAGAGCGTCTGGGCCGACCCGCCGGGGAAGTCGCAGCGCGCGGTGCCGTAATCGGGCATGAACAGGGTGTCGCCCACGAAGGCCGCGTCCCCGATCACGTAGGTCAGGTCCGCCGGGGTGTGCCCGGGCGTATGGATCACCTTCGCCGGGATCGAGCCGAGCTCGAACGTGTCGCCGTCCTCGAACAGATGGTCGAACTGCCGCCCGTCGCGCTGGAACTCGGTGCCGGCGTTGAAGATCTTGCCGAACACGTTCTGGACGGTGGTGATGTGCGCGCCGATGGCCATCCGGCCGCCCAGCGCGCTTTTCAGATAAGGCGCCGCGGACAGGTGGTCGGCGTGCACATGGGTCTCCAGCACCCAGTCCACTTTCAGCTCGGCCTCGCTGACATAGGCGATGATCGCGTCCGCGCCGTGTTTGGAGGTGCGGCCCGATTTCGGGTCGTAATCCAGCACCGAGTCGATGACCGCCGCGCGGCGGGTCTCGGGGTCGGAGACGACATAGCTCACCGTGTTGGTGGGCTCGTCGAAGAAGGCTTTCACGTCGGGTCTGCAGGTCATCTCACACTCTCCGCGGGGGTTGTGCCGCGCTGATCCTGACCGGGTTTTCCATCGGGCGCGAAGGCCGCGCACAGCGCCCCCATCAGGGCGCTTATCCGCGGGTCGGCCAGAGTGTAGTATATATGTCTGGCGTCGCGGCGGGTGGTCACGAGGCCCTCGGCGCGGAGCCGGGCCAGATCGCGGGACAGGTTGGGCTGGCGCACGCCGGTATTGTCTTCGATCTGGGAGACCGAGCGTTCGCCGTCCATCAGCTCGCAGGCGACGAGCAGGCGGTTGGGGTGGGAGAGAAGCTTGAGCATCCCCGCCACCTCCCCGGCCTTGTCTCTCAGCAGTTCCAGATTCTCAGGCGTCATCGGCGCATGCCTCTTGATTGCCGGACTGATATATATCATTTTCGATAAATGACAAGTATCAGTCCGCATCCACGGGAGCGATCATGGACTACGCCACATCCTTCACCCCGGTCTCCGCGCTCATCGGCGGCGCGCTGATCGGGATTTCCGCGCTCATGCTGCTCGCCCTGAACGGCCGGGTGGCGGGCATATCGGGCATCGCGGGCCAGCTTCTGGCCCCCAAAAGCGGCGGCCGCGGCTGGCGGCTGGCCTTCGTGCTGGGGCTGGTCGCCGCGGCCCTGCTTTACACGCTCGTCGCCGGGGCGCCGCAGGTCCAGATCGCGGCGGACACCACGACTCTGGTCATCGCGGGCGTGCTGGTCGGGATCGGCACCCAGCTGGGTTCGGGCTGCACGTCGGGGCACGGGGTGTGCGGGCTGTCGCGCCTGTCGGCCCGCTCGCTGGTCGCCACGATCAGCTTCATGGCCGCCGGCATCGTCACCGTCTTCCTCGTCCGCCATGTGTTCGGAGGCTGACCCATGCGCCAGATCCTCTCCGCCTTCGCCGCCGGCCTGATCTTCGGGCTGGGGCTCATCGTGTCAGGCATGATCAACCCGGCCAAGGTGCTCAACTTCCTCGACCTGTTCGGCCAGTGGGACCCCTCCCTGGCGCTGGTCATGGGCGGCGCGCTCGCAGTCGGGCTCGTCGGTCATCGCTTCATTCTGAAAATGGACCGGCCCGTGCTGGCCGAGGCCTTCCACCTGCCCACGCGGTCCGATCTCGATCTCAGGCTCGTGGGCGGCGCGGTTCTGTTCGGCGTGGGCTGGGGCCTGGCGGGTTTCTGCCCCGGCCCGGCCATCACGGGGGCGGGTCTCGGGCTCGCGCCGATCTATGTCTTCCTCGCGGCGATGCTCGGCGCGATGGCGCTTTACAGGCTCGTCATGCGTTGATGTGCCGACCCTGAGGAGCGCCCGATGGCCATCGCCCTTCACCTCGCGACACACCTCCTGCTGGCGATCGTCGTGTTCGCCGCGCTCTGGTATGTCTCGCTCAGGAAGGGCGATCCCAGCTTCGTGGACGCCTTCTGGGCCTTCACCATCGCCGCCATCGGTGTGTCCAGCTTCGCCGTGACCCACACCGGCTGGATGGAGCGCAAGCTGGTCCTGACAGGGCTGGCGCTGATCTGGGGGCTGCGGCTGGGCGTCCATCTGTTCACCCGCTGGCGGCGCGAGGGCAAGGACCGGCGCTATGTGAAGCTGATCGGCGGCGCCATGAAAAAACGCGGCTGGAGCTATGGCCGGGCGACCGCGCTCTATGTCTTCATCCCCCAGGCGCTGCTGGCCTGGGTGGTCTCGCTGCCTCTCCAGCTGGGCCAGTTCAGCCCCGTGCCGGAAGGCTTCGGCCTGATCGGCCTGTTCGGCTTCGCGCTGGCGGTGTTCGGCATCGGCTACGAGGCGCTGGCCGACCACCAGCTCCACCGTTTCCGCGCCGATCCCGCCAATGAAGGCCGGGTGATGGATCAGGGCCTGTGGGCCTGGTCGCGCCATCCCAATTATTTCGGCGAGATCTGCGTATGGTGGGGACTTTGGCTGGTCGCGGCGGAGACCGCGCCGGGCCTGTTCGCCGTCCTCAGCCCCCTGTTCGTGACCTTCACCCTCGTCTTCTGGTCGGGCCGCCCGCTGATGAAGAAGGCGCTGCTGGACTCCCGCCCCGGCTATGCGGACTACGCCGCGCGCACCAGCGCCCTGATCCCCCGGCCGCCCCGTCGCGGGGACGCGCCTTGAAAATCCCTGCGCGATCAGGGGTTTTGCGCTAGACTGGACCTCCCCTGACAGGGAGCGTGCCATGACCGGAACCGACCGCCCCGCACTCTCGCCCCGCACCGCGCTGGCGCGCGCCGGGCACGTCGCGCTGGGCTTCGTCATCGTGCTGATCGCGGTCACCGCCCTCGGCCGCTTCGCGCTGGACCCCGCCTTGCCCGGCTGGGCCGCCCAGCTGATCCGCGCCGCGCTCGTCGGCGCGCTGGTCACGGGCGGCATCGTCCTTCTGTGCCGCCGCGAAGGCCGCACCCTGTCCGGCATCGGGCTGACCCCGCTGGCGGGCGCATGGAAACCCTTCCTGCTGGGCGCGGGCTTCTGGCTGGCGCTGGCCGCGGTGGGCCTGATCGCCGGGCTGGGGACCGGGGCGTTCAGCCTCGTCTTCACCGCCCCCGACCCCGCCCTGCTGGGCGCGCTGGCGCTGCAGATCGTCATCGTCTTCCTCTACGAGGCCCTGCCCGAGGAGACCGCCTTCCGCGGCTACGCGCTGTCAAACTTGATGGACGCGGTCGGCACGTGGGCGGGCGTCGCCATCCAGGCGATCGTGTTCATGCTGGCGGGCTTCGCCATCGTCGCGCTGATGGGCCTGCTGGGCTTCGAGCCGGGCTGGGCGATCACGCTGGACCGGGCGATCCTGCTGCTCACTTTCGGGGTGACGCTGGCTCTGTTCCGGCTGTGGACCGGCTCGCTGTGGGCGGCCATCGGCTTTCATCTGGCCTTCCAGACCGTCATGCAGCTTTTCTTCGCCGGGCGGCTGATCGGGCTTCAGCCCGCCTCGCCCGCGGACGCGGAGACCGCCGCGATCATCCTGTGGTTCTTCGCCATCGTGATCGGCGGCGTGATCGCGCTGACCGGCCTGTTCGTGGACAAGCGCCGCCGCGAGGCGGGCTGGCGCAAGCCGCCCCGGATCAGCCCGTCGCGGTGATCAGGCGACGTAGCGGTCCCCGCGCAGGGGCGCGTCGTCCCCTTCAGCGTCCTCCGGCGCAGGCAGGGCGCGCCGCTGTCCGGCCGCGTCGGCGGACTCGGTGATGGTCCGGCAGGCGTCCATCAGCATGCCGAGGGCCGCGCCCACCCCGCGTTCGAGGATCGCCGCGCTCGCCTCGTTGCGCGCCATGATCAGCTCCATCCGGTCGGGGTCGGGCACGGCGCGGGCGGCCCGCTCCACGCGGTCCGCGGCGCTCTCCACCCGGCCGGCGGCGGCGTCGATGTTGTGGCGCATGTGCTCGGCCATGTCGTCGATCTCCTCGCGGAAGCGGGCGATCTCGAAGCCGATGGACGAGCCCGAGCGCAGCTCGGCGGCGATGGTGGCGATGTCGTCCCGGAAGCCCGCCAGATCGAGCGTGATCGGGTCCGGGCCGGACATGGCCGCGGCGTCGGCAGGTTTGGCAGGCGTTTCGGCGGCAGGCGCGGGCGCTTCGTCCAGCACCCCGGCGATCAGAGTCACGGCCCCGCCCTTCAGCGCCTCGGCGTCCGGCTCCGGCCCGGCGTCGGCGCCGAACAGGGCGGCGGCGATGTCCGCGCGTATCCATTCAAGACCCGCGGCCAGTCCCGCCGAGCACGTCACCCGCCAGGCCAGCGGGCCGGTGCGCGCGGCGCGGGCGGCCAGCACCTCGCTGTCCGTCAGGAACACTTTCAGGAAATCCTCCACCTTGGCGGCGAGGACTTTGGAGGCGGCGTCGGGCAGGCGCGGCAGGTGGACTTCCAGCGTGCGGGAGCACTCGCCCGGGCCGGGCTCGATCTCATCAAGGCTGACGATCCGCATCGCGCTGGTCCTTCAGGGCCGCTGGCGGCGCGAATCACTTCGCGCCACCTGCCATGATCGGTCCTGACGCGGCGTTTAGGAAGCCTCCGCCCGCTTGACCCGGACCCCGAAGAAGAGCGCGTAGAGCACCGGGGTCGCGATCAGGGTCAGAATGGTGGCGAAGGCCAGCCCGCCGATGATGGTCACGGCCATGCCCTGGAAGAAGGCGTCGAAGATCAGCGGCGTCATGCCCAGGATCGTCGTCGCCGCGGCCAGCAGCACGGGCCGCACCCGGCTGACCGAGCCGTCCCGGATCGCCGAGAGCATGTCGTCGCCCCGCGCCGCGCGCTGGTCGACCTCGTCCACCAGCACGATGGCGTTCTTGATCAGCATGCCCGACAGCGACAGATAGCCCAGCAGCGCGGTGAAGGAGAAGGCCACGCCCGTCAGCAGCAGGCCCGCCGTCACCCCGCAGATCGACATGGGCACCACCGCCCAGATGATCAGCGGCTGGCGCACCTTCTGGAACAGCAGGAAGCTGACCACGATCATCACGATGAAGGTGATCGGCAGCACGTTGCCCAGCGCTTCGTTGGCCTCCTGGTTGGCCTCGTGCTCGCCGCCCCATTCCAGCGTGTAGCCGTGAGGCAGATCGATGCGCTCGACCACCGCGGAGAAGCGCGCGAACGCCGTCGCGGCGGTCTCGCCCTCCTGGGGGTTGGCCTGCACGGTCAGCACCCGCGAGCGGTCCTTGCGCCGGATCAGCGTGTCCCGGGCGGTCAGGTCGAAGCTGTCGACCACCTGGTTCATGGGCACGTAGGCGCCCTGGGACGGGCTCCAGATCAGCCGGTCGGACAGATTGCCCGGATCGGCCCGTTCGCCCGACGGCGCCCGGGCGATGATCGGGATCAGGTCCTCGCCCTCGCGGTAGAAGCCCACCTGCGAGCCGCTGGTGGCGAAGGTCAGCGCCTCGCCCACGTCCTCGCGGGCCACGCCCGCCGCGCGGGCGCGTTCAGCCGAGATCGCCGGCTCGATGGTCAGCTCGCGATTGCGCCAGTCCTGTCTGAGGTCGCGCACGTTCGCGGTCTCGCGCAGGGCCGCGATGGCCTCCTCGCCCAGCGCGCGCAGCACGTCCGGGTCGGAGCCGATGAAGCGCGCCTCGAGCTGGGCGTCCGACGGCGGCCCGAACACGATCCGGTCGGCGCGCACCTCCACCTCGGGCTGGGTCTCGCGCACATGGGCCACGATGCGGTCGGCCAGCGCGGGGATGTCGCGCAGCCGGTTCGCGCGCACCACGAGCTGGCCGTAGGCGGTGTTCGGCTGCTCGGTGGCGTAGGTCAGCATGAAGCGCGTGCCGCCCCGGCCCACGAAGCCGGTGACCGCGTCGGTTTCGCGCTGCTCCAGCACGAAATCGGCGACCTCGCGCACGGTGCGGTCGGTGGCCAGGATGTCCGCGCCCTGCGGCTCCATGATGGAGATATAGAACATCGGCGTGTTGGAGTTGGGGAAGAAGGACTGCTTGACGAAGCCAAAGCCCCAGAAACTGGCCGCCGTGATCGCGATCAGCGCCATCAGCGTGATCCAGCGCCGCCGCAGCGAGCCGGTCAGAATGGCCGCATAGGCGCGGTAAAACCGCCCCGCGTAAGGGTCGGGCCTGGACCCCTTCTCCGACTTGAACAGATAGTGCGCGATCATCGGCGCGACCGTGACCGCCAGCACCCAGGACAGGCCCAGCGATATGCCGATCACCGCGAACAGCGAGAACAGGAACTCGCCCGTGGTGTCCGGGCTCAGGCCGATGGCGGCGAAGGCCATCACCCCGATCACCGTCGCGCCCAGCAGCGGGACCTGGGTGGAGGCGACCGCCTTCTCCGCGGCGATCTGGCGGCGTTCGCCCGACTGCACGGAGACCTGCATGGACTCGGTGACCACGATGGCGTTGTCCACCAGCATGCCCATGGCGATGATCAGCGCGCCCAGCGAGATGCGCTGCATGGTGATGTCGAACACCGCCATGAAGAACAGCGTGCCCAGCACGGTCAGGCCCAGCACCGCGCCCACCGTCAGGCCCGCGCGCCAGCCCATGAACACGCACAGCACCGCGATCACGATCAGGATGGAAAGGCCCAGATTGACCAGGAAGCCGCTCATGGCCGCGTCCACGACCAGGTGCTGCTCGTAGATCGGGCTCAGCTCCACGCCCACGGGCAGGTCGGAGACAAGCTCGGCCAGCCGCGCTTCGACCGCCCGGCCCACGTCCACGATGTTCTCGTCGCCCAGCGCGGCCACGCCCAGCGTGAAGACCCGCTCGCCATTGTGATACGCGTAGAACTCGGCCCGCTCCTCGGGCGCCCGGGTGATCGCGGCCACGTCCGACAGCCGCACCAGCCCGCCCGCGGAATCGGTGATCAGCGTATCCTCGAGCGCGGCGACGCCGTCGACCTGCTGGGGGATGGACACGCGCAGCAGGCGGTCGCCCGCGGGCGTCTCGCCCGCCTGCACCACCGCGTTGTTCTCCGACACCGCCTCGAGCACCGCGTCGAAGGGCAGGCCGAGCTGGGCCAGGTTCTCCTGCGGGATCTCCACATAGAGCCGCTCTTCGGGCACGCCGGAGGTGTCTACCTTCGACACCCCGCGCACGGTCAGCATCTCCCGGCGCAGAAAGCGGGCGATGTCGCGCACCTCCGCCTCGGAATAACCCGGCGCCGAGACGGCGTAGAAGATGCCGTAGGTGTCGCCGAAATCATCGAACACGAACGGGTCCTGCGCGCCCGGCGGCAGAGACGGCGCGGCGTCGCGCATGCGTTTTCTCAGCTCGTCCCAGACCTGGGGCAGCTGGGTCCCGTCATAGGTGTCGCGGATGGAGACCTGGATCTCGCTCATCCCCGGCATGGATTTCGAGTTCAGCTCGTCCAGCTGGGGCATCTGCTGGATGGCGATCTCCAGCCGCTCGGTCACCTCGCGCTCCACCTCCTCGGCGGTGGCGCCGGGATAGGCGGTGAAGACGATGGCCTCCTTGATCGTGAACTCGGGGTCCTCGAGCTGGCCGACCGTGTTGAAGCCCCAGATGCCGCCCAGCAGGCAGGCCAGGATGATCAGCCAGGTGATCACCGGCTTCTCGATGGAGACGCGGGCGAGATTGAAGGCGTCGCCGGTGCGCGGCGGCTGCTCGGTCATGGCCATGACAGGCCCCCTTGTTCCGTATGCGGAATTTCGATCAGAAGCGGGACGGCTCGGCGGCGGCGACTCCGCCGCGCTGGGCCATGGGGCGGACCTTCATGCCTTCGTGCAGGGCGTTCACCCCCGCGGTCACGATCCGCTCGCCCGGGCGCAGCCCCTCCTCGACCATCACCGTGTCGCCCGCGATGGGACCGATGGAGACGGTCCGGGCGCTGACCTCGCCGCTGGCCTCGTCAAAGACCCAGACGTGAAAACCCCCGCCCGCCGACCCGGTCAGCGCGCTGACCGGCGCGCGCACGCCCGCAGGGATGGTCTCGCCGTTGCGGTCGACCTGCACGCTCACGTTCGCGGTCATGCCCGGCAGGATGTTGCCCGGCACGTCGTCGGGCAGGGCGAAGATCACCCGGTAGGTCTGCGAGCCCTGCTCGGCCTCGGCCACCAGCTCGCGGTATTCGAGCGGGAAGCTCTGCCCGGCCAGGAAGGGGAAGCGGGCGACGGCGGTGTAGCCGCCCTCGCGGTCCAGCGCACCTATCAGGTTCTCCGGCACCGGGATGGCCACCCGGCGCTCGGACAGATCCTGGATGCGCGCGACGGCCTGGCCCGCGCCCAGCGTGGTGAAATTGTCCACCAGACGGCGCGAGACCAGCCCGTCGAAGGGCGCCTCGATCGTCGCGTAGGCGAGGTTCTGCCGCGCGTTCTCAAGCGCCACGGCCCGCAGGTCGTATTGCGTCTGGGCGTCCTCCAGCGCGGCGTCGGACGCGATGCCGCGCTCGTGCAGGGTGGACTGGCGCTGAAGATTGGTCTCGGCCTGCTGGAGCTGGACCCGGGCCTCGCGCACGGCGCGGTCGAAATCCTGCTGCTCGAGCCGGGCGATGGTCTGGCCGCGTTCGACGGTCTGGCCCTCCGCCACGGGGAAGTCGGCCAGACGGCCGCCGACCTGGAAGGCCAGATCGACCGTCAGGCGGGCTTCCACCCGGCCGACGAATTCGCGCCGGGCGCTGTCGGATCCGGCCTGGACCGTCTCGATCCGGGCGATGCGGGGCGTGGGCTCGGCGGCGGTTTCAGGCGGCGAGCAGGCCGCGAGCGCGCCTGCGGCGAGAAGGGCTGTGGGGAGAAGGCGGGCGATCATGAGCGGGGCTCCGAGACCAGGGCGAGGATGGCCGCTTCCATGTCGGCCTTCTCCTCATCGTTCAGGACGCTGAGCCCGAACATCTGATTGAAGTGGATTCCGTCCAGCGCATAAAAGGCCAGGCGGGCCTTCGCCGGATCAGGAGTGTTGGCGAGGAATTCCGCGCGCAGCGTGTCGAGGAAGTCGCGCACCGGGTCGAGCAGTTCAGGCTGCTCGGCGACGGCGGCCAGCAGCCCCATGGAGAGCTGCTCGCTCTTGTCGCGCCGGCAGAAGGACTCTTTGACCAGCGCGGGCATCAGCGGCTCGCCGGACGCCAGGGCCTCCTCGCGCGTCTTGTCGAAATCGGCGCGCGCGGAGTCGATCATGCGACGGACCATGCCCTCGATGAGGGCCTGCTTGGATGGGAAATTGTAGAGCACCCCGCCCTTGGAATAGCCGCTCTCCTTGACCACCGCGTCGATGGTCAGGCGGCGCGCGCCCTCCCGCTCGACGATCCGCTCGGCGGCGTCGAGGATGAGGTCGCGTGTGGAAACGGGGGCGTCCCTCGCGATGTCGGCCATGCCGGGTCTCCTTGGGGCCGCACGGTTTTGTGCGGCGCATCTATACCGTCTGGACGGTTTTGAGCCAGATAGACCCCGCGCACGGTCTCTGCAAGGGGGCGGGCCATGAAATTTCGCCCGTCAGCCATGCGCGCCCGGGCGCGCCGCGGGAACTGGCCCCCGGTCCGGGCGGTTGGTCACCCGACAGTCAATCCGAAGGACTTTGCTCATGGACATCATCCGCCTGATCTTCGCGATCATCCTGCCGCCGCTGGGCGTCTTCCTGCAGGTGGGCTTCTCGCTCCACTTTTTCCTGAACATCCTGCTGACCCTGCTGGGCTACATTCCCGGCATCATCCATGCGGTCTGGATCATCGCCACGCGGGACTGACGAATCACGCCCCACTGCAGCGCGGCATCGCCTGCCGCGCTGCAAAAACTTCAAAAAAGTGATCAGCGGGGTTTTGCGACACTGAAACGACAATTCGGTGACACCCGTTCGCGGGGTTCGCCAGAGTCCGCAGGGGACTCCGCTTCCAGTGATCGTCAGGCCACGGATTTCTTTGTTTCACTGCGCTTTGTGACGGTTTTGTGAATCATGGGAATCCGCAGCGGGTTTCCTTTGATATCTGCGGAAAGCTGAGGTAACGCCCGCCTCGAAACGGGCACCTCAAGGGATCCGCACTCATGGACCTTTCGGTCTTCGGCGTACCGCTCTTCGCGCTGATCGGCTTCAGCATCGCGGCCTACGCCATCGTCGGCAACGACGTGATCCAGACTCTGGGCACTTTTCTCGCGTCGAACGCGAAGCGCTCCTGGATTCTGCTCTGGGGCTTCGCGATGGCGATCTTCGTCGCGGTGATGGCCTATGGCTGGTTCTTCAACGGCGGCGACATCGCCTTCGGGCGCCTGAACTCCATCCCCTATCCCGAGAACGGGGTGCAGTGGTGGCACGTCCTGCCTGCGGTCGCCCTGCTGTTCCTGACCAAGTTCGGCATCCCGGTCTCGACCACCTTCCTTGTGCTGACGATCTTCACCCTGACCGGCGGCTCCGCCACCGAAGGCGTTCTGGGCGACATCCTGCTCAAGTCGCTGATGGGCTATGTCGTCGCCTTCGCGGCGGGCGCGGTGGTGTTCCTGGTCATCGCCCGGGTGTTCGAGAAATGGGTGTTCAAGACCCGCGATCAGAATCTGTCGCCGGTCTGGTACGTCGCCCAGTGGGGCGCGACCGCCTTCCTGTGGTCCCAGTGGCTGATGCAGGATCTGGCGAACATCTTCGTCTTCCTGCCCCGCGAGACCATCGTGGCCGCGGACGGCTCGGTGTCGGTGACCTTCTCGCTGGGCCTGGTGGTGTTCGCCACGGTGCTCATGATCGGCCTGCACGCGATCATGTTCGCGATCCGTGGCGGCGAGATCCAGAAGATCGTGTTGAGCAAGACCAACACCGTGGACGTGCGCTCGGCGACCGTCGTGGACCTGATCTTCGGTCTGGTGCTGCTCTACTTCAAGGAAATGAACGACGTGCCGATGAGCACCACCTGGGTGTTCCTGGGTCTGCTGGCGGGCCGCGAGCTGGCGATCAGCTATGTCGCGTCCTTGCGCAATCGCGGCGAGGCGATGGCCGACGTCACCAAGGACGCCGCCCGCGCGGGCGTGGGCCTGGCCGTGTCGGTGATCCTGGCCGTGGGCCTGCCCTTCCTGGCGACCGGCATCGCGCCGAACCTGCAGGAGCAGATGTTCGGCCCCAGCGCCGCTCCCGTCGAGCGAGTGGTGGATATGCCCGCCGCGCCGGGCGCGTCCGGCACGGCCAGCGGACAGCCCTGACGCTTTTCAAATTTCCGAAGCTCTGAAGACCCGGCGGCTCAGTCGTACTCGCGCCGCCAGGTCAGGGCCACGCCCGCCTCGCCGCCGCCGGTCAGCCGCGACAGCAGGGTCAGGTTCCGGGTCAGCTGCCACTCGATCCGGGTGGTCGAGGCGGCCGCCCCGCCGCTTTCCACTTCCAGATAAACGTCGTCGGTCAGGTAGCGGCCGCCGGTCACCACGGTCTGCCCGGCGGCGTCCGACCCCACCGCGAGCTGATCGAGCCCGGTGATGTCGCGCATCGCGCCCAGAGGATCGAATCCGCCCCCGCCGCCGCGCAGGCTGGCGATGGCGGCGGCGAGCTGGGCAGCCTGCAGCCCGGTCAGCGAGCCCGCGCCCTGATCGAACAGCAGCCGCGCGGCCACCTCGTCCTGCGGCAGGGCGGGGTTGGAGGCCAGGGTGATGGTGGGGTTGCGAACGGTGCCGCCCACGCGAACCTGCGCGGTGATCTCGCGGGCCTGGCGCACGGCGACGATGTCCAGACGCGCGTCCATCGGATCGCCCGCCAGCTGGATCAGGCCGCGGTCGAAATCGAACGCCCGGCCCAGAAGGTCGGCCCGGCCGCGCTGCAGCCGCACGTCGCCGCGGATGTCCAGATCGTCAGCCGGGCCGGTGATGGCGATGTCCAGACCCCATTCGGTGTCGAACTGATCGGCCCGCACGAACACCCTCGCAGGCGCCACGACCCGGTAGTCCAGCCGCACCGGCGGGCCGGAGCTCCGCGCGCGGGCGTCGTCCCGCACACCGCCCGGCACGTTGACCTGCTGCACGTTGATGACCGGGATGGGCCGCTCGCCGCCGCCATCGGGAATGCCGGCCTCGACCCGGTTCAGCCGGGTCTCGCCGCTGACCACGATCTCGTCGCCGATGGTCAGGTCGACATGGCCGCCCGCCTCGGCCGTCACGTCGGGACGGTCGATCAGGATCATGTCGGTGAATTCGATCCGGGCGTCCCCGGTCAGGCTGGCGTCCGCGAAGCTGATCCGGCCCTCGCCGGTCAGCGTCCCGCCCTGCCCGTCGCTGGCGGTCAGGGAGTCGATCTCCAGACCGTCCTCGGCGAACTCGGCCAGCAGCTCGATGTCCAGCAGACGCAGGCCCAGCGCCTGATCGGAGAAGCGGCCGCCCGACAGGCGCGCCGTGCCGTCCAGATCCGGACGGCCCACCGTGCCCGCGATCAGCGCGTCCACGTGAGCGTTGCCGGACAGTATCTGGGATTCAGAGAGCTGGAAGGCGGCCAGTCCGGAAATCTCGCCGCGCACGCTGGCGCGTCCGGCGATCTGGTTCTCCGAAGCGCCCAGCTGCCCGAAATCGGCGACCGGACCGCTCAGCACGCTCAGCTCGGCGTCCGCGGTCAGGTCGACGCCGCGCGCGGCCAGCTCCAGCCGCAGGCCCGCCTGATCGATCACGGCGGTCAGGTCCGCGTCCAGGAACACGACGTTGTCGGGGTCCTCGGCCCGCTCGGCGGGCGTGATCCCCTCGCCTGCCAGATCGACCCGGCCTGCCCAGACCCCCTCGGCCTGAGCCAGATCGACCCGGCCGGAGATGTCGCCGAACAGCGGCTCGGTGCCGCGCGAAGACGACAGCAGCGCGACCGGCACGTCATCCAGATCCGCCGTGATGCGCGCGCCGGAATCATCCATGGCGACATCCCAGCCCAGCGAACCGTCATTGAGCGACAGCGCGCCGGTGGCCGTCGTGCCCTCATCGCCGCCGAAGCCGACGAGGATCTGCCGCGCCGTTCCGATGCGGGTCGCGCCATATCGGCCGTCCAGGCTGGCGCTGACGCTGCCGCCCTCGTCGCCGGTGCGCACCACGCCTTCGGAACGCAGGATGACGTCCGCGCCGTAGGCGCCCTGGGCGGCCATGCGGAAGGCGATCTCCTCGACGGGACCGGTGATCTCCACGATCAGGCTGTCGAGATACTGAAGATCGTCCGCGACCAGATCCTGGGCCTCCACCCGCCCGTCGATGCGGCCATCGGCCATCAGCAGGGTCACGTCCGCGCTGCCGAACCCGGCCACGGGGCGGGCGGCGAAAGCCGCCTCGATCCGGTTGGGCCCGGCCTCCAGCCCGCCATCGAGCGCGAGGCCGCCGAAGCGGCCGTCCACGTTCTGCACCGCCACGGTCTCGCCGCGGCGCGCGACCTGGCCGCCCAGATCGACCGGCCCGCGCTCGGTCCCGCCGACGATCTGCCAGCGCCCCTCGAAGGCCTCCAGCGGCCCGCCGCCCTCGAACCGGATGCGCGGATCGTCCACCAGCACCGGGCCTGCGCCCAGCGTGTCGGCGGCCGCCTCCAGCCGGGCCTGCAGCGAACCGGCCCGCGAGCGCGCCTCGAACGCCACCGTGGCGGTGCCTTCCAGCACCACCGCGGCCACCGGGGCGCCGCCCGACCAGGCCAGATCGCCCGCGATGGTCCAGTCCTCGCCCTGCCCGTCGCCGGTGGCCTCCAGAAGCAGCGTCTCGCTGCGCACGTTCAGCTCACGCAGCGCCATCGTCCCGTCCGCGGTCAGCCCGCCATCGAGACGCGCGTCCACGTCCGGGCCCAGCCGCTCGCCGATCTCACCGCTCAGCCCCCGGGCCAGCGCCACGCCGTTGAAGGCCGCCGAGCCGTCGAACCCGCCGGTCACCTCGCCGCGGACGGCGGCGCGCCCGCCGGTCTGGTCGGTGAACCGGCCGATGGGCAGGGCGCTGGCGTCCAGATCGATGTCGAAGCGCTCTCCGGCCACGTCCACCACGCCGGAGGCCTGCACCCGCGCGTTCTCCGCCCCGGTGACCACCGCCTCGGCGATCTCCAGCCGCTGCGCGTCATTGTCCCAGCTCAGCCACGCGGTCAGGGCGGGCGAGCCGCCCAGAAGCTGTCCGGCCTGCTCGATCTCGAAGCGCGCGCCGCTTGTGGCCAGCTCCGTGACGATCTCGGGGCTCGTTGTCCGGCCCGACACGGTCACCGGGCCGTTCACGGCCTCGAAATAGGCCTGTCCATAGATGTCCAGACCATTGGCCGCGATCACGCCCTCGAACCCGATCGTGTCTTCGCCGAACGCCAGACGGCCCTCGGCGGACAGCGAGCGCACGGACAGGTCCTCGCCCGCGAAATAGCTGACCAGATTGGCCGCCTCGCGCACATGCACGTCCAGCGACTGGTCGCCCGCCCGGGTGGCTCTGACATCGAGATTGGGGCTTCGCACCGCGCCCTCGAGCGCGTTCAGGTCCGGGTCGGTGATGCCGTCCTCGCCATAGGGCAGGGCGATATTGAACCGGGCCGGACCGCCCAGAATGTCCGCGATCTGCTCGAAGGCCGCCCAGGCGGCCGAATCCGCCTCGCCCTCGGCCCGCAGCATCCGGTCGGCCCAGACCACGTCCGCGGCCAGCCCGGTTCCGCCGTCGATGACCAGAACGGCGCGGCCTTCGCCGGACTCCACCGTGCCTTCGGCGCGCACGCGCGCCTCGATCTCCGCCTCGGGGGCCTGCAGCAGGTTGGCGATGGGTCCGCCCGCCGCGGCGTCGAGTTCCGCAGTGAGGCTGATCAGATCGCCGATCTCGGCCTGAAGGGAGACGCGGTCCCCCGGCGCGTCAAGCCGTTCGGCGTCCAGCTCGGCGCGCCAGACCCCGTCCATCGCGCCCATCCGTCCCTGCACGGACAGGACCGCCCGCTCGCCCGCCAGAGCCTCGCCCAGCTCGATGGTGTTCACGCGCAGCAGCGCCACGCGGATGTCCACCGGCAGCTCGCCCGCAGGCTCGTCCTCGGTCTCCTCGCGCTCGGGCAGGACCGGCGCGCGCTCGACCGCGATGCGGCGGGCGGAAAGCTCGTCCAGCGTCACCGTGCGGGCCAGCAGATCGCGCGGCCGCCAGTCGATGACCAGCTCCTCGGCCTCCAGCCACACGCCCTCTTCGTCGGACAGCGAGAGCCGCCCCACCGTCAGCCGGTCCAGCGGATTGCCCGAAAGCCGCCCGATGCGGATTTCGATGCCCGCCACCTCCCGGCCGTCCAGCGTGTTCTCGATCAGGTCGCGGCCCGTCTGGCCTGTCATCAGCACGACGAGCACGCCGACCGCCGCGATCAGCAGCATCAGCAGGCCGAACAGGGTCCAGCCGATGATGGCGAATATCCGCATCATGACGCCGTCCCCGCCATCAGAAAGCCTGCCCGATGGAGATGTAGAGCTGGACCGGGTCGTCTCCGGGCCGGGGATCGATGGGCGTGGCGATGTCCGCCCGGATCGGGCCGAAGCCGGGGTAATAGCGCACGCCCACGCCCGCACCGTAGCGCAGGTCGGACACGTCGGGATAAGTGCGGAAGCTGGCCGCGCCCGCGTCCACGAAGGCCACGAAGCCCAGCGTGTCGGAGAAGCGGTAGCGCGCCTCGACCGCGCCTTCGAGCAGCGAGCGTCCGCCGAAAATCTCCAGCTCGCCGGTCACCGGGCTGGGCAGGCGCGGGCTGAGGGTCTGATAGCCATAGCCGCGCACCGAACCGCCACCGCCCGAAAAGAACCGGATGTCGGCGGGCACCTGCTCGGCGTCCGCGCCCAGCAGCGAGCCAACCCGGCCCTGCACGGCGATCACAACCCGCTCGGCCAGCGAAAAATAGGTCCGCGCGGCGAACTCGGCGCGCACATATTGGGCGGTGTCGTCGCCGAAGGTGTAGCCGGGCCGCAGGGTCAGTTCGCCCGCGATGCCCTGCGTGGGGTCCAGCCGGTCGTCCCGGTCGTCATAGGCCAGCCCCGTGGGCAGGGAGATGGTGTTCAGCTGGCGGCGGCCCGTGGCGTCGGTGATCTCCGCGATCTGGGCCTCCACGCCCACCGACGCGAACAGGGTCTCGGTGATCGGGCGCGACAGCGCGGTCCTCAGCGTCAGGCGGTTCTGGTCGAAGGCGTCGGTGCGCTCGGCGAACACCTCCGCGCCGAATTCCAACGTCTGGGCGTAGCGCCGCCAGTGCGGCAGGGTCAGAGAGGTGCCCAGACCGCTGACCAGCGTGGCGAGCTGGGCGTTGACCGCCCAGGTCTCGTCGCCGCGGAACACGTTGCGCCGGGCCCATTCGGCGGACGTCCCTACGCCTTCAGTCGTGGAGTATCGCGCGCCCAGTTCGATGCGGTGGCGCGGATTGGGCTCCATGCGGATGTCCACGGGGCGGATATTGCCGTCCGCCTCGCTTTCGGGCGCCAGCCGGGTTTCGGCCAGCGCGATGCTCTGCAGGCCCTGCAGACGCTGGGTGTATTCGGCCAGACGGCGCTGGCTGGCCGGGTCGCCGTATTCGTAAGGCGCCAGGCGGGCGATGAATTCAGGCCGCAGATCGGCCAGACCACCGGCCTGCTGAGGCTCGCCGAAGCGCAGATAGGGCCCGGTGGAGAAGATGAAGTCCGCCTCCGCCTCGCCGGTGACGTGGTCGGCCACGATGGCGTGCTCGCCGGTTTCGGCATAAGGCCAGCCGGCGTTGCGCAGGGCGTCCGTGGTCGCCGCCTCGCCGGTGATGACCGGCTGGGCGCGCACCGGATCGCCGGCCTCGATGCCCATCAGCGAGGAGATCGCCTCGCCCGGCTCGTGCTCCTGATCGGGCGGGCCGTTGAAGACCACGTCGGTGCGCGAATAGGTGAAGCGCTCGCCGGGCACGACCCGGACCACCGGCTGCAGGTCCTCGTCGATGCGCGGATCGACCAGCGCGCCGAAATAACCTTCCGAATCCAGATACCGCCGGACCCGATCCGCCGCCCGGCGGGCGCGGTCGCGATTGCGCCAGCGATTGTCGCTCCGCGCCTCTTCCGTCCCGGCGATTTCGACCAGCGCCTCGCGCAGATCGCGGTTCTCCACGCCCTCGATCCGGGCGCGCGGCACGTCCGCCAGGGCGGCCTCGGCGGCGAAAAGAAGCAGGGCGATCGCGGGAAGGGTTGTTTTCAGACAGGTCACGCGTACGGGTCTCGAGCTCGTCGCGGGATGTCCCGCCATGATCCTTCTAACGCCTGAGAACGGTGAAAGTCAGGTCCGCTCAGGCATTTCGCCCCCGATGCACCGGCAGCGTGGCACAACTGCCGCGCGCGGCCTAGGGGCAGGTGCGGCGCGTCGCGCAACTCAGAGACCTAGCCCGGTTCAAGCCGGAGGCGAATCTCCGCGTCATTGCACCGCAGCAATTGTTGCAGCGCGGCGGTGGACGCGGGCGCGGCGGGCGCCTAACTCGGGCGCGAACCCTTAAGTCCGGCGCGTCCGCGCCGGATCCTGCACACGACAGTCACTGGAGAGACGCATGCTGGGCATTGGCGACAAGCTTCCCGAATTCGAAATCACCGGCGTGAAGCCGGGCTTCAACGCCCACGAGGAGAACGGCGAGTCCGCCTTCGAGACGCTCACCCATGAGAGCTTCCCCGGCAAGTGGAAGGTGATCGTGTTCTATCCCAAGGACTTCACCTTCGTCTGCCCGACCGAGATCACCGCGTTCGCCAAGCTGGACGAGGAGTTCGCCGACCGCGACGCGGTCGTGCTGACCGGCTCGACCGACAACGAGTTCTGCAAGCTGGCCTGGCGGCGCGAGCACCCGGACCTGAACAAGCTGGGCCAGTGGCAGTTCGCCGACACCACCGGCTCGCTGGTCGACAGCCTGGGCATCCGCTCGCCCGAAGGCGTGGCCTATCGCTACACCTACATCGTGGACGACCAGGGCACGATCCAGCACGTGTACGCCACCAACCTCAATGTCGGCCGCAACCCCGAAGACACGCTGCGCGTGCTCGACGCGCTGCAGACCGACGAGCTGTGCCCGTGCAACCGTTCGGTGGGCGGCGACACCCTGGCCGCGTGACCCGCGCGTCCGGCGCGCCTCGACGGGGCGCGCCGGACCGCATGACTTTTCAGCCCTGACGACCCTCGCGCCACGGAGACCGCCATGAGCCTGGACGCCCTGAAATCCGCCCTGCCCGACTACGCCAAGGACCTGAAGCTGAACCTGTCCTCGCTGGTGCGCGAGACCGTTCTGGACGACCAGAAGAAATACGGCACGCTGGTCGCCTGCGCCCATGCGGGCGGCGCGCCCGAGGTGATCGCCGCGCTTGAGGCCGAAGCCAAAGGCGCGCTCTCGCCCGAAGCCCTGAACGCGGCCAAGGCCGCCGCCGCGGTGATGGGCATGAACAACGTGTACTACCGCTTCACCCACCTGGCCTCGAACAAGGAATACCGGTCCCTGCCCGCCCGGCTGAGGATGAACGTCATCGCCGATCCCGGCGTGGACAAGGCCGATTTCGAGCTGTGGTCGCTGGCGGTGTCGGCGATCAACGGCTGCGGCATGTGCGTGGACTCCCACGAGGCGGAGCTGAAGAAGCACGGCGTCAGCGCCGAGCAGATCCAGACCGCCGTGCGCATCGCCTCGGTGGTCAGCGCGGTCTCCGCCGTGCTGCGCGCGGAAAAAGCCGCCGCCTGAGCGGACCGACAGACCTGACCCCGCGCCCGCCCGGCCCAGCCGCGGCGGGCGTTTTTCTGCACGGCTCACTTTGAAGATGACGGAACTCGGCCCCGCCCGCTAAAGTCGCGCCATGAGGCTTCTGGGGCGGGTCTTTTTCTGGTTTCTGGCGGTGTGCGGAGCGCTGGCGCTCGGCCTGCTGGGGGTGTGGGCGAGCTGGCTGACTATCGTCCAGTGGGATGAACCGCCTGACTGGCGGCGCTTCCTCGCCGTATCCGACAACTACGAGCAGGCCATACGTGACGAGCTGTCCGAGGACGGCGCGGACATTGACTGCGAGGCCGTGGTCGAACTGGTCGCAAAGGGCGTGCTTCTCGACCTGCCGGGCGCCTGGCGGGGGCTGGAGGCGGCAGACGCCGACGGGCGGTGCGGGCGGTGGCCGGAGAGACGGTTCTCGGGCGAGAGGAACGCTGAATTCTCAGAGAGGGCAATCGCGTCCAGTTTCGGTTGGAACAACGCGCTTCAGCGAACCGGATGGCTGATGCAATCAACCTTCCGGCTCGATGTCGATGCCAGACGGCTGGCCTGGATGCAGTTCTCCGCCGATCGCTCATGTGAGTCTCCAGCCGGATGGCGTGGCATGTATCTCGATTTTCGCACCACTGCCGCGCAGAGAATTCTGGGCCGTCGCACCGACCCGTCGCAATGGGTGGATTCCTTTGAAAGCCTGATGGAAAGCCTCCACGCCGAGCAACACTATTGCGGTGAGTATATCTTCAACCGCTGGGCCCCCGAACTAATGAGAACCTGGAGCGCGATAACGGTCGCCGGTGACGAGCTGCGTTCCTCCGCTTGGATCCGCCTGGTCGGAACGCACCATCAAGACGCTTATTGGCTCGCATGGCAGGGCTACCCGCGTGTCCAGCGGAACTGGATTGAAGGCCCGCCCGACAGCACACCGGAAGAGCAGCAGACGTATGCGCTTGAAAGCCTTCGCCACGTTGCCGCCTTCGGCAATGGCGAGGCCGCGCAGACGCTCATCTCCTTCGGTGCCGAGCACCGCCCGGTGCGCCACCCCGATCATCAGGGAGAGCAAGTCGATTACCCATGGGCGGGGGGCTACGCCACGCCCTTCTGGATGGCGGTCCACGCCCAGCGTTTCGCGCTGCCCTATGTCGAGCAGCGGCGGGCGGCATACGAGGCCGAAATCGGCGACGAATGCACGGCGCTGGCGCGGCGGATCGGGGCGATGCTGCCCGCGCTCTTCGCCCAGCTTCCCGAGGACCGGCCCGAGGTGCGCGACCTGATCCTGTCCTCGCTGGCCTGCCAGCCCGAAGGCCTGCGCGAGGCCGCAGCCTATCCCGGCGGCGGGTACTGGCCGCCGGAGATCGACCGCGTCGCCCCGGACTTCACCCCCAGCATGATCCCTGAAGGCTGGGTCTGGCGGGAAGGCGATGACTGAGCGGGGTCGGGAACTTTCACCCTTCAGCAGGGTTTGTTAACGCTCGACATAGGGGCGCGCGCCGCACCAAGCCGTTGAAATCAAACAAATTCATATGTCCTGACAAGACATTTGACAGAACCGGAAATGGTCCGTATCCTGACTTTCATGGGACAGCTTCTGCATCATATCGACAACCGCCCCGACCATCGCGACCGGCACGACGCCGGGCGGGTGGGCAGCGCGTGGCGGTGGTTCTCGGCCCGCACGGCGCGCCGGGCGGAGCTGTATCGCGACCTGAGCTGGCGGCATGTGGGCCGTCACATGATCGCCGCGCTGGCGATCATCCTGGTCTCCCGCCTGGTGGCGACCGAGCCTTACGGCCCGCTGCTGATCATCGTCGGCGCCCTGTGGGCCGCCGCCCTGCTGCGGATCGCGGTCATCAAGGGCGTGGATCATTACACCCGCCGCGAGGGCGACACGGCCTGAGCCGCCGCACTTCAAGCGAGCGCCAGAGAGGCGCGGCCACCCGGGGGCCGCGCCTTTTTCATGTGTCCATCACGAGAACGACAGCGCGCCGCATCGGCTGATTGACCCCGGCTGCGCGCCCCTTAGGCTGGCGCGCCTGAAAAAACGCCATCGGGGAGAGGGCCTTCATGGACTGGTGGTTCAAGACCGCGCTGTGGAAGCGCGTGCTCGGCGGGCTCGCGCTGGGCGTGGCGCTGGGCGCGATCCTGTCGCAGATCATGGGCGGGGACGCGGCGGCCGACTGGCTGGAAACCTGGGTCAAGCCGATCGGCGACCTGTTCTTCCGGCTCATCATGATGCTGATCGTGCCGCTCATCCTGACCACGCTGGTCAGCGGCGTGGTCTCGATGGGCGACCCCAAGAAGCTGGGCTCCATCGGCGGCAAGTCGGTGCTGCTCTATCTGTGCACAACCTTCTTCGCGGTGTGGATCGGCATCATCTTCGGCCTGCTGTTCCAGCCCGGCGCGGGGGTGGACCTGGGCGGGGCGGAGGCCGTGCCGGTCTCCACCGAGGCGGAGAGCCTGACCGACCGGCTGCTGGCCATCGTGCCGACCAACCCGGTCGCGGCGCTGGCCAACGCGGACGTGCTGGCGATCATCTTCTTCGCCATCCTGCTGGGCATCGGCATCCTGATGGCGGGCCGCGAAGGCAAGCTGGTGGGCGATTTCTTCTCCTCGGCCGCCGAGGTGGTGCTGAAGATCACCCACATCGTCATGGAGGTCGCGCCTTTCGGCGTGTTCGCCCTGGTCGCGCACACCGTCGCCGCGCAGGGGCTGGAGGCGCTGGCGTCCATCGGGCTTTTGATCGTGACGGTCTACGCCGCGCTGATCGTTCACGGCATCCTGGTGTATGGCGGGATCGTGCGCTTCGTGCTGGGCCTGCCGGTGATGAGTTTCGCGCGCGGGATCATCGACGCGCAGGCGGTCGCCTACTCCACCGCCTCCAGCGCGGGCACCCTGCCCGTCACCATCGCGAACGCCACGGAGAATCTGGGCGTGAAACGCTCGGTGGCCGGTTCGGTCCTGCCGCTGGGCGCGACCATCAACATGGACGGCACGGGCATCTATCTGGGCATCCTCGCCCTCTTCACCGCCCAGGCCTTCGGCTATGATCTGAGCTTCGCGGACTACGCCCTGATCGCCTTCACCGCGGCGGTGGCGAGCGTGGGCGCGGCGGGCATCCCCAGCGCGGGGCTGTTCCTGCTGGCCATCGTGCTGGGCACGTTCAACGTGCCCGCCGAGCAGATCGCGATCATCGTGGGCTTCATCCTGCCGGTCGACCGGATCATGGACATGGCGCGCACCGCGCTGAACGTGACCGGGGACTGCGCGGTGGCGACCGCGGTGGCCAAGTGGGAGGGCGAGCTGGACGAGGACCGCTTCCGCGCGCCCGCCGACGAACCCTACACACCGACCACGGGCGAGGCATCGCCCCCGAGCAGAACGCCGGACTGATCCGGCCGCGCCGCGGCCCCGTAGCCTCCCGTGCAACCGGCACGGGAGGCCGCCATGACCGCTCTGCGCATTCTGCTCGCCCTTGGGGGCGCCGCCCTGCTCGCCCTGATCGTATGGGCGAGCGTCGCCGCCGACATCGGCGCGAGTTTCTCCGAAATGGTCGAGGATCCGTGGGGCGTGGTGGCCCTGTTCGACCTTTATCTGGGCTTCCTCATGTTCGCGCCGGTGATCTGGCTGCTCGAGCCCGACCGCCGAATCGCGCTGGCCTTCATCCTGCCCCTGCCCTTTCTGGGCAATGTGTGGGCGGTGGTCTGGCTGGTCTGGCGGCTGGGCCGGATCGCGGCGGCGGGCCGGGCCTTGAGAAATGCAACCTGAACGATATTATTCTGCGGTTGCAGTTTCCGCGATAAAGACTCTTTTAAGTTGCATGTGAGACGAATGCATCCTCAACGGCTCGAACAGGGCCAACGGGGAGCATCGGTTCATGTGTTCTGCGCTTTCATCCATCCGCTTCACCGCCGACCGCCGGGGCGTGTCCGCGGTCGAGTTCGCCCTTCTCGCGCCGGTCGCGCTGGTCATGATGTGCGGGCTGGTCGCCTACGGGCTGATCTTCTCCACCCATATCAGCCTGCAGCAGCTGGTCGCCGAGACCACCCGGGCCACCGTCAGCGGCATCACGCCTGAAGAGCGGTCCGCCATCGCGCGCGATCATCTCAGCCGGACCATAGACCGCTATCCGCTGCTGCGCGCGGACGCGGCGGACGTGTCGGTGATCTCGGCGGGCGGCATGACGGAGGTGCGCCTGTACTACGACGCCACCGGCCACCCCGCCTACGTCTTCGAGGGCCTGCTGCCGCTGCCCGCGCGCAACGTCACCTATCGCCAGTCGATTCGCGACGGGGGGCTGTGATGACCCGTTTCGCGTCCGACCGCCACGGCGCCATGGCGGTGATGTTCTCCGGCATCGTCGCGCTGGGCGCCGTGCTGCTGATCCTGGTGATCGGCCAGATTTTCGATCATCTGCACAAGCGCGCCCTGCAGGCCGACGCCGACCTCGCGGCCCTGATCGCGGTCAGGGACCAGGCCTTCACCCCCGCCCGGGCCGCCCAGGTGATCGCCGATCAGGGCCGCGACCCCGACGAGTACGAGATCGAGGTCGTCCCCGGCCATTACCGGCCCGAGCCCGGCGTGGCGCTGTCGGGCCGTTTCCAGCCTGGCGCCCAGCCTTACAACGCCGCCCATGTGCGCCTGTCCTCGCCCAGCCGCCACGTGTTCTCCGGCGCCAATCCGCGCCGGGCGAGCGCGGAGGCGACCGCGGCGCGGCGCGATCTGGTCTCCTTCTCGCTCGGCTCGCGGCTGGTGCGGCTGGAGGGCGGATACTCGGGCGCGGTGCTCGGCGCGCTGCTGGGCTATCAAGGCCGGATCACGGTCATGGACTATCAGGCGCTGGCCAGCGCGAAGATCGACGCGCTCGATTACCTCGACGCGCTGGCGCTTCACGCCGGACTGCAGGCGGTCAGTTATGACGACGTGCTGGGCGCGCGGGTGCGGCTGGGCGACGCGCTTCAGGCCGCCGCCGACGTGGCGGGCGCGGACGCGCCGCCCGTGCTGCGCGCTCTGCCCAACGCCTCGGCGCGCAGGAACCAGCTCGTGCCCGTCGCCGATCTTCTGACCATCCCGGCCGGCCGGGCGCCCCTGCCCGCCGCCCGCGGGACCGGGGCTCAGGTCTCGGTCGCCGACATCCTCGCCGCCTCCGCGCTGGCCGCCTCGGGTGGGCGCCAGGTGGACGTCGCGGTGGAGACCGGCGCGGCCAGCCTGCGGCTGGGCGTGGGCGAACGGCCCCAGTCCAGCGGTCTGCAGCTTTACGCCGCCGAGGGCGCGACCGCGGACACGCGGCAGCTGCAATTGGAAGTCTCCGCGGGCGGGGGACTGAATCTGGTCCGCGTCGGGCTGGAGAACGCCACCGCCCACGCCCGTCTGGTCGAGCTGAAATGCGGCGCGAACGGCGCGGTTCAGGCCCGGTTCGAGGTGGACACCAGCGCGGCGCGCGCCACCGTCTGGGGGCCGTCCCTGCTGGGCCTGCTGCCCATCAACGTGAAGCTGGCCGAGGCGGACCTGTCCGATGGCGGGGTGGTGGACGTCACCCTGACCGGCGAGCACCTGGCCAGCGGCCGCCCCGCCATCGTGCGCTCGGGGCTGGGCGCGCAGGTTTCGCTGCTGGGGCTGGGCCTGCCGCTGTCGGGTCTGGTCAATGGCGTGCTCGGGGTGGCGGACGATCTTCTGGTCTCGCTCGGCCTGTCGGTGGCCGAAGCCGAGCTCTTCCTGCGCGACGCCTCGTGCGGGCGGCCCTACCTGGTGGAATAGACGCTTCGCAACCCCGCGGGAGCGTCTCCTCGCGGCCTCCGGCGAACGCCGGGGGCCGCCTTTTCTTCACAGCAGGCCCGCCAGCCTCAGATCGCGGGTCCGGGCCAGTTCGGCGCTGCCGGTCGTGGCCAGCACGAACTCGTCCACCGCCCCGGCCTCGCCCAGCTCGGCCATGGCCAGACCCTGCGCCTCCCACTGGCCGCCCGCAGGCAGGGCCGAGCCGTGGGCCTCGAACTCGCGCAGGCGCAGCGGCAGATGGCCCGCCAGCGCGGTGTAAGCCTCGAAGGGCCGCCGCACGGCCTCGGGCGCGTCGCTGACCGGGGCGGGCATGGCGCCATAGACTTCGCCCTTGTCCTCGGTGGCGTTCATCAGATCGTAGTCGCGCTGGCTCAGCAGGGTGGCGTAGGCCCGCACCTGCGCGCCCGCCTCCTCGATCAGGGTCGCGGGGATGGAGCCGTAGACCGCGATCCGCCGCGCGAAGGCGATGACGTGATCGGGGATGGTGATGCGGATCACCGGGATCGCCACGTCGCCCAGATGATCGGTGAACTTGCGCCGCAGCTGGGCGGGCGCGGCGTTCGAACCCACCGCCACCACCGCGTGATACTCGTCGCCGTCGAACGCGGCGGCGCGCTCCGCGCCCAGCAGATCGCGCAGGGAGACCTCCCGGCCGCCATCGACCGCCCGCCAGTCCGATATTCCCTCGCCCGCGGTGCGGGTGATCGGCACGGTCCGCCCGTCGACGAAGAGGAAATGGCCCTCGGGCCGCGGGAAGGGGTAGGCCAGCGCCCACTGCAGCCTGAGGACGGCGGGATCGATCATGCCTGCGCCGTCTCCGACCGCTTCGCCTCGATCCAGTCCGCCAGAAGAGCGGACACGTCCACGCCGGAGAACCGGCGCAGCTCCTGAATCCCGGTGGGCGAGGTCACGTTGATCTCGGTCAGCCAGTCGCCAATCACGTCGATGCCCACGAAGACCAGCCCGCGCGCCTTCAGCTCCGGGCCGATGATCCCGCAGATCTCCAGATCCCGCGGGCTGAGCTCGCTGGCGACCGCCTTGCCGCCCACATGCATGTTCGCGCGCATCTCGCCTTCGGCCGGCACGCGGTTGATCGCCCCGACGGGCTCGCCGTCGACCAGGATCACCCGCTTGTCGCCGTTCTTCACGTCCGGCACGAAGGCCTGGGCCATCAGCGGTTCGCGGCTGACCTGTCCGAACAGCTCGACCAGCGAGGCCAGGTTCTCCGCGCTGTCGCGGATGCGGAACACCCCCGCCCCGCCGTTTCCGAACAGCGGCTTGACCACGATGTCGCGGCCGTGCGCCTCGAAGAAGTCGCGGATGCGCCGCTCGCTCGCGGTGATCAGCGTGGGCGGCATCAGCCCCTCGAACCGGGTCACGAACAGTTTCTCAGGCGCGTTGCGCACCTCGGCCGGGTCATTGACCACCAGCACGTCGGGCTGGAGCTGTTCGAGCATGTGGGTGGAGGTGATGTAGGCCATGTCGAAGGGCGGATCCTGACGCAGGAAGATCACGTCCAGGGATTTCAGCTCCAGCGGCTCGGGATCGGACAGCACCGCGTGCTCGCCCTGCTTTCGCTCCAGCCGGATCACCTTGCGCGCCATCGCCGTGACGCGCCCGTCCTCCATGGCCATGTCCTTCGGCTCGTACACCCAGATCAGGTGGCCGCGGCTGAAACACTCCAGCGCGATGTCGAAGGTGGAGTCCGCGTTCACGTTCACGGCCGAGATGGGGTCCATCTGGAAGGCGATCTTCAGCATGACAGGCGGTCTCCGGCATCGGCGGGGGTCAGCCCGCACAGATAGCGGTCCCCCCGCCCCGCGAAAAGACCGCCTCGAGCCGTTTTCGCGGCGACACCCCCCAAACGGGGGGTTCGCGGCGGCGGACAACGCGCTTGAAAGGGAGGGCGATCCGGCCCGGGCGTCCCTGACAGGGCCGGACACCCTCCAAGCGCGCGGAAGGGGCGGGCCTCATGGGCCCGTCCTTTCTGTATCCGGCTTCAGCAGCGCGATTCACCCCCGGTCAACGCTCCCGCCCGCAAAGTCCGCCCCTATCGCGCGGCACTGGGGCCGCGCACCCGGGGGCGGGACATGACGATCAGGACTTTTCTGGCCGCGCTGCCGATGGCGGCCGGTCTCACGGCTGCAGCGGCCGCGCAGAGCGAATTCCAGCTCAGCGCCCACACCTTCCTTGACTACAACCGTGCCACGATGGACGGGGAGACGATCACCGACCGCTTCCAGCACCGACAGATGCGTTTCACCGCCACCGGGCGGCAGGACGCCTGGCACTGGGCGGCGATGGTGGACGTGTCCGGCGCCGATCCTCAGGTCTTCGACCTGTTCATCGAGCGGCGCGGCGAGACCACGGTGCGCGTGGGCAATTTCCGCATGCCCGGCGGGCTGGAGCAGTCCTCCTCGGTCTATGAGACGACGCTGCTCGAACGCAGCGCGGTCAGCAAGGTCAACGGGCTGGGCCGCCGCTTCGGCGCGGCGCTCTATCGCGATCTGGGGCCGGTGAACCTGTCCGCGGGCGTGTTCACGGACTCCATCAACGCCGACATCACCGAGGGCTTCTACGCGTCGGCGCGCGCCTTCCACGCCCGTGAGCTGGAAGGCGGCACGCTGCATCTGGGCGGCTGGGCCCGCCACCGGCAGGCGGACGACGCCCACGCCCGGCTCGGCTATGGCCACCGCCCGGTCGCCAACACCGCCCCGCGCCTGGTCAGCACCGGAGCCATCTCCGATTCCGATCAGGTTTATGCGCTCGAAGCCGCCTGGGTGCGCGGCGGATGGAGCGCGCAGGGCGAATACGCCCGCACCCGCGCCGACTGTGCGCCGGGCCGCTGCGGCGGTTCGGACTCCCAGTGGTTCAACTCCGGCTATGCCGAACTCACCCGCGTCTGGGGCGGCGCGCGCAGCTATGCCGCCCGCACCGGCACGTTCGGCCGCCGCACCGTCGACGCCCCCGTGGGCCAGGGCGGCATGGGCGCGTTCGAGCTGACCGCCCGCTACGAGCTGGCCGATCTGGTCGGAGACTTCATCCAGGGCGGCCGCCAGCACGCCGCCGTGCTGGGCGCGGTCTGGCACGTGAACCGCTATGGCCGGGTGATGGTCAACCAGTCGGTCGCGGACATCTCCGGCAGCCCGTCGGCGCTGGGCGACGGCACGGTCCACGCGACCATGGCCCGGCTGCAGATCGAGATCCGGTAGGACCCGCCCCATCCTTGCCCCCGCCGGGGCGCGGGCGTAGGTAAGGGCCGACCCTTTCCCGCCCGCACCGCCGGAGACCCGACCATGGATGGACACGCCCCCGCCGCCTCGCGCCTCGACGCCGTTCTCGCCCGTCAGGACGCCGATTTCGACGCGGCTCTGGAGCGGCTGAACGATCTTCTGCGCATCCGGTCGATCTCCACCGATCCCGCCTACAAGGCCGACTGCCTGACCGCCGCCGAGAGTCTGGCCGCCGAGCTCAAGGACCTGGGGTTCGAGGCCCGCGTGGCGCCCACCACCGGCCACCCGATGGTCGTCGCCCATCATGACGGCGCCAGCGCGGACGCGCCCCATGTGCTGTTCTATGGCCATTACGACGTGCAGCCGGTCGACCCCATCGAGCTGTGGGAGGCCGACCCGTTCGATCCCGAGATCAAGACCCGCGACGACGGCAGCAAATTCATCCGCGCCCGCGGCGCGGCCGACGACAAGGGCCAGCTCCGCACCTTCATCGAGGCCTGCCGCGCGTGGAAGGAAGAGACCGGAACCCTGCCCTGCAAGGTGACCATCTTCTTCGAAGGCGAGGAGGAGACCGGCTCGCCCAGTCTCGAAGCGTGGCTGACCGAGCATGGCGAGGAGCTGAAGGCCGATTTCGCGCTGGTCTGCGACACGAACATGTGGGACCGGACCACCCCGGCCATCACCGCCTCCCTGCGCGGCATGACCGCGGGCGAGGTGATCATCAAGGCCGCCAGCCGCGACCTGCATTCGGGGCTGTATGGCGGCGCGGCCCGCAATCCGATCACCCTGCTCGCGCAGATCCTCGGCCAGCTTCACGACGATGACGGCCGCGTGGTCCTGCCCGGCTTCTATGACGGGGTGGAGGACGCCCCGGCCGAGGTCATCGAGCAGTGGAAGCGGCTGGGCTTCAGCGAAGAGCGCTTCCTGGGCGACGTGGGCCTGTCCAGGCCCGCCGGCGAGGCGGGCCGGATGGTGCTCGAACAGATCTGGACCCGCCCCACCGCGGAGATCAACGGCATCATCGGCGGCTATACCGGCGAGGGCTTCAAGACCGTGATCCCGGCGAAAGCCAGCGCGAAGGTCTCCTTCCGCCTGGTCGCCGGACAGGATCCCGAGAAGGTCTGGACCGCGTTCGAGAAACACGTCACCGACCGCCTGCCCGAAGACTGCGAGGCGGTGTTCAACCGGCGCGACACCGGCGCGCCCGCGCTCAATGTCGACGTGACCAACCCCGCGCTTCAGGCCTGCGTGGACGCCCTGCGCGACGAGTGGGAGACCGAACCGGCCCTGATGGGCTCGGGCGGCTCCATCCCCATCGTGGGCGATTTCAAGCGCCATCTGGGCATGGACACGATCCTGGCCGGGTTCGGGCTGGAGGACGACAACATCCACAGCCCCAACGAGAAGTACGAGCTGGAAAGCTTCCGCAAGGGCATCCGCTCCTGGGCCCGCATCCTGGAGCGGCTGGCCGCCAAAGGCTGACCCCGGCCGCCCGCAGACGCGAAAAGGCCGCCCCTGACAGGGCGGCCTTTTTTGCGTCCCGCTGAGAGCAACGCCCCTCGGATCAGGCGGCGCGGACCTTGCCCAGGAAGTCGTTCATCCGCGATTTCAGGTCGCCGGTCTGCTGGCTCAGGCGGGTGGCGGCCTCGCGCACTTCGTGGGAGGCGCGGCCCGCTTCGGCCGAGGCCTGGCTGATCCCCTGGATCGCGCTGGACACCTCGCCGGTGCCGGTCGCCGCCTCGGTCACGTTGCGGGCGATCTCCTGAGTGGTCGCCTGCTGTTCCTCGGCGGAGCTGGCGATGGTCTCCGCACTGGCGGTGATCGTGGCGATCCCGTCATTGATGCGCTGGACCGAGGCGATGGACTGCTCGGTGACGGTCTGGATCTCGCCCACCCGCGTCGCGATCTCGTCGGTCGCCTTGGCGGTCTGCTCGGCGAGCGCCTTGACCTCGGAGGCGACCACCGCGAAGCCCTTGCCCGCCTCGCCCGCGCGCGCCGCCTCGATGGTGGCGTTCAGCGCCAGAAGATTGGTCTGCTCGGCGATCTTGGAGATCAGGTCGGTCACCGAGGCGATCTGGCCGACCGCCTGGTTGAGCGCCTGCATGGAGCGCGAGGACTCTTCCGCGTCGCCCGCCGCGCCCTGGGTCTGGCGGTGAGTGTGCGCGATCTGCTTGGTGACCTCGGCGATGGCGGCGCTGAACTCCTCGGCCGCCCCGGCCACCGACTGCACGTTCGCCGACGCCTGCTCGGCGGCCGCGGAGACCGTGGAGGTCTGCCGGCTCGTCTCCTCGGCGATGGCGGTCATGTTCTGCGCGCTGGACAGAAGCTGGTCGGCCATGGAGCCCACGTCGGCGATGATCGCGCCCACAGCCCCTTCGAACTCGTCGGCCAGCCCCGCCATCACCCGCGCCTTCTCCGCGGCCGCTTCGGCCTCACGGGCCGCGGCTTCCTCCTCCAGCCTGCGCCGTTCGACGGCATTGGTCTTGAAGACCTCCACCGCCGCGGCCATCGAGCCGATCTCGTCGCCGCGCCCGCGTCCGGGCACTTCCACCGCGGTGTCGTTCGCGGCCAGACGCTTCATGGCGCCGGTCATGCGCACGATGGGCGCCGCGATCCCCCGCTGAAGGGCCAGACAGACGAGCCCCGCGAAGATCAGCGCGGCGATCATGCCGCCGATGGACACCGAGTAGGAGGAGGCGAAGGCCTGCGCCGCCTCCGCCTCGCGCTCGTCGAGAAGCTCCCGCTCCACCGCGGTCATGGCGTCCACGATCTCGCGGATCTGCGTGGTGAAGCGCGCGCCCCCGTTCTCGGCGGCCAGACGGCGGGCCTGGTCCCGGGTCGAGGCGTCGCGGGCCAGGGCGATCTGCGGCGCGGCGGCCTGTTCGGCCCATTCAGCCGCCAGCTCGCCCAGCCGCGTGATCCGGGCCGCCTGCTCGCGATTGTGCCCGAACGTCGCCTGCAGGCGCGCGAGACGTTCAGGATACTGCGCCTGCGCCGTCTCGTAGGGCGCGAGCATGCGGTCCTCGCCCGTGATGACGAAGCCGCGCAGCGCGGCCTCGCGGTTGGCCATGTCGATCATGAACAGGTTGAGCTGGCGCAGCGCCTGCTGGGTCTGCGCGCTGACCTCGGTGCCGCGCTCGATCTCGCGCAGATTGAAGAAATTGACCGCCAGCACGCCCCCGATCAGCACGATCAGCGCGGCGAAGCTCGCGACAAGCTTGCGAGCAATGCTCATTGAATTGAAAAATCTAATCATCTGAAGCCCCTGCCTGGACGCCGCCAGGCCCCCTTGCGTTCCCCCGCGCGCAGATCCGCGCAATGCAACTCCCATGGAGCACCCCGTCTTAATCAAGGGTGAAAAGCCCGACGCCCTGCGCGCCGATCACGCGGTCTTGAGAACGAGAGCGCCGGAAACACAGACGCCCCGGCGGGGGCCGGGGCGCTTCAGGCGTCGGGACGGGTCAGTCCTCCAGTTCGAAGGTCACGAGCATGTTGACCTTGAACTCGTAGGGCTTTCCGTCCGCGATCATGATGTTCTGATCCTTGATCCACGCGCTTTTGAGATTTCTCAGCGTCTTCTGCGCGCGGTCCAGACCCTTCTTGATCGCGTCCTCGAAACTCTGTGTGGAGGTCGAGGAGATCTCCGTCACTCGGGCGACCGACATGGAACTCACCTCCTTCCGGGCCGTGAGTCCTTGCTCAACGCCCGGGCCGGGGGGCATCGTTCCCCCGCCGGTCAGAACCGCCGCGCCAGGCTCGCGGTCACCGTCCGCCGCGTGCCGTAAAAGCAGTTCACCATCGAATAGCAGCGCGCCACGTATTCCCTGTCGAACAGGTTCGAGGCGGTGAGCTGCGCCCGCCACTGCTCGGTTTCATAGCGCACGCTGGCATCCACAAGCGTGACCGCGGGGTTGGTGAACACCTCCGGCACGAACGCGTCGGGCAGGTTGCCCGCGCTCGCGGACGTGTGGCGCACGCCCAGCCCCGCGCCGAAACCGGCAAGCGGGCCGCTGGTCATGGCGTAGTCAGCCAGCGCCGAGACGGTGTGGCCGGGGACCATGGGCAGCTCGGCGCCCAGATCGGGACCATTCGAGCGTGTCACCTCGCTGTCGGCATAGCTGTAGGAGGCGTTCAGGCTCAGGCGCTCATCGAACCGCGCCACCGCCTCGGCCTCGAAGCCACGCACCCGGACCTCTCCGGTCTGGACCGAGAAGCCGGTGTTGGCCGGATCGGGGTCGGGGGTGAGCACGTTGGCCTGGGTCAGCTGGTAGGCGGCCGCAGAGGCGAACAGCGCCCAGGCGCCCGTCCGGCGCTCGTACTTCACGCCCGCTTCCATCTGCTCGCCGGTGGTCGGGTCGAACGCGTCGCCCTGCGCGTCCGCGCCCGCGGCGGGCTGGAAGGATCGCGAGACGGAGGCGTAAGGCGCGAAGCCCCCGCCCGCCAGCCAGGTCAGTCCTGCGGTGTACGAGACATCGCGGTCGCGGGTCCGGCCGCCGTTGAAGCGGTCTTCGGTCTCCACCCAGTCATGACGCCCCGCCAGAGTGACGATCACGTCCCCCGTCCGGATGCGGTCCATGGCGTACAGCCCCGTCTGGGTCTGGAGCTGATCGGCGAAACCGGCGGGCGCCAGCACCGGGATCTCCAGTCCGTAGACGGGCGCGTACACGTCGATGGGCGGCGCGGCGAAGTCGAACGCGCTGGCGCCGGCATAGTCATAACGCCGCCAGTCCAGCCCCGCCAGCCACTCATGGTCTGCCCCGCCGGCGGCGAAACCGCCGGCCAGCCGGGTGTCGGCCGCCAGCGTGGCCACGTCCTCGGCGAAGGAGAAGCTGTAGCGGTTCACCGTGCGGTAGTCGTCGGGCACGCCGTCGAAATCGGCGTCCGCGAACCCGTTCCCGCCCAGACCCCGCTGATCGCTGACGAGGTCGGTGTATTTGAGGTTCTGAGACAGGCGCAGGCCGTTCGCGAAGGCGTGCTCGAACTCGTAGCCGATGCCGTAATGCTCGCGCGCGAACCGGTTGTAGCTCGTCTCGCCCAGATTGGCCGCTGATCCGATTTCCCCGTTGGGATTGGGCAGCAGCGTGCCTTCGGCGGGCAGGAAGCCGCCTCCGTCCCCGGTGATCTCGTCGTCCTGCCAGTAGCTCAGGACGGTGATCGAGGTGTCCGGGCCGGGGCGGAAACTGGCGGCCGGAGCGATGAAGACACGGCGCGTGTCCACGCCCTGCACCTGCGTGCCCCGCTCGCGCCACAGCGCGGTCAGGCGGCCGCTGACCGTGTCCGACAGCGCGCCGGTGACGTCGCCGTTGACCTGGCGGTGGCCATGGCTGCCCGCCTGTCCCTCGATCTCGCCGCCGAACGCGGCCTCGGGCCGGCGGCTGGTGATGTTCACGATGCCGCCCGGCGGGGTCAGGCCGTACAGCGCCGAGGCCGGACCCTTGAGGATCTGGACCAATTCCGCGCCATAAAGGTCGAGACCGGTGTTGGCGATGGAGCCGATGGAGGCCTGCAGCCCGTCCACGTACTGCACCGGCTCGAAGCCGCGCAGGGTCAGCCAGTCCACCCGCTCGTCGGGACCGTAATTCTCGCCCGTCACCCCGGCGGCGTAGCGGGCGGTCTGGCTGAGATTGCTCCAGTCGAGCAGGTCGATCTGGTCGCGGGTGACCACCGAGACCGACTGGGGCGTCTCCAGAAGCGGGATGTCGGCTTTCAGTGCGCCCTGCCCCGTGGCGGGCACGTAATCGGCCCGCACCACGATGACCTCCCGGGGGCCGGGTCCGGTCTGGGCGAAGGCGGGTCCGCACAGGGCGAGGAGCGCCGCGGCGCCCGTCAGAACGGTTTTCTCCATGTCGCGTCTTTCATGCATCGCGGGCGGTGCGCCCGTCGGGTGGAGAGAGGGGAGGTTTCAGCGGCGGCGCCGCGCCCAGGCGAAAAGAACGGCGGCGACGGGCGCGCCCAGGGCCAGCCAGGAGGCGGCCCCATGAGCGCCCCCGCCCGCCAGCGCCACGGGCAGGCCCGCCAGGGTGATCACGGCCAGCGCCCCCGGCACGGCGAAGACCGCCGCCAGCGAGCGCCTGCGCGAGGACGGCCCGCTCATCGGGAGGGCTCCAGCGCGCCGTGGGCGGCCAGCAGACGCGCGTCCACGCCTTTCCGGCGCCGGGCCAGCCACAGATAGACCCCGCTGCCCAGCACGATGATCGTGAACAGGTCCAGCACGGCCCACAGGATTTTCAGCGGCAGCCCGCCATAATCGCCGAAATGCAGCGGCTGGGAGAGCAGCAGGGCCTGCATGTACCAGGGCATGGGCCGCATGTCGGTCAGCGCGCCGTCGCGGGCGTCCACCAGGGCGGGCGTGAGCAGGCGCTTGGTCAGCGGCGTGCCGCCCTGCAGGAAGACCGCGTAATGGTGATCGGTGCTGAACGCGCCGCCGGGAAAGGCGACGAACTGCGGCCGCATGCCCGGCGCGGCCGCCATGGCCGTGCGCACGGCGGCGTCTATGGAGGCCAGCTCGGCGGGCGGTTCGGCCTCGGCGTAATCGGCGGTCATCTCAGCGAGCTGGTCGGCCTGCCAGTAGCCGGTGATGAGCGGCGCGAACGCGTTGATCGTGCCCGTTAGCCCCACCACCAGCGCCCAGGCCAGCGTGGCCGCGCCCAGAAGATTGTGATGGTCCAGCCAGCGGATCCGCGCGGACCGCCCGGCCCGCACCGTGCCGAAGTCGAGCTTGCGCATGAAGGGCGCGTACAGCACCACCCCCGACACGATGGCCGCCGCGAACAGCAGGCCCATGACGCCCAGCAGGTACATCCCCCACGGCCCCATGAACATGTCGATGTGAAGCTGCAGGATGACGTGCATGATCCCGTCATCGGCCGGCGCGGCCACGTGCGCGCCCGTGCGGTGATCCAGCGACATCAGCGTCATCTCGCGCTCGGGCGAGTCGTGTCGCGGCGCGCTGGTGACGTTCACGACCGGACGGTCCTCGTCGAAGCTCATGAAGACGCCGACTTCGCCGGGCCGGGCGGCCAGCGCATTGTCCAGCACCGTGTCGAGGCTCACCCGCGCGCTCTCGTCGGCGACCACGGGCATCGGGTGGTCCTCGTCCAGAAGCGCCTCGATCTCGTCATGGAAGATCAGCGGCAGGCCGGTGACGCACAGCATCAGCAGAAACAGCGTGCAGATCAGGCTGGTCCATTTATGGACGGCATGCCAGGCACGGAGGGCGGAACGCGTCATGGGCGGTGATCATGTCTGCGGCGGAGACCGGTTTCCGGCTGCAGCTACGGCAAATGCGAATTAATTGCAAGACGCGCGGCCAGCTCCGCCCCGGCTTTCTTGACTCCGCGCGTGTTCACGCGTAAATGCCCGCCTTCATCCGCAGGCGTTGTCACGTCTGCCTTGCCGGCACAGGGGCGTTGCTCCGGAGGCCGGGAAGGCCCCCGCTCGGCGAAAGGCTTCGCTCAGCGGGGCTGACGGCGTTTGCCTGATCGCTGGCGGCCTTGAAGGACTCGCATGTTCGACGCTCTGAGCGAACGCCTCTCCGGCGTCTTCGACCGGATGACCGGTCGCGGCGCCCTGTCCGAGAAGGACGTGGACGCCGCCCTGCGCGAGATACGCGTCGCGCTGCTGGAGGCGGACGTCGCCCTGCCCGCGGTCAAGGACTTCACCTCCCGCGTCCGCGAGAAGGCGGTCGGCGAGGACGTGATCCGCGCGGTCGCCCCCGGCCAGCAGGTCATCAAGATCGTCCATGACGAACTGGTCCGCCTGCTGGGCGGCGAGGGCGAGCCCGAGGGGCTGGACCTCGAGGGCGAGCCGCCCGTCGCCATCCTGATGGCCGGCCTTCAGGGCTCGGGCAAGACCACCACCACCGCCAAGCTCGCCAAGCGCATCACCGAGCGCGACAAAAAGAAGGTGCTGGTCGCCTCGCTGGACACGCGCCGCCCCGCCGCCATGGAGCAGCTCGCCCAGATGGCCGAGCGCGCGGGCGTGAAATCCCTGCCCATCGTCAAGGGCCAGACCGCGGTGGAGATCGCCCGCCGCGCCATGCAGGCCGGACGCCTGCAGGGCTATGACGTGGTCCTTCTGGACACCGCGGGCCGGACCTCGATCGACGAGGAGATGATGACCGAGGCGGCCAAGATCGCCGAGGTCGCCCGCCCGCGCGAGACCATTCTGGTCGCCGACGCCCTGACCGGTCAGGACGCGGTGGAGACCGCCCGCCGCTTCAACGATCGCCTGAAGCTGACCGGCCTGGTCCTGACCCGGATGGACGGCGACGGCCGCGGCGGCGCCGCGCTGTCCATGCGCTGGGTCACCGGCCTGCCGATCAAGTTCCTGGGCGTCTCGGAGAAGGTCGACGGGCTGGACGCGTTCGACGCCAAACGCCTGGCGGGCCGGATTCTGGGCCGCGGCGACATCGTCTCGCTGGTCGAGAAGGCCGCCCAGGACGTCGACCACGAGAAGGCCGAACGCCTCGCCAAGAAGATGGCGAAGGGCAAGTTCGATCTCGAGGACATGCGCGACCAGCTCAAGCAGCTGCAGAAGATGGGCGGCGTGTCGGGGATCATGGGTTTCCTGCCGGGCATGAACAAGGCGGCCAAGGCCCAGATGGCCGCCGCCGGGTTCGATGACGGCGCGATCAAACGTCAGGAGGCGATCATCCTGTCGATGACGCCGACCGAGCGCGCCAAGCCCGACATCCTCAAGGCCTCCCGCAAGCGCCGCATCGCCAAGGGCGCGGGCGTGGAAGTGCCCGAGGTCAACAAGCTCCTGAAAATGCACCGCCAGATGGCGGACATGATGAAGAAGGTCGGCAAGGGCAAAGGCCTGCCCGGCATGCCGGGCGGCCGGATGCCGCCGGGCATGGGCGGAATGGGTCTGGACGCCTCCGCCGCCGATCTCCTCAAGGGCAAGGCCCCGCAAGGCGCCGGACTGCCCGGCCTGGGCGGCGCGAAACCGCCTGCGGGCCTTCCCGGCATCGGCGGCCCGCTCGGCCCCGACGGCCTGCCTCTCGGCTTACCGAAGAAAAACTAGATCTCCATCGAACAAGGACCTGAACCATGTCTGTGAAAATCCGTCTCGCCCGCGGCGGCGCCAAGAAGCGCCCCTATTACCGCATCGTCGTCGCCGACAGCCGCGATCCCCGCGATGGCCGCTTCATCGAGCGCATCGGCTCGTACAACCCCATGCTGCCCCGCGACCATGAGGACCGGGTCAAGCTGGACACCGAGAAAGCCGCCGAGTGGCTGAAGAAGGGCGCCCAGCCCACCGACCGCGTGGCCCGTTTCCTGGGCGCCGCCGGCCTGATCGAGTGGAAGCACGGCGACAACCCGAAGAAAGCCGAGCCCGGCCAGGCCGCCAAGGAGCGCCTCGCCGAGCGCGCCGAGAAGGAACAGGCCCGCAAGGACGCCGAGGAAGAAGCCAAGAAGGCCAAGGAAGAGGCCGCCGCCGCTCCCGCCGAGGAAGCCCCGGCCGAGGAAGAAGCCGCCGCTGAAGCCCCGGCTGAAGAGGCTGCCGAAGAGAAAGCCGAATAAGGCTTCTCCCGAAGCCCCCGCCTCCGGGCGGGGGTTTTTGTTTTCTGTCCTCCTTCCCTGCGGTCAGTCGGTCCTCGCTTCGATGCGGGCGGCCGGTCGGCCTTGCGGCGGCTGCGCCGCCGGTCATTGCCGCCTGGGGAAATCCGGGAGGGGGTCGGATGCAGCGGCCTTCAAGGGCGAAGGACTCCAGCAGAGCGGTCACCGGCCATGTCCAGCACCACAGACCTCGATCTCGTCGTCATCGGCGCCATCGCCGGAGCTCACGGCGTGAAGGGCGACGCCAAGCTGCGCGCCTTCGGCGATCCCGCCGCGCTGTGCTCCTACGGCCCGTTCCTGGACAAGGCGGGCAAGGTGATCCTCACCCCCTCCCGCGGCCGCCACTCGGGCGGGGAGACGGTGATCGCCGCGTTCAAGGAAACGGTCACCCGCGAACAGCTCATCGCCATGAAGGGCACGCTGCTGCATGCGCCCCGCGCCGCCCTGCCCGAGCCGGACGAGGACGAGTTCTACCACGCCGACCTGATCGGCCTGGCCGTCGAGCGCGCCGACGGCGCGCCCATGGGCCGGATCAAGGCCGTCCATGATTTCGGCGCGGGCGACATCCTGGAGGTCTCCGGGCCGGAAGGCCTGATCTACCTGCCCTTCACCAAGGCCGCCGTGCCGGTGGTGGACATCAAGGCCGGCCGCGTGATCGCCGATCCGCCCGAAGAACTGATCGCGGGCGGGCCGGAGACCGGATAGGGGTTGCGCCCCGCACGCATGCGCCGCAATCTGAGGATGCCGCCTCAGGGAGAGCGCCGCCCGTGTTCCGCATTCTCGCCCTCGCTTCCCTGTGTCTGACGGGCCTCGCCGCCTGCGCCTCCACCGACCGGCCGCCGGGCCTGAACGCGCAGGAATGCGGCATCGCCGCGCAGGTCCTCAGACCCATCATGCGTGCGCAGATCGAACAGGGCGGCCGCGTCATCCTCGCCGACCGCATGGCTTTGATCGCCGAACCGGACACCGATGCCGACGCCTGGTGGCCGCGCGTGCGATCCGGGGGCTTCCCGCCCCAGAACCGGAGCGCGGACATGGACCGCGCGCTGCTGAGCGAGCAGATCCGCGAGGCCATGACCCTGCGCCAGGAACGTCCCGACCTGCCGGTCTCCGAACGCGAGGCCATGGCATGGGACAGGGCGCACGCGGTCCATGGCGACGACCGCGCCATTCCCGCCGACGATCTGTGGGCCAGTTTCATGGGCCGCAACGCCCGCGCCGCGCCTCTGCGCTGCCGGACCGAACTGGCGCGGGTCGCCGATTTCGAGATCGCGGACCGGAGCCGCCCCTTCCCCGAGGACGCCATCGTCATCACCCTGTCCCGCGCAGGCTTCAGCGAGGACGGCCGCCGCGCGCTGATCCACGCGGAGATCGCCCGGCACCCCCAGACCGAGCCCGGCCCGCTCCACCGCAGCGCCACCTTCTGGATGCTCGACGGCGGCTGGCCGGTCTGGCGCACGGCAGGAGCGCGGGCTCTGTGGTTCGCGGAGGATGACTGATCGCATGTAAACGCTTGATCTTTATTCTTAATGATCCCAGCCTGCAGTTGCGGGCCGCTTCGCAGCAGAGGTTTGCGCGAGCCGTCCAGAAAGAAAGGCCGAGTGATGATTGGAAGCCTTATAGTTTGGTTGGCGCTTTCAGCATCGACGGAAACGCCGCATACGCAGACATGCGTGGTGTCCATCGTCGCCGGAGATCACAATTCGAGCGTGGCGGTCGTTGAGTGCCCGTCTGGGGAAAATTCGCCTCAAGATCGGGCTGAGGCGGTCCTGTCCCGAATCGACCTGCCATCCGCCGCCGCAAACTCATCATCGCCGCTCGATTGGATTTTCATTTTCGATTCCGAGGCTGGAGAATGGCGCTGGCCGCCACTCCGCCTGTTCGCTTTCCCTGCTTCGCCGCCGTCGGCGTCTTTGCGGCCCGGCGTGTCGGCGAATTGCTTTGTCGTAGGAAGCCCCGGCGAAGATGGGCGGGTCGCCTCCCCGGTCGCTGACTGCATCTTGTCGGGTGGATCGCGACGCCTTCGCGAAGACTATCGTCAGGCCGTACTGGGCGGGGTCAGCCGACTTCGCGCAGCGCCGGGCAGCGATGGGCAATGCGTCACAATTTCCTTTTCCTATCGTTTGGGCTCGACCGATCCTGACGGTTGGCCCGATGCGGACGCGCTGTGCGCCTCGTCGCGGTGATACGCGTCCGGACACGATAACCGAGCCTGAGCTGCGATCTCCGGCTTATGTTGGCGGACCAGCAGACAGGCGCACGCTCTTTGTAGTTCGTCGCACTGCCCGCTTGAGCGCATCGCGATCATGCAGCAATCTTCAGGCGAGGGTTGAGGGGAAAATGCGATGAGCCTGATGATCGCCGCCACGCTGGCGCTGACCGCACAGACCGCCGAATGTGCGCTGGAATACGACATCGACGAAAGACGGGGCGGCTATCCGACCGCGATCCGCGCGGTCTGCCCTGACGACGTGGCGGACGCGGAGGCCCTGCAGAGGGCGGCGGAAGCGGCCGTCGCCGCGATACGCCTTGATCCGCCGCGAGAGGGCACTCGCCGCAATCCGGGACCACGTTTCTGGCTGGCGGACTCCGCGGCCCTGTCCCAAGATCCCGACGGGCATTGGCGCCCCGTGCCGGGTCAGCAGATCATCACCCGTGACCCGGAATTTCCGCTCCGCGCGGTCGAGCGGGGCGCCGATCTGGCTTACTGCGCCGTGGGTCTCACTCCCGATGCGAGCGGCTCGCCCCAGGAGATCGAAACCGGGTGCCTGATCAACACTGCCGGATCGGCCTTTGCCCGCGCCATGGATCGAGAGATGTCTCAGGCCGCCGCTCAATGGCGTCTGCTCCCGGTCGATATAAGGTATTGCTACAGCACGGAAATCGAAACGCGGGCCGTGGTCCACCGCGCGCGGCTGGATCAGCGCGGACGCCCTGAAACCAGCCTCCACGATCCCGGCCCCGGCCTCGATCCGGACGATCTGCCCGAGTTCTGCGCGCAGGCGGGCTGAACCGCCCCTTGCCCCCGCGCGTCCGGCGCCCCATACCCCGCCGCCATGAGCGCTTTCACCGCCACCGTGCTGACCCTGTATCCCGAAGCCTTTCCCGGCGCGCTGGGGGTATCGCTGCTGGACACCGCGCGGCGCAACGGACTCTGGGCGCTGGAGACGGTGGACATCCGCTCTTTTTCCCGTCATAAGCACGCCTCCGTTGATGACACGCCTGCTGGCGGCGGCCCCGGAATGGTGCTGCGCCCGGATGTTTCGGCGGATGCGATAGACAGCGTGGACCTCGATGGGCGACCGCTGATCTATCTGACGCCGCGCGGCGCGCCGCTGACTCAGGCCCGGGTTCGGGACTGGGCGGGCGGGCCGGGCGTCGTGCTGTTCTGCGGCCGCTTCGAAGGCCTCGACCAGAGGGTCGTCGAAGCGCGCGGCATGGAAGAGGTGAGCGTCGGCGATGCCGTGCTCGCCGGCGGAGAAATCCCCGCGCAGTACCTCATCGAGGCCTGCGTGCGGCTGATCCCCGGCGTTCTGGGCAAGCTGGAGTCCACCGAGGACGAGAGTTTCGAGGGCGATCTTCTCGAATATCCTCACTACACCCGCCCGCGGGTGTTCGAGGGCCGGGAGATTCCTCAGGTGCTGCTGTCGGGCGACCACGGAAAGGTCGATCGCTGGCGGCGCGAACAGGCTGAAGAGACAACGCGAGCGCGCCGTCCCGATCTGTGGGCCAGATATCAGCGGCGCAATGGAGAAGACCGATGAACATGATCCAGCAGCTTGAGCAGGAAGAAGCCGCGCGCGTCCTGGGCGACAAGCAGCTTCCCGAATTCTCGCCGGGCGACACCCTGTCGGTGGGCGTGTGGATCCGCGAAGGCGAGCGCGAGCGCGTCCAGCGTTTCGAAGGCGTCTGCATCGCCAAATCCGGCGGCGGTCTGAACGCCAGCTTCACCGTCCGCAAGATCTCCTTCGGCGAAGGCGTGGAGCGGGTCTTCCCGGTCTTCTCGCCGATCATCGAATCCATCGAGGTGAAGCGGAAGGGCCATGTCCGCCGCGCCAAGCTGTATTACCTGCGCGACCGCCGCGGCAAGTCCGCCCGGATCGCCGAGCGCACGTCCGGCCACGGCGTCGAGCAGCGCGTCTCCAAGAAAGACAAGGCCGCGCAGTAAACCGCGCCCGCCTGAACGATCTGACGCCCGCCGGTCCTCCGGCGGGCGTTTTTCGTTTCACGCTTCCCCTTCCGCCCTCCCCGCGCTTAACCTGAACGGGCGAAGAAACGCGAACAGCGTTCACCGGGGAGGGTTTCATGACGGGTCTGAGAGTGATCATCGCGGGCGCGGGCTGTCTGGCGCTGGCCGCCTGCGGGGCGGAGTCCGAACGCCGGGACATCTCCCAGGCGGACACCGCCTATCAGACCGTCCTGCTCGAGGCGCTGCTGGACGCGGGGCCCGGCGACGTGATCGAGATTCCCGCCGGGCTCTACGCCTTCGACCGGGGGCTGACCCTGACCGCATCGGGCGTGACCATCCGCGGCGCGGGGATGGACGAGACCATCCTGAACTTCTCCGGCCAGCGCCAGGGCGCCGAGGGCCTGCTGGTGCAGGGCGCGAGCGACTTCACCATCGAGAATCTCGCCATCGAGGACACGGTGGGCGACGCCCTGAAGATCACCGAGGGCGAGAACATCGTCATCCGCGGCGTGCGCACCGAGTGGACGAACGGGCCGGACACCGAGAACGGGGCCTACGGCATCTATCCGGTGCTGACCCGCAACGTGCTGATCGAGGATTCAGTCGCCATCGGCGCGTCGGACGCAGGCATTTACGTGGGCCAGTCCGAAACCATCGTCGTGCGCAACAACCGGGTGGAATACAACGTCGCGGGCATCGAGGTGGAGAACTCCAACGACGCGGACGTCTATGCCAACACCGCGACGAACAACACCGGCGGCATCCTGGTGTTCAACATGCCCAACCTGCCCCGCCCCGGGGCGGGGACGCGAGTGTTCGGCAACGAGGTCTTCGCCAACAACACCCGCAATTTCGGCCATGCCGGAACCCCGGTCGCCAGCGTGCCCGCGGGCACCGGCATCCTGATCAATTCCAATGACGACGTGCACGTGTTCGAAAACCGCATCGCGGACAACCGCACCGCCAACGTCATCATCTCCTCGCTGCATTCGGCCGGTTATGCCGACATGGCCGCCCAGGACGATTTCGACCCCTATCCCGAAGGCATCTGGATCCACTCCAACACCTATGAGGGCGGGGGCAACAATCCCGACGGGATGGACCTGCAGGCCCTGCGGGTGATGAAGTTCGGCCCCACGGGCCGCTTCCCCGACGTGCTGTGGGACGGTTATTTCGACGAAGCCAAACAGGTGGACGGCGTGACGCCCGAGGCGCTTCGAATCTGCGTGGAAGACGCCGAAATCATCAACCTGGACGGGCCGAACGGCTATTCGGACCCGCGCATGGTCACCGAGGACCACCGATGCAGCCACGCGCCGCGCGATCCCGTCAGCCTGCCCTTCTGATGCGCGCCGCCCTCGCGGGGCTGTGCGCGCTGGTCCTGTCCGCGTGCGGCGGCGGGACGGAGCCCGGCCCGCCCGACGGCCCGGCCAACGCCCCCGCCTTCCACGCCGAAGCCGATCCGGCCCTGCTGTCGGACTGGGGCCAACTCAGGGTCGAGGGCGGGCGGCTGGTCCTGTCAGGCGGCGTGACGCCCTACACCCTGAACACCGCCCTGTTCTCGGACTACGCCCAGAAGCTCCGCACGGTCTGGCTGCCCGAGGGGGCCGAGCCGGCCGCCTACGACCCCGAGGACGTCTTCGCCTTCCCCGTCGGGACCGTCATCACCAAGACCTTCTACTATCCGCGCGCGGGCAGCGGCTTCGACCGGGTGGCCGCCGAGCCGGACCTGAGTTTCGGGTTCGACGGAACGGGGCTGGACTTCCGTGACGTACGCCTGATCGAGACCCGCATCCTGGTGCGGCGGGCGCAGGGCTGGGCCGCCCTGCCCTATGTCTGGGACGACGACCAGGCCGAGGCCCGTCTGGCCCGCACCGGGGGCTTTGTCGAGCTGACACTGATCGCGGCGGGCGGGCGCGGACAGGACTTCGCCTACATGGTCCCGAACGTGAACCAGTGCGCGAGCTGCCACGCCACCGATCTGGCCGCGGGCGCGATCCGCCCCATCGGCCCGAAGGCCCGACATCTGAATCTGGAATGGGACGCGCTGGACGGCGCGAACCAGCTCGATCTCTGGCGCGATCGCGGCCTGCTGCCCCCTGCTCCGCCCGCCCATGCCCAGCCGCGCGCGGCGCGCTGGACGGGCGAGGCCCTCCCCATCGGTCCGGCGCTGGACGACGCGGCGCGGGCCTATCTCGACATCAACTGCGCGCACTGCCACGCGCCCTCCGGCCCGGCGGCCAGCTCGGGGCTGAACCTGCGCGCGTCCGACCCGGTGGGTCCCAGTTTCGGAGTCTGCAAGCCACCCATCGCGGCGGGGCGCGGCACGGGCGGGCATCGCTTCTCCATCGTCCCGGGCGAGCCGGACGCGTCGATCTTCGTCCATCGGATGGACAGCACGCGGCCCGACGTGATGATGCCCGAGCTGGGCCGGGCCACGATCCATTCCGAGGGCGTCGCGCTGGTCGCGGCCTGGATCGGCGCCATGGCGGGCGGCTGCGGCTGAGACCCCTTGGCGAGCGACTCGCCCTCCGGCATTGTGCGCGTCAAAGCTCACCCTTGAAGGGAATCAGCCGCCATGCTCCGCCGCACCGCCCCTCTCGCCATCGCCGCCGGTCTCCTCGCCAGCGCCTGCGCCACCACCCCGGCCTGCCGGGAGGTGAGCGAGGGCGAGCGCCAGCTCTTCGCCCTCTTCGTGGCGGGCGACAATCACCAGATCGCCAACTCGCTGGCCAACCGCTCCGCCCCCCTCGCCGAGGAGCTGCGCGACATGCCGCCCGAGCTGAGAAACCAGATATTCGGCCAGCGCATGGGCGACCGCTCGGTGCGCAGCGTGATGATGCAGCCGCCCCTGTGCGCCTATGATCAGGAGGTCTCGCGCCAGGAGCGGATCACCTACATCTTCCCCGAAGGCCGCTTCGCCAGCCAGCATCCCGAAGGCCAGACCGAGTTCAACCCCGGCCGCCCGGCCATCGACCACATCGCCTGCCGCTTCATCGAGGAAGACGGGCAGTGGAAGCTGGCGGACGCCTGCCTGCAGACTTTCCGCTCCACCGCCGTGGCCGGAACCTAGCGTCTTTTCTTCAGCGCGATGATCCCGCACTGGCCGCCGAACAGGCCCGGGTGTCCGTCCCGGGCCGCGCGGCGCGAGGAGAAGAAGTGCGCCTCGTCCGTGAAGGTGCAGCCGGGCACGCGCGAGATTGCGGACGCCGGAACCCCGGCCATGACCAGCGACCGGCGGCAGGCCTCGGCCACGTCCAGCCCCGCCCCGCCCTCATGGTCCTTCGGCCCCATCAGCGCGGCGTCCGAGCCGAATTTTCCTTCGAACGGTTCGATCACTTCCGGCCCGACCCGGTAACGGGCTTTCGAGATCGAGGGCCCGATGGCCGCCTTCACGTCCGCGGGCCGCGTGCCATAGGCCTGCGCCATGGCGTCCAGGGTGGCCTGCCCGATCCCGGCGAGGGTCCCGCGCCAGCCTGAATGGATCGCCGCGATGGCCGGGCGGCGCGGATCGAAGAGCAGGATCGGCACGCAGTCGGCGGTCTGCGCGCACAGCGCCAGCCCCGGCCGGTCGGTCATCAGCGCGTCGCCCTCGCCCGCCGACCATTCGCCCTCGGCGGCGTCCTCCGCGCGCAGCACCGCGGTCCCGTGGACCTGATTGGCGAAGACCAGCCGCAGCCCGCCCAGTCGCTCGCTGACCCGCCGCCGGTTCTCGGCGACCGCCGCCTTGTCGTCGCCCCGCGACCAGGTCAGGTTCAGGCTGGCATACGGCCCCTCGCTGGCGCCGCCCGTCCGCGTCGTGAACGCCGCGGCCAGGCCCGCGTCGCGCAGGCCGGGGGCGTCGATCAGCTCAAGTCCGGCCATGGCGCGTCACCCTTGTGTGAATCCAGGCGCCATGCCGTCCGGCCCCCGCCCCAGATCATAGCCGCGCCGCGCGTCCGCGACACGCGCCATCACCTGCTCGTATCCGCTCCAGTCGTCGGCTTCGGCGATCTTCGCCCACAGCCCCTCCACCACCTCGATGGTCATGTGGATCGGATCCTCGCCCTTGAAATAGGGATGAGCCAGCCGCTCGGGCCGCACCGGCGCCCGCGCGGCTATGCCCGCGCGCACGGGCGCGAAGTCCTCGCGGGCGTAGAGCGCCGCTCGCGGGCTTGAATCCGCGCGCCGGGCGTCGCCGCCGAACCAGTCGAAGAACACCGCCTCCCACGGCGCTTCGCTGGCCTTCATGAAGTCCAGCAGCCCCGTGACGAACCCCGCGTCCGCCTCCTGTCCCAGTCCCTCCAGTCCCAGCCGATGCAGGAAGGCCTTCGGCGTCTCGGCCTTGTAGTGGTCGGGGAAGGCGGACAGGGCGGCGATCAGGCTCTCGCGCTCGCCGATCAGGCCCAGCGTGGCGGCGAACTGCTGGACCGCCCAGAACACGGCCTCGGGCTGGCGGGCATAGGCGTACAGCCCCGTCTCGTCGAAATAGGCCGCCGTGAAGCCCGGCTCGAAGCGCGGCAGGAAGCGCCACGGCCCGTAATCGAAGCTCTCGCCGGTCACCACCAGATTGTCGGTGTTCAGCACCCCGTGGACGAAGCCCGCCGCCATCCACTGCGCGGCCAGTTTCGCCGACCGCGCGCACACCGCCGCCAGCAGCGCCGCGGGCCGGTCCGCCTCGTCCGCGATCTCGGGGAAGAACTGCTCCACGCAGTAATCGGCCAGATTTTCTATGAGGTCGGGACGCTCGAAATAGGCGTGCCGCTGGAACACCCCGAAGCGGACGTGGGAGTGGGACAGCCGGGTCATCACCGCCGAACGGGTCGGGCTGGGCTCGTCTCCGCGCCAGAGCTGTTCGCCGGTCTCGTGCACGGCGAAGACCTTGGAGGTGTTCACCCCCAGCGCCTCGAGCATCTCCGCGGCCAGGATCTCCCGCACCGCCCCCTTCAGGGTCAGCCGCCCGTCGCCGGTGCGCGACCAGGGCGTCTGGCCCGAGCCCTTGGTGCCGAAATCGAGCAGGCGGCCATGGCCGTCCCGCACCTGCGCGAACAGGAAGCCCCGCCCGTCCCCGATCTGGGGATTGTAGGTGCGGAACTGGTGGCCGTGATACCGGATCGCCAGCGGCGTTTTCTGATTGTCCGGCAGGGGTTCGAAGCGGTGGAAATGCGCCGTGCGCCCCTCCGCGTCGAGATGATCGAGCCCCACGGCCTCCGCCCATCGGGCGTTCCAGCGGCGCTCGATGCTCTGGGGGAAATCAGCCGGTTCGACCGGGTCGGCGAACTCGGGGCCGAGGCTTTCGAACACGGGCGCGGGGCGGTAAGCGGATGAGGTCATGGCCTCAAGCTGGGCCGCCCCGTGCCGCTGCGCAAGCCCGTCAGGCGCGCAGGGCGAACCGCGCCATCGCCGCCTTGTCGTCCGCGCCCAGCGGCGCGGGGCCGTTCGCGTCGACATGGACCATCACCGTCTCGCACGTGCCCACGCAGGTCCCGTTCTGGAAGATCGCCAGCGCGATGACGTAGGAGCTGCGCCCCGAGGACAGCACGCCCGCGCGCACCTCGCAGTCGCCCGGATAGAAGGCCTCGGCCAGATAGGCGATGTGCACGTCCGCGATCAGCACCCGGAACCCGCCCGCCCGGCGCGCCTCGTCGAACACCGCCCGGTTCAGCGCGCCCCGGCCCTCTTCATAGAAACTGCCGATGGCGACATTGTTCAGATGGCCCAGCGTGTCCAGATCGCGGAAGCGCGAGGACACGATCACGCCCACCGGATAGGTCTCGGGCCGCAGACGCTCGGGCGAAGGTTTCATGTCGATTTGCCAATCTGATGGAAAACGGTCGAAGCTGGCTTCAATAAGAAACACGGGGAGGAACGGCAATGATCGATGACGCGGACCGCGCGGCCATTCTCAAGCTCGAAGCGGACTGGCTGACCGCGCTGACCCAGGGCCGGGCACAAGACATCCGCGCCCTTCTGGCCGATGACTGCGTCATCTTCCCGCCCGCCGAGCCCGCCGCGAAAGGCGCGGACGCCGCGCTGGCCGGACAGGCTGCGCCCGGCGAGGTCCTGAACGTGCGCATCTCGGACGTGGAGATCGAGGGCGGCCCGGCCCATGCGTGGAAGACCGCCCGCTTCGCCATGCGCACTCAGATGCCCGACGGGCGCGAGGCCAGCGTGTCGGGCCGTCATCTGTGGGTGCTGGCGAAGACTGGCGCGGGCTGGCGCATCGCGGCCATGAGCTGGCGGCTCGATCATCGCTGAGGCGCAACAACCGGGTTGTCCGCCCCGAGCGCGGCGGCTAGGTCAGCGTCCATGACCGAGCCCGCGAAAAAGCCCGCCGCCCGCAGATCGCCTGCGAAGAAGAAGCGCCTGCCGCCGGGCCTGACCCGCGAGCAGGCCGAGGAGCTGTTCGCACGGCTTTCGGAGGTCATGCCCGACCCCAAGACCGAGCTGAACTACACCAATCCCTTCACGCTGACCGTGGCCGTCGCCCTGTCCGCCCAGGCCACCGACGTGGGCGTGAACAAGGCCACCAAGGCCCTGTTCGAAGCCGCCGACACGCCCGAGAAGATGCTGGCGCTGGGCGAGGACGCGGTGCGCGAGCACATCAAGACCATCGGCCTGTTCCGCAACAAGGCGAAGAACGTCATCGCCATGAGCCGGATCCTCGTCGAGCAGTTCGGCGGCGAGGTGCCGCAAAGCCGCGAGGCCCTGCAGACCCTGCCCGGCGTGGGCCGCAAGACCGCCAACGTGGTCCTGAACGAAGCCTTCGGCCAGCCCACCATCGCGGTGGACACCCACATCTTCCGGGTCGGCAATCGCACGAAGCTGGCGCCGGGCAAGACGCCCGACGAGGTCGAGGCCCGGCTCGAACGCATCACGCCCGACGCCTATCTGAAAGGCGCCCACCACTGGCTGATCCTGCACGGGCGGTATGTGTGCAAGGCGCGCAAGCCCGAATGCTGGCGCTGCGCCATCGCCGACATCTGCCGGTTCAAGGACAAGACGCCCGCGCCGAAGGGGGCATGAAGGCAGGGCGGCGCGCCGAACGCAGGCTCAGTCCCGCGCGTCGTGATAGGCCGCCACATAAGCCAGCATCTCATGGACCCGGGCTCGGGCGAGATCGGTCACCTGGACCAGCTCGCGCCACTCGGCTTCCTCGCAGGCCCGCACCTGGATGGCGAAGCGCCGCCAGGCCGCGTCGACGTCGTAGCCGTCACCGATCTGCGGGGCGCAGTCGCCCGACTTCTCCGCCGCGCCATAGGCCATCCACTGCCGGGTCAGGTCCGAGAGCAGGTGCGCGAACACGGTGCTGTCCTGCATGGACAGCCGCCACCAGGTCTCGCCGGCCTCGTTGGTCCAGCCGGTCTCCCACATCACGCCGCGGAAGTCCTCGAGGCTCATGTGGGCGATGTCCAGATCGCGCCGGGCGGGGATGAGATCATCGCCCTGCGCCTCCACCCGCGGACGCAGATACACGTCCAGCGCCGCGCCGCGCTCGTTGCGCGCGTCGTCATAGACGATGGCCTTGAACATCATGTGGTGGAAACGGTCGTGCATGACCTCGGTGATGCGGACCAGATCGGCCCATTCGCCCTCCGCCGCCTCGGCCTCCAGCGCCTCGCGATATTCCGTCCAGTCCCCGCCGGAGATGCGCGCGCCGAACTCGGGAACGGCGCTCCCTCCGCGCTCCTCTCGGTCATGGCGGGCGAAATCGCTCATCATCTGATGCATCACATTGTGCGCCGTGCCGACGGTGCGCAGCGAATAGGTCCAGCCGCTCTGCTCGCTGGCGTGATCGGTGACGTAGTCGCGGTAGTCCCCGCCCCCCACCGAGTTCATGTGAAGATCATCCCGATGATCGGGATCGTGGGCGAGCGCGGGGCCGGACAGGGCCAGAACGGCCGTCGCGGCGGCGGTGCGGAGCATTGGGCTGCCTCCTTTGCGAAGGCGGCAGTCTAAGGAACCGGAACGCGGCTCGGCCACCGTTCGCGGGCTCACGATCCGGTCAGGCCGCCTCCAGCCGCCGGGCGGCCTTCTTCGGGCTGGCCTTGAACACCTTGCCCGCCTTGGCCAGCGCCTTGCCCTCCAGCGCCGCCCGCTCGGCCTTCAGCGCCGCGACGGCGGCCTGCGCCGCCTCCCCCTCGCGGTCCTTGAGAACTCCGATCAGGCGCGACAGATCGTGATGCAGGCCCAGCAGGTCGGCGAGCTTTTTCGCCTTCCTGCGCTTGGCCTTCAGACCCTCGGGCCAGACCGGCTTGAGGGCGCCGGCGTGGTTGCGCCAGTCCTTCACCCGCTTTCTCAGCTCATGCAGCGTGTCCGGGCCGGGGTCTTTCTCCGCCCGCTTCAGACGCTTGGACGCCCGGCGATAGGCGCGCGCGAGCCCGTCGCGCATCGCCGCGTCCGGCTCGGCCTCGATCCGCACGGCGCGGGCCTCGTCTGACAGCGCTTCGATGTGCGCCTCCGCCTCCTGTGCCGCCTTCGCCCGGTCCAGCGCCGTCGCCCTCTCCCGCGCGCGTTCCGCCTCGGCGCGCAGGGTGGCTGCCACCGCCGGGTCCTGCGCCCGGATCGCCGCGCCGTCCGCGATCAGCGCCAGGCTGTCGGCGTCCCGGACGTCTTCGAGCGCGCGGGCGGCCTTCCGCCCCCGGGCGTTGAGCGATCGGGAGGCCGCCTTGTCCGCTTTGCGCATCAGCCTCGCGCCGCTGCGCGCCCGCTTGATCGCCTTGCGCGCCTCGTGGACGGCGATGACCGGCTCGCGGTCCACCCGCGCCAGCGCGGCACGCGCCTCGTCCGCCTCCGCCGCGATCAGGCGGGGCAGGGCGCGCAGGTCTTCATGGGGGTCGAGGCGGCGGACCATGAAGGCTGAACGCGCTCACTCCGGCATGGTTCACGCCGCCCCGCTCACCGGGCCGGATCGACCACCCCGCCGATCGACGCGTTCACCCGCCACCAGCCCGCGATGGCGCAGCGCGTGGCCGCCGCGGGGCGGACCTCGTGAGGGATGGCTTCCGACAGCATAAGCACCACCGAACCCATCTCAGGCGCGATCACGCCTGCAGGCGGCACGCCGTCCAGCGCGCGCAGGTCCGCCCGTCCGTCCGGCGCCCGCGTGAAATGCTCCCACACGGCCAGCTCCCCGCCATCGTCCGGCGTCCAGCCCTCATTGAGATAGACCACCATCGACACCACCCGCGAGCGCGCCGCCGTCCGGCCCATCACGGCGTTCGGTCCGGCGGCCACGGGGGGCGGGGCGAAGGCGTCCAGATGCCGGGCGTAGAAGCCGCCGGGCGGATAGACCGCGTAATGGGCCTCGAATTCGAACAGACCGGCGAACAGGGCCCGGTTGATCGCCGTGCGCATCGCCTCGCAGCCGTCGAGGAAGGCGCGCTGGGCCGGGGTGCGCCCGTCCATCCAGGCGATGGCGGTGCGCCGCACGGCGCGGTCGCGCCGCTCCGCCTCGCCCCGTCCGATCCGGGCCTCGGCCAGCGCCCCGTCCGCCGCCATAGCCAGCGCCTCGGCCCTGAGCGCGCGCGCCAGATCGGGCTCCAGCGCGCCGCGCGCATGAGCCCAGCCCCGCGCGGCGAGGTCTTCGATCAGGCTGGCGGAGAGATTGGCGCCGAACAGGGGCGCGGCTCCCGCGGCAGGAGCGGTGTCAGAGACGGTTAGAGGGGCGAGCGTCATGGCCCGGCGGCTCCGAGAAAATCCCGCCGCCATTAGGGCACGGCCCGGCGCCCGCGCAAGCGCGCCGGGCGGTTCAGCCCAGCAGCAGCTTTTCCAGCGCCTTGACGTCGTCGGCGTAGGCGGGCGCCTTGGCGGCCACCGCCTCGCGGCGCGTCACGCCGCCGAAGCCGATGAAGGCGTCCGCGCCCCCGCCCGCGAAGGCTTCGTAATCGGTGATGCCGTCGCCCACGATGATGGCCAGATCGCAGCCGGTCTGGGCCTTCAGCGAGCCGACGACCGGCCCCTTGCCGCCCGAGCGCGACAGCGGGTTGTTGCGGTCGAAGCCCGCCACCTGGCCGCCCTCGACCACGAAGCGGTTCGCCCGGATCTCGCCCGGCGCGAAGCCCAGCGCCTCGAGCGCGGGCTGGATCAGCTCCATGAACCCGCCCGAGACCGCATAGACCTCGTGCTCGCGCGCCCGCAGCCGGTCCAGCACGCCCTTGATGCCCGGCGTGGCTTCGCCTGCGATGGCCTGGGCGGCCTCCGCGATCAGCGCTTCGCTCAGCGTGGTGATCGACAGGCGCGCTTCCAGCGATTTGCGGAAATCCATCTCCCCGGCCATGCCCTGGGCGGTGATGGCGTGCAGCGCGTCAGCCGCCTCGCCGTCGGCCTGGCCCAGCGCCCGTTCGATGAGGAAATCCAGCGTCTCCACGCGCAGCAGGGTGGAATCCACGTCGAACACGATCAGGCGGGGCATCGTCCATCCGGGGCGGCGAAACAGGGAGCCGAGGGATAGGCGTTTCGCCTCATTCCCGCCACATCATTCAGCGGCCCGGACGCAGTAACCACGCCGGGCGCCGCCTATCGGCCACACCTGTCAGGGGAAAACTGTCCGGTCAGGCGCTCACGCCGGTCCCGATGGGACAGGTCACGCCCGTCCCGCCGATCCCGCAATAGCCTTGCGGGTTCTTCGCCAGATACTGCTGGTGATGGTCCTCGGCGAAATAGAACGGTCCGGCGGGCGCGATCTCGGTGGTCACCGCCCCGCGCCCGGCCTGTTTCAGCGCCGCGGCGTAGGTCCGCGCGCTGTCCTGCGCGGCCTCGAACTGGGCGTCGGAGACCGCGTAGATCGCGCTGCGGTACTGGCTGCCCACATCATTGCCCTGGCGCATGCCCTGGGTCGGGTCGTGATTCTCCCAGAACACCTTCAGAAGCTGCCCGTAGCTGATCTCGCGCGGGTCGAAGACCACGCGCACGACCTCGGTGTGCCCGGTGCGGCCCGTGCAGACCTCCTCATAGGTCGGGTTGGGCGTGTGCCCGCCCGCATAGCCCGCCGCGGTGGATTTCACGCCGTCCAGCTGCCAGAACACCCGCTCCACGCCCCAGAAACAGCCCATCGCGAAGATGCCCTCCTCCAGCCCGCCGGTGGCGGGCAGGGCGATCTCCTCGCCGTTGACGAAATGGGTCTTGGCGGTGGGGATCGGCGTGCCGCGGCCCTTCAGGGCGAGTTCGGGCGCGATCATCTCGGTCTTCGAAGCCATGGGCGTCCTCGCTGGCGTGTCTGCCGCTCTCAGATAGGGCGGCGGAGCCCCTTACGCGAGACCCCGGCGGGGGCCATATTCACAGCCCGCGCCCCGCCCGTTCAAGGACACCCTTCATGGAGCCATCCCTGCCGCTCGCCGCCGCGATGATCGCGGGCGGGCTCGTTCTACTGGTCGCCTCGGGCGAGGCGCTGGTCAAGGGCGCGGGCGGGCTGGCCCTGAAATTCGGGGTCTCGCCGCTTCTGGTGGGTCTGGTCATCGTGGGCTTCGGCACGTCCATGCCCGAGATGACCACCTCCGTGCAGGCCGCCCTGTCCGGCTCGCCCGGCGTGGCGGTCGGCAACGTGGTCGGCTCGAACATCGCCAACATCCTGCTCATCCTGGCCGTCGCAGCGATCATCGCGCCCATGGCCGTGGACGGGCGGGCCTTCGGGCGCGACGGCCCGGCGCTGGCCGCGGCCATGGTCATCGTGGCGGGGGCGCTGGCCTTCCTGCCCATGGGGCGGCTCACCGGCGCGGCCCTGTTCGCGCTTCTGATCGCCTACGTGCTGGCCAGCTATGTCATCGACCGGCGGCTGAAGGACGCGGGCGCGGCCCTGCACGCCAGCGAGGCCCAGGCCGTCGCCCCCGCCGCCCGCGCGCCGGTCGCCGCCGCGATGACGCTGGCGGGCCTGATCGGCGTGATCGGCGGCGCCTGGCTTCTGGTCACCGGGGCGGTGGCCGTGGCGGGCGGGCTGGGGGTGTCCGAAGCGGTCATCGGCCTGACCGTGGTCGCCGTGGGCACCTCCCTGCCAGAGCTCGCCGCCACCATCTCCGCGGCCCGGCGCGGACAGGGCGGGATGGCGCTGGGCACCGTCGTGGGCTCGAACATCTTCAACGGGCTGGGGATACTGGGCGCGGCGGCCATGGCCGCGCCCTTCACCGTGCCCGCCCGCATGATCGGGCTCGATCTGTGGGTCATGCTGGCCGCCAGCGCGATCCTGATCGGTTTCGCCGTCACCGGCTGGCGGATCGACCGGCGCGAGGGCGCGCTGATGCTGGCGCTCTACATCGCCTACACCGCCTGGCTGGCGGCCTCCGCGGCGGCGTGAAACGGCGCGGCGCGGCGCGCTTGACTGGCCGGGCCTTTCGGTTAGGTTCCGCGCCTTCTGGTGAGGTGGCCGAGTGGTCGAAGGCGCACGCCTGGAACGCGTGTATGCGGGAAACCGTATCGTGGGTTCGAATCCCACCCTCACCGCCACGACCCCCGACCCATCCCTATCTCCGGATCATAACCCCCTCCCGCGACGTTAGCTTTTCGCAACGTCCCGAGGAGGTCCGCCCATGTCCCGATCCCGCCGCCGTACCGTGCGCGGCCTGAGCGGTCCCGTCCTGGCGCTGGGCGCGATGCTGGCGGTGTCTTACATGGGACGGGAGCCGTCGCAGGGTTCGAGGCGGGCGGCCGCCTCGGTCAAGGCCGCGCCTGCGAGCGGCCATCTGGCCCGCAACCCGGCTGAAATTCCGCCCGCGGGCTGGCGCGAGGTCGCGGTCCGCGCGGCCAAGGCCTTCATGGCCGACCGGCTGATGCTGATCGCGGCGGGGGTGACCTTCTACGCTCTGCTGGCGACCTTCCCCGCCATCACCGCCCTTGTCTCCGTGTACGGCCTGTTCACCGACCCCGCCGAGGTGGGCGGGCATCTCAGCGCGATGGCGGGCATCCTGCCCTCGGACGCGGTGGAGATCATGGGCGCGCAGATGGAGCGGGTGGCCGCCCATGGCGGCGGCGCTCTGGGGATGGGGCTCGTGATCGGCCTCACCCTGGCCCTGTGGAGCGCGAACGCGGGCATGAAGAACCTCTTCAGCGCGCTGAACATCGTCTATGGCGAGGCGGAGACCCGCGGCTTCGTGAGACTCACCGCCCTGACCCTGGCCTTCACGACCGGCATGATCGCCTTCGTCGTCCTCGCCCTGGGCGCGGTGATCGCCCTGCCCGCCGCCCTCAACCTTCTGGGTCTGGCCCAGACCGAGCGCTGGCTGTTGTGGCTGCGCTGGCCGGCGCTCCTGCTCGCGGTCGCCATCGCCCTGTCGGTGATCTACCGCTACGGGCCGTCGCGCACGAACGCGCGCTGGGTGTGGATCACGCCGGGCGGGCTGCTGGCGGGCGCGGCGTGGCTGGGCGTGTCGGCGGGTTTCTCCTGGTATGTGGAGAATTTCGGCAGCTATGACGAGACCTACGGCTCGCTGGGCGCGGCGGTCGGCTTCATGACCTGGATCTGGATCTCCGCGATGATCATCCTGTTCGGCGCTTCGATGAACGCCCAGGCCGAGCGCCAGACCGTGCTGGACACCACCGTTCCCCCGGCCCGGCCCATGGGCGAGCGCGGGGCCGTCGTCGCGGACGGCCATGCGCACAGGGCCTGAAGCTGACGCGAAGATGAACGCGCCCGCCCCGAAATGGTCACGCAACCCGTCCGCATGACAGGCCGTTCAATCTGCTCTGTCAGGCGCGACCTCCGCGCCGCTTGACGTCAAGGAGACCGCCATGTCCCGCCATGCCCTGGCCCTGATCGGCGGCGCCGTTCTTCTGGCCGCCCCGATGCCCGTCGCCACCGCCGCCGCGGCGGCTCAGCCGCCCCACTGCCCGCCCGGCCACGCCATGAAGGGCTGGTGCAGCCCCGGCCAGGCCCGCGACGCGCGCCATTCCCGCGACGACCGCCGCTCCTATGAGCGCGGCTATCGCGACGGCCAGCGCGACGCCTGGCGCGCGGGCCAGCGCCTGCCCCGCGACGTGAATTACCGGGTGATCCGTGATTACGAGCGTCACGGCTACGGCCCGCCCCCGCGCGGCCACGCCTATTACGAGGTGGACGGCGAGGTCCTGCTGATCCAGACCGCCACCCAGCTCATCGTCGAGGCCCTGTCGCGCTAGACGGGTCCCGCCGGAGACAGAAAAGCCCCGCGCTCCCCGCGCGGGGCTTTTTTCGTCAGTCCAGCGTCGCGTCCATCGTGATCTCGGCCTTGAACAGTTTCGAGACCGGACAGCCGTCCTTGGCCTTGGCGGCCAGCTCCTCGAACTTCGCCTGATCCGCGCCGGGCACCGAGCCCTTCAGGTCCAGATGGACCTTGGTGATCTCGAACCCGTCATCCTTCTTTTCCAGACTGACCGTGGCGGTGGTCTCCATCCGGTCCGCCGTCAGGCCCGCCTCGCCCAGGATCAGCGACAGCGCCATGGTGAAGCAGGCCGCGTGCGCCGCCCCCAGCAGCTCCTCGGGATTGGTCCCCGGCTCGCCTTCGAAGCGGGTGTTGAAGCCGTAAGGCTGGCTCGAGAGCGCGCCGCTCTTGGTCGAGATCTCGCCCTTGCCGTCCTTCAGCCCGCCCTGCCAGACCGCGCTGGCCTTGTTGATGATCGCCATCGTCCGCTCTCCTTGATGCCTGTGGCCTGATCGAAAGCAACTTAAGCGCCCGGCGTGACGTTCCGATACCGGGTCTTTTTCCGCTTCTTTGCGGCAGTGCAACATTTTTTGTTGCTCTCGCCGCCTGAAGGGAGACAGTCTTCACGCGGAAGGGGCGGTCGCGATGGCGTTCGACGAAATGGCAGGGGTGGGCGGGCCCGACAGGGTCCGCGAAAGCTACCGGGCTCTGGCGCAGTGGCTGGAGGAGGCACCGGCCGACCTGCTCGCGGCGCGCTCGCGCCAGGCCGAGCTCTTCTTCCGCCGCATGGGCATCACCTTCGCGGTCTATGGCGAGGCGGACGCCGCCGAGCGTCTGATCCCGTTCGACGTCGTCCCGCGCATCATCTCCTCAAGCGAATGGCTGGAGCTCGAGGCGGGGCTGGTCCAGCGGGTGACCGCGCTCAACCTGTTCCTGAAAGACATCTACGGTCCCCAGGAATGCCTCAAGGCCGGGATCATCCCGCCCGAGCTGGTGCTGACCAATCCCCATTACCGCCCCGAGATGGCCGGCAAGCGCCCGCCGCGGGACGTCTGGGTCCACATCGCGGGGGTGGACCTGATCCGCACCGGCGAGGACGGCTTCTACGTGCTCGAAGACAACGCCCGCACGCCCTCGGGGGTCTCCTACATGCTGGAGAACCGCGAGATGATGATGCGGCTCTTCCCCGACCTGTTCAGCGAATATCCCGTCCGCCCGGTGGAGACCTACACCGACATGCTGCTGGCCAGCCTGAAGGCCAGCGCCCCCGAGAGCGCGGGAAGCGAGCCCAATGTCGTGGTGCTGACCCCCGGCCCGTTCAACTCGGCCTATTACGAGCACTCCTTCCTGGCCGACAAGCTGGGGGTGGAGCTGGTCGAGGGCTCGGACCTGTATGTCGATGACGGCCGGGTGCTGATGCGCACCACCGAGGGGCCGCAGCGGGTGGACGTGATCTACCGCCGGGTCGACGACGACTATCTCGACCCCCTCGCCTTCAATCCCGACAGCGCGCTGGGCGTGCCGGGGCTGATGACCGCCTACGCCGCGGGCCGGGTGACGCTGGCGAACGCGGTGGGGACCGGGGTGGCCGACGACAAGGCGGTCTACACCTACATGCCCGAGATCATCCGCTTCTTCACCGGCGAGGATCCGATCCTGCACAACGTGCCCACCTGGCGCTGCCGCGAGCCGGACGCGCTGAAGGAAGTGCTCGCCCGCCTGCCCGAGCTGGTGGTCAAGGAGGTGGGCGGCTCGGGCGGCTACGGCATGCTGGTCGGCCCCGCGGCCACCAAAGCCGAGGTCGAGCAGTTCCGCGCGAAGCTCCAGGCCGACCCCGCCGCTTTCATCGCCCAGCCCACCCTGCAGCTGTCCACCGCGCCCACCCTGTCCGGCGACGGGCTGGCCAGCCGCCACGTGGACCTGCGCCCCTTCGTGCTGACCGGCCCGCAGGGGGTGGAAGTGGCGCCGGGCGGGCTGACGCGGGTGGCGCTCAAGGAAGGCTCGCTCGTGGTCAATTCCAGCCAGGGAGGCGGCACCAAGGACACCTGGGTGCTGGACGCCTGATGCTCTCGCGCACCGCAGACAGCCTGTACTGGATCGGCCGCTACGTGGAGCGGGCGGACTTCCTCGCCCGCATCCTCGAAGCCACCCTGCGCCTGTCCTCCATCCCCTCGCGCGATGGCGGGGCCGAGCAGGCCTGGCGCGGCGCGGTGGACTCCGCCGGGGTGGGCTGGGCTTTCGACGCGACCGAGCGCCCCGCGAACGAGAAGACCGTGCGCGAATACCTCGCCTTCTCCGACGACAACCCCTCCTCGATCCGAAGCTGCCTGATCCGCGCGCGCACCAACGCCCGCTCGGTGCGCACCGCGCTGACCGTCGAGCTGTGGGAGGCGATCAACGGCGCCTGGAACGCGCTGGGCGAGCAGGGCCAGCCCGCCCGCCGGGCCGAGTTCATCGACTTTCTGGGCTGGGTGAAGACCGTGACCCTGTCGGTGGAGGGCGCGGCCAGCCGGACCATGCTCAGGAACGACGCCTTCTGGTTCCTGCGTCTGGGCGCGTCCATCGAGCGGGCGGACAACACCGCGCGCCTGCTGGACGTGAAATATCATCTGCTGCTGCCCGAGGGCGAGCGGGTGGGCGGCCAGCTCGATTACTTCCAGTGGACCACCCTGCTGCGCGAAGTCTCCGCCCTGACCGCCTATCGCTGGGTCTATCGCGACAGCGTCAAGCCGTGGCTGGTCGCCGACCTTCTGGTGCTGAACCGTCAGATGCCCCGCTCGCTGGCGAGCTGCCAGTCCGCCATCGTGGATCATCTCGAACGGCTGGCCGCCGATTACGGCCGCCGCGGCCCGTCCCAGCGCATCGCCTCGGCCCGGCTCAGCCTGCTGGAGGAAAGCTCCATCCAGGCGGTCTTCCAGTCGGGCCTGCACGAATACATTCAGGACTTCCTGGACGGCAACAACGCGCTGGGCCAGGCCGTCGCAGAACAGTATCTGAGCTGACCATGCTGATCCGGGTCGACCACGCCACCCGCTACGACTACGACGCCGCGCCGCGCTTCATCATCCAGGTGCTGCGCAAGACGCCGCGCTCGTGCGAGAGCCAGCACGTGCGACGCTGGCGGATCGAGACCGACGCGGACGCCCGCATCCGCCAGAGCGAGGACGCCTTCGGCAACATCGTCCACACCCTGTACACCGAGCGCCCGGTGGACACGCTCACCGTCACGGTGTCGGGCGAGATCGCCACCTTCGACACCGGCGGCGTGCTGCGCGGCTGGCCCGAGCGCCAGCCCGCGCTGGTCTTCCTGCGCGAAACGCCCCTGACCGCGCCCGACGCCGCGATCCGCGCGTTCGCCGCGGGGTTCGCGGGCGGCAGCCGGCTGGACGCGATGCACCGGCTGATGGGCGCGGTCCACGAGCGGATCGGCTTCGACACCGGCGCCACCGACGCCTGGAACACGGCCGCGGACGCCTTCGCGCTGGGCCGGGGCGTATGCCAGGACCACGCCCACGTCTTCATCGCCGCCGCCCGCTGGCTGGGCGTTCCGGCCCGCTATGTCTCGGGCCACATGCGGCGCTCGGACGGGCAGGTCGACCAGGACGCCGCCCACGCCTGGGCGGAGGCCTATATCGAGGATCTCGGCTGGGTGGGGTTCGACCCCGCCAACGGCATCAGCGCCGCGGACGGCCATATTCGCGTCGCATCGGGGCTGGATTATCTGGGCGCGGCGCCCGTGCGCGGGACCAGCTATGGCGGCGCGGGCGAGCGGCTGGAGGTGAGCCTGAAGGTGCGCGGCCAGCCCGCCGTCCAGAGTCAGGAATAGGCCCGCGCGCAGGCGCGGGGAATCGGCTAACACTTTTCCCGGCAGAGCCGGATTTTCCGGCGTGGGAGCGCCGCTCGGATGACTTACTGCGTGGGCATGCTCGTGAACGAGGGTCTGGCGATGATCGCCGACACCCGGACCAACGCGGGCGTGGACAACATCTCCACCTATAAAAAGCTCTTCGTCACCGAAAAGCCGGGCGAGCGCGTGATCGCGATCGCCACCGCGGGCAATCTGTCGGTCACCCAGACCGCGCTCAACCGCCTCAAGGACGGCATAAAGCTGCCCGACTCGGTCGAGCCCGAGACCCTGATGACCGCCCCCACCCTGTTCCGGGCGGTCCAGCTGGTCGGCCACGCCATCAAGAGCGTGCGAAGCGATTTCGAAAGCGGGCTTCAGGCCCAGAGCGTGGACATGGGCGCGACCATCCTGCTGGGCGGCCAGGTCGCGGGCGGGGAGCTGGGGCTCTATCTGATCTATCCCGAAGGCAACGCCATCGAGTGCGGCGCCGACACGCCCTACCTGCAGGTGGGCGAGCTGAAATACGGCAAGCCGATCCTGGACCGCGCCCTGCGCACCGACACCCCGCTGGTCGAGGCGGTCAAGCTGGGCCTGATCTCGTTCGACTCCACCATCCGCTCCAATCTCGGCGTGGGCCTGCCCTTCGACATGATCGTCATCCGCCCCGGCGCCCTGAAGGGCGTCCAACGCCGGATCGAGGCGGAAGACCCCTATTTCCGGGAGCTGGGCAAACAGTGGTCGGACGCCATCTCGGCGGCTCACCGCGCCATGCCCGCCCCGCCCTGGGACGACATCTGATCCCATACCGGACTCTCTGAGCCCCTTGCCCCGCCCCCTCGGCGCGGGCCATCCTGCGTTCTGAAAACAACTCGCACGGAGGCTGGGCGATGAGCGGCAGCACGGACCCGGACCTCGATTCGCGCACGGCGGCCCTCGCCCGCCTGCTCACCGTCTCCCCGCTGGACACCGATCTTTACCGCGGCGCGCGCCAGCCGGGCGGGCGGGGCCGGGTGTTCGGCGGACAGGTGGTGGCCCAGGGCCTGATGAGCGCGGCGGAGACCGTGGACGCGGCCCGCGCGCCCCACGCCCTGCACGCCTGTTTCCTGCGCGGCGGCGACGAGGACCACCCCATCGACTACCGGGTCGAGCGCGATTTCGACGGCGGCAGCTTCTCCAACCGCCGCGTGGTGGCGATCCAGAAGGACCGCCCCATCCTCACCCTGTCCTGCTCCTTCCACGTCCACGAGGACGGCCTCTCCCATCAGGACGCCATGCCCGACGTCCCCGCCCCCGAGACCCTGCCCAGCGAGGCCGAGCGCATCGAGGCGCTGGGCGACGAAGTCCCCGAGCTGTGGCGGCACTTCATCTCCACCCGGCCCGTGGACATGCGCCCGGTGGAGGCGTGGACGCCGGTCCGGCCCGAGCCGCGCGAGCCCCGGCGGCGCATCTGGTTCCGGCTCGGCGCCGGGCTGGGCGACGATCCGCGCCTGCACCGCGCGGCGCTGGCCTACGTGTCCGACATGGCGCTGCTGAGCACCGCGATACAGCCCCATGGCGTGAGCTGGCTGACCCGCGGCTTCCAGAGCGCGAGCCTGGACCATGCCCTGTGGCTACACGAGGACGCGCGCATGGACGACTGGCTGCTTTATGACACCGACAGCCCGTGGGCGGGCGGCGCGCGCGGCTTCAACCGGGGCCGCTTCTTCACCCGCGAGGGCAAGCTGGTCGCCTCCACCGCCCAGGAAGGCCTGATCCGGCTGCGCGATTAGTCCTCCCGCCAGAACAGGTCCACGCCCGCCGCGATCAGGGCCGCGGTCGCGGCCGAGTAAAAGACGATCGCCAGCAGCGGCCAGAGCAGGGCGGTCTTCTTCGACAGGCCCAGCCCCTTGACCGCCGCGGCCGTGGCCCACGTGCCCGCGATGGGCAGCAGCACGAACACCCAGACCAGCCCGCCCTTTTCCAGCCGCCCGCGCCAGCGTTCCGACACCCGCCCGTGCAGCCAGCCGGTGAAGCGCGGCCAGCGCCGCTCGATCGCCTCGAAGCCGGAATGGATCATCACCGCGGGCAGGAAATTGCCGACGATCGTCCACAGCGCGGCGGACGGCGCGGACAGGCCCATCGCCATGCCCACCGGCACCGCGACATAGAACTCGGTCAGGGGAAAGAAGCCCAGAAAGGCGGCCGTGAACGCCGCGGCGAGATACTCGATCATCGTCACTCCAGTCCCGCCCGCCGGGGCCTCTCATTTAAACCCTGCCGGTTTTCCCGCAACCGCAGGGCTTCCTCCGCGTTGGCTTTACGCAGCCATCCTTCATCCGCCGCTCAGGAGCCCCGCGCCATGACCACCCGCCGCACCTTTCTCGCCGGGGCGGGGCTGACCGCCGCGGCCGCCGCTGCGCGCCCCGCCCTCGCCAGCCCGCTCTCCCCCGACGACATGCCCGCCAATCCCGAAGGCGGCCGATACCGCCCGCCATGGAAGATCGGCATGGGCGGCGGGCCGATGGCCAATGGCCGTCAGGTCAAGCCCGAGCGCGAAATCCTCGAAGCGGTCGAGGCGGCATGGGACTCCGGGATGCGCTATTTCGACACCTCGCCCTGGTACGGGCTGGGGCTGGGCGAGCGCCGCTTCGGGCTTTACCTGCACGACAAGCCCCGGGACGAGGTCGTCATCTCCACCAAGATCGGCCGCGTGCTCACCCCCGACCCGTCCGTGGACCAGGTGGGAAGCTGGATGGCCCCCGGCCCGTTCGATTACGAATTCGACTTCACCGCCGAGGGCACGCGCCGCTCGGTGGAGGACAGCCTGCACCGGCTGGGCATGGCCCATCTGGACATCGTCTTCATCCACGATCTCGAGGAGGGCCAGGCCCGGATCGGCGACTGGGAGGAGCAGTTCGAGATCGCGCTGGAGGGCGCCATGCCCGAGCTGGAGCGGATGAAGGAGGAAGGCCTCATCAAGGCCTGGGGCATGGGCGTGAACCGGATCGAGCCCGCCGTGCGCTCCTTCCGCGAGGCCGATCCCGACATCCTGCTGTTGGCCACCCAGTATTCGCTCATGGAGCACGAGCGCGCGCTGGACGAGGTCTTCCCGCTGGTCGAGGAGGCGGGCGGATCCATCGTGGTGGGCGCGCCGCTCAACAACGGCTTCCTGTCGGGCCGCGACCGCTACAATTACGGGCCGGACATCCCTGACGGCGCGTTCGAGAAGCGCGCGCGCCTGAGCGCGGTCTGCCACGCCCACGAGGTGGACATGCGCACCGCCGCCCTGCAGTTCACCGCCGCGCCCGACGTGGTCAGCGCCACCATCCCCGGCTCGCGCAATCTGCGCCAGTCGGTGGAGAACGCCGCCTCGATGACCGCCGCCATCCCCGCCGACTTCTGGGCGGAGCTCAAATCAGAGGGCCTGATCGCGGAGAACGCGCCCGTCCCGGCCTGAGCGGACGTGAAAAATGCTGCAGGCGATCCGCCTGCAGCATTTTCGCAGCAACAGCTCTGAAATCAGGCGGTTACAGAACTTCGAACAGACCCGCCGCGCCCATGCCGCCGCCCACGCACATGGTGACGACGACGTATTTCGCGCCGCGGCGCTTGCCCTCGATCAGGGCGTGGCCGGTCATGCGCGCGCCGCTCATGCCATAGGGGTGGCCGATGGAGATCGCGCCGCCGTTCACGTTCAGCAGCTCGTCGGGAATGCCCAGCTTGTCGCGGCAGTAGAGCACCTGGACCGCGAACGCCTCGTTGAGCTCCCACAGGCCGATATCGTCCATCTTCAGGCCATTGGCCTTGAGCAGCTTCGGCACGGCATAAACCGGGCCGATGCCCATCTCGTCGGGGTCCAGCCCCGCCACCGCGATGCCGACATAGCGGCCCAGCGGCGTCAGCCCGCGCTTCTCCGCCTCCTTGGCCTCCATCAGCACCGAGGCGCTGGCGCCGTCCGAGAGCTGGCTGGCATTGCCCGCGGTGATGAAGCGGCCCTCTTTGACCTTCTGGCCGTTCTTCTGGACCGGCTGCAGGCCCTGAAGGCCTTCCAGCGTGGTCTCGGGCCGGTTGCCCTCGTCCTTGGCCAGCGTGACGTCCTTGAAGGAAATCTCGCCGGTCTGCTTGTCCATCACGCCCATTTTCGACGGCAGCGGCACGATCTCGTCATCGAGCTTTCCGGCCGCCTGCGCGGCGGCGGTGCGCTGCTGCGACTGCAGGGCGTATTCATCCTGGGCCTCGCGGGACACGCCATAGCGGTCCGCGACGATCTCGGCGGTCTCCAGCATGGACATGTACAGGTCGGGCCGGTGCTCGTTGATCCACGGGTCGAAGGCCCGGTGGATGTTCATGTGCTCGTTCTGGACCAGCGAGATGGATTCCAGCCCCCCGCCCACGGTCACGGTCTGGCCGTCGGCGATGATCTGCTTGGCCGCGATGGCGATGGCCATCAGGCCCGAGGCGCACTGGCGGTCCACGCTCATGCCCGACACCGCGGTGGGCAGGCCGGCGCGGATGGCGCACTGGCGCGCGGTGTTCTGGAAGGTGGAGCCCTGCTGCATGGCCGCGCCCATCACGACGTCATCGATCTCGGCGGGGTCGACGCCCGCGCGCTCGACCGCGTTGCGGATCGCATGCCCGCCCAGCTCCTGGGCCTGGGTGTTGTTGAACGCGCCGCGATAGGCGCGCCCGATGGGCGTGCGGGCGGTGGAAACGATGACGGCGTCGCGCATGGCGATCTCCTCCCGGTTTTGAACATCGGGCATCCCTGCCCGCGCGGTCGCGCGCGGCGGTCACCCTGTTTTGCTGCGAAGCAATAAACACCCGCCGCGGGGGCGAAGCAAGAGGCGTTAAAAACTGCGGTATGGCTCAGGCGTCGTCGAACAGGCCGCGCGCCAGCGTCGATCCGTAATGGGCGATGGCCGCCTCGCGCTTCATCCCCGTGGCCCATTTCCTCAGATCGTAGGCGGCGTTGATCGCGCCCATGAGCACCTGGCTGGCGATCAGCGGATCGACCGCGCGCACCGTGCCTTCGGTGATCCCGTCCATCATCATGCCCGCGAAGCGCCGCGCCATGCGGTTGGACCGGTCCATCACGTCCGCCCGCACGTCCCCGGGCAGGGCCTGAAGCGCGGTGGTCCGCAGCAGCGGAAAGTCGGAGAAGAACTGCACGTCCAGCAGGGTCGCCACCGCCGAGGAGAGCTGGCGCCAGTGATCGCCGCCCGCGTTCGCGGCCGCCCGCTGGACCAGCGACACCCGGCCATAAGAGCGCCCGAAGCACTCCAGCACCAGATCGTCCTTGGCCTCGAGATGGTGGTAGAAGCTGCCCTTGGTGACGTTCAGCTCGGACGCGATCTGCTCCACGCTGGCGCCGCGATAGCCGCGCTCGTTGATCAGGCCGGTCGCCGCGCGCATGAAATTGTCCGGCATGCCTTCGATGCCGGTCCTGAGCGCGCTTTCGTCGATGGCCAGCATCTGCGGCGCCCAGGGCGCGCCTTCGGGCGCGATCCCGTGCTCGAACACCTCCATCAGGCGGCGTTCGACCCGCTCGAAATCCCCTGTGGAATACCGGTCCAGCCAGGCGGGCAGCCAGAACAGGTTCTGCACCAGAACGTGGGCGCGGACCATCGCCCGCGCTTTGCCCGCCTCGTCTTCCCCCGCGTCGAAGAAGCCGCGCAGTGCCCGCACCATCTCGACATAGCGCGCGTTCAGCTCGCCGCGCAGGGGCTCGCTCAGGGCGCGCATGTCCGACAGGATGGCGATGGGCCGCTCCTCGCGGCGGCGGATGCCCGCCTGCAGGGCGAAGCTGTCAGCCACCAGCGCGGCCACCCGCTCGCGGGGCGTGGACAGTTCGCCCGCCCTGCGGATCGCGCTCTCGATCCGGTCCAGCGCCCGCTCCAGCACGGCGGCGGCCAGCAGCTCCCGGCGCTTGAAGTAATAGGTGATCGAGGTGGTGTTCAGGTCCACCATCTGCGCGACGTCCACGAAGGTCATGCCCTTCACGCCGTTGCGGTTGATCAGCACGGTGGCCGCATCAAGGATGCGTTCGCGCTTTTCGTGAAAGCGCGCGGTTTTCGCGCTGGCCAGATCGTCCATCTCGTCCCTGTTTCCCGAAATCCCCGCGCGCCGCGCCCCTGAGCGCCGCCCCTGCAAGCGCCCACACTATGAAGCCGCCGCCCGGCCCGCAACCGTCCCGCGCCTGCCCGCGCCCATACCGAGTTTCGGGTATGGACAAAAATCGCCCTGCTGTCTTGATCCGGGGCGCGGTTATCGCCCACTTTGAAGATCAGGTCGGCGCGGGATCTCCGCGCCGCGCGTGAAGGAGCGTCCATGTCCCTGTTCGATCTGAGCGGAAAGACCGCCATCATCACCGGCTCCAGCCGCGGCATCGGCCGCGCCATCGCCGAGGAATACGCCGCCCACGGCGCGAACGTGGTGATCTCCAGCCGCAATCAGGACGCCTGCGACGAGGTGGCCGAAGCCATCAACAAGTCCCACCCGGGCCGCGCGAAAGCCATCGCCGCCTCGATCTCACACAAGGAAGCGCTCGAACACCTCGTGGCGAAGACCCGCGAGGCGTTCGGCCAGGTCGACATCCTGGTCTGCAACGCCGCCTCCAACCCCTATTACGGCCCGATGGCGGGCATCTCCGACGACCAGTTCCGCAAGATCATGGACAACAACATCCTGTCCAATCACTGGCTGATCCAGCTCTGCGCACCCGAGATGATCGAGCGCAAGGCCGGCTCGATCATCGTCATGTCCTCCATCGGGGGCCTCAGGGGGTCGGACACCATCGGCGCCTACAACATCTCCAAGGCCGCCGACTTCCAGCTCGTGCGCAACTATGCCGTCGAGTACGGACGCCATAACGTGCGGGTGAACGCCATCGCGCCGGGCCTGATCAAGACCGAGTTCGCCCGACCCCTGTGGGAGAACCCCGACAACAAGGCCATGTTCGAGCGCTCCCATCCCATGCGCCGGATGGGCGAGGTGCGCGATCTGGCCGGCCCGGCTGTCTTCCTCGCCTCCGAAGCGGCATCTTACGTGAACGGCCAGATGGTGGTCGTGGACGGAGGCTCGACCATATGACCGACACCCCGCTTGAGGGCCGCACGGCCGTCGTCACCGGCGCCGCGTCCGGCATCGGCCGCGCCAGCGCGCTGCTGTTCGCCAAGGCCGGGGCGAACGTGCTCGCCTGCGACCTCTCCCCCGACGTGGAGCAGACCGCGAAGGCCATCGCCGACGCGGGCGGGACCGCCCATGCCATGACCATGGACGCAGGCTCCGAACCGGACGTGAAGCGCGCGGTCGACGAGGCGCTGTCGCGTTTCGGCCGGCTGGACGTGTTCTACGCCAATGCCGGGATCACCGGCGGGCTGCAGGGCGGCATTTTCGACGCCGGGCCGGAGGTCTGGGCCGAGGTGCTGCGGGTCAATCTGATCGGGCCCTATCTGGCCATCCGCCACGCCGCCCCGGTGATGGCCAAGGCGGGCGGCGGCTCGATCATCTGCACCGCCTCGGTGGCGGGCCTGCGTTCGGGCGCCGGACCGGCCCAGTATTCCGCCTCCAAGGCGGGCGTGATCAATCTGGTCCAGACCGCCTGCCAGCAGCTCACGAGCACCGGCGTGCGGGTCAACGCGGTCTGCCCCGGCCTGATCGAGACGGGCATGACCAAGCCGCTTTACGACTTCGCCCGTCAGACGGGCAAGATGGAGAAAATCGGCCAGCTCAACCCGCTCCAGCGCGGCGGCGAGCCCGGAGAGATCGCCGCCATGGCGCTCTTCCTCGCCTCGGACGCCGCCTCTTACGTGAACGGGCAGGCCATCGCGGTCGATGGCGGGCTGACCAGCTCCATGCCCACCACCCCGCGCTTCACCCCCGCCTTCGAGGACCCGTCCCGGTGAGTCTGACTGACATCGTGAGCCTGCCGCAGATCATCGCCGGAGCGCGCAGCGAAGGCGGCGCGCTCATCGCCGCCATCCCCGACGCCTGGCTGCAGGGCCGGACCGCCTATGGCGGGCTGACCGCCGCCCTGGCTCTGGAGGCGGCGTACCGCTCCGCCGACGACCTGCCGCCCCTGCGCTCGGCCCAGATCAGCTTCATCGGCCCCGCCGCGGGCGAGGTCTCGGTGAGCACCGCCCTGCTGCGCCGGGGCCGCACCGCCGCCTTCATCGAGGCGAGCGTGACCAGCGGCGAGGCGCTGGCGATGAAGGCGCTGTTCGTCTTCCAGGCCGATCCGGGCTCCAGCCTGGACCATTCCGACATGCCCGCCCCGGACGCCCCCGCGCCGCAGGACGCGGCCATCGCCAATCACGATCCGGGCTTTCCCTTCTTCACGTCGAATTTCGAATACCGCCACGCCGCGCCGAAATCAGACGTCCGCCGCCCCGATCTGCGGCGCTGGGTCCGGCTGAAGGATCGCGAGGGCCTGCGCCCCATGGTCGAGCTGATGGCCATCGGCGACGCCCTGCCCCCCGCCGCCATGGCTCTGCACGACAGCTTCGTGCCCGTCAGTTCCCTGACCTGGATGATCAACCTGCTCGCCGCCGAGCCCCGCACCTCAGACGGCTGGTGGCTGTCGCGCTCGACCGCCGAACAGGCCCGGTCCGGCTCCTCCAGCCAGTCCATGGGCCTGTGGAGCACAAGCGGAACCCCGGTCGCGGCGGGGATGCAGAGCGTGGCGCTGTTCGGTTAGGCTCCGAACAGCGCCTTCAGCTCCGATTTGAGGATCTTGCCGTTGGCGTTGCGCGGCAGGGGGGCGTCCGAGAACACGATCCGCACGGGAACTTTGAAGCCCGCCAGCCGCGCCCGCACCCAGTCCTGCAGCTCCTTTTCGCCCGCCCTCATGCCCGGCGCGAGATGGACCACCGCGGCGGGCTCCTCGCCCAGCGTGCGGTGGGGCACGCCCACCAGCGCCGCGTCGGTCACGGCGGGGTGGTCGAACAGCACGTTCTCCACCTCGCTCGAATAGATGTTCTCGCCCCCGCGGATGATGATGTCCTTGGCCCGGTCCACGATGACGCAGAAGCCCTCATCGTCCAGCCGCGCCAGATCGCCCGTCCTCACCCAGCCCTCGGTGAAGGTGCTCGCGGTCGCTTCGGGATCGTTCCAGTAGCCCTTCACGATCATGGGCCCCTTCGCCCACAGCTCGCCCACCTCGCCAGGCGGCAGCTCCCGCTCGCCGTCCGGGCTCATGATCTTCAGCGCGGCCACCGGCGCGGGCGGGCCGCAGGAGTCGGGGCGGTTCAAGTAGTCCTCGGCGGTGTGGCTGGTCACCGTGGCCGTGGTCTCGGTCATGCCCCAGCCATTGCCCGGCGCGGCGCCGAACTCGGCCTGTATCCGCCGGGCCAGCTCGGGCGCGGCGGGCGCCCCGCCATAGGAGACGGTTTCGAGAGAGGACAGGTCGAACCGCCCCCGCTCGGGATGTTCGATGAGCTGCCAGGCGATGGCCGGAACCCCGCCTGTGGCCGCCACCTTCTCCCTCTCGATGATCCCCATCGCCTCCAGCGCGTCCCAGCGGCGCATGAAGATCAGGGTGTGACCGGCGAACAGCGTGCCCATCATCACCGCGCTGCAGGCGGTGACGTGAAACAGCGGGATCACCAGCAGCATGGATTTCGGCTCGGTCTCGGGCGGCGCCTCGCCCCGCCGCAGCGCCCCACGCGCGTTCGCATAGGCCGCCGTCAGGATGTTGGTGGTCAGGTTCCGGTGCGTGCCCAGCGCGCCCTTGGGCTTTCCCGTGGTCCCCGAGGTGTAGAAGATCGTCGCGTCGTCGTCCGGGGCGATCTCCGCTTCGGGCAGATCGCCTTCGGGCAGACCCGCCCAGTCCGAAGGCCGCCCGATCACGTCCTCCAGCGCCCGGGCGGGCGCGGCCGAAACGCCGTCCCCCCGGCAGACCAGAATCGCCTCCAGCGCGGGCAGCTCGCCCCGCCGCTCCGCGATCCGCTCCCAGCGCTCGCCGTCGCAGATCAGGACTTTCGAGCCCGACTGGGCCAGCCCGTAGGCCAGCTCCCCGCCCGTCCACCACGCGTTCAGCGGCACCGCGACGGCCCCCAGCGCGGTGATCGCGAAAAAGGCGGCGGGCCATTCGGGCAGGTTGCGCATGGCCAGCGCCACCCGGTCGCCCTTGACCACGCCCATCGCGCGCAGCTCCCGGGCCAGCGCCGCCGCGGCGCGGAACCACGCCTCGTAAGAGACCCGCTCATCGTCCAGAACCATGAAATCCCGTCCGCCATGGGACCGCGCGTGCCGGGCCAGATCGCGCAGCGATGCGGGCGCGTGCTTCCACGTTTTCGTCGGCACGCCGCTTATGGTGACGGTCTCGATCTCGAAGGGCTGGCCCGGCGCGGTCAGCGCCGATTCCACCTGCCCCAGCGTCATCGCGGGCCAGGACGGCCCCGGTCCGGCATCGGCTCCGCCGTGCTGCGCGCTCATGGCGATGTCCTCCCTGCCGCTCATGGCGGTGGTTCTTTTCGTGTTTTCGGTATGATACGGCCCGCGATCACGGCCATCAAGCGCGTTTCTTTTCCGGCACAGGCTGTCACCCCTTCAAACCAGATCGATGTCAGGGTATGGATTTAGAAAACCCGCCCTGCCCGGGGCGGAGCCAGCATGAAAGGGAGGCCCCCATGTCGCCGATCACCACCAGACAGGACGGAGACGTCCTCGTCGTCACGTCCGACAACCCGCCGGTGAACGCGCTGGGTCAGGCCGTCCGCGCCGGGCTGGCCGACGCCATCGCACAGGCCGCCTCCGACGACGCGATCCGGGCCGTGGTCATCGCCTGCGAGGGCCGCACCTTCTTCGCGGGCGCGGACATCACCGAGTTCGGCAAGCCCCCCGTCGGCCCGTCTCTGCCCGAGGTGATCGACGCCATCGAGGCCAGCGCCAAGCCGGTCGTGGCCGCCATCCACGGCACGGCGCTGGGCGGCGGGCTGGAGGTGGCGCTCGGCTGCCACTGGCGCATCGCCGTGCCGAGCGCGAAGCTCGGCCTGCCCGAGGTCAAGCTTGGCATCCTGCCCGGCGCGGGCGGCACCCAGCGCCTGCCCCGGGTGATCGGCCCCGAAGCCGCCCTGCCCATGATCGTCAAGGGCGACCCGATTCCCGCGAAGAAAGCCGAAGGCCTCGGCCTGATCGACCGTCTGGCGGGCGAGGACAGTCTGCTGGCCGACGCCATCGCCTTCGCGCGCGAGGTCATGGACCGCGCCGAGCATCCCGTCTCCAGCGCCCGCACCGACCGGCTCGAAGGCTTCGATCCGGCCTTCTTCGACACATGGGCGGCCGAAAACGCCCGCCGCCTGAAAGGCTATGAAGCGCCCAAGGCCTGCATCGAGGCGGTCCGCGCCGCGGTCGAGAAGCCCTATGCCGAAGGCGTGAAAGTCGAGCGCGAGCTGTTCATGAAGCTCGTCACCGGCGCCCAGTCCGCCGCCCTGCGCCACGTCTTCTTCGCCGAGCGCGCCGCGGCCAAGATCGACGGGGTCGGCAAGGACACGCCGAGCCGCGAGATCAAGACCGTCGGGATTCTCGGCGCGGGCACGATGGGCGGCGGCATCGCCATGAATTTCCTGACCGCCGGCCTGCCCGTGACCATCGTGGAGCGCAAGCAGGAGGCGCTGGACCGCGGCGTCGCCACCATCCGCAAGAATTATGAGCGCTCCGCCGCCAGGGGCCGCTTCACCCCCGAGCAGGTGGAGAAGGCGATGAGCCTTCTCACCCCCACCCTCGATTACGCGGCGCTGTCGGGCTGCGACCTGATCATCGAAGCCGTGTTCGAGGACATGGCCATCAAGAAGGACGTGTTCCGCCAGCTCGACCAGATCGCCAAACCCGGCGCGATACTGGCCTCCAACACCTCCTATCTGAACGTCGACGAGATGGCCGCGGTCACTTCGCGGCCCGAAGACGTGCTGGGCCTGCACTTCTTCTCCCCCGCCAACGTGATGCGCCTGCTGGAAATCGTGCGCGCGGACAGGACCGCGCCGGACGTGCTGAAGACCGCGATGGATCTGTCAAAGCGGATCGGCAAGGTCGCAGTGGTGGCCGGGGTCTGCTTCGGCTTCATCGGCAACCGCATGCTCGCCGCCCGGCAGGTCGAGGCCAACAAGCTGATCCTGGAAGGCGCGAAACCCTGGGACGTCGACCGGGTGCTGACCGATTTCGGCCTGCCCATGGGTCCGTTCCAGATGGCCGATCTGGCCGGGCTGGACATCGGCTGGAACGCTGAGACCTCCAACGGCGAAAGCGTGCGCGACATTCTGTGCGAGCGCGGGCGGCGGGGCCAGAAGACGTCCAAAGGCTTCTACGACTACGACGAAAACCGCCGCGGCTCGCCGTCGAAGGAAGTCGAGCAGATCATTGCTGACTTCGCGAAGAAGGAAGGCGTCGAGCAGCGCGGCGTCAGCGACCGCGAAATCCTCGAACGCCTCACCTACCCCATGATCAACGAGGGGGCGAAAATCCTCGAGGAAGGCATGGCCCAGCGCGCCAGCGACATCGATATCGTCTGGATCAACGGCTATGGCTGGCCGCCCTATACCGGCGGCCCGATGTTCTGGGCCGACAGCCAGGGCCTCGACACCATCGTCGCCGCCCTCAAACGCCACGCCCCGCGGCTGGGCGAGGATTTCAAAATCGCGAAACTGCTGCAGGACAAGGCGGCGAAGGGGGAGAGGTTCACGGGGTAGGGGCTTCCTCTTTTTCCGAGCCTCCCCCCGGGGTCCCCAACTCGATTGGGGACCCAGAGTCCCGCCATCGACCCTGACCTCTGGATCCCGGGTCCCTCGCCTCCGCGAGGGCAGGCAAGCCCGGGACCCCGGCGTTTAATCTTTACCCGACTCCAGCCAGCTCCCGGGGTCCCCCGACTCGATCGGGGACCCAGAGCCACGCCCTCACCCCGAAATGGGTAGAAGCGAACCACCAAGGTTGAAAGACCGCGCGCCCACCCCGACGCTCCGTCGATGACCGCCTATGTCTACATTCTCGCCTCGAGGCGGAACGGCACCCTCTACACCGGCTCATGCGGCGACCCGGGGGTGCGCATCCATCAGCACCGCATCGGTCAGGGCTCCGAGTTCGTCTGGAAGTACAGGGTGTTCAATCTCGTCTGGCTCGAAGCCCACGACCGCACCGCCCACGCCATCCTGCGCGAACGCCGCATCAAGCGCTGGAACCGGAAATGGAAGCTCGACCTGATCGAAGCCCAGAACCCGCAATGGCGCGATCTGTACGCGGAGCTGAACGACTGGCTCGTCTTCTGAGCCCCCCGGGGGCCCCAACTTGCCTGCCGGTGCGGAGGCGAGGAATTGGGAACCCAGAGTCCCCGCCATCGACCGCCATCGCTGGATCCCGGGTCAAGCCCGGGACCCCGGCGATTGATCTTCATCCAGCTCCAGCCAACTCCCGGGGTCCCCGACTTGATCGGGGACCCAGAGTCCCGCCATCGACCGTCATCGCTGGATTCCAAGTCGAGCCCGGCCCTCCCGGGCTGATGGTTGACCCCGACTACACCGCGGCCCCAGAGCCCCGCCCCGAGAACCCCGCCAGCACCTCGCACACCCAGCGCCCTGCGGTCAGGGCGGTGATGTCGCTCACGTCCAGGCTGGGATCGAATTCGGTCAGGTCCACGCCCGCCACCTTCGGACAGGCGGCGAGCTGGCGCGTGGCGGCGAAGAAGTCCGTGACCGCCATCCCGCCGGGCCGGGCGCCCGGGGCGCCGGGGCACTGGCTGCGGTCGATCACGTCGATGTCGAAGTCCACGAAGATCCGCTCGCAATGGTCCAGATGGGCCAGCGCCGCCTCCACCGCCTTCGCGATCCCCCGCGCCCGCACGTCCGCGATGGTGCGGACCGCGATGCCCGACGCCCTGGCCACCTCATGCATGCGCAGCGTGTTGGCGAACGGCGCGAGCCCGATCTGGGCGATGTTCGAGCCCGGCAGCCCGTCCTCGAGCAGCGCCCTGACCGGATTGCCGTTCAGCATCCCCTGATGGGTGTCGCGCAGGTCGAAATGGGCATCCAGCGTGATCAGCCCGGTCGTCTTCAGATCGCCCATGGCGTGGACGGCGGGCCGGGTGACGGCGTTGTTGCCGCCCAGAATGATCGTCAGCGCGTGGCGCTCCGCCAGCTCCGCGGCCGCGTCCCGGATCGACGCGAAGCCGTCGGCGGGCGAGACGGCCTTCAGGTCCACGTCGCCCGCGTCATGAAGGCTCGCGGACAGGCTCGCCTCGGCCTCCACGTCGTACACGGAGAATCGCTTGAGGGTCTCCCGGATTACTTTCGGGGCCAGATCGCAGCGGCCCGGCGTCAGCGAGCGCTCATTCATCGGCGCGCCCAGCAGAGCCACATCCGCCGCGCCGTCGGTGACGAGGTCGGCGACGGAGCGCCAAGAGCGGGCTTCGGAGGTGCGGGGCGGGGTCATGGGCTGAAATCCTCTCGAAAACGGGTCTGGACAGGACGGCGATTCCCGGCGCAGTCTGTACCTGTATATACAGGCAGAGCGAAACGCGCCAGATGACCGACCTTATCCTTCAAAACTGCCGGCTCGCGACCATGGACCCGGACCGCCCCGGCGCCTATGGGGCGGTCGAGGACGCAGCGCTGGTCATCCGGGACGGAAAGATCGCCTGGGCGGGACCGGCCGCCGACATGGTCCACCATGCTCAGACACCCCCCGCCACCATGTCCGATCTGGGCGGGCGGCTCGTGACCCCCGCTCTGGTGGATTGCCACACGCACAGCGTTTTCGGCGGCGACCGCACGGGCGAGTTCGAGCAGCGGCTGAACGGCGTGTCCTACGAAGAGATAGCCAAAGCGGGCGGCGGCATCCGCTCCACGGTGAAGGCCACCCGCGCGGCCAGTCTCGAAGAGCTGACTCAGGGCGCGGTCAGGCGGCTGAAAACGCTCAGGAAAGGCGGGGTCGCCACGGTCGAGATCAAGTCCGGATACGGCCTCGATGTCGAGACCGAGATCCGCATGCTCCGCGCCGCCACCGCCGCCGCCGAGACCTGCGGGATGCGGGTGCGCCGCACCCATCTCGGCCTGCACGCTTTGCCGCCGGAATACGCGGACAGGCGGGCGGATTACGTGCGCCTGATCTGCGAGGAGGCCCTGCCCGCCGCCCACGCCGAAGGGCTGGTCGACGCGGTCGACGCCTTCTGCGAGACCATCGGCTTCACCCCCGAAGAGACCCGGCAGGTGTTTGAAAAGGCAAAGGAACTCGGCCTTCCGATCCGCCTGCACGCCGAACAGCTCTCCGATCAGGGCGGGGCGAGACTGGCTGCCGAGTTCGGGGCGCTCTCCGCCGATCACCTTGAATTTCTTGATGATTCAGGAATCGCCGCCATGGCCGCCTCCGGCGCCGTCGCGGTCCTGCTGCCCGGCGCCTTCTATTTCATCCGAGAGACGAAACGCCCGCCGGTTCAAGCGCTTAGAGACGCGGGCGTGCCCATCGCCATCGCCACCGACCTCAACCCGGGCTCCTCGCCCCTGCTTTCGCCGACCCTGACCCTGAACATGGCCTGCACCCTGTTCGCCCTGACGCCCGAGGAAGCCCTCGCCGGGATGACCCGCGAGGCGGCCAGAGCCATGGGCGTGGGCGCGGAAACCGGAATGATAAGAGAAGGTTACGCCGCCGATCTGGCCGTGTGGGACGTCGCCCGGCCCGCCGAGATCGCCTACTGGATCGGCCTGCCCGGCCCCGAGCGCCTGTTCATCGCAGGCCGGGAGGTCGCCCAGTGATCCCCCGCCACCAGGCCGTGAAGGCCCATGTCCTTGATCTGATTGGAAAAGGCGCGCTCAAGCCCGAAGACCGCGTGCCGTCCGAGGCCGCCTTGGTCGAAGCGCTTGGCGTGTCCCGGATGACGGTCAACAAGGCGCTCAACGCCCTGAAAGACGAGGGAATCCTGACCCGCATTGCGGGCGTTGGCACCTTCGTGGCCGACCAGCGCGCCCGCGGCGACCTGCTCACCCTGCGCGACATCGCCACCGATCTGGCCGAGCGCGGCCACCGCCATGACATGCAGGTGCTCAAGAGCGCCTCCGAGGCCGCCTCCAAGGACGCCGCGGCCCAGTTCGAGATCGAGCCCGGCACGCCGCTGTTTCACGTCATGGTGCGCCATCTTCAGGACGGACGGCCCGTGCTGATCGAGGACCGCCTGATCGACCCCGTCATCGCGCCGGGCGTGAAACGCGCTGACTTTTCAAAGACCACCACCCACGCCTGGCTCAGCGCCGCCGCCCCGCTGCAGGAGGCCGAGCACACCGTGCGCGCGGTCAGCGCGGACGCGAAGACGGCCCGGCTGCTGGACCTGCCCATGAAGGCGGCCTGCCTGCAGGTGCGCCGCCGCACCTGGTCGCGCGGCCGCGTCGCCTCGGTGGCGCTGCTGACCTACGCGGGCGACCGCTACGAGATTTCCGGGCGGCTCGACGCCCCCGCCCGGCCCTGATGGAGACTGAACCCATGACCGCCAACGCCCGCGTGATCAAACCCCGCACCGGCCCTGAGAAGGCCGCCCGCACCTGGCAGGCCGAGGCCGCCGTGCGCATGCTGATGAACAATCTGCACCCGGACGTGGCCGAGCGCCCCGAAGACCTCGTGGTCTATGGCGGAATCGGCAAGGCGGCGCGCGACTGGAAGAGCTTCGACGCCATCGTGGAGACCCTCGACCGGCTGGCCCCGGACGAGACCCTGCTGGTCCAATCGGGCAAGCCGGTGGGCGTGTTCCGCACCCATGAGGACGCCCCGCGCGTGCTGATCGCGAACTCCAACCTGGTGCCCAAATGGGCCGACTGGGACCATTTCCACGAGCTCGATCGCAAGGGCCTGATGATGTACGGCCAGATGACGGCCGGGTCGTGGATCTACATCGGCTCGCAGGGCATCGTTCAGGGCACGTATGAAACCTTCGTGGAGGCCGGGCGCCAGCACTATGGCGGCGACTGGACGGGCCGCTGGATCCTGACCGGCGGTCTGGGCGGCATGGGCGGCGCCCAGCCGCTGGCCGCCGTGATGGCGGGCGCGTGCTGCCTCGCGGTGGAATGCGATCCCGAGCGCATCGCCTTCAGAAAGCGCACCCGCTATGTCGACGAGATCGCCGAGACGCTGGACGAGGCGCTGGCGATGATCGAGCGCTGGACGAAGGCGGGCGAAGCGAAGTCAGTCGGCCTGCTGGGCAATGCCGCGGACGTCTTCCCCGAACTGCTCAGGCGCGGCGTCCGGCCCGATCTGGTCACCGACCAGACCAGCGCCCACGACCCGGTCAACGGCTACCTCCCCAAAGGCTGGACGCTGGCCCAGTGGCGCGACACCGCGTCCCGCGACCCCAAGGCGGTCGAGCGCGCGGCCCGCGCCTCCATGCGCGATCAGGTCGAGGCGATGGCCGGGTTCGCCCATGCGGGCGTGCCCACCCTCGATTACGGCAACAACATCCGTCAGGTCGCCAAGGACGAGGGGCTGGAGACGGCCTTCGACTTTCCCGGCTTCGTGCCCGCCTGCATCCGCCCGCTCTTCTGCCGCGGGGTGGGGCCGTTCCGCTGGGCCGCGCTGTCGGGCGATCCCGAAGACATCGCGAAGACCGACGCCAAGGTCAAAGAACTGATCCCCGACGACGCGCATCTTCACCGCTGGCTGGACATGGCCGCGGAGCGCATCGCCTTCCAGGGCCTGCCCGCGCGCATCTGCTGGGTCGGGCTGGGCCAGCGCCACCGGCTGGGGCTGGCCTTCAACGAGATGGTCGCGTCGGGCGAGCTGAAAGCCCCGGTCGTGATCGGGCGGGATCATCTGGATTCAGGCTCGGTGGCGAGCCCGAACCGGGAGACCGAGGCGATGAAGGACGGCACCGACGCGGTGTCGGACTGGCCGCTGCTGAACGCTTTGCTGAACACCGCCTCGGGCGCGAGCTGGGTCTCGCTCCACCATGGCGGCGGCGTCGGGATGGGCTACTCCCAGCACTCAGGCATGGTGATCGTCGCCGACGGCACCGAGGCCGCCGCGAAGCGGCTGGAGCGCGTCTTGTGGAACGACCCCGGCACGGGGGTCATGCGCCATGCGGACGCGGGCTATGAGGAAGCCGCGGACTGCGCCCGCGAGCACGGCCTCGACCTGCCCATGCTGGACCGGTGAGGACCGCCATGAAACAGACCATCGATCTCGTCCCCGGCGCGGTGGACCTCGACCAGCTCCGCGCGATCCATGCCGGCGCCCCCGTCAGCCTCGCGGGCTCCGCCTTCAAGGCGGTCGAGGACAGCGCGGCGGCGGTGGACCGCATCGTCGCCTCGGGCCGCACTGTGTATGGCGTGAACACCGGGTTCGGCCTGCTGGCCCAGACGCGCATCCCGCCTGAACGGCTGGCCGAGCTGCAGCGCAACCTTCTGGTCTCCCACGCCTGCGGGGTGGGCGAGGAACTGGACCCGTCCGTGGTCCGGCTAATGACGGTGCTGAAGGTGATCGGGCTGGCGCGGGGCCATTCGGGCGTTCGGCGCGAGGTGGTCGAGCGCCTGCTGGGCTTCGTCCAGCGTGGGCTGATGCCGGTGGTGCCGTCACAGGGCTCGGTGGGCGCGTCGGGCGATCTCGCCCCGCTGGCCCATCTGGCCTGCGCGCTGATCGGGCAGGGCCGGGCGCGGCTGGACGGGCAGGTCATGCCCGCCGCCGAGGCGCTGGCCCGCTGCGGTCTCAGCCCGCTTGAGCTGGGACCGAAGGAAGGCCTCGCCCTGATCAACGGCACCCAGGCCTCCACCGCCATCGCGCTGGACGCCCTGTTCACCGCCGAGCGGGTCTATGAAAGCGCGCTGGCCGCGGGCGCGCTCAGCGTGGACGCGCTGATGGGCTCGAAGGCGCCCTTCGAGCCGCGCCTGCACGCCGTGCGCGGCCAGCCGGGACAAATCGCCGTGGCGCAGGCGCTGGCGGGGCTCCTGGAGGGCAGCGAGATCCTCGCCTCCCACCGCAACTGCGACCGGGTGCAGGATCCCTACTCCTTCCGCTGCCAGCCTCAGGTCATGGGCGCGGGGCTGGACCTGCTGCGTCAGGCGGCCCGCACCCTGACCATCGAGGCCAATGCGGTCTCGGACAATCCCATCGTGTTCACCGAAGACGACAGCGCGGTCTCGGGCGGCAATTTCCACGCCCAGCCGGTCGCCTTCGCCGCGGACATGATCGCCATGGCCCTGTGCGAGGCGGGCTCGATCTCCGAGCGCCGGACCGCGGTTCTGGTCGATCCCAAGATGAGCGGCCTGCCCGCCTTTCTGGTCGAGGACGGGGGCGTGAACTCGGGCTTCATGATCGCTCAGGTGACCGCCGCGGCGCTGGTGGCGGAGAACCGCTCGCTCGCCTTCCCCGCCAGCGTGGATTCGGTGCCGACCTCGGCGGGGCAGGAAGATCACGTCTCCATGGCCACGGGCGGCGCGCGCAAGGCGCGGCGGATCGCGGACAATGCCGGGGCGATCATCGGCGTGGAGCTGATGGCGGCCGCGCAGGGCATCGACTTCCGCCGCCCCCTGAAAAGCTCCGCCGTGCTGGAAGCCGTCCACGCCGCCGTGCGCGGGCGCGCGGCCTTCCTGGACGCCGACCGCTTCCTGTCCGACGAACTCGAGGCGATGAAGGCGCTGGCCCTGTCGGGAGAGGCGCTCAACGCGGGTGATCTGACCGCGCCGCTCTGGAAATCGTGATCGAGTCCATACCGATCATCTGAAATTTCACTTTCCACCTCGATTTCCTCCCCTACACTCGAACGCCGAGACAGAGGCGGGATACCGCCCGTTCGAAATGGGGAGGAAAGCCGTGGCCGCCACCGACGCCGCAACCGGCAACACGACCGACAGTCCGACTCCTGGCGCGCAGGGCGCGCTCAGCAAGGGTCCGCGCAAATACGCGCTGACCCTCCTGCTGGTCATCTACATCTTCAATTTCCTTGATCGCCAGATCGTCAACATCCTGGCCGAGCCGATCAAGGTCGATCTCGGACTCGCCGACTGGCAGATCGGGGCGATGAGCGGGCTGGCCTTCGCGGTCTTCTACACCTTCCTGGGCATCCCCATCGCCCGGCTGGCCGAGCGCAGGAACCGGGTGACGATCATCTCCGCCGCCGTGGGGGTATGGAGCGCCTTCACCGTCATGTGCGGACTGGCGGGCAATTTCGTCCAGCTCCTGCTCGCCCGGATCGGGGTGGGCATCGGCGAGGCGGGCTGCACGCCCCCCGCCCACTCGCTGATCTCCGACTACGTTCCCAAGGAGAAGCGCGCCAGTGCGCTGGCCTTCTATTCGATGGGCATCCCGCTGGGCTCGCTGGCGGGCATGGCGCTGGGGGGCATGATCGCGGACGCATGGGGCTGGCGGGCGGCCTTCTTCGTGGCGGGCGCGCCGGGCGTGATCCTCGCGCTGCTCGCCTTCTTCACCCTGCCCGAGCCGCGCAAGGGCAAGGACCGCAAGGTCGCCGCCGCGCCTGACGTTCCCACCCTCATGGACGCGGTGAGGGAACTGAAATCGAAGACCTCATTCTGGTGGATCGCGGGCGGCGCGGCGATCACCGCCATGGTCAGCTATGGCCACATCGCGTTTTACGGCTCCTTCTTCCTGCGCAATCACGGCGAAGGGCTGGCGGAGATCTCCGCCGGGCTTCAGGCCGCAACGGGAATCGCGCTCGGGCCGCTGGGCTTCATCGGGCTGGCACTGGGCCTGCTGGTGGGCGTTTTCGGAGCCATGGGCACCTATTTCGGCGGGGTGATGGCCGACCGGGCCGCGCGGCTGGATGCCCGCGGCTACGCGCTGGTGCCCGCCATCGCGACCATCGCGGCCATACCGCCCTTCATCGCGGCGTTTCTCGTGCCCAGCGTCGCCCTGTCCCTGGCCATCCTGATCGTGCCGGTCTTTCTGGGCGCGATCTGGTACGGGCCGATCTTCGCCAGCGCACAGACGCTGGTCCAGCCGCGCACCCGCGCGACCGCCTCGGCGGTGCTGCTGTTCGTCATCAACCTGATCGGGCTGGGACTGGGCCCGCTCAGCGTGGGCCTGACCTCCGACATCCTCTCAGCCAACATGGGCGAGGCGGAGGGCATCCGCTGGGCGATCATCATCTTCGGCGCGGTCAGCGGTCTGGCGGCGCTGGCCTTTCTGATGGCGGCCCGGACGCTGCGTCAGGAAGTGGTGAGCTGACGCCCCGAGGCTGAGGACGGGAAAAGAAAAGCCCCGCCGGATCGCTCCGGCGGGGCTTTCGCTTTCAGGCGAACACGAGGTTTACGGCGTGATCGCCGCGTCCTCGAGACCGTCGCGTTCACGACCGCCATACACCGCCGCGACACAGGCGGTGAAGGCGCCGAACAGCAGGGCCAGGAAGGTCGCGATGGACAGGGTCGCCCCCGCCGCGCGGATCTCGTCGGACCGCTCGCGGGCTTCCTGTTCGGCTTCGCGGGCATCGTTCAGCGCCGCGTCCACGCGGGCGGAGGCTTCATCGCCGCCCACTCCGCTCTCGGCGCTGACCAGCGCCACCAGATAGTCGCGGTCCTCCGCCAGGATGCCTTCCTGCTCGCCCGCCAGCCAGCGCGCGAAGATGCGCCGGGTCTCGGCGCGGGCTTCCCCGGTCTCCGCCGGGCTGGCGCCGCGATAGAGCCGGTCGGTCAGATAGGCCATCGGATCGGCGTCGTCCTCGTCGGCCAGGGCCGAAGCCGCGGTGGCCGCCTGCGCGCCGATGGCGCCGGTGGCCGCGACCCCGCCGCCGAAGACGGCGAAGACCAGAACCGTGGACAGCGCCCAGGCCAGCAGGCCATGAGCGGTGTCGCGGAAGAACACCTCGTCGGACTGGATCGACCAGCGGATGCGCAGCCGGCCGGTCAGATAGCCGCCCAGCGCCGACGCGGCGAGCTGGACGAAGATCAGCCAGACCACGGTCACGATGCCGATGGTGGTCAGCGACAGCCCCTCGTCGAGGAAGGGCGAGAACGTCGCGAAGCCGAAGGCCGTGCCCAGAATGAGCAGGGCCGCGGTCAGCGCCCCGGCGGCCACGGCCCCGGCGATGATCGCCGACCAGCTGACGGCGGAGGTCTTCCATCCCTCTGCGGGGACGGCGCGCGTGGTGGTGAAGTCGGTCATGTCCGCCCCCTAGAACAGCAGAAGAATGAGGATGATGACGGGGATCGGAACCCCGAAGAACCAGAGCAGGATCGCCTTGCCCATGATGATAGTCTCCCTGTCGCCTTGAAGGCCCCGGACGCCCGGCGGGCGCGAGGCTCTCGTCACGCAGAGACAATCAGCGCGGGCGAAGCTTGGTTCCGCGACCTCGCCCCATTTGCGCCGTTTTCCGCCTCAGCGCAGCCCGGCGAAGGTCAGGGCGAGGCCCGCCAGCGCGGCGAGGCCGAGCAGGGGAATGATCCCCAGACGGAAGACGAAGACCGCGATCAGGGCGAGGACGGCCAGAAGCGCCGCATACGGATCGAAGCTGGCCCAGTCGGGCGCGTGCAGCCGCAGTGGACCGAGGCTTTCACGCCCGACCGCGCCGAACAGCACGTGCAGGGCGAACCAGGCCGCCAGGCTCGCGATCACGCCGACCACCGCGGCGGTCAGCGCCGACAGCGCGCCCTTCAGCACCGCGCTGCGCTGGATGCGCTCCACCCAGGGCGCGAGGGTGAATATCCATAAAAAGCACGGCGCGAAGGTCACCCAGCTGGTGATCGCGGCGCCCAGAACACCCGCCACCAGCGGGGAGAAGGGCTCGGGCGCGCGGAAGGCGCCCAGAAAGCCCACGAATTGCGTCACCAGGATCAGCGGGCCGGGCGTGGTCTCGGCCAGCCCCAGCCCGTCGGCCATCTCGCCCGGGTTGAGCCAGCCGTGAACCTCCACCGCTTCCTGCGCCATCCAGGCCAGCACCGCGTAGGCGCCGCCGAAGGTGACCACCGCCAGCCGGGAGAAGAAGGCCGCGATCTCGAACAGGACATGGTCCGGCCCCAGCGCGATCAGGATGAGCAGCACCGGCGCCGCCCACACCCCGCCCCAGACCGCCACCGAGCCCAGCGCGCGCGCCAGCGGGCGGCCCGTTCCCGTCTCAGGCCCCGGCGAGGACGGTTTGAGCGCCAGCCACTCCGGACGCCACCGCGCGGCCAGCATGCCCAGCGCGCCTGCCCCCAGCACCACCAGCGGGAACAGGGCGTCGAAAAAGAAGATCGCGATGAACGCCCCCGCCGCCAGCGCCCGGCGGAAGCCGGTGTCCAGCGCCCGCGACCCGATTCTGACCAGCGCCTGGGCGATGATCGCCAGCACCGCCGCCTTGACCCCGAAGAACACCGCCTCGACCGCGGCCAGATCGGCCGCATACGCATAGAGCACCGACAGCGCCAGGATCACCGCCGCGCCGGGCAGCACGAACAGCAGCCCGGCGATCAGCCCGCCCCGGACCCCGTCCAGCCGCCAGCCCGCATAGGTGGCGAGCTGCATCGCCTCCGGTCCCGGCAGCAGGTGGCAGAAATTGAGTGCGGACAGATATTCGTCCTCGCGCATCCAGCCCCGCTCGTCGACGAGAACCCGGTGCATGAGGGCGATCTGGCCGGCCGGTCCGCCGAAGCTGACCAGACCGATCCGTCCGAACACGGCGAAGAGTCGGCGCGGCGAAACCTGTGTGACTTGGGTCATGCGGGCCATTCCTCCGATTACCGAGACTGGCATGCCCCTCTCCGCAGGAAAACGCACTTCGCAGGCGCAGCACGAGCCGCAGGCAGCTTGACCGGCAAGCCAGCATTTTAAGTCAAGGTTGCAGGTCCGGCCACCGGATCCTGTGTCAATATTACGACACCGTCGGAAAACCCGTGCTCATCGATCTAGACAGCACGCGCAGCATGAAGAAATGTTCATGTTATGGCGACGTCAGATCGCCGACACTGCATTGCTCCGCCTCCGCCATGCCGCCGGGACACCTGCGCGATCAGCAAGTGACCGAACCGTCATGGCAACTGGTCTGTACAGACCTATCGGGGCAACAATGAAACCGTCGAAATCCTATCGTCACACGCTCGAACTCGGCGCGGCCGCCGCAGTCATCGCTCTCGCTGCGCCCGGACTGGCGACCGGCCAAGAGCCGCTGGAAACCTCTCCGGCGGAAGAGACCCAGACCGGCCCCGCCGAGAGCATCCAGGTGACCGGCTCGCGCATCCTGCGCGACCCGAACCTGGCGTCTCCGGTGCCGGTGCAGTCTCTGGACTCGGAGGCGATCCAGATGTCGGGGGAAGTCAGCCTCGGCGACATCGTCAACCGCATTCCGGCTCTGCTGGCCTCGTCCAGCGGCGAGAACAGCAGCACCGGCGCGAACGCGCTGAACCTGCGCGGCCTGGGCTCGAGCCGCACGCTGACGCTGGTCAACGGTCGTCGCCACGTCGCCGGTTTCGAGGGCAGCCAGGCCGTGGACATCGGCTCCATCCCCCGCCCGCTGATCGAGCGCGTCGAGGTCCTCACCGGCGGCGCGTCTGCGGTTTATGGCTCGGACGCGGTCACCGGGGTGGTCAACTTCATCCTGCGCGATGACTACGAGGGCGTGAACATGGACGCGCGGGTCGGCATTTCCGGCCAGGGCGACGGCGAGACCGCCTCGCTGCAGATCACCGCAGGCCGGAATTTCCATCAAGGCCGGGGCAATGTCGTGATCAGCGCGGACCTCAGCTCGAACGCCACGCTGCGCTATGGCGACCGGGACTGGTCGCGCGACAACGGCGTGGCCCGCAACCAGGCCAATCCCGCGCTGAGATTCCAGAACGGGGACATCACCCAGAGCGCCACGCCGAACTTCTTCCAATTCTACAATTTCGACATCACGGGTCGGTATCCCTACGGTTTCGCGATCCCGTCCGCGGCCGCCTTCGCCACGGCCTATCAGAACCAGTTCGGCGTTGCGCCCAACCTGTCCGCCGAGGAGCAGGCTCTGTTCGACCGGGCCGCCAATGCCCCGTCACGTGCGATCCTGCGCCAGCCCACCTTCTCGATCAGTTCCAAGCGCGGGGTCATATCGCCCGGCAATTTCGGACTGGCTCCGGGCGTGGACCTCAACGGCTCGGGCATCGACGACTGCCTGGAGTCCTATGTGGGCTGGAACAACTCGCTGGCCGGCAACGGCTCGTTCGGCTTCGCCGGGGGCTGCTGGGTCGTCAATGACGACGGCAGCGTGCGCCCGTATCAGGACGGTCTCGTCGCGGGCAACTTCAACCAGTTCGGCGGCGATGGCATCGAGGATAACTTCAACGAGACTTTCCTGCTGCCCCGTCAGGACACCGCAACTCTGAATTTGAACGCGCGCTACGATCTGACGCCTTCGATCCGGGCCTTCGCCGAGCTGAAGTACTCCGCGTCAGAAGCCGTCTGGGGCACGCCGCTGAACACTTTCTACGACCTGCTCTACGGGGCGCCGGACAACCCCTTCCTGCCCGCCGAACTGCGCGATCTGGCCAACCAGACCGGCGGTCTTTACATCACCCGTGACCCCACCGACCTGGGCCCCAACCAGACGACCACCGAACGCGAGACCATCCGGGCCGTGGCCGGTCTCGAAGGCGAGTTCCGCAATGGCTGGAACTGGGAGCTTTCGGTCAATCACGGCGAGTTCACACGCACCCAGTCCAACACCAACGCGGTGATGCTCGACCGTTTCTTCGCAGCGATAGACGTGGTTTCGGACGCGGCGGGCAACCCGGTCTGCCGGTCCGATCTGGACCCGTCCGCGGTTCCTCCGACCACGATTTTCGACATCCCGTTCTTCGACCCCGGCTTCTACTCCTTCACGCCCGGCTCCGGACAATGCGCGCCGGCGAACATCTGGGGCGGACCCGGGGCGATCAGCCAGGAGGCCATCAGCTTCATCACCACGCCCGTCTCCGACGAGCTCAAGCTCACCCAGACGGTGGTCAGCGCGTCGCTGGTCGGAGATTCCAGCGATTTCTTCACCCTGCCCGCCGGACCGATCCAGTTCGCGACAGGCGCCGAATACCGGCGGGAAGAAAGCCGCAACAGCCGCAACCCGCTGGCCCTGGGCATCATCCCGGCCGGCGCGCCTTTCCCCGAAGGCACTCTGGTTTCCGACGTCAGCGACAACGGCTCCCTGGGCTTCAACGCGGATAGCCAGTTCTTCGACTCGTCAGGCTCGTATGACGTGACCGACGTGTTCATCGAACTTTCGGTCCCGATCCTGGCCGACATGCCGCTGGCGGAAGAATTGACCTTGGACGGCGCCTATCGCTACGCGGACTACTCGACAGTCGGCGGCGCCGAGACGTGGAAGCTGGGCCTGATCTGGACTCCGGTCTCGGATCTGTCTTTCCGCGGCACCGTTTCACAGGCCATCCGGGCGCCGAACATCGACGAGCTGTTCCGGCCCAACAATCCCGCTTTCTTCCGCCCCGTCGATCCCTGTGACGCCGCGGAGATCGGAAACGCGCCCGATCCGGCCCTGCGTCAGGCCAACTGCCTCGCCGACGGCCTGCCCGAAGGATTCGCCGATCCGCTCTCAGCGCGCTTCGCAGGGGTGTCCGGCGGCAATCCCGATCTCACAGAGGAGAAGGCCGACACGGTCACCCTCGGCTTCGTGTTCACTCCCCGCTTCCTTCAGGGCTTCACGCTCACGGTCGATTACTGGGACGTGAAGATCGAGGACGGCATCTCGCAGGTCTCGGCGCAGGACATCGTGGACACCTGCTATGACTCCTCCACCTTCCCGAACGATTTCTGCGACCTGTTCGAGCGTGAAACCAGCCCCACTTCGCCTCAGTTCGGCGGCTTCCGCTTCCTGAACCAGTCGTTCGTGAACTTCGCCTCCATCGAGGCGACCGGGTACGACTTCGCGGCAACCTACCAGTTTTCGTGGAGGGAGAACGACTTCGGGATCGGGCTGAGCGGCACCAAGCAGGAGTCGCTGGACTTCTTCACCAACCCGCTCGACCCGACCGAAGTGAACCCTGCCCTCATGGAGCTTCAGCGGCCTGAATGGGCGGTCAACGGCAACCTGTCATGGACCCGCGGCCCGCTGCGTCTGGGCTGGCAGACCCGGTACATGAGCGAGCAGGCGCTCAGCGGGGTTCAGATCGAAACCATCGAGGCCCTTTACGGACCCGACGGCATGGCCGGAGAGGTGTTCATCCACGACTTCAACGCCTCCTACCAGCTCAACGAGGTCGCCCGGTTCTATGGCGGGGTGAACAATGTCGAGGACCGTGCGCCCTTCATCACTGAAACCGCGTGGCCCGTCGGCCCGCGCGGACGGTTCTTCTTCGTCGGGGTGGACGTCAGCTTCTAGGCCCACCCTCTCAGACCATCATGACGCGCCGGGGCGGCTTCCGCCCCGGCGCGTTGTCTTTTGCCCGGCTGCAATCATCCGCGGGCCGTGCCATCATCCCCGCCGGGCCGGGACGCCCGCATGACAGGGGATGACCGCCGATGGGTCTCGCACGCCGCCTTCTCGCCATCGCCGCCTTCGCAGCGTTCACGCTCGCCGCCTGCGATGCGGGGCCCGACGAGCCGCGTCAGCGGGGGGTGGCGATGGACGCGCGCTCGCCCGACGCGCCGCGCGCCGCGCCTGAGACCTCCGACCGGTTCGAATACCTGCGCTACGCCACCGAGATGGAGGGCGACGATCCGCGCCTGTGCCTGGCCTTCTCGGGCCCGCTCGATCCGCGCGCGGACTACTCGGCCTATGTAGACATACCCGAGCAGGTGGCGCTGGCGGTGGACGGCCAGCGCCTGTGCATCGGCGGGCTGACCTTCGGCCAGACCCGCACCGTCACCCTGCGCGAGGGCCTGCCTGGCGCGGACGGGCGGCGGCTGGAGGCGGAGGTGCGCGAGACGCTGACCTTCGCCGACCGCCCCGCCTTCATCCGCTTTTCCGGGTCGGGGATCATCCTGCCACGGGTGGACGCGGACGGGGTGGCGATCGAGACGGTGAACGTGAACGCGGTCCGCGTGACCGTGAACCGGGTGACCGACCGGGCGCTGGTCTTCCGCACCCTGACCGAGGGCTTCGAGGCGGGCTCGGGCGAGTGGGGCTGGCCGGGCTGGAACGAGGACCCCGGCGAGGCGGGGGTGGAGATCTGGCGCGGCGAGATGGACACCGCGGGCGATCCCAACGCGCCAGTCACCACCGTCTTCCCCATCGCCGAAGCGGTCGGGGAGCTGCGCCCCGGCGCGTATTATCTCAGGGTCGAGAATCTCGACGAGATCGAGGCGGGCGAGACCGGGCGGATGGCCCGGGCCGAGCGCTGGCTCATCGTCACCGATCTGGCCTTCACCGCCTATCGCGGCGACACTGGGCTGGACGTGGTGGTGCGCCACCTGCAGACCGCCCGGCCCGCCGCGGACGTGCGGGTGCGCCTGATCGCGCGCTCCAACGAGGTCTTGGCCGAAACCCGCACCGACGGGCAGGGCCGGGTGCGCTTCGGACGCGCCCTGATGGCCGGGACCGAGGGCAACACGCCCCGCATGCTGATGGCCTATGGGCGGGACGGCGATTACGCCCTGCTCGATCTGGACCGCGCGCCGGTCGATCTGAGCGCCCAGCCGGTCGCGGGCCGGTCGCGGGCGGGCGCCGCGGACGGCTATGTCTGGCTGGACCGGGGCATCTTCCGGCCCGGCGAGACCATCCACGCCTCCGCCCTGCTGCGCGGGCCGGAGGGCCATGCGCTGGTCAGCCGCCCCGGCACGATGATCCTTTACGCCCCCAACGGGCTGGCCCATTCCCGCCACCGGTTCGAGAGCGCCCCGCAGGCGGGCGCGGTGATCCATGACTTCACCCTGCCCGACGCGGCGGCCCGCGGACGCTGGCGCATCGCGGTGGAGGTCGACGGGGTCGGCGAGGTGGCCGACCGGTCGCTGGCGGTGGAGGACTTCGTGCCCCAGCGCGTGGCGCTCAGGCTCGACGCCGACGACGAGACGCCCCTGCGGCCCGGACAGACGCGGATGATCGAGGCGAACGCGCGCTTCCTATACGGCGCGCCGGGCGCGGGCCTGCCGGTGTCGGGCAGCGTGCGCATCCAGCCCGATCCCGCTCCCTTCCCCGAGCATTCCGGGTTCAGCTTCGGCCTGCATGACGAGCAGTTCGCCGAGGAGACGTTCGACCTGCCCCGCGTGATCGCGGACGGGGCGGGCGACGCCGCCGTGCCCGTGCGCCCCGGGAACCGGGGCCGGGAGTCCACCCTGCCGCTGAGGGCGCGGGCCATCGTGAACGTGCAGGAGCCCGGCGGGCGCGCCGTGGCCGACGACGTGCGCATCCCCTACCGCCCGCGCGATCTGTATCTGGGCCTGTCGGAGGATTTCGGCGCAGGCGGGGGCCGGGTGAACCAGCCGGTGCGCTTCCATGCGCTGGCGCTGGACGCGATGGGCGAGGCGGCGGACACGGCGGCCGACTGGCGGCTGATCCGCAGCGACTGGACCTATGACTGGTATCGGGCGGAAAACGGCGAATGGCGCTGGCGGCGCGCGCGCCGGGTGGTGCCCGTCGAGCAGGGGCGGATCGAGATCGGCGCGGACGGCGCGGCCATCGAGACCCGCAGCCTGGACTGGGGCGACTACACCCTGATCCTGTCCGTGGACGGACAGGACGTGGCGAGCCGCGGCTTCTGGGTCGGCTATGGCGCGCAGCCCGAAGCCGGGGTGGAGGCGCCCGACCGGGTGCGCCTGTCCGGCCCCGCCAATCCGCCCCGTCTGGGCGAGCGGGCCGAGGTCACCGTGCTCGCGCCCTATGCGGGCCGGGCGGAGGTGGTGATCGCCACCGACCGGGTGATCGAGACCCGCTCCATCTCCGTGCCCGAAGGCGGCGCGCGGGTGACGCTGCAGGCCACCGAGGCCTGGGGCGCGGGCGCGTATGTGATGGTGTCGGTCTACACCCCGCGCGACGCGGTCGACCAGCCCCGGCCCCGCCGGGCGGTGGGGGTGATCCACATCCCCGTGAACGTGGAGAGCCGCACCTTCGGCCTGTCGCTGGACGCGCCCGACCGGATCGAGCCCGACCAGACCCTGGACGTCACCGTGACCGCCGACAGCGGGCCGGTCCGCGAGGGCGCCTTCCTGACGCTGGCCGCGGTGGACGAGGGCATCCTCCAGCTCACCGGCTTCCAGTCGCCCGACCCGGCCTCATGGTTCTTCGGGCGCATCGCGCTGGGGGTGGACCTGCTGGACGACTATGGCCGCCTGCTGGACCCCAATCAGGGACCGGCCGCCGAAGTGCGCTCGGGCGGCGACCAGATCGGCGGGGCGGGCCTGTCGGTGGTGCCCACCCGCACGGTGGCCCTGTTCCAGGGGCCGGTGGAGTTCGACGGGCAGGGCCGCGCGCGCGTCCCGCTGGAGATACCCGATTTCAACGGCGAGCTGAGGCTGATGGCGGTGGCCTGGTCGCGCACCGGGATGGGCGCGGCGGACCGCCCCCTGACCGTGCGCGACGACGTGCCCGCCGAGCTGATCCTGCCGCGCTTCCTCAGCCCCGGCGACACCGCGCAGGCGACCGCCACGCTGGACAATATCGACGGCGAGCCGGGAACCTACAGCGTGGACGTGTCCGCCACCGGGCCGCTGGAGCTGTCCCGGCCCGGCTTCGAGGTGGCGCTGGACCAGGGCGAGCGGGCGGACCGCTCGGTGGCGCTGAGCGCGGGCGAGACGGGGATCGGACAGTTCAGGCTGGCGGTCTCCGGCCCCGGCGAATTCACCGTGGAGCGCAGCTATCCCATCGAGGTGCGCAGCGCCTTCCTGCCCGCGGCCCGCATCGAGCGGGCGCTGGTCGAGCCCGGCGAGAGCTGGCGGCCCGATCCGTCCCTGCTGGCCGGCTACGTGCCCGGTTCGGAAACCCTGCAGGTCAGCGTGGCGGCCACGCCCATCGACACCGCCGCGCTCTACAAGGCGCTGGCGCAGTATCCTTACGGCTGCACCGAGCAGATCGTCAGCCGGGTCATGCCCCTGCTCTACGCGGACCAGCTTTCCGGCCTCGAAGGCACGCACGCGCCCGCGCGGGCGGATGCCGAGATCCGGAAGACCATCGAAACCCTTCTGGCCCGTCAGAGCGAGGACGGGGCCATCGGGCTGTGGCGGATCGGCGATCAGGGCGCGGACCCGTGGCTGGGCGCTTACGCCACCGACTTCCTGCTGCGCGCGCGCGAGGCGGGCCACGCGGTTCCCGAGGCCGCGCTGGAGCGGGCGCTGGCCGTGCTGCAGCCGGTGGCGCGCGGCGAGCTGTGGCGCGCCTGGGGCTATGACACGAACACGCCCGATCCGCGCTGGAGCACGGACACCGAGCAGCGCCTGAACCACCGCAGCGCGGCCTATGCGGCCTATGTGCTGGCCCGGGCGGGCCGGGCGGACCGCTCGCGCCTTCGCTACATGCATGACGAGATGCTGGGCGACATCGAAAGCCCGCTGGCCCGCGCCCATGTGGGCGCCGCGCTGGCGGCCATCGGCGACCGGGCGCGGGCGGCGGGCGCGTTCGACGCGGCGGTGCAGGCGCTGGGCTGGAGCAATCCGGGCGACTGGTATCAGACCCCGCGGCGCGATCTGGCCGGTGTGCTGGCGCTGGCCGCCGAGGCGAACATGACCGACCGGGTGCAGGCGCTTTACCAGCGCGTGGGCGAGGACCTGCCCGAGCCCGAACGCCTGACCACCCAGGAGCAGGCCTTCCTGCTGCTCGCCGCCCGCGCGCTGGCGGGCGAGAGCGGGCGTCTGGCGCTGAGCTATGACGGCGCGGTGACCGACGACAGCGTGTTCAGCTTCACGCTGGACGACATCGATGGAGCGGGCGAGATCGCCAACACCGGCGACAGCCCGGTCTGGCTGACCGCCTATGCGCTGGGCGCGCCCGGCGAGGCCCCGCCGCCCGCCGAGGAGAATCTGTCGGTGGAGAAGGCGGTGTTCACCCGCGGCGGCGAGCGGCTGGACCTCGAACAGGCCGCCCGGGGCGACCAGTTCATCATCGCCCTGACCGTCACCTCGCCCCAGACCCGGCGCGCGCCGCTGATCATCGAGGACCTGCTGCCCGCGGGCTTCGAGATCGAGGGCGTGCTGCGGGCCGAGGAGGGCGGGCCTCAGGGACCGTATCGCTGGCTGGGCGAACTCGCCGCGCCGCGCATAGCCGAGGCGCGCGACGACCGCTTCGTGGCCGCCATCGACATCGAGGGCCGCCAGCCGCGGCGGGTGGCCTACATGGTGCGCGCGGTCACGCCGGGCCGCTTCACCCTGCCCGGCGCCCATGCCGAGGACATGTACCGGCCCGACGTCTTCGCCCGGTCCGAGGCCGGGACGGTGACGATCCGGCCGTGATCCGCGCCCGCCCCCTCCTGCCCGCGCTGGCGGGCCTGGTCCTCGCGGTCGGGGGGATCGTGGCGCTCGACCGCGCCCTGCCCCCGCCGCTGCACAGGGGCGAGGCGGTGTCGGTGGTGGTCGCCGACCGTGCGGGACGGCCCCTGCGCGCCTTCCCGGTCGAGGACGGACGCTGGCGGCTGGCCGCGGACGCCAGCCGCCTCGACCCCGCCTTCATCGAGGCGTTGATCGCGGTCGAAGACCGGCGGTTTTTCAGCCATCACGGGGTCGATCCTCTGGCGGTGTTCCGGGCGGGGTTTGATTTCGCGCGGACGGGCCGGATCACGTCGGGCGCCTCGACCATCACCATGCAGACCGCCCGCCTGCTCGAACCCCGGCCGCGGCATCTGGGCTCGAAGCTCATCGAGGCCCTGCGCGCGGTCCAGCTCGAGGCGCGGCTGAGCAAGGACGATATCCTCGAGCTTTACCTCACCCTAACCCCCTATGGCGGCAATCTGGAAGGCGTGCGGTCCGCCTCGCTGGCCTGGTTCGGCCACGACCCGGCCAGTCTGACGCCCGACGAGATCGCCCTGCTGATCGCCCTGCCCCAGGCGCCCGAATCCCGGCGGCCCGATCTGCGCCCGGAGAACGCCACCGCCGCCCGCGCGCGGATTCTGGCCCGCATGAGCGCCGAAGGCCTGATCAGTCCCGAGCGCGCCGCCGAGGCCGCCGCCGAGCCCGCGCCATCTCGCAACGCCTTCCCCGCCCACGCCTGGCACGCCGCCGAGCATGTGCGCCGTCGCGCTGACGGCCCGGAGATCGTCTCCAGCCTCGACGCCCGGCTGCAGGCGCGCGCCGAAGCGCTGGCCGAGGACCTCGCCCGCCGGGCCGGGCCGGACGTGCAGGCCAGCGTCATCGTGGTGGAGATCGAGGGCCGGGCCGTGCGCGCGCTGGCCGGGTCGGCGGGGCGGGACAGGCCGGGCGGCTGGCTGGACCTGACCGATCGGCCCCGCTCGCCGGGCTCCACGCTCAAACCCCTGATCTACGCGCTGGCCTTCGAGGACGGGATCGCGACCGGGACCACCCGCATCGACGACCTGCCCAGCCAGTTCGCGGGCTACCGCCCGGAGAATTTCGACCGCATGTTCCGCGGTCAGGTCACCGTGGCCGAGGCGCTGCAGCACTCGCTGAACGTGCCCGCCGTGCGCCTGCTCGATGCGGTCGGCGCGAACCGGTTCGAGGCCGCCCTGCGCTTCGCGGGCAGCCATCCGCGCGCGCCGGCCCGGGCCGACGGCGAGGCGGGTCTGGCGCTGGCGCTGGGCGGGATGGGGGTAACGGCGCGCGAGATCGCCGCCCTGTTCGCCGCGCTGGGCGACGAGGGACGCGCCCGCCCGCTGGCCTTCACCGAGGACGAGGCCGCCGCCAACACGCGCGGGCCGGGACACGCGCTGGTCTCGGCGGGCGCGGCGGGGGACGTTCTGGACATATTGCGCCGTTCCCCCGCCCCGCCGGGCCGGATGCCCGCGCGCCTGACCGAGGCCGCGCCGGACATCGCCTACAAGACCGGCACCTCCTACGGCTTCCGCGACGCCTGGGCGGCGGGGGTGGCGAACGGCTATGTCGCGGTGGTCTGGACCGGGCGGCCCGACGGCGCGCCCCGGCCCGGCGTGACGGGACGGGAGGCCGCCCTGCCCGCGCTGTATGACGTGTTCGACGCGATCGCGGCCACCGATCCCGCCTTCTCCCGCCGCGCCCGGCCCTATCCGGTGATCGCCTCAGGCCCGGACGGCGCGATGAGCCGGGTGGGCGCCGCCGCGCCGCCGCCCGAAATCCTGTTTCCGCCAGACGGCGCGGAGGTGTGGAGCGACGATCCGCGCCACGCCTTCGTCCTCGCCGCCCGCGGCACGGGCCGCCTGGCCTGGTACGAGGCGGGCGCGCGCCTGCCCACCGACGCCGCGGGCCAGCCCCTGTGGACCCCCGACGGGCCGGGCTTTCACACCCTCACCGTGGTGGACGGACAGGGCCGCGCGGCGCGGACGCGGGTTCGGGTGCGCACGCCGTCGGGGTGACGGGCTGGCGCCGGGGCCGCGAGGGGCTACAACACCCGCCATGACCGCATCGTCCAATCTTTCCGCCGCCGATCTCGACCCCGCCGCTCCGCGCCTGTGGCTGGTGGCCACGCCCATCGGCAATCTCGAGGACATTTCCCGCCGGGCCGAACGCATCCTGCGCGAGGCGGACGCCATCGCCTGCGAGGACACCCGCGTCACGCGCAGGCTGCTGGATCTGCTGGGGATCGAGTCCAAACGCCTGTTCGCCTGCCACGACCATAACGAGACCGCCTCCGCGGCGGGGATCGTCAAGCTGATCGCGGACGGGCAGAGCGTGGCGCTGGTCTCCGACGCGGGCACGCCCGCGGTCTCAGACCCCGGCTACCGGGTCGTGCGCGCGGTGCTGGACGCAGGGCTCCCCGTCAGCGCCGTGCCGGGTCCGTCATCAGTGCTGACCGCGCTGGCCCTGTCGGGCCTGCCCACCGACCGGTTTGTCTTCATGGGCTTCGCCCCGCGCAAGTCCGGCAAGCGCCGCAGATGGTTCGAAGCGGTGGCGCAGGAGACGGGCAGCCTGATCCTGATGGAAAGCCCCCAGCGGCTGGCCGAGACCCTGGCCGACGCCGCGGACGTTCTGGGCGAGCGCCAGGCCGCCTGCGCCTTCGAGCTGACCAAGACCTTCGAACGGGTCCATCGCGGGACCCTGACCGAACTGGCCGCCCTGTACGCCGACCCGCCCAAGGGCGAGGTCACCGTCGTCATCGACGGCGCGGTGGTGGTGCGCGAGAAGGTGAACAAATACGTGCCCGACGGGGGCAAGAAGAAGGGCTAGGCCCGCCGTCCCGGCCCGTGGCGCAGCTTGGCGGCCATGCCCACCAGATCGGGCAGACCCGACTGGAATTTGCGCCACCGGCCCTTGGCCTTCTCGAAGGCCATCACGTTCTCGATGCGGCGGTCCAGGAAGGCGCGGGTCTTCGGCTTTTCAGGGTCGGATTCGTTCAGCCACACCGTCAGGGTGGACAGATACACCCCGGAGAGAATCATCCGCTTGGAATAGAAATTCCCGTCCGTGGAGGTGTCACCGATGGCGCGCCAGATCATGTCCGCGGTGGCCCAGACCATGCCGGGGGACCGGTCCGCAGCGTCGGGCAGCAGCAGGCGCGCGCGGGCGCGCTCGGCGGCTTCCTCGTGGCCGTCCATGGTGGCGAGCCGGATCATCACGGCGTTGGCGATGCGATCACGGATACGGTTGGCCGGCGCGGCCTTGATGGCGGTCTCCGCCTCAGCGTCGCAGGCCCGCGACCAGGCCCCGATCAGGTCCAGAACCCCGCCGGGGCAGTAAAGCTCCACCTCGCCCTCGCTCAGCCCCGCGGCGCGGGCGGCGGCCGTCAGGGTCTTGGCGTTCCAGCCCTCGAAGGCGGCTTCGGGCAGGATGGCGTCCAGCAGGGCGGCGCGGGCGGCCTCGGCGCGGGGGGTGCGGGTCTCGGTCATGGCCTGAGATATAGTCGCCCACCGCCGCGCCGTCACCGCCCCGCGGGCCGCCGCGGCGCGATATCGCAGGCGCGAGACCACGGACTCTCGCATATGGACAGCCCCGCGCCCGTCTGGTAAAGCCCGCGCCTCGATTAGCGATCAGTGCGGACGCGAAGGGACGCCCAAGGCTCTTCCGCGCCCGTCATGTGTTATGATGGGGCAGACCCCGTCACAGCCAAGACCCAGGGAGAGAGAGCCATCGTTCAGATCGTCGTGCGCGATAACAACGTCGAGCAAGCGCTCAAGGCGTTGAAAAAGAAGATGCAGCGGGAGGGCACCTTCCGCGAGATGAAGCGCCGCAACCACTACGAAAAGCCCTCCGAGAAGCGCGCTCGCCAGAAGGCGGAGGCGATCCGCCGCGCGCGCAAGCTCGCCCGCAAGCGTGCTCAGCGCGAAGGCCTCCTGCCTCGCCGCGCCGCCGGCGGCCGCCGCTAGGCCGTCCGCACTCAGGTCGCTTGAGACTACGCGGAACGCCGCGCCCCCTGCCGGGGCGCGGCGTTTTGTGTTGCCTGCGCACGGGCTGCATTGTGCGCCCTGAGCGGCTATACAGGCCGCTGTTGAACAAGGACCCCGCCGCGGCGGGGCTGGAAGCCGTCCGATGAAATTCCTCGATCAGGTCAAGGTGTTCGTCCGCTCCGGGCACGGAGGCGCGGGATGCGTGTCCTTCCGCCGGGAGAAGTATGTCGAATACGGCGGCCCCAACGGCGGGGACGGCGGCAAGGGCGGCGATGTCTGGGTCGAGGCGGTCGAGGGGCTGAACACGCTGATCGACTACCGCTACCAGCAGCATTTCAAGGCCGAGCGCGGCATTCACGGCATGGGCTCGAACCGCACCGGGGCGGACGGCGGCGACGTCGTGCTCAAGGTGCCGGTGGGCACCCAGGTGCTCGACGAGGACAATGACGAGGTGCTGGCCGACCTCACCGAGGCGGGCCAGCGCGTGCTGCTCGCCCGGGGCGGGCGGGGCGGCAAGGGCAACGCCCACTTCAAGACCTCGGTCAATCAGGCCCCCCGCAAGGCCCAGCCGGGCGAGGACGGCGAGGAGCGCTGGGTCTGGCTGCGCCTGAAGCTGATCGCGGACGCCGGGCTGATCGGCCTGCCCAATGCGGGCAAGTCCACCTTCCTGGCCGCGTCCAGCCGCGCCAATCCGAAGATCGCGGCCTATCCGTTCACCACCCTGCACCCCAATCTGGGCGTGGTCGATCTGGGCGACGGCTCGCGCTACGTGCTGGCCGACATTCCCGGCCTGATCGAGGGCGCCCATGAGGGCGCGGGGATCGGGGACCGCTTCCTGGGCCATATCGAGCGCTGCGCGACGCTGGTCCACCTGATCGACGCCACCGCCGAGGACCCGCTGGACGCCTACCGCGTCGTCCGCGGCGAGCTGGAGGCCTATGGTGCGGGGCTAACCGACAAGCCCGAGATCATCGCCCTGAACAAGACCGACGCGGTCGATCCCGAGACCCTGGCCGAGCGCAGGGCGGCGCTGGAGGCGGAGACGGGCGCGCAGGTCCACACCCTGTCGGGCGCCACCGGCGACGGCGTGCGCCCGTTGCTGGGCCTGATCCACGCGGCCATCGAAAAGAAGAAGGCCGACGAGGCCGAAGAGGCGCGGCTCGAAGAGCTGCGCGCGGCCGGCCACGACACCGGCTGGGCCCCGTGACACGGGCGCGCCCGCTGGACGTCCGCCCCGGCATGACCGTGGGCCTGTTCGGCGGCAGCTTCGACCCCGTCCATGAGGGTCATCTGCACGTCGCCCGCGCCGCGAAGCGCCGTCTGGGACTGGACCGGGTGGTCTGGCTGGTCTCGCCAAGAAACCCGCTCAAGGGCTGGGCGCCGGGCGAGTACGGCCAGCGCTTCGCCGCCGTTAAGGCGATGGCCTCGGAGCCGGGCATGACCGTGAGCGACATGGAGCGCCGCTTCGGGCTTTACCGCACGGCGGAACTGCTCGATCAGCTCCGCCAGCGCCATCGCGGCGTGCGCTTCACCTGGATCATGGGATCGGACTCCCTGCACGGCCTGCACCGCTGGCACCGCTGGCGCGACATCGCCCGCCGCGTGCCGATCTGCGTGGTCTCCCGGCCCGGCGATCCGGTGCGCGCGCGGCTGTCCCCGGCGGCCCGGGAACTGGCCCCGCACCGGCTGCGTATGACTGAAGCGCGGGCGCTGCCTTGCGCCCGCCCGCCCCGGTGGACATATCTGACCGAGCCTTACAATCCGGCCTCCTCCACCGCCCTGCGCGCGGCGGCCGGCCAGCCCTCAGCCTGAAGCCGCCCGGACACGCCCGCCATGCCTGACGCCGCCCCCGCCGCAGCAGCCTCCCGGCTCGCCTTCTTCGAGGACCTGCACCCCTCGACCTCGGACTTCCGCGCCGACGTGCTGGAGGGGCTGACCAAGCCTCAGAAGGCGATCGCGCCGAAATATTTCTATGACGCGGAAGGCTCGGCGATCTTCGACCGCATCACCGAGGCGGACGAGTATTACATCACCCGCACCGAGCTGGCCCTGCTCGACCGGATCGGCCCCGAGCTGGCGAAGATGGCCGGCCCCGGCGCGGTCGTGATGGAGCCCGGCGCGGGATCGAGCGTGAAGATCCGCAAGCTGATCGACGCGCTGGACGCGCCTGCGGGCTATGCCGGCATGGACATTTCCGGCGAGCACGTGCGCGCCGCGTGCGAGGCGCTGGCCGCCGACCATCCCGATCTGACCGTCGGCGCGGTGTGCCATGACTTCACCCGGCCCATCGATCTGGACGCCCTGCCCCTGCCGCCCGCCCTGTCGGAGGGCTGCCGGATCGTGTTCTTCCCCGGCTCGACCATCGGCAATTTCGAACTGATCGACGCGCTGGCGCTGCTCAAGACCCTGCGCGGCTGGCTGCGCGAGAACGACGCGCTGCTGATCGGCGCGGACCTGAGGAAGTCCGGCGAGGTGCTGGAGGCGGCCTATGACGACGCAGGCCGCGCCACCGCGGACTTCAATTTCAACCTGCTGACGCGCATCAACCGCGAACTGGGCGGCGATCTCGATCCTGAGGGCTTTGAATACGTCGCCCACTGGAACCCGTACCGCTCGCGGGTGGAGATGTATCTGCAGGCCGTGCGCGACATGGACTTCACCGTCTCGGGCCGCCGGTTCAACATCCGCGCCGAGGAGACCATCCACACCGAGAACTCCCACAAGTTCACGGTGGACACCTTCCAGGACCTGGCCCGCAGGGCCGGTCTCGTCCCCCGCGCGCACTGGACGGACGAGGCGCGCGCCTTCTCCACCCACTGGCTCGTGCGCGGGCCCGAAGCATGATAGGTTCGGTCATGGTGAACGCGCAAAAAGGAGCTCCCAAGCTGTCGATCGAACTGCAGAGCCGCAAATCCCAGTCCTCCGGCGAACGCCCGGAAGGGATGGGCGGCAGCGAGGCCCTGGAGGGCCTCATCATCACCGCCCTCGAAGACGACAAGGCCGAGGACATCGTGTCCATCGATCTCGCGGGCAAATCCTCCGTCACCGATTTCATGGTCGTCGCCTCGGGCCGGTCCAACCGGCATGTGGGCGCGATCGCCGACCACGTCATCCGAAAGATCAAGGACGCCGGGCACGGCACTCCCAAGGTGGAGGGCCTGAACACGTGCGACTGGGTTCTGATCGACGCGGGCGACGTGGTCATCCATCTGTTCCGGCCCGAGGTCCGCGCCTTCTACGATCTGGAGAAGATGTGGTCCGCCTCGCCCGAAGGCTCGGCCTGAGGCATTTCGCTTGCGCATCGAGATCCGCGCCATCGGACGGGTGAAGTCCGGCCCTGAGCGCGAGATGACCGACGATTATCTGCGCCGGGCCGAGGGCCAGGGCCGGGCGCTGGGCCTGCCCGCCTTCGCCGAGCGCGAGATCGACGGTCGCGGCCTTTCGGGCAAGGCCGCCGAGACCGCCGCCCTCGTCGACTCCCTGCCGCCCGGCGCGGCGGTGATCGCGCTGGACGAGCGCGGCAGGGCGATGACCTCGCGCCAGTTCGCCGACATGATCGCCCGCCAGCGCGACGACGGCGCCCGCGACATGGTGTTCCTGATCGGCGGGGCGGACGGAATGGACCGCGCCGCCCTGCCCCAGGGAACCCGCCTGCTGAGTTTCGGCACGATGGTCTGGCCGCACAAGCTGGTCCGGGTCATGCTGGCCGAGCAGCTTTACCGCGCCGTGTCGCTGATGGCGGGCGCGCCCTATCACCGGGACTGACGTGATCGCACTTCTCGCCGCTCTGATCATGCAGGACGCGCCGCCCCCCGAGGCCGAGCCCGATCCCATCGAGATCGAACGGCTGGCCGAGGAGGCTGAGCAGGCGCGCGCGGACGCCGAAGCGCGCGAGGCCGAGGCCGACGCGCTGGCCGCCGAGATCGCCGAGCTGCAGTCGCGGCTGGTCCAGGCCGCCGAGCGGGTGCGGGCGCGCGAGACCGAAGCCGGTTTCGCCGAAGCCCGGCTGATGGAGCTCGAGGACAACGAGGCGCTGCTGCTCGAACGCCTCGCCGCCGAGCGCGACAGCCTCGCCCACGTGCTCGCCGCCCTGCAGCGGATCGAGCTGGGCGCGCCGCCCGCTCTGGCCGCCAACCCAGCCGACGCCGCCGAGGCCGCCCGCGCGGCGGGCCTGCTGGCGAACATCGCGCCCCAGCTCGAACGCCGGGCGAACGCCGTGCAGGCCAGCCTGGATGAGCTGCGCACGCTGCGCGAGGAGCTGACCGGCCAGCGCGAGACGGTCTCGGTCGCCCAATCCACCCTGTCGTCGACCCGCGAGGAGCTCGAAGCCCTGATCGCCGAGCGACGGGACGCCGAGCGGCGGCTGCGGGCCGAAGCGGACGACCTGTCCAGCGAGGCCGCCCGGATCGCCTCGCGCGCGGAGAGCCTTCGCGATTTGTTGATCGACATAAGGCGGTTCGCCGAAACCGAGCCGCGTCTCGCGCCCGGACGGCCCGACCGCGAACCCGCCGCGCCGCCTGTGCGGACCGCCGAAGCCGGGGACGGCGAGGCCGGCCCCGTGCCGCGCCTGAAGCCCCCCCGGGCCGAACCGGCCGAGGCGGGCGCGCTGCTCGCTGCCCTTCCTTCGACCAACCCCACGGAAACACTGCGCTTTTCAGACGCCCGGGGCCGCCTGATCGCGCCTGCGGGCGGGCGGATGATCACGCGGGCGAACGAGCGCGGGCCGGACGGACAGACCCGTCAGGGCGTGTGGTTCGAGAACCGTCCGGGCGCCCAAGTCGTGGCGCCGTTCGATGGCATGGTCGTGTTCGCAGGTGAATTTCAGAGCTTCGACGCCGTCTTGATGATCAACACACCTGACGGATACACTTTGATCCTCGGCGGCATAGGTCTTTTATATGCATCCGAGGGCCAGTCGGTGCTGGCCGGAGAGCCCGTGGGCGCCCTGCCGGACGGAGAGACGGCACGGCTCTACTTCGAGATACGGCGGAACTCCGATCAGGCGGAGGACCCCGAACAGTGGCTCAGGCCGGAGCACCGACAGGGCTGAACATCTTGCGCGCCGCGCGAGGAAAGGACGAAACCGCATGCGCCTTCACATTGTCGCTTCCGCGCTCGCCTTCGGTATCGGGGCCGCAGCGCTCGCCGTTTCCGCGCAAGGGGATGACCGCGCCCGGGAGGCCACCTTCCGCCAGCTCGAACTCTTCGGCGACGTGCTCAGCCGCATCGAGAGCGATTACGTTTCCGACGTGGACAAGGCCGAGCTGATCGAGAACGCCATCGGCGGCATGCTGACCTCGCTGGATCCGCACTCGGCCTATCTCAGCCCCGACAGCTTCCGCGACATGCAGACCGCCACCCGCGGCGAGTATGGCGGCGTGGGCCTCGAGGTCTCCATGCGCGACGACGTGGTCGTGGTGATCGCGCCCATCGCCGACACCCCGGCGGAACGCGCGGGCCTGGAGCCGGGCGACGCCATCATCGCGGTGGACGGCGAATCCATGGTCGGCGCGGGCGTGGACGCCGCGGTCGAGCGCATGCGCGGCCCGGCGGGCGAGGCGGTGACCGTGACCATCGCGCGCGAGGGCGAGGATCCGTTCGACGTGACCATCGTGCGCGAGATCATCGAGCTGCGCTCGGTGGTGTCCCGGATGGAAACGGACGACATCCCTTACATCCGCATCACCACCTTCAACGAGCACACCACCGAGAACGTCGCCCGCGCCATCGAGGAGCTCAAGGAGCTGAGCGGCGGCGCCCTGCCGGGCCTGATCCTGGACATGCGCTCCAATCCCGGCGGGCTTCTGGACCAGTCGGTGACCGTGTCCGACCTGTTCCTTGACGGCGGCGAGGTGGTCTCCACCCGCGGCCGCGACCCGCGCGAGACCCAGCGCTACAACGCCCGCCCCGGCGACATCACCAACGGCGCGCCCATCGTGATCCTGATCAACCAGGGCTCGGCCAGCGCGTCCGAGATTGTCACCGGCGCCCTGCAGGACCGCGAGCGGGCGACCGTCGTGGGCATGACCAGCTTCGGCAAAGGCTCCATGCAGACCGTGATCCCGCTGCGCGGCGGCCGGGACGGCGCCCTGCGCCTGACCACCGCGCGCTACTACACGCCCGCGGGCCGCTCCATCCAGGCCACCGGCATCGAGCCGGACATCCTGATCTCCCACCGCCGTCTCGACCCCGACCGCCCCTCCGCCTTCACCGAGCGCAATCTGCGCAATGCGCTGGCCAATGACGAGGTGGTCGACCGCGACGAGGAGCAGCGCGAGGCCGAGCAGCCGCCCGAGGACTGGGAGGACGGCGAGGACTTCCAGCTCCACCGCGCCATGGACATCCTCAAGCCGATGATGGAACGCCGCCAGGCGATGCTGGACCGGTAGGGGGCTATCCGACCAGGGCCCTGTTCCTCCCCCTGCAGGGGGAGGAACAGAGTTTCCTGCAGCCCGTCGCCCCTATCGTTAACCTTTCCTTACCCGCGAGCCGCCAAGCATGATGGGCGCATTCTGATTCGCCCCTGCCGGACATGCCCATGGCCCGCCGCCCCGACACCTCCTCGCCGCTGAAAAAGCCCCTGATCGCGGGCCTGTGCGCCGCGCTGTTGTGCGCTGCCGGGATCGGCGCGCTGGCCGTCATGGGCGAGACCGGGAGCGAGCCGGTGGGCGCGCGGGCCTTCGTCGAGGCTCCCCCCGCGCCCGAGCCGGTCGTGATCGAGCCCACCCCGCCCGGACAGGTGCTGGTCTATGCCGAGGCTCCCGCCCCGGAGTTCGAGCCGGTCTTCGCCGATGGAGAGGGCGCCAGCCTGCCCGGCGTCAGCGAGGGCGAGCAACTGGGCGGCGAGGTCCAGCCCCCGCCCAATTCGAACGCCGCGCGCGCCATGCGCCGCGCATCGCTGCGCAATGAAAGCCTGATCGAGCCGGGCGCGGACGGCCCTCTTCCTCGCATCGGCGATGACGGCCTGCGCCCCTCGCGCGCCTACGCCCGCAGCTTCGCCGCCGAGCCCAACCGGCCCAAGATCGCCATCGTGGTCGGGGGTCTGGGCGTGTCGGAAAGCCTGACCGATCAGGCCATCGAGCGCCTGCCCGCGGAGATCACCCTGTCCTTCGTGCCCTATGCGCGCGATCTGCAGGACTGGATCGACCGGGCGCGGCTGGCCGGTCACGAGGTGCTGATAGAGCTGCCCATGGAGCCGTTCGACTATCCGGCCAACGATCCCGGGCCGCACACCCTGCTGGTCGAGGCGGGCGAGGCGGAGAACGCGCGGCGGCTGGAATGGCTGCTCTCGCGCGCGCAGGGCTATTTCGGCGTGACCAACTATCTCGGCGCGCGCCTGACCGGAGAGGCCGGGCCGATGGCGATCATCCTGGAGCGGCTGGAGCGGCGAGGTCTGGCCGTCTTCCATGACGGCGAGGGACGGCGGGGCGGGCTGGCCGAGGCCAGCCAGCGCAGCGACGTGCCCATCGCCATCGCCGACCGCATCCTGGACGCCGACCCCACCCCCGCCCAGATCACCGAGCGGCTGATCGAGCTGGAGGCCGTCGCGCTTCAGAACGGCCACGCGCTGGGCTCGGCCTTCGCCTTCCCCGCCGCCATCGACACGCTGGCGGCCTGGTCCCGCGAGGTGGAGGCCACCGGCTATCAGATCGTGCCCGCCTCCCACGTCCATCGCGTCCGGGCGGAGCGCTCGGGCCGGGGCTCGTGACGGACCTCTCGCTCTATCGTCCCAATGCCGGCGTGGTCCTGTTCGACCCGCACGGGCTGACCTGGATCGGCCGCCGCTACCGGCAGGCCGGCCCCTGGCGCTGGCAGTGGCCGCAGGGGGGCATGGACGCGGGCGAGGACCCTGAACAGGCCGCCCTGCGCGAACTGCACGAGGAGACCGGCATCCGCCCCGAGCTGGTCGAGATCATCGACGCCACGTCCGGCTGGCTGCATTACGATTTCCCGCCCGAAGTGCTGGCCCAGCGCCGGAAAAACGACTGGGCGGGCCAGAAGCAGAAATGGTTCGCCGCGCGCTATCTGGGCACGGACGCCGATTTCGACCTCGCCGCCGTCCCGCCCCAGGAGTTCGAGGCCTTCCGCTGGGAGAGGCTGGAGCGCGTTCCCGCCCTCATCATCCCGTGGAAGCGCCCCGTTTACGAGGCGGTGGCGGAACGGTTCGAGCGGTTCGCGGGCTGAAACCGAAAACGCCGCCCCGTGGGGCGGCGCTTCATCGTTCAGAGCCTGGGGCAGGCGTCAGACGGTCTCGACGGCCTGGATCAGCGCTTCGAGCTTCTCCACCTCGGCCTCGGCGATGCGGCGATCCGCTTCGGACGCGGCGTCGCGGGCGTTCAGGCGAGCCTCTTCGAGCTCGGCCTTGACCTTCGCTATGTCCACGTCGGCCAGCGCGATGGCCTGCTCGGCGAGGATGGTCAGGCCCGCGGGCGTGACCTCGGCGAACCCGCCATGGATGAAGGTGCGGCTGACCTTGCCGTCGTCATGGATGGCGATCGCGCCGGGGCGGATCGTGGTCATGAACGGCGCGTGGCCGGGCAGCACGCCGAAATCGCCTTCGGAGCCCGGCGCCACGACCATGTCCACCGCGCCGGTGAAGACGCGGGCCTCGGGCGTGACCAGATCGAATTGCAGCTTGTCGGCCATCTCAGTCGTCCCTCGCGGCGAACGCGGCGTCGAACGCGCCCGTCGCCGCTTCGAATTTGTCCCGGCAGCCGGGATTGCAGAAGCCCACGACCGCCCCGCGATAGACGGTCAGCGCACCCGCGCTGACCGGGTCTCCGGACCAGGGACACACGTCGTTGACGCAGTCCTCGATCCTGAGAGCGGGGCGGTTGTCCGCCACGGCCTTACGCCGCCTCGGCGGCCAGCTTCTCGGCCTTCTTCACGGCGTCTTCGATCGTGCCGACCATGTAGAAGGCCGGCTCGGGCAGGTGGTCGTACTCGCCGTCGCAGATCGCCTTGAAGCCCTTCACGGTGTCCTCGATCGGCACCTGGATGCCCGGAGAGCCGGTGAAGACCTCGGCCACGTCGAAGGGCTGGCTGAGGAAGCGCTCGATCTTGCGGGCGCGGGCCACGGTCAGCTTGTCCTCTTCAGACAGCTCGTCCATGCCCAGGATCGCGATGATGTCCTGCAGGGCCTTGTAGCGCTGGAGGATCTCCTGCACGCGGCGGGCGGTGGCGTAGTGCTCCTCGCCCACGATGCGCGGCTCGAGGATGCGCGAGGTGGAGTCCAGCGGGTCCACGGCCGGGTAGATGCCCTTTTCCGAGATCGCGCGGTTGAGAACCGTGGTCGCGTCCAGGTGGGAGAAGGTGGTGGCCGGGGCCGGGTCGGTCATGTCGTCGGCGGGCACGTACACGGCCTGCACCGAGGTGATCGAGCCCTTCTTGGTCGAGGTGATCCGCTCCTGCAGCGCGCCCATGTCCGTGGACAGGGTGGGCTGGTAGCCCACCGCGGACGGGATGCGGCCCAGCAGCGCGGACAGCTCCGCGCCCGCCTGGGTGAAGCGGAAGATGTTGTCGACGAAGAACAGCACGTCCTTGCCTTCCTCGTCGCGGAAGTATTCCGCCTGGGACAGGCCGGCCAGCGCGACGCGGGCGCGCGCTCCGGGAGGCTCGTTCATCTGGCCGAAGACCAGCGCGCAGCGCGAGCCTTCCACCGAGCCGTCATTGGCCTTGGGGTCCTTGTTCACGCCCGACTCGATCATCTCCCAGTAAAGGTCGTTGCCTTCACGGGTGCGCTCGCCGACGCCGGCGAACACCGAGTAGCCGCCGAACAGCTTGGCGATGTTGTTGATCAGCTCCTGGATGAGCACGGTCTTGCCCACGCCCGCGCCGCCGAACAGGCCGATCTTGCCGCCCTTGGCGTAGGGGCAGAGCAGGTCGATGACCTTGATGCCGGTGGGCAGGATCTCCGCCTCGGTGGACTGCTCGGAGAAGTCCGGCGCGGGGCGGTGGATCGGCGCGCGCTTCTCGAACACCACGTCGCCGGCCTCGTCGATGGGCGCGCCGGTCACGTTCAGGATGCGGCCCAGCGTGCCGGGGCCGACGGGCACGGTGATGGGCGAGCCGGTGTCGGTCACCGCGATGCCGCGCTGCAGGCCTTCAGTGGCGTCCATCGCGATGGTGCGGACCACGTTCTGGCCCAGGTGCTGAGCGACTTCCAGGACCAGGGTCTGGTCGCCGTTCGTCGTCTCCAGCGCGTTCAGGATCTCCGGCAGCCCGCCTTCGAACTCGACGTCCACCACGGCGCCGGTCACCTGCGAGATACGGCCCTTGAGATTGCTCATCGTCTCAGCCTCTTTTCCAAACGTATCGGCGGATCGCGCCGGAAGTGTCTTCTGTCGTGTTCAGGCGCGGGCCTAGACGGCCTCGGCGCCGGAGATGATCTCGGTCAGCTCGGTGGTGATCTTCGCCTGACGGGTGCGGTTGAACTGAAGGTTCAGCTTGTCGATCAGCTCGCCGGCATTGCGGGTGGCGTTGTCCATCGCCGCCATCCGCGCGCCCATCTCGCCGGCCGCGTTCTCCAGCAGCGCGGCCAGGATCACCGTGTCCACATAGCGCGGCAGAAGCTCGGCGAGGATGGCCTCCTCGTCGGGCTCGTACTCGTAGATCGCGCCTTTCAGGTCCGGGCGCGGCGCGTCGGGGTCGATCGCCTCGCTGGCGGGGATCAGCACCTGGGCGCGGGGCTTCTGGCTGATCACCGACACGAACTCGGAGCTGATGACTTCGGCGGAGTCGAACTCGCCCGCCTCGAACAGGGCGCGGACGGTCTCGCCCACGCGGCCCGCCAGGGCGCCATCCAGTTTCGGACCCAGCTCGATGCGCTCGATCACCTTGTCGGCGTGCAGGCGCTTGAGCTGGTCATAGCCCTTCTTGCCCACCGTGATGACCTTCACCGTCTTGCCCTGACGGGTCAGCTCGGCGATGCGCTCGCGCGCCAGGCGCGCGATGTTGGTGTTGAAGCCGCCGCACAGGCCCCGGTCGGCCGCCGCCACGATCAGCAGCCGGACCTCGTCCTTGCCCGTGCCGGTCAGCAGCATCGGGGTTTCAGGACCCGCGACCACGGCGTTGGCGAGGTTCGCCATCACCGCGGCCATCTTCTCGGCATACGGACGGGCGGCCTCGGCGGCGTCCTGCGCGCGGCGCAGTTTCGCCGCGGCGACCATCTGCATGGCCTTGGTGATCTTCTGCGTGGACTTCACCGAGGAAATCCGGGACCGCAGCTCCTTGAGGCTCGCCATGGCGTGCTATCGCTCCTTGAAGGCTCGTTCCCGACTTACGCGAAGCGCGCGGTGAAGGCTTCCAGGGTCGCCTTCAGCTCGGCCTCGGACTGGTCGGACAGCTTCTTCTCGTTGCGGATGGCCTCCAGCAGCGCGGCCTTCTCGCCGTGCAGGTGCTGAAGGAATTCCTTCTCGAACCGGCCCACGTCCCGGACCGCGAGCTTGTCGAGATAGCCGCGGGTGCCCGCGAACACGACGCAGACCTGCTCTTCCATCGACAGCGGAGAGAACTGGGGCTGCTTGAGCAGCTCGGTCAGGCGCTCGCCCCGGCCCAGCAGGCGCTGGGTGGCGGCGTCCAGGTCGGAGCCGAACTGGGCGAAGGCGGCCATCTCGCGATACTGGGCGAGCTCGCCCTTCATCTTGCCCGCGACCTGCTTCATCGCCTTGGTCTGGGCCGAGGAGCCCACCCGGCTGACCGACAGGCCGACGTTCACCGCCGGGCGGATGCCCTGATAGAACAGGTCGGTCTCGAGGAAGATCTGGCCGTCGGTGATCGAGATCACGTTGGTCGGGATGTAGGCCGACACGTCGTTGGCCTGGGTCTCGATGATCGGCAGCGCGGTCAGCGAGCCCGAACCGTGGTCCTCGTTCAGCTTCGCGGCGCGCTCCAGAAGGCGGGAGTGCAGGTAGAACACGTCGCCCGGATACGCTTCGCGGCCCGGCGGGCGGCGCAGCAGCAGGGACATCTGGCGGTAGGCGACGGCCTGCTTGGACAGATCGTCGTACACGATCATCGCGTGCATGCCGTTGTCGCGGAACCACTCGCCCATGGCGCAGCCGGTGAAGGGCGCCAGGAACTGCATGGGGGCGGGATCGGACGCCGTCGCGGCGACGACGATGGAGTATTCCATCGCGCCGTTCTCTTCGAGCGTCTTCACGATCTGGGCGACCGTGGAGCGCTTCTGGCCGATGGCGACGTACACGCAGTAGAGCTTCTCGGCTTCCGAGCCGCTCTGGTTGATCTGCTTCTGGTTCAGGATGGCGTCGAGCGCGATGGCGGTCTTGCCGGTCTGGCGGTCCCCGATGATCAGTTCGCGCTGGCCGCGGCCGACGGGGATCATGGCGTCGATGGCCTTGATGCCGGTGGCCATCGGCTCGTGCACGGACTTGCGCGGCAGGATGCCCGGCGCCTTCACGTCCACACGGCGGCGCTCCGCGACGTCGGCGATCGGGCCCTTGCCGTCGATCGGCTCGCCCAGAGCGTTGACCACGCGGCCCAGCAGGCCCTTGCCGACGGGGGCGTCGACGATGGCGCCCAGACGTTTGACGGTGTCGCCCTCCTTGATCCCGCGGTCGTCGCCGAAGATCACGCAGCCGACATTGTCGGCCTCGAGGTTCAGGGCCATGCCCTTGATGCCGCCGGGGAATTCAACCAGCTCGCCGGCCCGGACCTCGTCGAGGCCGTGGATCCGCGCGATGCCGTCGCCGACCGACAGGACGGTGCCGACGTCGGAGACGTCCGCCTCGGCGCCGAAATTCTTGATCTGCTCTTTAAGGATCGCGGAGATTTCCGCCGCCCGGATGTCCATGGCGATCTAAGCCTCTTTCATCGTTTTACGCATCCCCGCCAGCTTCGTGCTGAGCGAGGAGTCGAACATGCGCGAGCCGACCTTGACGACCAGCCCGCCGATCAGTTCCGGCCGCACCTCGGCGCGGATGTCCACGTCGCGTCCCAGCGCGGTCTTCAGCGCCGTCTTGAGTTCTTTCATCTGCGCGGCGCTCAGCGGCTCGGCGCTCGCCACGTCGGCGGACGTCGCGCCGCGGCGCTTCGCCGCGAGCGCGGCGAAGGCGCGTGCGATGCCGGGCAGGTCAGCCCCGCGGCCGTTGCGCGCGACCACGCCGACGAAGTTCGCCGACAGTCCGCCCAGACCCATCTTCGCGGCCAGCGCGTTGAGCGCGCCCGCCTTTTCCTCGTTGGAGACGGTGGGGCTGGCCATGACCAGGCGCAGCTCGCGGGATTCCGCGAAAGCAGCGCTCAGGGCGGCGATGTCGGCTTCAGTCTGATCGAGCGCTCCGGCCTCGTCGGCCAGATCGAACAGGGCCTGCGCGTAACGCATGCCCGCCTCGCCCGTGATCGCGTTCTCGCTGGTGGTCACAGCTAAGGGCCGCTTTCTTCTCATGATGCGCGCCGCGCCGCCGAAGGCTCCAGTGGAGCTGGCCGCAAGCGCTTGGAAAACTTTGGGATTTTTTCGAGGCTTCCGGAGGGGTGCTCAGGCGTCCCGATCAATCCGGCGCTCACCTAGCACAGGGGGTGGGGACCGGCAACCCGGCGGGGCCGGGGGCGTGCATCCGCCGCATCAGCGGCGGGCGGCGTTCAGCGCGTCCCGGAGCATGCGGGCCAGCCGGTGCACTGTTTCGGTGTCCGACGAGAACCGGCGGCTCTCGTCGCTGAGCTGGCGCATGGAGAGGGTGAAACGGCGCATCTGGCCGTCCATGACGTCGAAGGTGTCCGACTGGGCAGGCTGCGGCACGGGCGGCGCGGCCCGCTCGGGCCGCTCGGGCCGGTCGGCCAGAACCGTCTCCGCTGCCATAGGTTCGATTCTGCTGTGCAGCACCCCGCGCCCCTTCCCCGTTTGCATCTGGGCAAATTACCCGGGAACGGCGAGCCGATAAAGTTTACAGAATCTTAAAATCGCGGAGTAAAAATCGGTGTCGAGTGCCCGGCTCAGGAGTCCGCCAGACGCAGTCCGGCGAGCTGCCGCTCGGCTTCGGCGAGCTGTTCGGGCGTCAGCGCCAGACGCATCCGCCTGAGGGTCCGGCCCGACGCGGCTCCGCCAGCCCGCGCGAACTGGACATACGCCTTCACGCGATCTTCCGGCACGCCGATCCCCTCATGGTAGATCAGGCCTATCGCGGAACTGGCGGGCGCATGGCCGCCCTGCTCCGCGCCGCGATACAGACGCAGCGCGCGCTGAGGGTCCGCCTCCACGCCGCGTCCATGCAGATACAGGTCACCCATCAGATGAAGGGAGGCGGCGTCGCCAAGGCGCGCTGCGGCGGCCAGGCTCTGCAGGGCGGCGTCGTAATCGCCCGTCTGGATATGCTGGAGCGCCTGTGACCGCTCATCCTGGGCCGAGCTCTGCCCGCCGCTGGCATAAGAAAACGCCAGCACGGCCGCAGCCGCCGTAGCCGCGGCGACCCACACTCCTGATCTGAAACGCAGAATCTTCATGACGCGCTTGTCTTCCTTGATCGCGCCTCTCGCAAACCCCCAAACGCGGGAAGCGGGCAATGGCTCCAGACAAATCTCTGCAACCCAAGCGCGGGCATAGGTCCGCACCTTCCCTCAGGCAAGTTTCAAGATGCTGAAGCTTTTGTATTAGCTCGGTTTCGAAGCATCTGTGCCAAATACGTCACGCTGAAGCGCGCGGATGCAGGTGGCGGCGATTATTCAGCCGAGAGGGGGGGGTCAGCCGCCCTCGAGCAGGCCCCGCATGGCGTCCAGATAGGCGATCCAGGCCTTCCGGCCGGTCTCCGTCATCGCGGCGGTGGTGAGGGGGCGGCGGCCCTTGAAGGCCTTGGTGACGGCCACATAGCCCGCGTCCTCGAGCTTTCGCATGTGGGTGGACAGATTGCCGTCGGTGGTCCCGGTGCGCTCTTTGAGCTCGCCGAAGCTGGCGGACTCCACCCCCGACAGATAGGCCATCAACCCCAGCCGCACCCGGCCATGGATGATTTCATCGATGTTGTCGGTGTCGAAGCGGTCATCCATCGGCTCAGACCACGTCCTTCGGCTCGGCGCGCATCATCAGCAGGCCGGGGATGAAGGTGGAGGCGGCCATGGTGGCCGCGGCGATCAGATAGACTTCCGCGGTGGTGACCATGAGCATGCAGGCGTACATGCCCGCCAGCGAGATCACGCCGGGCACGGCCAGCCGGACCGAGCGCAGGATGATCGCGTTGGACAGCCAGCCGATGGCGTAGCCGAGAAAACTGACGGGCAGCATGGTGTTGAAGAACACCGGATCCAGACGGCCCGTGGTCGCGCCGGTGACGACCGCCAGAAAGTAAACGAGAAGGCAGCCGCCGATGACCGGCCAGATGGCGGCCTGGGCCCGATTGCCGATGGAGCCCGAACCCGGCTTGCCGCGCATGGAGCGGTCCAGCGCCCACATGCCCGCAGAACCGATCACGATGAAGCCGATCCACAGCGCCCCCAGCCAGTTCGGCCCCAAGGCGATCACGCCGATCCAGATCATCCAGTGAATGAGGAAGGTGCAGGCCGCCAGCCCGCCCCACCAGGCCAGGAATCGCCCGCCCAGAAGCGGAGCGCGGTGGCCTGACTCGGCCAGCTCACGGACATAGGCGAGATCGGCGCGGGCGTCGTCGGCGGTCATGGCGGGGGCTCCTCGAGGCAAATCCCGGTAGGTCGACGCGCATCATGGCATATCCACTTTGATATACAAAGTATTTTGTGTACGCGATATGGTCCGACGGCGTTTCCGGCCATGTTCGGCCCCCTCTGGAACATGGTGAGCATGGTTGGGGCCTGCCGGGCCCTGACCGGGGCGCTGTCCACGGCCCTATCCCCCCTTTCCGGCCGCCTTCCGGGCGCGGGGATGGATGGCGCCGTGCAGGGCGATCAGGCCGGACGCCTCGACCCCGGCATAGACCTGGGTGGAGGTCAGGGAGGCGTGGCCCAGAAGCTCCTGAATGGTCCGGAGATCGCCCCCGCCCGCCAGCAGGTGGGTGGCGAAGGAGTGACGCAGGGCGTGGGGCGTGGCCGAGGGCGACAGGCCCAGCCGCGAGCGCAGGCGCTGGACGGTCTTCTGGACCTCCCGCGCGCTCAGGGCACCGCCCCGCGCGCCGCGAAAGAGCGGGCCGTCGGACAGATCGAACGGGCAGAGCCGGACATAGACCGCGACCAGATCGCGCACGGCGGGCAGGACGGGGACCAGCCGGGTCCTGCCGCCCTTGCCGGTCACGCGCAGGGCCTCAGGCAGGGGATGGTCGCGCCCCTCCAGCCCCAGCGCCTCGGAGACCCGCAGGCCCGCGCCATACAGCAGGCCCAGCACCGCCGCGTCGCGGGCCTGCCGCCAGGGCTCGCCGCCCTCGCCTCCCGCCTCGTCGATCAGGGACTTCGCGGCGGGCACGCTGAGCGGCCGGGGCGCGCGGCGGGGGGCGCGGGGCGATTCGATCAGGGCGAGGGACGGATTCTCCAGCCCCCAGCGGCGGCGGGCATAGGCGAAGAAGGTCCGCACCGCGCTGAGCGCCCTTTGAAGCGTGCGCGGCCCGACGCCGTCGCGGCGGCGATCCGCCAGCCAGGCGCGCCAGTCCGCGGGCTTGAGCTCTGACAGGTCGGACAGGTGCGGGCTCCTGCCCAGATGCCCGGCGAGAAATTCGGACAGCTGGGCCAGATCGCGGCCATAGGCCTCCACCGTGCGCGGGCTCAGCCGCCTTTCGCCCTGAAGGTGGGCGAGGAAGGCGGCGATGGCGGCGCCGGCGGGCTCGGTCATGGGGCTATCGCAGCCACTCGCCCATGCGGCGCTCGATGGCGCGGGCGATGAAATGGACCAGATCCGCGCCCTGCTCGGGGCGGAACATCTTGCCGTCGCGGCTGGCCATGCACAACACGCCGGGATGGCCGTCGATCTCCATGGCCGCGACCGCCTCGCTCTCCATGCGGTTCGAGCGCGGGCCGTAGAGCGCGTCGGCATACCGCCGGTCGATGGGGCCCAGCCGCTCGGCGTAAGGGCCCAGCAGCGCGCTGGACAGTTCCGGCGCGGAGCCCAGGATCGCCTCGGCGGATTTCAGCGGGGCGTGGCCCTCGATATAGACTTTGAGCACGTCGACCCCGAGCGCCTGGGCCACCCGGCCCGCCAGCTTCTTGTCGAGATCGGCCAGCGTGGCCGCCTCCATGATGGACAGCACCGCGTTGTGGGTCTGGGCCTGGGCGGCGAGATTGGCGCGGGCCATCTCGATCATCGTCTCCTGGCCCTTGCGCAGGCGGCGGATCTCGGTCTGAAGCCGCGCGCGGGCGACCGCGCCCAGATCGACCACATTGCCCTCGTCGCCGCTTTCGAACAGCGCCTTCATCACGACCGGATCGCCCAGGATCAGGCCCGGATCGGCGATCACCAGATCGCGCAGGGCGGGATAGTCGATGGCCTCGACATCGGACTGGGCGGCGGCGGACTGGCTCATGGGGCATCCCTTCCCGGAGAAAACTGCTGGGCGGGATGGTTCACACGGGGGCTTTTCGAACAGGTTAACCCTGAGCGTTCAGAGCGGCGGCTGATACAGTCCGCTCCCCCACCATGGCGATTCGGCAACAGGGCGCGGCGTTGAGCGGACTTTTCGGCGATCAGACGAAGGCCTCGGTCCTGTTCCCGATGCCCCTGCCCGAGCCGTTCGACTACGCGGTCCCGGACGGGCTGACGGTCCAGCCCGGCGATCACGTGCTGGCCCCGCTGGGCAAGCGGCTGGTCTGGGGCGTGGTGTGGGACACCGCCCCCGACGACGGCTCCCGCGCGCTCAAGCCGCTGGCCGAAACGCTCGGCGGCCCGCCTCTGCCCGCAGGCACGCGGACGCTGGTGGACTGGGCGGCGCGCTATCTGGTCGAGAGCCCCGGCGTGGTGCTGCGTTCGGTCCTCAGAAGCGCGTCGGCCCTGCGCCCCTCCCCGGTCATCACCCTGCTGGAGCCCACCGGAGAGGCCCCGCCGCGCATGACCCCCGCCCGGCAGGCGGTGCTGGACGCCGCGCAGGCCGGGCCGATGACGGCCGCGGATCTGGCCCGGGCGGCGGGTGTGTCGGGCTCGGTGGTCAAGGGACTGGCGGAGGCGGGCGCGCTGAAGGCCTTCGAGGTGGCGACCGATCCGCCCTTCGACGACCCCGACCCCTATCGCGAGGGCCTGCCCCTGACCGACACCCAGGAGGCGGGCGCGGTCACGCTGAGGCGGATGATCGCTGCGGGCGGGTTTCAGGCCGCCCTGCTGGACGGGGTGACCGGCTCGGGCAAGACCGAAGTGTATTTCGAGGCCATCGCGGAGCTGCTGAAACGCGAGCCGGACGCGCAGATTCTCGTGCTGCTGCCCGAAATCGCCCTGACCCAGGCGGTGATCGGCCGGTTCGAGGCGCGCTTCAACGCCGCCCCCGCCCGCTGGCATTCAGGCATCGGCGACGCGGCGCGGCGGCGGACCTGGCGCGAGGTGGCCTCGGGCCGGGCGCGGATCGTGGCGGGCGCCCGCTCGGCGGTCTTCCTGCCCTTCGCGAAGCTGCGCCTGATCATCGTCGACGAGGAGCACGACCCCACCTACAAGCAGGACGAGGGGCTGGTCTATCACGCCCGCGATCTGGCCGTGGCGCGGGCCAAGATCGAGGGCGCGGCGGCGATTCTGGCCAGCGCGACCCCGTCTCTGGAAAGTCTGGTGAACGCCGAGGCCGGCCGCTACGTGCCCATCCGGCTGACCGCGCGTGCGGGCTCGGCCCTCCTGCCCGAGATCGAGACGCTGGACCTGCGCGAATTCCCGCCCGAGACCGGCGCCTGGCTGTCCGAGCCGCTGGTGCAGGCCGTGGCCGAGACGGTGGGCCGGGGCGAGCAGGCGCTGCTTTATCTCAACCGCCGGGGCTTCGCGCCGCTGGTGCTGTGCAAGGCGTGCGGGCACAAGATGAAAAGCCCGGAGACCGACCGCTGGCTGGTCGAGCACCGCTATACCGGGCGTCTGGTCTGCCACGTCACGGGCTTTTCCATGCCCAAGCCCCGGCGCTGCCCGTCCTGCGGTGAGCCTGACACCCTGATCGGGGTCGGCCCCGGCGTGGAGCGGGTGGCCGAGGAGGCCCGCCATCGGTTTCCCGACGCGGCGGTGGAGGTGTTCTCCTCAGACACCGCGGCGGACGCGGACGGGGTGCGCGGCATCGTCGAGCGCATGGAGCGCGGCGAGATCGACATCCTCGTGGGCACCCAGATCGCGGCCAAGGGCCACAACTTCCCCCGGCTGACGCTGGTGGGGGTGGTGGACGCCGATCTGGGGCTGGCGGGGGGCGATCTGCGCGCGGGCGAGCGCACCTTCCAGACCCTGGTCCAGGCCTCGGGCCGGGCGGGCCGCGCCGACCGGCCCGGCCGCGCCATCCTGCAGACCCACCAGCCCGAGCACGAGGCGATTCAGGCGCTGGTCGCGGGCGACCGCGAGGCGTTCCTGGGCGCGGAGCGCTTCATGCGCGAAACCCTCGGCCTGCCTCCCTTCGGTCGGCTGGCGGCCCTGATCCTGTCCGCGCCGGACGAAAAGCTCGCCGACGACGCCGCCCGGATGATCGCCGCCGCCGCGCCGCTGGCGGACGGCGTGCAGGTGCTCGGCCCCGCCGAGGCGCCGCTGGCGGTGGTGCGCGGCCGCTGGCGCCGCCGCTTCCTGATCCAGGCGGAAAAGGGCGTGGACGTCTCCGCCTACATGCGCGCGTGGACGGAGCGCTTCCGCGCGCCCTCGGCGGTCCGGGTCAGCGTGGACATCGAGCCGCATTCGTTTTTGTGAGTCTGCGGGTTCTGGTCGGCTTTCCACGCCCGGGGTCCCGGGCTCGATCCAGGGGACGGGGCGATGGCGGGACTCTGGGTCCCCAATCGAGTTGGGGACCCCGGGGATTGCGGCACGGCACGGGACGCCCTTCGAGGCACCTCAGGATTAGGAGCGGGGGAGGAGAGCCCCTATCACCCGCCCCGGGAATGATCGCAGCCGTCCGCCGAGATGTAGGCCCGCGTGCTCATCTCTTCAGGCGCGGGACGGGACAGCCCCTCGCCCCGCGCGCTCAGATCGCGGACGTGGTCGATGAAGGTCTGGGCGTATTCTGAATACATCGCCTCGGCCCGGCCGTCCGCCGAGACCCGGCCGAAGGTGGCGTAGCCGTCGCTGCCCGAGGCGATGAAGCTGTTGGTGACCACGCGGTAGTCGCGCTCGGGGTCCAGCGGCGACCAGCCGCCCGACAGGCGCGGATTGATCTCGACATCGCTGATCCGCGCACCTTCGGGGGCGGAGGCGTCGACGGAAAAGCGCAGACCCGCCGCGTAAGGGTAGGAGCCGCCGCCCGCGGGGTCGTGGGCCACCGCGTCCTCCAGCGCCGTCTCGATCTCCGCGCCGGTCATGGTCAGGATGGTCATGGTGTTGGCGAAGGGCAGCACGGTGTAGACGTCCGCGATGGTCACCGGGCCGGCGGCGATGCCCGCCCGCACCCCGCCCGCGTTCTGGATCGCCACGTCCGCGCTGGGCTCCCCCGCCAGAAAAGCGCGCGCGACGATGTTCGAAACGTGCGAGCCCTGCGCGAAGGTCTCGGAGGGATCGCACAAAGGCGCGGCGCGGCTGTCGCCGGGCACGCGCGCGAGGCACAGGTCTTCGGAGGCCTCGCCGATGACGGTCTCAGTCAGCTCGGACAGCTCCGCGTCATAGCCCGCCAGCAGCGCCTGCGCCCGCGGGTCGGGGGCCGTGGGATGGGCTTCGTCGATCCCGGCCAGCGCGGCGCGGACCCGCTCGGTGTCGGCGGGGGAGAGGTCGAGGGTTTCGCCCTCGCGCGTCCAGGTGAAGCGGTCCGCCTGCACCGGGACCAGCGGCAGCCCCTCGCAGGCCGTGACACGGCCCTCGGCGTCGAAGCTGACGACCAGCTCGCCCATCACGCGGGAGAATTCCCAGGCCTGCACGACGCAGGCGGTGTCGCCGTCGGCGTTCTGCACCACCGTCGGATAGGGGCCGTCCGGCTGGAAGCCCAGCCGTTCCAGCCCCGCTCCGCCCAGCAAGGTGTGGGAATCGCCGCCCACCACCACGTCCACCCCGCTCAGGGCCTCCGCCAGCGCGACCTCGCGGCCATACTGGTAGTGGCTGAGCACGATGATCAGGTCCACGCCCTCAGCCCGCAGCCGGTCGATCTCGGCCTGCGCGGTCTCGCGCTCGTTCGAAAACGTCGTGCCCGGATCGGGCGAGGAGGAGGCCGCGGTCTTGTCCGCGATCACCAGACCGATCACGCCATAGCGATGCCCGCCGCGCTCGAACACGGCCGAAGGCGCGAACATCCCCTCGATGGGCGAGCCCGGCGCGGGGTGGATGTTCGCGCCGAGAATCTCCGTGCCGCAGCCGGTGGCCTCGAGCGCGGCGAGGAAGTCGGCCAGGCCCTGATCGCCATGATCGAATTCGTGATTGCCGATGGCGAAGGCGTCGAAACAGATCCCGCCCATCATGGCCGCGTCCGCCTCGCCCTCGAAGCCGGTGTAGTAGAGCGTGCCGGTGATCGCGTCCCCGGCATGGAGCTTCAGCACGTTCTCATGGGCGCGCCCGCGCTCGGCGAACAGGGTGGTCAGGCGCGGCATGCCGCCATACTCGACCGTGACGCTCTGCGCCCCGGACTCCAGCTCCAGCCCGGCGACGTCGAAGGCGAAGCTCTGGCCCGCCAGATGGCTGTGATGGTCGTTGATATGCAGGATCGCCAGCGATCCGCCATCGGCCCGGGGAGCCTCGGGCGTCGCGGCGCAGGCGGCCAGAAGGAGAAACGCGAGCGGGGCGGCGGGGCGGATCATGGCAGGGCTCCGTGAGACGACGCGGGAGGCTTTAGCACGCCCGCGCCGGGCCGTCAGAGGGCGATGCCGCGGCGGGCGAGGTCGGCCCTGAGCGCGTCCGCGCCGGTGAAGTGATGCCCGATGAAGCCCGCGTCCATGGCGGCCTCGATGTTCTCGCGCCGGTCGTCGATGAACAGCGTCTCCTGGGGCGCGTGGGCGATGCGCGCGGCGGTGATGGCGTAGATGGCCGGGTCGGGCTTGATGACGCCCTCCTCGCCCGAAATGATCGCGTCGTCGAGCCGGGTCAGAGCGGGATACATCGCCTTCAGCGGCGGCCATTTCTCTGCCGGCAGGTTGGACAGGGCGTATTGGGGCAGGCCGAGCTCGGCGACCCGCTCGACCATCCCGGCCATGCCCTCCACATGCCCGTCGAACATCTCGTCCCAGCGGGTCTCCCACGCCTCGATCAGGGCGGCCTTGCCGGGGTGGGCGGCGATGAGGGGACGGCGGTTCTCGGCCATGGTCGCGCCCGCGTCGTGGCGGGCGTGCCAGTCCATCGAGCAGACCTCGGTCAGGAAACGGTCCAGCTCCGCCTCGTCGGCGATGAGCTGTGAGTAGAGCCGCCGCGGGGACCAGTCGCACAGGACGTTGCCGAGGTCCCACAGGATGGCGGCGGGGCGGCGCGGGGCGGAGGCATGATCGGTCATGGCGCGGACCCTAGCCCGCGCCATGACCGTTTTCGAGCCCCGTGCGCGTCTAGCGCAGGATGCCCCGGCCCTTCGCCCAGTGCGACAGCCACAGCAGGGCGGCCAGCGAGATCCCGATGATCACCGAGAAGACGATGCCGGTCGTGCCCATGGCCTCGGCCGAGCCCATGACCCCGTAGCTGTAGATGCAGGTCAGGATGAAGCCCACGAGGGCCACGGCGAACAGCCAGACCGCGTATTTGGTGCGGATCAGCAGGCCCACGCTGCCCAGGAAGGCGGTGGTCACCGACAGCGCCCATATGGCGACATACCAGGTCGGCATGGCCATGAAGAGCGCGCGCTGGGGCTCGGTCAGGGCCTCCATATAGGCCTCGGTGAAGAGCTGGTAGGAGACATAGCCCCACAGCCCCATGCCGTTCCAGAGCACGGCCAGCACGGCCACGATCCAGAACCAGATCGGCGTCTTGGGCCGCGGCGTGGCGGCGGGTCCGGTCGTTGCGGCGTCCATTGACTGCTCCCCCTGTTCCAATGAGACAGAGAGGACAGCAAGCGCCTGTCCGCGTCCGTGATCAAATCAAAAATGCGCTGCGGCGCCAAAGACTTGTGCTGCGTTCGCGAACGAAAACGGCCGCCCCGAGGGCGGCCGCTTCATGGTCCGATGACCGGAAACCGTCAGATTTCCAGCAGCATGCGCTGGGGATTCTCCAGGCTTTCCTTGACGCGGACGAGGAAGGTCACGGCCTCCTTGCCGTCCACGATGCGGTGGTCGTAGCTCAGCGCCAGATACATCATCGGGCGGATCTTCACTTCGCCGCCGATGGCCATCGGGCGCTCTTGGATCTTGTGCATCCCGAGGATGCCCGACTGGGGCGCGTTCAGGATGGGCGAGCTCATCAGCGAGCCGTACACCCCGCCGTTGGAGATGGTGAAGGTCGCGCCCTGCATCTCGTTCAGGCCGAGCTGGCCGTCGCGGGCGCGCTTGCCCAGATCCATGATCGATTTCTCGATCTCGGCGAGCGATTTCTGGTCGCAGTCGCGCACCACCGGCACCACCAGCCCGCGGTCGGTGCCCACGGCCACGCCCACGTCATAGTAGTTCTTGTAGATGATGTCCGTGCCGTCGATCTCGGCGTTGACCGCGGGGAGTTCCTGCAGGGCCTGGACGCAGGCCTTCACGAAGAAGCTCATGAAGCCCAGCTTGACGCCGTGCTTGGCCACGAAGTCGTCCTGCACCTGCTTGCGGAGCGACATGATCGCGCTCATGTCCGCCTCGTTGTAGGTGGTCAGCATCGCGGCCGAGTTCTGGGCCTCCTTCAGGCGCCGGGCGATGGTCTGGCGCAGGCGGGTCATCTTCACCCGCTCCTCGCGCTCGCCGGTCTCGCGCGGCTTGGCGTCCGCCTTCGGCGCGGGCGCGGAGCCGCCCTTCTCGATGGCTTTCAGCGCGTCGCCCTTGGTCACGCGGCCGTCCTTGCCGGTGCCTTCGACCTTGGACAGATCCACGTTCTTCTCCGCCGCGATGCGCTGGGCGGAGGGCATGGCCTTCACGTCGCCGGAGGATTTTTTCTCTTCGGACTTGGCTTCCGATTTGGATTCCGATTTCGACTCGGACTTGCCGCCGCCGGACGCGCCCTCGCGGATTTTCGCCACGGCCTGATCGGGGCTGACGGTGTCGCCCTCGGCCACGAGCTGTTCTTCCAGAACGCCGGACACCGGAGAGGGCACCTCGACCGCGACCTTGTCGGTCTCGATCTCCATCAGGGCCTGATCCTGTTTCACCGTGTCGCCGGGCTGGACCAGCCACGAGCCGACCGTGCCCTCGCTGACGCTCTCGCCCATCACCGGCACCTTGGCCTCGACCAGATCGCCGCCGGAGGCTTTGTCGTCAGATTTCGGCGCGGGCTTGTCCTCGGACTTGCCGCCCTCGTCCTTTTTCTCGGCCTTGGCCTCTTTCTTCGACCCGCCCGCGGACGCGCCGGCCTCCATCTCGGCGAGCTTGGCGCCGATATCGACCGTGTCGCCTTCCTTGGCGGTGATCGCGGTGATCACCCCGTCCTCCTCGGCGCGGACCTCGACGGAGACCTTGTCGGTCTCGAGCTCCACCAGCACGTCGTCCTTCTTGACGCTGTCGCCCTCGGAGACCTGCCAGCTTCCGACCGTGGCCTCGGACACGGACTCGCCAAGCTGGGGAACGGTGATGTCGGTCATGATCGTCTCGTCTTTCCTGGGAAGGGAGGGGTTCGCGGGCCTATTCGCCCAGCGCGTCTTCGATCAGCGCCTTCTGCTGCGCCTGGTGTCTGGACAGGGTGCCGGTGGCCGGGGAGGCCGCCGCGGCGCGTCCGGCGTATTGCGGACGGCCGACCTTGGAGCCCGCCTTGTCCAGGCAGAACTCGATATAGGGTTCGACGAAGAACCAGCCGCCCATGTTCTTGGGCTCTTCCTGGCACCACACCGCGTCCGCGTTGGGGAAGCGTTTCAGCTCGTCGATCACCGACTTGGCCGGGAAGGGATAGAACTGCTCGACGCGCAGCAGGTAGACGTCGTCGATGCCCTTCTCCTCCCGCGCTTCGAGCAGGTCGTAATAGACCTTGCCCGAGCACATCACGACCCGGCGGATCTTTTCGTCAGCGGCGAGCCTGATCTCGGTCTGGCCCTCGGCCACGTCGTCGCGGCCCTGACGCACCTTGGTGTCCGCGTCGTCCCACAGCACCCGGTGGAAGGACGAACCGGGGCCGAACTCGAACAGCGGGCTGACGCAGCGCTTGTGCCGCAGAAGCGACTTGGGCGTCATGATGATGAGCGGCTTGCGGAACTTGCGGTGGATCTGCCGCCGCAGGATGTGGAAATAGTTCGCCGGGGTGGAGCAGTTGGCCACCTGCATGTTGTCTTCCGCGCACTGCTGCAGGAAGCGCTCGAGGCGGGCGGAGGAGTGCTCCGGCCCCTGCCCCTCATAGCCGTGGGGCAGCAGCATGGTCAGACCCGACATGCGCAGCCATTTGCGCTCGCCCGAGCTGATGAACTGGTCGATCAGCACCTGCGCGCCGTTCACGAAGTCGCCGAACTGGGCTTCCCACATCACCAGCGTGTTGGGCGCGGACAGCGAGTAGCCGTACTCGAAGCCCAGCACGGCCTCTTCAGACAGCATGGAATCGATGACCTCGTAGCGGGCCTGCTCCATGCCGAGATTGTTCAGGAAGGTATGGCGCTCCTGGGTGGTCTGGTCGATCAGGTGCGAATGGCGCTGGGAGAACGTGCCCCGCCCGCAGTCCTGACCGGACAGGCGCACCGGGAAGCCTTCGGCCAGCAGCGTGCCGAACGCCAGATGCTCGGCGGTCGCCCAGTCCAGATTCTCGCCGGTCTCGATCATCTTGCGGCGGTTGCCGACCACCCGGGCGAGCGTCTTGTGCACGTCCATGTTCTCGGGCAGCTCGGTCATGGCCGTGCCGACCGCCTTGAGCCGGTCCATCTCAACCGCGGTGGCGCCGCGGCGGTCCTCCTCGTCGGGCAGGCCCAGTCCCGACCAGACCCCGTCCAGCCAGTCGGCCTTGTTGGTCTTGTAGGACTTGCCCAGATCGAACTCCGAATCGAGGAAGGAGTCGAACTCGGCCATCCAGCCGTCGATGTCGCCCTGGGTGATCACGCCCTCGTCCGCCAGCCGCTTCGCGTAAAGCTCGCGCGTGCTGGGGTGGTCGGCGATCGCCCGGTACATGATCGGCTGGGTGAAGGAGGGGTCGTCGCCCTCGTTGTGGCCGAACCGGCGATAGCAGAACATGTCGATGACGACGTCCTTGCCGAAGGTCTGCCGGTATTCGGTCGCGATCTTGGCGGCGAACACCACCGCTTCGGGATCGTCGCCGTTCACGTGGAAGATCGGCGCCTGAACCATCAGCGCCACGTCGGACGGATAGGGCGAGGAGCGCGAATCCTTGGGATCGGTGGTGAAGCCGATCTGGTTGTTCACGATGAAATGGATCGCCCCGCCGGTCTTGTGGCCCTTCAGACCCGACAGGCCGAAGCATTCGGCCACGATGCCCTGTCCGGCGAAGGCCGCGTCCCCGTGCAGCAGCAGGGGCAGGACCTTCTCGGCGGTGTTGGCGTCATCGCCCAGCTCGCGGCGGTATTTGGACTGCTTGGCCCGCGCCTTGCCCAGCACGACCGGGTCGACCGCCTCCAGGTGGGAGGGGTTGGCGGTCAGCGACAGGTGGACCTCGTTGCCGTCGAACTCGCGGTCGGACGACGAGCCCAGATGGTATTTCACGTCACCGGACGAGAACTCGTCCTCGCCGATGGTCGAACCGCCCTGGAACTCGTGGAAGATCACGTGATAGGGCTTGCCCATCACGGCGGCCAGCACGTTCAGGCGGCCCCGGTGGGGCATGCCCAGGATGATGTCGGTCACGCCCATCGCGCCGCCGCGCTTGATGATCTGCTCGAGCGCGGGGACCATCGCCTCGCCGCCGTCGATGCCGAAGCGCTTGGTGCCCGGATAACGCTTGTGCAGGAAGCGCTCGAAGCCCTCGGTCTCGACGATCTTCTGCAGGATGGCGCGCTTGCCCTCGTTGGAGAAGGCGATCTCCTTGTCCGGCCCCTCGATGCGCTCCTGAAGCCACGCCTTCTCCACCGGATCGGAGATGTGCATGAACTCCACGCCGAACGTGCCGCAATAGGTGCGCTTGAGGATGTCGAGGATTTTCGAGACCGTCGCGCTCTCGAGCCCCAGATAGCCCGCGATGAAAATTTCGCGGTCCATGTCGCCCGGACCGAAGCCGTAGGTCTCGGGCTGCAGCTCGGGCTGCTCGGGGAAGTGGCTCAGGCCCAGCGGGTCGAGATCGGCGGCCAGATGCCCGCGCATGCGGTAGGCGCGGATCAGCATGATCGCGGCGATGGAATCGCGCACCGCGGCGTGGACCTCGTCCGCCCCCGCCTCCGGCCCCATGCGCTCGGCGACCTGCTTGGGCAGGCCGGGCGCGACCGATTCGATGTCGCCCAGCGCGGAGATCATGTCGCCATTGGCCCGGCGCGGCCAGTCGGCGCGTTTCCAGCCCGGGCCCTTCGCGGCGGCCGTGGCGTTGGAGGCCTCGTCGCCCACGGCGGAGAAGAAATCCCGCCAGGACTGGGGCACCGAGGACGGGTCCTCGGCGTGACGGGCGGCCATCTCCTCCAGATACACGGCGTTGCCGCCATACAGGAAGGAGGTCTCGAGGAAGGTCTGGTTCGCGGAGGAGCGTTGGTCTGCCATCTTGCGCCCTTCAGGGCATGCTTGCAGTGAAACGTCGGGAAGGACGCTATAGGAGGGGTCGGCCCGTATCTATGCCTCTTAAGGCTTAATGAGAAGTCCAAACCGCTGGAATCAGGGCCGTTCACTGCAGGATTTGTCCGGAACAACACACATTCGCGAGGATGCGGGAATCCGCCCTTGCCCGCGGCGGACGCCCCCCGTAGGTTCGAGGCCTGCTGCGAGAGGGGCGAACCGCAGACGAACAGGTGACTTCATGGCCCTGGACGAAACATCGACGCCCGAAGCGCTCACGCGCCTGTGCTATGTCTCGACCAGCCGCATCGAGGACGACGCGGACACCTTCCAGACGCACATGCGCGACATCCTGCAGGCGTGCTCGCGAAACAATTACGAGCTGGGACTGAGCGGCATCCTCATCCATGACGGCGGACAGTTCGTGCAGCTGCTCGAAGGTCCCGGCACGGCGCTGGAGCGCCTGATGGGCACGATCCGCACCGACGACCGCCACACCGACCTGGCCGATCTGATCGCAGGCGAGGACTGCCCCGAGCGGCTCTTCCCCTCATGGTCGATGGCGTTCGTGAACGCGGCCGGGCCCGAGGACGCCCCGGCCGAACCCCACTGGCGCGACCTGGCCCGCGATCCCCTGCTGGAGCGGCTGAACACGGCCTCGCGGCTGAAATCGGTGCTCAGCGTGCCATCCATGCCCGGCCGGGGCTGACGCGGCGCTGAACGAGAAAGGGCCGCCCGATGGGGCGGCCCTTCGTCGTTTCGCATCGCGTCCGGCTCAGCCCTTGAGCAGGTCGGCCAGCGTCTTGCCCAGGCGGGCGGGGCTGTCGGAGACGGTGATTCCGGCCTCCTTCATGGCCTCGATCTTGTCGTCCGCGCCGCCCTTGCCGCCCGCGACGATGGCGCCGGCATGGCCCATGGTGCGGCCCGGAGGCGCGGTGCGGCCCGCGATGAAGCCGACCATCGGCTTGGAGCGGCCCTTCCTGGCCTCGTCGGCGAGGAACTGGGCGGCCTCTTCTTCCGCCGTGCCGCCGATCTCGCCGATCATGATGATCGATTTGGTCTCGTCGTCGGCCAGGAACATCTCCAGGACGTCGATGAACTCGGTGCCCTTGACCGGGTCGCCGCCGATGCCGACCGCGGTGGTCTGGCCCAGCCCTTCGGCGGTGGTCTGGAACACGGCCTCGTAGGTCAGCGTGCCGGAACGCGAGACCACGCCCACCGAGCCCTTCTTGAAGATCTGGCCCGGCATGATGCCGATCTTGCACTCTTCAGGCGTCAGCACGCCGGGGCAGTTCGGGCCCAGCAGGCGGGAGTTGGATTTCTCCAGCCGCGCCTTGACCTTGACCATGTCCATGACCGGGATGCCCTCGGTGATGCACACGATCAGCTCCATCTCCGCCTCGATGGCTTCGATGATGGCGTCAGCGGCGCCCGCGGGCGGCACGTAGACCACCGAGGCGGTCGCGCCGGTGCGCTCGCGGCCCTCGGCGACCGAGGCGAAGATCGGCAGGGTGGCCGCGGCGTCCAGGCCGCTGGTCCAGCTCTCGCCGCCCTTCTTGGGGTGCACGCCCCCGACCATCTGGGTGCCGTAATAGGCCAGCGCCTGCTCGGTGTGGAAGGTGCCGGTCTTGCCGGTCAGGCCCTGGACGAGGACCTTGGTGTCTTTGTTGACGAGTACGGACATGGGTCAGCCCTTCTTCACGGCGGCGACGATTTTCTGGGCGGCGTCGTCGAGATCGTCGGCGGAGGTGATGTCCAGCCCGCTCTCGTTCAGGAGCTTCTTGCCCTTGTCCACGTTCGTGCCTTCGAGGCGCACGACCAGCGGAACCTTCAGGCCGACCTCCTTGACCGCGGCGATCACGCCCTCGGCGATGACGTCGCAGCGCATGATGCCGCCGAAGATGTTCACCAGGATGCCCTTCACGTTGGGATCGGCGGTGATGATCTTGAACGCGGCGGTCACCTTCTCCTTGCTGGCGCCCCCGCCCACGTCGAGGAAGTTGGCCGGCTCGGCGCCGTACAGCTTGATGATGTCCATGGTGGCCATCGCCAGGCCCGCGCCGTTGACCATGCAGCCGATATCGCCGTCGAGCGCGATGTAGGCGAGGTCGTGCTTGGACGCCTCGATCTCCTTGTCGTCCTCTTCGGTGGTGTCGCGCAGCTCGCGGATGTCGTCGTGGCGGAACAGGGCGTTGCCGTCGAAGCTCACCTTGGCGTCCAGCACGCGCAGGCGGCCGTCTTCCATCACGATCAGCGGGTTGATCTCCAGAAGGCTCATGTCCTTCTCGGTGAACGCCTTGTACAGGATGCCCGCCAGCGAGAGCATGTCCTCGCGCGCGGCGTCTTTCAGCTCCAGCGCGTCGGCGATCTTCTCGGCGTCGGCCTTGCTGACGCCCGCGACCGGGTCGATGTCGATGGTGTGGATTTTCTCAGGGGTCTCTTCGGCGACCGCCTCGATGTCCATGCCGCCTTCGGTGGAGACCACGAAGGCCACCCGGCCGCTCTCGCGGTTGACCAGCAGCGACAGATAGAGCTCGGTCGCGATGTCCGCGCCGTCCTCGATGTACAGGCGGTTGACCTGCTTGCCCTCGGGGCCGGTCTGGTGGGTCACCAGCGTGTTGCCGAGCATGTCCCTGGCGTGAGCGATGACCTCGTCGCGCGAGAAGGCCAGGCGCACGCCGCCCTTGGCGTCGGGGCCCAGCTCCTTGAACTTGCCCTTGCCGCGCCCGCCGGCGTGAATCTGGGATTTGACGACCCAGAGGGGGCCGGGAAGCTGGTCGGCGGCCTTGCCCGCCTCGTCGGCGGAGAAAATGGCAACGCCGTCGGCGACAGGCGCGCCGAAGCTCTTCAGGACCTGTTTCGCCTGATGCTCGTGGATGTTCATTCGGGAGGAACCCTCGCGCTCGGTGGTGGGAGGAAGGCGTCGATGACCGGTGTCGCGCGGGGTTATAGCATCGCGATGCCGCAGCGCAACGCGAGGCGCGCGGCTGAATCGCCTCACACTTTCGTGGAAGGCCCCGACAGCCGCGCCGCGATGGCCCCCGCGATCCAGCCCAGAGCGCCCGACAGCCCCGCCACCAGCGGCCAGACGAGAATCAGCGAAGCCTCCGCGCAGGCCGTCCCGCCCGCCGCCTCGCAGGCCTCGATCCGCGATTCGGCGGTTCCGGTCAGGGCGAGGCTGACGAGCTGGCCGGTCAGCACCGGCGCGCCCGCCCCGATCAGCAGCCAGCCCAGCCACACGGTCAGGGAGGCGGCCTTCAGCCGGGCGCGCAGCAGCACGCCCAGGGCGGCGCCCGCCATGGCGGGCAGGAGGATGAGCAGGGCGATCATGGGTCAGTCCATCCGCGAGCGCAGGGGCTCGGCGTCATAGTCCTCGTCGGGACGGTCGATCTCGGCCAGCGCGCCGGAGGTGGCCTGCAGGTTGACGAAGGGCTCGCGCTCTTCGGGCCGGGCCGGGGCGCGGGCGCGCGAGCGCCACAGCACCAAGGCCGAGAGAATGAAGCTGGCGACGGCGGCATACAGGAACAGGCCCCTCGCCTCCCACGCGCTGGCATAGGCCAGACCCGCCAAGATCGGTCCGATCACCGAACCCGCCGCCCAGACCAGCAGGATGCCCGACGCGATGGCCGGCAGCTCCTCGATGGTGGAGCGGTCCGCCGCATGGGCCACCGCCACGCCGTAATAGCACAGGCTCGCCGCTCCCCACAGTCCGACCAGAACCGCGCCCAGCGTGAGGCCGGGACTGACGAAAAAGGCCAGCACGCCGGCGAAGACCGATGCCGCCAGCGCCAGCCCGGCGATCACCAGCCGGCGGTCGACGAGATCGGACAGCTTGCCCAGCGGCCACTGGATGAGCATGGAGAAGAAATAGATCGAGGCCAGCGCGATGGCCGCCGCGCCGCTGATCCGGGCCGGGTCCAGGGTCTGCGCCCAGATCGGGATGAAGGCGAGCAGGCCCGAATTGATCGCGCCCGCCGCGAAGGCCGCGCCCGCCGCCGCCGGAGCGATGGAGATCAGGCGCAGGGGCGAGACGGTCTCGCCTTCGGGCAGAGCGGGCTGATGCTGGCGGGTGGCGGTCACCGGGATCAGGGCGAAGGCTAGGAAGATGCCCGCGATCACGAAGCTCTCGGTCAGCGCCACGCCGGGGAAGGCCAGCAGGAACGGGCCGAGGATCAGGCCCGCCCGGCCCACGATCTGATACATCGAGATCACCGCGCCGCGGCGCTCGGACGGGGTCGCGTCCGCGATCCAGCTCTCGGCGACCGCGAAGATGCCCGCCGCGCACAGCCCGAAGCCGAAGCGCGCGGCCAGCCACCAGCCGGGCGAGGAATCGAGCGCCAGCATCAGGGTCAGCCCCGCCGCGCCGCCCGCGAAGGCGGCGTAGGCGCGGATGTGCCCGATGGTGCCGATCACCTTGGGCGAGATCCACGCGCCGACCATGAAGCCCGCGCCGTACCCCGCCACCACCAAGCCGATCATCAGCCCCGACCAGCCCGCCAGCGCCATCGCCAGCGGCAGGGCCACGCCCAGCACGCCCACCGAAATCTGCAGCAGCAGGCTGGCGGACATCACGCTGGCGACATTGCGATAGATGAGCATCGTATCCTTCGCGGGGCAGGCGGATGGGGTCGTTCAGCGAACGTCCCAGACCTCTACACGATGCGCGCGGGGCTGCAAGACGCCCCGGGGCGTCACTCCTCGCCCAGTGTCAGGGTGAAGCGCGAGACGCCCTCGCCGAACTCCGTGGCGGTGAAGCGCGCGGGCCGCTCGCCGGGGCGGCAGCTGTCGCCCATGGCGGGACCGTAGAGTTCGCGTCCGGGCTCGCCCGCGTCCGGCAGGCAGAGCACCACCGGGTCGCGTCCGCCGGTCAGCGCGCCTTCCGCCGCGCTGGCATGGCTCAGCACCCGGCCGTTTCGGGGAAAGCCGCGATAGATGTCCGCGCACTGGCCCGAGTTCAGATCGCGGACCTCCGACAGCCGTCCGCCCGATCCCATGGGCTCGGCGGCGGCGACGCGGGCGGGACCGCCGGTGCGATTGCAGACCTGAAGGATGCGCAGCGGTTCGGAGAAGCCGTCCGGCCCGCGCGGGCTGTCCTCGCACAGGCCCGCCTCGTCGCCCTGCCCCGCGCAGGAGACCCGGTGGCGCAGCACGGCGCGGCCGTTCTCGCGCTCCAGCGTCACGCGCTCGGCGCGGGCCTCGCGCTCGTCGTCCGAGCAGGGCGGTTCGAAGCCCATCTGGTCGTGGGTCGCCGCGGGCAGGCAGACCCGCGCGCCGCCCTCCCATGACGCGTCCGGCCACTGCCACGTGCCGGAGCGGGCGTGGACCAGCGCCTCGGCGCTGTAGGTGCGGCCAATGTAGCCGCTCACACACCGGCCCGGTTCGGCGGCGAACCAGCCGCGCTGGGTGGGGCGGCCCGGCTCAGCCTCGTGCCGCACCGAGAACGACACGGTGAAGGGCGCGTCATTGCACAGCTCCAGCTCCAGATCGGCGGCCTGAAGCGCGGCGGCGGCGAGAAGAAGGGTCAGCATCGGGCGTTCACTCGGCCAGGGCGGGTCCGGCGGCCGCGCTGCGGCGGCGCAGCCAGATTTCCGCGACGATCAGATTGGGTATCCAGCACGCGAAGGCGATCACGGGATAGCTCGCCTCGAAACTCAAGCCCGTCATGCCCGCCATGAAAAGCTGGATGCGCAGGGCGACGGCGGACAGGGTCAGCGCGAAGCTGCGCACCATCCAGCGCCGGTGCTCGGCAAATCGCCCGGCGATCACGGCGCGGACGGCCATCGCTGTCGCGCCCAGCCAGACGACGCCCAGAAGACCGAAGCCCGCGGCCGCCACCGGGCCGGAGGTGATCCCCAGCGCGAGGATGATCCCGGCGACAGCCGAGACCGTCGCGGAGACTGCATAGGTCACGCCCATCGCCCGGTGGACGGACGTGAAGCGCCGTCGGAAGCCGGGCAGGAACTGGACCGGCCCGATGAGCAGGGCGACCGCGCCGAACCCGGCATGAAGGGCGAGCCATGGCATGGCGTTGGCGTTGGCCAGAACGGGCAGCGCGCCGCCCGGCGCGTCCGGCAGCAGGTAACGCAGCGAGGTCAGTCCGATCACGGCGGCCAGAAGCGCCATGCCGGCATACATGAAACGCTGGGTCCCCGTGACCATGTCCGCACCCCCTCAGACCGTCCCTCCGGACCTGGCGCGCCAATCTGCCCTGCTTTGCCCCCAGACGTCCACGATCACGCCGAACCCGGCGATCTCGGCGTCCTGGCCGGTGTCGGACGAGCCCAGACGCCGCGCGACGGCCTTGGACGGATCGTTGCCCGCGTCGATCAGATGCACGACCCGGTCCCAGCCCAGCGTGCCGAAGGCGTGATCGATGGCGGCGGCCGCCGCCTCGGTGGCGTAGCCGCGGCCCTGAAAAGCGGGCAGGAGGGACCAGCCCACCTCGGGCGCCGGCCAGCCATGGGGGAACCACGGCCCCGCCCAGCCGGCGTACCGACCGGTCGCGCGCTCCTCGATGGCGAAAAAGCCCCAGCCGCGCATGGCCCAGTGACCCATGATCTGTGCCAGCATGCGCCAGACGACGGCGGGCTCCTTCACGCCGCCGATGAAGCGGGCCGCGGTCTCGTCGGCGTAGAGCACGCACATGGACTCGAAATCGGCCTCGCGTGGCGGTCGGAGCCGCAGGCGCGCGGTCTCGATCACCGGGCCGTTCACTTCCAGCTCCTGACCAGCCACAGGGCGATCAGCGCCACGCCGAACCCGGCCACGCCCAGCTCCAGCCAGCTCGCGCCGAACAGGGCCGGTTCGGCCAGCGGCCCCAGCCGCGCCGCCCACCCGGCCATGCCCTGCGCGGTCTCCTCGCCGCGGAATCCCGCGGCCACCGCGAGCGCGACCAGGACCAGCGTGACCAGCACGGCCAGCCGCATCATCCCGCCCGCGTCGGGGCCGGAATCCCGGCGCGCGTCGGCCTCGCGGAGCCGGTTGATCCGGGTCTGGTAGCTGCGTCGTCGGGCCATGGGCGTCTCCGAAGGGCTCGACCCTGACGATAGCGCGCATGGGACCGGCGCGGAACGGGGAGGATCACAGGGCGGATTGATTCGCACATGCTTGTGAGGGCTGGTCTTTTCCGGCATAGTCCCTTCTGCACGGGCGGCCTTTCAGGCTCGGCGGAATACTGGGACCATCGCGTGACGACACGCCTACGCCTTCAGCTTTCCCCGCATAACGAGTCCGTTCGCCGCGACCGGGACGCCGGACGCGACTGAACTCGCACGCCGGACGCGGCGCGCACGCTAATGGGGAAGGTTTCCCGACCATGACCACTGGAACCGTCAAGTTCTTCAACACCACCAAAGGCTTCGGCTTCATCAAGCCCGACGATGGCGGCGCGGACGTGTTCGTCCACATCACCGCCGTGCACGCCGCGGGCATGGACTCCCTGGCCGACGGCCAGCGCATCACCTTCGAGACCGAGCCCGACCAGCGCGGCAAGGGTCCCAAGGCGATCAACCTGCAGGCCTCCGAGTGATCTGACCGGCCCTCGATGGCCGGACGCGCGGGCGCGGAAGGACACCCTTTCCGCGCCCGTTTCGCGTCGCGCGCCTGCGGCGTCGGCTTTTGACCCCCCGCCCCGCTCGGCTATGTATCTGGCTCGGGCCCGCCAGAAGGCCTCGGAGGAGACATCGCCGTGCTCGACCATTTCAAGCGCTTCGCCGCCTACAACGCCTGGGCCAACGCCCGGCTCTACGACGCGGCAACGGCTCTGAGCGATTTCGAGCGCAAGCGCGACGTGAAGGCCTATTTCCGCAGCCTGCACGGCACGCTGAACCATCTTATGGTCGCCGACCGGATCTGGCTCAAACGCCTGACAGGGGAAGGCGCCGCGCCGTCCTCGCTCGACGCCGAACTGTTCGCCGACTTCACCGCCCTTCGCGAGGCGCGCGAGACCGAGGACCGCCGTCTGATCGACTTCGTCGCGGAGCTCGCCCCGGCGGACATCGACCGGGTTCTGGAATACGGAAACACCCGCGGGGAGACCAGGGCCCTGCCGGTGGGGGTGATCCTGTCCCATCTGTTCAACCACCAGACCCATCATCGCGGGCAGGCGAGCCACATCCTGCGCCAGCTCGGCGTGGCCGAGCCGCCCTCGCTGGACCTGCTTTACTTCGCGCTGCCCTCGGCCTGAGCCAGCCGTCCGCGCGCGGCTTCAAGCCAGCGGCGGACCCGCTTTCGGTTCACGCCGAAATCATATCGGCCGATCCGCGCCCTCGAATACACCGCCAGAACCGACCGTCCCGGCCCCGCGGGGAAGGCCTGCACCGTGACGTCGTCGGGAAATCCGAACACTTTCGAGCGCTGGACCAGCGCCGCCTGAAGCCCCTCGCGGCCCAGCAGATGCACCCTCGGCTCGGCCAGGGCCACGGCGATCACCGCCTCCAGCGTTTCAGCCGGAGGGGCCTCGAAGACCGGGCTCTGCTCATCGGGAGCGGCGACGGCCTCGAAGCCTTCGGGCAGGACCAGCCAGCGGCGCGGGCGCGTGTCGGGGACGAGCGCGGCGAAGTCGATGGGGAAGTCGGTCATGGCGAGGCCTCCGGCGCGCTGTCGCGGTCATCCCGATCATCGCACGGCCCCGGCCCGGCGTCTCCGGGAAGGGTAAGTTTGTCAAGGTCGCTTTACTTGGCGCCGCGGCCCGTCTAATCAGGCTGTGATTGACGCGCCCGGCGAGGCGCCCGACAAGCGCGGGGCAGCCCCCCGCGCCAGCAAGACCGGATGATCATGAGCGAATACGCCCTGGAGGCCGAAGGCCTGTCGAAAAGCTTCCGCGGCGTTCCCGCCGTGCGCGACGTGTCCTTCAAGGCGCCGTCGGGCGGCATCACCGGCTTTCTGGGGCCGAACGGGGCGGGCAAGACGACCACGCTTCGCATGTCGCTGGGCGTGATCGCGCCGGACGCGGGCCATGTGCGCCTGTTCGGCGGGCCGCCGACCATGGCCCGGCTGGACCGGGTGGGCTTCCTGCCCGAGGAGCGCGGGGTGTACCGCAAGATGACCGCCGAGGCCGTCATCACCCTGTTCGCGCGCCTCAAGGGCGTGCCCGCCGCCACCGCCCGCCAGCGCGCGCTCGCCTATCTGGAGCGCTTCGGGCTGGGCGAGAGCGCGCACAAGAAGATCAAGGAGCTGTCCAAGGGGATGGCCCAGAAGGTCCAGATCATCGCCGCCATCGCCCACGAGCCGGACTTCATCATCCTCGACGAGCCGTTTTCGGGCCTCGACCCGGTCAACCAGCAGGTGCTCGAGCAGATGATCCGCGAGCAGGCCGATCAGGGCCGCACGGTGCTGTTCTCCACCCACGTCATGGAGCACGCCGAGCGTCTGTGCGACCGCATCGTACTGATGGCCCGGGGCCGCAAGGTGTTCGACGGCAAGGTGGACGAGGCCCTCGCGGTCGTCCCGCGCCAGGTCACCATCGGCATCGCGTCCGAAAGCGACGCCGCCCCCCTGCTCGCCCCCTTCGGCGCGGTCGAGCGGGTCGCGGACGATGCGGACGGCGCGGCGGTCTGGGTGGTGCGCCTGCATCCGGGATCGGACGCGCAGGGCCTGCTGAAGGCCTGCGTGGACGCGGGCCTGCGCCTGACCCGGTTCGAGCCGCTCAAGCCTCATCTGCACGACGCCTTCGTGCGCCTGGTCTCCGACCCCGCGGACGCGGGCGACATCCAGGCCGTCCAGCCGCAGCCGGTGGAGGGCTGAGACCATGCGCGCCATCTATCTGATCGCCCGCCGCGAATACATCTCCTACGTGGCGACCTGGGGGTTCTGGCTGTCTCTGCTGTCGGTGCCGGTCTTCATGGTGCTGGGCGCGGCCATCCCGGCGCTGGTCCAGTCCTCCCAGCCCATGCGCTATTACGTGATGATCGACGAGACCGGCGGAAATCTGGACGACGTGATCCAGGCGGGGCTTGAGCGCGAGCGCCGCACCCAGGTCCGCGCCGCGCTGGAGGCCATGGCCCCCGTGGCGGGGGCCGAGCGACGCGACCGGGCGCTGGCGGCCTTCGACGAAGATCCCGCAGGCCTGTCGCGCCTGCCCGAGGCGCTCGAGATCCTGGGGCTGGAGGAAGGCGCGGGCACGTTCACCGCCCAGTTCGGCCGCCACCAGCGCGTCGAGGCGCCGGGCCGGACCCTGGCCGATCTGCGCCCGTATCTGGCCGGAGACGCCAGCGTTCAGACCCCCGAGGGGCCGCGCTCGCTGTTCGCCGCGGTCTTCATCGCGCCGGGCGAGGGCGCGGGCGCGCCGCCGCGCCTCGTGTACTACTCCACCAACGTCACCGACACCGCGCTGGCCTCGGCCTCGCGCCGGGCGCTGGGCGAGCATCTGCGTCAGCAGGCCCTGATGGGCCGGGGGCTGAGCGTGCAAGAGATCGCCGCGCTGACGGCCATCGAGCCCGAGCTGCGCAATCTCAACCCGCTGGCCGAGGACGGCGAGGCGGAAATCACCATGGCCGACCGCGCGCCCTTCTTCATCTCGCTCTTCCTGGCCTTCATCCTGTGGACGGCGGTGTTCTCGGTGGCCAACATGCTGCTGACCAGCCTGATCGAGGAGAAGGGCGGCAAGATCATCGAGCTGCTGCTGTCCACCGCGCGCTTCCATGAAATCCTGATCGGCAAGCTCACCGGCGTGGCGGCGGTCAGCTTCACCCTGTTCCTGGTCTGGGGGCTGGTGGGCGCGGCGGCCTCCTTCGTGACCGCCCAGTTCGCCGCCGCGCTCGACCCCGAGCTGGCCCAGCTCATCGCCGCGCTGGTCGATCCGGGCCTGCTGCTGGCCGCGCTGGGCTATTTCATCGTCGGCTATCTCATGTTCGGCGCGATCTTCCTGGCGCTGGGCTCGCTGTGCGAGACCCTGCAGGAGGCCCAGACCCTGATGACGCCGATCATCCTGGTCCTGATGGCGCCGATGATGATCCTGGTCTTCGCCCTGCAGGCTATGGATTCGGTGTTCATCCAGGCCGCGTCATGGGTGCCGCTGTGGACGCCCTTCATCATGATGGCCCGCCTGCCCAGCGAGCCGCCCGTCTGGGAGCTTCTGGGCACCACCGCGCTGATGCTGGCGACCATGGCCGCGGTGGTCTGGGGCGCGGCGGCGGTCTTCCGCCAGGGCGCGCTGGGCCAGGCCGACGCGGACTCCGTCAAGCGCATGTTCAGCCGCAAGAAGGGCTGAACCCCTTCTCCTGACAGGACTTTCCAAGTGTCCGGACAGGTTTCGGGACAGCCGGGACGGCTGCGCGCATTGCGCGGGACGGCCCGATCCGGTCTTCTATTGAAGATTGCGGCGCTTCGGGACGACTAACCCGCCCCGTCCCGGCGCGATCACCGGAGAAATCATCGAAGGGCCGACCCATCATGGCTCCGCAGACCCGCCCGCGCCGTCCGGCGAAGAAGTCCGAAGCGGTGGAGGTCCGCCTGTCGCACGCCGACAAGCAGGCCTTCCTGGCCGCCTGCGAGCGGCAGGACCGGACCGCGAGCGGGGTGCTGCGAGAAGCCATGGCGCATTTCGTCCGCACCGGACGGGCCGCGCCCAGCAGATGGAGCCGTATCATGCCCTATTCCCTCGCCGCCGCGAGCCTCGCTTTGCTCGCCGCCGTCCAGTCCGCCGACCGCCTGCCCGGCGGGGACCGCCCCTACGCCATCGCCGAATTCGACGAACTCGACCTGAATTCCGACGGCCGCCTGACCCTGCCCGAATACCGTCGGGCGCAGGGCAGCGTGAGGGCGCTGGCTGATGCGGACGGTTCGAGTTCACAGGCCCGCCGCAGGGGGTCGGTGAGCGGACTGTTCGCTGCATACGGCGCGGTGTCGCCAACCGTGCTCTTCGCGCAACCTGACCAGATCAGCGCCGATTGCTGGGACGCGGTGGAACTGGAAATGGCGGCGCAGGACGCCCGTCATTTCAATCGCATTGACGCTGACGGCGATGGCGTGGTCACCGCTGAAGAATGGGGCGCATACCAGCTGAACACCGCGAGAAGGGGGTTCGACGCGATGGAGCAGACGGGAGACGGCTTCCTCACGCTCGAAGACTTCCGGCAGCGGCACGCCCAGATGGAAGAGTTCATGCGGGCCGAACCTGAACGCATCGAGCGCGTCATGGACCCGGAGACCTTCAACGAAGACACGCCTGACGCGGTGCGCCTCTGCGCGCCTGAGTTCGTCCGTCTGGCACAGAGCGCCCAGCCCGCCGAACCGCAGCGGAGGGAGTATCTCGACATGAGCGCGGAAGAACATTTTGAAGACATGGTCGAATGGGCGCGCCCCGAAGATCCCGACCGCATCACCTTCGAGGACTACGCCCGCGCCCAGGAGCGCGGGCGCGACTGAGCCGCCTTCAGCCCCGTGCCATCCGGCGGCACGGGGCGCTGGCCATGCGGCCCATGGAGAAGGCGTCCTCGACCTCGCCGGTATAGGCGAAGCCCAGCTTTTCCAGCACCCGGCCCGAGGCGGGGTTGTCGGCGTAGTGCCCGGCAACGACCGGCCCCAGCCCGAGCGCGTCCGCCTCGGCCAGCAGGGCCGCGCCCGCTTCGGTGGCGAAGCCCCGGCCCCACTGCGCCTCGTCCACCCAGTAGCCCAGCTCCCACGCCCCGTCGGCGCGCGGGTGCAGGCCCATCAGGCCCAGCGGCGCGCCGTCAGCGCGGCGCGTGACCGCGCGGACCCGGTCGCCGCGCCCGGCCTCCGCGGCGCGCATGGACAGGATGAACAGTTCCGCGGCCAGTGGCGGATAGGGGTGGCTGATGCTCGCGGTCATCCGGGCCACCTTCAGATTGGACGCCCCGCGCGCGATCCAGCCCGCATCCGCCATATTCAGCGGGCGCAGGGCCAGCCGGGCAGTGGCCAGGACCGGCGCGGGGCCGGGTTCATCAGGTTCGGTGTCGGTCTCAGGCGGGATGCAGGCGATCATGGCCGTCTCCTCGCGCGCCGCGGAGAAGGGCCGCAGACGCGAAAAAGGGGAGCCGGGCGATCCCGGCTCCCCTTCTTGGAGCGCGTCGGCCTTTCGGCCTGGTCAGGATCGCCCGTTTCAGGGCGGGCGATCCTTATGTCAGGTCGCCCTTACTCGGCGGCGTCGGCGAGCGGCGCCACGTTCACGTAAAGCCGGTCGTCCTTCTTGCGCGCGAACTCCACCCGGCCTTCGGCCAGGGCGAACAGGGTATGGTCCTTGCCCATGCCCACGTTCACGCCGGGATAATACTTGGTCCCGCGCTGACGGATGATGATGTTGCCCGGGATGACCGCCTGGCCGCCCGATTTCTTGACGCCGAGGCGCCGGCCGGCTGAGTCGCGGCCGTTGCGCGAGGAGCCGCCTGCTTTTTTGTGAGCCATGATGCTCTCCTTGAAATCTCGTGTTTGAGCAGGGCCGTCTTACGACTTGGCCAGTTCCTTGGCGGCTTTCACCCAGCCGTCATTGTCCGCTTTCGCCTTCACGCCGGGCACTTTCTCGTCCAGCGCGTCCAGGTCGGCGGCTTTCATGGCCGCGATCTGGGCGAAGCTGGTCACGCCCGCCTCGTTCAGCTTCTTGGCATAGGCCGGGCCGATGCCGGTGATCTGGGTCAGGTCGTCGCCCTTGGAGGCGGCGGCCTTCTTCGCGGCGGGCTTGGCGTCCGCTTTCGCTTCGGCCTTGGGCGCGGCCTCTTTCTTGGCGGCCGGCTTGGCGGCGGCTTTGGGCTTCGCCTCGGCCTTGGGGGCGGTTTTCGCCTCGTCGGCTTTTTTCGGCTCGGCTTTCTTGGCCGCGGTTTTGGCCTTGGCGCCCGGCAGCACGATCTCGGAGATCGAGATCAGCGCTTCCCACTGGCGGTGGCCCTTGGTGCGGCGATAGTTCTGACGACGGCGCTTCTTGAAGACGAGAACCTTGTCGCCCTTGCGCACGTCGATCAGCTCGGCCATCACCTGAGCGCCCTCCACGAGGGGGCTGCCCACGGTCACGCCGGAATCGCCCGACACCATCAGAACCTGGTCGAGCGCGATCACGTCGCCAGGCTCGCCGGAAACCTTCTCCACCACGAGCTTGTCGCCCTCGGAGACCTTGTACTGCTTGCCGCCGGTCTTGATCACCGCATACATCGTTTCAATCCTTTGTTCCGGCCGTCCGTCGCGAAGAAGCGCGGAGACCCTTTTTCTTCGCCGCCTTTTTCGGGTCGGCGTTGTGACAGCGCAAAGGCCCGCCGCCGTGAAGGGCGCGGGCCCGAAGAGCGCGTGACATATAATCAGGCGGCGTTCGAGTCAATCGCGGGCGCCTGCTGACGCGGGGCTGAGCGCCGCTGAAAACGCCCGCACGCGGCGCTTGCCTATCGCGAAGCGCGTCGCTAGTTTCCGCGCTCCCCGCGGAGAGGTGCCGGAGTGGTCGAACGGGGCGGTCTCGAAAACCGTTGAGCGCGCAAGCGTTCCGAGGGTTCGAATCCCTCCCTCTCCGCCAGCCACCGCCGATTGCCCTCGTTGGCGCGATATTGCCGCCGATCACCGCATTCCGCCGGATGAGATAGCAAACCGCCGATCCTACGCTACAGCCCTATAGATTGTGAAATAAGAGCGTCAGCTTCCGCCCCCATTGCGGACGATCAATCCCAAGTTCGCGCAACCCGAAAGCGGCCGTGCTGAATTGGCATCAGCACCCGATTGGTTCATAATCGAGAAATGAAGTCTGCAGACCGAACCACCGACATCGCGCTTCCTCGTCTCTGACGCTGGAAGCTGTAGCGGCGATCATTGGGTCGCTTGCTGATGTTCACCCGCAAGTGTTCGGGTGAACCGTCGCCGCACGCGCGGCTTGCGAACAATCGGTTTTCATCATGGAAAATGTCTTCGAAAGCCCCTTCCGGGGCATCATGCTCGATCGGCTCGTTACCAACCCGAACATCCGGGTCGGTCGCTACAGCTACTATTCCGGCTACTACCACGGCCACGGCTTCGATGAGTGCGCCCGTTTCCTTCTGCCAGACGAGGGCGTGGATAAACTTATTATCGGCTCTTTCTGCTCGATCGGTTCAGGCGCGGCCTTCATCATGGCCGGGAACCAGGGCCACCGAAACGACTGGATCAGCACCTTCCCCTTCTACTGGATGTCAGAGGTGGCCGCCTTCGCAGAAGCGCAGAACGGCTATCAGCCGGCGGGCGACACTGTGATTGGCAACGACGTCTGGATCGGGACTGAGGCCATAATTATGCCGGGTGTGACGATCGGGGACGGTGCGGTGATCGGCACACGGGCTCTGGTGACCCGGGATATCGAGCCCTACGCCATTGTCGGAGGTAATCCCGCCAAGACCATCCGCACGCGGTTCAACGAGGCCGACATAGCCCGGCTTCTCGAACTCCGTTGGTGGGGCTGGAACGACGACGAGCTGAAACAGGCTATGCCGATCCTCACCAGCGGTGACATCTCGGCCCTCCACCGTCATTGGCAGATGGTCATCAAGCCAAGGACATAACTTGCGCCTTAAATGTCAGCTTTCGCTCGTCTGGTTTCTTAAACCGGACGGGCAGGTTTCCACCCCATCTTTGCCATTCGATCTCGCCTCATTTTAGAGGGCTATGGCGTAGGCGTAGTTCTCCGTTTCATCGGCTTCGGCCCGCCAGCCGCCCTCAGTACGTCGATTTACATCACCCGTCTTCTCAGCGCGCTTGCGCCCCCGCCTTCCCGCCCGTGATCGCAAACGCTGTTTGCCGGAAGCTGAGGTCGCCAGCATCCTGTCCCGCTTGATTGCTGACGCCTGTCAATGCTTGGGCGGCGCTGGCTGGCTATAAGGCCGGGCCGGTCAAAGGCCAGCCGATTGCAATCGCGCTGTTTGCTTCTGCCCGGGCGACGACGAGGGTTTATGCCGGGAGACGCGTTTCATCGAAGCGCGGAACGGCGCCTCCCGATTCAGATCCGCCAGGCTTGCGCTGCCGCGTTCGCATCCCGCCTGCCGCGCGGGGCGGCAAGGAGACACCGATGTCCGATACGACCGCCGATCAACGGCGCGTGGCAGAAGCAGAGACGCTGCTGGTCGCCTGCCCGACCGATGCGTCGGTGAACCGCGTCCCCCACGCAAAACTCGCCCGCAGCCCGAAATGCGGGAGGTGTCACAACCCTCTCTTCGCGGGCAAAGCCGTTGAACTCGACGGGGCGAACTTCGATTCGCACGCGCTCAGGAGCGATCTGCCGGTCGTGGTCGACTTCTGGGCGGAATGGTGCGGTCCATGCCGAATGATGACTCCCAATTTCGAGATGGCGGCGCCACGGCTGGAGCCGCTTGTGCGGCTCGGCAAGCTCGACACCGAGGCGCACCCCGCCATCGCCGGACGCTACGGAATTCGCGCAATTCCGAGCATGGGCATGATCAGGAAAGGGCGGGAGATCGCTCGCACCTCGGGCGTGTTGCCGACGTCGGCGATCGTTGATTGGGTGGAACAGGCGCTGAGAGGCGCCGCCCTGACGAGCGTCAAGGCCTGATCGGCCAGAGAGCGTACACGTCGACCCTCCAGCAGGTGAGGTGCGCGATGGCGGCCATTCATAGATTACAGAAATTGTTTCGCCGGTCAGGCGACATCGCTCTCGACAAGAGCGACCTCAAACGGCTTGAGAATTTCGTCCGCCAGAAGGTCCAGGATCTTGTGGTCCGCGGCGAAGCGAATGCCAAGGCCAACAATCGTGACGTGATCCAGCCTTGGGATCTGCCCGTCACCAAGGGGCTCCAGGAGACGATCCACCGGTTCCGGCCTTTGAATGCGGAGCTGCAGCTCACGGATTATCTGGCCGGGCTGACAGGGTTGCCGCCAAGTGATCTGGCGATCGGCCATGAAACGGAGGCACGGTTCCCTGAAATCGCCGGAGCACTATGTCTCGCGCTTGCGGAAACCTTCAGGATCACCGACGAGAAGCTGAAGAATCCGAGGACCCAGGATTGGGAACGGGCGTATCGGCTGTTCGATCTGCTGCTTTAGCGGCCAGCACCCTGGGCTGACGGCGAGATCGCCAGGGCCCGCTCGCCTGCCGGTGCGTGCTGACGCCCGCAGAACTCGCTGTCGTCCGGGCGAAGCGGGGCAACGGCCGCACGCGTCTTTCACCCCGATTGTCTATCGTGCGGTCGGCGCTTCGAGAGACGACATCCCCCCGCGATTTTCCAGGCGCGGGAGCACTTCCCGGCCGATCTCCTCAAGCACCTCGCCCGCAGCGCGCCGGCCATATTTGAGGTTGAGGATGACGTGATTGACCCCGGCGCCGGCAAGGTCGTTCAGAAAGCCGATCATGAAGTTGCGGCCGGCCCGGAAGCCGAGATGAATTGGCCGAGGCGGCTCGGCCGGTCCCGCGGCCAGATCGACATAGAGCGACTGAACGACGGGCTTGAACACGCCGGGCGACACGCCCTCCACCGCCGCGCGCCATTTCGCGACCAGTTCCGCCTGCCGCGCGAGGTCGCGGGGATAGGTGATCCAGCCATCCGCGTGCTCCGCGATCCACTCGAAGCTCTGGCGGCTCGATCCGGTGATCAGGATCGGCAGGCGAGAGACGGGTTTGGGCACCAGGTCCGCCGTTCCCGTGATGGCGCCATAGCCCGACCGGACGTGGGGAAACTCTTCCATGAGCACCCTGCGGATCACCGACAGATTGTCGCGGAACAGAACGTCGCGCTCATGCCAGTCGACACCGAACGCTGGAAATTCAACGGGGCGGTCGCCGGAGGCCACGCCGAGCACGAATCGCCCGCCTGTCAGTTGATCGACCGATGCGGACGCCTTGGCGGTATGCAGCGGGTGACGCAGGGGAAGAACGAGGGAGCCCGTCGCAAGCGCGATCGTCGAGGTGTGCGCTGCGATCAAGCCAAGCCACACCCACGGATCGTAGACCTGGCCCAGATCTCCGAAATTCGGGTCCCGCAGAGGCACGTCTCGCGCCCAGAGACCGGCAAATCCGAGTTCCTCGGCGCGCCGCGCGAGATGCGGCTGGTCGCGCATGACGGGCTCGTCCCTTTCGAACGCCTCGATCGGAAAGAACACGCCGAGCGATAGCCGGCCGGGCGCGAACATGCGCCGGAAGCCGGCGGAATCGGCGATGGACGCAGCTTTCTTGACCCTCAGCATAACGCCGCATTCTGGGCGAGGAGCGCATCGGCGCCATGACAACGGTCAATCCTTCAAGGAGCGAGAGCGCAAACTGACCGGCCGGACAATTTCCAGAAAAGGTTCGACATGAGGGTCGCTTCCCCCGCCATGTTCCCCGACCGGCTTTTCCGCCCCAGGTGTCATGGCCCCGGCCCGCGCTCTTGCGCCGCGCGCGCGAAGGCTTAAACCCCGCCCATGCTCACGATATCAAATCTCGACCATCGCATCGGCGCGCGCTCGCTTTTCGAGAACGCGTCCGCGCAGATCTCCAGCGGCTGGAAGGTCGGCCTGATCGGCCGCAACGGCACGGGCAAGTCCACCCTCATGAAGCTGATCCGCGAGGAGATCGAGCGGCCTTCGCCTGATTCCGCGATCCGCCTGAACAAGGGCGCGCGGCTGGGCTGGGTGGCGCAGGAGGTCGAGCCGTCCGACGACACCATCCTGGACGTCGTGCTCGCCGCGGACGCCGAGCGCCACGCCCTGCTGCAGGAAGCCGAGACCGCCCAGGACCCCGACCGGATTTCGGAAATCCACATGCGGCTGGCCGACATCGACGCCTGGTCGGCCGAGGCGCGGGCGTCCGAGGTGCTGATGGGGCTGGGCTTCACCGATGCGGACCTGTCCCGGCCCACCCGGGAGTTCTCGGGCGGCTGGCGAATGCGCGCGGCCATCGCCGGGGTGCTGTTCTCCGAGCCCGACCTGCTGCTTCTGGACGAGCCGACCAACTATCTCGATCTTGAGGGCGCGGCCTGGCTGGAGACCTATCTGAAGAAGTACCCGCACACGGTCATCGTGATCTCCCACGATCGCGAAATGCTCAACCGCTGCGTCACCCACACCCTGGCGCTGGAACATCGCCAGCTCTCCATCACCCCGGGCGGGTATGACGCCTGGCTGAAGCTGCGCGCGGCCAAGACGGCCCTGCTGGAAAGCCAGCGGGCCAAGCAGGAGGCCGACCGGGCCCATCTTCAGGCCTTCATCGACCGCTTCCGCGCCAAGGCGTCCAAGGCCAGCCAGGCCCAGTCCCGGGTCAAGAAGCTGGAGAAGATGCAGGAGATCACCGTGCCGCTCGAAGAGCGCGCCACCCCGTTTTCCTTCCCCACTTCGACGGACACGCTCTCTCCGCCCCTGCTGCAGCTTCGCGACGCGGCGGTGGGCTATGGCGAGGACGCGGTGATCCTGTCGGGTCTCGACCTGCGGCTGGATCCGGACGACCGGATCGCGATCATCGGCGCGAACGGGCAGGGCAAGACCACGCTGGTCAAGTCCATCGCCGAGCGCCTGCCGCTGCTGTCGGGCGACCGGGTGGCCCCGCGCTCGCTGCGCATCGGCTATTTCTCGCAGGACCAGATGGACGAGCTGCGCACCGGCGAGACCGTGCTGGACCATGTCCGCGACGCCCTGCCCGACGGCACGCCGGTGGCGCGCCAGCGCGCCGCGGCGGCGGCCATGGGCTTCGCCCACGAGAAGGTCGGCACAAACATCGAGAAGCTGTCAGGCGGCGAGAAGGTCCGGCTCCTGCTGGGCCTGATGGCGATGGAGAAGCCGCATATCCTGATCCTGGACGAGCCCACCTCGCACCTGGACATCGACAGCCGCGAGGCGCTGATCTACGCGCTGAACGACTATCAGGGCGCGGTCATCCTGATCACCCACGACGTCTATCTCGCCGAAGGCACCGCCGACCAGCTCTGGCTGGTCAAGGACGGCCGCGCCTCGCGCTATGACGGCGACCTGAACGACTACCGCAAACTCATCCTGCAGGCGGATCGGAGATCGGCGGCCTGAGGGCGTCCCCCGCCCGAAGGCGGGGGAAGAAGCCTCAGCCCCCCGCCCGCTCGAACAGCCCCGCCAGCTCGGTCATCCGAACCCCGTCCCGGCCCTCGGCCTCTTCCGCCGCGGCGGTCAGTTCGGCGCTGATCTCGGACAGTCGGGCGGCGTCGGCGCTGCCGGCATCCCAGGCGTCGGTTTCGGCGCGGGCGCGGGCGATCAGGTCGGCGTCGGCGCCGGAGCGCTCGAGCTGGTCGAGATAGGCGCGGGCGATGTCGGGGTGGTCCTCCCAGGTGATGCGGGTCTGGGTCTGGGGATTGACCACGCCGTCGCGCACGCGCTCGGCGGCGGCGATCTCGGCCTCGGACAGATGCTCGCCGGGGACCAGGCGCAGCACGTCGAGCCCGCGGGCGATCTCGCTGCCGTAGATGCGGCCGTCATACCAGTAGGCCGACCAGTGGCCCGCCACGGTCAGGCGGGACGGATCGGCGGGGCCGCGGTCGAACCAGGCCACCTCGAAGGGCTCGTCGGGATCGGTGAAGTCCATGATCGAGATGCCGCCCTGATACCAGGACTGGACCATCAGGTCGCGGCCCGGCACCGGGATCAGCGAGCCGTTGTGGGCCACGCAGTTCTCCACTTCCGACTGGACGGTGGGCAGCTTGTAGAAGCTGCGCCCTTCCAGCCCGTCCTCGGTGACGTTCGCGATCAGGTTGGCGCCCCAGCTGGTGGGATCGTCGGCCTGGCAGCGCGCGGCCGTGCCCCCGCCCCACTCGTCGGTGAACACCACCACGTCGCCCTCGTTGTTGAAGGTGGCCGAGTGCCAGTAGGCCATGTCCGGGTCGAACAGTTCGGAGATGCGCGCCGGGTTCACCGGGTCGGAGATGTCCAGAAGGATGCCGTTGCCGCTGCACGCGCCCGCCGCGATGCCCAGCTCGGGATAGACGGTGATGTCGTGGCAGTGATTGGTCTGGGCGGTGCGCTGGGTGGCCACGCCGAACCGGCCGCCATGCCACAGCCCGGCGATCTCGCCGCTGTCGCGGTCGGCGAAGATGCGCGGGCGGTTCACGATGGCCGCGTCCTCGGGCGCGTCGAGGGACACCTCGATCACGTCGATGGAATAGCGCGCGGTCTCGGGCTCCTCGTCCGGCTCGCCGTCCACGCAGAAGTCCAGCTCCCCGGTCTCGCGCACGAAGGAGCTGCCCGAGTTGTAGATGTAGAGCGTGCCGTCGTCCTCGGGATGGGGGACCAGGGTGTGGGTGTGCGAGCCGCGGCAGGTCTGCACGGCGGCCACCTGGCGCGGCGCGGTCAGGTCGGAGATGTCGAAGATGCGGATGCCGCGGAAGCGCTCCTCGTTGACGTCGCCCTCCGCGCCGCCGGTCCCGCAGTCCAGCCGCCCGCGATTCTGCTCGACGGACATGAACAGAAGGTCGCCGTGGACGGACACGTCCCCCTGCCCGCCGGGGCAGACCATGGACAGGACCAGCTCGGGCGCGTCGCCGGTCACGTCATAGATGTTCACCCCGTGATAGCTGCCCATGATGACCCGGCCGTTCGAGAACGCCAGATCGGTGTTGGCCAGCGCCAGCGGGGAATAGTCCGGCCCCTCGGCCTCCTCGTCGGCGTCTTCGTCCGCCTCGGCGCCTTCCGCGCCCGCCGCGTCCTCGAAGTCTTCGGCTTCTTCCTCGTCCGCCTCGTCCTCATCCTCGGCTTCGGCCTCAGCTTCGTCGCGCGGCTGGGGCGCGAACAGGGCCGCGGGATCGAAGAAGCCTGGCGGCGGGGCGACCGAATGGACCAGCTCCAGTCCGCTGACGGCCTGCTCGGCGTCCATCAGGCCGCCGGACAGATCGGTGCGCTCGTCGGGCTCGAACTGGCGCGGCTGCTGGGCGCTGGCGGAGGCCGCGGCCACGCACAGCGCGGCGGCGGACGACAGGAGGGTGAGGCGGAAGGTCATGGCCGGTCCTTGAGGTCAGGCGAGCGTCAGAGCTCGGAGAGAAGCGACTGCATGCGCAGGATCTCCGAGGTCTGGTCGACGACCACGGAGGAGAGGAAATCAGACAGGATGGGATCTTCGGCGGCGTCCGGCTCGGCGAGGAGCTCCTCGACCATGTCCAGCGCGCCTTCGTGGTGATGGATCATGCCTTCGAGGAAGAGCCGGTCGAACTCGCCCCCCGAAGCGGCTTCCAGCGCCGCCATCTGGTTGGGAGTCAGCATGCCGGGCATCACCGCCACGTCGCCCGGATCGGCGTTATGGCTCGATCCGTGACCGTGATGGCCATGGTGACCATGCCCGCCATGTCCATGATGGCCGTGATGCAGGTGTTCGTCCTCGACCGCCTGCCCCCGCTGGACCAGCCAGGCGCGCATCAGGTCCATCTCGGCGGCCTGGCTGCGCGAGATGCGCTCGCCCAGACGCCGCACCGAGGCGTCCTCGCCGCGCCCGTCCATCAGGTCGACCATGTCCACGGCCTGGGCGTGGTGGACGATCATGTGCTGCATGAAGCGCACGTCGCCTTCCGTGAAGCGCGAGCGGCTCATCTCCACGGACTCTTCAGCCGTGATCGTGCGCGAAGGCTGGCCCGGCGCGCCGGGCTGGAAGATGGGCGGGCTGGCGAACGCCGCCGGGGCGGCGGCGATCAGGGCCCCCGCCAGCATGATGATCCGTATACGCAATGTCCCCGCTCCGACCGGTTCCGCCGTGCCTTTGACAACAGCCTAGGGCGGAGGCGCGCGATGGCGCAAGTCACCAACTTGTGGGCGGGACAGCGCGGGGCGATAGTCCGGCTTCTTGCAGGCGAGAGGCGGTGGCATGCAGATCAGGCGGGGCGGATTGGACGAGCCCGAGGTCATCGCGCTTCTGGCGCATCACGTGGCGAGCGCGCGGGCGGTCACCCCGCCCGGCAGCGCCCATGCGCTGGAGCATGAGGGACTGAAGGCGCCGGACATCGCCTTCTGGAGCGCGTGGGAGGACGGGCGCCTGCTGGGCGTGGGCGCGCTCAGGCGGCTCGATGACCGTCACGGGGAGATCAAGTCCATGCACACTGCCGCCCATGCCCGCGAGCGCGGCGTGGCGGCGGCGATTCTGGCCCGGATCATCAGCCACGCGCGCGAAGAAGGCCTGTCCCGGCTGAGCCTGGAGACCGGGTCGTGGGCGTATTTCGCGCCCGCCCGCGCGCTCTACGCCCGGCACGGCTTCACCGAATGCCCGCCCTTCGGCGATTACGTCGAAGACCCCAGCAGCGCCTTCTTCACCCTTGATCTGGGCGGACGCTAGGCCCCCAGCGCGGCCTCGATGGCGGCCCGGACTTCGGGCGCGTCCGGGGCGGTGCGCGAGGGGAAGGCGGCGATCAGCGATCCGTCCCGGCCCACCAGCAGCTTGTGGAAGTTCCACTGGGGCACCGCGTCCTCGCCCAGCTCGGCCTCGGCCCAGCGGTAGAAGGGGTGGGCATCCTCGCCGATCACATGGGTGCGGCCCGCCATGGGGAAGGTAACGCCGAAATTGAGGGTGCAGAACTCGCGGATCTCCTCGGCTGTCTCCAGCTCCTGCTCGCGGAAATCGCCCGAGGGCACGCCCACGACCGAAAAGCCCTGCTCGCCGTATTCGCCGTGGATCGCCTGCAGGGCCTCGTACTGGGGCGTCAGCCCGCAGCGCGAGGCGGTGTTGACCACCAGCACCACGTCGCCATCAAACGCGCTCATCGGCACTGTGGGGGTGGAGAGCCCGTCGAAGACGTGGGCGTGCGCGCCCTGCCCGCCGGGCGGCGGCGCGTCGGCGAAGCGGCGCTGATGCTCCGTGATGGCCTCGGCCACCGCGTCGGCGCGGGCGGCCTCGCCGTCCCCGGTCTGGGCGGCCAGGGCGGCGCTCGTGAACAAAGCCAGCGGCGCGGCCAGCGCCGCGATCATCAGACGTGTCATCGCGCATCCTCCAGGCGGGGCAGCCATGCCCGTTTCCGGTGCAGATTAGGGCGCGCGCCCCGCGCCGTCGAGCAGGCGGCTTGAACCGGCGCGCGTTCGCCCTTAAGCCCTCGTTCGGACAAAGCCATTCAGGAGGCACGGCCATGGCGGCTCCGCTGAAAATCATCGTCACGGGCGCCTGCGGAGCGCTGGGGACCGCGGTGTCGGACGCTCTGGCCGCCGAGGGCCATAAGGTGGCGGGCTTCTGCTCGCGGACCGTCGAGCCTCGCTCAGGCTTCACCCCGGTTCAGGTGGGCGACATCGCCGACCCCGCCGAGGCGCAGCGCGCGGTGACCGAGGCCGCCGGGGCGCTGGGGGGCGTGGACGCGCTGGTGTGCATCGCGGGCGGATTCGTGTGGGAGACCATCGCGGACGGCGCCTTCGAGACCTGGCAGAACATGTTCGACGCCAATCTGAAGACCGCGCTGGCCGCATCGCTGGCCGCTCTGCCCCGCCTGCCTGACGGCGCGGGCCGGATCGTGATGATCGGCGCGGCCGCCGCCCAGCCCGCCGGGACCGGCATGGGCGCCTATGCGGCGTCCAAGTCCGCGGTGGCGCGCCTGGTCGAAAGCCTGGCCGACGAGCTGAAACCGCGGAAGATCAACGTCAACGCGGTCCTGCCCTCGATCATCGACACCCCGGCCAATCGCCGCGACATGCCTGACGCCGATCCCTCCGACTGGGTCGGCCCGTCCGCCATCGCCGACGTGATCGGCTTTCTCGTCTCGAACCGTTCGCGCGCGATCACCGGCGCGCTGATCCCCGTCACCCAGCCCGGAGCCTGACGCCCATGACCGACGCCTTCTTCTCCGGCCTCGAGCCGCTGCCCGCCGATCCGCTGCTGTCGCTCATCGGCCGCTACAAGGCCGATCCGCGGGACGGCAAGATTGATCTGGGCGTGGGCGTGTATCGCGACGAGCAGGGCCGCACCCCGGTGATGAAGGCGATGAAGGCGGCCGAGGAGATCCTGCTCAAGGATCAGGACACCAAGGCCTATCTTGGCCCGGAGGGCGATGCGGGCTTCACCGAGGCGCTGATCCCGATAGCCTTCGGCGCGGGCGCGCCGCAGGTGGCCCGGCTGCAGACGCCGGGCGGGACCGGCGCGCTGCGCCTGTCCGCGGAGCTGATCGCGAAGGCCCGGCCCGGCGCGACCATCCATGTGGGCACGCCCAGCTGGCCCATCCACGCGCCGATGATGAAGACGGCGGGCCTGAAGGTGGCGACCTTCCGCCATTACGACCCCGAGACCCGCGCGCTCGATTTCAACGCCATGCTGGAGGCCATCGAGGGCGCGAAGGCGGGCGACGTGATCCTGATCCACGGCTGCTGCCACAACCCCTCGGGCGCGGACCCCGAAGGCGACCAGTGGGCGCAGATCGCCGGCGCGGTGGCGCGCAAGGGCCTCCTGCCGCTGGTGGACATGGCCTATCAGGGGTTGGGCGACGGGCTGGACGCGGACGCCGCGGGCGCGCGGCAGGTCTTCGCCGCGGTCGACGAGGCGATGCTGGCCTATTCGTGCGACAAGAATTTCGGCCTCTACCGCGAGCGCACCGGCGCGCTGTTCGTCAAGGCGGGCGGCCGGACGGACGTGATCGGCTCGAACCTGGCCGGACTGGCGCGAAACAACTGGTCCATGCCGCCCGATCACGGCGCGGCGGCGGCGCGGGTCATCCTGCAGTCGGACGCCCTGACCGCCCTGTGGCGCGAGGAGCTGGACGAGATGCGCGCGCGGGTGAACGGCGTGCGCGCCGCGCTGGCGAAGGCCCATCCGCTGCTGGCGCCCCTCGCCTCGGGCAAGGGCATGTTCGCCCTGCTGCCGCTCACCCCTGAACAGGTGGAGACCATGCGCGAGGATCACGCGATCTACATGGCCGGGTCGGGCCGGATCAACGTGGCCGGGCTGGCGATGGCGCAGGTGAAGACCTTCGCGGAGGCGTTCGGCGCGGTCGCGGGCTGATCAGCCCTCCGCCGCCTCGCGCTCCTGGCGCTGCTGGCGGCGGTTCCAGGCGCGTTCGTGGAAGTAATACGCCACCGTCTGGGCGGCGGGCTCGATGAGCCCGATCGCCAGCGCGGTGCGGATGTCGCGGGTGATCGCGAAGGCGACGAGGATCGCCACCGTCAGGTGCATGATCGCGTAGGTGAAAACCTTCGCCGTGTCCCGCGACGGCCGGAACAGGGCCACGAGCGCGGGAGGCTCGGGCTTCTTCTCTCCGTCCCGGTCGAACAGATAGGCGAACAGCGCGGTCATCAGCAGGTCACGTTTTCCAAGTTAGCCCATGCTAAAATGGACTGCGCGCGCTGAATTGCAAGCCCCGCCGCCGCGGATTCCTATCCCGGCGTGTGCTGGGGCCTGTGGCCTTCGCCCATCGCCAGCGCCTCGCCCGCCAGATAGAGCGAGCCGCAGATCAGGATGCGCGGGTTCTCGAACTCGTCCGCCGCGTCATGGATCGCCTCGATCAGGCCCGCCGCGGTCTGAGCCGGGATGCGCGCGCGGCGCGCGGCATCGGCGGTCTCGTGCGCGCTGGCCGCGCCCTCGCGCCCGCCCGCGAAAGTGACCGCGATCACCCGGCCCGCCAGCCCCTGGAAGTACTGCAGATAGCCGTGCGCATCCTTGTTCTTCGAGAAGGCGCTGATCAGCACGAGCGGCCGCTCCTCGGCGGCTTCCAGATGCCCGATGCTGGACGCCAGCGCTTCGCCCGCCGCCGGGTTGTGCCCCCCGTCCAGCCACAGCTCCGCGCCATAGCGCTTCGCCGCGTCCGCCAGCGGGCCTTCGGTCAGACGTTGAAGCCGGGCGGGCCAGCGGGCGGCGCCCACCCCGTCCCGGGCCGCCTTCTCGCCCAGCCCGCAGGCGCGCGCGGCGGCCACAGCCCCGGCGGCGTTGGCGATCTGGTGCGCGCCGGGCAGGCCCGGCAGCGGCAGATCCCACAGCATGTTCTCCGCCTCGAACACCATCCGCCCGTGCTCGGCATAGGCGGTGTAGTCCTGGTCCCACACCGTCAGCGGCGCGCCCGCGCGCATGGCGGCCGCCTCGATGGCCCGCATCGCGTCGGGCTCCTGCGGGCCGATGATGCCCGGCACGCCCGGTTTCAGGATGCCCGCCTTCTCGCCTGCGATGGCGGTCAGGCTGTCGCCGAGGAATTCCTTGTGGTCGAGGCTGACCGGGGTGATCACGGTCGCGGCGGGCTCGGCGATCACGTTGGTGGCGTCATACCGCCCGCCCAGACCGGTCTCCAGGATCACCCGTTCGGCGGGGGTCTCGGAGAACAGCAGGAAGGCCGCCGCGGTGGTGATCTCGAAAAAGGTGATCTCCTCCTCGCCATTGGCCGCCTCGCAGCGGGCGAAGGCGTCCGCCAAACGGGCGTCGTCCACGATCTCGCCGCACAACTCGATGCGCTCGTTGAAGCGGACCAGATGGGGCGAGGTGTAGACATGCACCCGTTCGCCCGCGGCTTCGGCGATGGCCTTGAGGAAGGCGGCGGTCGACCCCTTGCCGTTGGTCCCGGCGATGTGGATCACCGGCGGCAGGCGGTCCTGGGGCCGGCCCAGCGCGTCCAGCAGCCGCTCGATCCGGCCCAGCGACAGGTCGATCTTCTTGGGGTGGAGCCGGGCGAGGCGCTGGAGCGCGGCCTCGATGGTTTCGGGCGCGCTCATGGAAAACCCGCTACGCCGCCGCGCCGTTGGTCTTGGCGGGTTCAGCCGCAGGCCCGGGCGCCTTGACGGGCACGCCCGCGGTCGGGGCAGGACGCTTGAGCAGCACCCGCATGATGTTGCCCAGCGTGCGGGGCAGGTCGCGGCGATGCACGACCTTGTCCACCATGCCCTTGGCCAGCAGGTATTCGGACCGCTGGAAGCCCTCGGGCAGCTTCTCGCGGATGGTCTGCTCGATCACCCGCGGCCCGGCGAAGCCGATCAGCGCGCCCGGCTCGGCGATGTGGACGTCGCCCAGCATGGCGTAGCTGGCCGTCACCCCGCCCGTGGTCGGGTCGGTCAGCACCACGATGTAGGGCAGGCCGGCGTCTTTCAGCATCTCGATGCCCAGCGTGGTGCGCGGCATCTGCATCAGCGACAGCGCGCCTTCCTGCATGCGCGCGCCGCCCGCGGCGGTGAACACCACCAGCGGGGTCTTTTTCGCCACGGCGGTCTCGCACGCCTTGATGAAGGCCTCGCCCGCGCCCATGCCCAGCGACCCGCCCATGAAGGCGAAATCCTGGACAAGGATCGTGGTCTCGATGCCCTGAACCGGACCCACGCCGATGGCCATGGCGTCTTCGCGCCCGGTCTTCTTGCGGGCCGCGGTGATGCGGCTGGAATAGGGCTTGTCGTCCTTGAACTTCAGCGGATCACGGGCGACGTCCGGGATCGAGATCTCTTCGTGCCTGCCGCCGTCGAAGGTGTACTGGAAGCGCAGGTCCGGGCCGACACGCATGTGGTGGCCGCCCGGCGTGACGTAGAGCCCGGCCTCGAGGTCCTTCTGGAACACCATCTCGCCGGTCACCGGACACTTCACCCAGAGGTTCTCGGGGGTGTCGCGCTTGTCGAACATCTTCGAGATGCCCGGCGGGGTCAGCTTGGACAGCCAGCTCATGCCAATTCCTTTTTCCGGCCCGTTCGTCAGGTCAGGCGCGCATTATCGCGCATCATGGGCGGCCTTCGCCAGCCCCGAGGCCAGTTCCAGCGCGGCGGCCACGCCCTGCTGCGCCAGTTCGTCCACGATGGCCGAGCCCACGACGACCGCGTCCGCGACCCGTCCGATCTCCCGCGCGCGCTCTTGAGTCTTCACCCCGAAGCCCACCGCCACGGGCAGGCCCGAGGCCTCGCGCACCCGGTCCACAGCCGCGCCGACGACCGCGGTTTCGCCCGCCGCCGCGCCGGTCACGCCCGTGGTGGAGACGTAATAGACGAAGCCCGACGTGTTCCTGACCACCTCGGGCAGACGCCCGTCATCGGTGGTGGGGGTGGCCAGCCGGATCAGCGACAGGCCCGCCCGCTCCATGGGCTCGCGCAGGCCCGCGTCCTCCTCGGGCGGCAGGTCCACGCAGATCACGCCGTCCGCGCCCGCCTTGGCCGCCGCGTCCACGAACGCCTCCCAGCCCATGGCGTGGAAAGGGTTGGCATAGCCCATGATCACCACGGGCGTGTCGGCATTGGTCTCGCGGAAGCGCGCGACCAGACCCAGCACGCCTTTCAGCGTCATGCCCGATTTGAGCGCCCTGAGCGCCGCGCGCTGGATGGGCGGGCCGTCGGCCATGGGATCGGTGAAGGGCGCCCCCAGCTCGATCACGTCCGCGCCGGCTTCGGCCAGCCCGTGCATCATCTCGAGCGTCGTGTCCGCATCCGGATCGCCCGCCATCACATAGGCGACGAAACCGGCCTGGCCCTGATCTTTCAGGCGGGCGAAGGTGTCGGAAATCCGGGTCATCTAAAGCTCCACCCCCAGCGCGGACGCGACCGAGAAGACGTCCTTGTCGCCGCGGCCGCACATGTTCATCAGGATGGTTTTGCCCTTGCCCAGTTCGGTGGCGAGGTCGCGGACGCGGGCGAGGGCGTGGGCGGGCTCCAGCGCGGGGATGATGCCTTCCAGGCTCGAGCAGAGCTGGAACATCTCCAGCGCCTCGGCGTCGGTGGCGTGGCGGTATTCCGCGCGGCCCACGTCATGCAGGAAGGCGTGCTCCGGCCCGATGCCGGGATAGTCCAGGCCCGCGCTGATCGAATGGCCTTCGAGGATCTGGCCGTCCTCGTCCTGAAGCAGATAGGTGCGGTTGCCGTGCAGGATGCCCGGTCGTCCGCCGTTCAGGCTGGCGGCGTGGTCGGGCGTGTCCACGCCCTTGCCCGCCGCCTCAACCCCGATCAGGCGCACGCTCTCGTCCTCCAGGAAGGGATGGAACAGGCCCATGGCGTTCGAGCCCCCGCCGATGCAGGCCACCGCCGCGTCGGGCAGCCTGCCGATCCGGTCGAGCATCTGGGCGCGCGCCTCCCGCCCGATCACGGACTGGAAATCGCGCACCATCGCCGGATAGGGGTGCGGCCCGGCCACCGTGCCGATGACGTAGAAGGTGTCGTCGGGGTTGGTCACCCAGTCGCGCAGCGCCTCGTTCATGGCGTCTTTCAGGGTGCCGCGCCCGGACGTGACGGCGTGGACCTTGGCCCCCAGCAGCTTCATGCGGAACACGTTGGGCTTCTGGCGCTCCACGTCGGTGGCGCCCATGAAGACCTCGCACGGGATGCCGAAGCGCGCGGCCACGGTGGCGGTGGCGACGCCGTGCTGGCCCGCGCCGGTCTCGGCGATGATGCGGGTCTTGCCCATCAGGCGGGCGAGCAGGACCTGTCCCAGGCAGTTGTTGATCTTGTGCGCGCCGGTGTGATTGAGCTCGTCGCGCTTGAACCAGATGTCCGCCCCGCCGAATGCCTCGGTCAGCCGCTCGGCGAAATACAGCGGGCTGGGCCGGCCCACGAAGTCGCGGGAGAAGTCATCGAAATCCTTCACGAAGGCCGGGTCGGCCTTGTAGGCCTCGTAGGCCGCCTCCAGCGCCAGAATGTTGGGCATCAGCGTCTCGGCCACGTAGCGGCCGCCATATTCGCCGAACAGGCCCTTGGCGTCGGGATACTTCGAGAAGGCGTTGGGAGCGGTCATGTCGGTCACCGTCAGGAGGGGGCAGCAGGCTGGTTTAACGCAAGCGCAGCACGGGGCAAGCCTCAGGCGGCCCTGGCCGCGGCGACGAAGCGGGCGATGGCGTCCAGATCCTTGACCCCCGGCGCGCGCTCAACGCCCGAGGCGACGTCCACCGCCCGAGCCCCGCTGACCCGGACCGCCTCGGCCACGTTCTCAGGATCGAGCCCGCCCGACAGCAGCCAGGGCGCGGCGCGATAGCCGTTCAGGACTGACCAGTCATAGCCCCGCCCCCAGCCGCCGGGCCGGTCGGCGCCCTTTGGGGGCCGGGCGTCGAACACGACGCCGTCGGCGAAGCCCTGATAGGCCGCGGCGGCGTCCGCGTCGGCGCGGCTGGCGATCCCGAACGCCTTCCACACCGCCTCGCCCGCATAGGCGCGCGCGTCCAGACAGCGCTCGGGGCTTTCCTGGCCGTGAAGCTGGATGATGTCGGGCCGCATGTGCCTGAGCACCTCGCCCAGCAGCGCGTCGTCGGGATCGACCAGCACCGCCACCGATTTCGCGGCGCCCCTGCGGGCGGCCAGCGTCCCGGCCTGCTCGGGGCTCACCGCGCGCGGGCTTTTCGGGAAGATGATGAAGCCCAGCCAGTCGGCCCCCGCGGTCACGGCGGCGTCCACGGCGTCGGGGGCGTTCAGCCCGCAGATTTTCACGCGCACGCTCATGATGCCCAGTTAGCGCTCAGAGCGTCCGCTGGGAAGGCTCGGCCGGGCGATTGAGACAGAACGCCGCCGGATCGAACAGCAGCCAGTCGGCGAAGGCGCGGATTTCCGGCGCGTCCGCACGTTCCGCGTCATAGACCAGCCAGTAGCCCCGCCCATCGCTGATCTCCACATCGAAGGGGCGGACCAGCGCCCCCGAGGCCAGTTCGGCCCCGAAATACACCGGCGCCACCATCACCGCGGCGTCGCCCGCCCCGATGGCCGCTGCGACTTCCATGGTCTGCGTCTCCAGCTCCAGCACCGAGCGCTCGGGCACGGGGGCGTCGGGGCACCCGGCCGCCGCGAACCAGCGCCGCCACCATGCGGGCGGGCCGAACAGCCGCAGGCGCAGCAGGTCTTCAGGGCGCTCGAACGGACCATGGCGCGCCACGGTCGCGGCAGGCGTCAGCGCGCTCATGGTGGCGGGAAACAGGAAATGCTCGGCCAGCCCCTCCCAGCCGCCCGCCCCGAACCGGATCGCCATGTCCGCGTCGCCCGCCCGGATGTCGACCAGCTCGATCCGGGCGTCGATGCGCACCGACAGCGCCGGGTGACGGCGCTGGAACTCGGCGATGCGCGGCACCAGCCAGTTCGAGCAGAAGGTGGGCAGGGCGGAGATGACCAGCACGCCATCCCGCCTCGCCTGCGCGAAAGCCCGCTCCAGAAGCGTGAAGGCCTCCCCCACCGGCTCGGCCAGCCGCGCGCCCGCCGCCGTCAGCGAAACGCCGCGGGGCTCGCGCACGAAAAGCGCAAAGCCCAGCCGGTCCTCGAGCTGGCGGATCTGGTAGCTGACCGCGGCCTGGGTCATCCCCAGCGCCTGACCCGCCCGGGTGAAGCCGCCCAGCCGCGCCACCGCGTCGAACACCCGCACGGCATGGACCGGCGGCAGGCGGGGAACTGACGGAGGCATAAATCCACCTTATGGCAGGGCATTGAGCTTTCGTTGGTCGCAGAGACCAGCCTGCAGGACAACAGGGGCCTACTCAAGCGAAAGGGCTCGATCATGTATGACCCGAGAGAATCTTATCTCAAGCCTGCCCAGCCTCCGGCCCGCCACGCGCCCGTGAAGGCGCGCAGACCCGGGCTGGGCCTGTTCGGGTGGCTGAGCCCGGACGATCGCGGCGACGGGACCGCCAGAACGCCGCAGACGGGCCGGGGCTATCGCTGGTGACCGCTACTTCTTCAGCAGGTCGCGGATTTCCTCCAGCAGCTCTTCATTGCGCGGCTTGGCCGGGGGCTGCTCGGGCACATCGTCCTGCTTCTTGTCCTCCATCTTGTTCATGCCCTTGATGAGCAGGAACAGGGCGAAGGCGACGATGATGAAGCTGATCACCGCGTTGATGAAGAGGCCGTAATTGATGGTCGCCGCGCCCGCCTCGCGCGCCGCGGTCAGGGAGGCGTAATCCTCCCCGTCCAGCGCGATGTAGAGCTCGGTGAAATCCACCCCGCCCAGCACCAGCCCGATGGGCGGCATCAGGACGTCATTGACCAGAGACGAGACGATGGTGGAGAACGCGCCGCCCAGGATGAAGCCGACCGCCAGGTCGACCACGTTCCCGCGCATGGCGAATTTCTTGAATTCGTTGAGCATCAGATCTTCCCGCACGTGACGGCGCGGGCGCGGCGCGCCCCGCCGGGACCGCCAGGCGGACGGCCCTTGTCCTTACTTGTCGCCGTCCACCCGCTCGCGCAGCTCCTTGCCGGTCTTGAAGAAGGGCACGTGCTTCTCCTTGACCTCCACCCGGTCGCCGGTCCGCGGGTTGCGGCCCTGGCGGGGCGGGCGGTTGCGCACGGAAAACGCGCCGAAGCCGCGAAGCTCCACGCGGTCGCCGCTCTCGAGCGCGGAAGTGATCTCTTCGAGCACGGTGTTGACCACCCGCTCGACATCGCGCTGGAACAGGTGGGGGTGGGCCTCGCCAAGCTTCTCGATGAGTTCGGATTTGATCATGGCTCTGTCCCTAGGGAAACGAAGCTGAAACCTTAAGGACCGGGGAAGGCGGGCGTCAATCGCCAAGCCGTTCAGACACATAAAAAAATCGGCCGGAGCATGAGCTCCGGCCGATCCTTGTTCCGCATGAAGCGCGGCGCAGAAGGAGACTACTCCTTCTTGTCGCCTTCCTGCTGCTTGAGGGCCGCGCCCAGGATGTCGCCCAGCGACGCCCCGGAGGCCGACGAGCCGTACTGTTCGACCGCTTCCTTCTCCTCGGCGATTTCCAGCGCCTTGATGGAGACGGAGACGCGGCGGGCGGCCTTGTCGATGCTGGTGACGCGGGCGTCGACCTTGTCGCCGACCGAGTAACGCTCGGGGCGCTGCTCGGCGCGGTCGCGCGACAGGTCGGACTTGCGGATGAAGGATTTCATCTGCCCGTTCTCGCCGAAGCCGACCTCGATGCCGCCCGAGGTGACCTCGGTCACGGTGCAGGTGACGATCTCGCCGCGCTTGAAGCCGCCATGGTCTTCCATGGGGTCGCCCGCCAGCTGCTTGATGCCCAGCGAGACGCGCTCCTTCTCGACGTCCACGTCCAGCACCTTGGCCCGGACGACGTCGCCCTTCTTGAAGTCCTGGATGGCTTCGTCGCCGGAGCGGTCCCAGTCCAGGTCGGACAGGTGGACCATGCCGTCGATCTCGTCGTCCACGCCGATGAACAGGCCGAACTCGGTGATGTTCTTGACCTCGCCCTCGACCTCGGCGCCGGCGGGATGGGTCTCGGCGAAGACTTCCCACGGATTGCGCTGGGTCTGCTTGATGCCCAGCGAGATGCGGCGCTTGTCGGGATCCACGTCCAGGATCATGATTTCGACTTCCTGGGAGGTCGACACGATCTTGCCCGGGTGGATGTTCTTCTTGGTCCAGCTCATCTCGGAGACGTGGACCAGGCCTTCGACGCCCGGCTCCAGTTCCACGAAGGCGCCGTACTCGGCGATGTTGGTCACGCGGCCGGTGAAGGTCGCGCCGACGGGGTATTTCACGCCGACGGCATCCCACGGATCGGCCTGCAGCTGCTTCATGCCCAGGGAGATCCGCTGGGTCTCCTTGTTGATCTTGATGATCTGCACGTTGACGGTCTGACCGACTTCAACCACCTCGGACGGGTGGCCGACGCGGCTCCAGCTCATGTCGGTGACGTGAAGCAGGCCGTCGATGCCGCCCAGGTCCACGAACGCGCCGTAATCGGTGATGTTCTTGACCACGCCCTCGCGCACTTCGCCCTCGGCCAGGCCGGAGACCAGCTCGGCGCGCTGCTCGGCGCGGGATTCTTCCAGGACGGCCCGGCGCGAAACGACGATGTTGCCGCGCGGACGGTCCATTTTCAGGATGGCGAAGGGCTGTTCCTTGTTCATCAGCGGGCCGACATCGCGCACGGGGCGGATGTCCACCTGGGAGCCCGGCAGGAAGGCCGAGGCGCCGCCCAGATCCACCGTGAAGCCGCCCTTGACGCGGCCGACGATGGCGCCGGTGACCGGCTCCTTGGCTTCGAACTGTTTCTCCAGACGGTCCCAGGCCTCTTCGCGGCGCGCCTTGTCGCGCGACAGGACGGCCTCGCCCATGGCGTTCTCGATGCGCTCGAGGAAGACCTCTACTTCGTCGCCCGTTTTGGGCAGTTCGGCGCCGGGGCCGGCGAATTCACGCAGGGAGACGCGGCCTTCGGTCTTCAGGCCGACATCGATCACCACGTTGTCGTTCTCGACGGCGGTCACCTTGCCTTTGACGACGGTGCCTTCCATGAGGTCGCGGCCGGCGAGGCTCGCTTCCAGCATTTCGGCGAAATCATTACGGCTGGGGGTAGCGGACATGTGCTGGTGTTGCTCCAGGGCAGTGGGTTTTGAGATTTCCGGCCGGCCGGTTGTCTCCGGCGGTCTTGCCGCGTCGCGGCGTGCACTCTCAGTGGCGGGCCGCTCGCGGCCGGAATCTGCATTGCGGTCATGGGCCGGCAGGCGATCGGCTCTGAACTGTCCGACGCCCGAAGCAGATTGTCGCTGAGGGTGAAGGGACAGAGCGGAGCGCGGCACGCGCGCCAGCCCGGCGATGTCGCTGCGGAGGCCGGTTGGCGTCCCGCAGCGCGCGCGTTCCTACACCCGGCGGGCCTGCAGGGCAAGCCCTGCGCCCCTCGCAAGCCCCGTCACGCCCCGATCACGGCGCCCAGCGCGGCCATGTCGTCGAAGAAGCCGGGATAGCTGGTGGCGATCATGGCGACCTCGTCCACGGTCACGGGCTCGGCCGCGCCCAGCCCCAGCACCAGCCCGGACATGGCCAGCCGGTGATCGTGCAGGGTCTTGACCAGCCCGCCGCCGGTCACGGAGCCCGGGCCCTTGCCGTGCACGATCAGGGCGTCGTCCAGCAGCTCGATCTCCACCCCGTTCGCCTGCAGGAGCGCGGCGGAGGCGGCCAGCCGGTCGCTCTCCTTGGCGCGCAGCTCGGCCAGCCCCGTCATGCGGGTGGTCCCTTCGGCGAAGGCGGCGATCACCGACAGGATCGGATACTCGTCGATCATCGAGGGCGCCCGCTCGGGCGGCACGTCCACGCCTTTCAGCGCCGAGGCGCGGATGGCGATGTCGGCCAGCGCCTCGCCCGCCGCCTCGCCTGCTGGGCGGATGTCCATGTCCGCGCCCATCTCGCGCAGGGTCTGGTAGAGCCCGAAGCGGGCGGGGTTGGTCATCACGCCCTCGATCAGCACCTCGCCGCCGGTCACCAGCGCCGCGGCGGCGGGGAAGGCGGCCGAGGAGGGATCGCCGGGAATGCGCACGTCGGCGGCATGCAGGCTGCGCCCGCCCCGCACGATGGCGGTCAGCGCCCCGCCCTCGCGGATCACGCGCACGTCCGCGCCGAAGATCGGCGCCATGGTTTCGGTGTGGTCGCGGGTGGCGTGGGGCTCGCGCACGATGGTCTCGCCCAGCGCTCCCAGCCCCGCCAGCAGGATCGCGCTTTTCACCTGCGCGGACGCGACGGGAGGCGTGTAGTCGATGGCGTGCAGCCCGCCATGGCCCTTCAGGGTGACCGGCAGACGGCCCCCGTCGGCGGCCTCGCTGACCGCGCCCATCATCCGCAGCGGGTCGAGCACCCGCGCCATGGGCCGCGAGGACAGGCTCTCATCTCCGGTGAAGCGGGCGGTGAGGTTGAACCGCGCCGCCGCCCCCATCAGCAGCCGCACGCCCGTGCCTGAATTGCCCAGGTCGAGAGATTCGTCCGGCGAGCGCCAGTCGGGCGCGCCCGTCACCGTCCACCGCCCGTCCTCGTCGCGGGAGACCTCCGCGCCCAGCTGGGCGACCGCCCGGCCCGTGGCCAGCACGTCGGCGCTTTCCAGCAGCCCTTCGATCCGGCTCGTGCCCCTGGCCATGCCTGCGAAGATGAACGCGCGGTGCGAGCAGGATTTGTCAGGCGCGGCACGGAGTTGTCCCGCCGCAGGCGCCGCGCGCCGCGCGGTTCTGGCGCCGGACTGGCCTTTGACGGAAAAGGGATTTTGCGCGCTGGCCATGGACAGGGTCTCTCGAAGCGGTGAAAAAAGCGGGAGAAGGGGTTTTGACAGCGCGCCCCGGACGTGGCAACTGGCGCGCCGTTTTACCCGCTAGCCTCGAGCGCCGAAGGATAGAGCCGTGCCGAAACAGGACCTGGGCGTCAAGCGCGTCTGCCCCGAGACGGGCAAGAAATTCTACGATCTGGGCAAGGACCCCATCGTCTCGCCGTTCACCGGCAAGGAATATCCGCTGTCCTTCTTCGAGGAGGTGGTCGCCAAGGCGCCGCCCAAGCCGAAGGCCAAGCCCAAGACCAAGCCTGAGCCCGAGGACGACGAGGACGAAGATATCGAAGACGACGCCGACACCGACGACGAGGACGAGTCCGACGACGACGAGGCGGATGAGGACGAGCCCGAGCTGGACGAAGAGCCGCTCGACCTGGGCAATGACGATGACGACGACGATGACGATGACGACGCCAAGTCGCCCGAGGACGAGCTGTCGGAAATCGGCGACGATGACGACGACGTGGACGACGACGATGACGGCGTCCTGCTCGATGACGACGAGGATGATTTCGACGCGGACATCGCCGTGGGCGATGACGAAGACGACGACTGAGGCGCCGTGCCCCGAGCGGCCCCGCGCGATACGCAGCGAGGGCCGCTTTTCGGGCTTGATCGCCTGACGCGGTCTGACTATTTTCCGCGCTCCCGCCGAGAGGGGTTCCCAATCCCTCGACCGAAGGCGGCCCGGGTTCCGGGGCCATAGCTCAGTTGGGAGAGCGCTTGAATGGCATTCAAGAGGTCGGCGGTTCGATTCCGCCTGGCTCCACCAGATCAGGCCCCGCGCTTTCCGGCGCGGGGCTTTTTCTTGTCCTTTCAGAGGTCTTCCGCAGGCAACCTTGACGGGGTCTGAGCGGTTACCCACTTCCTGTCTTGAAGTCGTTGAAAGGAGGCCGAGCGATGGCCCATCAACATGAAGACACCGTGATCGACGCGGCCGAAGCGCCGACCGTCTACGTGCGCTCTGTTCTCGCTTCGGACGTGTTCCAGTCCGAGCCTGGAGACGCGATCAGCGTGGACGGCGCGCACATCCAGGCCGACGCGTCCCTTTATGCCGTGCACGACGAGAGCGGGCGCAGGGTCGGCGTGTTCGCCGACCGCGAGGCGGCCTTCGCCGCCGCCCGCTGGCACGGCGCCGTACCGGTCAGCGTCCACTAGGAAAGGGCCCCTGCGCCGATCCCCCTCGCGCAGGAGCTCCCGCTGACCGCAAGCATGCGCATCGATCCCTGCCCTCCCCCCGGATGTGCATGCTTCAAGAACGCCCCCGGCTTCCCCTTTGCCGGGGGCGTTCGCTTGTCTGAGGACAGGGTTCAGAGCCGGAGCGTGCCGCCCTTGAGCAGCAGGGGCAGGTCGCCGGTCTCCCCGCCCGCCGCGCGCATGAAGAAGCGCCGGGCCGCCGGGATGGCGTCGGTGATCTGCAGGCCCAGCCCGCGCACCGCGCGGATCGAGGCGTGGTCGTTGGAAAACAGCGTGTTGAACAGGTCCGTGCCGATGCCCAGCAGCGCCGAGTCCGTCTTGCGCCAGCGCTCATAGGGCGCGAGCGCCGCGGGCGATCCGATGTCGAGCCCGGCCCGTTTGGCCTCCACCAGCGTCTCGGCCAGCGCCGCGGCGTCTCGGACCCCCAGATTGAAGCCCTGTCCCGCGATAGGGTGGATGGCCCGCGCCGCATCGCCAACCAGCGCCAGCCGGTCATCCACGAAGCGTTCGGCGATCTTCAGGCCCAGCGGATAGGCCCAGCGGGGCGTGACGGGTTTCACGACCCCGAGGAAATCCCCGAAGCGCGCCTCCAGCGCCTCCTGAAAGCCCTCGCCGTCCATCGCCATCAGCGCGTCGGCGGCCTTGCTGCGCTCGGTCCAGACCAGCGATGACCGGTTTCCGGTCAGGGGCAGGATGGCGAACGGGCCGCCGGGCATGAAGAATTCATAGGCCACGCCCTCATGGGACCGCTCGTGCTCGACGGTCAGCACCAGCCCCTTCTGGCCGTACTCGCGGCCCGTGGTGCGGATGCCGGCCTGCTCGCGGAGCATGGAGTTCTTGCCGTCGCACGCGATCACCACCGCGCCTTCCAGCCGCGCGCCGTCTTCAAGATGCAGCACCGCCGCGCGCGTGGAGCTCTCCATGCGCGCGGCGCGGCGCGGCGCGAAGACGGGCAGCTCCGCCTCCTCGGCGGCCCTGGCCAGCGCGGCGCGGGTGTGCCGGTTCTCGGCCATGTATCCCAGCGGCTCGCCCTGATCCTGAGGATGGATCTCGCGCCGGTCGAAATGCAGCTCCGCCGCGCCCGGTCCGCCGGGGCGCACCCCGTCATCGGGGCGGCCGTCGACCACCAGAATGTCCTCGATCCGCTGGACGTGGCCGTCCAGATGCCGGGCCACGCCGGTGGATTTCAGCATCCGCCAGGAGGTGTAGGCCAATGCCGAGGCGCGCCCGTCGAAGGCGTCCGCCAACCGGGTTTCCAGCGGCAGGGCGTCGATGACCGCAGTGCGCACGCCCGCCTTGTGCAGGGCCAGCGCCAGCGTCAGCCCCGCAAGGCCGCCGCCCGACACGATCACGTCGCCGGAAAAAAGAAGCTCGTCGCTCATGGCCGCCACACTAGCCCGCGGCGCGGCGAATGAAAGCGGGGCCAGCGCTCCCGCGTCAGTTCATCGCGCCGAGAATGCGCTGGGCCCAGCCCAGCGGCCCGGTGAAGACCAGAGGGCCGTCAGTGACGGCCAGCGCGATGCACACATCGCCTGCGTCGGCGACCGGCTTGTGCTCGACGCTGGGATCGGTCGCGCACAGCTCCCCGGCGACATAGCGGCCCATCCCGTCCTGGAAAGCGCCGCGCAGGACCAGGGTGAACTCGCGGCAGTCATGGCCGTGATGGGGCACGCCCCGGCCCGGCTCGATGCGGATCAGCTCGGCCTTCGCCACGCCCTCGCGCATCAGCTCCATGCGGCGCACGCCCGGACCGGCGAAGCTCCATCCGCCCTGCTCCAGCGCCAGCGCGCGCACCGGTTCGGGCAGAGCCAGCAGCTCGTCGAGCGCCTGACCCGCCGCCTGCGCGGCTTTGGTCATCCGTGCGCCCGAAGCGGGACCCGCTTCGCCCAGACCCGCCTCTTCGGCATCGATGGCCGCGAGCGCGGCTTTCAGCGCGCCGGGCGCCATCGGCGCGGGCTCGGCAGTTTCCAGCAGCAGGCCTGCGGCGGCTTCGGCCCGCTCGCGCTCGCGCGCGACTTCAGGCTCGACAGCGGCCTGCGCGTCCACCAGCAGCCGCATCGGCCCCGACAGGGCGCCGGCGGCATAGGCGGCGTAAATCTCTTCACCCAGCGGATGGTTCGTCATTCTTCGATGTCCAGGCGTGCGCCCGCGCGCACGAGGGCGGATATCGCCCGGCGCGCACGGGTTTCAAGGGACGCGGTGATCGGCGTGAGCAGCGTGGCCGTCATGTCACAGCTCTCCGGCGTCCAGACGGGACCGGAGCTTGTCGAAGGCCAGCCGGAGGCGGGATTTAACCGTGCCCAAGGGCAGCGAAAGCCGCTCGGCGATGTCACGGTGGGAGAGGCCGTCAAAGAAAGCCAGCCGCAGCAGGTCGAGCTGGTCGGGCGGCAGCACGTCCAGCGCGGCGGCCACGCGTTCGGCCCGGCCCGCCGCATGAACGGCCTCGTCGGGCGCCTGGGTCTCGGGCGGGCGGAAGACGGGGTCGTGGGGGTCGGGATCGGGGCGGGCGGCGGCGCGGCGGGCCGCGTCGATGCGCCGGTTGCGCGCGATCCGGAAAATCCAGGTCGAGGCCGAAGCCTGCGCGGGGTCGAACTGGCCCGCCTTGCGCCAGACCGTCAGCATCACCTCCTGGGCGATCTCCTCGGCCAGCGGGGCGGGCGCGTTCAGGCGCATCAGATAGGCTTTCACCCGGGGGGCGTAGAAGTCGAACAGCGCGGCGAAGGCCTGCCGGTCGCCACGGGCGACGGCGAGGACAAGCCCGTCGAGCTCCGCACGCGCGGGCGCAGTCTGCGCCTTGAGGGCCACGTTGGACACCTGTCACCCCTTCCCCGGCATTTCACGCGGTCTGATGGCGCCGTCTTAAGGGACCATCAACCGTGTCGGGCCTTGAAATGGCCCCATGCGGATGCGACCGGATTCGCTCCGCCAGAGACCATACAACGCCGCAGCCCGGCTTTCGATGCCCCTGACACGCGAACGGAGCCCGACCCGCATGATCCGCCGCCTCGCCGCGATCCTCGCCGCCCTTCCGCTCCTGACCCTGGCCGCGCCCCAGGCCGCAGCCCAGGCGCCCCAGTTCCACACCCAGCACGGCGACTGGCGGGTCTTCACCCGCGGCTCGGGCCATGACCGGATCTGCTACGCCACCTCCCGGCCCACCGATTCCCGGCCCGCGGACGTCACCCATGGCGACGTGTATTTCATGATCGCGAGCTGGGCCTCGGGCGCGGCCACCGAGCAGCCCAGCTTTCTGACCGGCTATGAGCTGCGCCCCGACAATCCGCCCGTGGCCCGCGTGGGCTCGGACCGGATCGTGATGTACGTGTCCGAGCGCGAGGGCTTCATCGAGGAGGGCGCGGACGAGCGCCGCCTGGTCGACGCCATGCGCCGGGGCTCGGACATGCGCGTGGAGGCGACCAGCGCGCGCGGCACGGCCACCGCCTACACCTTCTCGCTGGCGGGCGTGACCGCGGCGGTGCGCCAGGCGGGCGAGCTGTGCCGCTGACCTAGTGGGCCTGGCCCCAGGTCTTCGCCGCCTTCGCCTCGACGTCGAGCGGCACTGACAGGGCGACCGCGGGCAGGGCCGCGCCCTCCATCACCTCGCGAACGACCTCGATCAGGCGGTCCGCCTCGTCCTCGGGGGCCTCGAACACCAGCTCGTCATGGACCTGCAGCAGCATGCGGGCCTTCAGGCCCGCGCGCCCGATCGCGTCCTCCATGCGGATCATCGCCCGGCGGATGATGTCCGCCGCCGTGCCCTGGATGGGGGCGTTGATCGCCTGACGCTCGGCGAACTGGCGCATCGCCGGGTTCTTGTCGCGGATTCCGGGGAAGTGGCAGCGCCGCCCGAACAGGGTCTGGACGTAGCCGCGTTCCTTCGCCTCGGCCTTCATCGCGTCCATATAGTCCGCGATGCCGGGGAATTTCCTGAAATAGCTGTCGATATAGGCCTTCGCCTCGTCCCGGCCGATGCCCAGATTGTTGGCCAGCCCGAAGGCGGAGATGCCGTAGATGATCCCGAAATTGATCGCCTTGGCTTTCCGGCGGGTGGCGCCGTCCATTTCGTCCAACGGCACGCCGAACATCTCCGAGGCCGTCATGGCGTGGATGTCGTGGCCGGCCTTGAACGCGTCCTTCAGGGCGTCCACGCCCGCGATGTGGGCGAGCAGCCTGAGCTCGATCTGGGAATAGTCCGCCGCCACCAGCACGTGGCCGGGCTCGGCGATGAAGGCCTCGCGGATGGTGCGGCCTTCCTCGGTGCGGATCGGGATGTTCTGAAGGTTCGGCTCCGAGCTGGACAATCGCCCGGTCGTGGTCGCGGCCAGCGAGAACGAGGTGTGCACCCGCCCCGTGTCGGGATTGATCGCGGCCTTCAGCGCGTCCGAATAGGTCGATTTGAGCTTGGAGAACTGCCGCCAGGTCAGAAGCTGCCTGGGCAGGTCGTGGCCTTCCGCGGCGAGCTGGTCGAGCACGGCGGCGTCGGTGGACCAGGCGCCGCCCTTGGTCTTCTTGCCGCCGGGCAGGCCCATCTGGCCGAACAGGATCTCGCCGATCTGCTTGGGGCTGCCGAGATTGAACTTGGTGCCCGCCGCGGCGTGGGCGCCCTCCTCGGCCTCGGCCATCTTCTGGGCGAAGTCCGACGACAGCCGCGAGAGCTGCGCGACGTCCACTTTCACTCCCGCCAGCTCCATGCGCGCCAGCACGCCGGGCATGGGCCGCTCCAGCGTCTCATAGATCGTGGCCATGGACCGCTGGGCCAGCGAGGGCTTGAGGATTTCATACAACCGCAGAGTCACGTCCGCGTCTTCCGCCGCGTAGGCGGTGGCGCTTTTCAGATCCACCTCGGCGAAGGATTTCTGGCTCTTGCCGCTCCCGGCCACCTCCTTGAACGAGATGCAGGTGTGGCCCAGCAGCGTCTGGGCCAGCTCGTCCATGCCGTGCCCGTGCAGCCCCGCCTCCTGCACGTAGGAGATCAGCATGGTGTCGTCATAGGGCGCCACGTCGATATCGTGGCGCTTCAGGACCGCCAGGTCGTATTTCAGGTTCTGGCCCACCTTCAGGACGGCGGGGTCCTGCAGAAGCGGTTTGAGCGCGCCCAGCGCGGCGGCCATGTCGATCTGCTCGGGCCGCCCGCCCCCGTCCGCCAGATCGCCGCCCAGATGGCCCAGCGGGATGTAACATGCCTGCCCCGGCGCGACCGCCAGAGACACCCCCACCAGCCGCGAGGCGCAGGCCGACAGCGCGTCGGTCTCGGTGTCCACCGCCACCACGCGCGCCGCTTTCGCCCGCGCGATCCAGCGGTTCAGGGCGTCCATGGTCTGCACGCACTCGTACCTGTCGCGCTCGACCGGGGCGGTGGCGTCGCCGGTCTCGTCGGCGGGGCCTGAACCCAGCGCCTCCTCGACCCGGCGGGTCAGGGTGCGGAACTCCATCGACCGCAGGAAGCCCAGCAGGCTCTCCGCCTCGGGGTCCGCCGTGCCGAACTCTTCAAGCGGGCTGTCGATCTCGATGTCGTCCTTCAGCGTGACCAGCCGCCGGGAGACGCGCGCGCCCTCGGCATGCTCGATCAGCTTCTCGCGGCGTTTGGGCTGTTTGATCTCCCCCGCCCGCGCCAGCAGCGTGTCCAGATCGCCGTATTCCTCGATGAGCTGGGCGGCGGTCTTGATGCCGATGCCGGGCACGCCGGGCACGTTGTCCACGCTGTCTCCCGCCAGCGCCTGCACGTCGATGACGCGCTCGGGCCCGACGCCGAATTTCTCGCGCACCTCGTCCGGCCCGATCCGCTTGGCCTTCATCGGGTCGAGCATGGTCACCTGGCCGTTGACCAGCTGCATGAGGTCCTTGTCCGAGGACGCCACCGTCACCCGCGCGCCCAGGGCGGCGGCCTGTTTCGCGTAGGTCGCGATCAGGTCGTCGGCCTCATAGCCCTCCATCTCGATGCAGGGCAGCTGGAAGGCGCGGGTGGCGTCGCGGATCAGGCCGAACTGCGGGACCAGATCCTCGGGCGGATCGGGCCGGTGAGCCTTGTAGGCCTCGTAGAAGTCGTTGCGGAAGCTCTTGCCCGAATAGTCGAAGATCACCGCCAGATGGGTGGGCTGGTCCTCGCCCTTCAGGTCCTCCAGCAGCTTCCACAGCATGTTGCAGAAGCCCTGCACCGCCCCCACCGGCGTGCCGTCCGACCGGGTCAGGGGCGGCAGCGCGTGATAGGCGCGGAAGATGTAGCCCGACCCGTCCACCAGATAGACGTGGGAGTCCGTGTCGACGGGACGGGTGACGGCCATGGAAAATCCTCGCGCGGGTGTGTTCGCGCCGCAAGTTAGGCCCGCCGGGCGCGGGGGGCAACGCGCGCAGGTGCGGGCGGGGCCTAACCGGGAAACACCATCGGGGCGATCAGGCTGGAGACCAGCGCGATCAGGGGGGCGGCGACCAGGTTGATGCGGAAGCCCGCCTTGATCATCTGGGCCATGGTCACCGCGCCTCCGCCATAGACGATGGCGTTGGGCGCGGTCGCCACGGGCAGCATGAAGGCGCAGCTCGCCGCCAGCGCGATCGGGATGATGAGCTGTTCGGCCGGGATGCCCATGGCCGCGGCCAGCGCGCCCAGCACCGGCATGAAGGCGGTGGTCGTCGCCACGTTCGAGGTCAGCTCGGTCAGGAAGACCACGATATAGGCCACGATCAGCACCACCAGCGGTACCGGGAGGCCCGCCACGATGGAGAGCCGGTCGCCCAGCCACTGGTCGAGCCCGGTCGCGGTCATCGCCCCGGCCATGGAGATGCCGCCCCCGAACAGGATCAGCACCGCCCAGGGCAGGCGGCGCGTGCCGTCCCAGTCCATCAGGGCCACGCCCGCGCGCTTGTGCCCGTCTTCATCACGGCCTCCCGCAGGGACCAGGAAGGTCGCCAGCGCGCCCGCCACCGCGATCTGGGTGTCGTTGAGCGCCAGCGTCACCGGCAGGTCGAGCGCGCCCGACAGCCAGGCCAGCAGCGGATTCCACCCGAAAGTCAGCTCGCCGCCGAAGTTGAGCTCCCGTCCCATCCACAAAAGCGCCACCGTGCCGAACAGGGCCGCCACGCGCTTTTCCGGCGTGGTCATCCGCCCCAGCGCCACCAGCTCGCGGCGCACCGCCTCATGACCCTCCGCGCCGCCTTTCGCGGTCGTGTCCACCTTGAAGGCCAGCCGGGTGAGGATGAACCAGGCCGCGGGGATGATCAGGAAGACGGCGGGCAGACCGATCATCATCCACTGGGGAAAGCTGATGGTGCGCTCCAGCGTGTTCTCCAGATAGCCGATGCCGATCAGGTTGGATGGCGTGCCCACCGGCGTGCCCAGCCCGCCGATGGAGGCCGAATAGGCGATGGCCAGGGCGAGCGCGGGCGCGAACATGCGGATGTCCACGCCCTCCTTCTCCATGCTCTGGGCGACTTTGAGCGCGATGGGGATCATCATCAGCGTGGTGGCGGTGTTGGAGATCCACATCGACAGGGCGGACGACGCCACCATGAAGCCCAGGATCAGCAGGGCGGGCTTGGCCCCGAAGCGCAGCACCACGTGCAGCGCGATGCGCGCATGCAGATTCCACCTCTCCACCGCCAGCGCGATGATGAACCCGCCCAGCAGCAGCATGACGATGGGATCGGCGTAAGGCAGCGACGCCTCGCGCACGCTCACGATGCCGAAGATGGGAAAGATGGCGAGCGGGACCAGCGCGGTGGCCGCGATGGGGATGGCCTCGGTCGCCCACCAGCACGCCATCAGCAGCATGAAGGAGGCCAGCAGCCACGCCTCGCGGCTCAGCCCCTCGGGCACGGGGACGAGCTGAAGCCCCGCGGCCACGGCGATCCCCGTCAGCAGTCCGATGCGCTTCGGCGTCAGCGTGAAAGCCAAACCCCCGCGTCCTCCCCTCGTTTCACCGACGGGGAGTTAAGCGCGAGCCGGGCGCGCGGGGCAACCGGCTGCCGCCCCGCCGTCAGGGGCCGCACTGCCAGCGGCCCTCGAGGGTTTCGGAATCGCCATCGTCGGTGGCGAGGGTCGCGGGCCGGGGCGGGGATTCCCCGCCGCCCTCGGCGGGGCCGGTGACCTCGACGCGATACACCGCGCCGTCATCGCCCTCGAAGGCGACGCCGCCGAGCATCGCGTCGAACCCGCCCGGCGCGCTCAGCCCGATCACCGAGCCGCCGCGCTTGACGATGCCGTCGGACGGATCGTCCATGGCGACACGGCCCATGGCCGACAGCACGGGGAACTCCGCGTCGGCGAAGAAGCCGCAGCCCAGCTCGCCGTCCAGCGCGGCGCCGCGGATCTCGTCGGCGGTCAGCGCCTCGAAGCCGCCGGGCGCAGGCGTGCCGGCTTCGGCCGCGCCGTCATCGCGCGTCTCGCCGCAGGCGGTCAGGCAGGCGACGGACAGGCCCGCGGCGATCAGGATGGGAAGGCGGGCGGGCATGGCGCATCTCCGGCTGTTGTCCTCGTTGAGGAATGCAGCCGGGAGGCGCCGGTTCCCGCGAGGCGTCAGCCCCCGGCGGCGCCGGGATCGAGCGGGCCGCCCCGCGCGACGAAGCGGCGGTCGCAGTAGCCGCAGTCCACGAAGCCCTCGTCGCCCATGTCATACCACACCCGCGGATGGCCCAGCGCGCCGCCGCCGCCATCGCACATCACCCGGTGCTGGTCGGTGACGATCAGCTCGGGCGCGGCGAACATGGCCGCGCGGGCCTTCTCGGGATGGACGGTGGTCTTGGGGGCTTCGGCCATGGGTGCGCTCTTCGCGATTCCGGACGTGGACGCACGCGGGCGCGGCGCCTAAGTTGAGGTTCTTCCTAAGGCGCGCGAGCCCGGTTCGTCAATCTGACCGGGACGTCGCCGTCCAGCCCGCCGGAACCGCCCATGACCGCCCCCCTGCCTGATTTCGCGCTAGAGGCCACCGGCCTAGAGAAGACCTATCCCGCGTCCAAGAAATCCCCCGCCAAGCACGCGCTGAAGGGCGTGGACCTGGCCGTGCCGCGCGGGTCGATCTTCGGCCTGCTGGGGCCGAACGGGGCGGGCAAGTCCACCTTCATCAACATCTTCGCAGGCCTGACCAACAAGTCGGGCGGCAGCGCCCGCATCTGGGGCCATGACATCGACGCCGAGCCGCGCAGGGCGCGCGCCTCCATCGGCGTGGTGCCCCAGGAAATCAACATGGACGTCTTCTTCACCCCCGAAGAGACGCTCGAACTGATGGCGGGCTTCTACGGCGTGCCGAAAGCCGAGCGCCGCACAGAGGAGATCCTCGCCGCGGTGGGTCTGCTCGACAAGCGCAAGGCCTATGTCCGCCAGCTTTCGGGCGGGATGAAGCGCCGCCTGCTGGTCGCCAAGGCGCTGGTCCACAACCCGCCCGTCCTGGTGCTCGACGAGCCCACCGCCGGGGTGGACATTGAGCTGCGCCGCCAGCTCTGGGAATATGTGGTGGAGCTGAACAAGGCGGGCACGACCATCGTGCTGACCACCCATTATCTCGAGGAAGCCCAGCAGCTGTGCGACCAGATCGCCATCGTCAACGAGGGCGAGGTCGTCGCCTGCGAGCCCACCGAGACCCTGCTCAAACGGCTGAACTCCAAGATGCTGGTGATCGAGCCGGTCGAGCCGCTGACCGCCGTGCCCGCTGGTCTGGAAGCCCATGACGCGCGAATCAGGAACGGCGCGCTGGAGATCACCTACAAGGTGGGCGAGGCGTCGGTGGCCGAGATGATCGAGCGCTTCCGCGCCTCAGGCTCTCGCATCGCCGATCTCAGGACCGAGGAGCCCGACCTCGAAGACGTCTTCCTGGCCCTGACCTACAATGCGGGGCAGGCCGAAAGCGCCTAGCTTCCCGGCGCCGGGGCGGTCGCGGGCCGGGCGTCGAACCGTTCCAGATCGTCCGCCCCGGTCAGGATCGAGCGCACCTGATTGATGTAGGCGTCGCCCTCGGCCGCATAGGGCCGGATCTGTTCGAGCAGGGCGGTCCCCGTGACCGGCGCGTTGCGCTCGCGCAGGCGGGCGCGCTGGGCGCGGAAGCCCGCGAAATCACGGTGGGTATTGAGCAGCTCGACATAGTCGGACGCGGAGGCGGACAGCGACGCGAAGCGGCCTTCGGCCGGACCCGCCCGCCCGAACAGGGCGTTGCGCTCGCGCGCCGCCGCCGCGTTGCCCCAGCCGGTCGCCACCACGGCCTGCGAGATCGCCAGCGAGGGCGGGATGATGTCCGCCCGGGCCAGAAGATCGTCCAGATCCCCGTACTGGCCGCCATAGCGCCGGGCGATGGCGTCGCGCCGGGCCTGCTGGCTCAGCGGCAGGACCCGGCCCGCCGCCTCGGTGGCGCGCATGGCCTCCAGCGCGGCGCGGTCGGACAGGATGCGCGCGTTCTCCGCCGCGATCAGCCCCGCCACGATCTCGGCGAAGAGCTGGCGGCGCTCTGCCAGATCGGTCTCAAGCCAGTCGCCGGGCAGCGATTCCAGCCGCAGCGGATCCGGGATCAGACCCTCCTGCGGCCGCACCACGGTGCGCAGCTGGTCGGTGGTGCCCGCCGCGAACAGCGGGGTCTCGCGCTCGATCACCCCCGCCGCGATGGAGACCGCCGCGGTCGTGGCGGTGAAGCCGGCCGCCACCGCGGCCACCGCGCCCACATTGCGCATCCGGCCTCCGCGCGGCAGGGGCGGGGCCACGCCCGCCAGCCGGGAGACCGGCCCCGCCGTCCAGCCCTGAATGACCAGAGAGGCGACCACCACCGCAAAGGCGGCGGAGAAATACAGGTTCGCGTTCTCCACCCCCGCCAGTACCGGGAAGGCGCCCAGAAAGATCGGCACCGCCCCCCTCAGCCCCATCCAGGAGATGAAGATCCGCTCATTGCGCCGGAACTTCTCCGGCAGCAGGCAGATCAGCACCGCGACGGGGCGGGCCAGGAAGATCAGAACGAAGGCCACCCCCAGCGCGGGCATGGCCACAGCGATGGCGTGGGACGGCGTGATCAGCAGGCCCAGCATCAGGAACAGGCCGATCTGGGACAGCCAGGCCAGACCGTCGGAGAACCGCGCCGTGGCCTCCGCCGCGCGGCGCCTGGGCGCGGACGCCATCGCCACCCCCGCCAGATAGACGGCCAGGAAACCGGACGCCTCGATCACCTGGGCGAAGGCGAACACGAAGACCGCGAAGGCCATCGCGAAAATGGGATAGAGCCCGATGGGCAGGCCCACCCTGCGTTCGATCATCGCGCCCAGCCGTCCGCCGAACCAGCCCACCGCGCCGCCCGCGATGATGGACCAGACGATCATCAGGGGCGCGAACACCGGGTGGGGCGCGTCGCCCAGGGCCAGCCATTCCACCAGCGTGACCACCAGGATCACCGCCATGGGGTCGTTGAACCCTGATTCCGCCTCCAGCGTGGTCGCCACCCGGGGCCGGGCCTTCAGGTCCCGCCCCGCGATCAGCATCAGCACGGCGGCGGCGTCCGTGGAGGACACGATGGCCCCCATCAGCAGGCTCTCCACCCAGCCCAGCCCGAACAGCATGTGGGCGGCGACCGCGGTGACGCCCGCGGTGATCAGCACCCCCAGCGTGGCCAGCGAGATGGCAGGCCTGAGCACGGTGCGCAGACGCCGCGCCTTCGTGCCCAGACCGCCGTTGAACAGGATCAGGGCGATCGCCAGCGAGCCGAACAGATAGGCCAGATCGAGATTGTGGAACGCGATCCCGCCCGGCCCCTCCTCGCCCGCCAGCATGCCCAGGCACAGGAAGATGAGCAGCAGCGGCGCGCCCGCCTGACGCGTGACCGCGGCCCCGGCGATCGCCAGGAGCACCAGCGCGGCCGCGCCGAACAGAATGAGGTCCGCCGTCTGCATGGCCCCGATATAAGCGCCTGCGCCCGGATGCGGAAAGGCGCATTGAACACCACGCCCATCGCATGTAAGAGAGCGCCACCACGCACCCGTAGCTCAGCTGGATAGAGCGCTGCCCTCCGAAGGCAGAGGTCATAGGTTCGAATCCTATCGGGTGCGCCATTCCTCCGCCTCATCATCGGTGCGCAGTCTTATCCTTCCGGGGGCTTTCTTGGGGAGCTCCTGCCTTCGCCGTGACGGGCCCTGATCCGATCAGGGATCGACGTCCATCCGACCGGGCCGCCACTGGCTCGCGGGGGCGGGGGTGAAGGGCTCCAGCGCGTCGCGGCCCGAGGCCCGCCACGCGGCGTCCTGAAGCCCTGCGGCGACCTCCGGCGCGATGCCGAGCTCCCACGCGCCCAGCTCCGTCTCGCCCAGAGACCGCGGGTCGAGACCCGTCAGGCGCGCGAACAGGACCAGGGCCTCGAGATAGTATCCGTGGGCGCTGGCGTGGTGATGGTCGTATCCCCACAGATCGATCATGCCGTGGGGGACGCCCTCGTAAGGGTTCTCCACCGCCAGCCCTGCGCCGATGGCCGCCAGCCAGGCTTCGCCGACGGGGGCGATGTCCTCGACCGCGCCGATGGCTTCGGCGGCCTGTTCGTATCCGGCGCGGATGTCGGCGGTCATGGCCTCCAGTCCCTCGCCGGACCAGGGCCGGTTCTCGCGATGCACGTAATCGGCGCGCGCCCACGTCGCGACCAGCGTGATGCGTGTGTCCGGGTTGCCCGAGGCGAGCGCGCCGGCGAGCGTCCCGGCGGCTTCGACCAGACGGCCCGGATCGCCGGGCCGCTCCCGGTCGAGCATGCTCAGGCTCTGAAGGGCCGCGCAGTTCCAGCCCGCCGTGAAACGGTCCAGTCCCGCCTCGACATGGTCATGCAGGCCGAAACCCGACGACAGGGCGTGGCTGATGTCCAGCTCGAGCCCGGCCTGGTCGGCGAACACGCCGAACAGGGCGGGCACGCCGCCGAAGCCGGTCTCGTAAAGATCCGCGACGGAGTCCGCCCGGTAGTAACGCAGCGGCGAGGTGGAGCCGAACAGATAGCTGTTGCCCACGAACAGCACGCTCGCGCCGTCCTGCGCGCAGGCAGGCGGCGCGTCCTCCGCGTGAGCCTGAGGCGCGCCGAGCAGAACGGTCGTCAGAGCCAGGGCGGCGGCGCGCGCCGGGAAGGTCGGGGTCGAGGCCGACATGAGGCGGTCCTTTCCTTGTTCGGGCCTGTCAGAAGACCAGCGGGACGAGGGTGACGGCCGCGGTGGTGGCGATCACCGCCGCGATCATGTTCAGCCAGAACCCGGCCCGGACCATCTGGGGAATGGACACCCGGCCCGAGCTGAACACGATGGCGTTGGGCGGGGTGGCGACCGGAAGCATGAAGGCGCAGCTGGCGGCCAGCGTGACCGGCACGACATAGAGCATGATGTTGTCGCCGCTCTCCATGGCGATGGCCGCGATCACCGGAAGGAAGGTGGCGGTGGTGCCCAGATTGCTGGTCAGTTCGGTCAGGAAGATCACCAGAATGGTCGCGACGATGATCAGCAGCAGGATGTTGCCCGCGCCCAGCGGCGCGAGCTGCTCGCCCATCCACAGCGCCAGCCCGGAGCTGGACACCGCCGCAGCCAGAGACAGGCCTCCGCCGAACAGGATCAGCACGCCCCAGGGAAGCTGTTTGGTGGATTCCCAGTCCATGAGCGAGCGGCCCTTCTCCCCCGACGGGATGAGGAAGGCGGCCAGAGCAGCGGCGATGGCGATGCCCGCGTCGCTGAGCGCTTCCAGGCCGAACGCCGCCTGCAGCGGCTCGCGCGCGACCCACAGCGTCACCATGGACAGGAACAGCGCGGCGGTGCGTATTTCGGCCGCCGACGGTTTGCCCAGCGACCGTCGCAGCTCACGGATGTGATCGATGGTCTGGGTGGAGACCTCGAAGCGGATCGGGAAGATCACCCGGACCAGCATGAACCAGGCGATGGGCAGCATGACGATCATCAGCGGCACGCCGACCAGCATCCAGCGCAGGAAGCCGATCTCGATGTCGTAGGTCTCCTGCATGAAGGCGGCCAGGAAGGCGTTGGGCGGGGTGCCGATCAGGGTCGCCAGACCGCCGATGGTCGCCGCATAGGCCACGCCCAGAAGGAGCGCGGTGGCGAAGTTGCGCTGCGCGCCTTCGTCCAGATCGGGCATGGTTTCGCTCATCACCACGGCCACCGACACCGCGATGGGCAGCAGCATCAGAGACGACGAGGTGTTGGATATCCACATGCTGACCAGCGCCGTGGCCAGCATGAACCCGGCGATGATCCGCCGGGCGTTGCTGCCGATCGCCAGGATCAGCGCGAAGGCGATCCGGCGGTGAAGACCGCATCGCTCGATCGCCAGCGCGATCACGAACCCGCCCAGGAACAGGAAGATGACCGGGTTGGCGTAAGGCGCGGCGGCCTCGCTGAACGAGCCCAGTCCCAGAAGCGGGAGCACGATGAGGGGCGCGAAGGCGGTCGCGGCGACCGGGATGGCCTCGGTCGCCCACCAGACCGCCATCAGAATGCCCAGCCCGGCGACCAGAGCGGCCTGTTCAGGCAGGCCCTCGGGCCGGAAGAACAGGGCCACGGCCAGTCCCAGAGCAGGGCCAGCAAAGAAGCCCACCCATTGATATCGCGCGCGCATCAGCCCGCCCCCCCGATCAGATCCGCCGCGTGGCGCGACATGATATCGCCTGAATGGCCCACGTCAGGAACAATCACCTGAGACCAGCCGAAGCGGACGCCCCGGCGCTCCGCTTCGTCACGGGCCAGTTCGAACACGTGCCGTCCGCGGGCGAAACGATGCGGTCCCTGCACCATGACCTCCGGATCGGTGTTCAGCGAGGACTGCGAGGTGTCGGTGTCCGCATCGCCGAGCATGATGGTCAGCGGCGCGGCCAGATACCGCTCGATGTCCGCGTCCGTCAGCCCCGCCTCCGCGGCGCCGTGGGGATAGGGCTGGTCGAACACGGGCCGGGTGTACCAGCCCGCGTTCGCCGCGATGGCGCGCGTCGCGCGCGCGTCCGGGGTGAACAGCATGTATCGGTGGACGTACTGCGCGCCCGCCGAATGGCCGAACAGGGTGAAGCCGTCAGGATCGACGCCCAGCCGCTCGCGGGCGGCGTCGAAGACCTGCCCGATCAGGCTGAAGCTCCGCGCCTCTGGGGGGCGCAGGCCGCCATCAGCTTCGGCCACGCGGCCCATGTTGTATTCGCGCGATGTCGGAAAGCCGTCCCGGTCGAATTCAGGGGCGAGAATGGTCAGGCCGTGGGCGCGTGCGCCCTCGATCCAGAAGTCCCGATACTCGTCCGCGTTGCGGCCCTGTCCGTGCATCACGATGACGACGGGGCCGGAGGCCCGCGCCGGGACGTATCCCCACACGCGCATCGTGCGCTCTGGAAGGAACGGGACCGGAAGTTCGAACCGGAAAGCGCCGTCGCCCGGATCCGCCGCGAACGCCGAAGGGCGGAGCGCGGCGGCCGCCGCACAGGCCGCGAGCCCGCTCAGGACCGTGCGGCGATGAAGGGGGAGCGTCATCGGGAAATCTCCGGCGCGGAGGCGCAATGGCGCGTCGTGAAAGGAAGTGACGGGTATGCCATGACGGCGCAGGCCGACCGGGACCGGCGCCAGGCGCCGGTCCCGGTCAGGCGACGGTCAGAAGCCGGCCCGGACCTGGGCGTAGAACTCGCGGCCCTTGACGGAGTGATACTCCGTGTTCCAGCCGCGGGCGTTGCGCCACAGCGGCGGCTGGGTGTCGAACAGGTTGTTCACGCCCAGCCGGATCCGCGCGTTCGAGATGGGCAGGCCGTCAAAGCTGGGCCGGTAGTCCACGTAGGTGCTGACCCGGATATTGTCCTCGACCCGCCAGAACACCCGCTCGCCGTCGGCGTCGTCGTAATAGCCGCCGGTGTCGGTGAAGCCGTCGATATAGCGGAACACCGCGCCCGCGCCGAACGGGCGCAGCGCGCCGTCGCCGCGCCAGCGGATGCTGGCGGTGGCCCGCCACTGCGGATTGCCGTCAAGCTCCACCCGGTCGACCGCGAGCGAGCTGAACCGTCCGGCGAACTCCGGATTGCCGACCAGCTCGGTCAGCTCCTCGTTGCGGAACACGTTCAGGGTCAGCAGCCGGGTCGCCTCGAAGTCGAGGTCGAACGTGCCCGCCGCACCGCCGTCGATGGAGGCGTTCACGGCGAAGTCGATGCCGTCCGCTTCCTGCCGGTCGAGATTGATGTAGGTGTCCACCACCTGCAGGACTTCGCCCGCCGGCGCGCGCTGGTCGCCCGGATTGGCGGCGTTCCAGGCGTCGAACAGGGCTTCGTCCTCCCCGGTGACCGGCGCGCGGACCACGTTGGGGTTGGCCCCGCCCTCGCGGCGCAGCAGGAAGTCCAGGGCCAGGTTTTCCTCCACCCCGAAGGTGTCGATCACGCCGGTCTGCTCGAAGCGCCAGTAATCGACCCCGACATTGAACGAGGTGAGCCAGCTCGCCTGGAACAGGTCGCGCAGGTCGGCGTTCATGCCGACCACGTAGGTCTCGGTGTCCTCGTTGTTCAGATCGGGATTGGCCCGCCGGATCTGGGCCATGTAGGCGTTGCCCGTCGACAGCGGGTCGTCGATCACGTCCGCCCGGTAGAAGTCCCGGTTGCCCAGGGTCAGCCGGCTGATGTCGCCGCGGTAGAGCTGGACCAGGTTGGGCGCGCGGAAGCCCTGCGAATACGCGGCCCGGAAGTTGATGTTTTCCACCGGGAACCACGACACCGCGATCTTGGGCTTGATCGTGCCGGTCTCGATGTCGTCGAAATACTCGCCGCGGGCGGCCAGCTGCAGGTTGATCTCGTTGAAGAACAGGCCCGAGCCGTCTCCTGCGCGCAGAGGCACCAGAACCTCGCCGGAGGCGGCGAACACGTTGCGGCTGGCCGAGGAGTCCGAGGTCGGGCTCACCCCCACAACGTCGGAGATGCCGCTGACGGTGGAGTCGTCGAAGATGATGGTGCCGTCCAGACGCTCGTCACGATCTTCTTCATAGGATTCACGTCGCCAGTCGGCGGAGAAGGACGCGCCCACCTGCCCGGCCCAGTTGGTGAACAGATCCGGCCGGGAGACGCGGAAATCCGCCGTGGCCAGAGTGGTCGTGCCCACGTTGGTCGAGGAGATGCGCACCCGGCTCCACTGCTCTTCGGTGTTCGCGTTGGGCCCGCCGAAGGGATTGATCGCGTCGGGCGTGTCGCGGGCCAGCTCAGCCTCGAGCAGGGTTTTGGAAATCCGGTTGCCTTCCAGATCCTCCGCCCGGTTGGCGCTGTAGCCGAACGCGCCTTCCCAGTCCCAGCCCGCGGCGTCGCCCCGCAGCCCGCCCATCAGGCGGAAGGTGTCGGTTTCGGTGCGGATGAAGCGGTTGCCCAGCTCGGTCGGGCGCCAGCGCTCGATCAGAACGTCCAGACCCTCCGCGGGCGCGTCGATGCCCGGAATGCGGTTAGGCGAGCCGATCGGCCCGAAGGGGTTCCAGTAGTTCTCCTTGGGCACCACCAAGTAGGCGAGCCCCGAATCCATGGGCTGCGGCGCCCGGCTGGAGTCGGTTTCGGCGCGGTAATAGAGGAACTCGCCGAACGCCTCGACGCCGTTGTCGAACTGGTGCTCGACCAGGCCATAGGCGTTGTAGCGGACCAGTTCGGAGATGAACTGGCGGCCGCGGGCCTGATCCTCGTCGATGGCGATGTCCACGCCTTCGCCCAGCGCGTTGTTGGGCTGCATCCGGTTGAAGTCGTACCAGAAGGCGGAGTTGACGGTGGAATCGCGCACGCCCATGCAGCCTTCACTGGCCACTTCGCCGATCTCGTAGCGGGTGTTGGCGAATCCGCACGGCTGGATGGAGAACACCCCGCCGGCATTGGTCATGTTCGTGCCGCCCTGGGTGACCCGCCGACCGTCCCAGGCGCCTTCGTCGTTGATGCCGCCGACCCGGAACTGACCGAAGGGCGAGATGGCGCTGGTCAGGCGGTAGCGCGTGCCTTCGGTGGCGAAGGGGGAATCGCCCAGCAGCCCGCGCTTGTCGGTGGTGGAGAACTGCTCGCCCAGCTCGCTGGCGAACAGGCCGTCGCGCTCGTAGTACGAACCCACGAACAGCACCCGCGTGCGCCCGTTGTTGAACGCGGTGCCCGACGCGAAGTCGATCTGCCGGTCGCCGGATTCCGTGCCCTCCAGCCAGCTCTGGCGGTAGGTCAGGCGGTTGCCCTCCAGCGAGGCGCTCAGGATGGTGTTCACCACCCCGGCGGTCGCGTCCGCGCCGTAAAGCGCCGAGGCGCCGTCGCGCAGGACCTCGATCCGGTTGATCGCTGCGACCGGGAAGGCGTTGACGTTGGTGATCTGACGCGGCACGCCGCCGACGTCCTGGTTGATCGCATGGGCCGCCATGCGCCGGCCGTTCAGCAGGACGAGCGTGTTGCCCGTGCCGAGCCCGCGAAGATTGACCGTGGCCACGTCGCCGCGCGCGTCGTTGGGTCCGTCGGCGCTGTCATTGATCTGAAAGGCCCCGGCCTGGGGGATGGCGGCGAGGATTTCGCCCGCCGAGCTTTCGCCCAGCGCCTCGATCTGCTCGGTTCCGAATACAGAGACCGCGATGGCGCCGGAATCGGACGCGCCCGCGATGTTCGAGCCGGTCACCACGATGATTTCGCGCTCGGCCTCGGCGGGCTGAGTCTCCGTCTCGTCCTGGGTTTGATTGTGTGTCGCGTGCGCCGATGCCGACGCGAGCGCGGCGGCGGACACGCCAAACGCACTCCATGCTCTCAAGCTCTTGGCCATGAGACGTCCTCCCTCATTTTTTATTTGTTTCAAGCAAGCTCACACAGATAAAATGCGTCGTCAACGAATTTCATACACGCCGCACAAATTTGCTGCGCAGATTGCGAAAGCCTGGCGCGGACCCTAGGTTCAGGGTCTGCGAAGGCACGCCGAAGGAGGCGAGAGAACGATGTCAGGGCCGAATGTCAGTCACCCGGCCTTCCCCGATCACCGGTCGGCGTTCTCCCGTCAGCAGGAGCGCGAACTCAAACGCCAGGCGATCCTGTCCAAGGCGTCCGAACTCTTCGACGAAATCGGCGCGGCCAACACGCGCCTTGAAGACATCTCCGACCAGTTCGGCCTGTCGAAGAACAGCGTGGGGTATTATTTTTCCGGCAAGGACGAGATCGTTCTTCACGCCTACCGGGCCAGTCATGACACGCTCAGGGAGGCGATAGACCGCGCCCGCGCCTCCGACGGTGCGCCGACGGCCGCTCTCATGGAGGCCTGGGCCGGGATACATGAGGCGATCCTGCGCCGGGAGCGGCCCCATGTCTGCCTGCCGCGCGAGGTTCGCCTTCTGCCCGGCCCGTCCGCAGCGGAGCTGCAGGCCCTGTTCAGACAATGCCTTGAAGACATCGAGGCCATCGCCGCCGCGGACTTTCCGCGATCCGGCCCCGTGGCGGCGGGCCTCGTCGTGACCGCGCTGGAATGGCTGTCCGGTCGCGCCAGAGCCGCCGCCGAAGGGGATCTGTCCGCCGAGCGGGCCGCGCTGGCGCGCCTGTTCTCGTCCGAGCCGCCCGGCGGGGCGGGCATGGCGCCGCTCACGCTGACCAACCCGTCCTCCCTGCCAGAGATCGGAATGATCTTCGACCGGGAGACGCGGGCCCGCATCAAGCGCGAGGCCTTTCTGAGGGCGGGGGTGCGCCTGCTGAACGCCCGGGGCTATGCCGGGCTGTCCCTGGCTGAAGTCGCCGAAAGCCTGGGGGTGACCCGCGGGGCGTTCTATTACCTGTTTCCGGACAAGGAAGCGCTGCTTCAGGGCTGCCTCGAGCGCAGCTGGTCGGAGATCGAGACCGTCCTCAAATCGTGGGAGGCCGCAGGCGGCGCGCCGGAGACGGTGATCGCGAACGCCTGGAAGGAGTTGATCTACCGGCAGCTCAGCGGAGCGGTGGAACTCGTCCACCCGTCCCTGATCTCGGCTCTGCCCGATTCGTCCCGCGCCGCTCACAGGGCGCGTTTCAACGCGCTGCAGAGCCGGCTGGCCGGCCCGCTCGCCGATGCGCAGGCTCCGGCCCCGACGGAACGGCCCGCGCTCGAAAGCCTCGTGTTCGCCATGCTCTTTGTGAAGGGTCACGCCTTCCCGACCGCGGCGGGCCTGGAAAAATGGCCCGCCTCAGTCCAGCCCTCCAGCGCCTCGGTCCAGTGGGTCGAGTTCGTTTCGCGTCGCTGAAGCTCTGCGCTCGATGAAGCGACTGCATAAGTGCCCTCCCTGATATCGACTCTTCTCGACGCAATGTTATTACGTAGCGCAATGTTATCACATTGCCGGTGCATTGCGGGCGGGATGAGGGTCTCATGTCTATGAAAATCAAGCTTCTAGGGGGCTGCGCGCTGGTCGCGATGGCCGGTTCTCCAGCGCATGGGGAGGCTGCCGACGGTGCGGTCGAGGGGGACACCAGCCGGTTTCTTGAAACGATCGTGGTCACCGCCACCCGGATGGAAGAGCGGATTTTCGATGTGCCGGTCTCGGTCTCGGCCATTGATCGCGATCAGATCGAGCGCACCCAGACCAGCACCCTGCGCCAGCTTTACCGCTACATGCCCGGGGTGGATGTGATCCGTGACCGCCGGGGCCGGGCGGGGGACGCCAACATCCAGATCCGCGGAATCGGCGGGCGCCGCGTGCTGATGCTTGTGGACGGCGTGCGGCTGCCGGACGGCTTCGGGGCGGCGGGCGTGTCCGATCAGGCCCGCGGCAAGCTGGACGTGGAAACCATCCAGCGCACAGAGGTGGTCCGTGGGCCGTCCTCGGCGCTGTACGGCAGCGATGCCCTGGGGGGAATCGTCGCCTTCCGCACCAAGCGGCCTGGCGACGTGCTGGAGCCGGGCGCGGCCTTCGGCGGAACGGCCGGGGCGGGCTATGACAGCGCCCATGAAAGCTGGTTCGTCACCGGCGATGCGGCCGGGCGGAGCGGGCCCGCCTCCGGGCTCGTCAACCTGACCTGGCGCCAGGCGTCCGAGCTGTCGAACAACGACCCCGAACTCAGGCCCGATCCGCAGTCGGTCGAGGCGTTCAACCTGCTGGCCCGCGGAGAGATCGAAGCGGGGGGCGGCCACCGCTTCACCGGGACGGCGGAATGGTTCGTCAGCGAGGTGGAGACCGACCGTCTGTCCGCCAATGCGTCGGTGGGTCCGCCCCCGATCCGGGTTTTCGATGACAATCTCGGCGACGACCGCTCCGAACGCTGGCGGCTGGGCGGCGCCTGGGAGTGGACGCCGGAGGCGACGGGATGGGTCCGCCGGGCGCAGGCGCAGATCGACTATCAGGAGAGCCGGACCGAGGAATTCTCCACTTTCTCCGTGACCACCGTGGGGATGGGGCCGCCCCAGACGCTGCTGCGCGAGGACAGGCTTGATTTCACCCAAGAGCAGTGGAGCAGCACCGGCGACGTGCTCGTGGTTCCGCCTCAGGCGCCGTGGCTGAGTTTCGTCGGCGGATATGAATGGGTCCGCAAGGAGACCGCTCAGTTCGACGACAAGGTTCAGCGCAACGCGGCGACCGGAGCCGAGAGCCGTGTGGTGGAGGGCGACACCTACCCGCGCAAGCTTTATCCGGACACGACCACCAGTCTTTACGGGGTTTTCGGCCAGGCGCGGGCGGAACTGCTCGACGGCCGTCTCGTGGTCACGCCCAGCGTCCGGCTGGATCATTATGACCTCGACATCTCGCCCGACGCCTTCTTCGACAATGCCAACGTTCTGGACTTCGAACCTGTGGGTCTGAACGAAACGGCAGTCACCCCGCGGATCGGCGCGACCTGGCGCATGACCGCCCAGACCAGCCTGTTCGCCAACTACGCCGAGGGCTTCAGGACGCCCGGCCCCGAGCAGCTCAACCGGATCGGCCGGGTGCCGGTCGCCACATTCGTCCACGATTTCCTGCCCAACCCGGAACTGGGTCCTGAGCGCAGCCGGGGCTGGGAGATCGGCGCGCGGGGCGCGTGGCAGGCCGTCTCCGCCGAACTGGCTTTGTACGAGAACCGGTATTCCGACTTCATCGACACCGCCCTGATCGAATTCATCCCTCCGGGGACGATCGGCAATCCCCAGGCGATACGCCGCTTCCAGTCGGTCAATGTCGACAGCGTGCGCATCCGCGGTGTCGAGGCCAGCGCGGCGTTGGATGTCGGCGCTGTCGCGGCGGGCGCCGAGGGCCTGGTGCTGCGTGCGGCGGGGTCATGGTCGGAAGGCCGCAACCGGACCGCGGACCTGCCCCTGAACAGCGTTCCGCCGCCTCAGGCGGTCGTGGGCCTGACCTACGACGCGCCTTCGGGCCGATGGGGCGCGGAGGGGCATGCGACCTTCGTGGCTGAGAAGGACGACGTGGCGCCCATCGAAAGCCAGGGGCAGGTGGTCCCCCATGTCACTCAGGACGGCTACGCGACGCTCGATCTGTCGGCATGGGTCGGCTTTGGCGCGAACGCGCGGCTCAATGTCATGGTGTCCAACGTCTTCGATGAACGGCACTGGGAATGGCCTGATCTGGTGAACCTGCCCGCCACGGACACCGCTCTGGGGCGGTACACCGCGCCGGGCCGCACCGTGGCGGTCAGCGTGCGCACGCGGTTCTGAGCGAAGGAAGAGGGCGATGATCCGGCGGATCGCATTGACGGCAGGCGGCGCGGTCGTGCTGGCCGGTCTTCTCGCCGCGGCATGGATGGCCCTGCAGGCCCATGTCCTGCCGACGCGCGTGGTGCTGGTCAATTATCCGGGCTTCACCGCCGCCCGCATCGCTTCGGAGGCCGAAGGCCAGTGGGTCCGGGTGGAGTCGCTGCCGCTCGAGTCCGTGAGCGACGCGCGCGGCGCGGCGCTGGTGGTGGTCTTCGGCCGAGGGGTTTCGCTCGACGCGGACCAGCAGCGGGCGCTTCAGTCCATGGCGCGGTCTGGCAGCGCCGTCTATGTGGAGGCGCCCACCGACCCCGGCACTGACGTGACCAGCGTCACTGGCGAACAGCTGGACCGGATCGGTGCATATCTGACGTTCGGCGGGGGCCCGAATTATCGCAGCCTGCTCGCCTATGCGCGGCGCGAGCTCGACGGAAAGTCCGTCGCTGCCGCTGAAGCCGCGCCGCCCCGGCCCATCCCTCGGGACGTCCTGTTCGTGCGCGGCGATGACGCGGTGTTTGAAAGCGTCGAAGCGTTCAGGGCCAGGGACGGCGCTCCCCGTCCGGGGCCCGGATCCCATCGTCTGGCCCTCGTCACCAGCGTGCCCGGTCCGTTCAACGCCAATCGCGATCACATAGACGCCCTGATCGGCGCGTTCGAGGAGCAGGGGCATGACGTCTATCCCGTCGCGAGCGCCACGAAGCGCCTGGACTTCCTGCGTGAGATCGATCCCGCCGCGGTCATCTACATGCCGCACGGCGCCCTGACGCTGGACCAGCGCGACGAGGCGGTCGCCTGGCTGGCGGAGAACGACATCCCGCTTCTGACCCCGGTCAGCGTGTTCGAGCTTCATGACGCCTGGCTCGACGACCCGCGCGGGCTGTCCGGCTCGCTTCTGAGCATGAACGTCGTTCTGTCCGAGCTCGACGGTGGCGTCGCGCCGTTCGCGACGGTGGCTCAGTTCCCCGATGACGACGGGCTCGCGATCTTCGAAGCCGTTCCCGACCGTCTCGCCCGCTTCGTCGAGCGGGTGAACCGCCAGCTCGCGCTGAAGGACAAGGACAACGCGGACAAGCGCGTGGCCGTGTTTTTCCTGAAGGGCCCGGGAGAGGGCGCGATGAGCGCGGCCAACATGGAGGTCGCGCCCTCGCTCCACAATCTGCTCCTGGCCATGCGCGAGGCGGGGTATGACCTGGGCGACCTGCCCGACGACCCTGCGGTTTTCGAGGCCATGGTCATGGCCCAGGCTCCGGTGCTCGGCCCGTACGCGGCCGGGCGGATGGCCCGCTGGCTGGCCGAGGATGCTTCGCAATGGGTTTCAGCAGAGGACTATTCGCGATGGTGCGAGGACCTGATCGGGGACGTCATGTGCGCCCGGGTCGACGCCGAGCACGGCCCCGCGCCCGGACGCCACATGGTCTCGCCGGATCGTTCCGCCCTTGCGGTCGCCGCGGTCCGGTTCGGCAATGTCGCGATTCTTCCGCAGCCGCTGCCCGGGATCGGTGAAGACGAGTACCGTCTCATACATGGCGCGGACACGGCTCCGCCCCATCCTTACGTGAACGCCTATCTGTGGGCCCGCGAGGGTTTCGGCACCGACGCGCTCGTCCACTTCGGAACGCACGGCAGCCTTGAGTTCACGCCAGGAAAACAGGTCGCTCTGTCGGGGCGGGACTGGCCGGACGCGCTGATCGGCGACCTGCCGCACGCCTATGTCTACACGATGAACAATGTGGGCGAGGCGATCATCGCCAAGCGCCGCGTCTACGCGACGATCCTGTCGCACCTGACCCCGCCGATCTCCGAGAGCGGCCTGACCGACGAGCTGGCGGATCTGCAGCGGGCCCTGGACGGCGTGCGCAGAGCCGAAGGAGCGACCCGGGCCGAACGCGAGAACGATGTCCGCGAGCTTGCGCGCCGCCTTGAACTGACGGGCGCGCTCGGCCTGCCCGAGGAAGCCCCATGGAGCGATCGCGACGTGCTCGCCCTGGCGAATTTCGTTGAAAGCCAGGAGACGAGCCGGATCACTCTGGGGCTGTATTCGCTGGGCGAAGGTTATCGGGATGACCATCGGATCGACACGGCGATGCAGATCGCAGCGCCGCCGCTGGCCGCGGCCCTGCTTGAGCTCGATCGCAGCCGCGGCGTGGACGTGAGCGAGGCGGAAACCGACGAGGCCGCCTTCCGGTCGGGCTACCGCGAGCCTGCCGACCGCATCGTCAGGAGCGTGATCGGCGGCGCTGATCCCGCGCTCGCCGTTGCAGACCTCGTCACCGAGGCGGAAAGAGCGCGCGCCGATGCGCTGACTGCGGCGCTGCGGCAACCCGATCAGGGACGGATGGTGCGCGGCTTCATCGATCTCGCGGACGCGCCCGCCGACCCCGCCGACCCGGTCTCCGATTCGCCGACCCGGGCGGAATTGCTGGCGCTGCTGGCCCCGCCCATGGCCGATCCGGACAAGCGTGATCTTGTGGAAAGCTGGCGCTCCGAACAGCAGCTTTCACGCGCCCTCGACAGCCTCGACCCGCAGCGCCGGGGCCGCGCGGAAGCCGTGGCGCGGGCGGTCCCGGCCATGGCTCGGGCCATGCGCCTGACGGCTGAACCGGACATGCAGGCGCTCCTCCAGGCGCTGCGGAATCCACAGGCCCGGGCGGAGTTCCGGGATCTGCTGGATCATCCTGATCTTGAATCCGAGATCGCCTCCGCCCGGCAGGCGCGCCTCGGCCGTGTCGGCGCAGCCGCGCTCGATCCGGCCCGCAAGGCGTGGCTGGACAGGGCGGCCGCCGGGAGCTTCGCGGCCGCGTTGACCGATCTGGACGAGGGCATGATCGCGGAGGCTGAAGCCGCATTGGCGTTCTATGCGCGCACGAGCGATCTTGAGAGCGGACTGCGCGCGGCGGGCGCCGATGCCCAGGTCCGGCGCCAGGTGCTGGACGGGCGCGGCGCCGCATCGGAGGCTCTGAGCCTGATCGCCTCCGAACGCCGGTCGCGAGAGCTGCGAGACCGCGCCTTCGTGGACGCTGTCGGCCGGATCCAGTCGCTCATAACCGCCATTCCCCAGACCGTGGCCGCACTCGAACGCAGCGGCGATCTTGAAATCAGACAGGTTCTCCGCGCCCTGGACGGCGGTTACATCGAGCCCTCGGTCGGCGGCGACCCGATCGTGTCGCCCGCCGCCCTGCCCACGGGCCGGAACATGGTGTCCATCGACGCGGAGCGGACCCCCAGCGAGGCGGCATGGCGCGTCGGCGGCCAGCTCGCCGACCGCTTGATCGAACGGCATCTGGAGCTGCACGGAGAACATCCGGAGAAGGTCGCCTTCACCCTCTGGCCGGGCGATTTCATCCAGACCGAGGGCGCGACGGTCGCGCAGATCCTGCATCTTCTCGGCGTCGAGCCCGTGCGTGATCCGTTCGGCAGGGTCAATGACATCCGCCTCGTGCCGGCGTCAGAACTGGAACGGCCCCGCATCGACGTGGTCGTGCAGACCGCCGGTCAGATCCGGGATCTGGCGGCGAGCCGGCTGGAGCTCATCCAGAAGGCGGTCGCCATGGCGGCGGCCGAAGGCGCGAACCCCGTGGCTCGCAGCGCCGAAGCGGTCGAGAGGGCCCTGCTGAGCGAGGGGCTGTCTCCGCTGGAAGCCCGGCGGCTCGCCACCAGCCGGGTGTTCGGCGGGGTGAACGGCAATTATGGCACCGCCATCATGGGGCTGGTCGAAAGCGGATCGGACTGGGAGGAGGCCGTCGAGATCGGCCGACAGTATCTCGCCAACATGAACGCCCGCTATGGCGACGGCGAAGACTGGGGCGCGAACACGCCCGGGCTGTTCGCCGCCGCCCTGCAGGGCACCGACGCCATCATCCAGCCGCGCGAGAGCAATGTGAACGGGCCGCTCTCGCTCGATCACTTCTACGAGTTCATGGGCGGGCTGAGCCGGGCGGTGGAGACGGCGACCGGCCGGGAGGCGGACGCTTATTTCAACGATTTCCGCACGCCGGGCGCCGCCCGGGTCGAGACGCTGGAATCGGCCATAGCCGAGGAACTTTTCGGCACGCTGCTGAACCCGCGCTACATCGCCGCCATGCAGGAGGGCGGGGCGTCGTCCGCGGCGGTGTTCGCCGAAACCTTCAGGAACACCTATGGATGGGAAGCGATGCGACCCGCCGCGATCCAGGAGGGCACATGGGACAGGCTGTATGACGTGTATGTCGAAGACAGCCTGGAGCTGGGCGTCCGTGAGTTTTTTGAAGAGGTGCATCCCCAATCGATTCAGGAGATGACCGCCGTGATGCTGGAGACCGCCCGCAAGGGAATGTGGGACGCCGCGCCCGAGCGGATCGAGACCCTCGCCGCGTTCCATGCCGAGCTTGTCGCCCGTCATGGAGCGGGCTGCTCAGGCTTCGTGTGCGGCAACCCGCGGCTTCGAGCGTTCATCGCCGATCATCTGCCTGAGGCGGCGGCGGAGGACTACGCCGCCGCCATGGACGCGGCCACCCGTGATCCCGGCGCCGCCAGCGCACTGGTGCTGTCGGAGCGGGAGAGGGCGGATTCTCAAGCGGGGAACGCGCCGCAGGCGCGGCGCAGCGCCGCAGCGGAGACACGTGAGGACACGCAGACGGGCACGCCCCTGGCTGTCATGGCCGCCGCGGGCGGAGCACTCGTTCTGGCGCTGATTCTGGGGCTTCTGGCTTTGCGCCGCCGTCGGACCGGGTGATGGAGACCGTCCTGTTCGCTGCCGCTCTGCTGAGTTCGGCCGGTCTGTGGGCGATGTCGGCGGCGGCGCGGGGCCCGACGCTGGCCGCGGCCGCAGCGATCATGCTGCTGACGGTCGGGCTGACCGTTGTTCCGGCGGGTTCGTGGCTCGCCGGGCAGCCTGCAGACATCGTTTTGCGTCTGGCGTCCGATGCCCTGTCTGTCGACCTGCTCGCCCTTCTCCTCAGCATCGAGGCCGTTCTGGGCGTCTGGCTTGTGTGGCGGGTGTCGGGCGGGGCGGGGTGGAAAGAGCGCGCCGCGTTGCTCGCGCCCTGGCCCTCGGCGATCCTCGCGCCCCTGGTGACGGCGCAATGGATGATGACGCAGGGGCCGAGAATGGACCTCGGCTTGGCCGCGGCCGCGGGGTTCGTGATCTGCGGCATCGCGTATATGGCGCTGACAGGCGCAGGACGGCTGCTGCGCCGGCTCGACCCGGACGGGTTCGTCGAGTTTCTTCTGCTCGCGCGTCTGGGGCCGGCCATCGGCGCCGCGGCTCTGGTCGCCATGGACCGTCACGCCCCTGCGCCCCGCCTTGAATTCGAACCGCTCGCCTTCATCGCCGTGGCGGCGCTGGCTGGCCTGATCGCCATGGCGGGCTTCATCAGACACAAAACACGCGGAGATCGACGATGAGCATGATCGCCCAGCTCTTGTACTGGGTCACGACAGGTCTTCTGATCCCGGTCGTGGCGCTGCTGCTGATCTTCCTGCTCCGGGCCCTGGCGCTGGTGGGCTCGAGCGTCGCCACAGGGCTGGAGCGTCGGCGTTATGGTGGCCGGATCGACGCCGTGCTCAGGCAGCGCTCACCGGCGCAGGCTGACTTCGACGGGCTTTCCCTGCCCCGGTCGGCCCCTCTGGCCGCGGCCATCACTGAACTGTCGGCGCTGGGCGACGCGCCCGAGCATTCCCGCCGGATCCTGTCGGATCTGGAGATTCATCATGACCGCAGCGTGTCCGCAGCCCGGATCCTGTCCCGCACCGGGCCGATGCTGGGGCTGATGGGCACGCTCATTCCCCTGGGTCCGGCCCTGCTGGGACTGGCGGAAGGCGACCTGACCAGCCTTGCGGAAAACATGCTCGTGGCTTTCGCCACCACGGTGGTGGGGCTCCTGATCGGCGCCATAGGCTTCTCGGTCCAGCAGAGCCGGCAGCGCTGGGCGGCTCAGGACATGGCCCGTGCCGAATTCATCGCTTCAGTCGCGGCGCGGGAGAGGAACTGATGTCCCGGCACCGTAAATTCCTCGGCTCGGGCGACGATGACGATCCGCTGTCCGGCCTGACCAACCTGTTCGATCTGGCCATGGTGTTCGCCGTGGCCCTGCTGGTCGCCCTGGTCCAGCGCCTCGAGATCAGTGAACTGCTCACCGAGCGGGACATGACCATCGTCAAGAACCCCGGAACCGAAGAGATGGAAATCCTGGTCAAGCGAGGCTCGGAGATTTCCACCTACACGGTCACCGATCTGTCCGAGCAGAGCGGCGAACAGGGCCGCCGGGTCGGCAGCGCTTACGAGCTCGAAGACGGCACCATCATTTATGTTCCGGACGGCGGAAGCCCCTGACTGGCACCAAGTTTCGCACGGCGGGCGCAGTCAGGCGAGCCGTAGCCAGACGCCGACGATCTAAGGGGCGTCGACTGTCAGTGGCGTGGCGGATCCCGGAAAAAAGAGCATGGCATGAAGAAGCTCTCACTTTCTTCCTCCCCGGCGCGCCATTTCCTGAAAAAGCCCGCACCCGGACAGCGCCTGCTTTCCCGTTCCTTTGCCGGGCCGGGTGCGCTCGCGGCCTTGTTATCGCCCGCCTTGATACTTTATCTGGCGGGGCCGCCCCGACCACGACAGGAAGAAGCGCCATGTCCGACCTCGTCCAGCGCCTCGAGGCTTATGCCGAGACGCTCCGCTCAGGCCGCCCGCGCGCGCGTCCCCTCTCGCCCCACCTGAAGGCGCTCGAGGCGGAGTCCATCCACATCATGCGCGAGGTCGCCGCCGAGTTCGAACGCCCGGTCATGCTCTACTCGATCGGCAAGGACTCCTCGGTGATGCTTCATCTGGCGATGAAGGCCTTCTTCCCGTCCCGGCCGCCCTTCCCCTTCCAGCACGTGGACACCGGCTGGAAGTTCCGCGAGATGATCGAATTCCGCGACGCGCTCGCCGCCGCGCTGGGCATCGAGCTGCGGGTGCACAGGAATCCCGAAGGCGTGGCCCGCGGCATCGGCCCCTTCGAGCATGGCTCGAACCTGCACACTCAGGTGATGAAGACCGAGGCCCTGCGCCAGGCCATGGACGCGCACAAGTATGACGCGGCCTTCGGCGGCGCCCGGCGCGACGAGGAGAAGTCCCGCGCCAAGGAGCGCGTCTTCTCCTTCCGCGATTCCGATCACGGCTGGGACCCGCGCAATCAGCGCCCCGAGCTGTGGCGCACCTTCAACACCAAGATCCGCCCCGGCGAGAGCATCCGCGTCTTCCCGCTGTCCAACTGGACCGAGCTCGACATCTGGCAGTACATCCTCGAAGAGGACATCCCCATCGTCCCGCTCTACTTCGCCAAGCCGAGGCCCGTCATCGAGGACGGCGGCCAGCTGCTTATGGTCGATGACGAGCGCTTCCCGCTCAACGGACGCGAGCCGGAGATGCGCACCGTGCGCTTCCGCACGCTGGGCTGCTATCCTCTGACCGCGGCGGTGGAGTCCCCCGCCGCGACGCTCGAGGAGATCGTGGTGGAGATGCTGACCGCCCGCACCTCGGAGCGCTCGGGCCGGCTGATCGACCATGACGAGGCCGGATCGATGGAGAAGAAGAAGCGCGAGGGATATTTCTGATGGACGGCGCCGCATCCAGCCTTCGCGAGAAGACCCTCGCCCGCCTGACCCGCACCGGCAGCAAGGGCGTTCTGCGCTTCATCACCTGCGGTTCGGTCGATGACGGCAAGTCCACCCTGATCGGGCGGCTGCTGTACGATTCCAAGATGCTGTTCGAAGACCAGGTCGCCACGCTGGAGAAAGACTCCAGGAAACACGGCACCGCGGGCGAGGAGATCGACTTCGCCCTGCTGCTGGACGGGCTGGAGGCCGAGCGCGAACAGGGCATCACCATCGACGTGGCCTACCGCTTCTTCGCCACCGAAAAGCGCAAGTTCATCGTCGCGGACACCCCCGGCCACGAGCAGTACACGCGCAACATGGCCACGGGCGCGTCCACCGCCGATCTGGCCATCATCCTGATCGACGCGCGCAAGGGCGTGCTGCCCCAGACCCTGCGCCACAGCTACATCGCGTCCATCATGGGCATCCGGCACGTGGTGCTGGCGGTCAACAAGATGGATCTGGCCGATCATTCGCGCGCCCGCTTCCACGAGATCGTGGCGAAATATCTCGAGCATGCCGACCGGCTGGGCTTCGAGACCATCACGCCCATCCCGATGAGCGCGCGTTACGGCGACAACATCACCGCCCGCTCCAAGGCCCTGTCCTGGCATGACGGGCCGACCCTTCTGGGGCATCTCGAACAGGTGGACGCGGGCAGCGACCTGCTGTCAGGCGCGTTCCGCTTCCCCGTGCAGTGGGTGAACCGCCCGAACCTGGATTTCCGCGGCTTCTCCGGCGCGGTGGCGTCCGGTTCGGTCAAGGTCGGCGACGAGATCGCCGTGGCCGCCAGCGGCGCGACCGCGAAAATCGCCCGCATCGTCACCGCCGACGGCGATCTGGACGAGGCGAAGGCGGGCGAGGCGGTCACCCTGACGCTGGACCGCGAGATCGACATCGCCCGCGGCGACGTGCTCGCCCATTCGGACGCCCGTCCCGAGGTCTCCGGCCAGTTCGCCGCGGAAATCCTGTGGATGAGCCCGGACGCCATGCATCCGGGACGGTCCTATCTGCTGCGCGCGGGCGGGCAGACCACCCCGGTCTCGGTCACCGAGCTGAAACACCGGGTCGACATCAACACCTATGAGCACGAGCCGGCCACCGAGCTGGGCCTGAACGAGATCGGGCCGTGCAAGCTGGCGACGACCCGCCCCATCGCGTTCGATCCGTACAAGGACAATCGCGAGACCGGCTCCTTCATCCTGATCGACCGCTTCACCAGCCAGACGGTGGGCGCGGGCATGATCCGCCACAGCCTGCGGCGCGCGACCAACATCCACGGCCACGCCATGGACGTGACCAAGACCCGCCGCGCCGAGATGAAGGGCCACAGGCCCGCCGTGCTGTGGTTCACCGGCCTGTCGGGCGCGGGCAAATCCACCGTGGCCAACCTGGTCGAGCGCAGGCTGGCCGAACGGGGCTGCCACACCTATTCGCTGGACGGCGACAATGTGCGCCACGGGCTGAACAAGGACCTGGGCTTCACCGAGGGCGACCGGGTGGAGAACATCCGCCGCATCGGCGAGGTGGCCAAGCTGTTCGCCGACGCGGGCCTGATCGTGACCTGCTCGTTCATCTCCCCCTTCCGGGCCGAGCGGGCCATGGTCCGCGAGCTGATGGACGAGGGCGAGTTCATCGAGGTGTTCGTGGACGCGCCGCTCGAGGTCTGCATGGCCCGCGACCCCAAGGGCCTGTACGCCAAGGCGCAGGCGGGCGAGATCAAGAACTTCACCGGCTTCGACAGCCCTTATGAAGCCCCTGAATCTCCCGAACTGCACGTGAAGACCGCCGACATCGAGGCCGAAGAGGCCGCCGAGCGGGTGATCGCCATGCTGCGCGAGACGGGACGGCTGGGGCTTTAGGCCCCGGCTCCGTTGAAAACCGCAAGCTGGGCGGCGAAGGCGCGCTGATAGGCGGGCCTCGCCTCCGCGCGCGCGAGATAGGCCGCCAGGTTCGGGAAGGCCTCCAGCAGGCCCGACGATTTCAGCCGGAGCAGCACCGACGCCATCATCAGGTCGCCCGCGCTGAACGCGCCGTCCAGCCAGTCCGCCTCGCCCAGCCGGGCGGACAGCCGGTCCAGGCGGTCGCGGATGCGGTCCTCCAGCAGCGGCAGGCGCTCGGCGTGCCAGCGCCTGTCACGCTCCATATAGGTGGCCATCTCACGTTCGAGAATCGGCGGTTCCACCGTGTTCAGAGCCGCGAACATCCAGCTGATCGCGCGCGCCCGGCCCGCCGCGTCCTCGGGCAGCAGGACGCCGTGACGCTCGGCGATGTGAAGCACCACGGCGCCGGTCTCGAACAGGGCGAGGCCGTCGTCCTCGTATGTCGGAATCTGCCCGAACGGGTGGAGCGCGAGATGGGCTGGCTCTTTCATCGCCGCGAACGAGACCAGCCGGACTTCGTAAGCCTGCCCCGCCTCCTCCAGCGCCCAGCGGATGCGGGTGTCGCGCGCCAGACCCCTGCCGCCATCGGGCGACCGCTCGAAGGCGGTGATCACAGCGGTCACGGGCGATCTCCTCTCGCGTCGTCCGCGCCCGTTCTAATCCCCCGGCGAGCCGCCGGCCAGACCTTCCAGGATCGGGCAGTCGGGCCGCGCGCCGCCCTCGCAGCGCGCGGCCAGCGTCTCCAGCGTGTCCGCCATCGCCTGCAGGTCCGCGATCCGGCCGCGCAGCAGATCCGCCTGCTCCAGCGCGAGGGCCTTCACGTCCGCGCTCGCCCGCGACCGGTTCCGCCACAGGTCGAGCAGCTCGGCGATCTTCGCGATGGAGAAGCCCAGCGCGCGGGCACGGGCGATGAAGCGCAGCTCGTGCACATCGGCGGCCGCGTAGAGGCGGTAGCCCGCCTCGGTCCGCCCGGCCGGCCGCAGCAGCCCGATCGCCTCGTAATGGCGGATGCGCTTGGCGCTGACCCCGCTCGCGCGGGCGGCCGGTCCGATGGTCAGCGCGGTCACAGCACCCACATCCTCAGCGGCATCCAGATCGCCATCGCGATCATGATCAGGTTTTCGGTCAGGGACACGAAGCCCAGCGGCACATTGCTGTCCCCGCCCATGCAGGCGCATTTCAGCGCGCGCTTCTCCACATAGACCGCGGTGAACACCGACACCGCCCCCACCGTGCCGATGAACAGGGCGGCGGGCGCGGCCAGCCAGATCGCGACCCCCGCCAGCATCAGCAGGCCCGCCCCCGTCTCCACGAAGGGATAGACATAGCCGTAGCGGCCATATTTGCGCGCCAGCAGGTCATAGCCCAGGAACATGGTGGCGAAGCCTTCCACGTCCTTGAGCTTCTGCAGGCCCAGCAGGACCATCGCCGTGGCGATGAAATACTCTGCGGTGTCGATGCGGATCAGCGCGCCCGGCGTGATCCAGGCGATGGCGAGCGCCATCAGGGCGGCCACCGCGAACAGGGCGATGACGGGCGTGTAGCTGGTCTCGGGGCGCTCCACGGGCTCGCCGAAGAAGGCCTTGACGGCCTCATACCCGCCGATCCGCTCGCCGCCGATGAAGGTCTGGGGCGTGGTCTTCACCTGATGCTCGGCCTTGAAGGCCTCGGTCTCGGCCCGGCTGGCCAGTTTGTGGTCCTCGACCACATAGCCCTTGCGTTCGAGCAGGTGACGGGTCTTCAGCCCCCAGGGGCAGCGGTGGTCAGGGGTCTCCATCCTGTAAAGGACGGCGCGCTTGTCGGTCATGGCAGGGCTCCCGGTCTCGTCCGTCCGCCGTTTGTGGACCTTCCCCTCATGGGAAGGTCAAGCGGCCCGGCACGGTTCCCGGATTCAGGCCGCGATCACCTGCCCGTCGCGCACCTCGACCGGCACGGGCTTGAGCGTGGTGTTGCCCGCCGGGCCGCCGACACATTTTCCCGTCCCCACCTCGAAGCTCGCCCCGTGGAAGGGGCAGACGATGAATTCGCCCTTGCTGACCAGCGTGCGGCCCGAGGGCAGGCAGAGAGGACGGCCCTGATGAGGGCAGACATTCACGTAGGCGCGCACCAGATCGCCCGCGCGCACCACCAGGATGGGCAGTGCCTCGTGATCGGCGGGCGCGCCGCCCGGATCGGGAATGGCGTCCAGCGCCTTCAGGACCGTGCCGGGCGCGGGCAGATCGCTCACGGGTTCAGCCCTTCGGGCGGGTTCACCGTCCAGCGGAAGGGCGCGAAGGTGACGTGGGCGAACAGCTCGGCCCGGGCGTAGGGATCGGTCCTGAGGAACGCCTCCAGCGCGTCGGGGCCGTCGGCCTCGACCACCAGCAGCGAGCCCAGCGGGGAGCCCTGATCGTCCAGCAGCGGCCCCGCCATCTTGATCGGCGAGTCTTTCGCGGTCGCCCATTCGAGATGGGCGGGCCGGTGCTCCATCCGGGTCTCGATCATCCCCGGCCGGTCCTGACAGGTCACCACGTACAGCATCTAAAGCCCCTCGTCTCTGAACGGCCGGGCCAGCAGCCCGGCGATGGTCTCGTCGACATCCGCGCCGCCGGTGACGATGGCGTCCACCGCCTCGCAGATCGGCATTTCCACGCCCCTGGAGCGCGCCAGCGCGACCACGGCGGGGGCGGTGGCCACGCCCTCGGTCACCGAGCGGCGCTGGCCCAGAATGGATTCAAGGCTCTCCCCCCGGCCAAGCGCCTGCCCGCAGGACATGTTGCGCGACTGGGGCGAGGCGCAGGTCAGCACCAGATCGCCCAGCCCGCACAGCCCCGCTAGAGTCTCGCGCTTGGCGCCCAGCGCCACGGCCAGCCGGGTCATCTCCGCGAAGCCGCGCGCGATCAGGGCGGCGTGGGCGGACTTGCCCATGCCGCGCCCCTCCACGATGCCCGCCGCGATGGCGAGCACGTTCTTCACCGAGCCGCCGATCTCCGCGCCGACCAGATCGCCCGACAGATAGGGCCGGAAGGCCGGGGAGCCGATCTCGTCGAGCAGGGCGCGCCCGCGGGTCTCGTCCGCGCAGGCCAGCGTCACCGCGGTGGGCAGTCCCCAGACCACGTCGATGGCGAAGCTGGGGCCAGAAAGCACGGCGGGGACCGCCTCGGGGCAGGTCTCGGCCAGCACCTCGGTCATCAGCTTCATCGTGCCGCGCTCGATCCCCTTCGAGCACAGCACCAGCGCCGCGCCTTCGGCCATGTGGGGCCGGAAGCTCTCCAGCGTGGCGCGCATGTGCTGGGCGGGGGTGACCACCAGAACGGTGGGGCAGTCCTCCAGCGCGTGGAAGTCCTCCGCCGCGCGCACCTTCTCGTCCAGCGGCACGCCTTCGAGATAGAGCGGGTTCTGGTGGGTGGCGTTGATCGCCCTGGCGACCTCGTGCTCGAGCGCCCACAGACGGACCTCGTGGCCGGATTTCGCCAGCGTCTGCGCCAGCGCGGTGCCCCAGGCCCCCGCGCCGATCACGCCCAAGGGCGCGCCTGCGTTTCTAGCGGGTTTGGACATGGTCTCCTCCCTTCAGGCCTTCGGCCCCTTGCGGCCCGCCCCCGTGGCCGGGGCGTTCGCCGCGCTGTGTTCGTCCAGCGGCCACCGGGCGCGCGCGGGCGCGTCCAGCGGATCGGTCAGCCCCAGCCGGAGGCGCTCGGCCCCTGCCAGCGCGATCATCGCCGCATTGTCGGTGCAGTATTTCATGGGCGGGGCGATCAGGCGGAATCCATGCTCGGCGCAGGCCGCCTCCAGCCCGGTGCGCACCGCCGCGTTCGCCGCCACCCCGCCCGCCACCACCAGCGGCAGGGGGCGATCCAGATCAGCGAACCGCTCGGAGAAGATCGCCATGGCCCGGCCCGCGCGCTCGCAGAGATGCCGCGCGATGGCGGCCTGGGCGGCGGCGGCCAGATCGGCCCGGTCCTCGGGCGTGGGGGCCTCCAGCGCGTCCCAGCTGCGCTTCACCGCCGTCTTCAGCCCCGCGAACGAGAAGTCGCAGCTTTTGTCTTTCGCCAGCATGCGCGGCAGGGGGAAGCGGCCCGGATCGGCCGCCTCGCGCGCGATGGCCTCCACCGCGGGGCCGCCGGGAAAGCCCAGCCCCATGATCTTGGCGGACTTGTCGAAGGCCTCGCCCGCCGCGTCGTCGATGGTCGAGCCCAGACGGGTCATCCGCCCGACGCCCTCGACCACCAGAAGCTGGGTGTGCCCGCCCGAGACCAGCAGCAGCAGCCAGGGGAAGGCCAAGGGCTCGGTCAGGCGCGGCGACAGGGCGTGGCCTTCAAGATGATTGACCGCGATCAGGGGCAGGCCCGCGCCCAGCGCCAGACCCTTGGCGGTCATCAGCGCGGCCATCACCCCGCCGATCAGGCCCGGCCCCGCGGTGGCGGCCACCGCGTCCAGCTCGGACACCGACAGCTCGGCCTCGGCCAGCACCTCGGCGGCCAGCGTGTCCATGCGCTCGGCATGGCCGCGCGCGGCGATCTCGGGCACCACCCCGCCGAAGGGCGCGTGGGCCTCGTTCTGGCCGATCACCCGCTCGGCGAGCACCTGCGCGCTTCCGTCGCCATGCAGGCGCACAATCGCCGCCGCGCTGTCGTCGCAGCTCGATTCCAGGCCGAGCACGGTCACCGTCCGCGCGATCTCTTGCGCGGACGCCTGTTGCGCCGGGGCGGGAGCTTGGTCTATCGCCATAGACCATCCGTTAGCGCCCGCCGGGCGCGGTGACAACGCCGAGCGCCCGCTGTGACCCTTCCCGCCGCCCTTCCTTTGCCCATCGCCACCCGCACCTCGCCCCTCGCGCTGGCCCAGGCGCTGATGGTCCAGAGCCTGCTCGCGGGCGCCCACGCCATCGCGGAGGGCGAGGCCGCCTTCCCCATTGTGGGCATGACCACGACCGGCGACCGGATCACCGACCGCGCCCTGCTCGAAGCGGGTGGCAAGGGCCTGTTCACCAAGGAGCTGGAATACGCCCTGATGGAAGGCACGGCGCGCATGGCGGTCCATTCCATGAAGGACGTGCCCACCCGCCTGCCCGACGGGCTGAAGATCGCCTGCGTGCTCGAGCGCGAGGATCCGTCCGACCTGCTGCTCACCGCCCACGGCCCGGCGCGGCTGTCCGACCTGCCCGAGGGCGCGACCCTCGGCACCGCCTCCATCCGGCGGCAGGCCCAGGCGCTGCACCTGCGCCCCGATCTGAAGATCGCGCTGATCCGGGGCAATGTGGACACGCGGCTGGGCAAGCTGCGCGCGGGCGAGGTGGACGCCACCTTCCTGGCGCGGGCCGGCCTGCGGCGGCTGGAGCGGGCCGAAGGCGAGTGGGCGGGGCTGGACCCCGCCGTCATGCTGCCCGCCGTGGCCCAGGGCGCCATCGGTATCGAGGTCCGCGAGGACGACGAACAGACCATCGCCGCCCTCGCCCCCCTCGACCACGCCCCGACCCGGATCGCCATCGCCGCCGAGCGCGGCGTGCTCGCGGCTCTGGACGGCTCGTGCCGCACCCCCATCGCGGCTTACGCCACCCTGAACGGCGCCACCCTCACCCTGAAGGCCGAGGCCCTGAGCCCGGACGGGCGCGAGCGCTGGGCCGCCGAAGACACGTTCGAGCTGCCCGAGACCGACGAGCGGGTGGCCTGGAATGCGGGCCGCGAGCTGGGCGGGAAAATCCGAGAGAGCGGCGGCGCGCGCCTCGAAGCCATTCTCGAAGCCCATCAGGGGGGCGGGTTCTGATCCCCGTCCTGATCACCCGCACCCGGCCCGGCGCGGACCAGACCGCCGCCCGGATCGAAGCCATGGGCCTGAAACCGGTTCTGACCCCCGTCGCCGGGATCCTGTTTCTCGACAGACCGGTCACCGTGGCCCCGGACGCCGCCCTCGCCTTCACCAGCCCCAACGGCGTGGCCGCCTTCGCCAGACTGTCGCGCGAGCGCGGCCGCCCGGTCTTCACCGTGGGCGACGCGACCGCGGACGCGGCGCGGACTTCGGGCTTCGAAAACGTCCTGTCGGCGGGCGGCGACGTGAATGATCTGGCCCGCCTCGTCGCCGACCATGCCGACCATGTTCCCGAGCTCGTCCATTTCGGGGGACAGGACCGCGCCGGAGACCTCCCCGGCATGCTTCTGAAAGCCGGGATCAGCGCACGAACGGACGTTTTATATGAGGCGACCCCCGCATCCGCCCTGACCCCCGAAGCCATCGCCGCTCTGGACGCGGGCGGGGCCGCGGTGCTGGCCCATTCGCCCAAGGGAGCGGAGCGGTTCGTGACGCTGGCGGACGCGGCAGGGCTCTGCGGGCGGTTGCAGGAGGCCGTTTTCGTGGCCATTTCACAGGCGGCGGCGGAACCGCTGACGGCGCGAGGGCTTAAGGTTCATGCCAGCGCCGCGCCCGACGAGGCGGGTCTGCTGGCTGCGCTGGCTGGCGCGCTCGGCCTTCCCCCGGTGGCGGCGGACGGCGGCGCGGCCTAGACTTGCGTTGAACATGGGGGCTGAAGCGATTTACCGGGAGTGCCGATGAGCGCCGACAAGACCGCGGGCGAACCCGAACCGGTGGACGCCGAATTCGAGCCCGCCGACCCGCCGGGCAACGACCCCAAGACCAAGGCCAGCAAGCCGAAGAAGCGCGGTCCGGGCTGGATCGCCTTCGTCTTCTTCGTGCTTCTGGCCGCCGCCATCGGCGGCGTCACCGCGTGGGCGCTGGAACGCTATGCCGGGCCGCTTCTGCCCGAGCTGGGCTTCGACCGGCCCGTAACCGCCGCCCCCGACATGGCCCCGCTCGAACAGCGCCTCGCCGCGCTGGAGGCTCGCGAGCCGGAAACCGGCGAGGACCCGCGCGTGGAGGCGCTGGAAGCCCGCATCGCGGAGCTGGAGGCGCGTCCCGAGCCTGAGCCGGGCGAGATCGACGAGACGGCGCTGAGCGATGTGCGCGCCGAGATCGACGCCCTGCGCGCGGACATGGCCGATCTGGGCGCGGTGACCGAGGACGGCGCGGCGGAGCTGATCGAAACGCGCCTGTCCGAGCTGCGCGATCTGGTCGCCGAGGCCCGCACCGCGGCCAACGAGGCCGAGACCCAGGCTCAGTCCGCGCTGGCCGCCGCCGAAGGCCGCCCCGCCGAGAGCGCTGAGCGCCTGCAGTCGAATTTCGCAGAACTCAGCCAGCAGGTTTCCGACCTGCGCGCGGACCTGCGCGGCCGCTTCGCCGATTTCGACGCCGAGCGCGAAGGCCTGTCCTCGGAGATGGACGCGCTGGCCGCCGACATCGCCGAGCTGCGCCGGGCCGGTCCCCGAGAGGGCGCGTCGCCCCAGGCGGGCCGCGCGGCGGCCTATCTTCTGATGGCCGAGGCCGCCCGGTCGGGCGAGGGCTTCGAGGACGAGCGCGCCGCGCTGGAGCGGGCCTGGCAGGGCCGGAGCGAACTGCGCGAACTGCGCGGCCCCGCCCGCTCGGGCGTTCCCTCCCGCGCCGCCCTGCTGGCCGCCTTCCCCCGCGAGACGCTGGAGAGCGGCGAGGATGGGAGCGACCGGGTCCTGTTCGGCCTCGTCACCCTGCGCCAGTCCGGCGAGGAGCGCGATCAGGCCCGGGCGGCCCCCCGCGGCGAGGTCGAGGCCGCCCTGGCCGCCGGAGACCTTGACGCCGCCGTCCGCGCCGCCGAACGCGCCGACCCGATTCCGGGGGCGCTGGAAAGCTGGCTGGACGGTGCCCGCGCACGCATCGCGCTGGACGCCGCGCTGGCCGATCTGCGCCGCGCTCTGGCCGAGGACATGGAGGGCGCGAGCCGATGATCCGTCTCATCATCACGGTCGTCCTGTGTCTGGCGACCGCCGCGCTGGCGGTCTGGCTGGCGGCCAATCCCGGCGCGGTCAGCTTTGAGTTTCTCGGCTGGCAGGGCGAGACCACCGCGGCGGTGATGATCGCGCTGCTGGCGGTCGCCGCCTTCGCGCTGGCGATCCTGTGGTGGCTGCTGGCCAAGCTGTGGGGCGCGCCGGGCGCGATCGTGCGCGCCAATCGCCGTCGCAGGCGCGATCAGGGCGTGGACGCGCTGGAGCGGGCGCTGATCGCGGCGGCCGCGGGCGAAGGCGATCTGGCCGTGCGTCAGGCCGCCCGCGCCGAGGCGCTGATGAAGCGTCCCGTCCTGTCGCGCATCATGGCTGCGCGCGCCGCCGAAGCGGCGGGGGATCTGCTCAGCGCCCAGCATCATTACGAGGCGCTGCTCACCAATCCGCGCACGAAGATCGTCGCCCGCCGGGGTCTGTCCCTGCTGGCCGAGGCGCGCGGCGAGCCCGCGACCGTCATCACCCATGCCTCCGACGTGTTCGGCGAGTTCAAGACCGCCCGCTGGGCCTTCGATTCGCTGTTCAACGCCCAGATCGCCGAAGGCCGGTGGGAGGACGCGCTGACTACCCTCGACGCGGGCGAGAAACGCCGCCACGTCACCGAGGAGATCGCCGCGCGCCGCCGCGCCGTGCTTATGACCGTGCTGGCGGGCCGCCGGGAGGGGTCCGAGCCCGAGGAGGCCGCGAAACTGGCCGAGAAGGCGGTCTCCGCCTCGCCCGGCTTCGCCCCCTCCGCGGTGCTGGCCGCCCGCCTGACGGCGGCGAAGGGCAAGCCCAAGCGCGCCTCCGACATGCTCCAGTCGGCCTGGGCGCTGGCCCCGCATCCCGCCTTGGCGCGCGCCTATCGCGATCTGAAAGCCGACGAGCCCAGAGCCAAGCGGGCCGAGCGGATGCTGGGTCTGGCCGCGCTCAACCCCCATCACCGGGAATCCAAACTGCTTCTGGCCGAGCTGGCGCTGGAGCAGGGCAACGCGCGCGACGCCCGCGCCCTGATCACGCCGATGATCGACCATCCCGAGGCGTCCGCCAGGGTCTGCGCGCTGGCCGCGCGGCTGGCGAAGATCGAGGGCGACGAGCCCGCCCTGCGCCGCCATCTGGCCCGCGCCGCCCATGCGCCGGTGGAGCCCGACTGGTCGGATCTGGACGGCAAGGGCCGGCCCTTCGCCTTCTCGGACGCGGACTGGAAGCGGATGGTGTTCGCCTGGGGCGACGAGGCGCGCCTGATCCACCCTCGGCACGAGCGCTACGAGATCGCCGCCGAGGCCGTGCCCGAGGCGATGCTGCTCGAAGCCCCCAAGGCGGCGGCCCCGCCGCCCGCCGCGCCGGAGACGAAACGCGCGCCCGAGCCGCCCAAGCCTGAGACGCCGCCCGCCACCGCGCCTGCACCCCCTCCCCCGCCCGCTGCGCCTCAGCCGCAGCGCAGGGAGGACAAGCCCGCGCCGGGGTTTTATGAAACCGGCCGGCCGCCCGACGATCCCGGCGTGAGCGGCGACGACCGGCTCTAGTTTTCAGGATCCTCGCCCGTGACCGACACGCCCGACCGCGCCGCCCCAGCCCCCCGCCGTCTTCTGGTCGGCGTCAGCGGCGGCTCCGCCTCGGGCAAGACCGAGATCGCCCGCGCCGCCGCCCGCGCGCTGGCGCCGCTGGTCACGATGGTGCTGAGCGAGGACGACTATTACGGCGACCACGGCGGCTCGCCCGATTTCGAGCCCGCGCGGTTCAATTTCGACCACCCCGCCTCACGCGATCACGCCCTGCTGGCCCGGCATCTGGCCGCCCTGAAGACCGGCGAGACCGTTCAGGGGCCGGTCTATGATTTCACCATCCACCGCAGGCGGGCTGACACCCGGCCGCTGGCGCCCGCGGACGTGATCTTCGTGGAAGGCATCCACCTGTTCTGCACGGACGCCCTGAAAGTCCTGTTCGATCTGAAGGTCTATGTGGACGCGCCCGACGACATCCGGCTGGCCCGGCGGCTGCTGCGCGACGTGAACGAGCGGGGGCGGACAGCCCAGTCGGTGGTGGGCCAGTACCTGACCACCGTGCGGCCCATGCACCATGAATGGACCCACCCCAATCGCGACTGCGCGGACATCGTGATCGGCAACGACGCGGCCGCCGCCCGCCCCAGCGAGCATCTGGCGGCCTTCTTCGATACCCTGGCCGTGCCGGTGATCGAGGAAGCCCGCGCCCGGCTGGGCCGCTAGATCCGCCGCAGCAGGCCCTCGACCCCCTTCTCGATCAGGTCCAGCGCCCGCTCGAAATCGGCCATCTCGCCGTAATAGGGGTCGGGCACGTCCTGAAGCGCCGAGCCCACCGACCAGTCGAGCAGGCGCGAGACGGGGCGGTCCTTCAGATGCCGCGCATCGCGGGCGGTCATGAGCCAGCGCCGGTGGCTGGAATCCAGCCCGATCAGATGGTCGAAACGGGTGAAGTCGGCGTTCTGAACCGCCCGCGCGCGCTGGCCGGAGATGTCGTAGCCACGCTTGGCCGCGGTCTCGATCGCGCGGGGGTCGGGAGGTTCGCCGGCGTGCCAGTCCCCGGTGCCGGCCGAATCGAACACCATGTCCTTGCCCATGCGCGCGGCGATGGCTTCCGCCGCGCCCTCGGCCATGGGCGAGCGGCAGATATTCCCCGTGCACACGAACAGGATCGCGATTGTGCGCGCCATCGTCCTCGCCCCGTCTTCCCAGCGCGGCAGGCTGGGGCGATCCGGTTAATCCGGCGTCAATCTCAGCCCGCCTTGCGGTTCGCCACCAGGTCCTCGACCACGGACGGATCGGCCAGGGTGGAGGTGTCGCCCAGCTCCCCGGTCCGGTTCTCCGCGATCTTCCTCAGGATCCGCCGCATGATCTTGCCCGAGCGGGTCTTGGGCAGGCCGGGGGCGAACTGGATCACGTCGGGCGTCGCCACCGGCCCGATCTCCGAACGCACATGGGCCTTGAGTTTGGCCTCGAGGTCCGCATCCCCCTCCAGCCCCGCCTTGAGCGTGACATAGCACCAGATGCCCTGGCCCTTGATGTCGTGGGGATAGCCCACCACCGCCGCTTCGGAGACCGCCGGGTGGAGCACCAGCGCGCTCTCGATCTCAGCCGTGCCCAGCCGGTGGCCGGAGATGTTCAGCACGTCGTCCACCCGCCCGGTGATCCACCAGTAGCCGTCCGCGTCCCGCCGCGCGCCGTCGCCGGTGAAATACGTGCCCGGATAGGTGGAGAAATAGGTTTCGAAGAAGCGCTCATGGTCGCCATAGACCGTGCGCATCTGCCCCGGCCAGGAACCCAGCAGCACCAGATTGCCCTCCGCCGCCCCGTCATCGGGCAGGCGCCGGCCCTCGTTGTCGACCAGGGCGGGCCGCACGCCGAACATGGGGAAGGCCGCCGACCCCGGCTTCAGGTCGTGCGCGCCGGGCAGGGCGGTGATCATGTGCCCGCCGGTCTCGGTCTGCCACCAGGTGTCCACCACCGGGCAGCGCCCCTCACCCACCACGTCGTGATACCAGCGCCAGGCCTCGGGATTGATCGGCTCGCCCACCGTGCCCAGCAGGCGCAGGGACGACCGGTCGTGCTTTTCAACCGGTTCGTCGCCCACCCGCATCAGGGCGCGGATCGCGGTCGGGGCGGTGTAGAACACCGTCACGGCATGCTTGGCGATCACCTCCCAGAACCGGTCCGGCCCCGGCCAGGTGGGCACCCCCTCGAAGATCACGCTCGTCCCGCCATTGGCCAGCGGGCCGTAGACGACATAGGAGTGGCCGGTCACCCAGCCCACGTCCGCGCTGCACCAGAACACGTCGTCCTCGCGATGATCGAAGGTCAGCGCATGGGTCATCGCCGCCCAGACCAGATAGCCGCCCGTGGTGTGCAGCACGCCCTTGGGCTTTCCCGTCGAGCCCGAGGTGTAGAGGATGAAGAGCGGGTCTTCGGCGTCCATGGGCTCGGGCGCGCAGACCGCGTCCACCTCGAGCGCCTCGTCGTGATACCAGCGGTCCCGGCCCTGAACCCAGCCCACGTCCGCGCCCGTGCGGCGCACGCAGATCACCGCCTTCACGCCATCCGCCTGCTCCAGCGCCCTGTCCACGTTGGCCTTGAGCGGAATGGTCCGCCCGCCGCGCACGCCCTCGTCGGCGGTGACGACGTACTCGCTGCCGCAGTCGTTGATCCGTCCGGCCAGCGCCTCGGGCGAGAAGCCGCCGAACACCACCGAATGGACCGCGCCGATCCGGGCGCAGGCGAGCATGGCATAGGCCGCCTCGGGGATCATCGGCATGTAGAGGGTGACCCGGTCACCCTTGCTGACGCCCGCGCGCTTGAGCACGTTGGCGAAGCGACACACATGATCGTGAAGCTGGCGGTAGCTGACCGAGTAGTGCTGGCCCGGATTGTCGCCTTCGAAGATCAGAGCGGTCTTGCCCGGGCGCTCTTCGAGGTGCCGGTCGATGCAGGTCTCGGTGAGGTTCAGGATGCCGTCCTGAAACCAGCTGATGCGGAAATCGTCCCGGTCGAAGCTGACGTCGGAGATTTTCTTCGGGGCCTTGATCCAGCGCACCCGCCTCAGCTCCTCGCGCCAGAACTCCTCAGGCTTTTCGATCGACAGCCTGTAGCGCTCCTGATAGCGGCCCGCGTCCATGCTCGCGCCGGAGAAACTCGCCGGAACGGGGATGATGTCCTTGGCCATGGCGGGCCTCCTCCTCGCGGGGCGATCCTGGCGCCGCCCTGTCCTGCGGAGCATGGCCGAGACGCCCCGGTGGCGACAAGCCTTGCGAAACCGCGCGCTTTGGTTTCACTTCCCCGCCAGAAATCTGCGTGACGGAGACCCCCATGCTGCTGAACACAGCCTCCTGGCCCGAAGTGGACGCCTATCTCAAGCGCTCCAAGGGCATCGTGATCCCCATCGGCTCGACCGAGCAGCACGGGCCGAACGGCCTTCTGGGCACCGACGCGATCTGCCCCGAGGTGATCGCGCGCGAAGCGGCCGCCGAGGCGGGCTTCCTGGTCGCGCCGACCTTCAGCGTGGGCTCCGCCCAGCACCATCTGGGCTTCGCGGGCACCATCACCCTGCGCCCCTCGACCATGATCGCGGCGATCAACGACTGGATCGATTCGCTGGCCCGGCACGGCTTCAAGCGGATGTATTTCCTGAACGGGCATGGCGGGAACATCGCCCCCATCGCCACCGCCTTCGCCGAGAACTACGCGGCCTGGTCGCTGGACGGCGATGTCTGCCCCTTCAAGTGCAGGCAGCGCAACTGGTGGGAGCTCGACGGCGTGATGAGCCTGTGCAAGGAGATCTTCCCCGAGGGCGACGGCAGCCACGCCACCGCGTCCGAAGTGGCGGTGACCTATTACGCCCATCCCGAAGCGGTCAAGAATGTCGAGATGAGCCCGAAGATCGCGCCCGAGGGCGATTTCACCGACGCGGCCAACTACCGCGCGACCTTCCCCGACGGCCGAATCGGCTCCGACCCCAGCCAGGCCACCCCCGAAAAGGGCGCGCGCCTGGTCGCGGCCGCCAAGGCGGGCCTGATCCGGGACGTCGAGGCCTTCTTCAAGAGCTGAGGCGCGGGCCTCAGTCCTCGTAGTCCTCGGGCTTCATCACATAGTTGAGCGCCAGACGGCCGCCATCGGCGTAGATGCACTCGCCGGTGACGTAGCTGGCGTCCTTGCTGGCCAGGAACCAGGTCACGCCGGCGATCTCGGCGGGGTCGCCCAGCCGGGCCAGGGGCGTGCGCGAGAGGATTTTGCGCATCGTCTCCTTGTCGTCGGCGATGGCCTTGAGGATGTCGGTGTTGATCGAGCCCGGCCCGACCGCGTTCACCCGCACCCCCCACGGCGCCAGCGACAGGGCCATGGCCTTGGTCATCTGGTTGAGCGCGCCCTTGGAGGCGGTGTAGGCGAGCTGGTCGCCGATGGAGACCTGCGCGTTGACCGAGCTCATGTTGATGATGGCGTAGCGGCGGCGGGCGTCCTCGGTGCGGACGTCCTCCTCCTCGATCTGCTGGACCATCTGGCGGGACACTTCGCGCGCGACCAGGAAGGCGCCGCGCAGATTGACCCCCATCACCCGGTCGAACTCGGCGATCTCCAGCTCGAGGATGTCGCCGGGCGAGATGACGGCCGCGTTGTTGACCAGCACGTCCACCCGCCCGAAGGCGGAGCGGGTCTCGGCCATCATGTTGTTGACAGAAAGCCGGTCGGAGACGTCGCAGGCGATGAACACCGCCCGGCCCTTTCCGCCGTCCAGTTCACGGGCCAGCGCCTCGCCGGAAGCCTCGTCAATATCGGCGATGACGACCTTCAGCCCCTCGGCCACGAAGCGGCGCGCGCACGCTCCGCCGATGCCCTTGGACCCGCCGGTGACGATGGCGACCCGGTCCGATGCTGCCATGACGGCCTCCGTTGCGCGGCGTCCGCCGCCCCCCGGCGCGGATCCGCGGGATCAAAGACCGAAGCGCGTGACGACGCAAGCCGTCAGCCGTCGCCGCGGGTGCGCAGATAGTCCTCGCTGACGGTCTGATTGTCGGGGTCGAGCTCGTAGGCGCGGGCGTAGAGCTCGCGGGCCTCCTCGGCGCGACCGACCTGTTCGAGCGCGGCGGCGCGCGAATGCACGATGGCGCCCGATTCAGGCTCGGCCTCCACCGCCGCATCGCAGATCTCAAGGCCCTCCTCGGCCCGGCCCGCCTTGACCAGCGCCCAGCACAGCGCGTTCAGCGCGCCGCCGTCCGCCGGTTCGATGGACACCGCCTCCCGGCCGTCCGACACCGCCTGATCGAGCATGTCCAGCTCGATGAAGGCCGCCGAGCGGCCGATCCAGCCCGCCGTGTAGTCGGGCTCGGCGCGGACGGCCTCGTCGAAGGCCGCGACGGCGTCGGGATGGCGGCCCAGCTCCATGTAGGCTGAGCCCAGCAGCACGTGGGTGAAGCCGTCTAGCGGATCGCGGCGGGCGGCCACGCGGAGGTCGTCGAGCGCGTCCTCATAGCGTTCGAGCTGCATCAGGGCGGCGGCGCGGTTGCGGCGGATCATCGGAATGTCGGGATTGCCGCCATGATCCTCGATCAGGGCCATGACCTGATTATAGGCCAGCAGCGCCTGACGCGCCTCGCCCAGCGCCAGATGCGCCGCGCCCAGCCGGGTCCTGAGCTCGGCTTCCACAGTCCACTCGTGCAGGCGCTCGGACAGGCAGGCGCGGAAGGCGGTCACGGCCCCGTCCGCGTCCGCTTCGGCCAGCGCCTCATAGCCCTGAGGGCAGACCGCCATGCGCTCGCGCGCGGACTGCGCCTGCGCGGAAGCCGCGCAGGACAGGAGCAGAAGCAGAGCGAGGCCGGCGTGCAGGCGCATGAGTGCTCCGGGCGGGAGGCCGCGTGTCATGACGGAGATATGGGAACAGCCACCCGCAGGATCAAAGGGTCCGGAAGGCGCGGGGGTTCCCTCCTGACGCGAGCGGGGGCGGCCCGAAAGCCGCCCCCGCTGCAAAAAATCCCGATGTCAGGCCGGGCGCGTCATGGTCGTCGCCGCAAGGCCTCTATCTGTTCCTTGATCCTGAGTTTCTGCCTCTTCAGATCAGCGAGTTGAAGGGTGTCCGCGGAGGGATGCTTGAGCTCCTGTTCGATCCGGGTCTCCAGATGGGTGTGACGGGAGTCCAGCTCGCGGATACGCGCTTCAGTTGGCATAAGGGCCTCCTTCGCTATGTGAACGGTGGTATTGAAGCACCATTGGAGCAAGGTGTTCAATTCACAAATCGCTCCGGAGCACGGACAGTTCGATGACCATTCAGTCACGTTTGATCGTGGGGCTCTCGGGCGCCTCGGGCGTCATCTACGGCCTCAGGGCGCTCGACGCCCTGCGCCAGCTGGGCGTGGAGACCCATGCCGTGGCGACCAAGGCCGCCGAGATGACCCTGAGCTATGAGACGGGCCTGAAGCCGTCCGCGCTGAAGGACCGGGCCGATCATCTCTACAAGCTGCCCGACGTGGGCGCGCCCATCGCCTCGGGCTCGTTCCGGACGCTGGGGATGCTGATCGCGCCCTGCTCGGTCAGGACCATGAGCGAGATCGCCACCGGGGTGACGTCCAGCCTGCTGACCCGCGCCGCGGACGTGGTGCTCAAAGAGCGCCGCCTGCTGGTACTGATGGTGCGCGAGACGCCTTTCCATCTGGGCCACCTGAGAACGATGACCCAACTCGCCGAGATGGGCGCGGTCATCATGCCGCCCCTGCCCGCCTTCTATGCGCATCCCGAGACCGTGGACGACATCGTGGACCAGTCGGTGGGCCGGGCGCTGGACCTGTTCGGGCTGGACTGGGACCGCACGAAGCGCTGGGGCGAGGACATCGCCGAAGGCCGCCGCCCGGCGTCCAGACGCGAGCCATGAGCGCCTTCTGGGATTTCTCTGTGAAGGTCTATGGCGCGGGGGGGGTGAAGGACGCCTGTCTGGCGCTCCAGCGCGCGGGGCTGGACGTGAACATGGCGCTGTGGATCGCGTGGCTGGCCCATGAGGGCCGCGACCCCGCGCCTGCGCTGGGCCGCGCGATGGCGCTGTCCGCGGCATGGAAGGATGCGGTGGTGGCCCCGCTCCGGGCCGCGCGCGACGCCCTCAAGCCCGCGCCGGGCTTCGTGCCCGAGAGCGAGGCGGTCGCGCTCAGGCGGCGCGTGCTCGACGCGGAGCTGGAGGCTGAACGCATGCAGCAGGAGGCGCTGGCGGAGCTGGCCACCCGCTGCCCGCCCGCCGAGGGAAGCGCCGGCAAAGCGCTCTGCCTTGAACGGCTCAGGGCCTATGCGGCGCGGCTGAACGCCGCGGGCGCGCCGCTGCCGGTATTTGCCGATACCGTTTTCCTCGGGCTGGAAAACCGGTAGGATGAACCGGTTCGAACAGGCTCGCCCGACCGGGCCGTGAGCGGTCTCAGCGATCATTCATCCGCCCGTGCGACGGGCTCGCCCAAGGGGTGCCGCCTCTCATGTATGGTGAACCGGACGAAGCCTCGCTGCGGGCCACGCTGGACGAACTGCGCCGGGAGCACCGCTCCGTCGACGCCGACGTGCAGGCGGCCCAGGACTGCGGGGTGCAGGACCAGCTCAAGATCATGCGGCTCAAGCGCCGCAAGCTGTCCCTGAAGGACCAGATCTCCCGGCTGGAGGACCAGCTCAACCCCGACATCATCGCCTGAAGGGGTATTTTCCGCCCCGCCCTCGACGGCGCGGCCCGCCCGCTCTAGCCTGCCTCCCGATCGAAAACCCGGGAGGCTTTTCAATGAGCAAGCTTATCGCGCGCGCCGCTCTCGGCGCCGCCTTCGCGGGGATGATCGTTCCGGCCGCCATGGCCCAGGACGAACGCCCCTTCACCATCGACGACCTGTATCAGCTCCGCTCGGTCGGGGCCGTGGTGATCTCGCCGGACGGCGAACGCGTGGCCTACACCGTCTCCACCCCGCGCGACATTCCCGGCGGCGCCGATGACGGCGTGCCCTTCTCCCATGTCTGGGTGGCGGACGCGGCCTTCTCCGGCGAAGCCCTGGTCGACGGCGACACCTCCGTCAGCGCCCTGAGCTGGCGCGCCGACAGCCAGGCCCTGTACGGGCTGGGCGCGTTCGGCGCCGACGCCGAGGACGCCGCCGAAGAGGACCCCGAGGACGAGCACGAGGGCGAAGAGGCCGAGGAAGAGGCCGAGGGCCCCGTCTCAGGCCTTTACGAAATCCCCCTCGATGGCGGCGAGCCCCGGCTGGTCTATTCCCATGACACCGCCATCAGCGCCTACGCCATGGCCCCGGACGGGGAGACCCTGTTCGTCATCGCCGCCGACGAGGGGCCGGACCGCTCGGCCATGACCGAGCGCGGCTTCCGCGCCCGCGTCTATGAGGAGGACCTGACCTTCTCGCGTGTCTGGCGGGTCGACCTGTCCGGCGCCGAGCCGGCCGCCGAAGCGCTGGACCTGGACGGTCACGCGTCCTCGCTGACCCTGTCTGACGACGGCGCGAAGCTGGCCGTCATCCTGGCGCCCACCCCGCTGGTGGACGATTCCATGATGGAGCAGCGCTGGCACGTCGTGGACGCGGCCTCGGGCGAGGTCGACGCCGTGATCGAGACCGAGGGCAAGATCGGCTCGGGCGCCTTCTCGCCGGACAATGCGCAATTCGCCTTCCTGGCGGCCATCAACCGCGCGGATTCCATCGCGGGCACGATCCATGTCGCCGATGCGGGCAGCGGAGAGTTCGAGGCCGTCGCGCCCGACGCCGAACAGCATCTGTACGCGCTGGCCTGGCAGGAGGACGAAATACTCGGCCTCGCCCATCGCGGCACGGGCAGCGCCCTGCTGCGCTTCTCCGCCGACGGCGAGGAGATCGCGTCCTTCGCCCATGAAGGGCTGGTGGCCTACTCCATGAGCCTGCACGCGGACAGCGGCACGGTGGCCTTCGCGGCCGACCATCCGCGCTCGCCGCGCGGCCTGTGGGTCGGCGAGCCGGGCGACAACCCCGACGAGTGGACCAATCTGAATCCGTGGCTGTCGGAGATCGCGTTCGGCGAGCAGCGCGTGATCCGCTGGGAGGCGCGCGATGGCGTCGAGGTCGAGGGCATCCTGATCACCCCCCGCGGCGAGATGCCCGAAGGCGGCTGGCCGCTGATCAACGTGGTGCATGGCGGCCCCGAGGCCCATGACACCAATGGCTGGCGCACCGGCTATTCCAATCCCGGCCAGATCGCGGCCGGTCAGGGCTATGCGGTGCTCTATCCGAACTATCGCGGCTCCACGGGCCGGGGCTTCGGCTTCATCGAGCTGGATCATCTCGACCCGCCGGGCGCGGAGTTCTGGGACATCGTGGACGGGCTGGACCACCTCGAGGCCGAAGGCCTGATCGACCGCGAGCGCGTGGGCATCACCGGCGGCTCCTATGGCGGCTTCGCCTCGGCCTGGGGCGCGACGGTCGCCAGCGAGCATTTCGCGGCGTCCGTGCCCTTCGTGGCGCTGACCGATCTGGTCTCCTTCATGGGCCTGACCGACATTCCGGTCGAGATGGTGGACGTGCACTTCATCCACTACCCCTGGCAGAACTGGGACTGGTATCATCAGGAAAGCCCGATCATGTCCGCGGAGGGCTCGACCACCGCGACCCTGATCATGCACGGCGAGGAGGACACCCGCGTCGCTCCGGCCCAGGGCTACATCCTGTACCGCTATCTGAAGCTGGCCGGCGAGGCGCCGACCCGGCTGGTGCTCTATCCCGGCGAGGGCCACGGCCTGCGCCGCGGGGCGGCCCAGTACGACTACGCCCACCGGCTGATGCAGTGGTTCGACCACTATCTGAAGGGCGATGGCGGCGAGCCGCCCGCCACCGATCTGGGACTCGAGGAGCGTCTGGGCATCGAGTAGCCCTGATCTTCCGGCCAGATGCGGGCGGGGCCTTGCCGGGTCCCGCCCGTCTCGTATCCAATGACAGCCAGACATGACCGGGGAGGACTGAACCATGGCCGACAAGGACCTGATGCTGGAGGGCAAAGTGGCCCTGATCGCGGGCGCCAGCCGCGGGATCGGGGAGGCCGCCGCCAGGCGCCTCGCCCGCCACGGCGCGACCGTGATCGCGGCCAGCCGCAGGATCGAGGACTGCGAAACCGTCGCCGAGGCCATCCGCGCCGAAGGCGGCAAGGCCCGGGCCTTGACGCTGCATCTGGGCGAGGCCGAGGACCGCGAAGCGGCGCTCAAAGCCATCGCCGACGAGGAAGGCCGGCTGGACATCCTGGTCAACAACGGCGCGACCAGCCCCTATTTCGGCGCCGCCGTCGACACGCCTGAAAGCGCCTGGGACAAGACCTTCGAGGTCAATGTGAAGGGGCCGTTCTTCCTGTCATCGGCCGCCATCAAGCTGATGAAGCGGACCGGGGGCGGGTCCATCGTCAACGTCGCGTCGGTCAACGGCCACCGGCCCGGCTTCTTCCAGGGCGCGTATTCGATCACCAAGGCGGCGGTCATCTCCATGACCCAGACGCTGGCCCAGGAGGAGGGGCCGAACGGCATCCGCGTGAACGCGCTCTGCCCGGGCCTGACCGAGACCAAGCTGGCCTCGGCCCTGACCTCCAATCCGGGGCTGGACGAGATGATGAAGCGCAATTTCTCCATTCAGCGCGTGGGCCAGCCCGAGGACATGGCCGCGGCCATCCACTTCCTCGCCTCGGACGCCTCCAGCTACATGACCGGCCAGTGCCTGATCATCGATGGCGGCCTGCTCTCGCGCGGACCGCTGTGAGGCCATGGGCCGGCTGATCGACATCACCCCGCCGGTCCGGCCCGGCACGCCGGTCTGGCCCGGCGACACGCCCGTCAGCTTCACCCGCACCTGGGCGATGGAGGACGGCTCGCCGGTCAACGTGGCGAAGATCCAGATCAGCACCCACACCGGCGCCCACGCCGACGCGCCCCTGCACTATGATGCGCAGGGCGCGGACATCGCCTCGGTGGACATCGAGGACTATGTGGGGCCGTGCGCGGTGGTGCACGTGATGGACGCCTCAGGCGCCGTCACCGCCCCTCAGATGGCCGCGGCGCTCGACCGGGTGTGCGGGGCGGACACGCCGCCGCGCGTGCTGTACCGGACGTGCGAGCGCGCGCCGCTGGACGCCTGGGACCCCGGTTTCACCGCCCTGAGCGCCGAGGCGGTCGATCTTCTGGCCGGGCGGGGCGTGCGGCTGGTGGGCACGGACGCGGCCTCGGTGGACCCTGAGACCTCCAAGACCATGGACGCCCATCTGCGGGTCGCCGCCCACGGCATGCGCATCATCGAGGGGCTGTGGCTCGATCACGTGGCCGAGGGCCGCTACGAGTTCATCGCCCTGCCCATCAAACTTGAAGGACTGGACGCCGCGCCCGTGCGCGCGGTGCTGAGGACCATCGGATGACGATCACGCCCGACGACGCCCGCGCGCTGGACCGCGACGACCCGCTGAAAGACGCGCGGCGGCATTTCGACCTGCCCGACGGGCTGATCTATCTGGATGGCAACTCGCTCGGTCCGCCGCCCGTGCAGGCGAAGGCGGCGATCCAGCGCTGCGTGGAGACCGAATGGGCGACCGACCTGATCGCCTCGTGGAACAGCGCGGACTGGATGGGGCTGCCGCTCAGGACCGGGGCGCGGATCGCGCGCCTGATCGGGGTTTCCGAGAACAGCGTGATCGCCGCGGATTCGGTGTCGGTGAACATCTTCAAGCTGGCCGCCGGGCTGCTTAACGCGGGCCTGAAGGGCGTGGCCGTCGAGCGCGGGGATTTTCCCACCGACGGCTACGTGCTGGAGGGGCTGTCGCGCCTGTCGGGGACGCCCTTCGCCTATGTCGAGCCCGGCGCGGGCGCGGCGGGCCTGCCCGACGGCGTGCAGGTTCTGGTCAAGAGCGCGGTCCATTTCCGCTCCGCGGCCCTCGCGGACATCGAAGCGGAAGAGCGCGCCGCGAAGACGCGCGGGGCGGCCATCGTGTGGGACCTGTCCCACGCCGCTGGGCTGGTCGATCTGAAACTCGCCGCCAGGGGCGCGAAATATGCGGTGGGCTGCGGGTATAAATTCCTCAATGGCGGGCCGGGCGCGCCCGCCTTCGTGTATTGCGACCCCGATCTGGCGGACGGGTTCAGCCAGCCCCTTTCGGGGTGGATGGGCCATGCCCGGCCCTTCGACTTCGCCGACGGCTACGACCCCGCCCCCGGCGTGGCGCGGTTCGGGGCGGGCACGCCCGCCATCCTGTCCATGACCGCGCTGCACGGCGCGCTGGAGGCCTATGAGGGCGTGGACATGGCCGCCGCCGAGGCCAAGGCGCGGGCGCTGGGCGATCTGTTCCTCAAGGCCGTGGACGGTCTGGGCTTCGGGCTGGCCTGCCCCGGTCCCGGCGAGGCGCGGGCGGGCCATGTCAGCCTGACCCATGAGGACGGCTACGCCATCGTGCAGGCCATGATCGCCCGCGGCGTGATCGGCGATTTCCGCAGCCCCGACATCCTGCGTTTCGGCTTCAGTCCCCTCTATCTGTCCTACGAAGAGGTGCTGCGCGCCGCCGGAATCCTGCGCGAGATCATGGACGCGGAAAGCTGGCGCGATCCGCGCTTCGCCGCGCGCAAGGCCGTAACCTGAGCGAGAATAACAGGTTAGCGCGCTTTCGCTTGATAAACCCGTTCAGCTGGATCAGATTGTCGGCGGATCATCGGGAGAGCGGGAATGCGCTGGGCTTTCAGGCTCCTGGCGGGCGTCGCGGCGCTCATGGCCGTGCTGGCGCTGCTGGCCTACGGGCCCGGCTCCATGGACGCGCGCCGCTTCGACCCCACGCCCCCCGCCCCCCGTCTCGAAGCCCTGTTCACCGACCCCGCCGAGCCTGAACTGCGCGAAGGTCCGCTGCACGGCGCGGAGGATCTCGAGCCCGGCCCTGACGGGCGGCTTCACGCCTCGCTGGGCGATGGCCGCGTCATGGCGCGCTCGCCGGGCGGGGACTGGGAGGAGGTGGCTCACACCGGCGGACGCCCGCTGGGCCTGGCCTTCGACCCCGAAGGCCGGCTGGTGGTCGCAGACGCGCTGCGCGGGCTGATCCGGCTGGAGCCGGACGGCGACTGGACCACCATCGCCGAGCCGGGCGCCTATCCCGATCTGGTCTTCACCGACGATCTCACCGTCTTGGCCGACGGCACGATCATCCTGTCCGACGCCTCGGGCCGATACGGGTATGGCGAGTATCTGGAATCCTTCTGGGAGGGCGAGCAGACCGGGCGCGTCTTCGCCTTCCGTCCCGGCGGCGGGCGGGAGGTGCTGATGGACGGGCTCGCCTTCGCCAACGGCGTCACCCACGACCCCCAGTCGGGCGAGGTCTTCATCGCCGAGACCTGGGCGGCGCGTGTGCTGGCCGTCGATCCGGCCACCGCCGAAAAGCGCATCGTGATCGACGGCCTGCCGGGCTATCCCGACAATCTGCACTGGGACGACGAGGAACGGCTGCTGTGGATCGCCATGCCCTCGCTCAGGAGCGGCCAGCTCGAATTCTTCCACCCCCGTCCGTTCCTGAAACGCCTGCTGCGCCGCTTCACCGACGTCTTCGGCGAGCCCGATCTGCCCGACCGCCCCGTGATGGCGCTGGCGGTGGACCGCCGGGGCGAGCCCGTGCGCGCCCTGCTCGGCCCCGCGGACGGCGCCTATGGCGCGACCACCGCGGTCCCGTGGGAGGGACGGCTCTGGATCGGGGGGCTGGAGCGCGAGACCATCGACGCCTACGCGATCCCGGAGCGTCTCGAAAGCGCTAGCGTCCGCTGAGACGACCGAGCCGGTCCCGCGCGCCGTCGTGTATGACCTTCAGCTCGTCGAGCGTGGTGTCGATCTCGGCCTTCTTGGCGGTCAGCTCGGCCATCTTCTCGGCGGTCTTCTCGATGACGAACTGGAGCTGGCGCGCCCGGCCCTCGCCCTCCTGCCCGTACAGGTCGAGGAAGGTGCGGATGTCGGACAGCTTGGACCCGATGGATTTGGCGCGCAGGATCAGCGACAGGCGCTGGCGGTCGGTCTCGGTGTAGACCCGCTGGCCGCCCACCCGCGCCGGGCTGAGAAGGCCCTTGTCCTCATAGAAGCGGATGGCGCGCTGGCTGACGCCGAAATGGCCCGCCAGCTCGGCGATGCCGTACAGCGCGTCCTGACTTTCGCTCGCGGGCTGGGTCATGTCCGGTCTCCCCTGACCCACGATTACCCCGGCTCGCTGCCCTTAACAAGAACCGCTTGACGCATACGTCAGGCCGGGCGAGGCTCAGGGTCCGCGACGGGGAAGACCCCGCGCGAGCAGACGGCCAGCGCCGGTTCGGGCCAGCCGGGGAGGAGAGGCGCGGATGGCGGACACCCCCGCTTCCAGCCGATATGACAGCGTGTTCCGGTCCGGTCTGTTCGCAGGCCGGACCGTGATCGTGACCGGCGCGGGCTCGGGCATCGGACGCTGCACGGCCCATGAACTCGCCGCTCTGGGCGCGCGGGTGATCGTCACCGGGCGCAAGCCGGACAAGCTCGACACGGTCGCCGCGGAGATCGCCGCCGATGGCGGCCAGGCCGAGACCGCCGCCTTCGACATCCGCGACGAGGACGCCGTGCAGGCCTTCGTGGACGGCGCGGTCGCGCGCCATGGCCCGATCCATGGCCTGATCAACAATGCGGGGGGCCAGTTTCCCGCCGCGCTGGAGGACATCTCGAAGAAAGGTTTCGAGGCGGTGATCGCGTCCAACCTGACCGGCGGCTTCCTGATGATGCGGGCGCTGTTCCACGCCTGCATGAAGGCGCATGGCGGGGCGGTGGTGAACATGACCGCGGACATGCGCAACGGCATGGCGGGTATGGGACACTCTGGCGCGGCGCGGGCGGGGATGAGCAATCTGACCAAGACCGCCGCCTATGAATGGGCCCGGCACGGCATAAGGGTGAACGCGGTCGCGCCCGGCTGGATCGCCAGCTCTGGACTGGACACCTATGACGGCGCGGCCAAAGCCATGATCCCCTATCTGCGCGAGCACGTGCCCATGAAGCGGCTGGGCAGCGAGGCGGAGGTCTCCGCGGCCATCGTGTTCCTGCTGTCGGACGCCGCGCGCTTCATCACCGGCGTGACGCTGAGGATCGACGGCGGCGCGCCGCTGGGCACGTCCGCCTTCCCGGTCCCCGATCATGACCGAGCCGAGGTCTTCAACGGGTTTCACCGGGCGGTGGACCCCAAAGTCCTCAGGGGCGAAGGCTGATGGGCGTGCTCTCCACCCGCCTCGATCCGGGTTCGGAGGCTTTCCGGGCCGGCGCCGAAGCGATGGCGGAGAAGCTCGCCGAGGTCCGCGCGCTGGAGGACCGGGTCCGGGCCAATTCCGCCCGCAAGGCCGAGGACTTCGCCGCCCGCGGCCAGCTCCTGCCCCGCGAGCGGGTCGCCCGGCTGGTCGATCCCGAGGCGAGCTTCATCGAGATCAGCCCGCTGGCGGGGCTGGGCATGCATGACGATGACGGGGACCGCTCGGCGTCCGGGGGCGGCTCCATCCTCGGGATCGGCACGGTCAGCGGACGGCGCGCCGTGATCGCGGCCAGCGACAGCGCCATCAAGGGCGGCACGGTCGCGCCCATGGGCCTGAAGAAGGCCCTGCGCGGGCAGGAGATCGCGTTTGAGAACCGACTGCCTCTGATCCATCTGGTGGAATCGGGCGGCGCCAACCTTCTCTATCAGGCGGAAATATTCGTCGAGGGCGGGCGCAGCTTCGCCAATCAGGCCCGGCTGAGCGCGGCGGGCATCCCCCAGGTCGCGGTCGTCCACGGCAGCTCGACCGCGGGCGGGGCCTATCTGCCCGGACTGTCCGATTACGTCGTTCTGGTGCGCGACCGCTCCAAAATATTCCTCGCCGGCCCGCCGCTGGTCAAAGCCGCCATCGGCGAGGACGCCGACGACGAGGCGCTGGGCGGCGCGCGCCTGCATGCCGAGACGACGGGGCTGGGCGAATATCTCGCCGACGACGACGCGCAGGCCATCGCCTATGCGCGCGCGCTCATGGCGAAGATCGGGTGGGAGGCCGACGCGCCCGCCCGCGGCGGACCGCCACCGGTCCACGACCCCGGCGAGCTGATGGGCCTGATCCCTGCGGACGGCCGGGCGCCGTTCGACGCACGGGAGGTCATCGCCCGGATCGCGGACGGGTCGGACTTCCTCGAGTTCAAGCCCGGCTACGGCGCGGAGACCGTGTGCGGTCACGCCAGCCTGGGCGGGCATCCGGTGGGGATCGTCACCAATAACGGCCCGATCCAGCCCGAGGGCTCGGCCAAGGCGGGCCAGTTCATCCAGCTGTGCGACCAGACCGGCATCGCGCTGGTCTTCCTGCAGAACACCACCGGCTACATGGTCGGCACGGCGGCGGAGGCCGCGGGCGCGGTCAAGCACGGCTCGAAGATGATCCAGGCCGTCGCCAACGCCCGCGTGCCCAAGCTCACCATCGTCATGGGCGGCTCTTACGGGGCGGGCAATTACGGCATGTGCGGGCGGGGTTTCGATCCGCGCTTCATCTTCGCCTGGCCCACCGCCCGGACCGCCGTGATGGGCGGCGCGCAGGCGGCGAAGGTGATGGAGATCGTCACCCGCGCCAAGGACGCCAGAGCCGGTCGCGAGACCGACGAGACTGCGCTCAGACAGATGTCGGACATGATCACCGCCGGGCTGGAGGATCAGTCGCGCGCCCTGTTCGGCACGGCCCGGCTCTGGGACGACGGCATCATCGACCCGCGCGACACCCGCGCGATCCTGATCGAGTGCCTGGAGACAGGCGCGGCGGCGCAGACGCGGACGCTGAGGCCGAACACGTTCGGCGCGGCGCGGTTCTGAGGAGGACAAACATGAAGTTCACCGAACAGCACGAGGAGCTGCGGCGCACGGTCGCCCGCTTCGTCCGCGAGGAGATCAACCCCCATGTCGAAGAATGGGAGGGCGCGGGCGAGTTCCCCTCCCATGAAGTGTTCCGGAAGATGGGCGATCTGGGCCTTCTGGGCCTGAGATGGCCCGAACGGTTCGGGGGGCTGGGGCTGGATTTCTCCTACTCGCTGGTGCTGGCCGAGGAGCTGGGCCTTATCCGCTGCGGCGGCGTGCCCATGGCCATCGGGGTTCACACCGACATGTGCACGCCCGCCCTGGCCAATTACGGCTCCGACGAACTCAGGGACGAATTCCTCGCGCCCGCCATCCGCGGCGAATACGTGGGCTGCCTCGGGGTCTCCGAGCCCGGCGGCGGGTCCGACGTGGCCGCTGTCAGGACGAAGGCCGTGTCTGACGGCGACGACTACGTCATCACCGGCACGAAGATGTGGATCACCAACGGGATGAAGGCGGACTGGTGCTGCCTGCTGGCGAACACGTCCGAGGGCCCGGCCCATTCGAACAAGTCGCTGATCATCGTGCCGATGGACCTGCCGGGCATCGAGCGGCAGAAGATCCACAAGATCGGCATGCATTCGTCCGACACCGCCCAGCTTTTCTTCGACGAGGTGCGGGTGCCCAAGCGCAACCGGATCGGGGACGAGGGCGCGGGCTTCCTCTACCAGATGCTCCAGTTCCAGGAGGAGCGGCTGTATGGCGCGGCCAGCTCGCTCAAATCCCTCGACGAGCAGATCGACCTGACCATCGAATACTGCCGCGAGCGCAAGACCTTCGGCACGCCGTTGATCGACAACCAGGTCATCCATTTCCGCCTCGCCGAGCTGAGGACGGAGATCGAGGCGCTGCGGGCGCTGACCTATCGCGCGGTCGAACAGTTCGTGGAGGGACAGGACGTGACCAAGCTGGCCTCGATGGCCAAGCTCAAGACCGGGCGGCTGGCCCGCGAGGTGTCGGACACCTGCCTGCAGTACTGGGGCGGGATGGGCTACACCGCTGACAACCCCATCGCCCGGTCCTTCCGCGACGGGCGGCTGATCTCCATCGGCGGCGGGGCGGACGAGATCATGCTGGGGATCATCTGCAAGCTCGAGGGCACGCTGCCGAAACGGAAGAAGGATTGATGACCCCGATCCGCGCCCTGCTGGTCGCAAACCGCGGCGAGATCGCGGTGCGGATCATCCGCGCGGGCAAAGCGCGGGGCATCAAAACCATCGCGGTCCATTCGGACGCCGACGCGGGCGCGATGCATGTGCGGCAAGCCGACATGGCGGTGCGCATCGGCCCGGCCCCGGCGCCTGAAAGCTATCTGAACATCCCCGCGATCCTCGATGCGGCGCAGGCCGCGGGGGCGGACGCGGTCCATCCCGGATACGGCTTCCTCTCGGAGAATGCCGGGTTCGCCCGCGCGGTGATCGAGGCGGGGCTGGTCTGGGTCGGCCCGCCGCCCGCCGCCATCGCGGCCATGGGCGACAAGGCGAAGGCCCGCGAGGCGATGATCGCGGCGGGCGTGCCGGTCGCGCCCGGCTGGCAGGGCGAGGCGGACGACACCGCGCTGCTGGCCGAGGCGGAAACCCTCGGATGGCCGGTCCTGATCAAGGCCGCGGCGGGCGGGGGCGGGCGCGGGATGCGCGCCGTGGCCCGCGCGGCGGATTTCCCCGAGGCGCTGGCCTCGGCGCGGCGCGAGGCGCAATCCGCCTTCGGCGACGGCGCGGTGCTGCTGGAAAAGCTGATCGCTCCGGCCCGGCACGTGGAGGTGCAGATCCTGGCCGACCGCCACGGCGCCTGCCTGTCGCTGGGCGAGCGCGAATGCTCGGTGCAGCGGCGGCGGCAGAAGGTGATCGAGGAGGCGCCCAGCCCCGCGGTGGACACGGACCTGCGCGCACGGCTGAACGACGCCGCCATCGCGGCGGCGCGGGCGGTGGATTACGAAGGCGCGGGCACGGTGGAATTCCTGCTCGACGCCGAGGGGCGGCACTATTTTCTCGAGATGAACACGCGGCTGCAGGTGGAGCATCCCGTGACCGAGATGGTCACCGGGCTCGATCTGGTCGATCTCCAGATCGCCATCGCCGAAGGCCGCCCCCTGCCCTTCAGCCAGAATGATGTGCGGATCGAGGGCCACGCGATCGAAGCGCGGCTCTATGCCGAAGACCCGCGCGCGGGCTTCGCGCCCCGCCCCGGCCCGGTGCTGCATTTCGAGCCGTCCGGCGCGCGGGCGGACGCAGGCGTTGAAAGCGGGGATGCGGTCAGCGCCCATTATGATCCGATGGTCGCCAAGATCATCGCCCATGGCCCGGACCGCGGGACCGCCATCGCGCGCCTGCTCGCCGCGCTGGAGGCGAGCCCGCTGCTGGGCACGGTCACCAATCGCGGCTTCCTGATCGATGTTCTGGATACGGACGAATTCGCCAGCGGCGCGGTGTTCACCGGCGATCTGGACGCCTGGGCGGAGGCCGGGACCGGGCCGTTCGCGGAGCGCGAAGCGCCGTTCGAGGCCATGGCCCTGTTCGCCCTGCTGACCTGCGCGCCCCGCCCCGGCGTGGTGCGCTCGAAATCGGTCACGGCCTTCGGCCTGCCGGTGGAGGCGGACGGGGCGCGGACGGAACTGCGGGTCGGACAGACCGGGCCGGGCGCGGTCACCGTGCGGCTGGGCGGGCGGGAGGCGGCGCTGGCGCTGGTCTCCCGCGAGGGCGCGGCCGTGCGCTGGCGGCAGGACGGGATCGCGCGGGCCGGGTTTGCGGTGGAGGACGAAACCGGCGCGCTGCACATCGCCATCGGCGGGCGGGATTCCGTGATCGCGAAGCCTTCGCCCTTCGGCGAGGCGGCGGGGGCCGATCCGGGCCGCGTTCTCGCCCCGGTCACCGGGCTGGTGGCTAGGGTTCTCGTCTCGCCCGGCGACATCGTGGAGGCCGGGCAGACGCTGGCCGTGATGGAGGCGATGAAGATGGAGATGCGGCTGGACGCCGCCGTCGCAGGGACCGTGACCGAGGTCCATGCCCGCGAAGGGGCGCAGGCGGCCGGAGGCAGTCTTCTCATCGCGCTCGCGCCGGGAGATGATGCGGCATGACCAAGGCGGTGATCACCTGCGCGCTCAATGGCGTGCTGACCGACCCCAGGCGCCACCCCGTGCCCGTCACGTCCGGAGAGATGGCGACCAGCGCGCGGCAGGCCTTCGAGGCGGGCGCCAGCGTGATGCACGTGCATTTCCGGCGGCAGGAGCCCGGCATGGGGCATCTGCCGAGCTGGGAGCCGGAGGTGGCCGCGGAAATCTGCGAGGCCATCCGCGACGCCTGCCCCGGCGTGATCATCAACCAGACCACCGGGGTGGTGGGGCCTGACGTGTCAGGGCCCGTCGCCTGCCTGAAGCGGGTGCGGCCCGAGATCGCGGCCTGCAACGCCGGCTCGCTGAACTATCTCAAACTCCGCTCGGACGGGTCATGGGCGTGGCCGCCCATGGTGTTCGACAATCCGGTGGAGAAGATCGCCGCCATGCTCGACGCGATGGCCCGGAGCGGGTCTCATCCGGAGTTCGAATGCTTCGACATCGGCATCGTGCGCTCGGTGGGCCTTTACGTGGCCCATGGCATGGCCCCCGCCGCGCACTATAATTTCGTCATGGGCGTGGCTTCGGGCATGCCTGCGGACGTCCGCGCGCTGGAGCTGGCGCTGGACCTCAAGCGCCCCGGCGATCCGTGGCAGGCGACCCTGATCGGCCGCGGGGAGATATGGCCGGTCCATGCGCGCGCCGCCGAACTGGGCGGGATGCTGCGCACGGGGCTGGAGGACACCTTCCACCTGCCCGGCGGGGAGCGCGCGGAGGGCAACGGCGCGCTGATCGCCGCGCTGGCGGACATCGCCCGGCAGGCGGGGCGCGAGATCGCCAGCCCCGGCGAGGCGAGAAGGATCATGGGCCTGAGCAAGGAGAACGGCGATGGAGGCGCGGGCGAGCGAACTGCCCCGGATCGGTGAGGCGAACTGGTTCCCGTCCACGCCCGCCCGGCTTCTCGATCAGGCCGGGCGGCGGCCAGACGCGCCCGCCTACGCCTTCCATTCGGGCAATGGCTGGATCACCCGCAGCTGGGCGGACTACGCCCGCGAGACGCGCCAGGCCGCCCGCGCCCTGATCGCTCTGGGCTGCGCCCGGGACGACAGCGTCGCCATACTGGGCTTCAACCGGCGCGAATGGACCATCGCCGCCCACGCCGCGATGATGGCAGGCGGCCGCCCAGCGGGCATCTACTGGACCAGCGCCCCGCCCGAGATCGCCTACATCCTGCAGCATTCCGAAGCCCCGGTCCTGCTGGTGGAGACCATGGAGCAGGCGCGTGACGCGCTGGCGCTGAAAGACGACTGCCCGGCCCTGCGCCACATCGTCGTCATGGACGGCGAGGGCGAAGGCGGCCTGATCCTTAGCTGGGACCGCTTCATGTCGCTGGGCGAGGACGTCCAGCTCGACGAGACCGTGGACGGACGGCTGGCCGCCATCGAGGAGAACCAGGTGGGCAGCCTGATCTACACCTCGGGCACGACCGGCCCGCCCAAGGCGGTGATGCTGACCCACGGCAACCTGGCCTGGAGCGCCAGCGCCATCCGCGAGATGTTCGGCGGCCGCCCCGGCGACCGGCTGCTGTCCTACCTGCCGCTGGCGCACATCGCCGAGCAGCAGGCCTCGGTCCACAACCACGTGAACGGAGGCGGGTGTCTCTACTTCGCGCGCTCCATGGAGACGCTGGGCGAGGACCTGAAGACCGCCCGGCCCAACATCTTCTTCGGCGTGCCGCGGGTGTGGGAGAAGATGGCCGACACCCTGAAGGCCCGGCTGGGCGAGGCGACGGGGACCAAGGCGAAGCTCGCCCGATGGGCGATGGCCACGGCGTCGGACCACAACGCGGCGGTGGTGTCGGGCCGCTCCCCCTCCCCGGCGTTGAAGGCGAAGATGGCGCTGGCGCGGAAACTCGTGCTGTCGAAGGTGAAGAAGGCGCTGGGGATGGACGAGGCGCGGGTGCTGATCTCCGGCGCGGCGCCCATCTCGGTGGACGTGCTGCGCTTCTTCGCCTCGCTCGACCTGATCATATACGAGGGGTACGGACAGTCCGAGACCAGCGCCCCGACCAGCTTCAACGCGCCGGGGCAGGTCCGCTTCGGATCGGTGGGGAAAATCATCCCGCACATGGAATGGCGTCTGAGCGAGGAGGGCGAGCTTCTGGTGCGCGGGCCGAACGTGTTCGCGGGCTACATGAAGAACAATGACGCCACCGCGGACGCCTTCACCCGCGAAGGCTGGATGCGCACCGGCGACATCGTCAGCGTGGACGATGACGGCTTCGTCTTCATCACGGGGCGCATCAAGGACATCATCATCACCTCGGGCGGCAAGAACATCACCCCGGCCAATCTCGAGACCGAGCTGATGGACATTGATCTGGTCGAGCATGCGGTGGTGGCGGGCGACAACAGGCCCTATCTGGTCGCGTTGCTGACCCTGAACGCCGAGGCGCTGTCCGCTTTCGCGAAAAAGCACTCCATCGGCGCCGATCCGAAAAGCCACCCCAAGGTCCGCGAGGAAATCCAGTCAGGGATCGACCGGGTCAATGCGCGCTATGCGCGGGTGGAGAACATCCGCAAGTTCGCCATTCTGGACGCGCCCCTGACCGTGCAGGGCGGGGAGCTGACGCCCACGATGAAGGTCAAACGCAAGGTGGTGATCGAGCGCAGTCAGGCCGCGTTGGACGCCCTGTTCGCCTGAGGCGCGGCGCCGTCCTCGAAGAAGTCCGCGAGCTGGACGTCCAGCCAGACCCGCGCCCGGTCCACCGCCCAGTCCGCCTCGGGGATGATCGGGGCGAAGAGCTGGAAGTCGTGCCACAGGCCCTGCCAGACCTCGCAGTCGGCATTCACGCCCGCCGCCTCCATGCGCTCGGCCAGACGGGTGGAATCATCGAGCAGCACCTCGTCGCCGCCCGCCTGGATCAGGGTGGGAGGCAGGCCCGACAGGTCCGCGAACAGGGGCGAAACCGCCGGATCGTCCGCCCGGCGCCCGCCCAGATAGAGCGCCGCGCCCGCGCGCAGGAAGTCCGGCTTGAGCATCGGGTCGGCGTCCGCCTTCGTTTCCACGGACTCCCCCGACAGCGACAGGTCGGTCCAGGGCGAGAACAGGATCATCGCCTCGGGCAGGTCGAGCCCCAGCTGCCGCAGCCGGATCGCAGCGGCCAGCGCCAGCCCGCCGCCGGCCGAATCCCCCGCCAGCACGATGGGTCCGCCCGTCTCCTCGCGCGCCGCCCGGATCGCGGCCACCGCGTCGTCAAGGCCCGCCGGGAAGGGGTTTTCAGGCGCCAGCCGGTAGTCGGGCGCGAAGGTCTTCAGCTCGAAACTGGCCGCCAGCCGGGAGATCAGCGGCTTATGGCTCTGGGGCGAGCCGCGCGAATAGCCCCCGCCATGCAGATAGACCAGCGCGCCGGGGCGCATCTTCGCGGGCGTCAGGGCCAGCGCGGGCCGTCCGCCCAGCACGGTGCGGGCCACCGACACGCCGCGGGCCAGCGGCAGGCGCTTGCCGGTGGTGTCCAGCCGCTTGCGCTGGCGGGCGATGTCGATGGAGGGCGACAGGCTGAAGCGCGCGGTGCGGGCGGCCAGATAGCGTCCCAGACGACGCCGGAGCCCAAGCCCCGCGCGCGGCGCGATGGTCTCGATCATCACCCACCTCCCTGTGCCCGGCCCGTTTGCATGGCCGTGGCGTCCACTCAGGCGTCAGCCTGACACGGGATCGGGCTCAGGGGAAGACGGCTCGGGCCAGCGCCCCTCGGCGATGATCCGCTCCGCCCAGACGGTGAAATCGTCCATGGCCTCGGGATAGCCGATATCGTTCAGGGTCTCGTGCCGCCCGCCGGGGTCCTCGCGCATGGTCACGCGGGAGAAGCGGGCGTTGTAGAGCCGGGCGGACAGGGTCTTGACCGCCTTGCCCCCGTCAGTCGCCGGGTCGTCGCCGCCCGCGGCCAGAAACACCGGCAGGTCCCGGCCCATCAGCTCCAGCCGGTCGGCGGCCTCGCCGCGCTCCACGCCCAGCGTGAAATCGCGCCACAGCGAGATCGAGGGCCGGAAGCCGCAGGCGGGATCGTCCACATACCGGTCCACCTCGGCGGGCAGGCGCGAGAGCCAGCCGAATTTGGTGCGCGCGTCCTTCACCTTGCGGCCCCACGCGGAAAAGGTCAGCGCGTCCATCCAGGCGCTGGGCGCGTCTTTCGATTTGCCCAGCCCTTCCAGCGTCAGCAGCAGGCGCATGAGCGGGATCAGACCGCCCAGCGCCAGATTGGCGTTCCACACCGCCACGCCGGCCAGCTCGGCGTGCTCGTCCATGGCCTGGTTCATGGCGATCACCCCGCCCATGGAATGACCGAACACGATGACCGGCAGGCCGCCGAAGCGGTCGGAGAGGTGTCCGCGCACGAAGGCGGCATCCTCCATCACCCGATCCCAGCCATCCCTGCCCGCGAACACGCCACGCGGCGCGTCGGGCGCGGTGGTCAGGCCGTGGCCGCGGTGATCGTGGGCCGCCACATGAAAGCCGCGCGCGGCCAGATGTTCCGCGAAGCGGGCATAGCGGCCCGCATGCTCGGCCATGCCGTGATGGATCATCACGATCCCTCTGGCCTCGCCGCGCGCCTGCATCACCCGCAGGGCCAGGCGCGCGCCGCTGGGGCTGTCGATCATCTCGGGGTCGAAACCGGTCATTCGCGTCTCCTCGTCGCGTCGCAGATTAGCGCTTCAGCGCGGGGAGGCTATGGTCGAAACAGATGCGATTCAGGAGCCGCCATGCCCGCCCCCGCCATCCTCGCCATCGACCAGGGCACGACCTCCAGCCGGGCCATCGTCTTCGACCTCGAGGGCCGGACGGTGGCGCTGGCTCAGGAGGAGTTCGCCCAGATCTATCCCCGGCCCGGCTGGGTCGAGCACGATCCCGAGGTGATCTGGGCGACCGCCCTGTCCACCGCACGCAAGGCATTTTCGGACGCCGAGGCGACGGGCTTCACCGTCGCGGCCATCGGGATCGCCAACCAGCGCGAGACTACGCTGGTCTGGGAGCGCGCCACCGGTCGGCCCGTCCACAACGCCATCGTCTGGCAGGACCGGCGCACGGCGGACGCCTGCACGAGGCTGGATCGCGATGGCGCGGGGCCGCTGGTGGCCGAGCGGGCGGGGCTGGTGCTCGACCCGTATTTCTCCGCCTCCAAGATCGGCTGGATACTCGACCAGACCGGTGCCCGGGGCCGGGCCGAGGCGGGCGAGCTGGCCTTCGGGACGGTGGAGAGCTGGCTGATCTGGCGGCTGACGGGCGGGACGCGGCACGTCACCGACGCGACCAACGCCAGCCGGACCAGCCTGTACGCGCTCGCCGCGCAGGACTGGGACGAGGATCTGCTCGCCCTGTTCGCCATCCCCCGCGCCATGCTGCCTGACATCGCCGACAATGCGGGACTGTTCGGCGAGACCGATCCATCCGTGTTCGGACGGGCCGTGCCGATCACCGGCGCGGCGGGCGACCAGCAGGCCGCCGCCATCGGCCAGGCCTGCCTGAAGCCGGGGGCGATGAAGTCCACCTACGGCACCGGCGCCTTCATGATCCTGAACACCGGAACCGGGATCGTGGCCTCGGAGAACCGGCTGCTGTCCACCACCGCCTGGCGGCTTGGTGGACAATCGGCCTTCGCGCTGGAGGGTTCGGTGCTGTCGGCGGGCGCGGCGGTGCAGTGGCTGCGCGACGGGCTGGGCATCATCGGAAAGTCCAGCGAGGTCGAGGCGCTGGCCGAAGGCGCGGACCCTGAGAGCGGGGTCTATCTGGTGCCCGCCTTCACCGGGCTGGGCGCGCCGCACTGGCGGCCCGAAGCGCGGGCGGCCTTGTATGGGATGAGCCGGGGCACGGGACGGGCGGAGATCGCGCGGGCGGCGCTGGACTCGGTGTGCTGGCAGACCGCCGACCTGCTCCGCGCCATGCGCGCGGACGGCGCGAAGGTCGCCGAGCTGAGGATCGATGGCGGCATGGCGGCAAACACCGCCTTCGCGCGCCGGATGGCCGATCTGTGCGGGGTGGCGGTGACACGGCCCGTGAACACCGAGACCACGGCCTGGGGCGCGGCCTTCCTGGCGGGGCTGGGCGCGGGCCTGTTCAGCGGGCTGGAGGACGCCGCGCGGCTGTGGGCCGCCGCCGACCGGTTCGAGCCGCAGATGGACGAGGCGGCGCGCGCGCGGCTTGAGGCCGGATGGGCGGAGGCGGTCAGGCGGACGCTGGCCTAGAGGCGCAGCATGTCCTCGGCCGCTTCCTGCACCTTGGCCAGCAGGCGGCCGGGGGCGGCGGTGTCGCGGGTGTTGAAGTAGTCGTTCTTGTCCAGCAGCATGATGTGCTCGCCGATGGCCTTGGCGTCCACCCGCGCCGAGCCGGTCAGGACCAGGATCGGCGTGCCCTTGGCCAGCGTCTCCGCGGTGCGGACGGTGTCCACCGGATCCACGGAATCGGGCAGCCTGAGATCGATCACGATCAGATCATAGGTGCGCGATTTGAGCTTGAAGCGGGCGTCGAACAGGGATCGGACGACCTCGATCTCCACATGGTAGCCGCCCGCGTCGCACATGGCGTGATTGAGCAGCATGGCGTCGGCGAAATCGTCCTCGATGTGGAGGATTTTCAGCGGCTCGACCATGTTTTTCCCCATGCGACTGACACGCATTCTGCGCGCTGCCTTGCTCTCGACTGTCTCAGGACAGCCTTAGCAAGCTCTTAAAAAACAACCTTATCCGGGCAGATTTTCCGGGATCGGAAGGCCTTTGCGGCCCGCCGCGGCGCGCACGGTATTGGCCAGAAGCATGGCGATGGTCATCGGGCCGATCCCGCCGGGCACCGGGGTGATGAAGCCCGCACGAACGCTCGCCGCCTCGAAGTCCACGTCGCCCACGAGCTTCGACCCGCCCTCGCCCTTTTCAGGCGCGTCCACGCGGTTGATGCCCACGTCCAGCACGCACGCGCCCTCTCCGATCCAGTCGCCCTCGACCAGTTCGGGACGGCCCACGGCGGCGACCACGATGTCCGCGCTCCGGCACAGGCCGGGCAGGTCCTTCGTGCGCGAGTGGGCCAGGGTGACGGTGCAGTTCTTTTCCAGGAAGAGCAGCGCGGCGGGCTTGCCCACCAGGATGGAGCGGCCGATCACGATCACTGATTTGCCGGTCAGATCGCCCAGCGCCTGTTCGGCCAGCCAGACGCAGCCAGACGGCGTGCAGGGGCGCAGGCCCGGCGCGCCCAGCACCAGACGCCCCGCGCTGGCCGCGGTCAGTCCGTCCACGTCCTTGGCCGGATCGATCGCCTCGACCACCGCGCGCTCGTCGATATGGCCCGGCAGCGGGAGCTGGACGAGGATTCCGTCCACGCCGTCGTCGGCGTTCAGTTCCTGCACCAGCGCGATCAGGTCCTCCTGCGGGAAATCCGCCGGGCGGCGGTGTTCGACGCTGGTCATGCCCGCCGCCTCGGTGCGGCGCGCCTTGTTGCGCACATAGACCTGGCTGGCCGGATCCTCGCCCACCAGCACCACGGCCAGGCAGGGCGGACGCCCCAGCCCGGGCGTGAGTGCGCGCGCGGCCTCGGCGGCGGCGCGGTCGATGGCGGCGGCGGCGGCCTTGCCGTCCAGGATCGCGGCGCGGCCCGCCTGCGGAAGGATGATGTCAGACATTGGGATAGATGAGCTGGGCGATCACGTAATTGCGGATGAACATGATCAGGAGCAGCAGGATGATCGGCGACAGGTCCATTCCGCCCAGCGGCGGCAGGATGCGGCGGATGGGCGAGAGCAGAGGCTCCACGATGGACGCGCACATCCGGCCGATGGTGTAGACGAGCTGGTTGCGCGGGTTCACCACGTTGAAGGCGACCAGCCAGCTCAGGATCACATGGACGAAGACCACGATCGTCAGCAGCGTCAGCAGCGGCAGGACGAAATAGACGATGATGGCTTGAAGGAATGACATGCGGACCCCTCGAGGCGGGCTTTGAACGGGCCTCGTCTCTACCCGCCTCAGGTCCGGGCCGCAAGCGGGCGGGGCGCGGCGCCGCCTCGTCTTGACAGCCATCCCGCCGCGCCGTAGGTGAGCGCTTCCGCGATGGGGCCGTAGCTCAGTTGGGAGAGCGCGTCGTTCGCAATGACGAGGTCAGGGGTTCGATTCCCCTCGGCTCCACCATCGCCTTCCCTGAAAATCCCTCAGAACCGTCGGCCAAGGCCGACGCCCGCGAAGAACTGGTCCGCCGAGCCGCGGTCGGCCACGATGGGGCTGTCGGCGTAGTCGCCCACCATGCGCGAATAGCCCGCCGCGACGGTCACCGACCAGTCGCCCCGGCCGATGCCGTGATCATAGATCGCCACCACGCCCACATCCCTCAGCCCGCCCGACGCCTCGTAGACCGGCAGGCCCGACGCCGCCGCCCCGGCGGGGTCGATGGAGAAGTGCTGGTCGGCGTAATCGTCGCTGAACCCGGTGGCCGAGACGCTGAGCGCGATGAAGGAGGTGGCCGACAGGGCCGCGCCGTAATCGACGCCCGCGCTCCACACCAGCCCGTCCACATTGCCCAGAAGGTCCGCGCCCACGCGGCCTGACAGGCTGAGGCTGTCGACCTGGGAGATCAGCCCGCGCGCCACCGCGTAGCGGACATATCCTCCCGCCACCGCCGAGCCGTCCACGCTGGGAAGCGCGGCCACGGCCGCGTCGGAGATGTCGCCCGGATCGCGCCCGCCATACCAGCGCACGAACGGTCCCGCGGTCAGCCGCCCCTGACGGATTAGGGCGGCGGTGACGCCGGGGCCCTCGGTCTGCACGGTCACGCCCGCGATCTCGAACCGCGCGGCGCCGAAAGGGATCAGGCGGTAGTCGGACGACCCGGCGTATTCAGGCACCGTGCCCACCCCGCCTGAGATGAAGCCGGTGGGCGGAGCGGGCGGCGGGACGTCGGCGGGCTGGGCGAGGGCGGGCGCGGAGAGAAGGAGGGTGACGGGCAGGGCGAGGCGTATCATCAAAAAGACTTTCCGGCGGCTGTCGCGTGACAGGCGAACTATGGCGCGCCCGCCCGATGGCAAGACCGTGGCTCGACTCGCCCGGCGCCCGCGTTATCCTTCAAGCAGATGGAAGCTGAAAGGAGCCTCTCATGAGACTTCGCGTCATCGCGGCCGCCGCCCTCACGGGCGCCGTGGCCACCGCCGCCGCCTTCGCCCACCATGGCTGGGACTGGGCGCAGGAGGAGCAGACCACGCTGGAGGGCGTGATCCAGGAGATCTATATCGGTCCGCCCCATCCCACCCTGCAGGTCGAGGCCGAGGGCGGGTCGTGGACCATCGAGCTGGGCAATCCGCGCCGCACTGAAGATTCGGGCTTCGTGGAGGGCGTCTCTCAGCCCGGCGACGCCGTCACCGTGCTCGGCCATCGCACCCTGGATCCCGAGGAACTGCGGATGAAGGCCGTCCGCATCACCATCGACGGTGTGAATTACGATCCCTATCCCGAACGGATCGAGGATGAGGCCCAGGACCAGGGCTGACGGGTGACCGACCTGCTCCAGTGGCTGGGCCAGACCCCGCCCGCGGCCTTCCTGCGGTCGCCGGGCATGGCCTATCCGCTGGTCAGCGCCGCCCACATCGCCGCCATCGGCCTGATCATCGGGGCCATCGGCACGCTGGACGCGCGCCTTCTGGGCGCGTTTTCAAAACGCCCCGTGGCCGAGCTCGGACCGCCGCTGGCGCGGGTCGCGGCCATCGGGGTCGCGCTCGCCGTCCTGACCGGTTTTCTGCTGTTCAGCGTCCGCCCCGTGGCGTATGCTGCCAACGACATGCTCCAGCTCAAGCTGGCGCTGATCGGGCTTGGCGTCGCGAACGCGCTGGCGCTGCGGTTCACGCCCTGGTGGCGGACCGCGCTGGCGGGCGGTGCGATCCATCCCGTTCTGCGGATGCAGGCCGCGGCCTCGCTGCTGATCTGGCTGGCCGCGCTTCTGGCGGGGCGGTGGATCGGCTTCACGATGTGAGCGTCGGCCGGGCGGGCGAAGGCGCCAGCGGACGCGAACCGTCCGTTTACCGGAACGGTCTTATCCTCGCCGCATGATCCACGCACCCGGTCATACGATCCGCGCTTTTCATCATACGATCCGCGTATCCGCGCTCTGCCTGGCGCTGTGGGCGCCGGTCGCGGTGGCCGCGCCCGCCGAGCCGGAGGTCAGCCCCGACCGCCGGGCGATCACGGCTTCGGAGACCTATGTGCGGCTCGATCCGGTGATGGCCTCGGTGCAGGCGGGCCGGGACATCCGGGGCCTGCTGCATGTGGAGATCGGGCTGGACGCCCCCGACCCGGCGATGCGCGCCCGCATAACCCAGCGCATGCCGCGCCTGCGGGACGCCTATATGAGCGCGATGGCGGTGTATTCGGGCATGGGCTACGGCCCCGGGCAGGTGCCGGACGCCGCGCGCATCTCAACTCTGCTCCAGCGCGCCACCGATCAGGCGCTGGGCGAGCCGGGGGCCACGGTCATGATCGGGATGATCATGATCCACGACCAGTGAGGCTCAGCGCGCCGCGCCATCCATGAAGCGGGCCAGCTCCACGTCCTTGTCGGTCACGCCGTCCGCGTCGTGGGTGGTCAGGGTCACTTCGACCTTGTCATAGACGTTGAACCATTCGGGGTGGTGGTCCATCGCGTCGGCCTTGAGCGCCACGCGGGTCATGAAACCGAAGGCCTCGTTGAAATCATTGAACTTGAACGTGCGGCAGACCGCGTCCCGACCGTCGCACGGGCTCCATTTGGGGAGTTCGGATATGAGCGCCTTGGCGCCGATCTTCTGGGTCATGGTGAGCCTCCTCGCTGTTCGCGGAGTCATTTACGAAAAGATGACGCGATCGCGCTAGCCTTCGTTCCGGCAACAACTGGGAAAGAGAGGCGGCCATGACCCGCTTTCTGAAGTCCGACGCCAATCCGAACGGCCGCAGGCTGGAGGACATCCTCATCGAGCTGCGCGCGGACGTGCTCTATCGCTGCACCAAGATCTCCGACGACACCCGGCCCGAGGCGCTGCACGTGCTGGCCAACAATGTGAAGGTGCTCGACCACCTCACCCAGGCCATCGAGCTGGCGCACGACTCCACGCATCTGCTGGCCCGCGCCTTCGGTCCCTCCGAAGCCGAGCATGGCGGGCCGCCCCGGATCGGCGAGGACTGATCGCAGTCTTTCGTAAGGTCAGTATGGTTGGGGCTTGAACCGGAGCGCGTCCGGGGCGAGGCTGTGCGCCCCGTCCTCCAGACCCGCGTTTTCCAGCCATGACCCCCTTCCAGTTCCGCACCGTCCCCCACATCGTCTTCGAGCCAGGCGCGGCCGCGCGCCTGGCCCGCGCCGCCGCTCCCGCCCTGAGGGGCGCCCGGCGCATCCTGCTCGTCACCGACGCGGGCGTGATCGGGGCGGGGCTTCTGGACGCCGCGCTGGAGGGGCTGGAGGCGGACGGTCTGGACGTGATGGTCTATGACAGGGTGGTCGCCGACCCCCCGGAATCCGTCGTGATGGAGGCCGCCGCGGCGGGCCGGGCCTTCGGCGCGCAGGCGGTGATCGGGTATGGCGGGGGCAGCCCGATGGACACCGCCAAGGTGGTCGCCCTGCTGCTGGCGGGCAGCCAGACTCTGGCGGACATGTACGGCATGGACCGGGCGACCGGCCCGCGCCTGCCGCTGGTTCTGGTCCCCACCACGGCGGGCACGGGATCGGAAGTGACCTCGGTGGCCGTCATCACCACGGGCGAGACCTCAAAGCGCGGCATCGCCGCGCCCGCGCTTTACGCCGACATGGCGCTGCTTGACCCCGACCTGACGCTGGGCCTGCCGCGCCACATCACCGCCGCGACCGGCATCGACGCCATGGTCCACGCCATCGAGGCCTATACGGGGCGGCGGTTCAAGAACCCGGTCTCCGACACGCTGGCGCTTGAAGCCATGCGCCTGATCCAGCCGAACATCGTGAGAGCCTGCGAGGACGGGTCGGATCGGGAGGCGCGCGGGAAAATGCTGCTGGGCGCGATGCTGGCGGGGCAGGCCTTCTCCAACTCGCCGGTGGCGGGGGTGCACGCCATGGCCTACCCGCTGGGCGGCATCTTCCACGTGCCTCATGGCCTGTCCAACTCGGTCGTGCTGCCCCCGGTGCTGCGCTTCAACGCGGCGGTGTGCGAGCCGCTCTACGCCCAGATCGCCGCCGCGATGGGGCTCAAGGCCAGCTCATCCGCCCTGATCGCGGAGATGGAGCGGATCGCGGACGCCACGGGCATCGAGCGGCGGCTGTCCCAGCTAGGCATCAGCCATAACGACGTGCCGCGCATGGCCGAGGACGTGGCCGCCAACGACCGCCTCCTGCCCAACAACCCCAGACCCATGGGCTATGACGACATAGTGCGGCTCTACGAGGAGATCCTGTGAGCGCGCGGCCCGCCCCCGCCCGCCGGCAGGCCTATCCCGCCTTCGAGCGGATCGAGACCCGCTGGGCGGACAATGACGTGTACGGACACGTCAACAACGTGGCCTATTACGCCTTCTTCGACACGGCGGTGAACCGCTGGCTGATCGCGCGGGGCCTGCTGGACATCGAGCGGGGCGACCCCATCGGCCTGGTGGTGGAGACCGGCTGCCGCTACCACGCCCCGGCGGCCTTCCCCGACACGCTGCAGGCGGGCATCCGCGTGGCCCGGCTGGGGTCCAGCTCGGTGCGCTACGAAATCGCCCTGTTCCGCGACGGCGAGGACGACGCCATCGCCGAGGGCTTCTTCGTGCATGTCTATGTCGACCGCGCCACGCGGCGCCCCAAGCCGCTGCCCGACGCCTGGCGGCAGGCGCTGGAAAGCCTGACGGCTTAAGGACGACCGATCAGCCAGGCCAGCGCGAACAGCGCGCCCACGCCCGCCAGCAGGGCTGCGGTCAGTCCGAAAGCCTTGAGATGCGTCATATGGGACGCGCGCTCCTCGCCGAGCTCGGCGTCGCTCAGCAGGCGCGGCGCGCCGGAGATCAGCGCCAGCGCCTCGTGCGGGTCGGCCTTGCGTGAAATCTCCCAGGCGAGCCGTTCGAGCGTCGCGGACCGGCCCCTGACCGCCAGCACGATCAGCCGCCGCGCTCCGGCGCGGTCAGGGTGGGCGCGCAGCCAGACCAGTCTTCTCGCGGCGACCGCGATGATCCCGGTGCTGAAGACCATGGGCGTCAAACCCGCAGGCGCGTCCAACCGGATCATCCATGACCCGAGCAGCATGAACGCGGCGCCCAGCGCCAGAACCAGCACCGCCTGCATCAGCCAGCTCCGCCTCAGCCAGAGCAGCCGCATGCGACCGGCCTCATCCTCCACCGCCGCGATCACGTCGTCGCGCAGGCCCGCCTCACGCAGACGTTCGGTTTCGGCACGCGTCAGGCTCATCGCGCGATCCACATCAGGATCGGAATCCCGAGCAGGGGCGCGAGCATCAGGCCCCCCACCACCGCCTTTTCCTTCCAGCTCAATACCGATCGGGAGGGTGGCGGCGCGACGCCGCGGGTCAGCGCCTCCCGCCAGTCCTCCGCCATGCCCGGCCTCTCGGCCATTCGTTCCGCCTTTATGCCGTGGCCGGACACCACATCCCTGACCAGTCGGCGCAGAGCCCAGGCGAGAGGGTCGGACCGTCTCAGATCCTGGTGTTCAAGACGATCCAGAACATCGGCGACGAGGGGTGGCGAGGTCGCGAGAATGACGCAGAGCATCATCCAGCCGAAACTGCTGGCGTTCAGAAGCTGAAGAAGAAGAAGCAGAACGAACATGCTCGAAACGACAACGAGAAATCCGCTGGAGCCGCGATACAGGCGGAGCACGTTCAGATGCGGCATGCGCGCCGCTTCCGCGTCCACTGCATTCACGACCCCATCGGGCAGGCCCGAGGCCTGAAGCCGCGAGAGCTCCTTGCGGGTCAGGCTCATCGCGCCGCCCACATCATCACGGGGATGCTCAGCATCGGGACCACGATCACTCCGATCAACACCACCTTGTGGACCATGCGGAAATCAGGATTGGGCTGCGCCGCCGCGATCAGCCCCTCGTGCCAGTCCGTTGCGCCGTCCATCCGGCTTTCCAGAAGTTCGATCCGGTCGGACCGGGACGAAACGGCGGCTTGGGCGAGCTGGCGCAGGGTCCATCGCGCCGGATCGCGGCGCCTGAGGGTCTGGTTCGCCAGCATGGCGGGGATCGCCGCGAGGCGCGGCGGCAGCGCGGTGACCACGCCAAACGCCAGCCCCCATCTCCAGGACGTCTCGATCAGAAACGACGCGCCCGCCATCAAGATGAAGACCGTGGCCGCCATGATCGCGAAACCCTTCACGCCGCAGTAAAGCCGCTCCACGCGCAGATGCGCCATCCGCGCCGCCTCGGCGTCAGCGGCTCGCACGAGCGCTTCATGCAGGCCCGCCTCGCGCAGGCGCTCGGTCTCGGCGGGGGTCAGGCTCATCGCATCAGAATCCAGACGGCTATGGGAATCGCCAGCACGATGACGGCGGGCACGGCGACCAGTCCGGTCGCGATCAGGCGCTGGCGGGGCCAGCTCGCCGGGACCGGGGATTCGGGGCGGGCCTGCGGGCCGTGCTCGGCAAGACCCTTCCAGTCCTTCCGCGCCATTTTCGCCAGCGCGGCGCGCGGCGGCAGGGCGGGGTCGAGGCGTTTCACATGGCGTTTGAGTTCGCCCTTGGGATCGCCGCCCACCGCCGCCATGGCGATCCGGCGCGCGCTCCACTGGGCGGGGCTTTCAAGACGCAAGCTGCGGTTTCTGAGCCAGACCGCGGACATGACGAACACGAGCGGCAGCAAGAAGGCGACCGAGCCATACCAGCCGTCTGCCCCGGTGCGCAGCAAGAGGGGGATGAGAGCGGCAAAAGCGAAAAGCGCCGTGTTGCCCTTCCACCCGTGAAACATCCGCAGCACGGGCAAAACCCACAGACCCTCCGCCTCGCGGGCCACGTAGCGGATGACGCCCGGCGGCATGCCCGCCGCTTCGAGGTTCGCGATGTCCTTGGGCCTGAGCGCCATTGCCGCCTCCTGCGTGCCGACTATCGGCGGTGCGGGCGCGAGGCGTCAACCCAAGGGCGAGCCTTGCGCCCGCGCCCTTTCCCATCGGCGACGGGCGCGCTACACCGCATCGCGATGAGAGAGATCGAACGTCCCGTCCTTCTGCTGATCGGCGCGGCGCTGGCCTTCGGGCTGGCGGGCGCGGGGCTTATCGCGCTGGCCGCGCGGGGGCTGGGCGGTTGAGCCCGGTCAAGGCGCTGCGCGGCGCGGTCGAGGCGGGCCGCCTGCTGCCCGACCCGGCCCAGGCCGCGGTCGCGGGGCGGCTGGAGGCGCTGGGCGAGGCCGTCGAGGCGTGGGACGGACGGCGCAAGGCGCTGTTCCGCAAGACGCCCGAACCGCCCAAGGGGCTTTACCTGTGGGGCGGGGTGGGGACGGGCAAATCCCTGCTGATGGACCTGTTCTTCGACAGCGTGGCCGTGACGCGCAAGCGCCGCGCCCACTTTCACGCCTTCATGCAGGACATCCACGCGCGCATCGCCGTCCAGCGCGAGAAGAAGCAGGCCGAGCCCCTGATCGCGGTCGCCGACCAGGTGGCCGCCGAGACGCGTCTGCTGTGCTTTGACGAGCTGCAGGTGACCAACGTGGCGGACGCCATGATCCTGGGCCGGCTGTTCGAACGCCTGTTCGAGGCGAAGGTGGTCGTGGTCGCCACCTCCAACCGGGTGCCGGGCGATCTGTACAAGGACGGCCTCAACCGGCCCCTGTTCGAGCCCTTCATCGCGCTGATCGAAAACCGGCTGGAGGTGGTCAATCTCGACTGCGGGCGCGATTACCGGCTCGAGCGGCTGGAGGCCGAACCGATCCATCACAGCCCGCTCGGCCCCGCGGCCGACGCGGCGATGGACCGCGCCTTTGACAGCCTGACCTTCGGGGCCAAGCCCCAGAGCTTCTCGCTGACCGTGCAGGGCCGCGAAGTGACCGTGCCGCGCGAGGCCGCCGGAGTGGCGCGCTTCACCTTCGCCGAACTGTGCGAGCGGCCTCTCGGCCCGGCCGACTATCTGATGATCGCGGAGACCTTCCACACCGTGATGATCGACGGCGTGCCGAAGATGCAGGCGGCGCGGCGGGACGCGGCGGCGCGCTTCGTCACCCTGATCGACGCGCTGTACGAGATGAAGACCAAGCTGGTGATGAGCGCGGACGCCGAGCCGCAGGACCTCTATCCCGAGGGCGACGGCGCGTTCGAGTTCCAGCGCACCGCCTCGCGCCTGATGGAGATGCGCAGCCACGATTATCTGGCCGCCGAGCGCCGGGACACGGCGAAGGACTGACCTCCGCGCGCCTTGTCCGGTCAAACACCGCATCGGCCCGATTGCGGTCTCCGCCATTGAGCGCTACACAGCGCGCACCGTCTTTTCGCGCCTGCGGCACGGAGATTTTCCGCGCCGTCGGGCCGCGCCCCTCAAGCTTCAGGAGTTCCCTATGGCCCGCAGGAAGATCGCCCTCATCGGCGCCGGCATGATCGGCGGCACCCTCGCCCATATCTGCGCCCGCGAGGAGCTGGGCGACGTGGTGCTGATGGACCTCGCCGAGGGCACGGCCAAGGGCAAGGCGCTGGACCTGTGCGAGGCCAGCCCGGTGTTCGGCAAGGACAGCCACCTGACCGGCGGCTCGGTGAACGACTACTCGCCCATCGCCGGCGCGGACGTGTGCATCGTCACCGCGGGCGTGCCGCGCAAGCCGGGCATGAGCCGCGACGACCTGCTGGAGATCAATCTGAAGGTCATGAAGGCCGTGGGCGAGGGCATCGCCAAGCACGCGCCCGAGGCCTTCGTGATCTGCATCACCAACCCGCTGGACGCCATGGTCTGGGCGCTGCGCGAGTTCTCCGGCCTGCCTCACGAGAAGGTCGTGGGCATGGCGGGCGTGCTGGATTCGGCGCGCTTCCGCTGGTTCCTGGCCGAGGAGTTCGGCGTGTCGGTCGAGGACGTGACCGCCTTCGTGATGGGCGGGCACGGCGACACCATGGTGCCGCTGACCCGCTATTCCACCGTGGCCGGAATCCCGATCCCCGACCTGATCGAGATGGGCTGGACCTCGAAAGACAAGATCGACGCCATCGTGGACCGCACCCGGTCGGGCGGCGGCGAGATCGTCCAGCTGCTGGGCAACGGCTCGGCCTTCTACGCCCCGGCCGAGAGCGCGGTGGCGATGGCGAAATCCTATCTGAACGACAAGAAGCGCGTGCTGCCCTGCGCGGCCCATCTGACCGGCCAGTTCGGCGTGGACGGCATGTATGTGGGCGTGCCCATCGTGATCGGCGCGAACGGCGTGGAGCGCGTGGTCGAGATTTCGCTCAATGACGAGGAAAAAGCCATGTTCGACCACTCGGTCGACGCGGTGAAGGGCCTGGTCGAGGCCTGCAAGAAGATCGACAGCTCTCTCGCATAACCGGCCCTGAGGTCTTCGGACCCGGCCGGACGGCCGGATCAGACGCCCTCCGGCCCGTCCGGAGGGCGTTTTCGCATCCGGCGTCAGTTTTGAAAGGAGCCCGCCCATGGGTATCAAAGTCGCGGTTTTCGGCGCCACCGGCGCGGTGGGCAAGGAAATGCTCACCATCCTGGCCGAGCGCCTCTTCCCCGCCGAGGAGGTCCACGCCCTCGCCTCGCGCCGTTCGATCGGCACCGAGCTGAGCTATGGCGACAGGACCCTGAAGTGCAAGGACGCGGAGACCTTCGACTTCTCCAAGGTCGATCTGGTCCTGATGAGCGCGGGCGGCGACGTGTCGAAGGAATGGGCGCCGAAGATCGCCAAGGCCGGGGCCCTGGTGGTCGACAATTCCTCGGCCTGGCGCATGGACCCCGACGTTCCGCTGGTGGTGCCCGAGGTCAATCCCGAGGCGCTGGACGCGATCAAGAAGGGCATCGTGGCCAACCCCAACTGCTCGACCATCCAGACGGTGGTCGCGCTGAAACCCCTGCATGACGCGGCGGGCATCACACGGGTCTCGGTCGCGACCTATCAGTCCACCTCCGGCGGCGGTCAGGAGGCCATGGACGAGCTGTGGCGCCAGACCCGGGCGATCTATGTCAACGACCCCATCGAGCCCGAACACTTCCCCAAGCAGATCGCCTTCAACGTCATTCCGAAAATCGACATCTTCATGGAAGACGGCGCGACCAAGGAAGAGTGGAAGATGACGGTCGAGACCAAGAAGATCCTCGACCCGAAGATCAAGCTGTTCGCCACCTGCGCCCGGGTGCCGGTCTTCGTGGGCCACTGCGTGGCCGCTCATATCGAGTTCGAGCGCGAGATCAGCGCGGCGAAAGCCCGCTCCATCCTGCGCGAGGCGCCCGGCCTGATGCTGATCGACCGGGCCGACGAGGACGATCCCGCCTTCGTCACCCCCGTCGAGAGCGTGGGCGAGTTCGCCACCTTCGTCAGCCGCGTGCGCGAGGACCCGACGGTGGAGAACGGCCTGGCGATGTGGATCGTGTCCGACAATCTGCGCAAAGGCGCGGCCCTCAACACCGTCCAGATCGCCGAGACCCTGCTGAACCGGGGAATTCTGAAGGGGTAGGGTTGGTTTCTCTGGCCGGTTTCTCTGTCCTCCTTCCCTCCGGTCAGTCGGTTCCGCGCATGGGCGCGGGCGGCCGGTCGGCCTTGCGGCGGCTGCGCCGCCGTTGTCTGCGCCTCTCCTTCACCGTCATGGCCCGGTCGAGCCGGGGGATGACGGTGGGGGCTGCCCCCCGCACGCGCCTTCATCCCCGCCGCTCTGCCGAGCGCGGGGGTGTGCCGTGGTCCCGCCCCTGATGAGGGGCGCGCGGGCGGCCCGGTCGGGCCCATGGTCTGTATTGCGCTGTGGTTCCGTGCCCCGAGGGGCCGCCCGCGCGCGACGTTTTTCAGCCGGTGCGGCTTCTCTCATCTCACCGTGTCGTAGCCTGGCGATCGCTGGCCCCGCCGTCCAAGCGGCCAAGGCCATCGCGACGCCGGTCCGATCCGT